>NZ_JBQCKP010000006.1:0-88716 GCF_051966875.1 Sporosarcina sp. SAFN-015 | reverse complement strand
ATAGAAAACGTGAAATTGAACTTGGCGGAGGCGACGAACGGATTGCGAAACAGCATGAAAAAGGTAAACTGACAGCCAGAGAACGGATCAATCTATTGCTCGATGAAGGAACGTTCGTTGAGTTGAATCCTTTCGTCATACATAGAACGCGTGATTTTGGCATGGATAAACAAATTGGACCTGGCGACGGTGTTGTAACTGGGTATGGAAAAATCGATGGACGCCCCGTTTATCTTTTCTCACAGGATTTCACTGTTTTCGGTGGAGCACTTGGAGAAATGCACGCTATGAAAATTGCAAACGTTATGGATTTGGCTGCAAAGAATGGGGCTCCTTTCATCGGTTTGAACGATTCTGGCGGCGCTCGTATCCAGGAAGGTGTCGTTTCGCTTGATGGATATGGCGAGATTTTCTATCGCAATGCAATCTATTCAGGGGTCATACCACAAATTTCGGTTATTTTAGGACCCTGTGCTGGAGGAGCCGTTTATTCCCCTGCGATCACAGACTTTGTATTTATGACGGATGAAACGAGTCAAATGTTCATTACTGGACCGAAAGTAATTGAAACGGTCACAGGTGAAAAAATTTCTTCCGAAGATTTAGGTGGATCGAAAGTACATAACTCTATTAGCGGGAATGCCCACTTCCGTGGAAAGGATGAAGAAACAGTATTGAAACAAGTGAGGGAACTGCTTTCCTACCTACCGCAAAACAATGAGGAAAAATCACCCGTGCGTGAGACGGCTCACGAGGATGATTACCGAAACGATCTAGCCGATATCGTCCCGTTTGAAACGATTCGACCTTACGATGTCCGAAAAGTCATCGAGCAAATCGTCGACGAAAATTCATTTCTCGAAGTGCAAGCGGAATTTGCGAAAAATGCGGTTGTCGGTTTTGCCCGAATGAAAGGTGAATCAGTCGGATTAATATGCAACCAGCCAAAAGTGATGGCGGGTGGATTGGATATTAATTCATCGGACAAGATTGCCCGATTCATCAGAACTTGTGATTCATTCAATATACCGCTTATTACGTTCGAGGACGTTACCGGCTTCTTCCCAGGTGTGAAACAGGAGCATGGTGGCATCATCCGCCATGGAGCAAAGATCCTTTATGCCTACTCGGAAGCTACAGTTCCTAAAATAACAGTCATCTTACGAAAAGCATTCGGAGGGGCTTATGTTGCATTGAACTCAAAAGCGATCGGTGCGGACATAGTCTACGCATGGCCGAATGCAGAAATTGCTGTTATGGGGGCTGAGGGCGCAGCAAATATTATTTTTGCAAGGGAAATCGCGAATAGTGATAATCCGGAAACGACTAGAGAAGAAAAAATCGAAGAATACCGGGCGAAATTTGCAAATCCGTATGTAGCTGCTTCCCACGGCATGGTAGACGACGTAATTGATCCTAGAGAGACGCGTATTAAACTTTTGCAAGCGCTAGAAATGATGAGAAATAAGCAAGAGACAAGACCAAAAAAGAAACACGGCAATATTCCATTGTAAAGGAACAAAACGAAGGAGAGATGTATCGTGAACGCACAGCGTCTATTGGATGAATTTTTTGAGCTTGCACAAATTGATTCAGAAACGAAACATGAAGAGGGAATTGTAGAAGTATTAAAGGGGAAAATGGAGAATCTCGGATTCACAGTTGTGGAAGATGATTCGAAAGAAGTGACGGGACATGGGGCAGGAAATTTAATTGCAACGTTAAAAGGTAATGTTGATGGTGCGGATCCGATTTACTTCACATGCCATATGGATACGGTTGTTCCAGGGAAAGGCATTAAACCGGAATTGCGTGAAGACGGTTTTATTTATTCTGACGGAACGACAATATTAGGTGCTGATGATAAGGCGGGGATTGCAGCTTTATTTGAAATGGCAAAAGTATTGAAAGAGGAAGGCAAGCCGCATGGAGATATCCAATTCATAATTACGGCAGGTGAAGAGAGTGGGCTTGTCGGGGCAAAAGCGATGGATCCGTCTCTTTTGACAGCGAAGTATGGATATGCTGTCGATAGTGATGGGAAAGTCGGTGGGATTGTAACGGCAGCCCCATACCAGGCTAAACTTTGGACGACAATCCATGGCAAGACAGCACATGCTGGAGTCGCACCTGAAAAGGGAGTCTCAGCTATTAATATCGCTGCTAAATCGATTGCTGCGATGACGCTAGGACGCATTGATTCAGAGACTACGGCAAATATCGGTCGTTTTGAAGGTGGACAAGCGACGAATATTGTATGCGATGAAGTCCTTATCATTGCAGAAGCCCGTTCTATTAATTCCGAAAAGCTTAATAAGCAGACAGCTCATATGGTGGAGACGTTTGAAAGAACGGCAGCTGCTATGGGGGGGAAGGCAGAAACGGAAGTGAAGCTTATGTATCCAGGATTTAGCTTCGATGAAGATGCTGAAGTTGTACAAACGGCAATCGAAGCGATCCATAATATTGGCAGGAATCCTGAACTTATGACGAGCGGCGGTGGAAGTGACGGAAACGTCTTTAATGGGGCTGGAGTACCTACAGTGACATTGTCGGTCGGTTATGAAGAAATCCATACAAAAAATGAACGGATGCCTGTAGAAGAACTAAATAAGCTCACTGAGTTATTAATTGAAATTGTTCGAGTTGCGGCAACCAAGGGGGCTTAATTGATGAGCAATATGAAAGCGGTAATTATACAATGCGGCCAAGAGGAATACGCTTTGCCCGTCGAGACGGTTGTTTCGATTGAAAAGTTGGAACGGGTAAATCCGATTCCTCATCTGCCTGAATATATGCTTGGTTTGATGAAAATCAGAGGAGAATTAGTTCCAATCTTGGACTTTCAACAAATCCTGTACGGTAATACGGCGAAAGATGATCCGAATGCAAGGATTGTTGTCGTACAAACCGAATATCTTTTTATTGGATTGTTAGTTCTTGACGCAAAAGAAATTTTAGATATCCCGGAAAGCAATTTGACTTCATCTGGCTTGATGGCCTATTCAAGAACGCCATACTTCAAAACAGTCGCCAATTTGGAAGATCGGATGATCACTGTTGTCGATGCAGAAATTCTTTCAAGGACATTGTCGGGGATGGATGAGATCGGTGAATATGTGAAAACACAGAGTATGAAAGAATAACCGGATGAGTGCATCCATCCGGTTTTTTTGAATTTACCAATGGAGGTGAGGTTAATGACAATTGTCCCGAATGCACAGGCGAGAGTCATCCTTCATCTCGACATGAATAGCTTTTTCGCCTCCGTTGAACAAGCCCATAATCCAAAATTGAAAGGGTTACCGATGGCTGTTGCTGGAAATCCTAAAGAGCGACGAGGCATCCTCGTCACTTGTTCATATGAGGCGAGAGCACTTGGCATTTACACGACAATGCCAGTCGGTGAGGCGAAAAGAATTTGCCCTGATCTAGTAATCGTACCGCCAGACCATGAAAAATATCGGCTAGCTTCCAACGCTGTTTTTTCGATTTTGAGGTCATACACCGAACTCGTTGAGCCTGTTTCCATTGATGAAGCTTATATCGATATTACAAATATCGGTGGGTTGACGAATGCCAAGCAAATTGCGGAGCAGATGCAGCAGCGGATATTGAATGAATTGGATCTTCCTTGTTCCATTGGAATTGCTCCGAACAAGTTTTTGGCAAAGACAGCCTCCGACATGAAAAAGCCGATGGGGATAACGATTTTACGTAAGAGACAAGTGCCAGACGTTTTATGGCCTCTTCCCGTCATAGAAATGCACGGCATCGGAAAGAGCACAGAAAAACGTTTGAATGAAATCGGCATTAAAACAATCGGAGACTTAGCAAAAACCGACGAATTATTGATCAAAAGCAAATTAGGAAAAAATGGAGTTCGCCTTCGTAAAAGGGCGAACGGCATCGATTACAGGCCAGTGGATCCCGATTCTGCGGAAGAGAGGAAAAGTGTCGGAAGCTCGACGACATTGCCGATTGACGAAACGGAACTGGTGGCATGCCTTGAAGTTTTTAAGCAATTATCAGTAAAAGTCGCTCAACGTTTGGACAGAAGGCAGCTTGCGGGTACTGTTATTATGATACAAATCCGGACTTCGGATTGGAGAAACCATACAAGGAGTCGGACAGTCATCAATCCGATCTTCAAAGCGAAAGACTTGTACAAAGAAGCAGAAGATCTTTTCAAACGGCATTGGAATGGGGATGCAATCAGGTTATTAGGAATTACGGTATCGAATGTCATTCCGATAAATGAATTGAATGAACAATTGTCATTCGAAAACTTCGAGAAATATGCAAAAGAAGCTAAAATGGATGAGCTTGTAACAGAACTGGAGAAGAAATTTGGACCAAGTTCTGTAAAACGAGGATTTAAGGAAAGGTAGGCGATCGTCATGGAATTATTTTTCTTAGGGACCGGCGCTGGCATGCCGTCCAAGCAACGCAACACTTCATCCTTGATTGTCAACCTATCTGCGGAGCAAGGTGGTTATTGGATGTTTGATTGCGGTGAGGCGACGCAGCATCAATTGCTGAAAACTTCTATTAAACCGCGAAAAATAAATAAGATTTTCATTACACATCTACACGGTGACCATATTTTCGGATTGCCTGGCTTCCTAGGATCACGTTCGTTTTTAGGCGGAGAAGATGAATTGATTATTTATGGTCCTGTCGGCATAAAGGAATGGATCATGACATCGCTACGACTTACGAAAACCCATTTAACGTATCCATTGAAGATCGAGGAGATCGATGAAGGTGTCGTTTTCGAAGATGATCAGTTTAAAGTGTGCACATTAGAACTTGAGCACGTCATTCAATGTTTCGGCTTTAGAATCGAGCAGAAGCCATTGCCGGGGAAACTACTTGTTGATAAAGCATTTGAATCGGGAGTGCCAAAAGGTCCCTTATTGAAACAATTGAAAGATGGGGATGACGTCGAGCTGGCTGATGGGAGCATCGTTTACAGCAAAGATGTTACTGGCGATGCACAAAAAGGATTTACGGTAGCTGTACTTGGAGATACGAAACACTGTTCCGCAGCCGTCAAATTGGCTGACAAGGCGGATATTCTTGTCCATGAAGCAACATTTGATAACGAAACGGGAGAGCTTGCAAGCGAATATGGCCATTCTACGATAGGCGATGCGGCTCGTACTGCGAAAGAGGCAAATGTGAAGGAGCTTATTGCAAATCATATTAGCGCACGTTTCTTACAAGCGGATATCGCCAATCTACAGGAGCAAGGCAGCGCTATTTTCCCAAACGTTCACATCGCAGAAGACTTTAGTCATTTTGAATGGAAGAACGAACAGTTAATAAAGAAATAAAGCTGCCGCAGTCCATGTCGACAAACGGCAGTTTTCCTTATTTCAAAAAACCCATCCACGATCATATTGTTTAGGCGGGTCGATTTCCACGCGCAATTCCTTTGCTGCAGAATAGGCCCAATATGGATTACGGAGTAATTCACGGGCTAACAGTACAACATCAGCACGTCCATTCTTCAAAATTTCTTCTGCCTGCAATCCTGTCGTAATTAATCCAACTGCACCGGTTGCGATGCCTGTTTCCTTTTTAATTTGGTCAGCAAACGGCACTTGATAGCCAGGGTACGCATCGATCTTTGCAGGTACGACAGCACCAGAACTTACGTCAACCAAATCGATATCTTGAGATTTCATCCAATTAACCATTTCAATGTATTGGGAAGTCGACATTCCGCCATCTACATAATCCTCAGCCGATATCCTAACGAATAAAGGACCATCCCATACCGAACGGACAGCGTCAATAATTTCACGCAATATGCGATAACGATTTTCAGAAGGGCCGCCATACTCATCACTTCTCTTATTTGCTAATGGCGAAAGAAATTCATTGATTAAATAGCCGTGCGCAGCATGCAGTTCGATCACATCAAAGCCAGCCTTTTTTGCACGGATAGCAGCATCTTTGAATGCATCAACAGTTTCCCGTATTTCCGTAAGTGACATTTCAACTGGAGTTTTGTACTGTTCATTGAAACGGATGGCGCTTGGTGCGTAAATGTCTCCGTCAACAGTAGATTTTCTACCAGCATGGGCTAACTGGATACCGGTTTTCGAGCCGTGTTGTTTCATAAGGCGGACGATTTCAAATAGTCCTTCCACATGATCATCGCTCCAAATGCCGAGATCCCGATCTGAAATCCGTCCTTCCGGTAATACAGCAGTCGCCTCCACAATAATCAATCCGACTTGGCCGACAGCACGAGTAGAATAATGGATCTTATGCCAATCCTCGACTTTCCCATCCAAGTTATGGCTTGAATACATGCACATCGGCGCCATAACAATCCTATTTTTAAGTTCCACTCCACGTATTGTAAACGGTGTAAATAACTTTGCCATTTCAATAACCTCCTTTTACTTATTAATTAAGACAAAGCCCCAAGCTCCCTTGAACGTCTCTCTGCACTTTTGATGCATTCAAGAATCGTTTCTTTGAATGACCGGTTTTCAAGTGTCTTCAAGCCAGCTTCCGTCGTGCCGCCTGGACTTGTCACGTTACGTCTTAGAAGTTCCGGTTCTTCACCGGTTTGCCTTAACATAGCGGCAGCACCTTCTAAAGTCTGTATGATCAGATCGCGTGCCACTTCATTGGATAACCCATTTGCAATCGCAGCTTCTTCCAATGCCTCAACCATATAATAGACATAGGCAGGTCCACTGCCTGATAAAGCCGTCACTGTATGCAGCTCATCTTCTTCGACTTCCTTCACAATACCGATTGATAATAATAAATTCAAAATACGCTTACGCATTTGTGGATTTACTTTAGCATTCATCGAAACTCCGCTTGCAGACTTTCCGATAGTAGCAGATGTATTTGGCATAGAGCGAGCGATAGGACGATTTCCAAGACCATTCTCAATCGTCTTGATCGATATGCCGGCGATCACTGACAACACAGCTGCTTCATCATTTATATAATCCGTAATGTCTTGCATCGCTTGTTCGATATCTTTCGGTTTAGTCGCTAATACAATGAGTTCGGCTTCACGCAACGCATTCCGTTCTTGACAGACTACTGAAACTCCATATGTACGTTGCATGTAGGAAAGCCTCTCATCATCCGATTTATTCATCACATATACATCTTCCGCATGCATGACTTCATTAGTAAGTATACCAGCGATAATTGCTTCTGCCATTGAACCGGCTCCTACAAAAACGATCTTTCCCATCCTCATTCACCCTTTCCCATGAATAAAAAAAGCGCTTCCGTCCCGATAAATCAGGACGAAAACGCATGTTTCCGCGGTACCACCTAAATTTGCCGAATCAATTCGGCACAACTTACAAGCTTTCGTAACGTGAAAGGGACGGTCATGTTTCCATGACAGCTCAGAAGTAGGTTCGTGGCAGGAGAGGGATATGCGGCTTTCAGTCGCTGACCGCACTTCCTGTTTCCTTCACTGCCTCTACTTGTCTTCGTCAACGCAAGAATATTGTAAATTATAGTGATTATTCCATGGTGTCAGATAAATGTCAACTGTTACATCGTATCTTGGACCATAAATACTATACCTGCTACAAGCGCTGTCAATAAAACAGTGAACGTCACTTTCCAAATGCTAATAGGGGATTTTCCGCTCACTTTACCTGTTTGACCATTCACAAGGAAACGATAAACTTTATTATTAAAGTTGAATGAAGATATCCAAAGTGGCAGCAAAATATGTTTGAACGTAATACCATCATATGATGTATCCACTTTCACGATTCTCACTTCATCACCTGTTTCTTTGCGAAGAATTCCGTTTCGAATTTTTTGATCGATAATATTGCGGGCGGACAACCAGCCTTCTTTTAATGGTATTGAATAACGTTCTGCAAGGAAGCCCGATAAATATTCAGTTTTGTAGTCAAGTAACCCACTAAGCTGGAAAGGCTCGACTTTATCAATCAGTCCGGAGGCGACATTGCGAGATGCTTTGACTAATATGTCATCGAAAAATTTATTGTAACTGCCATTTTGGGTACGCCACCTTATTTTCCTTACTTGTTCGGTGACTTGCTGTGCTTTTCCGTCACGATGAACCGTCCGTGTCACCGTCACATAATAATACGTCCCAATTTTAACTGTATACGATGATTTTGTATTTGAGTCGAATGTCCAATAGGGGATATACGCACCGCTTAGTTTTTGCAGTTCATATTCTTTTTTCAATCTGGATGGGGCAAAATAACGTTTGGAGATCCAAGTCTTAAATTTTTCAACGGCTTGTTCCTTTGAGATTTGAAAAGGAAGGACCAATGCTGGCTTGATACCGGCGTCATGTTCAGTTACAGCAATATGGGAAGAGCCGCAAAAAGTGCAAAAATCGGCTACCTTATCGTTGTCCAATAGAGTTTCCGCTCCACAGTTGTCACATTTAAAGACACGTTTCTCATCGCTCCAACTATGATCTGCATGATCCAAAGCATCCAAATAATCGTGTTCTGTTGTATTTTCCCGAGTTGCTTCAATTTCCACTTGAGTCCCGCAAAAAGGACACTTCAATCCGCGTGACACAGGGTCATATACTGTATTCCCGCCACACGATCCACATTGGTTCACTTCTGTTTCTTCAATAATCCCGTCTTCTAGAACTTCATTGTCCACATTCGTCATCCCATCACCCCATTACGTTCAGCTTTCAAGACCCTCTCCACAATCTCCGCAGAACTTGGCAGTAGGACCATTAATCGCTCCGCATCCCGCACATTTTTTCTCTGTCACTTGTTTAGCGCCACATTCCCCACAGAAGTTTGATCCTTCTTTAATTTCCGCATGGCAATTAATGCAAGGAACCTTCTTCTCTTGAACAGATTTACCACATTCCGGGCAAAACTTCGCTGTAGTACGAATTTGAGCTTGGCAGTGTGGACAAGCCATTTTTGCCGATTCAGTTGGAGGTGCTGACTGTTGCTGATTTGAAGTGAATGCGCCAGCCATCGCATTCCCGATTGCAGCTCCGACACCTATGCTGGCACCTGTTGCGGCCATTCCGCTGCTATCATTTTTAGCCACATCGCGAATCGCTTCTGCTGCTTGGTATTGTGTATACGTATTCATATTCCCGAGAACACCCATCGTCGTCCGCTTATCCATTGCCTGTTCGACTTCTTTTGGAAGGGATAAGTTTTCAATATAGAGTGAAGTGATGTCAAAACCGAATTCAGCAAAACGCTCTTTCATCTTCTCTCTTCCTTGTGTGCTCAGTTCGTCATAATGCATCGCAAGGTCAAGCGCAGGAATTTGGGATTCGGCAAAGAGATCTGTCAAACCTGAAAGAATCATCCTCTTCAAATGGTTTTCAATACTGCTCGTATCATACGAGCTATTCGTTCCAAACAGCTCCCTCAAGAAAACGGCAGCATCAGACACTTTATAAGAATAAATACCATAGCCACGTAAGCGGACCATTCCAAAATCGGCATCGCGCATCATGATCGGGTTGGATGTACCCCATTTTTGATCAATGAACTGTTTCGTATTCACAAAATAGACTTCCGCTTTAAAAGGGGAGTTGAATCCAGTTTTCCAGGATTTCAATTTTGTCAAAATAGGCATATTTTGTGTATACAACACGTGGTGGCCAGGCGTGAATACATCCGCAATTTCACCTTCATTTACAAAAATCGCAACTTGCGATTCACGTACGATCAAACTGGCACCCATTTTGATCTCGTTGTTTTGTACCGGAAAACGATACACCATTGTATTGGAACTTTGGTCTGTCCATTCTATAACTTCGATAAATTGGCTTTTGAAAAAATTGAAAATCCCCATATCGATCCCCCTAGTAAAAAAGTTATCGTCATTATAGCATACTACGGATAGCACTAATAAAGGTTTCAAGAATGTGGGTTTTTCATGGGTGACGTAACTTTAGAAAAGATGTACAATGTACTGAATAACCATTCATAAATATTTAATCTAATGAAATTCGAAGGAGTTTACTTAAATGATACATAAAATCGAAATCCCGACGCCTTTCGCTGTCGGCGACGTCAATGCATTCGTCGTAAAAGGAGATGCTTTATCCATAGTTGACGCGGGACCTAAAACACCGGAGGCATACGAAGCATTGAAAAGCGGTCTTAAGGAAATCGGATATACATTCAATGATATAGAGCAAGTCATTTTAACGCATCATCATCCCGATCATGCGGGATGGATGGATGCCTTCGACAAAGCGAAAGTGATCGGTCATTCGTACAATGATCTTTGGTTAAAAAGGGATCAAGCATTTATGGAATACCATGATCGTTTTTATATGCAGTGCTTAAAAGAGGAAGGAGTGCCAGAACACTATTTTAATTGGGTAGAAAAGATGAAACGCCCAATTCGATTGATGGGAGACCGGACCCTCGATAAGACAATCGGGGAGGGCGACGAGTGGGACGGACATCCGGGCTGGATAGTGATGGAAACGCTTGGACATGCGCAAAGCCATATTGCATTATTCAATGAAAAGACAGGGGAGATGATTGGAGGCGACCTTGTACTTGAAAAAGTATCGTCAAATCCTTTAATAGAACCTCCTGCTGACCGCACTGCAGAGCGGCCCAAGTCGTTATTACAATACAATGCTTCGCTATCACGTCTATTAGATCTGCCGATTGATATTATTTATGGCGGTCATGGAAATGAAGTTCGGAATGTTCATCCTCTCATCGATTCAAGACTTCAGAAACAACATGAGCGGGCAATGAAAGTGCTAGCTATGTTAACCGAAGGAAGCAAAACGATCTATGAGCTGACACAGCAATTGTTCCCAACCGTCTATGAAAAAGAACTTGGCCTCACTTTATCTGAAACGATCGGGCAAACCGATTATTTAGTTGCAAATGGCCTTGTACGGGAAAATGTTTCTGAAGGCGGTATTTTGTATTATGAACAAACGTAAGACAGTTTTAGTGACAGGGGCGACGAGCGGTGTCGGCTATGCAACAGCTATGCGGCTATTGTCTGATACTGACAGATACATTGTTTATGCAACTGGCAGAGCTCCGGACAAACTTTGGGAATTGCAAAATGAGGGGGCTATTGCCATTCCTGCGGATGTGACAAACAAGGATGAGATGGAAAGTCTGTTGGAACAAATTGATTCAATAGATATCGTCGTTTTTTCGGCTGGGGTAGGCCATTTCGAAGCGGCACATCTTTTATCTGATGATGAAATCCGAACAATGATGGATACAAATGTCCTAGCACCAATCGAACTAACGAAACGTATCCTTCCGCAAATGATGGGCCGTCAGGAAGGGCATCTCATTTATATTGGTTCCCAAGCTGGAAAGGTAGCGACGCCAAAAGCTTCTGTATATGCAGCAACTAAGCATGCGTTGATCGGTTATACAAATGCACTTCGTTTAGAAGTTGCTCAATACGGAATTCATGTTTCCGTCATCCACCCCGGTCCGATTGATACGCCATTCATAGACATGGCTGACAAAACGGGAAGCTACCGTTCGTCACTTGGCAGACATTTGCTGCAAGTTAGCACTGTTGCTGATGCGGTCGTACAAACAATCGGAAAACCAGTTCGTGAAATCAATCTTCCCGGGATTATGGGACTTACAAGCAAGCTTTACGCACTCAGTCCAAGCTTGATGGAAAAAGTCGGGCATAAGTATTTTTTTAAGAAATAAGGGGAATAGAGTTGCAACTAAAAGAAATGGAAAGAGCATGATCCCAATATAGGACCATGCTCTTCTTTCCGCACCGGAAAATTTGATTGTTTGTTCTCCTGCTTCAAACTGTTCTTCCTGACAAACTATAAACGCCCGTCAGTGCAGTTTGATCGTACTGACCCCTAACTTTAAAAAGTTTAGCCCTTTTCATGATCGGCCATATGGGGTGTCAGCTTCAAGTTGCACTTCCACAAAAAACCTACCTCTTACCGTACATAAGTGGCCGGAGCAAAATCCTTTTCCCCGGACGAGTGAACACTTGCCAGTAAAGCAAATTTTCCGCCAAGGCTGTGCAAATCTTCGCGGATTCGACTTTCATTCAATCGACTCCACTTTCGTTCTGCCTTGTACTCTACGAATACCCTTCTTTTAAATTGGCTAAACATTTTTTAGAAGTTTTCGATTTTTTCTTTCTGGTCTTCATGAATATATATCCAGCGTAACATGTTATACTAATACGAAATGAAGTAATTGACCGCATTTATACGGATGAAGAGGTGAGTATCGTAATGAAGACTGTAACGATTGAAAACATCGTTAACCGATTTTCTTTAGAAGTTCTTGTGGGACACCATATGCTTGATAAAAGCTTGAAAAAGACGAAAGTTAGAAGGCCAGGATTGGAATTCATGGATAAATTCGATTTCATTGCGACAGAACATATCCAAATCCTTGGAAAGAATGAAATCAATTACTTACATACGTTAACAGATGATGAATGCAAGCTTCGAATTGCTAATATTGTTCAGTATGATCCGCCATGCATCATCATTACATCCAATCAGGCAGAGCCGCTTGGCTTGCTGCAATATTGCAAGGAAGAGCATATTCCTGTTTTACGGACGCCTGATTCGACGAGCGAAATGAGCGCGAAGCTGGATGCTTATGTAACGAAAGAAATGGCTCCAGAAATTGCTGTCCATGGAGTATGTGTGAATGTTGCAGGAATTGGAATTCTGCTCCGAGGCAAGTCGGGAGTGGGGAAGAGTGAAACGGCGCATACACTGATCGGCAGAGGGCATCGGTTGATCGCTGATGATATTGTAGTGTTGAAAAAACTAAGTCCACAAACGCTTCTCGGAACTCACGATGAAAAGAATAAGGAATTTCTGGCACTGCGAAGCATTGGGTTGCTCAACGTTGTCAGATTATATGGACGAGCTGCTTTTCAGGAAGAAAGCCGAATTGCTCTCGATATTGAATTGACGGAATGGCAAGACAATGCATTGAATAATGAATTGGAACTCGATACGAAATTTAAGACTTATATGGACGTTCCGGTCCCACATATTCAAATTCAATTGCAGCCAGGTAGAGACGTCGCGGGATTGATTGAAGCAGCAGCGAATAATTGGTATTTGCAACAGCAAGGATATAGCGCAGCTGAAGAGTTCAAGAAGCGACTAGAATCCGAATTTGATGAATAAAGCCACGGAAAAGAGGTCTCTCATGAAACAGCAGCTGAAGATGGTATTGGAAATGGATGATTTGCAGTGTCGAAACTATATGGAAAAGCATGGTGAGGAGCTTTTTTCTAACATGCTAGCCAATCTAGGGTCCCCGGATGGCGAGTTGCGCGATGAATTGATTTACAGACTTTTCGTAAAACTGATTTCGGGTCAACACTTGGAAACGAATCAATTGATCCATGCCCTTAAAGAATTGATTACAGACCAATATTTATTTATGTCGATCGGTGAACAAGACTCCGACGATGTGTTTATCCGCTCCTTCTCAACGCTTTGGCTCACGGGATTATTTTGGTTGGATAAAGAACATCCTTTCATAGATTCAAAATTGCGAACTGAAGCGATGGAGAAATGCGCAACCTATCTTTCACTTGAACAAGATATCCGAGGGTTTGTGGAGGACAAAGGATGGGCCCATGGCATTGCCCATGGTGCGGATCTTTCGGCTGTTATTGCAAGCCACCCATTAACTGAAAGAAGACTGATCCCTATTATTTTGCAAGGCGTAACATCATGCTTTTGGAAAGGCAGCGTCTACACGGATGACGAGGATGAACGTTTAGTTGCAATCATCCTATCATTAGCGAACATCGATTATCCGGAAGACATTTTAGTTGAATGGGTCGAACAAGTCTTTGACCAATTGGATAGGAAAACACCTGAAGGTGGGTACTCCCAATTATTTTACTATGCACGTACGAATTCATTACAATTCATGAAAACATTGTATTTCGCAATGAAGAAGTCGAAACGTTATCCTAAGTTGCAAAGCACGGCTTCTTATTTCATTCAGAAGTGGCAAACTGTATAAATCTCAAAAAACCGATGGATTCGTCCATCGGTTTTTAACTATTAATCTTATGTGTCAAAGTGTTCTCCACCATTTGACCAATATATTGCAATGTTTTTTGTTCTGCCACTTCCAAACTATAATCCAATCTGTTATTTAATATATTCGTCATCATACCTTGCCATAATAGATTAGTCATTTCATTCAGTGAGTCCACTTTGGATTCATCGATCATTCCTTCTTTTGCAGCCATTTTCAAAAGTGACTTTCCTCGTTTTGTCATGCTCCTCTCGAACAAGATCGGTTTCAACTCTTCTGGAATGTTTATTAAATCGGAAGGGTACATCTCATAGTACCGTTCAATCATTTTTTCCGGGTGATCACCGAGATCCATAATAAAGACTGCGTGGAAAACGGAAGGTTGTCTGAAGGAATGATTACAGAAGCATTCCCAAGCGAGCATATATTTCTCCAAATATGTTTTTCCAGTATCCATTTTTTCAGTGACATCCTCAATATAATCTTTCAAAAGCTTCATAGAAGCGAAGAAAATTAAATGGGAAACTTCCTTGAAATAATTGTAGATTGTTGCACTATTATATCCAGCGCGGTCTGCAACTTTTCTAATTGTTACTTGATCAATGCCTTCTTCTTCGATAATTTCCACTGTTGCTTCTATAAAGTATTTCCACATTCTGCTCATTTGAATTGTTTTATTGCTCAACCATATCTCTTCCTTTCCATAATTTCATTATACAAGATTTACATTATAATAATTTGCTATTTATGATTGTTCTATTAATTTTCTTGTGATAGAATAATCGATATTAATTAAATAATCATGATTAGTATATTCTATCTGATTATGTTTTTGTATTCAATCAATCTTCAAAATGTATTTTAAAGGCAAGCTTGTTTAATACATTTCGTAGATTTATTGAAAGCGTTATCAATTGGCGGGAAATTTACCCGTACTGGTAGAAAAATAAAAAAGGGGTGGGAGAAATGAAAAAAGTTCGGATTGATCCATTTATTTTTTGGGCGTCAATAGCAGTCATTATAGCGGCAACTGTTTTGCTCGTTATGAATCGTTCTACCGCGGAGCCGTATTTAGACAGTTTAATGTCTGAAATTACATATAAAATGGATTGGGCATTTCAGTTTTTGACGATCGGATTATTCATCATTTTAATATGGCTCGTTTTTAGCCGCTATGGAAAAATTAAACTTGGCGAAGGCAAGCCAGAGTTTTCTACATTCAGTTGGGGGACAATGCTTTTCACGGCAGGTATGGGTACAAGCATTATGTATTGGTCAATGATTGAACCAATTTTCTATTTCACAGGTCCTCCGTTCGGGATTGAACCGGAAAGTAAAGAAGCTGCTGAGTGGGCATTGACTTATGGTTTATTCCATTGGGGAATTTCAGCGTGGTCATTGTATGCATTCCCGACTGTAGTCATCGCTTATTCTTATTTCATTAAAAAGCGCCCATCCTTAAAGATGAGCGTCGCTCTTAGTGGAGCTCTCGGGAAGTATGCAGATGGCTGGCTAGGTAAATTGATTGATATTCTAGTCATTTGGAGTTTGGTAGGAGGATTAGGGACATCGCTTGGGTTAGGTGTCCCAATGGTATCTGCAGTTGTGGGGAGTATTTTAGGAATTGAACAAACTCTTACACTAGATGCTATTATTGTCGTTTGTATAACAGTCATTTACTCTGCGAGTGCTTACTTGGGACTCCATAAAGGTATTCGTAGATTGAGCGATATTAATGTCTATCTTGCTTTAGCGCTTGCAATCTTTGTTTTTCTTGCAGGACCTACTTTATTTATTTTGACATACTTTACAAACAGTTTTGGCATGATGATCCAAAATTTTGCCATGATGAGTTTTTATACAGATCCTATTGGCAAAAGCGGATTTCCTCAAAGCTGGACAGTATTTTACTGGGCTTGGTTCGCTGCGACAGCTTCTTTCATGGGCCTTTTCGTTGCCAGAATTTCGAAGGGAAGAACGATTCGTCAATTGATCATCCATATGCTTTTATGGGGGTCTATCGGTGGATGGATTTACTTTATGGTGTTCGGTGGTTATACGATGAATTTGCAATTGCAAGATTTACTTCCTGTGAAGGACATCTTAACGGAAAGTGGTGGACCTGCTTCAATTGTAGCCATATTGAAATCATTGCCATTAAGCTCCATTGTATTGCCCTTCTTCGTCATACTGGCGGTTATTTTCCTTTCAACGTCAATGGACTCAGCTACGTATATTCTTTCGGCTATTGCCACGAAGGAGTTGGGTGATGGGCAAGAGCCTGCGAGATGGCATCGGATGGTATGGGGTGCTATGCTGGCAACGATATCGATTTCATTGCTTTTAATCGGCGGATTGCGGGTCATTCAAACGTCAGCAGTCGTCGTTTCAGTACCAATCTATATCTTTTACCTTCTGCTTGTCGTCTCTTTATTGAGATGGCTAAAGCAGGACTTTCCAAAAGCGTAAGTAGGACAATCAATAGGAGGTTTTCATAATGGTTTTCAACGTACGTGAATCAAACCGAATAGTTCGGACAGAGTTTCCGAGAAAAGTTAGAGAAATGAACAATGTATGGATTCCCATGTCGGATGGGACTCGACTTTCCGCAAAGATCTGGCTGCCGGAAGATGCTGATCAAAATCCTGTACCAGCAATACTCGAATATATACCGTATCGGAAAAATGATTTTACTGCCTTGAGGGATTCGCTCCGTCATCCATATTTTGCGGGCCACGGATATGCGAGCATCCGTGTAGATATAAGAGGTTCCGGCGATTCTGAAGGGATTTTGTATGATGAATATTTGAAGCAGGAACAGGATGATGCATTGGAAGTACTCACATGGATTTCCGAACAGCCATGGTTTACTGGCGGCATCGGTATGATTGGTAAGTCGTGGGGAGGTTTCAATGGCCTACAAGTGGCTGCAAGACGACATCCATTTCTAAAAGCAATTATCACACTATGTTCAACAGATGATCGTTATGCGGATGATGTTCATTATAAAGGTGGAGCGATGCTTGCCTCCGACATGCTTTGGTGGGCTTCCACAATGCTTGCTTATAATGCGCGCCCCGCCGATCCGGAAGTGGTTGGGGAAGCATGGCGTGACAATTGGCTAGAACGGTTGGAAAAGACTCCGCCATTTGTTGAAGAATGGGTTAGACACCAACGACGAGACGATTATTGGAAGCATGGTTCTGTTTGTGAAAACTATGAAGATATTGAAATACCGGTATATGCAGTAGGTGGATGGGCGGATGGCTATACAAACGCCATTCCACGGTTATTAGAAGGTTTGAAAGGACCTCGCAAAGGCTTGATCGGTCCTTGGGCGCATGAATATCCAGAAATGGCGGTTCCAGGACCACAGATCGGTTTCCTTCAGGAATGCTTGCGTTGGTGGGATTACTGGTTGAAAGGTGAAGATACAGGCATCATGGAAGAACCGATGCTGCGAGCGTGGATTCAAGAGAGTGTCCCGCCCCAAACAGATTATTTCATTAGGCCAGGCCATTGGGTGGCGGAAGAGCAATGGCCGCCTGCTGATCTCATAAATAAGCGATACTATCTGGCTCAATCAAAATTGAATACAGATATAGCTGATGGAAAAGAAATCAAGGTGGAAAGCGTTCAACAGCATGGTCTTCATGCAGGCGTCTTTTGTCCGTTCGGTCAACCAGGTGATTTGCCAGGAGATCAAAGAAATGAAAACGGCTATGCCGTCGTGTTTGATTCCGAACCGGTAGATGAACCAGTTCATATTTTAGGACATCCTTCATTCACTGTTGACCTTTCATCTGACAAACCGAATGCTTTGCTTTCAGTAAGATTGAATGATGTAGCTCCCGACGGTTCATCCACTCGTGTAACGTGGGGATTGTTGAACCTAACACATAGGAACAGCCATGAGTTTCCCGAGTATCTAGTACCTGGGGAAAAATATAGTGTCAAAGTCGATATGAATGCGATCGGTCACAAGCTGGAAAAAGGGCATCGCTGGCAATTGGCGATATCACCAACGTATTGGCCGCATGCCTGGCCATCTCCTGAAGAAGCCACTTTGACTGTCTATCCTTCAGAGAAGACATTCCTTTCATTGCCTGTGAGGGAGCCAAAAACGATTGATTTGGAACTTCAACCATTTCAGCATCCTGAGACGGCTCCTGTATTGGAAAAAGACATTCTGCGAGAAGCGGAAAGGACACGCGTCATTTCACATGATGTTGTCTCGAATGTATGGAAGCTCGATGATTTCTCTGATGAAGGAGCGAGAAAGCTGCATAGCAATGGAATTGAGTACGGCAGTACGAACCGCAATATTTATACTGTGGAAGAAGGGGAGCCGCTATCTGCGAAAGTACGATGTGATTGGACATTGTCGGTTGGCAAAGATGAATGGCAGACGAATCTTGAAACAAGCAGCGTCATGTCTGCTGACGAACATTACTTCTATTTGATGAACCGTTTAGTTGCGTATGAAGGGGAAGAAGAAGTCTTCAATCGTAAATGGGAAACTAAAATTCCTAGGGAGTTTGTCTAAGACTTGCACTAACGTAAAACAGAAAAAGAGTCTCTTGTCTGTAAAACAGACAAAGAGACTTTTTTTGTTGCATCATATTATGTTCGGCTCTACTGTAACTTCTACATTTCCTTGCAACGCCCTGCTAATCATGCATGAAGCTTCCGCTTTTAAAACTAGTCTTTCTACAATGTTACGCTTCTCAGCCATACCTTTAGCCAAAACTATTTCAGGTTTATGTATAATTCTTTTGTACGTAACGATTCCGTTTGAATAGTCAACTACTCCGACAGACTCCATCGTTAGGCTTTCTTTTTCTACTTCACTTCTTTCCAACATAGCCGCAAGCGTAATGATATAACATGTTGCAGCTGCGCCAAGCAACATTTCATCTGGATTTGTCCCTATTCCGGGGCCATCCATTTCTGTAGGGATAGATACTTCAGTCTTCAAATTTAATGTTTCAATCGTCCCCACATCATTGCGTAATCCTGGCCATTCCGCTTTAAGATGAAAATGATGTTCTGCCATTATCAAAACTCCTATCTACCATATTCATTATGTTACCATGCTTGACTTTCTCTTCCTTGTAAACTTGATATAAACAATGAAAAACAATCCAGCACTTAAAAACCGCAATGTCGAATTAATATACATAGCTGTTTCCACACCTAATTGCTCTAACAGCCAAATACCGACTTGAGGAGCTACGAACGCTACTATCGATAACAACACATTATAAGTCGTTATGCAATAGGTTCTGACATGAGCAGGGGACTGTTCCAATAGCAAATTGAACAATAATAATACAACACCTGCAAGGAAAAATCCTGAAGACGTCTGAACTAAAGCGATATAATATACATTCGTTGATAAGACTGTCAGGAAAGGTGTTGTGGCCATACCGATTGCAGCCCACACAAATACTAACGTATTCGATCTTTTTTCTGCCCACTTTTTCCAAAGTGGGAATGATAAGAATTGTGCTAACATGCTGCCGACAGAAAACATGCTAACCCAGAATATTGTCACTCCGACAAATCTGACATGATAAATATTAAAGATGCCCCACGCCATCTGCCAGGCGAAATTGAAGAATAGGGCCGCTATCAAGAAGGAAACATAATTTTGATGCTTGAAGATTGACCAATCCATCATTTTCTTCTTTATTAATAAACTGTCAGTCTTTACAGGCTCTTCCTCATGCTTCAATAATAAAAATACTTCTAGCATCCCGAAGAAAAAAGCGACTGCAAACAATATTTGATAGGCTGTTACATTGGATGATGAATCTTTCATTACAATTCCGATCACCAATGTTGAAATCAATCCGACAATCGTCAACAGTCTGTTCCTGTCGCTGAAAAAGGCGCCTCGGTTTGATTCCTCAACGAGACTGCTAATGAATGTCTGCCACCCTATATTGGCAACGGTATTTGGTAAACTCATAATCGCGATGACAATTAGAAAAATCCATGCATGCGTCGTCGGAGAAGGGACGTAAATGATGCTAATAATCAGTAGAAACATGAGTCGTGCCAATAGGACTGACATGGCAACTAGCTTCTTTTGTGTATGTGCGCGATTGATTAAAATCGCGGCTGGTATTGTCATGATCAACGCCATTAACGGCGGCAGCGAGCTAATGAGGCCGACTTGGTAATTAGTCGCGCCTAACATCGTAATCGCGAAAATCGTAAAGAAGTTGTTTGAAAAATTTGCTGCAATTGTCGAAGCCATACCGTGGTAAATGCTGATCTTTTCATTATAGGTGCGCATAGTCTCTCCACTTTTCTATTCATTTGAAACAACCTGCTAAACTGAATTATATACTTCGTTATACGAAATACAAGACTCTTTTATGCAAATTGAAAAATTTTTTACTTGCATTATTATTAAATGCATTCCACCATTTCATTAATATGTTTTTTGTTAGAGGTCAAAGAAGGAATTTTTTCTAGGAATGAAGTATAATCAAGTATCTATCGTGAACTGTAATGAGGAGGTACTTATGTTTTTTATTGAAGCAAAACGTATTATCGTTGTAATTTTCGGGTCTTTGCTAATGGCGATTTCCTTGAACTTTTTCTTAATTAACGCAAATGTCTATGCGAGCGGATTCTCTGGGGCTGCACAGTTAGTTTCAAGCATCTTGTTCGATCAATTGGGCATCTCTGTTAGCACCGGTATTTTACTATTCCTATTCAATATTCCAGTATTCATATTAGGTTGGTTTAGAGTAGGAAGAGGATTTACAATTTATAGTATAATATCGGTTGTTTTTACTACGATATTTCTTGAGATATTACCGGTTTTATCTCTTTCCAGCGATATTATTCTGAATGCTGTTTTTGGCGGAGTCATTGCCGGCGTAGGAGTCGGTATATCATTAAAACTCGGTGCTTCTACGGGTGGAATGGATATTGTGGCAATGGTGTTGTCACGTCTGCAAGATAAACCAATCGGAACCTATTTCTTATTGCTGAATGGTATTATCATTGTGTTGGCTGGGATATTATACGAGCCGGAGAACGCTCTTTATACGATGGTTGCATTATATGTGACAACTTCTGTCATCGACATGATTCATACACGCCATGAAAAGGTAACGGCAATGATCATTACTCATAAGGCTGAAGAGCTTCAACAGGCAATCCATCAGAAAATGGTACGTGGTATTACGATTGTTCCGGCGAAAGGCGCTTATTCAAAAGAAGATAAAAACATGCTTTATTTGGTCATCACAAGGTATGAATTGTATGACTTAGAGAAAATTATAAACGAAGTCGATCCGCAAGCATTCACAAATATCGTCCAGACAGTTGGAATTTTTGGCTTCTTTAGACGTGAAGGCGAGCTTCCGGAACGAAAAACAACGTAAAACAAGGTATCCCCGAGAAGGGATACCTTGTTTTTAGTTTGCGTTATTCTCTTTAGTATCGACGATTTCTGTCTTGCCTTCCAGGAAGTTATTCAACTCCTCAATATTTTTATCGAAATCAATATCAAGGACTCTACCCGCTCTAACATCAAGATCTGTAAAAGAGTTGTCTACAGGGATGCGCAGGGTATCGATTTTTTCGGATTTATTGTTCAAAATTCCTTTACCGATAGAAAGCATCGTCATTTTATCGAGATTCGTATCAATATAAGCGTCGGCTGCTCCTAATAACTTAGGCAAATTCATGAGACTGTGTACGCCAACGGCTTCATCCTTCAATTTTGAGAGAACTTCTTGTTGACGTGCAACTCGCCCGAAGTCATTTTTGCTATCATGGCGGAAACGGACATAACCGAGAAGCTGCTCGCCTTTCAATCTTTGTACACCTGGATGAAGCGTCATGTATATCCCATGTGACATCGTATAGGGAATATCGACTTCAATGCCTTCCGGAGCGATAATATCTGCAATTTTAGGGAAGCCTTTGAAATCGACCATTGCATAATAATGTACATCCAAACCGAAATTTTCTTTAATTGTCTGGCGCACAAGCTCAGGTCCACCAAGACTATATGCAGAATTCATTTTCTGCATGCCGTATCCGGGAATTTCGACATACGTATCACGCATGATCGATATTAGTTTCACCTTTTCGGTTTCCTGGTTGTAATTCGCTATCATTAATGTATCTGAACGGCCATCTTCCTCTTTTCGAGCATCTGAGCCGAGCAACATAATATTAATTTCTCCGAATTGCGGTTCTGGTCCATCAAAAATACCAAAATCTTTATTTTGCTCTTTCAACGTACCTTCTTCAGATAGTGATAACCCTTGATTATATTGATCAACCCAGTAATAAGTCCCTAATCCGAGCAAGACTACGACAATACCGATGATAAAACCGAATTTCTTTCTCTTTTTCTTCTTCCGCATATCAATCCTGTTCAAATGATCACCACCTAATTATAAAAAATCTATGACGAGATTGTTTAGCACGCGTATCATATCACCTAATGTTCTTATGAGCAAGGGATATTTCCACTACATATAGACGATGGACGAGGAAAAAAGTTTTCATTTCATATAAAATATTAATTCCAATTTCTGCATTTCTATGTAATTACCCTTGGTAGGCTGCTTGTATTCCTTTATTCTTATTGATTTAATAACATTGCACACCTATATAAAAGAAAGTAGGTAAGTCCATTATGACTGATTCAAAAGAATGGCTATTACATGAATTGAAAGCAGTGGAGGATTGGGAGAAAGACCAAAGTGATTTATGGTTTTGGGAAAAACTTGGTCGGTTGCCTTTTAAACTGATCGATAAATGGACGCCTGATTTCATTCAGAATAAAATCGGTATTCTACTGGATGAGCTTGGCCAATATATCCAAACCGGCGGACGTTATTTAAGCTCAGTGTCCAATATTACAAATTATTATCCTCAGATGGATGTGCATACCTTGGAATGTGTAAAGGAACTCCCAATTTCAACGATGGATGATGCTGTAGAAAAAATAACGATCAACAGAAAAAGATTTGCAACAATCCAGGGGGCTAGTACCGGGATTGGCGGAGTGTTCACACTGACAATCGACATTCCATTGTTGCTAAGTTTGCAATTAAAGACATTGCAAGACATTGCAATTTGTTATGGCTATAATCCGAGTGAGAAAGAAGAACGATTATTTGTAGTGAAATGTCTCCAATTCGTTTCCTCAGATATTGTAGGAAAACAAGCCATTCTTGCTCAGCTGTCACAATTTGACGCTCCTCATGATGCTTCAAAGCGGGAAATTATGTCAGAACTGCAGGGTTGGCGTGAAGTTGTATTCTCCTATAGGGATCAAATCGGATGGAAAAAGATATTTCAAATGATTCCAATTGCAGGTCTCGTATTTGGAGCATTCATCAACCGATCAGCGGTAAATGATATAGCTGAGGCAGGCAAAATGCTTTATCGAAAAAGAAGGATTGTAGAGAGATTAAAGCAAACCGAACTATGATATGAATAGAATATGGCGGAAAGGGAATGGAATAGGGAGCAGGAAATAAAGGAGGCATTCTCTTGAAGTATACAGCTGATTTGAATGAACTGAAGGATTTTGCAATGACTATGAAAGCTCAAAATGTTAAAGGGAAAATATATGTGAATCAGGCAAATCATAATTTAGAGGAGCCAATATTATCAGATGAAGATACTGCTGGCAGACAACCTCTTCAAATGTTGCGGATTGTCATCCAAACAGATCAGCAAGCAATTTATTATGAATATCTGTTTAATGAAGCGATTGATTTGGAAGAAATAAATGTACAGTTGGAAGATATTTATTCATATTTCGATAAGGAAATAGTATCAGTAGAATATATGAACGATTTAGTCCAATAAGAAAAAAAGATAACTACAATGGAAACACACGATATCAACATCTTCGTGTGTTTTTTTAATCGAAAACGACAAAAATATTTTCGAAACAAGAAGGAAAGAACGGTTGTGATAATGAATAAAGTATAGGACTGTGTATGTTTTGAACAAGGGGAGAAATGAATGAGGTTATCTGAAATCCACCCATTTTTTTACTATGCTCGAATTGAGCAAAAGAGATTTTTCCGCATAATAAAAAACATGAAAGATAGAAGATATTTTGCTAAGCGGAAATCTGAAACGAATTTCCATTTCACGTGTAAAAAACATCAATCGCTATTACGTAGACGATTGGGGGATAGCGATCCGATTCTTCAGGAAAATAAAATCGTAAATCTGACTCTAGCATCAAGACAGATAGACGGGATTATCATTCAACCAGGTGAAGTCTTTTCATTTTGGAAATTGGTAGGAAAGGCTACAAGGAAAAAAGGATATATTGAAGGGATGCAGCTTTCAAGAGGAGAAGTGAAAACAGGCATTGGAGGGGGCATTTGCCAACTTGCAAATCTCCTTTATTGGATGGTCTTGCATACGCCATTAACTGTTGTTGAAAGACATCATCACAGCTTTGACCCCTTTCCGGACGAGGGGAGAGTCCTTCCTTTTGGGAGCGGCGCCAGCGTTTTTTATAATTATGTTGACTTTCGTTTTAAAAATACAACAGAATATGCTTTTCAAATTCGCGTTTGGGTAACAGATCGTCATTTGAAAGGCGCTATTTTTTCGAACGAAGACGTGGAAAAAAGTTTTCATATTGAGGAACGGGAACATCAATTTTATAAGAAAGGAGGGAAGACCTTTAGGCGGAATGAAATTTGGAGACGGACTATAAATAAAAGAACAGGGGACTTTGAGAAAGAAGAGCTGCTAATAAAAAACAACTCTGAAGTAAAATACGAAGTGATGGAAAGGCAATTGGTGAGCGCAAAGTGAGTCTACAGAAAAAGCCGGGCGGGTACCTGTAAATACCCACCTGGCTTATTTTTGAGAAGAGCTGCCTATATTATTGAATCTCGGCTATTATGCCCTCTTCCCGATCCAACAATAACTTGATTCCCGCGGCATAAGGATCTTTATTCAAAACTTCTTTAATCCAATAGCGTATCGCTTGAATCATGTCGAAAGATCCGATGACTTTTTGATGACCGTTAAACTCAAGTTCTGCGGAAAAGCCTTCTTCATCATCGTATAAAAGCTCTACTTCGATTTCTTCAGGTTGTACATTATGCTTCTGAGATTGATCAATGCAGATAGCATTTACAATATCTTGTTCAGATATAATTAACTCTGCCATGGATTAGCATTCTCTTTCTCTTTTTTTGCTTTCAGAAGTGAGAAAATTCTGCGTATCATACTAATAATGAAAATGATCGCCATCATATTAATGAGAAAACCTAAAACTGAACCTAACATACCCATGTTGGCGAAAAGACTTCCAAATAGAAGACCTGCAATCCCGCCTACAAATAAGCCCCGCATAAGGCCTCCTGAAAAGAAACCGCCTTTTTTAGAAGTGGTGTTGGAAGATTTATTAAACGAAGTGTTTTCTTCCTGTTTCTTGTCCACTTTTGGTTTTGTAAAGTTGTTTTGACTTGGATTAAAGCTTTTCTTGCCGGATTTATATCCTTTCGCTTCAACTGTCGTCGCATGATCATTCAGTATTAGGCTGCCGATTGGTGACATGACGATTGTCAAAGCAATTAGCGCAGACAATAATTTTTTCAATACATTTCCCTCCATTATATATGTAACAACACATGGTGCATGGAATAGTATAATTCATTTTGACGCCAAATTATAATAGTTTGCATTGAAATAAAATACGAAGATCATTTCAAGGATTATTTCTCATCCGTTGCATATTCATTCAATAATGAACTAGGTATGAATAAACCGACTTTTCCATGTTTCTGATGATCCATTGTAGCAAAAATGATTCCGATGACTTTGCCATCTTCATTTAATACAGGACTTCCGCTATTTCCACGATAGACAGGCGCTTTAATCATCATCACTTCATCCGTCCAACCAGAAAGCTTGATCGGTTCTAAAATAGTGCCTTCATTGGCAATTCCTTTGAAACTAAGCGGATTTCCTATAAAAGTAATAGGATCATTTTTTTCGATTTTAATCGAATCATCCATAGGAAGAAAAGGTAAACCTTCTCCTTCTACTTCAAGTATCGCCATATCAATTGCTGGAAACGTCTCTTTTACAGTAGCCTCAAAACGACCATCTTTAGGAAATACAACAGAAAGGGAACGATTTTCTTCCACAACATGATAATTTGTCAAAATGAGTCCATCGCTTGAAATGGAGAAACCGGTTCCTTTGCCATCTTCCGTTACGACTACAACAACCGATTTCTTATAAGCTGCTATATTTTCCTGTTGTGATAATGAAGCGGAAGTTATAAGAAAATCGATTGCGGGAATGGAGTAAACCTGAAAAATCCCTGCGAATGTACTGATGAATAACGTTATGGACAAAAGCCAAATAAACCATTTCGGCATTTTTTTCTTCGGATCATATTCTTCTTTTTGTTGCAATAGAGCTTCCCGTTGAGCTTCCAATACGACTTCGTGCATTTCTTCTTCGCTTAAGTCTTCAAAGCTCCTATCATCCGTAGTATGAATATGTTCTTCACTCTCTTTTTCATTCATTTTGCATCACTTCCTCTAACCGTTAAATCGATTACTACTATTATAGCAGTGAATCGGGACAGACATATAGGAGCACAATTATGAATGAAAGTCCATATGTATAAAGAGGAAGGGGGGAGCATTTTGGTAACATTGACACCAATTATAATTGGAGGATATCCGTTTACGGCTGTAACTGTCCGTTTACCGAAAACGACCTTATTGACGGTTTCAAATGATAAAGGTTATATAATGTGCGGCGCTTTAGATGTAGGATTGCTGAATAATGTATTAGCAGACCGACAAATAATAGCTGGCAGGGCTGTCGGAGTAAAGACAATTGAACAGTTGCTGAAAGCGCCACTTGAGTCGGTTACACTCGAAGCAGAAACATTAGGCATTCATGTTGGAATGGTTGGAGAAGAAGCTTTATTAAAAATGGTGTGAAGCGGCAGTAAAAAAAATATAAAACGACCTGTATCGCGTATATTAGCGGTACAGGTCGTTTGTTTGTTGTTAACGGTTGTCGTTTCGGTTATTGCGGTTGTTTCGGTTATTATTGTTGTTGTTGTTGTTGTTGTTGTTGTTGTTGTTGTTATTTCTGTTGTTGTCTTGATTGTTTTGCCCGAAGAAATCATCGGCAAATTCAGTGTTGTTGTTTCTGTTGTTTTGATTCCTCTCGTTTTGTCTGTTGTTGTTATTGTTGTTGTTGTTGTCCCGATTTTGTCGGTTGTCCCTCATTTGTATGACATCTCCTTTGAATTTTTTGTTAAGTGAAATCTCCACTTACAATATGTATGATGTCCTCAGTCAGGAAAATTATCCGTTTGTCTGGATTTTTGAAAAAGTAAAAAACCACCATCACGAATGGATGGTGGTTGTCATAATCATAAAAATTAAAAGCCGCCTTTGCCGTATCGTTAATCATGAAAGTTTTAAACCACCACTCCTCAAAGTGGGTGTCCGCAGAGACAATCCTGTCCGTCCTGGTTCAATGAATCAGGCATACCATTCCGGTCTCAATATAAAACTCCCTTTTACAGCTTAAAGGTTAAAACTTAATGTGTATACGAACAATGCAGCTTATGTATATATAGTACACTTTTGTTCGAAAAGTATCAATGAAAATATATTCCAGCGTCATTTTCCACGGAATGAATCCTGTTTGGTTCAGTCAGTTACAGGGAAAGATATAGAGAGATTCTGTTGAAGGGGGAGATTGCGGTGAATCGGATATTTACATTGCTTGTTTTCATCGGAGTACCGCTAATCATTGTAGGTTCTGTAATGGATTGGCCAGATATTCCAATATTTATCATAAGTTGTGCCACTATCATTTCATTATCAGGTTTTATTGGCAGAGCGACAGAAAGCCTTGCGATTGTTAGCGGACCGAGGGTTGGTGGTTTGCTGAATGCAACATTCGGTAATGCTGTAGAGCTGATCATTTCGTATTTTACTTTAAAGGCCGGCCTGATTGGTATTGTGCTTGCTTCCTTGACCGGATCGGTTTTAGGAAATTTATTGCTTGTACTTGGCGTGTCATTTTTCGCGGGTGGCATCAAATATAAGACACAAAAGTTCAGTTTACATGATGCACGCTATAATTCAGGCTTATTGATTTTTGCGGTCATCGTTGCGTTTGTTATTCCGGAAATCTTTACACAAAATATGGACCAAGCCGATACGATTACGTTAAGCGTCGGTATTTCAATTATTTTAATCGCACTATATCTTGCAGGCTTGTTTTTCAAACTTGTTACTCACCGAGGCGTTTTCGCGTCTTCTGATTCGACTAATCAAGAAGAAGAGACTCCTGAATGGTCAAAGATGAAGTCAATTATCATTTTGCTGCTTTCGACAATTGCAGTCGCTTATGTCTCTGAACAACTCGTACATACATTTGAGACGCTTGGTGAGAAATTCGGCTGGACAGAGCTGTTTATCGGTGTAATCATCGTGGCAATCGTCGGTAATGCAGCAGAACACTTTTCAGCTATAACGATGGCGATGAAAAACAGGATGGACGTAGCTGTGGAAATTGCGGTCGGATCAACGTTGCAAGTAGCAATGTTCGTAGCTCCCATACTTGTGCTGTTATCGCTTATGATGCCGGAAACAATGCCGCTTGTCTTCACTATACCCGAACTTGTTGCAATGATTACAGCAACATTCCTTGTCATTAATCTTTCCAACGATGGGGAATCGAATTGGTTTGAAGGACTTACGCTGTTGGCTGCTTATATTATCATTGGAATCGGATTCTTTCTATTGTAGGATGCTTACCGTCTCACAATACGTGGTATAGAAGGACAGGGAGGGATGACTCGATGTTAGTTCATATTGGAGTTTTCATAATGGCGCTCTCGTTCGCCATTTTTTCAGTCGCTCTAGCAAAACTGCTCATACGCGCATCGACAAGCATGGAAGCGGTTCAATCGGCGGTAAGAAATATGGAGTCCAAATTAGATGGAACAATTGAAGCTCTAGAAGGGACGTTAAATAACACTAACGGGACGGTATCTGACATGGAAGCCAAATTGAATGCACTTGATAGTGTGTTTTTGTCTACTGAAAAATTAGGAGATGCTGTTCATGTCATGAGTGAAGAATTGGATGAATTGACTAAAGCATATGCAGACACTGGAAATACGACCGGGACAAAACCGTTCATTCGCATTATACAAAGTGCGGAGTTTGTAAAAGGATTAGTAAAATCATGGAAGCGTGGACAAACATTTTCAACATGATAGAAAGGGGAGAAGGTAATGACCTTGACTGGAATTGGTGTTTTATTAATTGGTATCGCATTTCTCATTCTATCTATTTACTTGGCAAGGGTTCTTAATAATACTGCTTCGATATTGGATGGTGTAAGTCGGACTGTTGAACAGCTGCCGGATCAATTGGACGATGTATTGAGTGAAACGGGTCAAATAATACAGAGTTCAAATGATACATTAGCTGATGTGAATGAAAAGCTTGGTACACTTACGCCTCTCTTCCATATCGTCGGAGATATTGGTGAATCGACGAGAAAACTGACTTCCTCTGTCAACGATATTGCTGTATCTGTCAAAAAGAAGACGGATTCGATTGATGAAGAAACACGTAACAAAAGAATTGGCGGATTATATGGATCAGCTGCACTAGCATTTTATGCGATTCGTAGCAATAAGGAAAAGAATGGGGAACTGAAACGGCCTTCTTCATTATATGTATCAGGTGAACAGCGAGCTTTTGATATTGACAGGATGAAGGAGGAAGCAAAAGAAGCTGCAAGAGAAGGTAAATATATTGTCAATGATAAATAAAAAAGCGATGGAGGATCATTCCTCCATCGCTTTTTTAAGATGTTTTTTAGAGCCGGATAGTTCTTGTACTTTGTTTTTCCTTTCAGATAGAAAAAAGATGAATGCAAGAATGCCGTAGATTCCTTCATACTTTTCACGTTTTGTAAAACTCGAAGCGCTATTCGTTTGTGTTTTTAGTGAGTTCGTTTTGTCTAGCGCTGCAAGCGTCATTTTACGAGTAGCTTCACCAGTATCCCCGATGATATGGAAGAATGGGCTAACTTCTTTCACTTGTTCATTGACGTTTGAAATCGTTGTACTGCTTAATTGCATCATATTAGTTGTTTGTTTTGATAAGTCATCGACCACTTTAGGAAGGCGATCGGTAGTCTGTTTTACATCGTCCAATGCATCGGTCAGTTTCCGTAATGGTTTTATTAATAAAAAGGTTAGAATCGCGAATGCGATTCCGATAATTAGAACACCAATTCCTAGCCAATCCAAGTGAATCACCTCCGTATGTCAATTTACTTCACCTTCAATGGAGAAGGGAGTTGCTTTATCTCTTGCTGAACGAATGGATCTTGTTTCCGCTTTTCTACATTGAATTTAAAATAGATTCGAGAAGCGGCTTCCGTTAACGTCGTCAGCTTTTCCATTAATTCACGGTATTTTGGATCAGGCGCAGCAATTTGCTGAGAAATCGATTGGAAAGAACGATTGAGATTTTCAGTCGATTGTCCGATATGTTGAACGGATTGTGCAACACTTTCCAAACGTTGCACTTTGCTTTCTACATCGGATGCTATTCGATTTGTCCTTTCCATTAGCTGCTCGGATTTTGTAGTGATGCCACTTATTTTGTTTTCCATCCTGCTAATCGTATCAGATACTTCCATCATCGACTTTTTCGCACTCCGCAATGCAACAATGACAAAGATCGCAATCAGTAGTAAGGATATTGCTGCTATGATTGCGCTTATATATAGAAGAATCTCCATTTCACTATCAGCTCCATTCCAAATACTTTTTCACTTACCTAATTGGTACCACTCTTTCCTACCATATAAACACTGTACAACTCAGGAAGAGTATATGAATAAAGCGACGAGCATGATTAATATGATTGGCAGTCCCGATCTGAAAAAGAAAGAAGCTTTCATTGTTATGATTTCCGAAGGTGCCCGCATAGTATTTATTTCGTCTTGGCCATGTTTGCGGGAGAAGACCTTTTTAAAACTCGAAGAAAAGAAATCGAAAAAACCAGATTGCAAGATCAAAACAAGAATTCCAATAAAGAGATAGGCTCCTCCTATATAGAAAGAAACGTTAATATAATCTATAGTTGTCAGTTTCTTGTATAAGATTAAAACAAGTACCAAAATTAATAATTGGTTTACAATAACATTGAATGTAATTTTCTTCATATTCTAACCTCTTTTTTATTGTTTATATTATTGATTATTTATGTATAATATCTCATTTGACGAAAGAATGCAATTTGGCTAGAAGTCAATATCTATAAGGTTTTATGTATATATATGCTAAGTATTTAGACTTTTATTTCTTTTATAATTATGTTGTTTCAGAAAAAAACATAAAAAAACTCTTTGACTTAAGATATTTTGAATGTATAATAAAAAGTGATAATTCTTCAGACAATTACAAAAGGGAGGTCAATGCTTTGAAAACAAACAAATGGCTTTTGCTTGTCGCTTTATCATTAGTGCTAAGTGTCGTGCTTGCTGCTTGCGGAGGCAAGGACAAGGACGAAGACAAAACTGCTGCACCAAACAAAGAAGATGACAAAGCAACAGAACAACAAACAGAAGAAGCCGGCGAGCCGGATGCAGAACAAGTTTTGAACTTGATCGAATCTGCAGCAATTCCATCTGTTGACTCCGCAATCGTGGAAGATGCAGTAGGATTTAACGTATTGAACAACGTAAACGAAGGGTTGTACCGTTTAAACCTTGAAAACGTTGCTGAACCAGCAATGGCAGCAGAGGAAGCGGAAGTAAGTGAAGATGGTCTCACTTACACATTCAAACTTCGTGATGCAAAATGGTCTGATGGAACACCTGTTACAGCACACGATTTCGTGTTTGCATGGCAACGTGCAATCGATCCTGCAACTGGATCGCCTTATGGTCCGTTCATGATGTCTGGAGTTATCAAAAATGCAACAGCAATTAGTGAAGAGAAAATGGACAAGTCTGAACTTGGCGTAGTTGCCGAGGACGACAAAACATTGGTCGTAACATTGGAACGCCCAGTACCTTACTTCCTATCACTAATGTCATTCGGAACGTTCTACCCACAAAAAGAAGAGTTTGTTACATCAAAAGGTGATGCATACGCTACGAACTCTGACAACCTGCTTTACAACGGTCCTTTCGTTCTTACTGAATGGGATGGAACTGGAGATAGCTGGGTTTACAAGAAAAACGAACATTATTGGGATGCTGAAAACGTAAAACTTGAAACAATCAACGTTGACGTTGTTAAAGATTCTGCAACAGCAGTTAAACTTTACAACGACGGCAAGAAAGACCGTGCAGGAGTATCTGGAGACTTGGCTCTTCAATATGGAACTCATGAGGAAGCTCGTAATGAGTCAGATACAGCAGTATTCTATTTTAAATTTAACCAAGAACGCGGTGGAGAAAAAACTCCACTTGCAAACGTAAATATCCGTAAAGCAATTGCAAAGTCTTTCCAAAAAGAGGACTTGGCTGATGTAGTTCTTGCGAACGGATCAACAGCTGCAAACTTCCTAGTGCCAAAAGAATTCGCATATGATGAAAACGGAACAGATTTCCGTGAAATCAGCGGAGATCACCTAGTATACGATGCAGAAGAAGCTAAGGAATACTGGGCAAAAGGTTTGGAAGAGCTAGGTGTTACTGAATTGGAACTTGAAATCCTAGGCGGAGACACTGAACTTTCCAAGAAAATGGACGAGTATTTCAAATCACAACTTGAAGGCAACCTTGAAGGTTTGAAAATCAAGTTGAAAGAAGTTCCTTTCGCAGTACGTTTGGAACTTGACGGAAATCAAGATTACGATATCCAAGTTTCTGGATGGGGCCCTGACTTCCAAGACCCGATTTCATTCATGGATTTGTTCGTAACAGGTGGTACTAACAACTTGATGTCATTCTCGAACAAAGAATACGATGAATTGATCGAATCTACTAAAGATGAGCTTGCACTAGATCCTGTAGCACGTTACGAAGCATTCGCAAAAGCTGAGAAAATCCTACTTGAGGATGAAGCAGCTATCGCACCGATCTACCAACGTGGTTTGATCCAACTTCAAAAACCGTACTTCAAAGGACTTGGAGTTCATCCATTCGGAGCTGACTACAGCTACAAATGGGCTTATATCTCTGGTAAAGAGTAAGTAAGCAACGCAGTTTAATCATCTGAGAGTATATGGCGGAAGCTCCATATACTCTCTTTTTACTAAAAGGGAATAAAGTGAAAGTTTGTAAGTGTTTTCATTTTGAAAAGAAATTGATTATTCAATTTGACATAAATCAAACTCACGTACTTTGGAGGTGCAACGTGGTTAAGTATATTGGAAAACGGCTCGTTTACATGTTCCTTACGATGTTCCTGATTGCAACTGCAACGTTTTTCTTAATGCAGACGCTCCCAGGTTCACCGATTGCTTCTTATAATAAGTTGAACGAAACGCAACGGGCAATAGTAGAAAAAAAATATGGCATCGATAAACCGAAACCGGTACAATACGCTATTTATATGAAAAACTTAGCCAAAGGGGATTTGGGTACTTCCTTTGTCTTTAAAGGGAAAAGCGTTAACGACTTATTGGCGTCAAGGGTGAAACCTTCCTTCATATTAGGTGCGCAGGCGATGGTATTCGGTACGATCATAGGGATTCTATTAGGAATGCTTGCCGCTTTGAAGCAGAATACGATATGGGATTATGGAAGTACATTTTTCGCCATATTGGGCGTATCGATACCTTCTTTCGTATTTGCTTCATTATTGCAATATTGGGTCGCTTCCCAATGGCATTTATTGCCGGTCGGACTTTGGAACGACGGATGGAAGTCAAGTGTCCTTCCTTCCATAGCTTTGGCAATGGGACCACTTGCACTATCGGCACGTTTCATTCGTACCGAAATGATTGAAGTATTGAGTTCCGACTATATTACATTAGCGAAAGCGAAAGGTGCGAGCGGTTTTGAAATCGCATTCAAACATGCATTCCGAAATGCGCTAATTCCTCTCGTTACAGTATTAGGACCGGTAGCGGCCGGTATTGTCACCGGTTCCCTTGTTGTAGAACAGATCTTTGCGATTCCGGGAATCGGGGAGCAGTTCGTATCCTCCATCATGACGAATGATTTTGCAACAATCATGGGTACGACACTATTCTTCTCTGCATTGTTGATTTTCATTATCTTCATTGTAGACCTTCTTTACGGAATCATTGATCCGCGAATCCGTTTGTCTGGAGGTAAAGGTTAATGCGAAAAGAAGAACTTCAACAATTGCCGCCGGAAAAATTCGAGCGTATTTCAATTGATAGCAGTAATGCTGAACGTATTACTAAACCAAGCTTAAGTTTTTGGCAAGATGCATGGCTAAGACTACGGAAAAACAAAGCGGCGATTGTCAGCATGATTATTCTTGTATTGTTTATCATTATGGCTTTAATAGGGCCGCATCTAAATGGCCATGATGGTGATGAACAAATTTTACGTCACGCTAACTTGCCGCCAAAAATTCCTGGTATTGAAAAATTAGGGATATTTGACGGAATGGGAAAATTAGGTGGAGAAACAGTAAACCTATATGAAATTAAAAAAGTGGATGAGTATTATTGGTTCGGAACAGATGGACTTGGCCGTGACTTGTTCACACGTGTTTGGGAAGGAACTCAAATTTCCTTATTGATTGCATTTGTTGCTGCGGCGATTGATGTGGTCATCGGTGTCCTTTACGGAGGAATTTCGGGCTACTTCGGTGGCCGTGTTGACGATATCATGCAACGGATTGTCGAAATTTTAATCGGTATCCCGACACTAATTATCGTCATCTTGATGCTATTGATAATGGAGCCGGGGCTAACCGCAATTATCATTGCAATATCCTTGACCGGATGGATCGGCATGTCCCGTATTGTACGTGCTCAAATCTTGAAATATAGAGGACAGGAATTCGTACTTGCTTCACGGACGCTTGGCGCGAGTGATAAGCGAATCATCGGTAAGCATTTATTGCCGAACATCATGGGGATTATCATTATTAATACGATGTTCACGATTCCAACTGCTATTTTCTTTGAGGCGTTCTTGAGCTTTATCGGACTTGGGCTGCAACCGCCTGCCGCTTCATTAGGTACGCTGATCAATGATGGATACAAAGTGATGGAGCATCAGCCGTATTTCCTATTGTTCCCGGCTGTGATCATCAGTGTCTTGATGATTGCATTTAACTTGATCGGCGACGGACTGCGCGATGCGCTGGATCCGAAAATGAAAGATTGATAGGAGGAAAGCCAATATGGAAAAAATATTGCAAGTAAAAGACTTGGAGCTTTCCTTCCACACATTTGCCGGTGAAGTGAAAGCAATCCGAGGAGTCAGTTTTGATTTGAACAAAGGAGAGACGCTAGCAATTGTCGGTGAGTCAGGATCCGGGAAATCGGTTACGACAAAATCGATTATGCGTCTATTGCCAGAATCAAGTTCTGAATTTAAAAATGGTGAAATACTATTTAACGGAAATGACCTTACGAAACTTTCTGATAAACAGATGCAAAAAATCAGAGGGAAAGAAATTTCAATGATTTTCCAAGATCCAATGACATCATTGAACCCGACAATGACAATTGGCAAGCAAGTAATGGAGCCGATTTTAAAACACCAAAAAGTTAGTAAAGCTAAAGCAAGAGAAGTAGGAATTGAGCTCTTGAAAATGGTAGGGATTCCGAACGCGGAAAACCGCTTTAAAATGTATCCTCACCAATTTTCCGGTGGCCAAAGACAGCGGATTGTTATTGCGATAGCGCTCGCTTGTAATCCGAAAGTCTTGATTGCCGACGAACCGACAACTGCCCTTGATGTTACGATTCAAGCTCAAATTCTCGAATTGATGAAGGATATACAGAAAAAAGTCGATACGTCGATCATCTTCATTACACATGATTTAGGCGTCGTTGCGAATGTCGCAGATCGGGTTGCTGTCATGTATGGTGGGCGGATTGTAGAAGTAGGTACGGTTGATGAAATTTTCTATAACCCGCAACATCCATATACATGGGGGCTTCTCAGCTCGATGCCGTCTATGGATTTGACAGAAGAGAAGCTGTATGCGATTCCTGGCACTCCGCCAGATTTGTTGAATCCACCTCTTGGAGACGCTTTCGCACCAAGAAGTGAGTATGCTTTAAAAATTGATTTGGAGCAAGCACCACCAATGTTTAAAGTGAGTGATACGCATTATGCTGCAACCTGGTTGTTGCATCCGAATGCTCCAGAAGTTGAACCGCCGAAAGCGATCATCGACCGGATGAAGACTTTCCGTGGAAGCAAATATTTTGAGCAAGCGAATAGAGGTGATGCTTGATGGCAGAGAAATTACTAGAAGTAAAAAACTTGAAACAATATTTTAATGCTGGCAAGCCATCCGAAGTCCGTGCAATTGATAATATTAGCTTTGATATTTATCGTGGGGAGACATTCGGGCTAGTCGGTGAATCCGGTTGCGGTAAATCGACGACCGGTAGGACAATCATCCGACTATATGACGCAACTGACGGCGAAGTCCTTTACGACGGAGTCAGTGTGCATGCGAATAAATCGAAATCCGAAATGAAGGATTTGAATCAGAAGATGCAGATGATTTTCCAAGATCCATATGCATCGTTAAATCCACGGATGAAAGTTCTTGACATCATTGCTGAAGGATTGGATGTCCATGGACTGGTTAAAAATCCGAAAGAACGGAAACAAAAAGTTGTCGAGCTGCTGGAAACAGTCGGATTGAATAAAGAGCATGCTGATCGTTATCCGCATGAGTTCTCCGGAGGACAGCGGCAACGGATCGGGATCGCCCGAGCACTTGCCGTCAACCCTGAGTTCATTATTGCTGACGAACCGATTTCCGCACTAGATGTATCTATTCAAGCACAAGTCGTCAACCTCTTGAAAGAGCTGCAAAAGGAAAAAGGATTGACGTATTTATTCATCGCGCATGACTTATCAATGGTGAAATATATTTCAGACCGTATTGGCGTTATGTATTTTGGGAAACTCGTTGAGATGGCTCCTGCAGATGAATTATATAAAAATCCTCTTCATCCTTATACAAAATCATTATTATCTGCAATTCCACTTCCAGATCCGATTTATGAACGGACACGCGTAAGACAAGCGTATGATCCTAAAAAACATAATTACGGACCAGATGAAAAAGTGGAATTCCGTGAAGTGACACCAGGTCATTTCGTTCTCTGTTCTGATAAAGAGTTCAACGAAATGAAAGCACAAGTCAACTAATCAATTTCTACCGCCATGACATCAATCATTACGATGTCATGGCGGTTTTCTGTTTCTAAGCCGATATCTTGCGATAGAATGTTATAATATAAGCAACTATTTTATTTGGAGAGTTATGTTTCATTCGAAGGAGAGATAAAATGGACTCGGAAATTGAACTTCTGAAAAGTGCAATGTTTTTTAAAGACTTATCCGACCAAGAATTGAAGCCTTTTCTTTCAATTATGTATCGTAGGAAGCTTACCGATAGAACTATTTTATTTTTGCAAGGTGATCCGATCACCCATGTATTTATCGCAACGGCAGGGAAGATTAAAATATACAGGAACGACCAGGCGGGCAAAGAACAAGTCCTGCATTTTAAACAGCACGGGGACTTGTTTCCACATGTCGGTTTCTTCCGTCAAGGTCACTATCCAGCTCATGCACAAGCGATTGAGGATAGTGAAGTCTTTTCGATTGCTATCAAAGATTTCGAACAGGTTCTTATGTCGAATCCTTCTTTGTCCATCAAGCTTTTCAGAATGCTTGGCGATCAAATCGTCAATTTGCAGCAAAGGCTGGAGGAGCTTGCATTGCGCAGTGCGAATGAACGGATCTTGTTATTATTGCTTAGGCTTTGTGAAACACATGGATCTGTCATAGGGAAGGAAGGTTGGGTGAAGTTGAATACTCGCTTTAAAAATGCAGATCTTGCCAATATGATCGGCACTTCAAGAGAGTCAGTCAACCGGATGATTTCACAGCTGCGCAAAGATGATGCGTTGCGATTGGAAGAAGGGGAATATTTGATACGCCCAGAAATGCTGAAAGATGAATTGCTCAATTTTACTTGAATCATTACATGATAGCCATTTTGCAAACTACGATCGCGTAGTTGCAAAATGGCTTTTTTGTTGGAATCAATGTCATAGGTTTGTCACTTTCAATCTCGTTAATGTGATGTACATCACATTATTGAGAACTATTATCAACTATTATAAAAACAACAATAAAGCAATGGAGGTGTTACGAAATGAATTTGCATGAAGCACCGCTTAAAAATAAGCAAGAACAAGAAGATGAAAATACCGTAAAAGGAACAATGGTATCAGTAGGCATCGTCGGACTTGTCATCCTGGTAATGTGGGTATTGCTATTCGCCATTTATATGTACCGCTACTAATACACGATAGAGATTAGGAGGAAGAAAGATGAAAATGAATCGCTATGAAGAGATCTGGTTACTATTGAGCGGTGGGATGCTTGTCATTTTCATGCTTATTACGGGTTATCAAACATTTGCTTTTGGGATGGGGCCACCGAGCCATAAAGAGACAATTGACCCGCAAAAGGTGAATGAAACTGCACCGTTTGATAAGCCAGGCGTTTATAAGACCGGCGACAAAGAATATGAAGTAGTCATGACTTTGGAAGTCTTCAACTTCAATCCGGGGAATATTGAAATTCCGGCTGGTTCAACTGTCACTTTCATCATGACATCGAAGGATGTAGTACACGGTTTCCAAGTTGCTAACACAAACTTGAACGCGATGGTGATGCCTGGCCATATTCAAAAAGCGACGCAAACATTCGATAAACCTGGGGAATATCTCGTGTTATGCAATGAGTATTGCGGCGCAGGACATCAGCATATGAGTACGACTATAACGGTGAAATAAAGGAGGGAATTTCCTTGAATACTGCAGTAAATGTGCATCAAAAAGAAAAGAAATTAAAAACCGTTTTTAAGGATACATCAAATAAAGTGATGGGAATTGGACCAGAAGATGCCAAATTGACAAAATCATATATGAGTGTAGCTTTTATCGCTTTGCTAATCGGTGGTGCATTAGGGCTGCTGCAAGGTTTGGAAAGAGCCGGCCTCATGCAGCTGCCACACTGGTTCAATTATTATCAAGTTTTGACCACTCATGGTGTATTGCTCGTACTTGTATTAACGGCTTTCTTTACGATCGGCTATTTCTATGCAGGTTTGTCTCACACATTAGGCGGTTTATCATCAAAAGTGAGAAAAGTGGCATGGATCGGCTTTTGGCTGAAAGTGATTGGTCTTGTCGTAGCAGTTATTCCAATACTTATGAATAAAGCATCCGTCTTGTATACATTTTATCCACCTATGGCAGCGTCACCCTATTTTTATATTGGTCTAGCACTAATCGTCATCGGAGTATGGATGTGCGCTTTCGGAGCTTTCATAAGCGTAGCAAAATGGCGTAAACAGAATCCAGGAAAGCATATTCCAATTCTCGCATTCTTTGCAACAGGTGTATTTGTTTTATTGTTTTTCGGAAGTATCGGTGTCACCATTGAAGTGTTGACGTTAATTGCATGGTCTTTCGGTTGGAAAGCTACGATCAATGTCTTGCTTAGCCGCACGCTATTCTGGTCTTTCGGCCATACATTAGTGAACATATGGTATTTGACAGCTGTATCAGCATGGTATGTAGTCGTTCCTAAAATTATCGGAGGACGTAGATTTAGCGATACATTGACAAGGGTAGTCGTCATTTTGTTAGTAATCTCAAATATTCCAGGTGGATTCCACCATCAAATTGTCGATCCTGGAATGACACAAACTCTTAAATTTCTTCATCTGTTCATGAGCCTTGCAATCGGTTTTCCATCTTTGATGACAGCTTTCGCAATGTTTTATGTGTTCGAAAAAACCGGCAGGAGATTAGGGGGAAAAGGGTTGTTTGGTTGGTTAAAGAAATTGCCCTGGGGAGATGTGAGATTCCTCGCTCCGATGGTTGCAATGATTGCCTTCATTCCTGCAGGTGCTGGAGGAATTGCACAAACAACTAACCAATTGAATCAAGTCGTGCACAATACATTATGGGTAGTCGGCCATTTCCATTTAACAGTCGGCACATCTGTAATTCTGACATTCTTCGGCATCAGTTATTGGTTGATCCCTTATATATCTAAACGGGTACTGACTCCAAGGATGAATAAAATCGGCATCATCCAAACAATTATCTGGACTGTTGGCATGTTGTCCATGTCCGTTGCTATGCACTGGGTCGGATTGCTTGGATCTCCTCGAAGAACATCCTATACGACTTATGGGGATGATGCGACAGCACTCGGTTGGGATCCGTACTTGCTTTTCCTTGCTGTAGGAGGGACATTCCTGATTATCGGTGTGCTCATCCAAGTATACGCTGTATTCCATATGATGTTTTTTGCTCCAAAAGGAGAAACGCAATTTCCGATTGCCGAGCCGGAAATGCCCGAAGAAACAACGCCATTGTGGACGGATCGATGGGGATTATGGATTGTTGCCATGTTACTAGTCGTTTCCATGGGGTATGTCGTTCCGCTAGTCGATTTGATCGTCAATGCACCTCCTGGATCGCCTCCATTCATAACATGGTGAATAAAAGGGTGGGTGGTCCTGATGAGAGGCCACCTCTTCTTGAAAACAATCGAGGAGTGGGTATCATGTCAACTCGATATACGAAATTGGCTAGCTCGGTAGTATTGCTAGTCGGATTACTTATCATTTTTATCGGAACTGATGGATTCACAGCATTCACTGCCGAAAAAGCCCGTGTGAATCATTTGCTAAAAGATAAACCTGCATTTCCCGAAGTTACTATGGAGGATAGTGAGGGTCGGGTATATTCGATTGATGAATTTAGAGGAAATTATGTTCTTATAACTTTTTTCTACTCATCTTGCACGACTGTTTGCATCGATCTCGAGATGAATATGTCCGAGTTATATGAGAAAATTCCACAGAAATACATTGGAAAAGATATCGATTTTCTTAGTATCAGTTTTGATCCTGCAAGAGATGACCCCGCTACTTTAGACATTTATAAAAATATGTTCAATAGTGATGGCGAGACATGGAGAATGGCAAGAATTCCGAACCAGCAGCAATTGGAAGGTCTGTTGAAAGAGTTCGGCGTCATCGTCATTCCCGATGATTATGGGAATTTCGCTCATAATTCAGCATTCTACCTCGTAGATGGCGAAGGCAAATTAGAAGAAGTTATGGATTATACAAATGTGGATGAGGCTGCAGAAAAACTGATGGAAGTACTGGGCGGTAGGGAGGGGAGGTCATGAAGCAGGCAGCATATGGAGCAGCATTATTCATCTTCCTTGCAATTCCAGTCGTTGCAGATGTGCTCGAATCAATAATGATTATGCACATGCATATGCAAATGCCACTTCTTATATTTTGCGGCTTTCTAATTGCTGTTTTTTTCAGACGTAAGTTTCCTACGTTCTTTGCTAAATGGAATGGGGATGGGATACCAGGTATTTTACTATTTACACTTATCATGTTGTATTGGATGATTCCGCGAACGATGGATGATGCATTGACAAATATGACAGTGGAGATATTCAAATTCATTAGTTTACCGTTTCTTGCAGGCATTCCATTACGCGATAGTTGGAAAAAAATCGGTTCGGCCGGGAAAAAAGTTATATGGGTCACTTTTACTTTTATGTTTTATATAATGGGTTTTCTTTATATAAAAGCGCCTATTCAACTTTGCAACAACTACTTGCTCATCGATCAGCTCACTCTTGGATGGGGATATATGACGATGGCTATCTGCTTCACGATCTACTTGCTCTATCTTGCTTTTACAAATAAGTATGAAACGGTATAAATAGAAGCAAAACCCCTATTCCATATTCCAAGGAGTAGGGGTCGCATATTATAAAAATATTAAACGCTCTTAGCAGTTTGTACTACATTTGATTTTTTAGAGTTATGTTGTTCAGCTCTTACTTTTTTGATATCAACTTGTATTAAAATCGAAATCACTAAAGCAATCGCAAAGAGTCCGGAGAAAAATAATAAGCTGCTTTCATAGCTTCCTGTTGTGTCTTTCATCCATGCCGCAAACATTGTTCCAGCAATCCCTGCAGCCGCCCAGGCTGTTAAAATATACCCATGAATTGCCCCAAGTTGTTTTGTTCCAAAAATATCGCCGATATATGCTGGTATACATGAAAAACCACCGCCATAGCAAGTATAAATGATGGCGAGCATTACTTGGAACATAATAGCGTTTGTTGTAAATGGAAGAAGGGCAAAAAGCGCTAACTGGATAACGAAAAACGCTGTATACGTATGCCTTCGGCCGATATAGTCGGAAATAGATGCCCATCCAAGCCTTCCAGCTCCATTAAAAAGACCAAGAACTCCTACGAGAGCAGCAGCTTGTACTGTAGTCATGCCAATACTTTCTATAGCAAGAGGCTTCGCCGCAGACAAAATGGCGATTCCACAAGTGACATTTAGGAACAGCATCATCCATAGATAGTAGAATCGTTTAGTTTTGACTGCTTCATTCGCTGTCAATTGCGCTAAGTCAACTTTCGCTTCAATTTTTCCGGATTCTAGTTTTTTAACATACCCCGCAGGTGCCCAACCTTCCTCAGGTTTTTCGAGATAAAGAGAAGAGACAATCATTATTAATAAATAAGACGCTCCTAAAATATAAAAAGTATTTTGTAGGCCGACTGAATTAATAAGCGCTTCCATTATTGGACTGCTGATCGCAGCTGCAAAGCCAAACCCCATAATGGCCATTCCAGTTGCTAGACCACGTCGATCGGGAAACCATTTCACTAGTGTAGAAACGGGAGCGATATATCCTACACCCAAACCAATTCCACCCAACACACCATAAAAAACGTATAATAGCGTAAGTGAAGACATACTTACAGCAAAACCGGCACCCATGACACCCACTCCAAAGCATGTTGCCGCGAGAATACCAGCTTTACGAGGACCGTGCTTTTCAACGAAGTGCCCAAGAAATGCAGCGGACAGACCTAGAAATAAAATTGCGATACTAAACGTCAATTGAACTTGGCTCGTCGACCATCCGAATTGATCGATGAGAGGGTTTGTAAAGTTACTCCAAGCATACACGGAACCGATTGAAATATGAATCCCGACAGCAGAGGCGGCAATTAACCATCTGTTCTTCGTTTTCTTCGTTCTCCCTTTCATTTTTCACATCTCCCTTTAATGATAAAGTAATATGCCAAATAAAAATATCTTCAGATTTTTATAAAGAAGTTTCTTGATAAAATGAAGAATTTTACATTCTATTTGAATAATAAAAATTCAGAAGACATATATTTGTCACATTTCCGACATAGTACCACCATTATTTGGGTTTGTCACTTAAAAGTTAAATAAGTCGAAAAACAGGGGAAATCGTTATTTAATCCTTTCGGGATGTGTATAGACATTGAATGATTCGCCTCTAATGAATCCAACTGCAGTTATGCCTAACTCTTCAGCAAGATTTATAGCCAGTTCAGTCGGGGCTGATTTTGAAAGAACAACTTCACAACCAATTTTTGCAACCTTCAACAATATTTCGGAAGAAATTCTACCGCTAAAGACAATTACCTTGTTTTTGACAGGAATATCTTTTCTTAAACAATGTCCATAAATCTTATCAAGTGCATTATGACGTCCAATATCCATTCTCGTTAGCATGAAATCTTGCGAATCACAAAGTGCAGCAATATGGACCCCGCCTGTTTGTTGAAATAGATCGGCTTTCATATCCATTTTTTCCATCAGTGCAAAACAATCCTGAGCTGATAACAGTACGTTTCTATCTTGCATACGTTTTGCGGTAAGTGCATCATTGGCGAAAACGAAACCTTGTCTGCTCATGCCGCAGCATGAAGTAATATACCTTTTATTTTGTAGTTGTTCGAAAAAAGGGAATGTCCGGCTTGTTTGGATATGGACTAACCCTAAATCTTCTTCCAATCGTATTTCCTGTATATCTTTATAACTGATAATAATTCTTTCAGAAGCAAGAAATCCGACTACCATATCCTCGAGATACTCAGGTGTACACACGATCGTCAATAGTTCTTTGCCATTCAATTTAACTGTAATAGGATACTCGGTTGCAACCTCATCATATTTTTGTTCGAAATTACCGTTGGCAAATCGTAAAATAGACCGACGTTGAATTCGGTTCATATTTGTTCTCCTTTCACTGATCAATGATTCTATCAAACAAAAATACAGAAACTGCAATATCATCCTCTAATTTGATGTCTGAAAAGAGATGGATAAATTTTGCCCCAACAACCTCCTCAAGGCCATCCGGAGGTGATTCATCATACACTTCTTGTATCATTTTTGTTCTGGCAGAATGGACCATTTCTTTTCCTTCTCGTGTACCCGCTATGAATTTTTCAGTTGGTGTCAAGTTTCCATACAACGTAGAGATTGCCATATTATCAACGAATATAGTTGTAATCCTCTCCGGACCTTTTCCGAATAGATCTTTCCTCAACTTTCTAATAATGTCGTTGAAATCGTGTATCTTCTTAGACATTTCTAAGCGCTCCTTTTTGAAACAATATGAATTGACTTGCAATAATTCTCTAAACCTATTGAATAGTGTATTCTTCTACTCTATAATACTAGTTAGTATGGTATCGGGGTATGGCATTGCACCGATATTATCAATTCATTACTTTACATTTGGATTGGTTATTTAGCAAGCTCTGCTATTAGACTATTCCACCATAGACAAGCACACCTCAATAGCAGGTGTATTTGTCTATGGTGGTTTTTTATTTCAAAGGAGGCATTTTCATGTCAATTAAGATCAATGGAAAGGCGTTTCCGTTCAAAGAGGGCATAACGATATTACAAGTGGTCAATGAACAGAAAATCGAGCATCCGCAAATTTGTTATTTTCCAGAAGTGGACCCGATTGAAACATGTGATACATGTATTGTCGAGATGAACGGACGGCTTGTTCGCGCGTGTTCCACAAAATTAGAACCAGGCATGGATATCCAATTATCTTCTCCTCGTGCTAAGGAAGCACAAACTGAAGCAATGGATCGAATTCTTGAAAACCATTTATTATATTGCACAGTTTGTGATAACAACAACGGCAACTGTAAAATCCACAACACTGTCGATATGATGGGAATCGAAGAACAGAAATATCCTTACGAACCGAAGTGCACACAAGACAGCGTCGACTTCACGCATCCATTTTACCGATATGATCCTAACCAATGTATCGCTTGCGGACAGTGCGTGGAAGCATGTCAAAATCTGCAAGTGAATGAAACCCTCAGTATCGATTGGGAAAGGGATCGTCCAATTGTCCTTTGGGATGGCGGCGCCAAAATCAATGATTCTTCCTGTGTAGGCTGCGGACACTGTGTCACCGTCTGTCCGTGTAATGCATTGATGGAGAAATCGATGCTTGGTGAAGCTGGCTTCATGACAGGAATGAAGGAAGAGATTTTGACACCGATGATCGATTTGGTGAAAAATGTCGAGCCAGGCTACAGCGGCATTATGGCAATATCAGATGCTGAAGCTGCCATGCGCGACACAAGAACGAAAAAGACAAAGACTGTTTGTACATTCTGCGGTGTCGGATGTTCATTCGAAGTGTGGACGAAAGATCGCAAAATCCTTAAAATACAGCCTGTTTCAGATGCGCCGGTCAATGCGATTTCAACTTGTGTGAAAGGGAAGTTCGGCTGGGATTTCATCAATAGCGAAGAAAGACTAACAACTCCACTCATCCGGAAAGGCGAGTCCTTTGTGGAGGCAACGTGGAAGGAAGCGTTGGACTTAGTGGCAGAAAAATTGGGAACTATCCATCGGGAGCATGGTGAAGACAGTGTCGGTTTCATTTCTTCTTCAAAAATAACAAATGAAGAAAACTATTTAATGCAAAAGCTCGCTAGGCAAATGTTCAAGACGAATAACGTCGACAACTGTTCTCGCTATTGCCAGTCTCCGGCGACTGATGGCTTATTCCGTACAGTCGGCATGGGAGGAGATGCCGGGACGATCAAAGATATCGCAAAAGCTGGGCTTGTCATTATCATCGGCGCAAACCCTGCTGAAGGTCACCCGGTCCTAGCAACACGTGTGAAACGCGCCCATAAGCTACACGGACAAAAACTGATCGTCGCCGATTTGCGTAAACATGAAATGGCCGATCGATCAGACATTTTCATTAGCCCTAAGCAAGGGACCGACCAAGTATGGCTAATGGCAGTTACGAAATATATGATTGACCAAGGTTGGCACGATTCAAATTTCATCAAAGAAAATGTTCATCATTTTGAAGAGTTTAAGGATGTATTGAAGAAATACACTCTCGATTTCGCTGAGCATGTAACCGGTGTTCCGAAAGATCATCTCATTCGTACTGCTGAAATGATTCGTGACGCAGATGGAACGTGTATCTTATGGGGAATGGGCGTAACGCAAAATACAGGAGGTTCCGATACGTCAGCTGCCATTTCAAACTTACTCCTGGCAACCGGAAACTACCGGAGACCAGGCGCAGGTGCATACCCGCTTCGTGGCCATAATAATGTACAGGGTGCTTGTGATATGGGGACGCTTCCGGGCTGGCTACCAGGATATCAGCACGTGACGGATAATCGTGCACGTGAAAAATTCGAACAGGCATATGGTGTTGAAATTGGCAATAAACCGGGACTTGATAATATTCAAATGCTTCATGCCGTCGATGAAGGAATCATGAAAGCAATGTATATCGTCGGAGAGGATATGGCGCTTGTCGATTCCAATGCGAACCACGTACATGACGTCTTATCCAAACTCGATTTCCTAGTCGTTCAAGACATATTTTTCTCAAGGACTGCAAGGTACGCAGATGTCATCTTGCCTGCAGTGCCTTCCTTAGAAAAGGATGGTACTTTCACGAATACGGAAAGAAGAGTTCAGCGTTTGTATAAAGCATTGCCGGAATTAGGGGATGCAAAGGCGGATTGGAAAATCATCCAAGAAATAGCAACTCGTTTAGGAGCGGATTGGAATTTTGAACATCCTAGCGAAATCTTCGCTGAAATGGCTAGTCTTTCACCATTATTCAGCCAAGCTGATTATAGCAATATGGAAAACTGGGATAGCTTTTTCTGGGGCAGTCTGGAAGGGGAAAGCACGCCGTTGCTATACGTTGATGGTTTCAATTTCCCTGATGGAAAAGCAAGATTCGCTTTATCCGATTGGGTAGAGCCTGTCGTCTATGATGACGAATTCGATTTGCACATTAACAATGGCAGGATGCTTGAACATTTCCATGAAGGGAACTTGACGAATAAATCTGCAGGGATTCAATCGAAGGTGCCTGAAATTTTCGTGGAAGTATCGCCAGAGCTTGCAAAAGAGAGAGGCGTTCTCAGCGGTTCATTAGTAAGGCTCGTTTCACCGCACGGAGCTGTCAGACTGCCGGCTTTAGTGACCGACAGAGTGAAAGGGAATGAGTTATTCCTTCCGATGAACTCTGTAGAAAAAGAATCAGCTATTAACTTTTTGACGGGTACAGCAGTAGATCAAAGAACGAACACACCTGCATTCAAACAAGCAAAAGTCCGTATGGAAGTTTTAAGGAAAGAAGGCGAAAATCCTTTACCGGCAAGCAACCATCGGAACAAGAAACGACATCCTCAAAACGGGGTAGAAGTTGAACGGAAGTGGGCTAGACCAGGTTACGAGCATCTGACAGATCAAGTGGAGAAAGGGTGAGCTCTATGGCAGCGCCAATTACTTCAATTAAACTAAAAGAACTTACGCCAGCAGAAGTGCAGCAACAGAAAATGGATGAACTGCAATCCCTCATTACAGAACAGCAGCAATCATTGCAAAAAATCTTAGAAATTACAGCTGAATTGGACAATGCGGGAGTACTGGATTCTGTAAATGCAATGGTAAAGGCGAAAGATGAGATTGCAAGTATCGCTGTAACACAAGCGTCCCGGGAACCGATGACGAATCTCATCAATAATATAATGAACGCGGCGGGTCTATTGACATCGATAAATCCGGAAGTTACGGAAAGTTTGAAGGACAGCATATCAAAAGGAATCGAAGAGGCTGAATTGTATAAAGGAAATGGAGATAAAGTGTCGATTTTTCAAGTGATGACCGCACTTAACGACCCTCATATCAATCGCGCAGTGAAGTATGGTTTAGATTTTCTGAAAGGTATGGGAAAAGGGCTTGATAAGTAAATGCCGATTCTCAATTATTCTTGAAACGAATCCGTTTTTCATGCGTATGTATGAAGAGTGGAAGAAAAAGAATAATAGGGAGTGAGCTTTCTTTGCAAAATAATGAATATGAAGTCCATGAAGGAATACAAGTCAACCCATGGACTGCCATATGGCTTCATCCGAGAAAAACCGTCCAATATGTGAAGGATTATAAAACAGGCAGTTTCGTACTTGGCATTTCGGCAATTACTGGAATCATACACTTCCTTGACCAAGCTGTGAACAATGATTTAGGGGAGACCTGGAATCTCGCCTCTATTCTATTAATTTCATTGATTGTCGGACCAATTATAGGAGTAATTGCACTATATGTAGTATCGGGAATATACCATGCTTTATCACTTCTGTTTGGCGGCTCGGGAACATTTGAGGAATCGCGAAAGGCGTACACGGTTTCTAATATCATTATTGTGATTATCGGAGTTATTTGGATACCGGATCTGCTTATTTTGGGTCAAGGCAATTTTATTAGTGACTATGATTTCTCGGTTGGACAATTTATTTGGATGATCGTCTCTTTACTTGTCAACTTTGTTGGAGGAATTTGGTCGTTGGTAGTCCTCGTTGCCGCATTTGCTGAAGTTCATCAGTATGCTATTTGGAAAGCTGTATTGGTTGTACTATTGCCGATTATCATTCTTGTAGTCTTTTTAGTCATTATTATTGCATTAACGACACCAGCTTTGTTTTAATTATGAAAAAAAGTTCGTCTCAAAGCCGTTTATAGCTTTAAGACGAACTTTTTAATGTGGGTTTATTGATTCATCGTCATTCTTTTGCTCTTGCTCCGTCTTTCTGTATGAGTTGACCATCGCTTCCTTATAATCGCCTAGAGTGGAAAATTCATGAAACCTCTTCGCAAACTTTCGATTCCGCAATTCAATTTCATTTCGTTTCGTAATGTTTCGCTCAACCCTGTCCATCGATCATACCTCCTCCGGATCATTATTATTTAGCTTACCCGGAAAACATGACAATATGACAGCGATGTAGGAATGACAGGGATAAGTCTACCGAAGTTGAATTTATTTTGAATCATCTACGAATTTGCCGTAATCGGGAACAGCAATCGATTGGAAATTAGAAACAAGCTTATTTAAGTTTTCATCTAGCCATTGCCCTTCAACCGGAACTCCATGGCCTGTAATAGCAATTTTCGGTCTCAAAGCCGCTAATATGCCGACTGACTGTTCAGCCGTATCCCAATCTGGCGTCAAATAGCGGGGAGGCCCACCTATTTCTTTTTCCTGAGTAAACACTTTATACAACTCATCCTGGATGACTGTTACGAATGCATCACCAACAATCATGGCGTGATCGTCATTACGGAACATAGAAATATGGCCAACGGAATGTCCTGGTGTGTGAATCCATTTCCAACCGGGCATGAATGGCACCGTATGATCGTCTGGTAGTGCATGCGCTTTTGATCCGATATTTGTACTTTCATGAGGAAACATGAACGATAATTTGGCAACCATCCCTCCCTCGACAGTCGTGTCAGGTTCAGGGTAATTTTTTTGTCCGGTAATATAAGGAAGCTCTAACGCATGTGCATATACGGGTACGTCCCAAACCTCCAATAAATCAACCAGTCCACCGATATGATCGAAGTGTGCATGTGTCAAAATAATCGCTTTTGGCGGATTGTCTTTACCAAATCTCCTTTCGGCTTCTTCTCTAATCTTTTCACCTGACGTAGGCATACCTGCGTCAATTAAAACCCAATCATTTCCTTCGCCGGCAAAACCGAAAAATATGACATTGACGATTTGAACCGTATAGCAGTATAAGTCGGGAGCTACTTCAAATCCTTTTCCACTAGTCACAGATGTCATAGGTTGAAATCTATCCGTTGAAGAACTTCGTTCCATGCATACTCCTCCTACCTACTATTAGTTTGTTTTCACATTTACTTTACTATGCGTGTTATTTTCGGTGTCATACGGCCGATCCTAAAAAAGGGCAGCAAAACTGTTGCTCTTACCAAATCATCTCTTTATAATAGAAAGGTACTCTAATTTGTCTCAGTAGCTCAGGGGATAGAGCAACAGCCTCCTAAGCTGTGGGTCGCAGGTTCGATTCCTGCCTGGGACGTTCCATTACATAGCGAAGGCTGTCCGAATGTCAGGTGAATCTGATTCATTCGGGCAGCCTCTTTTTTAAATTTGAATCATTTTTTTTCGGGATTGATACTATTAGGTTCATCCCCAAGACGATTCATCCCCTGGGATAGCGCTTCATTCGGGGTTTCCTGAAATGAGTAGCCTTTTTCAAAAATGGTTTCAGGATCCATTCCATTTGGCTCTTTGTCCGAGTTAGCATCGTCCTTCATTCCTAAAGATTGCTGTTGGGACGCTTCGGTTTTCTTGCTATTTTCCACGAAATCATTTTTAAATTCTTTCTCCATGTGAACATCCTCCTTTATGTTTCTTACGTATGCTTTACGTAATCCTATATTCTTCAATTTCCTTTTTCGACAGAATCAAAACGTTGACCAATCATATACTAAGTGGAATTGTTAGTGAACGAAGATTTCGAAAATTTATAAAGGGGTTTTCTTTATAGAGAAACCGTGGTATATTATCAATACGTTAACAGACTAAAGTGTTAAAGTGAGACTATGAAAAGGGGAGATAACAATGAAAAAATATATGACATTAATGATCATTTCAATAGTTGCATTGCTTGTCGTGACTGGTTGCGGTAAGTCAAAAACAGAAGGCTCAGAAGGGAAGAACGTTCTCGTCATCGGTGTGGACGATAAATTTGCTCCAATGGGTTTCCGTGATGAGAACAACGAACTCACTGGATTCGACATTGAATATGCGAAAGCTGCAGCTGAACATATGGGGATGGAAGCAAAATTTCAACCGATCGATTGGAAAACAAAAGAAACTGAATTGAGCAGTGGACGAATCGATTTGATTTGGAATGGGTATACGATAACGGATGAACGAAAAGGCAAAGTGCTTTTTACAAAGCCGTACTTGAAAAATGCACAAGTAGTAGCAACATTAGCTGATTCCGACATCGCTAAACTCAATGATTTATCCGGTAAAAAAATTGGGTTGCAAGCACTTTCCTCGGCTGCGGACGCATTAAGCGACAACCCGATTCAATCTGACATCAAATCGATTTCGGAATATGCGGACAATGTTCTTGCCCTATCAGACTTAAAATCAGGCCGTGTCGACGCAGTAGTCATTGACGAAGTTGTCATCGATTATTATATGTCCAAAGAAGAAGGCGTTTTTAAAGTGTTGGACGAGTCTTTAGCGCCTGAGGAATATGGAGTCGGTGTAAAAAAGGGCAATGAGGAATTGCTCAAAAAATTACAAGGCGCTTTAGATAAAATGAATGAAGACGGCAGTGCGGCAGAAATCTCCACGAAATGGTTCGGGGAAGATAAAGTACTTAAATAATGAAACGAGCATGCCGGGTTTTCGATGAGAAAACCTGTTTTGCTTTTTAGAAGGAGTTATCATATGTCTATCGATTATTTCTTATCCATCTTGAAACCGATGCTGGAGGGAGCCCAAGCAACGATAATTTTATTTATCGTTGCCATCATAGTATCCATTCCGCTTGGCTTCATGTTAACCCTTATTGCGAGGAGCTCTATTAAGCCGTTAGCTTATTTGGCGAATACTTATATTTACTTAATGCGTGGGACACCGCTCTTATTGCAACTGTTATTCATAGTTTTCGGCTTGCCGCTTATTCCCGTCATCGGAGAATATTTAGTACTTGATCGGTTTGTCGCAGCATGTTTAGGTTTCATCTTAAATTATGCGGCCTACTTCGCAGAGATTTTTCGTGGCGGTCTGCTCGCTATTGATAAAGGCCAATATGAGGCCGCACAAGTGCTTGGATTGAATCGATGGCAGACGATGAGAAAAGTTGTTCTTCCACAGATGTTCCGTATTGCATTGCCTTCTGTTGCAAATGAGTCGGTTACGCTAGTGAAGGATACGGCCCTACTTTACGCAGTGGCGGTGCCTGAATTGCTGCATTTCGCGCAAACAGCCGTCAACCGTGACTTTACAATAACTCCTTTCTTGTTGGCAGGCGTCATATATCTTCTTATTACATTATGTTTGACAATGTTCTTCAAATGGTTGGAAAGACGGTTGAGGTTCGATTAACTTTTATACAGTTATGCAGGATTGATAAAGAGGAGTGTAATTCATGGCAATTCTTGAAGTGACAAATATAAGAAAATCATTTGGTCCCCTTGAAGTACTAAAACAGATTAGTTTTGAAGTGAATAAAAATGATGTAATCGCAGTCATCGGACCATCTGGATCGGGGAAAAGTACGATGCTCAGGAGTCTAGTCCATTTAGAAGAATTGGACGGGGGAAGTGTGTCGGTCAACGGAAACTATATTGTAAAGGATGGAATTTATTCGAAACCTCAACAAGTGAAACAGATTACATCCAATATGGGAATGGTTTTTCAGCATTTCAATTTGTTCCCGCATCTTACTGTAGTTGAAAATCTTGAACTTGCGCCAAAGCTTCTTAAGCAAGGAAGTGCAATGCAAAACCGTGAATTAAGTATGGAATTATTAGCGAAAGTTGGCCTTTCCGACAAAGCAGATGTTTTGCCTTCCAAGCTTTCCGGCGGTCAAAAACAGAGGGTGGCTATAGCCCGTGCATTAATGAGAAAACCTGAAATTCTCTTGTTTGATGAACCTACATCTGCCTTGGATCCGGAATTGACGGGAGAAGTACTTCGTGTCATGAAAGATCTTGCTCAGGAAGATATGACCATGATTGTTGTAACTCATGAAATGGAATTTGCAAAGGATGTAGCAAATAAAGCGATTTTCATGGATAGAGGTGAGATTGTGGAATCAGGAAGTCCCGTAGATTTATTGAGCAATCCACAAATGGATCGGACAAAGGCATTTTTACACCGAACAATATTCAAGTGATCTGTAGAATAAAACAAGAAATGCAACTATGCAGTCGGGAAACTATACCCGGCTGCTTTTCATTTCGACAACAATGTGAACTGGCGTAAGGGAGGAGTAAAATATGATACACTACGGTTATTAAGTATGTACTGTATAAGGAGATGTTTAAATGAATCAAACCGCAGATTCAATTGGCGGGAAGCCTTTCAAAAAAAGAAATTATCGGCCGGCGATTATCATTTTATCGGTCGTATTAATTGGTATTATTGGCTTATTATCGGGTAGGCAGGGTGTGGAGGATTTTGATGCGTTTGATGTTACGATCCTTCCGTTGATGAATGCAATTTTCAATACCTTTACGTTCTTTTTCTTAGTAGCTGCACTCATTGCTATTAAAAAGAAGAATGTAAATGTCCATCGAAAATTCATCTATGCCGCATTTTGCACAACTGCTTTATTCCTTGTTACTTATGTAGCTTTTCATTATTTGTCCCCGTCCACTCCATATGGCGGCAGCGGCATTTTAGCTGGAATCTACTATTTTGTCCTCATCACACATATAATTCTCGCAGCGGCAATCGTTCCGCTTGCTTTAACAAGTGTTGCTAGGGCTTGGAACAGGGAGCATGAACGTCATCGCAAAATAGTGCGCTGGACGATGCCGATTTGGCTATACGTCAGCTTTACAGGTGTTCTTGTTTACATATTGATTTCTCCCTATTATTAAAATAAAAAAAGGCTGCTCCCATTGAGAGGGAACAGCCTTTTTCGTTTGTTAGATAAGCGGGCGATCGGGATAGTCCAAGCGTGTGGCTGTGTAATCGCCATCTACTAATACAAGAATTTTGCCTTCATTAAAGTAATCATTATAGCGATTTGCTTCTTCTTCAGGAATACCCATACCGATCAATGCTCCAGCGAGTCCGCCGACTCCTGCTCCTGCAGCTGCTCCAGTAATCCCTGCTACGATTGGTCCTGCTGCAATGATCGGGCCGACTCCGGGAATAGCAAGCGCTCCGATACCCGCTAACACACCACCAAGGCCGCCAAGCAAACCACCCGTTGCAGCCCCTGTCGCCGCGCCGTCTGCAGCATGGGTTCCAGTTTGTTCTTCGATGTTATCTACATGATCTCTATCTTTGCTAATGATAGAAATATCATTGGAACTATATCCTTGTCTTTTCAATTCCTCGATTGCAGCAACAGCTTCCGATTCAGTATCATAATAACCTACCACGTGTCTTTGTACCATTTCAAAACGCCTCCTAATAATTTTTTATTCTAGGTGAGTGCTATTCTAGAAAATACCCAATCAATTCTATTTAAAACATTGAAATAGATTTAAAACGTCGATACCGGGTATTTAACTAACTACAGAAGAGGAGGAATAGAAATGGATTATTTTATAAATGGAATGAAACTCGTTATCGGTTTGATTACTTTTATGGTCGTCATCCGGCTTTTAGGGAAAAAGCATTTGGCCGAGATGACGCCTTATGACATCATTTATTTAATAATGTTCGGGGGAATTCTAGAAGAAACTTTATATGATAATAAAACGAGTATATGGATGTTCCTATTCTCCATGGTTGTATGGGCACTATCCATATTCGCTATCGAGAAATTGGTATCTATCTTCAATCCATTGCGCATTCTTCTAAAAGGAGAGCCAGACCAATTGATTTCAGATGGAAAAATCAATCAGAAAGCGTTTAAAAAAAATCAACTGGAAATGGAGCAAGTCCGGACGATGCTCCGTCAACAAGGAATTTTTTCATTAAGGGAAGTGCGTGATATGTATATCGAACCCGGTGGACAAATATCGATCAATTCGTTCGCCAAATATAAACCAGTTGTAGCGGATGATTTGGATATTAGAAAAAAGGAGGAAGAGCCAAGTGTTCTGCTAATTGATGAAGGGGAAGTGAAGACGGAAGTATTGAATGCTATCGGAAAGTCCGAGCAATGGCTGCAGACAGAGATTCGCGAAAAAGGTTATAATCAAGCGAAGGAAATTCTCTATTGCGAATGGTCGAAGACTGATGGTTTCTTCATTAAAGGATTTGCTGATACTATAGAATTGAATGGACATCAGCCGAGCTGATCGATATTGTCCACTATATCAAAATTGTATCCGAATCGTATTCGGGTGAGAGGTGCATTTATGAAAATAGTTGTCGGAGGGTTGCAATGGGCGGTTTTTTTAATCGCATCCTCAATTGCGGCTCCTATTGCAATCGCCCATGGGTTTGGAATGGAGGCTGCTGAAACCGCCCTATTCGTTCAACGTACGATGTTTGTTCTCGGCATCGCATGTCTCGTCCAAGCTTTTATCGGTCATCGTTTGCCGATCAATGAAGGACCAGCGGGATTATGGTGGGGGATTTTCGTCATCTATGCAGGAATGGTAGGTATCGTATATCCTACTGGCGAGGATGCGTTGCAAGCTTTGCAAAGCGGAATGCTTGTCAGCGGCTTCTTGTTTATCTTATTGGCTATGAGTGGAATGATTTCTAAAATGAAAGATCTTTTCACTCCATCAGTTACATTTACATATTTGATGCTGCTCATTTTGCAATTAAGTGGTACTTTCCTAAAGGGAATGGTTGGTGTTGAAAGTGCTGGAGGCAAGATAGATGGCCTTATATTCCTCGGAAGTTTAGCGGTTGTCTTTATGACGTTCAGTACGATGAACCATAAAGTGCCCTGGGTCTCAAGGTATTCCGTCCTATTGTCGATCGGATTCGGTTGGATTCTCTTTCTGATAATCGGAAAGGCGGATCGTGTAACGCTTGAAGGCGGGCAATTTATTCGACTTCCCGATTTATTCGTGTATGGGAAACCGGTTTGGGATAGCGGCATGTTCATTACTGCTAGTTTTATTACGCTTTTATTGATTGCAAATATGATGGCGTCCATCCGTGTTATGGAAAGCTTACTGAAACAATCTTTTTCCATAACGCCGCCTGACCGGATGAAACAAGGCTCCATCGCTTCAGGAATCAACCATATATTCGCAGGAATCTTTTCAGCAATCGGGCCAGTCCCGATTTCAGGTGCAGCGGGGTTTGTTGGTGCAACAAGAATGGCGTCGCTTACGCCGTTCATAACGGGAAGCATTATTGTTATTCTAGTTACACTCATTCCATCGATCATGTCTGTGTTTGCTGTACTGCCTGCACCGGTTGCATACGCAGTCACGTTTGCAATATTTACGAAAATGGTAGAGATGGCATTCTATGAGCTTGCTGCCGAGCCGAAGAAAGATCGTGCCTATAAAGTGTCAGCCATTGGTTTAATGATAGGCGTGGGTATCATGTTTATTCCGCAGGAAAGCATGTCTGGTTTGCCGAATGCAATTGTAGCTGTTTTATCGAATGGCTTAATTACAGGTACAATTATTGCAATTATAATTGAACAATTCTTTATGTGGAATGAACGCCGGATAGAAAAATTGCAATGAAAAAAGCTGTCGATCACTTCAGTGATTGGCAGCCTTTTTAGATTTCAATTTCTCAGAAGTAAAGTCAAGCTTCAATAATTGTTCATAAGCATCATCAACAGAGTCTGCATAGATGACAAAGTCGTTTTCTTGAGGATGTTTTGTCGTTGAATACTCATATCGGGGGTCGTAGTAGTTTTCAAGCAATAATGTAACTGCTCCCTTAAATTCACCTTTGTGTAACTTTTCTTCTATTTCTTTCGCGATAGGCACATGGATGCGCCGTTTAATTAAATTAAAAGCTTCGATGAATTTATCACCAGCATTCCATGGATTATAATCAGCCAATATGTTTTTTACCCGTTCCTCTATCGGTAGATGGATGAAAACATGGATTCCATTTTTCTTTTTGTCAAATAGGAATGCGGGAATCAGCACTTTGCCGATTCGTTTGCTCTCTCCTTCAATATAGACGAAAGGTTTGTCTTTCTTTTTTTGAAGTTCATGGATCAGCAAAGAATCGAACTTTTTTTGGTTATTTGGTTCACGTCCAATTTGACCGAAAATAGAGCCGCGATGTCCGGCGAGCTGTTCAAGATTGATAATAGGAAAACCAGTGCTTGCTAGCCGATTCAAAAGAGCTGTCTTGCCCGATCCAGTATATCCATTCAACACAATAAAACGAGGAGGGAATGCTTCTTTTTCCAACTCTTTCACGACCCATTGGCGATATGTTCGGATTCCACCGCTTAATCGGTTTGCTTGAATGCCCATTAAATCAAGGACGGTCGCGGCTGTTTTGCTTCTCATACCGCCGCGCCAGCAAAATACTGTCATAGGTGTTTCTATCTTCTTAAATTGCTGTATGAAAGAGGGGAGTTTCGCTGAGAAAATCTCCAGCCCCCGTTCAGTAGCAGTCTCTTTCCCGACCTGTTTGTACAGGGTTCCAATTTCTGCCCGTTCTTCGTCGGTGAAGACAGGAATATTGATACTGCCTGGTATAGTCGCTTCCCTATACTCTGACGGAGAACGGACATCAATAATTGTATGCGGCTCTTTTTCGACCGATAAAAATAGGTCTTGTAAACTTATATCACGAATCAATTTCAATCACCTTCTATTATAAGGGTTAGTCAACATGGATATTTCCTGAATGCACTGAAGTTACTTCCCCTATGATGGCTGCATGGACGCCTTTTTTATTCATCTCGTCAATTAATTGATCTACATCGTTTGCTGAAACTGAAATTAGCAGGCCACCTGAAGTGACCGCATCACATAAAATATAACGGTCCAATTGATCAAGTTTATCAGCATAAGTGACCGCATCATCGACGTGGGCATAGTTGCTTTTTGTACCGCCTGGTATTCTTCCTGCTTCTGCTAGTTCTTTTGTGCGAGGAAGAATCGGTACTTGCTCTGAAATAATTCGGATGCCTATCCCACTTGCTTTAGCCATTTCTGTCGCATGTCCAAGCAAGCCGAATCCAGTGACATCTGTAGCCGCATGAACTTCATATTTAGACATCACTTCTGACGCAGTCTTGTTCAAAGTCGTCATTATTGAAGTCACCCGCTCAATTTCTTCATTAGAAAGAGCACCGTGTTTTAAAGAAGTAGTATAAATTCCGACACCGATGGGCTTTGTCAGCACTAACTTGTCTCCTGCTTTCGCACCGGCGTTTGTAAGGACTTTTTCGGGATGCACAGTGCCTGTTACCGCTAAGCCGAATTTAGGCTCTTGATCGTCAATGGAATGCCCGCCGACAAGAGTAACTCCAGCTTCTTTTAACTTGTCTCCGGCACCTCTCAAAATTTCGGTAAGAATGCTTTTATCCAATTTGGCTATGGGGAAAGCCACAATATTTAGAGCGGTGATCGGAGTTCCGCCCATTGCGTAAACATCGCTAATAGCATTCGTTGCTGCAATTTGGCCGAAATCATAAGGATCATCGACAATCGGAGTGAAAAAGTCAAGTGTTTGGACGATTGCGACGTCGTCCGTTAATTTATAAACACCGGCATCATCACTCGTATCGAGACCGACGAGAAGATTTGGATTGGAGACGGCAGGAGGAAGGGATTGAAGAACTTGCACTAAGTCTGCGGGTCCAATTTTACAGCCACATCCTCCTTTTGTTGTAAGTGATGTCAATTTGACCTGGTTCGATGTTTCCATCCTCATTACCGCCTTTCATCTTTTTAATAAATAGTTTAGCACAATAGATACGAACGTACATTGTAAGACGATTCGAAACAATTTCTCACTATGCAACCCGCTTGGAAGGAATTCAAGAAAAAATAATGATACATTTGTATATATAAATTGGAGGAGGTTATGAGATGAATGCATATTCTATGATCATTGACGGAAAAGAAGTCGGGAAAGGTCTTGGTACAATTGATGTCATGAATCCTGCAACTGGAGAACTGATCGCAACGGTTCCGTATGGAGCTGAAGAGGAAGCTCATCAGGCAGTTGAAGCTGCAAACAATGCGTTTTATAAATGGTCAACGCTCTCCGCTTATGAAAGAAGTTCTTACTTGGTGAAATGGTATGAACTGATCGAAAGTCATGTGGATGATCTGGCTCGGACAATGACGGAAGAGCAAGGGAAGCCAATAGCCGAGGCAAAAGGAGAAATCACATATGCAAACGGCTTCATCTCTTGGTACGCAGAAGAAGCAAAGCGAATTTATGGTGAAATGATTCCTTCCAGCCATACAGGAAAACGGATTTTCGTTCATAAACAGCCCGTCGGCGTAACGGCAATTATAACCCCTTGGAATTTTCCGGCAGCGATGATTACTAGAAAAGTCGCCCCTGCATTGGCTGCAGGCTGCACGGTTGTCATCAAGCCAGCGGAACAGACTCCGATTACTGCGATACGGTTAGCTCAATTGGCATTGGAAGCTGGTATTCCTGCTGGTGTTGTAAATGTCGTTACAGGTGACGCTAGTTCAATTGGGGATGTTTGGCTGCAGGATACACGGGTACGTAAGCTGACATTTACCGGTTCTACCGAAGTCGGGAAACTGTTAATGCGCGGTGCGGCAGATACAGTGAAGAAAATATCTTTGGAATTAGGTGGGCATGCACCGGCAATTGTTATGGAAGACAGTAATCTTGATAAAGCCGTGGATGGGATTATTGCCGCAAAATTCAGGAACGCTGGACAAACTTGTGTATGTGCCAATCGAATTTATGTGCACGAAGCAATCGAAGAAGCCTTTTCACAGAAGTTGGTTGAGCGAATTAAACAATTGAAAGTAGGAAACGGCAAGGATGAAGGTGTGACAATCGGCCCTCTTATTGATGAAGACGCAATCCAAAAAGTACAACGACATGTCGATGATGCTCAAGCGAAAGGTGCGGAAATAGCCGTCGGCGGGTCAAGGAAAGAAGGCTTGTTCTACGAGCCGACTGTATTACGTAGTGTCAAGGATGACATGGTATGTATGCAGGAAGAAACGTTCGGTCCGGTTGCGCCGATTACAACTTTCTCATCAGAGGAAGAAGTGATCAGAAGAGCGAATGATTCGATTTATGGATTGGCGGCATATGTATTTACAGAGAACATTTCAACGGGCATTCGGTTGAGCGAACGTTTGGAATATGGAATCGTCGGCTTAAATGATGGACTCCCATCGACTCCACAAGCGCCTTTCGGAGGGTTTAAGCAAAGCGGACTCGGCAGGGAAGGCGGGCACCATGGCTTAGATGAATATATTGAAATAAAATATATCTCGGTAGGTTTATAATATTTAGGATGGCATCCATTTACTATGGGTGTCTTATTTTGTCATTTTTATTGTAAGTTTATCAATAATAGAAAATTTATAGTTGCATAGATATTATTAAAAAATACTTTTTATCTCGAAATCTATTTATTTACTTAGAATAAAATGGTAGACTGAAAACGACATCAAAGAAGAAGGGGGAAATGATTTGTTGTTCAAAAGAACCGCTATGATTTTCATGGCTGTTTTCATGTCGTTTGCTACCGTGTTCACAGTTGCTCCTTGGCAAAAGGAGGTTCAAGCTTCAGCTTCGTATGATAAGTTGGAAAGAAATATTAATGCTGTCTTATTGGGAGATTCAATGAAATCTGTCGTAAGTAGTGTCACAGTGCGAAAGGCATCGACGGGAGAAATAATTTATGAGGCCAATGCAGATAACAAAGTGACGCCAGCTTCTACATTGAAGCTGCTCACATCAGCGGCAGCATTGGAAACGCTCGGTGAAGAATACCGATTCAAGACGGATTTGCTTACGGACGGATCTATTTCCAAAGGGGTATTGAACGGAAATCTCTATCTGCGTGGCGAAGGGGATCCGACTCTTTTGAAAAAGGATTTAGATCAATTTGCTGCAACACTGGCTAAGCTCGGGATAAGGAAAGTGAATGGCGATCTTGTAGGAGATGATAGTTGGTTCGATTCAGTCCGTCTTTCACCTGGAATTGATAAAAGTGATGAAACCTTTTACTATGCCGCTCAAATTTCAGGATTAACATTATCTCCAAACACTGATTATGATGCCGGAACTGTCATTGTCAACGCTAGTCCGACTAAGAAAGGGTATAAAGCCAAAGTTACATTAACGCCTGACACGGGCATCGTCACAATCATTAACAAAAGTAAGACGGTTCCGAAAGGCTATAAAAACACATTGTCGATCAAGCGACAATATGGAACGAATAATATTATCATTACAGGAAATGTACCAGTTGGAAATGCTGGAAAAAAAGAATGGGTTACAATTTCTAATCCGACAGCTTATACACTTGATGTATTTAAAAAGTCGCTAGCAACAAAAGGAATCACATTCACCAAACCTTCCAAAGTGACAAGAAGAAGCACCCCGCAGAATGCCAAGGTCCTTACATCCAGACAGTCGATGCCATTGAAGAATTTGATGAAGCCATTCATGAAGTTAAGTAACAACACACATGCAGAAATATTGGCAAAGACGATGGGCAAACAGGTTTATGGGGAAGGCAGCTGGAATGCGGGTCTTCGTGTAATGCGAGAATTTGGACAATCCGTCGGTCTACATACAGCTGAATGGAGTTTTGAAGATGCATCCGGCATGTCTCATAAAAACAAAGTAACTTCTGCGCAACTGACAGAATTGCTATATATTGCACGGCAAGCTCCGTGGTACAAAAGTTTCGTACAAGCTATCCCTGTTTCAGGAATGAATGACCGTTTTGTAGGCGGTACGTTAAAAAATAGGCTGACGAGTGCTTCTGTAAAAGGGAAAGTCATTGCGAAGACAGGTAGTTTAAACCAAGTGAATTCATTGGCGGGCTATGTCGAAACTAAAAGTGGGGAAACATTGATTTTTAGCGTCCTTACACAAGGGCAAAGAAAGAATGCACTCCCTGCAATTGATAAAATCGCTACCGTCATTGCTACGACACCATAAAACTAAAACCCACATACGGCGCTATTGCCGTTTGTGGGTTTTCCTTGTAATTAAATAAGGAGTTCAAATAACGTGCTATCTTTATTCACTTCGGTGAACGGGAAGCCGTTCTGTTCCATTCGGAGCAGTAGACCAGCATAATCTTCTTTTCTTTTCAATTCAATGCCGACAAGGCCAGGTCCATTTTCTTTATTATGCTTTTTCGTATATTCAAAAGTTGTAATATCATCATCCGGCCCTAACACAGAGTCGAGAAATTGACGCAATGCGCCTGCGCGTTGAGGGAAATTGATGATGAAATAGTATAGCAAACCTTCATATAATAAGGATTTCTCCTTAATTTCCTGCATCCGTCCAATATCGTTATTCCCTCCGCTAATGATACAAACAACTGATTTCCCTTTGATTTGATCTTTATAGAAATCGAGTGCGGCAATTGGCAAAGCACCTGCAGGTTCAGCGATAATAGCATGCTCGTTATACAAATCCAAAATAGCGGTGCAAACTTTCCCTTCAGGTACACTTAAAATGTCGTCGATATATTTCCGGCATATTTCATACGTTTGGTTGCCTACACATTTAACGGCGGCACCATCGACGAATTTATCAATACTTTCTAAAGCCGTAACAGCTCCATTTCGGACAGCAGCCTTCATACTGCTAGCCCCTTCCGGTTCGACTCCGATCATCTTTGTATTAGGGGATAGGTTTTTAATATATGTGCTAATACCCGACATGAGACCGCCTCCGCCGATGCTTGCAAAAACGAAGTCAATCGGTTCTTCAATGTCGTTCATCAATTCAACAGCTACTGTCCCTTGCCCTGCAATAATATCCTTGTCATCGAATGGATGGATAAAAATGCGATCCTCCTGTTCCGCGCTATTCACTGCGTGGGCAGATGAATCATCAAATGTATCACCGACGAGGATGATTTCCACAAAATCCTTGCCAAACATTTTCACTTGATTGACTTTCTGTTTCGGTGTCGTTTGTGGCATGAAGATTTTGCCATTAATTTTCAATTGAGCACATGCATAAGCGACACCTTGTGCATGATTGCCGGCACTTACACAGACAATCCCTTTTTCGCGGGCTTCTGCTTCAATCCGCTTGATTTTATAATAGGCACCGCGTAATTTGAACGAGCGTACGTATTGTAAATCTTCCCGCTTAATATAGACATTACAACCGTATTTTTCGGACAGCCTCTCATTTTTTTGCAAAGGTGTATGAATTACTACATCCTTTAGCAATTGATTGGCGATCAGGATATCTTCCACTTGTACTGTCTTTGTTTCACTTTTAGCCATCTTTGTCATATGCTCGTTCCCTCCGGTAACTTAAATGAATATTTTATTATATTAACATGAAACACCGAAGCAGAACATAAGATTGTTCATAATTGCCGATTAATTTGAATGAATTTCTCAAGACGAATTATTCAATTAAATATGTAAGCGTTTTCTTTATAGGAATATCAAATTTTAAGAAGTGACGACAAGTTTCAAAGCTCTTGGTTGAATGGAAAGGTGAATGTGAGTAGAGAAGAATATTTCTCCATCAACGATATAAGGTAATTTATGTTCTCCTTCAATTTTAATATCCTTTCCTTTCAAATAGGTCACTTCTTTCTCAAAGATAGGATGGCCTTTTAAAAGTTTAGGAAAAAGCTTAGTCATAACATTCCAGCGTTTCGCATTATGCAAGATAGTCACATCTATTAGTCCGTCTTGAGGATCTGCAAAAGGACAAATGATTAGACCACCTCCATACATTTTCATATTACCATTCGCAACTAGCCATAAGTTAGTTTGGAGAGTTAGACTTCCATCGACAAAGAAACTGCCACGGTATGGCTTGAAAGTCATCAGCTCAATGATTGCGGCAATTGTATAAGTAAAAGAACCGAAACCGAATCGATTAAGCCATTTTTTATAACTGGAGCGATCAGCTCTCATTCCAATCTTCGCATCCATTCCGACACCGACGACTGTTATTCCATACAATCCATTCACATATAGTAGATCTATCGCTTTCGTTTCACCAATGATCAATTTCTCGACAAAATGAACCGGTTTTCCAACAAGATTACAATTTCTGGCGATATCATTTCCAGATCCAGCAGGGAGGATAGCGAGTGGAATATTCGTATTGACCAATTGTTGAAGGGCGGAGCTTACGGTTCCATCGCCGCCAATAACGATGAAAGCCCGAATTGATTGTGAAGCAATTTTTTCTATCATATACGTGCGTGTCAATTCGGGAGAGATGCATATATGTGTTTCATAGGATATATTCTTAGCGATTAATATTGGATTAATTTCGTGCCAAATTGCAAGTGCCTCGCCTTTACCAGACGAGGGATTAATTATAAATACATACATGTGACGCCCCCATTCCTTTCTACTAGTTTAGTATAATCCAACTGAAGGAATAATTGAATTATGATTAGTCTGTTTTAAACTTTTGAAAGACGGGAAATCCTTAATGATGAGTTGCGATGAAAAGGAGAGGATATCATGCAGAAATGGGATAGCAGACCTGATAAGCCCGATACCGGTCTATGGGTCGCTTTAGGGGTATCATGCCTCATCATACTTATAATCATTCTCGTTAATCTTATGTAATATGTCTAAGCTTCTTTCCCGTCTAGGAAAGGAGCTTTCTTCATTTGTCTAATTAGGAGTCTCTCATTATAATGAATTTAATGAATAGTTTAAATACAGAGGGGCGGGATTGGGGAATGGAGAAGGTGGAGTTCATATTAGATGCAGATGTTACACATATACGAAAGATGATATGGAACAAGGAAATAACCGTTTCAGAAGTCACTTCTATTTTCATTGAAAGAATAAAAGAAAAAAATCCATCTGTTAATTTCTTAGTGGAAGATTGTTTTTCCGCTGCAATGGAACAATCGGCACAGGCTGACGAGGCATTATCGAACGGGGAAGCGGTAGGGATGTTATTTGGTGTTCCAATGAGCATGAAAGAATCATTTGATGTTGCCGGAATGCAAACGACCGGCGGATTGCTTGCAAGGAGAAACTCCGTACAGGAAGAAGACGCGCATATTGTCAAAAAGTTGAAAGCTGAAGGGGCAATTATACTAGGTAAGACAAACACACCTGAATTATGCTTTTGCCAAGAGACGGATAATAAATTGTATGGTAGAACAAATAATCCATGGAACTTAAGTCGGACAGTCGGCGGTTCAAGCGGCGGAGAGGGGGCGGCGATTGCACTTGGCGCGGCGGCGGCCGGAATTGGATCGGACATAGGAGGTTCAATCCGGTTTCCAAGCCATTTCAATGGTGTCATTGGATTTAAATCAGGAAAAGGGCAAGTGTCCCAAGTTGGAAGTTTTCCATTTGTGGATGATCCATGGCAACAAAGGATGCTTGGCATTGGACCGATGACGAAAACAGTAAGGGATGCAAAGCTATTGTATTCTATCATAGCTGACCACCAAATCGAAGAGCAGAGAATCACCGATTTTTCAATAAATGTTTTTCGTACAACCGAGTTCCCAATGTCCGATGAAACAATAAAATTAGTAAACAGCGTCTATCTTTTCTTGAAGGATCATTATAAGACGGATAGGGAAACAGTACCCTATATGAAAGAATCAGCGCTTCTTTGGCAGGAAATCATGTCGATCGATGGAGGGGAATCCACCCGGAAAGTAGCGTTCGGAAATGAAAAAGGCAGTCCGCTAGCTGCGTTTATAAAAGAAAAAATGAATGGAACCGCAACTGTTCATCGCTATTTATCGTGGGCATTAATCGGGGCTGCATTGTTCAAGCCGTCGGCAAAAAGGATAGATGAAATATCAAATCTATTAGACGAAGGAGATCAATTCTTAGAAGATTACTTAACAAAACGATTAATTATCATGCCGGTTTATCATACTGCAGCTCCCCCTCACGGCATTGTTTATAGCGAGATTTTTTCAATTAAAAAGACATTCATGAAATACATGCCGTTTGTCGCATATGCAAATACATGGGGGTTACCTGCGTTGACAGTACCCGTAGGAAGGGATAATGAAGGAATGCCAATTGGACTACAGATCATTAGCAAAAACGGCAACGAGGATGCCATCTTTTCGCTCGGATCCATTCTTGAAAAACAATTTGGAGGCTACTCTAGGGCTGAATAAAGAAGTGTAAAAAAGTTAAGTAGATGAAGGAAGCAATCAACTTCCTTCATCTTTTTTTATGGATTACTAATTAAATGAAAAAAGATAAAGAAAATGTATATGAAATCATGTATCATTTAGATAGTTAGTTCTATCATCAAATGATAGATTAGTAACAGGAAGGAAGAGAATTGATGAATAAAAGAAATAGCCTAACTTTCCAATTAGGCACCATAATAGTCGGCATTCTTATCGCGATGCTTGCTATCACATCTGTCGCCACGTATAAGACGGCATACGATAAGCTTTACGATGCAGCAGGTATAGAGGCCTATGGATGTGCAAGCATAACGACAGGTTTACTACTGCCTAATGACATTGAAAATGCATTGGCAGGAGATAAAGCGACGATTGAAAAAGTAGGCAAAGAATTGAATTGGACAGTTTTACATAAAGACATTTTTGAAACGCAATACGTCGTTGATTTAAATGGCAAACTTATGGCACTTGATGATAATTTAGCTAGTAAAGGTATCGAAGCGGGAGATCAAATACCGTTGGATGAAGAAGCAATTTCCATGCTGCTGGAAATGAAACATCCAACTTATTCAGAACCGTATAATTTTGCTGGCATGAAAAGATTGTCCGGGTATGCGCCAATCTTCAAAGATCACGACCCGTCTAAAGAGATTATCGCAATCAGCGTAATTGATTTTGATGCGAGCATCGTAGCAGACCGGACATGGGAAGTTGTTCGTGATGGCATACTTATTAGCATCATTCCAGTACTAATTGCAGCCTTCGTTACAATTATGCTTATCCGCCGTAAAACAAAGCCGATTTCCCGATTAATCGGTCATGCGAAAGAAATTGCGAACGGTAATTTGAACATTGGAAATGTAGATGTGAGTTCCAAGGATGAAGTTGGGGATCTTGCTAACACATTGAATACGATGACGTCAAACTTGCGTACTATGATCGGAACGATGAAGGATACATCGCATAAGCTAATGGAGAATTCCTCAACGACCGCTTCGGCATTAGGTGAAATGAACGGAGCAATTGAAATGGTTGCGGACAATATGAACGATGTTGCTTTAAGTGTCACGGAAGGCACAACTAATACAGAAAATGCATATTCCATCCTGAGCTCACTTGCAGCCGACTTGCAAAATTCTAAAGTGCGGGCAGATGAGGTAGCTGCCAATTCCCAATTAACGATGAGAATTGCGCAAGATGGGCAACAGCTTGCAAACGATATTAGCCAGGACATGAATAAAATTAGACAGTCTTCAACTGATGTTGGTTCAACAATTCAAGAACTTATCAAGTCAACGAGTAAAATACAAGAAATAACGAATTCAATTTCAGGCATTGCTGCACAGACGAATTTATTGGCATTGAACGCTTCAATAGAGGCTGCCAGAGCTGGTGAACATGGAAGAGGGTTTGCGGTAGTAGCGGAAGAAGTTAGAAAGCTAGCCGAACAATCCAATCTGGAAGTGCAGCAAGTTGAAAATATCGTCAATGATATAACAACTACAATTGGACAAGTTGAGGTCTCTGCTTTGGAAAGTACGAAAGTAGTAGAGACAGGTAGCCGGACTGCGCAACTCACTTCAGAATCGCTAAGCAATATTGCCGCAGCAGTCTCAAATACAGTTCAGGAAATTAATCAAATTTCCGAATTAATGAGTAGAGAAGCAGAGAAATCAGCTTCAGTAGTAGATTTGATCACTAACTTAACAACGGCAATGCAAGAAATCGAGAATAAAACGAATAATATTTCTGCTGCAACGGAGGAAACAACCGCTTCAATCAGCGAAGTGTCACAGCGATCGCTGCAAACAAATGGTATGGCTAAAGAGCTTGAAAAAATGGTTGGGCAGTTCAACCTATAGCATCCAGTTAAGCGGGAAGACTCTAAAATTTCCTTCTTGCTTAATTTGATGGTCAATTGTGGAGGCTATGTTATAATGCATGATGTAAATAATTTTTTATCGAGGAGAAATGGAAATGTTAAAAGATTTCTTTATCGGCCTATCCCAAAATCAATTTTTGAATAGTGCGGCGAAAAAATACGGCTTGAAATTAGGCGCTCAAAACGTTGTTGCGGGAACAAATATTACTGAAACAATTGAGAGCATCAAAGAATTGAACAAACACGGAATTTCTTGTACTGTAGACAACTTAGGCGAATTCGTCTATGAAAAAGAGGAAGCACTCGCAGCGAAAGAACAGATTCTCGCAGTCATTGAAGCTATTCATGAGAATGAAGTGGATGCGCATATTTCATTGAAGCCATCTCAACTAGGTTTAGATATCGACTATGATTTCTGTAAAGAAAACATAGAGGAAATCGTCGCTACGGCAAATAAATACGGTCTTTTTGTCAATTTTGACATGGAAGACTATGCACGTCTCCTACCTTCATTCAACTTGTTGGACGAGCTGTCGACACAATACGACAATGTCGGTACAGTCATTCAAGCTTATTTTTTCCGGGCGGAAGAAGACTTGCATAAGTATAAGAATTACCGTCTCAGGATCGTCAAGGGAGCTTATAAAGAGCCTGCCGAATATGCTTACCAAGATAAACAAGACATCGACAAAAACTATATTAAATTGATTGAATGGCACTTATTGAACGGTAAATTTACGTCAATCGCAACGCATGACCATAATGTCATCAATCATGTTAAACAATTCGTCAAAGACAATAATATTTCAAACGATAAGTTTGAATTCCAAATGTTATACGGTTTCAGGAAAGAAATGCAATTGGAACTCGCGAAAGAAGGATACAACTTCTGTACGTACGTTCCTTTCGGACAAGACTGGTACGGCTATTTCATGCGTCGACTTGCGGAAAGACCACAAAATATGAATCTTGTCGTGAAACAAGTGTTTACGAAAAAGACGAATACGATGATTGGTTTAGCGGCTGGTGCATTCCTGCTCGGACGCCTAACGAAAAAGAAATAAACTAAATAATACAGGTGGGGAGAAACGAATCAAATCGTATCTTCCCACCTGTTTGTTTATCCGAAAATAACAATTACAATAAAGTAGATTACCATTGCAATCAAGCCGATTGGAACACCGAATCGCGCCCACTCAACGCTTTTGATATTCAATTTTCCGGCGGCGATAATATTAGGGATATTACCTGGTATTAGCATTCCGCCACTAATAAGTAACCCTAGCAAAATCGCTTTAATCGTAGGCTCGTCCATCTCGCTGCTAATTTCTGCTGCTGCGAGCGTTGCATTATCGAGTACAGCCGAAATCATATTGATCCAATAAAGGATATACGGGTTTAGGTCAAGAAGGAATCGTTTAATGAACGGCTCAAATCCTGCGCCTAATAATGTCAATGCCATGACGAACAGGTAAACTTTAAACCCGCGGATAAGGATATCCACTAATGATTCGTCCCCTTGGTTCGCCTTCAAGCCCCCCGTCTTTTTCGAAGGCTTGATTAAGAACATTGCCAATACGCCGAAAGCGATGACTCCCGGGATAACATCTGGGCCAATAAGTTTTAGAAGATAAAAAAAGTCCTCATTCAGTTTGCTCGTTGCAATTGTTGAAAGCGGTTCACCGATCGGTGTCAACACAGCGCCCATTCCAATTGAATAACAGGCAAGGATGACAAACCGAACTTCCGATTTGCGATCAAGTTCTAAAACACTGACGATGGCGACTAAAACGAGAGCTGCAATGATAGCGGTGATGATGCTTGAAATGATTCCGAGAATAATAATGACTAGCGCTAAAAAGAGTTTAAAAGGAATGATCCGGCTCACACCTTCGATTCCTTTTTCAAAAGGCTTTTTGAGCCATTTGAAAATAAGACCCGCCACGATGACAGCAATCGTTATATGTATTGGATCCTCCAACGCCTTTAAAACCAAATCCTTATTCAATACTCCGCTCACTACGACCGCCGCAATTCCCATGATGAAGAGGAATACTTCCAAGTTGCGTTCAACAAATGGGATTGTGAAGGGCAGGAATAAAACTAACGCTAAGATGATAGACAAACCCACAATCATAATCTTTCCCCTTTTCCATTATTTAATTTACTTTCTATTCTATTATATCGCTTTATTAAGAAAAATATTTATTGGAAAATAAAAGCAATACCGCAAGCGGTATTGCTTTCAAAGATGATTAAATTGTATTAATGAACGCCCTTCATATATTTCAAGATGATGGGGGAAATTGCAAATAGGATTAAACTTAATACAATCGCTACACCGCCGATGATCCCGAAATACATCATTTCTGTTTCGGCAGAGTAAAATTTCACAAGTTGTGCATTCAAAGCCTGTGCTGCAGCGTTCGAAAGGAACCATAAGCTCATCGTCTGTGCAGAAAAGGCTGCTGGCGCTAATTTTGTCGTTGCGGATAATCCTACAGGAGAAAGGCATAGTTCACCTAACACTGCAATGAAAATACTGAGGACTAACCAAAGTGGGTTGACAAGTGTATCCGCGCCACCGAAATACGCAGGTAACAGAATAACGATGAATGAAAGTCCTGCAAAAAGAATTCCAAATGAGAATTTTTGAGGGATTGTCGGTTGACGTTTCCCCATTTTAATCCATAGCCATGCAAATACTGGTGCTAAAACAATGATGAATAATGGATTCAATGATTGGAACCAAGCAGGTGAGATATGGAATCCGAAAACATCCAAATCTGTTCGCTTATCTGCATACAATGCCAAAATGGTTGATCCTTGTTCAGCAATCGACCAAAACATAACTGCAGCCAAAAACAATGGAATATATGCGATGATTCGTGACTTTTCATCCGGTGTTGTCTTGTCACTTCTGTACATGACAACGAAATAGCAGAAAGGAATTACGAACCCGAGGATCCCTACCAATGCGATGAACGAGTCAAACGTAAGCCAACCATTAGGAATTGAGATAGCAACAAGTACGCCTAAGACTACTACTGCGGCTAAAATCGTTAAGAAGAAACGTTTCCGATCTTCTGGTTTTAATGGATTGGCGATTTGAGTTCCCGCGAGTCCCAAGTTCTTCTTCTTCGTATAGACGAACATGAGAAGACCGAAAAACATACCAACAGCAGCAAGACTAAAACCAAGGTGGAAGTTGTATTCCAATCCGATTGTCCCAACAATCCAAGGTGCGATGAAGCTTCCCATGTTAATGCCCATATAGAAAATACTGAAGCCCGAATCTCTGCGAATATCTTCTTTGCTATATATATCGCCAACGATACTTGAAACGTTCGGTTTTAAAAGGCCTGTACCAAGAACGATCAGTCCCATCGAGATGAAAAGGCCAGTTGCTCCCGCCGGCATTGCAAGGACAATATGACCGATCATAATCAATACTCCGCCATAGAATACCGCCTTGGAAGTACCGAATACACGGTCAGCAAGCCATCCACCGATAATACCGGACATATAGACAAGAGCCCCGTAAATGGACATGATTGAGAGGGCAGTCGTTTCACTTATCCCAAGTCCGCCTTTGGTCACTTCATAATACATATAGAAGAGGAGGATTGCCCTCATTCCGTAATAAGAAAAACGTTCCCAAAATTCTGTGAAAAATAACGTGAAAAGCCCTTTAGGATGTCCGAAGAATCCTTTTTGGGGAACGCTTTCAACAATTTGCTCTTTCGTTATTTGTGACATTGAAATGTTGCCTCCTTTAGTATTTCATTATTATATAGATAAATTAATTATATTGTCAAAATAAAAATGCCTTCTTTAAAATTTGTTTTTATCATGATAATAGAGTGTTTTCAGACACATCTTATATTTTTAAAATTATATTTAAAAAGAAAATTTACCTAGGACTACTGTAATAGAGACAACATTATAATACCCATTGGGCCAAAGCCGATACTTCAAGTGATGACCGGAATTACGAGCTTTGTATTATTTTACTTTGATTTCAAATATAAGCAGGACGTCAACGTTCAAAAACAACTGAATATGAGCTATCATGAAGATATGCAGTTAGTAGAAATGGATGTGTTGTTATGAGCCAATTGATTGTAGAGAATTTAACGAAAAGCGTCGGAGAAAAAACATTGTTCCGTGATATTTCTTTCACGATAGTAAGTGGGGAAAAAGTAGGCTTAATTGGGATTAACGGAACCGGTAAGTCAACTCTTCTTTCCATCATTGCCGGTGTAGAGGATGCAGATTCTATCAGCAAAGAACATCCAAATAAATATAGCATCTCCTATTTACCACAAACCCCTTTAGTAGATCCTGACAAAACTGTAATGGAAACAGTATTCATGTCAGATGCACCGATAATCAAATTGAATTTGGAATATGAATATGCGCTTGCAGCACTTTCAGCTGATTCCTCATCTGCAGAAAATCAAGAACGTTTTTCGAGGTTGCAAAATGAGATGGACGCACGATCCGCTTGGGATTTGAACACAAAAGCGAGGATGGTTCTGACAAAGCTTGGAATTGACACTTTCAATAAAAAAATGGGCGAGCTTTCCGGAGGACAACAGAAACGTGTCGCCTTGACAAAAGTGATTATCGAACCTGCCGATCTTCTACTTTTGGATGAGCCTACCAACCACCTTGATGTACAGTCAATCACATGGTTGCAGGAATACTTGAAGAGTGAGCAAGGGGCTGTCATGTTCATTACACATGACCGCTATTTCCTTGATGAGGTATCTACCCATATTTATGAATTGGCCGATCGTACGCTTTACACGCATACCGGAAATTTCGCCGATTATTTGGAATCGAAGGCGATCAGGGAAGAGATGGCGGAAGCGACAGATGCTAAGATGCGAAACAGATACCGAACGGAGTTAAAATGGATCAGGCGTGGGGCAAAAGCTAGATCGACGAAGCAGAAGGCTCGGATCGGCCGATTCGAAGAGCTTCAAGAGAATCTGAAAAAAGATGGCCCTGCTGTTGACATGGATGTGTCATTGAAAACATCCCGTCTCGGCAAAAAAGTCATTGAGACGCATGATATTTCAAAGGCTTTCAATCATAACAAAATAATTGATCGTTTCAGTTGCATTTTGCAATCGGGGGACCGCATAGCTATCGTTGGTCCGAACGGTGCAGGAAAATCGACGCTTATGAAACTGTTTGCGAAAGATCTCGAACCGGATAGCGGCTCAATAGAGATGGGATCTACCGTGAAAATAGCGCATTTTCATCAGCATCTACCGCATATGGACGAAAACAAACGAATTATTGAATACATTCGGGAAACGTCGAATGACATTGAAGATGGAGCTGGTGCCAGAATTTCTGCTACGCAAATGCTCGAACGTTTTCTGTTTCCTTCATCAGCACATGGAACTCCGATCGGAAAGTTATCCGGTGGAGAAAGGAAAAGGCTTTATTTGTTAAAATTGCTCATGGAACAGCCAAATGTATTGTTGCTTGATGAACCGACGAATGACCTCGATATCGAAACTTTATCAGTGCTCGAATCCTTTATTGATTCATTTCCAGGTGTCGTGATGACAATCTCACATGATCGCTTTTTCCTTGATAGGACATCTACGAAGCTTTGGGTATTAGATGGCTCTGGAAATATTGACGTGCTATACGGCCTTTATTCCGAATATCTTGAAGCAGAAATCGATAAAGCTAATGTAGTCACTTCTAAAAAAGAAGCTCCGGTTCAGCAACCGCCCGAGCCGACCATTGCTAAAAAGCGAATGACCTATTCAGAGAAAAAGGAATGGGAAACAATTGAGCAGGACATCGAGAATATTGAGGCGAAAATTGATTCGACGGAAGCCGAAATGATTGAATTCGGATCGAATTATGATCGTTTGCGTGAATTGACAAAGACGCTGGATGATCTGAATGCTGAATACGAGCGTTTGATTGAACGATGGACATATTTACAAGAAATATCCGGATCATAAAGTGAGGAGTGTTCGAAATGAAAATTGTAACGATAGAACCGACACCAAGTCCAAACTCCATGAAGATTATTTTGGACAAAGAGCTTCCGATGGGTGTCAGCCATAACTATAAAAAAGAAGACGCCGAGACTGCACCTCATCCTGTATCGAAAATACTTTCTATAAAAGGCGTAAAAGGAATCTACCATGTGATGGATTTCATGGCAGTTGAACGTATCGGTAACGTTGCTTGGGAAAATATACTTGCTGAAGTGCAAGCTATTTTCAACGAAGAGTCAGTGGACGTTAGCCGAGTTGACGAGCAAACACCAGATGATCATTACGGAGAAGTGTATGTTCATGTTCAAACGTATAAAGACATTCCTCTTCAAGTGAAAGTTTTCGATAGTGATTCCGAATTGCGATTTGGGTTAAGCGACCGATTCCGCGAAGCGATGGAAAAAGTGCATAGTACGGAAGTGGAAAACTATATTCTCCTCCGTAAATGGGCAGATTATGGCATTCGATATGGAGAAAAGCAAGAAATTGGCGAAACTGTCGTGCTGGAAGTCGAAGCCGCATATCCTGATGAACGTTTAGAGGAAATTATAAACCGATCAGAACAGGGGAAAAGCAATGTAGAAGAACGAAAACGCAAAGTCACTTTGGATGATTTCAATGTGGAAGAATGGGAAAAACGATTCCAATTGATTGATCAAATGCCAGATCCAGACGTTTCCGATCTTCCATTGCTTGATCGTGCGCTGGAAGATGAAAAAATGTCCATTCGCCGCCTTGCTACGGTTTACCTCGGCATGATTGAAGACGAGTCTGTCATTCCATATGTGGAAAAAGCATTGAAGGATAAAAGTTGGGCGGTACGCCGAACAGCAGGCGACTGCATGAGCGATTTAGGCTTTGCAGGCTTTGAGAAAGCTGCTATAGAGGCATTGAAAGATAAGAACAAGCTTGTCAGATGGCGTGCAGCGATGTTCTTATATGAATCGGGCACTGAAAACGCGTTGGATGCATTACATGAAGCTGAAAATGATCCTGAATTTGAAGTGAAGCTGCAAGTACGCATGGCTATTGCAAGAATCACAGAAGGAGAAGAAGCAAAAGGTTCCATCTGGAAGCAGATGACCGAATTGCATAGTAGTTCATCCGAATAATTGTCGAAATCTGTCTAAAAACACCAGCGAGTGTGCTTAAATACACTTGCTGGTGTTTTATTATTTTTTTATCAAAATGTATTGTTAGAACTGGAAAAAACCATAAAAAAAACTGGAGTATTTTCAAATTAGATAACGCTTACAAATTAATTTTCTGCTTTATCCAAAAAAAAAATGAAATTATTTAGTTAGCAATAAACGTTATATTAAAGGGTTTTAAAAGGCTTTTTTATTTCGTTGTTATCGAAAAAAGGAAAGAAGTGGGTTGATGAATAAAATTCCCTATGTTAACCTGTTAACTATCAAATTATTGTGTTTGATGAAAAAATAAAAGGAGGAACATTGTGAGAAAATTTAAGATTGGTATTTTGGCAATTGTGCTCGTACTGCTTGCTGCATGCAGCAGTGAAGATTCAGCATCAGGTGAAGGTGTATTGAATTCGCTACAGGAAAAAGGGGTAGTGAAAGTAGGATTCGCTAACGAGAAACCGTATGCATATGAAGAAGATGGAGAGCTCAAAGGTGGCGCGGTCGCTATTGCAAAAGCGGTCTTTGAGAATCTTGGCATAGAAGAAGTTGACGGTCATCTTTCTGATTTCGGCCAGTTGATCCCCGGGCTTGGTGCCGGGAAATTCGATGTCATAACTGCAGGAATGGCAATTACGCCTGATCGTTGCAATAGTGTTGACTTCGGCGAGCCTGAAATGCAATACGGAGAAGGGTTGATCGTCGCAGCTGGTAACCCGGAGAATTTGCATAGTTATGCAGATATTGCGGCGAATCCGGAAATCACAGTCGCTGTTATGAGTGGAGCAACAGAAAAGGATTTTATGATCCGTGAAGGTGTTGACGAAAAACAAATTATGATGGTGCCGGACATTCCTGCATCATTTGCCGCAGTTTCATCGGGCAGGGCACATGCGACAACAGGCACAGAAATGACAATCAAAATGGCGTTGGAGTCGGCAGACCAAGAAAAGCTGGAGTTTGTCTCCGACTTTGTTCAGCCTGAAATTGAAGGTGTACCTAGCTATGGGGCTGCAGCGTTCCGCATTGATGATGATGAATTAAGGGAAGCGTATAATGCTGAGCTGAAAAAGTTGAAGGAAAGCGGAAAAATTGCCGAGCTTATTGAGCCATACGGATTTACTGAGGAAATGAATGTAGTAGATCCTGCACTTACGACAGAAAGTATTTGTAGTGGTAAGAATTACTAAGAGAAGGGCGAGGGTCAGGCCTAAATAGGTGTGACCCTGTTTCTTATTTGAATGATTAGAACATTATTGGAGTTGTTTTTATGAGTTCCATTCCGGATATAACCCTTATGTTAATGAGGGGACTAAAAGTGACGTTGATCGTACTAGCGCTTTCCATCATTCTTTCTTCAATCATCGCAGTAATTGCTGGCCTGTCCAGAGTCTCCCAAAATAAATTGTTGACCGGTTTTACAGGATTTTATGTAGAAATCTTCAGGGGAACTTCGTTAATCGTCCAACTTTTTTGGTTTTCCTATGCATTGCCTGGTCTATTTAATATTCATCTCGGAAGCGATATTTGGGTAGCGGTATTGGCGATCTCCTTGAACTACGGCGCATATATGTCTGAAATAGTGAGAGGGGCTATTCTATCGGTTCCACCAGGTCAGACAGAAGCTTCAATCGCCTTAAATCTCTCCAGATTTCAAAGGATGCGGCATATTATAATCCCGCAGGCAATACGAATGATGTTGCCGGAGTATGGAAATTATTTAATTCAAATTTTAAAAGCAACTTCGCTTGTATCTTTAATTGGATTAACTGATTTGTTGTACTACGGAAATATCTATAGAAGCACGCATTTACAAGAAGCGCCAATCGTTTACATTATCATTTTAATCTTTTACTTCCTCCTTGCACTGCCGCTCATCGGTTTCACTCGGAAGATGGAAAAGGTCTCTAAGAAAGGTGTGGTTCACGGATGACTTGGAGCTGGGAAGTATTTATTGATGCAATCCCTATCATTTTCAAAGGTTTGTGGATCACGTTAGGTTTGACAATTGCTTGTTACTTATTCGCACTGATTTTCGGTTTTTTCTGGGTGTTCATGAGCCGTATTCCAATAAGGCCGATAAATTGGCTATTCAAATGGATTGCTGAATTCATCCGATCAACTCCGCCGCTTGTACAATTGTTTTTCATTTATTTTGCGTGGCCGGCAGTTCCGGTAGTAGGTGTAGCGCTGAATCCTTTCGTAGCTGCAATTCTCGGACTTGGCATCCACTTCAGTACGTACACATCAGAAGTGTATCGTTCCGGAATCGAAAGTGTCGAAAAAGGACAATGGGAAGCATCGACCGCTTTAAATTTATCAACACCACAAAAATGGCGGCATATTATCTTGCCGCAAGCAATACCGCCGACTATTCCGATGCTAGGTAATTACTTGATCATCATGTTCAAAGAAGTGCCACTAGCGTCAACGATCGGGGTCGTTGCAATGTTGCATTTGGCGAATGATTATGGTGCTCAATATTATAAATATGTGGAGCCTTTGACAGTCGTCGCGTTATTTTTCCTATTACTAAGCTACCCATCCGCCTTGTTGATCAATAAACTTGAAAAAAAGTATAATCGGCGTTTCGACAAAAAAACGGCAACGTTATAAAGAGAAGGAGAATATTGATGGAAGAACCAATAGTACAGTATAAAGACATCCATAAATCGTTTGGAGAAGTGGAAGTCTTGAAAGGTATAGATCTGGACGTTAAACAAGGAGAAAAAATCGCATTGATCGGTCCGAGCGGATCAGGTAAAACGACGATTATCCGTTTACTAATGACGTTGGAAAAACCAACTTCAGGTATCATTATTGTCGATGGAGAGAACCTTTGGGAAATGAGAAATAAGAAAAGTGAGCTCGTTGAAGCGGATGACAAGCATTTACGAAAAATCCGCGGCGATATCGGAATGGTGTTTCAGCATTTTAATCTTTTTCCACATATGACCATTTTAGAAAACTGTATGCTAGCGCCGACAATTGTGAAAAAGAAGAAACGTGAAGAAGTTCGGGAAATGGCGCTTGAAATGTTGGAGAAAGTAGGTCTTGCCGATAAAGTCGATCTCTATCCGAACCAATTATCAGGGGGGCAGAAGCAAAGGGTTGCCATGGCAAGAGCTTTAATGATGAGACCGAAAGTAATGCTCTTCGATGAAGTAACATCAGCATTAGATCCAGAACTTGTCGGTGAGGTATTGGAAGTCATCCGTGATCTTGCCAAATCAGGCGAGATGGCTATGATTCTAGTAACTCATGAAATGGATTTTGCTTTGGATATAGCTGACAGAGTTCTTTTCTTAAATGAAGGGGTTATTGAAGAAGAAGGACATCCGAATGACATTTTAATAAATCCGAAAAGCGCGAGATTACGGGATTTCCTGTCACGTTTTACAAACAACAGATAAATAATCATAATTATATTATGTAAACAATCAGGCCATCAGTTTTATTGAATAATATCGAAAACATGAAATCGTTTCGTTTTCACTGTAGAATGATACTGACAGTAGTGAATTTTCGAAAGGGGATTTTATAAATGAATGCGTACGATGAGTACATGAAAGGAATTGTGAAACCGATGCGGGAGGAGCTTGTCCAAACGGGTTTCACTGAACTGACAACAGCTGAAGAAGTGGAAGAAACGATGAAATCCATAGATGGCACGGCTTTAGTTGTCATCAATTCGGTTTGCGGTTGTGCAGCAGGACTTGCTCGTCCAGCAGTCAGAGAAGCATTGCACGCAGCTGAAAACAAACCAGATCATCTGTTAACAGTGTTTGCCGGACAGGATAAAGAAGCGACAGAGGAAATGAGAAGCTATTTCCCTGAAGTTCCACCTAGCTCTCCTTCCATCGCTGTTTGGAAGGATGGGGCTCTTGCCTATTTCATTCCAAGAGAACAAATCGAGAATTTTGAAATGGAACAGATCAAAGATCATTTGAGCGGCGTTCTTGAACAAGTTTGTGCAAAATAAGACAATCATCACAACTGCAGGTAGACCTGATGCGATTACTCATGAATTGGCAGCAGTCGCTAGCAGGGAGCTCGGTTTTCCGATTGTGGAAAGGAAGAAGCGTTCAGTTTCGCTTATGCATCGTGAATATTCAGCCGATGTCCTTGTAGCAGGTAAAGAACGTTATGAACTGTTCCGCGTAGGAATGGAGCACCCATTATTCTTTCATCCGAATTCCGCAGCTTTCCGTTTAAAACGCATCATAAAGGGTGAAACAGATCCGCTCGTTGAAGCTAGCGCATTAACGATAGGGGATACTTTCCTCGATTGTACACTAGGTTTGGCATCGGATAGCATAATTGCTTCCTATATAATAGGTGAAGAAGGGAAATGCGTTGGGTTGGAAGCGGATCCTACTGTAGCTTTTTTAGTGAAAACTGGCCTTCAACAGTTTCCAGCCAATTTCGAAGCATTGGAAACGTCCATGCAGAAAATCGAAGTCATTCAATCGGAAGCGATTGAGTTTCTGGCGAATCAATCGGATAACTCTTGGGATGTTGTATACATTGACCCGATGTTTCAAGCACCGATCGAAGAATCATCGAATTTCAAACCTCTTCGTCAAGCAGGCGTACATACTTCCTTGACAGAAAAGTGGATCGAGGAAGCCTTCCGGGTATGCAAGCGACGCGTTGTCGTGAAAGATCGATTTGATTCAGATGTATTTACCCAATTTTCCATGCAGCGAAAAATTAGAAAGAACACTAAATTTCATTTTGGGTTTTTGTCGAAATGAAAAAGTCGTCCATTCCATTGTGGGGTGGACGACTTTTTGTATCAGTTTGTAAAATTTAATGAGCTTAAATAAAGGACGAGTACGAGTAAACCAATTCCCATAAGTAATTCTACGTTCATTTATAAAACCTCCTTCATAAAACCTCACAATTATGTTCAGTTTTATTGTACAATGAATTTAGGAAATATGAAACCTTTTCAAGCCCTTTTCGTAATATTAGGAAAGACATCGACAATTTACGAATAAAACAACATAGCAAACTATTACTATAAAAAATATAAAATACATAAAGAGCAGGTGGCCAAATGAAGAAGTATTTACAAAATATTTTCATTGCACTCGTTGCGGTACTTACACTTGGCGTCATTTCGCCAAATCATGAAATTTGGACAAATCTACAGCCGAAAGACGATACGAGGGAAGCTAACCTTCCAACGACATCCAAACATGATTTACAATTAGGGCTAGAGGATTCCATTTTTGAACGTGAATCATTTGAATCTTCCCTTTCTATTGAAGACGCTCTTTTTCATCCTGCGAAGGAATTGGCATACATGAAATTTGGATCTAGAATTGGACCCGTCATCCAAAATGAATTTGATAGCACTATTTTTCCGAAAATTGAAGAGGTCATTCAAGATACAGTAGCTTCTGCTGGAGGACTTGATAATAGAATGCTCTCCATTACTGAATATCCTTCCGGTGATTATGCCGAGAAAATGTTTCATGTTGCCGACACAGAGAATGACAAAGATTTGATTCGTTTTCATGTAAGAACAGAGAAAAGACCGTTGGACGGTTATTTCTATAACTTCCATTACCATACTGCCGAAGACGGTTTTACTGTCCATCATTCACTTGGAGATATTTATTGGTCCAAAAACACGCCGCCGAAATGGTTGTCATAAGACAATACCGTTTCGGCGGCTTTTTTTGTACTTTTATGGATGCTTAAATTCCAAGTTTTAACTGGCTTGTTCAATAATAATGAATATGCGATGACCGCTAGGCGAAATTGCTTTCAGTTTTTGCTATACTGACAAGTAAGCACAAGGAGGATTCGATCATGAAACAATATTTGGATTTATGCTCCCATATTCTTGAACATGGAACTGTTAAAGAAGATAGAACCGGGACTGGAACAATAAGCGTATTTGGGTATCAAATGAGATACGATCTCCAAAAAGGATTCCCATTGATGACGACAAAGAAAACGGCCTTTCGATTGATCACTTCGGAATTATTATGGTTTCTAAAAGGAGACACTTCTCTTCGGACATTAATCAATGACCGCAATCCGATATGGGACGAATGGGGCTTTGAACGTTGGGTGACAAGTGACGAATATAATGGGCCAGACATGACGGATTTCGGTCGTCGCAGTCTTCAAGATGAAGAGTTTGAACGTACATATAAAGAGGAAATGGCAACATATAAGAAGCGCATAGTTGAAGATGACGAGTTTGCTGCAAAATACGGTGATTTAGGTCCGATTTACGGGAAACAGTGGAGATCTTGGAGTTCAGGAGACGGTGTCATCGACCAAATTGAGCAGTTGATTGAAGGTATTAAACGGAATCCAGATTCTCGCAGACATATTGTAACTGCATGGAATCCGTCCGAAGTGAACGATATGGCGCTGCCGCCTTGCCATGCATTGTTCCAGTTTTACGTAGCGGACGGCAAGCTCTCGTGCCAGCTTTATCAAAGAAGTGCCGATGTTTTCCTTGGCGTTCCTTTTAACATTGCATCATACGCTTTACTCGTCCATTTAATTGCACATGAATGCAATTTGGAAGTTGGCGAATTCGTCCATACGCTAGGGGATGCCCATATATATTTGAACCACATAGAGCAAATGAAGGAACAATTATCAAGAACTCCGAAAAAATTGCCTACATTGAAATTGAATACAGACGGGAAATCCATTTTTGAGTTGACTTACGAGGATATCACAGTTGAAGGTTATGATCCATATCCAAAAATAAAAGCGCCGATTGCAGTATAACAGGGAAAGAGGATGGTACTAGATGATTTCTTTACTTGTAGCATATGACTTGAACCGAGTGATTGGAATCGATAATAAAATGCCATGGCATATCCCAGAAGAGCTGAAATACTTTAAAAAAGTAACGATGGGTAAAGCTATAATTATGGGAAGAAAAACGTTCGAATCAATCGGTCGCCCGTTGCCGGGTCGGTTGAATATAGTTGTTACACGAAACAAAGATTATCAAGCGGCAGGAGTAGAAGTGTTCCATGGTCTGCAACAGGCGATTGAACGGGGGAAAGAGTATTCCGATGAAGTTGTTATCATCGGTGGTGCCGAAATATTCAATATGTCGATGGATATTGCTGATCGTCTTTACATAACGATCATTAGGAAAGAATACGAAGGCGACACGTTTTTCCCCGAACATGATGAGAGCTGGAAGCTTGTGTCTGAATCGGAAGATCATTACACAGAAGATGGCATCCCTTACTCTTATTTAGTATTTGATAGGACTTCGAATGCCTGACTAGGAAAACGAAAAAGCGTCCTCACACATAAAGGAGGACGCTGAAAAACATAGATGCACTGCCGGCAATGACGAAAATATGCCAAATCGCATGGTTGAAAGGGATCTTTCTCCATGCATAGAAAATCGAGCCGAACGTGTAAAGGATTCCACCAATCACTAATAATGCGAAGCCTTCGATCGGCAAATTGGTGTATAGCGGTTTGATGGCGGAAATGATTAGCCATCCCATTACAATATAGAAGACTAGTGAAACAGCTTCGTATTTATGGATGAAAAACACTTTGAAAAGTATCCCGAGGATGGCGAGTCCCCAAATGACACCAAAAAGCGACCAGCCAAGGGCCCCTTTTATCGTCACTAATAAAAATGGCGTATACGTCCCAGCGATAAGGACATAGATAGCCGAATGGTCGAAAACGGAAAACAATTTTTTCAGTTTTGCTGGCATGCTGTGTAAAAGTGTGCTCATGAGGAATAAAAGAACCATCGATGCTCCAAAAATGGTGAAGCTGACGACTGCGGTTGCACTGCCGTGATTAGTTCCTTCGATGATGAGCAAGACAAGCGCTGGAATGCTCAATGCAAATCCAATGCCGTGTGTGATGGCATTCCAAAGTTCCTCTCGTGAATTTTTATAATCAAATGCTTCGGACATACGCAAACCTCCTTGCATTTACAATTCTAACATACATTAACCGCCGCCAATATTATAAAGGAAGTGCTATTTTTGAAAAAAATTCATATCGTTACAGACTCCACCGCGGATTTAATCGAAAACTATACTAATCAATATGATATTCATGTTGTTCCGCTAACAATCCATATTGACGGCAATACGTATACGGATGGAATCGATATTCAACCTGAATCATTCATCGAAAAGATGAAAGGAAGCAAAGAGCTCCCGAAAAGCTCACAGCCTGCTGCAGGCGTTTTCAAAGAATTATATGATCGTCTCGGTGAAGACGGAAGCGAAATCATTTCCATCCATATGACCGGTGGAATGAGTGGCACTGTAAAATCAGCAGAAGCCGCAGCTGAAATGACGGACACGAAAGTGACTGTCATTGATTCTATGTTTATTTCCCATGCGTTGACGTTCCAAGTTGTAGAAGCTGCCAAAATGGCTAAAGAAGGGAAAAGTGTGGATGAGATAACAAGTCGATTGGCTGACGTACGCAAAAACACAACATTATTCGTTGTCGTCGATATGTTAGATAATCTTGTGAAAGGCGGCCGCATAGGTAAAGGGAAGGCATTGATCGGTTCTTTATTGAATATCAAACCGATTGCGACTTTGCAAGAAGGCGTTTACACACCGGTTGCCAAAGCGCGGAGCCACAAACAAGTCGTTTCACACTTATTTAAGGCTTTCAAGGAAGAGACTGCCGGCAAAATCATCCGTTCAATCGGCATTTCGCACGCAAATGGTATGGCAATGGCTGAACCGCTATTACAATTAATAGAAGAATCCGGTTTGAAAGATGTTAAATTCTCCTTCACTTCACCAATTATTAGTACGCATACAGGTGAAGGGGCAATCGGTTTCATGTATTATACGGACTGATTGTCGAACTGGACGGTTCAATAACAAATAAAAGGGGAACTGTGTTTATGAGAAGAATTTTCCTAATCATCGTCTTCTCATTCGTTTTAACCGGGTGTCAGGAGATAGACGTTTCAAATACGTCTGCTTTCTCTGAAAGAGAGGGCGTTGCATTTTCGGATTTTAATGTCCCGGATTATTTCGTTCCTGAAAAGGTCACTGTCATCGGTCTTGGGGATTCACTGACCCAAGGGGTGGGAGATGAGTATAAAAGGGATGGGTATTTCGGGCGCGTTGCACTAGCGATGAATGATTGGAAAGGCGTCGAAGAGATTGAATCGAAAAATTTGGCCAAAAGAGGAAGGCGAAGCGATCAATTAATCGATCAATTGGAAAAAAAGGATATCCAGGACGAGATCAAAAAGGCAGATGTCATCTATATGACAATCGGCGGGAATGACATAATGAAAGTTGTGAAAGCGAATCTTTTCAATTTGACCGCTAAGCCTTTTTATGCCGAGTTAGGCAAGTTTGAAAATCGGCTTGATGAGATATTTAAGATGATACGCGGATTGAATGGGGATGCCGTCATTGTCGTCTCGGGATTATACAATCCGCTGTCAATCGTTACTCATGAAGCGAATGAATTCGAAACGGTCATCGATGATTGGAATGAAGCGATTGAAATTCAGACGATCATGGACGGAAAGGCATGTTTTGTCCCTGTCGTCGACTTGTTTATAAGTAATGAGAACATGGTATACCACTCCGATTTTTTTCATCCAAATGCGAAAGGATATGAATCGATGGCAAATCGCTTTATTGAAAAAATCGATCAATGCGGTTTGACGGAATTGTCGGATGGAAAATTGGATATGTAGAGGTGACCGTTGTTGAATATTTGGAAAATAGCATTTTTTGTCCTTGCCGGACTAATAGCATCCGCTGTTATTGCGCTAGTGATTTTTCTTGAAAGTCCGGGGGATTCGGACCCGCTTCCGCCGATGGATCAATATGCGCCAAAAGGCAGCGTGTTGAGCGTTAAAGCGACTCGAAATGATTTGCAGGCGCTTGCGAATAATTATATCCGGAAAGCGATGAAGGGAGAAAAGCTCCCTGTCACAATGCAAATAAAAAATGATGTAAGTCTTCATTCCGAATTGACTGCATTCGGAATTACATTTCCCCTCATCATGCATTTTGATCCTGTCGTTCTGGAAGATGGAAACTTAATGCTGAAACAGACATCTATGGAAATAGCAGATTTGAATCTGCCTCCGTCTACCGTTTTGAGTGTATTACGAGATTCGGTCAAGTTGCCGCCATGGATGATTGTAAGACCGAAAGAGGAAGAGATATTCATCCACTTATCGGAGCTTGAAATTGCAGGTGATTTACAAGTGAGGGCTAAATCGGTTGATCTTGTAAATGATAATATTGAGCTGGAAGTGACCATACCAACTGATTAAAGTCCAGCTTCGGGCGCCAGAAACTCGGGGTCATAAGTCGAATATGCTGCGTGGCAAAGAGCGCCACTATGCATCTTCGTCTCATGCCCGTCGTTTCTAGTCGGGCGTCCTGCGCATTCTAAATGAGGAGGGGTATTTTTGGCAATTCAAAAAGCGACATTTGCGGGAGGATGTTTTTGGTGCATGGTGAAACCTTTTGATAGGTATGAGGGTGTATTATCCGTCGTTTCCGGTTATACGGGAGGAGATGTCGAAAATCCATCTTATGAGCTCGTTTGTACGAATACGACTGGGCATCGTGAAGCCGTTCAAATCACTTTCGATGACGATGTTATTTCTTATGATGAACTGCTCACTATTTTTTGGAAACAGATTGATCCGACGGACGCCGGCGGACAGTTTTTCGATCGTGGTGAATCGTATCAAACTGCGATTTTCACTCATACTCCCGAACAACAGCAACTCGCTCTGAAATCCAAACAAGAGCTTGATGCTTCTGGAAAATTCGATAAACCGATTCAAACAGATATACTACCTGCCAAACCGTTTTATCCTGCAGAAGAAGGGCATCAAAATTATTACATGAAAAACCCTGCGCATTACGAACGGTATTCGGTCGGGTCGGGACGCGAGCGTTTCAAATATGAAAACTGGGGTGACAAAGCATGAAAGAAGATCTTCGAAATAAGTTGAACGATATGCAATACTATGTAACACAGCAAAATGGAACAGAACCGCCATTCAACAATGAATTTGACAGTCATTATGAAGAGGGGATCTATGTCGATATCGTCTCAGGGAAGCCGTTATTCAGCTCCAAAGACAAATACGATGCAGGATGCGGATGGCCAAGTTTCACGAAGCCGATCGAAAGTGAAGAAGTGACAGAACATTTTGATGCAAGCCATGGTATGCGCAGGACTGAAGTACGCAGTAAAACAGCCGACTCCCATTTGGGACATGTGTTTCCTGATGGTCCAGGGCCGGCTGGACTTCGCTATTGCATAAATTCCGCAGCATTGCGCTTTATCCCGGCAGACAAACTTGAAGAAGAAGGCTATAGCAAGTATTCCTATTTGTTTGAAGCCTGATAGGAGGTAAAAGATGGATCGTTCTTTTTATCAATTTGTCTTATCTTTCCGTGGTGGGAAGAAAGGTGACCCGAAATCTGCATTCGCCGAGGCAATGTTCAATGATCATAGCTTCCCGAAAGATGAAAAAGGCTTCGACCCGCTGTCACGCTACTTGGAGGAGAAAGCGGATCCCGAAATGCCAAGTATAGTATTTGATGAATTATTTGAAATGTACAAAGAGCGTTTCCAATAGGTTTGAATCACCATCTCCATTGCATAAACTGTGGAATAACTGTATGATTAGAAAAGAAATTTGAAAGTGAGGCGGATAAATTTGAGCATACATATTAATGCGAAAAAAGGCGATATCGCAGACACGATCCTTCTGCCAGGAGACCCACTGCGTGCAAAATATATCGCAGAAACATTTTTAGAGGATGTAACTAAGTATAATGAAGTGAGAAATATGTTCGGATATACAGGAACATATAAAGGGAAACGCATCTCTGTTCAAGGAACAGGCATGGGTGTTCCATCCATCTCCATTTACATCAATGAACTAATGCAAGAATACGATGTACAGAAATTAATCCGTGTAGGTACTTGCGGAGCAATTCAAAAAGACGTAAAAGTTCGTGACGTCATTATTGCTCAAAGTGCTACTACGAATTCACCGATCAACCGGACGTTTTTCAATGGTGTCGACTATGCACCAACAGCAGATTTCGATTTATTGCTAAAGGCTTATAATGCTGGTTTGGAAAAAGGACTTCATTTGAAAGTAGGTAACGTTTTCACAGAAGACTTCTTCTACAATGAGCATGCAGAGCATGAAAAACTTGCGCAATACGGAGTATTAGCTGTTGAAATGGAAACGGCAGCTCTTTACACATTAGCTGCAAAATTTGGAAGACAAGCACTATCAGTATTGACGGTAAGTGACCACATTTTAACTGGAGAAGTGACTACTGCCGAAGAACGCCAAACGACATTCAATGACATGATCGTCGTCGCACTTGATGCTGCAATTCAATAATAGTGCATCGGAGGACCGCTCGCTGCATCAACGGCGGTCTTTTTTTGAATAAACCGGTATATCGGGAAAGAAAGTGGGGAATGGGATGGACGAAAAAGAGAAAAACGGCGGCCAAGAAGCTGAAACAAGCTATGAACCGCCTGCGAAACGTTATATACGAATGAAACCGTTTTCGTTAGTCATGCTCATATTCGGCCTCGTTCTTGCGACGGCTGCGGTGACCTTTTTTGCGTTGACGACGGGAGAGGATAAGGTCGTAGAAGTGGTCAGTCCTCAAAACACCTCAGCTGAGCGCAAGGAATTCAAAAAGCTATATGAAGCTTACGATGAAATGAAGAAAACGTATTATAACGATATTGACGAATCAGTAGTGATTGATGGTGCCATCAACGGAATGATCGAAGCACTCGGCGACCCTTTTTCGGATTATTTGAATGAAAAGGAAGCTCGTCAATTAAATGAAAGCATCTCTTCAAGCTTTGAAGGGATCGGTGCAGAAATCCAGGAAATGAATGGGTATATCAATGTTGTTTCACCGATAAAGAATTCACCAGCAGAACGTGCTGGCCTACTGCCGAATGATTTGATCATCGCTGTAGACGGCAAGAGCATCCAAGGAATGTCTTCTTCAGAAGCTGTCCTTCTTATCCGCGGCAAAAAAGGGACGACGGTCACTCTTTCAGTACGCCGAGGCGAAGCGGGAGAGCCATTTGACGTAAAAATCGAAAGAGACGTCATTCCAATTGAAACGGTGTATGCAGAAATGCTCGATAACAATATTGCACATATTCATATTACA
>NZ_JBQCKP010000005.1:248991-250715 GCF_051966875.1 Sporosarcina sp. SAFN-015 | reverse complement strand
GATGAGATTTCCCATTACATTTGTAAGTAAGATCCCTCAAAGAAGATGAGGTGGATAGGTCCGGGGTGGAAGCGTGGCGACACGTGCAGCTGACGGATACTAATCGATCGAGGACTTAACCTATATGAAATGCCGAAGCGGTCGTTTAGACGCGACAGGCATAAGACGGATCGGCGAAGTGGCGCTCTTTGCCACACAGCCGGAACGGCTTATGACCCGAGCGTCTGACCGCTGAGGCTGGACAGTTAAGAAGTACGGTTGAACTTGGGTTCAGCGACAATGTTGGTTTTATCCGGTTTTGAGCGAACAAAATAATTTATTTTGAAAAAACGCTTGAATTATTCACCAGATATGATATAATAAATCTTGTCTTGTGAAAAAAGTCCAGTGATGATGGCGAAGAGGTCACACCCGTTCCCATACCGAACACGGAAGTTAAGCTCTTCAGCGCTGATGGTAGTAGGGGGCTTCCCCCTGTGAGAGTAAGACGTCGCTGGGCTGTCAATCTTCAAATGACTTAACGAGTTGAAAACTCATGCTAACATTATTCCGCAGTAGCTCAGTGGTAGAGCAATCGGCTGTTAACCGATCGGTCGTAGGTTCGAGTCCTACCTGCGGAGCCAATTGGAGAGCTGTCCGAGTGGCCGAAGGAGCACGATTGGAAATCGTGTATACGCTAACCGCGTATCAAGGGTTCAAATCCCTTGCTCTCCGCCAGATTTATTACTTACATATGGCCCCTTGGTCAAGCGGTTAAGACACCGCCCTTTCACGGCGGTAACACGGGTTCGAATCCCGTAGGGGTCACCATTTTCACGAACAGCCTTTTCATTTGATTGCAGCTCCCGTTTAAATCGGAAGAAGCGAGCAGGACAAGGAAGCGATTGAGAGAGGGAAGGAGCGTACAACAGTACGTGACTGACTGAACGAATGAAGATGACGCAGTAATGCGAAGCTTATCGCGATTTTAACTGGAGGATTAGCTCAGCTGGGAGAGCACCTGCCTTACAAGCAGGGGGTCGGCGGTTCGAACCCGTCATCCTCCACCATAATTTCTTAATACGAATTATTATTATCGCGGGGTGGAGCAAATCACATCACGCAGAATGTGATTTGTGTAATTTCCTAAAAGGAAATTACAGCAAAGTCCCAAAGCAAAATTGAAAGCGTAGGATTTAAAATTCCTACATCTAACATTATCGCGGGGTGGAGCAGTGGTAGCTCGTCGGGCTCATAACCCGAAGGTCGCAGGTTCAAATCCTGCCCCCGCAACCAAAAGGTCCCGTGGTGTAGCGGTTAACATGCCTGCCTGTCACGCAGGAGATCGCCGGTTCGATCCCGGTCGGGACCGCCATTTTTATGTGGCTCAGTAGCTCAGTCGGTAGAGCAAAGGACTGAAAATCCTTGTGTCGGCGGTTCGATTCCGTCCTGAGCCACCATTTTAATATTATGCCGGTGTAGCTCAGTTGGTAGAGCAACTGACTTGTAATCAGTAGGTCGTGGGTTCGACTCCTATCGCCGGCATATTCTTTACTTGGTGGGGTAGCGAAGTGGCTAAACGCGGCGGACTGTAAATCCGCTCCCTCCGGGTTCGGCGGTTCGAATCCGTCCCCCACCACCATTTTACAGGGGCATAGTTTAACGGTAGAATAGAGGTCTCCAAAACCTTTGGTGTGGGTTCGATTCCTACTGCCCCTGCCATTTCTGTTTAACCAATACTATGG
>NZ_JBQCKP010000005.1:35007-248891 GCF_051966875.1 Sporosarcina sp. SAFN-015 | reverse complement strand
CGGTCGTGGCGAAGTGGTTAACGCATCGGATTGTGGTTCCGACATTCGGGGGTTCGATTCCCCTCGTCCGCCCCATTCTATGCAATCTACAATTTTTAAAAAAATAATTATTATGGCGGTCGTGGCGAAGTGGTTAACGCATCGGATTGTGGTTCCGACATTCGGGGGTTCGATTCCCCTCGTCCGCCCCATTTATTCTTTGGGGTATAGCCAAGCGGTAAGGCAACGGACTTTGACTCCGTCATTCGTTGGTTCGAATCCAGCTACCCCAGTTTTTGCGGAAGTAGTTCAGTGGTAGAATACGACCTTGCCAAGGTCGGGGTCGCGGGTTCGAATCCCGTCTTCCGCTCCAACTTTCTTACGGCGGCATAGCCAAGCGGTAAGGCACGGGTCTGCAACACCCTTACCACCGGTTCGATTCCGGTTGCCGCCTCCATACTTCATGTATGCTGTAAGTAATTTGTTGTTATGCCCGAGTGGTGGAATGGCAGACACGTCGCACTCAAAATGCGATGCCGCGAGGCGTGCCGGTTCAAGTCCGGCCTCGGGTATCCACGTCGAAAAGATGCAACCCTGGTTGCATCTTTTCTCTTTCTACATTATTGTAATAAATGTTCTTGATACACTCTATTATGCCCAAGTGGTGGAATGGCAGACACGTCGCACTCAAAATGCGATGCCGCGAGGCGTGCCGGTTCAAGTCCGGCCTTGGGTATCCAGTACACATTTAATAAACGCTCCTTCCACATTCGCGTGGATAGGAGCGTTTTCCATGGGTTGGAGTCGTGTATTGCTAGTCAATCGTCCATATGTGTTCAAAAAGTGAATGGTTCCTTTCCATTCACTAGCACGGAAGGACTTTCTTCATCAATTACATAGCAAGACGCCTCTCCTCCGCTAATGGACGTAAACATATTGCCGCATGCAGTAGTCAGTTTCAAAGCTTCCTCCTTATCCATAGAAGGTCGGAGAAATAGAACGTGCAGCGCATCCGTCGTCTCTTCCGTCACGGCCGTTCTGATAGAGTCTACATAAGGACTGCCGAAAGGGCTGTATTCATCTTTTAATTGAAGGATGTTGTGAAGTGAGTTGAAACGTCCATTCAAACCATCATATCCATCTTCTTCTCCGCCAACGGTTAATTGGATATCTCCGACAAGCTTAGCTGCATCGTAAATGCCTGCAGGAATTTCATATTGGAGAGAGAAAAATGTATTGAGGTCAACCGCAGTATGGACAGTGTGCAAGTAATTCTGCTTCTTAATTCTTCGGTAAAGAGCTTCCACGGATGGTCTGTATCGGTTTGGATCCGCTCCAAAAGCTTTCCAGGTCTCTCTCCATTCCTTAATGCCAGGAAAGTCAGTCAGAGGTTTGGTGTCCAATTCGAAAAAGAGCTGTTCTTGGAATAATTGAAGCCTTCCTCTTAGCATTTGAGGAGATTCAGACACTGTAATTTTGGTATAATGGATAATGCCCAATTTCAATCCGGGCATCTGCTTCAATAGATGTTTATTTAAAGTTATTTTCATCCTCATCACCTTTGTTATCTTTTCATCAATCCTATCATAAAGGAGGCGGAATGTTGTGAATGTCGCTCATCTACAGTCGTCCATCAAAGAATATGCAGCTATGATCGGCATCGATAAAATTGGCTTTACAACCGCCGCTCCTTTTCTCGAATTAAAAAACAGGCTGCGACGTCAGCAGGAATTGGGCTATCAATCCGGCTTCGAAGAAAGTGATGTTGAAAAACGGACAGAGCCACTCATGTTGCTCGATCGCGCTGAAAGCATTATTTCCATAGCGATCGCTTACCCTTCTAAAATGGCAGAGGCGCCAAAAGGAAAGAGGGGAGAGCGGCGAGGCATATTTGCGAGGGCATCGTGGGGAATGGATTATCATCACGTTCTTCGTGAAAAGCTGCAGCTCTTAGAATCGTTTATATCCGAAAAGATGCCAAATGCGACAATGCGTTCGATGGTGGACACAGGAGAACTTGTTGACCGGGCTGTGGCCGTCCGAGCGGGAATTGGCTGGTCCGGTAAAAACTGTTCAGTGATCACACCTGAATTCGGTTCGTATGTGTATTTAGGGGAAATGATTACGAATATCCCGTTTGCGCCTGACGTTCCGATGGAGGATCAATGCGGGGATTGTACGCTCTGTTTAGATGCCTGTCCTACTGGGGCTTTGATTCAAGGAGGGCAGCTCAATGCACAACGATGCATCGCCTTTTTGACACAGACGAAAAAGCCTATACCTGAAGAATTCCGTGCAAAAATCGGAAATAGGGTATACGGCTGCGATACGTGCCAAACTGTATGCCCGAAAAATAAAGGTAAATATAATCTTCACCAGCCGGCGTTTCAACCTGAGCCCGAATTGGCGAAGCCGCTCCTCGTACCGATGCTTAGTTTGTCGAATCGTGAATTCAAGGAAACGTACGGACATATGTCGGGTTCCTGGAGAGGCAAAAATCCGATACAGCGGAATGCCATCTTGGCACTTGCTCATTTCAAGGACGAGACTGCTGTACCTACTTTGTCGGAACTACTTGTGAAAGATCCACGTCCGGTCATCCGCGGAACAGCTGCATGGGCACTCGGACAAATTGGGACGAACGAAGGCATTGAAGCGGTTGAGAAGGCATTGCATACAGAAGAGGATCCGAACGTACGGATCGAGATGGAAAAAGTATTGGAAATTATCTAAAGGAAGTGCTGAAATGGCAATACATGTCGCATTATTTGAACCATTGATACCCGCGAATACAGGCAATATCGCTCGTACATGTGCCGGAACAGGAACAAAATTGCATCTTATAAAACCACTCGGATTTTCCACTGATGATAAGATGCTCAAGCGTGCCGGGTTGGATTATTGGCAATACGTAGATATTACGTATCATGAAGGGATACAAGAATTTTTTGACGCATATCCTGAGGCACAGTTTTTCTTCATTACGAAATTCGGGGAACGGACGTATTCAGACTTTAATTTTTCGGATCCTTCCAAGGACATCTTCTTCGTTTTCGGGAAAGAAACGACAGGCCTACCTAACGAAGTGATTGAACAGAACAAAGAAAACTGCTTGCGCATACCGATGAATGATCATATAAGATCATTAAACTTATCCAACACAGCTGCGATTCTTATTTACGAAGCGCTACGGCAGCAGTCATTTTTAGAATTGAAATAAACAAAAGCGGAGGGTGGCGGTAAGCTGTCACCCGAAGCAGGATGATAAAAAACGGGACAGCCACTTATGGCATGTCCCGTTTTTACTACTTATTTTTTCACTTTACCTGGTTTATCTTCGTATCCGCCTGTAAGGATTGCAGAAAGGAAAGCGAAGCAAACGCCCATGATAAGGATAAGATTCATCAGATGTACCTCCTGTAAAATCAGTAGTCCTTCAATTAGTATACCCTAATAAGTTAGAAAATGAAATGACTGGACTGAAAAATTGTGTCATTCTTATTAACAATTGATTATCTCTATTCGTCAAAATTATGAAATACAGGTACAATATAATCAGAAACAAGATAGGAGGAGAGTGGATTGGATTCTTTCGACAGTAAGGTGACACTGACAAACGGAGTAGAAATGCCTCAGCTCGGTCTTGGCGTTTATAAAATGACTAACAGGGAAGAGACGATACAAGCGATTTCACATGCCTTAAAAGTCGGCTATCGTGCTATTGATACAGCTGCAATCTATGAAAATGAGAAAGAGACAGGCGAAGCGATCCGGCAATCGGGAATTCCGCGTGAGCAGCTATTCATCACGTCAAAAGTGTGGAACACTGATCAAGGGTATGATGCGACGTTAAAAGCATTTGAAGCCTCATTGGAAAGGCTCGGTATGGAGTATTTGGACCTTTACTTAACCCATTGGCCAGTGTCCGATACATTCGTGGACACATATCGTGCAATCGAGCGGCTTTATGATGAAAAACTGATCCGGGCTACAGGAGTATCCAATCATCATATCCATCATCTTAAGCAGGTTTTCAATATCGCGAATGTGAAGCCTATGGTTAATCAAATCGAATTGCATCCTCGGCTTACACAGGAACCACTACGTAACTTCTGCAACGAACATGGCATTGTCATCACTTCATGGTCGCCATTGGCAAGAGGGAGGCTTATGGACGAACCGACGTTGATGCAGATTGGAATGAAATACGGAAAGACGCCTGCCCAAGTCATAATCAGATGGCATTTGCAACATGGTTTGGTTGTCATTCCTAAATCGGTGACACCATCCCGCATTGAGTCAAACATTGATGTAAACGACTTCGAGTTGACGTTGGAGGATATGATGAAAATCGATTGCCTGAATCTCAACGAGCGAACGGGTACAAATCCGGAAACGTATGACGAGGCGTAAAATACCAATTAAAAAACGCGGAATAAATGAATTGTTCATTTACTCCGCGTTTTTTTATATAACTTCTATCGTAGTCTGTTCATTAGTAAAAGGATGTTCGAAAGAAACCTTTTTTGCCACTAAACGGTAGTTGCCATCTGCAGTTTCACTTCCACCATAAAGTATATCGCCTTTGACAGGATGTCCGATATGGGAAAAGTGTACCCGGATCTGATGGGTTCTTCCGGTTTCAAGGCTTGCCTCCACAAGTGTTGTGTCATCATTTCGTTCAATGACACGGTAGCGGGTGATGGCATCCTGTCCGCCAGGAGATACCCGGCGGCGCGTTGGATGGTGGCGGTCCCGCCCAATCGGATATTGTAGCGTCCCGCGCATCCGTTTCAAGCGTCCTTCCACTTCTGCGTGATAGTTTCGTGTAATGGCACGTTCCTCGATCATCCGGTCGAAAAGTGCTTTTGCAATTGGATGCTTCGCAACGAGCACGATTCCTTCCGTTCCTTTGTCAAGACGGTGGATATGCTCTGCATAAGCTCCGCCATTGCTTGCGACATGCGCCATGATGGAATTCATGAAAGTCCCGCCCTCATCGTTCTCATCGGGATGAATAGCTATGCCAGCCGGTTTCGTAGCGGCGATGATATGCTCATCTTCGAATAAAATGGAAACTTCCGCTGTATCATCCGGTTTATAGGAGGACACGGCGTCCTTAAAGTGAAAAACGAGTTCTGTCCCTGCTGCCAAAGGCGTGCGCCAGTCGACAGGCTGTATGGCTGTATCCGTAACAGCCTTTTCCATTCTCATTTGATGAACTGTCTTCTTACCTGCTTTCCAATCGTCCCGAAGAATTTCCTCAATCGTCTGTCCGTCTCGGATTATCTGATAACGGAAGGCTGTATGATGCTTTTCCATCATTCTTTATCGTACGCATCGAAGAAGGCTCGGATATCTTCTTCGGGATTTTTTGGCAAGCCAACGGAACGTGCAACTTCTTTTCCATCCTCATAATGTATTAATGCCGGCCAAGATGTAATGCCGTATGGCTGAGATTCCTGTTGGAACTCAAGCATATTGTACTGATACACGTGAATTCCTTTTTCCTTCGCAATCGGCATAAGGATTGGTGTCATTTCCATACAATATGGGCATTCTGGAGAAAAGAAGTACGCAGTAACAGATTCACCGGACGTCACTTTTTCGTAAAGGTCATCTGGTAAGATAATATTGCTGTAATTTTCATTTCCAAGCAAATCGATTGTCGCCTGGTCAAGTTTGTTTGTTCCATATGGATTATCTTTCAGCTTTTCTTTGTTGGATTGGTTATTCAATACGATGATTAAAGCGAAGATGGCGACGATGACACCGCCGATAATAAGTAATTTCTTCAATTCAATTAGACTCCTTTTGCCATTTCAATAAGAAAAGGCTTGTAATGAGGATCAGCACAAATGCCGTTAAAGCCATGAACGGAATTGTGATGAATCCAAGGTAGTTCACATACTGTCCTGTACAGGATACATCTCCGCAAGCGGGCGCACTATCTTGTAAAAAACGCAGTTTCTGCAGTCCGTAATGGTAGATTGAAATGGAACCGCCGACAATCGAAAAAACAGCTGCCGTCAATGCAATTTTTGCGTTTTTCTGGAATAAAGCGACGCCGGACATCAACACGATCGGATACATGAAGATACGTTGATACCAGCATAGTGTGCAAGGTTCAAATCCGCGTACCGTTGAAAAGTACAAAGATCCTAATGTTGCGATGAGGGAAGTAGTGAAAATGAAAACAAGTCCGTTCTCCAAGCGTTTGTGCATACGATCAACTCCTGTTCCTACGACTCCACCTTGATTATACGGGGAAGGTGTATTCATGTAAAATATTCGTAACTAGATGACTTTACTTCATTGATTATGGGTACATATTATGTAGAAAGGGTGAAGTGGATGAGTGAAGAAATTGATTTATCATCATTTGAAATGAGCATGATCATCCGGGAGATGAAAGAGGATGACATCGAAAAGATTTTGAAGATGCAAGAAGTATGTTTCCCGGGCATGGATCCGTGGGAAGAGGGGCATTTGAAAAGCCATCTGTCCATATTTCCGGAAGGGCAGTTCGTTGCTGAGCTCGACGGGGAAATTATCGGATCCTGTTCAAGCTTGATCATCAATTTTGATGAATACGATGATCGGCATTCGTGGGATGATATTTCCGCGCATGGCTATATAACGAACCACAATCCTGAAGGCTATAACCTATACGGCATCGAAGTGATGGTTCATCCGGATTATAGGAGAATGAAGGTAGGGCAACGGCTGTATGAGGCGAGGAAAGAGCTTGTACAACGATTGAATTTGAAGTCTATAATTATCGGGGGAAGAATCCCGAATTATCATCGGTATGCTGCGGAAATGTCTGCCCGTGAATATGTAGAAGCGGTAACGCGACATAAAATTTATGACCCCGTCCTCACATTCCAGCTACTAAATGATTTCACGCTTATGCGGATCAATCCTAATTATTTGCCTGATGACAAGGCATCAAAAAGATACGCTACATTGATGGAATGGAATAATGTCGATTATAAGGCGACGACGAAGCGGCATTATAAGACAAGCTATCCGGTACGTATTTGTGTTGTTCAATATTTGATGAGAAAAATATCTTCATTCGAAGAAATGGCAAATCAATGCGAGTACTTTGTGGATGTTGCGTCTGATGCAAACTCGGATTTCGTCGTCTTTCCTGAAATATTTACGACGCAGCTCATGTCGTTCTTGGATGAACCTTCTCCAAGCAGGGCCGTGCGGAAAATGACAGAATACACACCACAGTACATTGAATTGTTCACGAATCTTGCCGTCCGATACAATGTGAATATTATCGGAGGCTCCCATTTTGTTGAGGAAGATGATGAGGAAATTTACAATATCGCCTATCTATTCAGAAGGGATGGGTCGATTGAGAAACAATATAAGATCCATATTACGCCGAATGAACGGAAATGGTGGGGAATCAGCCAAGGCGATGAAATAAAAGTTTTTGATACAGACTGCGGAAAAATTGCCATCCAGATCTGTTATGACATCGAATTTCCAGAGCTTGCGCGCATTGCGACGGACAAAGGGGCGAATATTATCTTCACTCCTTTTTGTACAGAAGACCGACAAGGCTATTTACGCGTACGGTATTGTGCACAGGCCCGGGCAGTTGAAAATCAGATTTACACAGTGATTTCTGGAACTGTCGGCAATTTGCCGCAAACGGAGAACATGGATATCCAATATGCACAATCAGCCATCTTTGCGCCTTCTGATTTTGAATTTGCGAGGGATGGAATTGTAGGAGAGACGAATGCGAATTTGGAAATGGTGTTAATTGGTGATGTGGATCTTGAAATTTTGCGAAGACAACGCCAAGATGGAACGGTAAAACAGTTGAAAGACCGCAGGCATGATGTGTATCGAGTGGAGTATAAGAAAGGATAATACAGACAAACGGCACCCCTCAAAATGGGATGCCGCAGCCTGTTGACAAACGCTCGCATCCGTTGTTGCTCGTCTCGCTCGTCCGCTCATGAACTTTAGTTCTATTCGCGTCTTCGCTCGACTTCACGCCTAGGCTGACAAGCGTTTTCAATCAGGCTGGGGAAATTCCTGCCCATTGTCACTTGCCTTAAAAAGAGTGTAGACAAAGTCTGAAAACGACTTTGTCTACACTCTTCGGCATCCCTCAAAATGGGATGCCGTTTAGCTTTTATCTACTATAGTTACGCTTCGATCTGCAGGTCAGCAGATCCATTCGTTTTTTCATTTTTCATGACTTCCAAGTAAAGGATATGATGTCCTTCAACATCTTTCACAGTAAACTCATAGCCTTGTTCAATGATTTTTTCACCCGGAACAGCTTCGAAACGTTCCGACATGAACCATCCTCCGATTGTATCGATATCCTCTTCATTAATATCAATATCGAGTACATCGTTAACGCTTTCAATTAACATTTTTGCGTCCAAAATATAATGGTTATCATTGATTTTCTGTACTTCAGGCACTTCGTCCATATCAAACTCATCTTGGATTTCTCCGACAATCTCTTCTAAAATATCTTCAATTGTCACGAGTCCGGAAGTTCCGCCGTATTCATCCATCAGAATGGCCATATGAATCCGTTCGCGTTGAATTTTAAGTAATAAATCACCGATTGCCATCGATTCGATGACCCGGATGATTGGTTGCATATATTCGCTGACAGGCTGATCTCCTGTTTCAGGATCTTTAATGTAAGCTGTCAATAAGTTTTTCATATTCACCAAGCCGATGACATGGTCTTTATCGCCGTCTGTGACCGGGTATCTTGTAAATTGCTCAACACCCATCAATTCAAACATTTCCCTCAAAGTGACGTCTTTCTCAATTGTCATCATTTCAGTACGGGGCACCATGATTTCTTTGGCGAGCCGATCATCGAACTCAAATATTTTATTGACAAACTTATATTCCGACTGGTTGATTTCTCCACCTTTTAAGCTATCAGATAAGATCATCCTCAACTCATCCTCAGAATGGACCATTTCCGATTCTGAAGCTGGTTTGAAACCGAAAAGGCGGATAATGGCACGTGCCGATCCGTTCATCCCTTTAATGACAGGGTACATAATGAAGTAAAAAAATATGAGCGGTTTCGCTGATGCCAGCGTAATGGCTTCCGCTCGCTGAATTGCGATCGTTTTAGGAGCCAATTCACCTACTACCACATGTAAAAACGTTACGACTGTAAATGCGATGATGAAAGAAAGGATGGTCGCAGCATTCGGGGCAATATCAAATTGGGTAAATACTGGCTTCATAAGTAGTTTGACGGTCGGTTCGCCTAGCATACCGAGACCTAAAGCAGTTATCGTTATTCCCAATTGACAAGCAGATAAATACTCATCGAGATTGCTAATGATTTTTTTTGCTGTAATCGCCCGGCGGTTCCCTTCCGCAACAAGCTGGTTGATCCGTGTTGTTCGTACTTTCACTATTGCAAATTCACTCGCAACAAAAAATGCGGTGAGTGCGATCAAGGCAGCAAATGCTGCCAATCGTATGGCAATGTCCAAATAAGTTTACTTTGCCCCGCGCCCGAATGAGGGGTAGAACAAAGTGCACACCTCCTGTAAAATTAAAATGGGTATTTAAGATAATGATAAATTATTTACAAGAAAAAAACAAATGGTTTTGCCTAAGTTTTGTATAATGGATGAAATGATCGGAGGTTTTAATTTGAAGAAACGGAATAGTAAAACAGAGATTTTGCGTACATCTCTACTATTAGGACTAACATCTTTCGGAGGTCCCGCGGCCCATATCGGTTACTTCCGAGATGAATATGTAAAGAAAAAGAAATGGCTTGACGATAAAATGTATGCGGATATCGTGGCGTTATGCCAATTCCTGCCTGGCCCTGCAAGCTCGCAAGTCGGAATTGCAATCGGATTGATGAGAGGGGGGTTACTCGGAGGGATTCTTTCCTGGATTGGTTTTACATTGCCGTCTGTATTGCTGCTAATGGCATTCGCATGGCTAATTTCATCGTCAGCAACATTCGATATCGGGTGGATTAAAGGATTGAAGATTGTTGCAGTTGCTGTAGTCGCACATGCGCTAGTCGGAATGAGCAAATCATTGACGCCGGATCGGCCGAGAATATCACTTGCTATCGTTGCGGCAGTTTTGACATTATTGATTCCGACTGCGATTGGCCAAATCGCCATCATCGTTGGAGCTGGTATTGTCGGGTATATGTTATATCGGAGAGAAAAGGCGCCGAAGCCGGAGTCAATCGATCTTTCATTTGGAAAGAAGACGGGAGTGGCGGCATGGGCAATTTTCTTCTTACTTCTTATCATCGTTCCGGCGATTAGGACTTTCATTGAAAATACGTTCCTGGCCATTTTTGATATTTTTTATCGGGTCGGTTCAATTGTTTTTGGAGGAGGACATGTTGTATTGCCGATGCTGGAACGGGAAGTCGTGCCAGCTGGCTGGATGGACGCTGAGACGTTCATCGCAGGATACGGGGCGGCACAAGCGGTACCTGGGCCACTTTTTACATTGTCCGGTTATTTGGGACAGTTAATGAATGGACCGTCGGGGGCTGCGGTTGCGGTAATTGCAATGTTCTTGCCTTCATTCTTGCTTGTCATCGGCACATTGCCATTTTGGTCGGCAATTCGATCAAAGCCTGGAATTCAAGCAGCCTTAAAAGGAGTGAATGCGGCGGTCGTCGGAATTTTGCTTGCAGCGCTTTATGACCCGGTATTCACTAGCGCTATCGGCCAGCCGGTCGATTTTGGAATTGCAATCATCGCTTTCGGTCTTTTAATGTATTATAAAATGGCTCCTTGGCTCGTAGTACTGATTACGGCAATATTAGGAGCACTATCCCATTTGTTCATAGGATGATGCATTTTAAGCTGCAACTCGCGCATACAATGAAAAATGCCAGGAAACGTTCTCCTGGCATGCCCATTTCTATATATACTTTGCCGTGGGGTTCTGTTGATGAACTTTGCCGCACATCAATAACAACCAGTAGATGACCACTTCATCAAATACTTTGAGTGGTATAGTTTTTAATACCCGATTGCCATGTATTAAAACAATGGATGTAAATTGTGCAGAAATGTATTGACAAATGGAAATTATCAGTGGTACTGTTGAATTATTCGAAAATCGAAATAGTGAGGAAGGTGCGGAAAATGAAAAAAGTCCTTTTTATCAAAAAACAATCAAATATGTATCCCGTGCTGACCTGCTCTTTCTCTATTCTATGAAATGTACCAGGGCGGCATGACTTAGTCGTCCCTTTTTTTGAGCACACGCTTATGTTAAAAGGCGTGTGCTTTTTTGTCTTTAGAAGGAATATTTGGTGTTTCCACGTCATATACGTGTGAGATATAAAAAAATGAAGGAAAGGAGCGCTGATTATGAAAATTATCAATCAGCAACGGAAACTATTAAAGAAGGAATCTCTAGAAAGTGGATAGTTGAAAGATTTGAAGGAAGAAGGTTGAAAGTATGTTTTCAGTATTATTTAAATTAAAGTGGTTTTTCAAGGAAAATCGCAAAAGGTATACAGTAGCACTTGTCCTTTTAATGGTGGCGAATGTGCTCGTTATTTTACCGCCGTGGTTGATCGGGCAGGCGATTGACGCCATTTATACGAAGACGATGACTACGCATCTGCTTGCACTATTCATCGGAGCGATGTTTCTCATCATGCTTGTAGCGTATGTCGGAAACTTCGTCTGGCAGTATCAGCTTTTCGGAGGAGCATATGTAATTGAAAGGCAACTGAGGACACGGCTTATGCGCCATTTCCTTAAAATGACTCCGACATTTTATGAGAAAAACAAGACTGGGGATCTAATGGCGCGTTCGACGAATGACCTTCGCGCGATTTCGGAAACTGCAGGCTTTGGGATTATGACGCTCGTCGACTCGACTGCGTATTTGGGTACGCTCATTATTACAATGGGATTCGTCGTCTCTTGGAAATTGACATTAGCAGCAATTTTGCCATTGCCAATCTTAGCCTATATATTGCAAGTCCTCGGAAAGAAAATCCACGAACGGTATATGACAGCCCAAGAGGCATTCGGTGATTTGAATAACAATGTGCTAGAGGCTGTGGCAGGTGTCAGGGTCGTTCGTGCATACGTACAAGAGCGCGCTACGGAGCAACGTTTCGCGGATATGACGGAAGATGTGTACAAGAAGAATATGCATGTCGAAAAAATCGACGCGTTGTTCATGCCTTTTTCGAAAGTGCTCACAGCGCTGACATATATGATTGGTCTCGGGTACGGTGCCTATTTAGTGTCTGCTGAGGAAATTACGCTAGGAAACCTAGTCACATTTAATGTCTATTTAGGGATGATCGTTTGGCCGATGTTTGCAATCGGTGAGTTGATAAACGTATTGCAGCGAGGAAATGCTTCCTTGGATCGTGTTATGGAGACGTTGAATTATGAGGAAGATGTGAAAGATCCTGATAAGCCAGTCGATATCGATCAGCCGGAAAGTGTCGGCTTCAATGATGTCAGCTTCACGTATCCAATGTCACATGCGGTCAATTTGGATCATATCGAGCTTCAGTTGGACCGTGGGCAGACGCTCGGCATCGTCGGAAAGACGGGAAGCGGGAAAACGACGTTCGTCAAGCAACTGTTGCGTGAATATCCTGCAGGGGACGGGGAAATCGTCTTTTCGGATGTTGCCCTTCAATCGTTGAAGAAGGATCAAGTCCGTGATTGGATTGGATACGTACCACAGGACCATGTACTTTTCTCGCGTTCTGTTCGTGATAATATCCTGTTTGGACGTCCGGAAGCGACGGAGGAAGATATTGCCGAATCAATCCGTCTATCTCATTTTGAAAAAGATTTACAGATGCTGCCTTCAGGACTTGATACACTTGTAGGAGAGAAAGGCGTTGCATTGTCAGGTGGTCAGAAGCAGCGTATTTCAATCGCTCGTGCTCTTGTGAAAAATCCTGAAATCCTTATTCTCGATGACTCGCTTTCAGCGGTTGACGCGAAGACAGAAGCGAAGATCATTGAAAACATCCAGTCGGAACGGTCAGGGAAAACGACGATCATTACAACACACCGTTTATCTGCAATCCAACATGCGGATTGGATCATCGTACTTGACGATGGGCGTGTTATTGAAGAAGGAAGACATGAAGACTTGCTTGCGAATAACGGATGGTATAAAGAGCAATTCGACCGCCAGCAGATCGGGGAGGTTGAATAATATGAGTACTGGAAAACGTTTAGTGCGTTATGCGCTTGATTATAAGAAGCTTTTAATTACAGGAATGGTCCTTCTTGGATTTGCTGTTGCAGCAGATCTAATGGGACCGATGATTGCAAAGAAGATCATTGACGATCATATTGCCGAGGCGGTTGATAAGACGATCAATTTTACACCAATCGCTAAACTGCTGGCTGTATTCTTTGGGCTAGCTGTAGTGACAGCTGTTTTAAGGTATTTCCAATATTTATTGCTGCAAAATGCTGCAAACCGAATTATCCAGAAGATGCGGAATGAATTGTATGGGCATATCCAAACGTTGCCGATCCGTTATTTCGATAATTTACCTGCAGGAAAAGTCGTCGCGCGAATTACAAATGACACAGAAGCAATCCGAAATTTGTATGTGACGGTCGTTTCACAGTTTGCAATTAGCGGTATGTATATGCTTGGGATTTTCATCGCCCTTTTCATTTTGGATCCGAAAATGGGAGCCATTACGCTTTTCGTCTTGCCAGTACTATACGTCTGGATGAAATTGTATCGGAGATTCGCTTCGAAAGTGAACCATATTATCCGGAGCAAAAATAGTGAAATGAATGCGATGATTAATGAATCAATCAACGGCATGACGATCATCCAAGCTTTCCGCCGTGAAAAGCAGATGGATGGCGAATTCAATGAATTGAATGATGAACATTATAAGTACCAAAGTAAATTATTGAAAGTCGAAGCGGCGACGTCCCATAACCTGGTCGACATTATCCGCTCGCTAGCATTCGTCTTTCTGATCTGGTATTTCGGTGGTGCTTCATTGTCGGCGGAAAGTGTCATTTCTGTCGGGATGCTATACGCATTCGTCGATTATATTACACGGCTATTCAACCCGATTACCGGAGTCGTCAACCAGTTTGCGCGACTTGAACACTCACTTGTCGCCGCTGAGCGTGTGTTTAGCCTGATGGATCGCCAAGGGGAGCCAGTCAGCGATGAGAAGATTGCCCGGTATCGAGGAAACGTCAGATTCGAGAAAGTCTGGTTCGCTTATAAAGATGAGGAATATGTGCTGAAGGATATATCTTTCGAGGCGAAGCAAGGGGAGACCGTTGCGCTCGTTGGTCATACCGGATCCGGAAAAAGTTCAATCATGAACTTGCTATTCCGTTTCTATGATGTATCAAAAGGTAAGATAACGATCGACGGAATGAATATCGGCAACATGTCGCGCCAAACAATACGCGATCATATGGGAATCGTATTACAGGATCCGTATTTGTTTAGTGGAACAGTAGAGTCAAACATCAGCTTGGGAGATGCTCGTATTTCACGCGAAAAAGTACAAGAGGCGCTTGATGCGGTCGGTGGAGAACGCGTACTGAAGCACTTGCCTGGTGGGATTGACGAGCCGGTCGTGGAGAAGGGAAGCACGCTTTCTTCAGGGCAGCGCCAGCTTATTTCATTCGCACGCGCACTTGCCTTCGACCCTGCGATTTTAATATTGGATGAAGCGACATCAAACATCGACACGGAAACAGAGGAAATCATCCAGCATGCGATGGATGTGTTGAAGAAGGGGCGGACGACGTTCATCATCGCCCACCGTTTATCGACCATTAAAAATGCTGACCGCATTTTAGTATTGGACCGAGGCGAAATCGTCGAGCAAGGCGATCACGATGAGTTGCTTGCGCTCGGCGGACAGTATGCACAAATGTATAAACTGCAGGCGGGGAACGGTTCAAAAGTTGGATGAATTGTATGTGCGGACTGTCACGGAAAGTCAAAACAATGACTTTTCGTGGCAGTTTTTTGTTTGGGAGAAGGCGCGCGTCCAAAGTGAGAGGTTGCGCGTCCAAAGCGAGGGGTTGTGCGTCCAAAGCGAGGGGTGGCGCGTCCAAAGTGAGGGGTTGCGCGTCCAAAGCGAGGGGTTGCACGTCCAAAGCGAGGGGTTGCGCGTCCAAAGCGAGGGGTTGCGCGTCCAAAGTGAGGGGTTGCGCGACCAAAGCTCTTCCCCAAAGTCCGCTGAAACTTCCATGTTACTGAACCGTAAATGTAGCAAGGGCCATGCAGAAAATAGTTAGTTGAAATGAGGAGGAGTAACGTGAAAAACTTTAGTGTGAGAGAGTGTCCGAAATGCGGCAGTCACGAGATTGGTAGAGGGAAACAGTCAGGATATGCAGGGATAACACCATATGGAAAAATTGGATTTAACCATAGTTTAATACATTTGATATGTACAGATTGCGGATGGGTCGTTGGTAGTTATGTTGAAAATCCGGCAACTTTCAAAAAGACAGTTAGTGATTATGTCCGTGGTATTTAGCGTATCAAGTAGCAGAAATTAATAATGAAAGCGACTTCATTTTTTATTACTTTTCAAAGCTTAGATTATAATGAAAATTCCGTTGCGAAATGTTTCGTAAACACGTATATTTAGAGTGTCGAAGTATTTGTTGCGGAAAGTTGGAATTATAGATGAAATGGTTCAGTGAATGGGGACGTAAATTTTCCTCTTTCAATCGGAATGTTAGGCTTTTTATAATCGGGAACGCACTTATCCAAATCGGTATGGGTGTTTTCATGGTCATGTACAATTTATACATAAGAGAGTTAGGAATGCCCGAAACGGTAAATGGGAAAGTGATTTCCATGACTGCAATGGCTTCCGCAATCATGCTTGTACCTGCGGGTTTTTTAAGCGACCGATTCGGTCGTAAATGGATGATTGTCGGTGGTGCCGTATTAGCGGTGACAACGCTCTTCTATCGGGGGATTGCAGTAGCAGAGACTCCGATTATTACAGCTGCATTTTTGACGGGTTTATTCATGGCATTCGTTCAAGTATCGGGCATTCCGTTTCTGGCGGAGAATTCATCACCGACAGAAAGGGTAAAGCTTTTCAGCGTGAATTTTGCAATCGTCACGATCGCAAATGTCCTCGGTAGTTTGGCAGGAGGCATTATAGCGGACGTTTTGGAAACAGTGTTCAAGCTAAGTACAACGGAAGCAATTCGATATGCATTGCTTTTAGGCGCTGCGATTTTCACAGTCGGCTTAATTCCACTATTCAAATTGCAGGAAAAACCCATTGAATCTGCCAAGGAGAAAAAAGGGCAAATAGAAGAGACGTTACCACCAGATGATAGCTTCAAGCGGAATTTAATAGTCATTTTCCATTTTTCATTCGCAAGCTTATTGATAGGATTTGGTTCTGGTTTAGTCATTCCATATTTGAATTTGTATTTTGCGAATCGGTTTGATGCTTCCAATTCCTATATCGGGCTTGTTTTATCATTAGGTTCAGCAATGACCGCAGTTGCCGCGATGATTGGTCCAGCACTCTCGCGGAAAGTTGGTAAGGTGAGAGCGATTATTTTATTCCAAGCGTTATCGATCCCGTTCCTACTATTAACGGCGTATACGACATCATTATGGTTGGCGTCTCTAGGATTTTTGCTTAGACAGGCGCTTATGAACGCGGGCAACCCGATCCAAAGTGCCGTCGCGATGGAAGTCGTGTCCGACAAATACAAAGGACTCGCCAATTCTATGAATCAGATGGTATTTAATCTTGGATGGGCAACGATGGGATCGGTTGCAACAGGATTAGTCGTTGCGCATGGATCTTATTGGGGCTACGCGTATGCATTCACGATTACTGCTGGACTTTATATTGTATCGTCATTCTATTATTATTTCATATTCGGAAGAAGGAAATTGGCAGGGGAATGAGAAAAGCGGAGGGCTGTGTTTAGCCTCTCCGCTTTTTTTATTCGCCTCGTCTGTACTGAGTTTCTTTCCAAGCATTTTGCTCATTCGGTACTCGGCTTTTATCCTCGAAGACATTTTCGGTTTTCTGGTTTTGCACTTTCAACTGTTCTTTTTCTTTCTGCAACTGTTCAGGGGTCTTTTCATTTTCCTTCATCATATCTATCCCTCCTTATCGAGGGATAGTATGGACGGAAAAATTTCCATCATTCATAGACATGGAATGTCATCAGCTCGTGGATCATTTTTTTGACGTTTTCTTCGTCGGTTGGCGTTTCGCCAGTCCATTCAATAGTGCCGTCTGGCTTATAGTCTCCCGTGAAACGTTCGTTTTTATAAAAAAAGGAAAACGTCCATCCAGGCAAGCTGCCGCCTGCAAACATCGGTTTATAGCTAAAATGCTGAAGCAATTGAATCGCTCCTTTCATAGACAAGCGCCCATCCGCATAAAGTGTACAAAAGACGCGAAAGGGTGCTGACGTGTTTGTTGATAAATTAAAGCAGGCAATCGAAGGTGAGTACAAGGATTATTACTTTTACAAGTCCATGTATGAGAAAACGGATGATCCTCTTTGGCGGGACTTCATCCAGCATGCATATGAGGATGAAAAAAGCCATTATGAAATGTTTCAACAACTCTATTATATGATGACTGGGACGTTTGTACAAAATCCAAAGAAACCAATTCCATGCTACAATTTCAAACAATGTGTCAAACAGGCACTCGTTGGTGAATTGGATGGCGTAGAGACGTATAAAGAAATGTTATTGACGATTCCTTTTCAGCAAGCGTACAATCCTTTGTTCATCGCCATGCATGACGAAATGGAGCACGCGATCCGGATGTCGACAATCTATAATTCATTATGAATCAAAAACACGAGACCATCTAGTTATGATGATCCCGTGTTTTTTACATACAACGATACTCTTCCTTCCATAGTCTATTTTTGAATACCTGTATGATAAGTTTGAAATATTTTGCATTTCCTATATTATTAGACTGAAATGTCTTTAAATTTATTTTGCTGAAAAAGGATGAATGGAAAAAAGGAAAGGATATGACTTTATGAACGTTTGGGCCTGGATTGGAATGTTAGGTATTATAATTCTTACACCTTTGTCATTACTTAAAAAAGAGAATCGAACGAAAGAGGAAATCAGGAAAGTGGTCGTGATGGAGATAATTGCGCTAACAATTATTATCGCGGTCCTCTTGTTTAATGTGAATTATCTTCTTGCAATTGTTGTCGGTTTTATTGTGATGATTGTATTCAATAAAAAAACGTATACAAAGAAGAGATTAATAACTTATGGCGCAATTATTCTTGTTATAGGAATTGCAGTCAGTTATGTATTTCGAGATAATCCGGATTATGTTTTAAATCATTTAATAGAAAATCCGCAAACGACGTCTTTTTACTTAGCGGAAAATGGCGTTGAATTAATCACTTATCAATCGGATGTCGTCCGGCCATTAGCAAGCACAGTAAAGATGTTGATTGCTGTCGAGTATGCAATGCAAATAGATGAAGGGGTTTTGGATAAAGATCGGTCTGTGCCATTGGATGAGTTATCCCGTTATTATGCAAAAGGAACGGATGGCAATGCACATGTAGAGTGGCTTAAAGCGATGGAAGGCGAAGGGAAAGTTGTAGAAAATAAAGTAACGCTGCATGACGTTGCAAAAGGAATGGTGACGTATAGCTCCAATGCCAATACAGATTATCTAATAAATTTGCTTAGAGCAGATGCTATCAATGAGCGGGCAATATCGCTCGGGCTTACTAGGCATGAAGAAGTATATCCGATTGTTGGTGCGCTCTTAATTCCGGAATACTGGAAAAGTGAATCAATGAACAACGAGGAACTAATTAGAGGGCTTGAAGCGATACCGATTGATGAATATCGAGAGTTAGCGATGCATTTAAGTACTCAGCTGAAGGAAGAGGTGATCAAGATTGAAGATTATACATTTGATTTGCCTTTAAAGGTACAAAAAGTATGGTCGGATCGTCTAATTGGTGCATCAGCTAATAATTATGGGGAATTATTGGCGGTAGTTTCGAATGAGCAGCTTCCTGAGAAAGCTGCTGAGACAGCAAGGGATTTACTTGAGTGGCCAATGCAACTAAACGTAGGCAACAAGAAGCGTTTTGTTCATCTTGGGGCAAAAGGCGGATCGACTGCATTTATAGTAAACGATGCAATGTACGCAGAAAATCATAATGGGGATAAAATTGAAATGGTGATCTTCACCGATGACTTAAGCCTTTGGCAAGGAATGCTCATTCGAAACAATCTTAATTCGTTTGAATCCAAATTACTTGGTAATGAGGAATATCGTCTAAAGATTGTGAAAGAACTCTCCGATTTGTAATGAACCAAAAAAGCCAGCATCGAAGTGATGTTGGCTTTCGTTTACTATATTTCTAACTGTTGTTGAAAGTAAGCTGCAGCTTCCAGCATCCGCGGCCCGTACCAAAACATTTCTCCGTCAACGAGGACTGGTTCGGTTTCCGGCATCATATCCATAAACTCTTTGAAATGTTTTTCTTTAAACGGAAAGGGTTCTGATGCGAGCAATACATAATCCAATTTCGCATTTTGAAAATCGTCGGCTGTAATGGCGGGATATCTTCCTTCCGCTTCGGTAAATGGATTGACGAATCCCATCTTTTCTAATAACGAGTTGATGTATGTATCTTTCCCGACGACCATATACGGTTTTCTCCAAATGACGTAGCCAATGCGCTTACTAGATGCTTTTGGCAAGGAGGCGAATTGGTGTTGGATAGAGTTAATTAACTTCGCCGCAGCAGCATCCCGATCCGTCAAAGTTCCGATTTCCTCAATCATCACGTATGCATCATCTACTGATTGAACTTCGGCGACGTACACAGGGAAGAATTTCTCCAGTTGCTCTACAATTTCTTTCGTATTTTCCTCTTTTTCAACGATGATGAGATCCGGTCGAACATCTTGGATTGCCTCCAGTTTGATGTCCTTTGTGCCTGCAACAGCAGGTACATTTTCGACTATTCCTTTCGGGTAGATGCAAAATCGTGTCCGGCCAACAATCTTCTCTTCAAGGTCAAGTGCAAACAACGTATCAGTAATGCCCGGACATAAAGAAACGATTCGTTTTGGAGGAAAGGGAAAAGTAACACTTCGTCCGACACGGTCTACAACAGTTTTATTCAAAACTTTGCTTCATTCCTTTCATACGAAGAATTTTGCCGCTTCTTTGGCAACCTCTTCAGGGGCTTTCAAGGACAAAGGTTCTCCATGCAAGTAATTGAAAACATTCATATCGCTTGTTTCAAGCATCCCGATTGTCATTCGTGGAATCAGCCGGACATGAACTTTCTCGGATGTCTGCTTGTTCACTGGGATGAATAACGCAGCATTGAAGCTTGCCAATCCAACTTCTTTGAAATAGCTGAAGAAACGGAGAAGGCTTTTTGCAAGATCATCATAGCTGTCAGCAGTCAATTCATTGAAAGAATCCGCTTCGAAAACTCCGATAAAGTCGCAATGGCTCTTAGGAGCATAAGCGTGCATCCAGTTGATGCCGCCTTCATTTCCGATCCAGCGTTCGTTCAGCTTGTTTTCTTCATTAACAAGTGAAGTAAAGTAGTTCCTTCCTTCATTTTCATAAAAAGCAAGGCTGTTTGACGTCACGGTTGCCTGATAATTCGTCGGCTCCTCCGACGCCAAAACATGGATATGTGGATGAAGGATGCTGCCTCCTGAGGGTGGCAAGTAATTCCAATTGACAGAGACGTACTCGGTATTTTCATCAAACTCCAGCACTTTTTGGATATATTGATGAGCGGCTTTAAAAGCATCCGAAATAAGAGCTTCAGTAAATTCCTCAAGCTTCACATAATGTTGATTGGACATACGGACGACAGCATTATGCTTGCTGTAAGGAAAGAGATTCGGAAAGACAACCGCTTCTTTTCCAACGAATCGTCCACCTTCCACAAGTTCATCAGGAAAACGAGGCGTGATTTTGGATACATTTTCAGCGCAAAAAGGACATTTTTCGCCTTCCGTAACCTTGGCAAGCTCTGAATAATCCTTTGGCACGAATGGGGCACCCGGATCGAAAATGATCCGTGACGTTTCACCGGTTAACGGATCGAATCTAATTTCTGTTTTTCTGTCAATCAACTTCCCGTCTTGCATCGGATCATGGAATGTGAAAAATTCTTCACGTTTGCGAAATGAAATTGGCATCGTCATACTCCCCCTTAAAAACATCTTTCTTCCATTCTATCGTTGACTGACAGAAAAGTCAGCCGGTTGCTTATCGAAATGTCGTAATCACACGCCCTTTTCCATTTTTAACTGACACTCGTCCTTGAGCCCCATTCACGAATGTAATTTGAGGGGGGACGTGCCCTACATCAGCGTCGTATACGACCGGCAATCCAATCATCTCTTTTAATCTTTCCATTGAATCCAATACAGTAAATCCACCGACTTCTTGACCAGCAGGAGAGCGGCCGAAGATAATTCCCGCGGCATTGTCAAACCATCCTGCATAGGCGAACTGAAGCATTGATCTATGAAAATCAGTAGCGTTCATCTCGCAGTTCTCGAAATACCATAAAATCGGCTCGTCGTTCAAGAAGTTCTTCTGAAATGAAGCGATATCGCCATAAGGAGTTCCAACGAGATGACGGATCGTATCAATGCAACCGCCTAAAAAGCGTCCTTCCAATTCAATCGTTTCTGTTCCAATCGTCTTCCATGCTGTCGAAGAATCGAGTTTATATACATAAGGATCATTCGGAGCATCATGCTGCCATTTGGATTGAAACTTTTCAGATGAGTGTTGTTCAATAATTGATCCTTCAGAAGCTTGTAGTACATTCATGAACTGGCTTGCGACAGGTTCCCATTCATCACTGCGCAATTCTACGAAGTTTGGTCCATGCGCAGTCGCAATTCCCGTTTTGACAGTCATCGCAAATAGGAAGGTGCTCATATCCGAATAGCCTAAAATCCACTTCGGGTCAATTTTGTCCCAATCGATAAATGGCAATATTTCTAATAGGATTTCTCCACCCCATGGAGGGATGATTGCGTTTATGTCCGGATTGTTGAACATTTCCATTAGCTTCGCTGCACGGACTTCTTTAGTTGCTGAAGCAGCCTTGTATTGCGTCCAAACCGTATCATCGACATGTACATTGAACCCTCTTTTTTCAAACTGGTGTTTTGCATGATGGACAAGATGGTGAAGACTTTCGTCAACTCCGGACGAAGGAGCTGTCACGCCGATCGTGTCTCCTTGTTGCAATGGTCTTGGATAGCGGATCATAAGAATCACTCCATTTTCTTTCATAATATATGGTAAGATAATTGTATAGTAGTTTATCAAGAATTCTCTAAATTGTCCCGAACTATTTACAGAGGGGGGAAAAGGGCTTGTTGAAATATAAAAAGATGTTTGGATTGAGTGTCATCCTTTCAGTGGCTTCAGCGTTTATACTTCCGGGGAATGAAAATGGATTCGGATGGCCATTTGCATGGATGGAATACCATGGGCACTCCTCAATTACATTTGGATCGGAGCTATTTCAACCGAATAATTTCGGAGCTGTTTTCTTCGACCTATGGAATTTAGTATTCGGGGCATTACTAATTTACATTGTCCTTTTATTGATTTACAAAGGTCTGAATAAATTAAATATAGATGCAGAGATAGGGGAAAAGTGAAGATGATTAAGTCTGCGAAATTGTACACAAATAATATAAAAGCATTACGGCGTTTTTACGTAAATATATTGGAGCTCGATATGACCGAGTCGACATCGGAACAGTTTACAGTGAGAATCGGCGAATCTTATCTTACTTTTACTCAGACAGACAAACCGGCCTTTTATCATTTTGCTATCAATATTCCGGGGAATCAGTTCTCGATGATGAAATATTGGATCACGGATCGTATCACATTGAACCGCGAAGAAGGGAGAGACGAAGTCTATTTCCCAAGCTTTGATGCGGATTCAATGTATTTTGAAGACCCAGCCGGCAATATTGTTGAATTGATCGGTCGTAGGAAACGTGATCTTTTTGGAGACCTGACAAAAGAATCGTTCTTAAATATTAGTGAAATCGGCATCACAACCCCTCATGTTGTCGAAGTAGGCGATGAGTTGCAGGACCTTGGGATTCCGTTACGCAATGGAACCGAAGTGGAGCCAAATGAACTGAACTTCCTCGGACGCGGAGACACCTTCATCGTCCTTGTTCCGCCAGGCCGCCGCTGGTATTTTTCAAAGAAGGTAGCGGAAGCATATCCGCTTGAACTTACTTGGAATGATGCGCATATTAAATTGAACGGGGAAGGGAACCTTTCTATTGAATAACTGAGGAAAGCCGATTGCATCTTCAGCAATCGGCTTGATTTATGTTATGAGCTGGATTAATAGATCACTCACGCGGATTTATGATCACCTACCACGAAAATCCTCTCCATCATATCGTATGCTTTTTCCAATTGAACTCCTTCTGTTATAATGGAAACCGAACGAAATGGAAATAAGGTGAAGCGATGGATTTCATATGGACGTTATTGTTTATGGCTTTCATTGGGGCATTGATAGGTGCCTTTACGAATCATTTGGCGATTAAAATGCTGTTCAGACCCCATGAAGCGAAATATATCGGAAACTGGCGGCTTCCTTTTACGCCGGGGTTAATTCCAAAACGGCGTGACGAACTTGCCGTGCAATTAGGGAGGACGGTCACGAACTATTTAGTGACGCCCGATGTATTGAGAAATAAATTATTGACGCCAGAAATGGAAAGAAAAGCAGAAGCATTCCTCCAGAAAAAGATTGAGGATCATGTACTTCATTCGGACAAGACGTTGCATGATTGGCTTCACGTGGCGGGTGCGAACGATGTTGTTGAGAAAGCTGAGCGTAAAATCGAGTCTCTCTTAGACGCCCAGCTTTTGAGCGTCCGTACAAAATTGACGTCGGGCACGATTGAAGAGGTTGTACCAATGGAATGGCAGGAACGGGCGAAAGCACAAATTCCTGTCATGACAAACTATGTCCTGAAGCGATCCGAGCAGTTTGTGGATTCGTATGAGGGTAAGGTCATGTTCCAGAAATTGATCAATGACTTTCTTGAGTCAAAAGGGACGTTCGGCGGCATGTTGAACATGCTTTTCGGCGATTCCAACTCACTCGTTGAGAAGGTGCAGCGGGAAGCATTGAAATTCATCAATGCGCCAGGAACTTACAATCTCTTGCATTCTGTTATCGATAAGGAATTTGAGAAGCTGCAAAAACGGCCAATGGAAGAACTGCTTGCAGGGTTTAATTGGGATGGACTGTTCACTTCCGTCAAAGCATATGCTAACAAGGAACTTGCGCTAGATGCCCGGTTGAATAAAACAATCCGGGATTATTGGCCAAATGGTTCCGAATGGACGGCAGAAAATTTGACGCCAAAAGTTACACAGTTCGCTTTTGATCAAGCGCAAAAGCAGTTAGAGGAATCTTTGAAAAAACTGAAGCTCGATCAAATTGTCAAAGAGCAAGTCGATACATTCCCGGTAGCTGTCCTGGAAGATCTCGTCCTTGGCATTTCCAAGCGGGAATTCAAAATGATTACGATCCTGGGCGGGTTTTTAGGCGGTCTCATCGGGATTGTGCAAGGGTTAATCGTCTTGCTTACTAACTAAGGGGGAATAGAGGATGACTATTAATATTTATGACGACTTGAACAAATTGGAGTCTACACTTCGGAAGACAGACGAATTTGCAGAGGTGAAAAACGCGATTGAGGAAGTAAAGAATGATGAGCAGGCGCTTGAGTTGTTCAAAAGCTTCCGTAAAATCCAAATGACGCTTCAGCAAAAGCAGATGCAAGGCGAAGAGATTGCACATGAAGAATTGGAATATGCGCAAAAAACGGCTCAATTGGCTCAGCAAAACGAAAAGATTATGCAAATGCTGCAAGCGGAAATGAAACTGAGCGGCCTAATTGAAGAAGTGAACCGTGTTTTAATGAAACCGGTTCAAGAAATGTATGAATCCATGCAATAAAACCGGCCTAGCCGGTTTTTTTGTGTTATTATTTCAGGGAGTCGAAACGATAACAGAAAGATGGAGTAACCATGCAAAAAATAATTTTAACAAAATCATTCGAACAAGATTGGATACGGATGTTCACCCATCTCGCCAACCTCTTCTTCGAACAATCTAAAGTCATCACAGATTCAAAAGAAGAAGGCATACTTGTCGATTTATCCATAAATAAAGACAGTGAAACAATACGGGGCAGCGCCCATTTAACCTACGATGGCAATGAATTCAGCGCGACGTTTACTGAACAAGTAACAATGGACAATTCTGAAACCGAGACGCGTCAGTTGAAAAGGGTTTATTCCCACGTATTCCTCGAAGTATTGGAACAACTTACTGGAATGAAACAATCTTGGGGCATCCTAACCGGGATTCGTCCAATGAAACTTTTCCATAAATACCGCCAACAAGGACATGATATCGAAGCGGCAAAGCGCCTATTAATGGAGAAGCACCGGATTTCTGAAGAGAAAAGTGAGCTTTTAGCGACGATTGAAAACGTTCAGCTACAGGCAATCCCTGATTTGCATCAAATCCAAAACGATGTGAGCATTTACATCGGCATTCCGTTTTGCCCAACAAAATGTGCATACTGTACGTTCCCGGCTTACGCAATTCATCGGAAAAATGGCCGCGTCGAATCTTTCCTTGACGGGTTGCATGAAGAAATCCGTGAGATCGGGAAATGGTTGACAGAACGGGATATCAAGATCACGACAATTTATTTTGGCGGAGGAACGCCGACTTCCATCGAAGCAGACGAAATGGATGCTCTTTATAAGACGATGTATGATTCATTCCCTCATATGAATGAAGTGAGGGAAGTAACCGTCGAAGCGGGTCGGCCAGACACAATTACCCCTGCTAAAATCGATGTGCTGAAAAAATGGGGCATCGACAGGATCAGCGTCAATCCGCAATCATATACAGATGAGACGTTGAAGGCGATCGGAAGGCACCATTCCGTCCAAGAAACGATCGATAAGTTCTGGCTGTCGCGAAATATGGGAATGAAAAACATTAATATGGACCTTATTATCGGCTTGCCGAATGAAGGGCTCGAAGAATTCCGCCATTCGTTAGACGAAACAGAAAAGATGCAGCCGGAATCGCTGACAGTTCATACGCTTTCATTCAAACGGGCTTCCGAGATGACGCGGAATAAAGAGAAATATAAAGTGGCGGATCGGGAAACGGTTGAACAGATGATGCAGATGGGTGAGCGTTGGACGAAGGATAATGGTTATGTTCCGTATTATCTGTATCGACAAAAAAACATTCTCGGCAATTTGGAAAATGTCGGATATGCGAAACCTGGCGAAGAGAGCCTATACAACATCATTATTATGGAAGAAGTGCAAACGATCATCGGAATCGGCTGTGGAGCGTCAAGTAAATTCATGGATCCTGCTACCGGCAAAATTACGCAATTCCAAAATCCGAAAGACCCTGCTGCGTATATCCTTACATTTGAAGAGTATATCGATAAGAAGATCGAACATCTTGAAAGAATCTTTCCTGAAGTAAGTTATAGCTGAATAGTAAAAATTTAGACCTTAGTAATTTTCGAATGCTAAGGTTTTTATTTGAATAAAGAGGGTATAGCAAGACAGTTATCGAATTAAGTAGTGAATAGCAATTCATAAATGAAGGGGTGGGACATTTATGTACACTACAATAAAACTTTCAATAGATGGCCGGCTTGCCAGATTGATGTTGCATCGTCCACAGTCCATGAATGCAATGGATGATGTGATGATGAAGGAAATTGGGGATGCATTTGAATCATTGAAATCTAATCAAGACGTTCAAGTGCTGATCATTCAAGGTGATGGAAAAGCATTTTCAGCTGGCGGGGATATAAAGAAAATGGTTGACCCAGACTCTCCAATGGATATTGAGAAAGTGATGGTCGATGTATCGCGTTTGGCAAAAGCGTTATACGAACTGCCGCAAATTACGATTGCTTCAATTCACGGTGCTGCAGCTGGGCTCGGTTTTAGTATGGCGCTCGGTTGTGATTTCATCGTAGCTGAGGAGAGTAGTAAACTTGCAATGAATTTTATCGGTATCGGGCTTGTACCTGATGGTGCCGGCCATTTCTTCCTAAAAGAACGGATTGGAGTGCCGAAAGCGAAGCAGCTAATTTGGTCGGGTGAAGTGATGAATGCTGGAGTAGCTATGGAGAGAGGGCTCGTCGATCAAGTCGTTCCGGACGGTACTGCCGGACAAGCTACTGAAGCGCTTGTTGAAAAGTTTCTATCAGCTCCAATCGCGGCAATGCTTGCTTCCAAAAAGATATTACATGAGCAGAAAATTGCTGAGTTGGAAAATGTATTGCGAATGGAAAGCGAAATGCAAGTGGCGATGCGAAAAACAAAGGATCATTTGGAAGGAATTAAGGCATTTGTAGATAAAAGAAAACCGGTCTTTATAGGAGAATAATTTTTCGGACAGCTGTTGTCCTTTGTATTTTGGATGACAACTGTCACTACATAGAGACATGAACTCATCGGAGGGAAGTTATGACAAGCTCAATTAATTTTGAAGTGAATAAATTTATTAAAGAAAATGGGGAGCATTTTGAAGAAGAATTATTGAAAGAGGCGTCGACTGTAAGGGAAAAAATTAATGAAATCCTCGAAGTCGGGAATATTGATTTAATTAATAATGCACATAAACTTGTCTCCTATACGATGGAATCGAGAATGGAAGAACTTCAGCAATTCGCAAAAGGAGAAGGAATTGCTTGGGCAACTTATTCATTGACACTAGCGTTTAAATTGGAGTGGGTCCAAGCTATCCGGAGGACAGTTTGGACATTCGTTCAAAAATTTATCGAGGTTAGGGAAGTCGAAATCGACTTTTTTCACATGGAGAAACAAATTAATATATCTATCGATAAATTCCTGAACACATTTTTCATTAGTTATTCTGAATATAAGGATGAACTCTTGAAGGCACAAAGGGAACTCGTTGAGAATCTATCGGTGCCTATCATCCCGATTACCCCTACTGTTTGCATTCTTCCTATTATAGGTTCGATCGATTATTACAGGTCGAAAGTAATGGAAGAGAAGGTGTTGATGGAAGTTGGCAGATTGCACACTCAAACGTTGCTGATGGACCTATCTGGGATAGCGGTCATGGAAGCGGAAGTGATTGATCAGTTAAAGAAGATCATTGATGGGGTAGCCATGATGGGATGCACAACAGCAATTACAGGATTACGACCAGATGTCGTCCGAAGCATGGTACGTCTTGGTGTCCAATTTGAAAGGAACACACAAATGGTTGGAACACTGCAACAAGCACTGAGAATTTATTTCACAAATTAAAGGACTTACTCCCCTAGAGGAGTAAGTCCTTTTGTTTTGTATTTATCCGCTGTGTCGCGCCATGTGAAATAGCCTCTTTCCACTGCCGCTATTAACAATTCAGCAGTCGCAATATTCGTTGCGAGCGGTATTCCATAAACATCACAAAGACGCAGTAATGCACTGACGTCAGGCTCATGGGGCTGGGCGGTCAAAGGGTCACGGAAGAATAGGATTAGATCCAACTTTCCGGTAGCAACCATGGCACCAATCTGCTGGTCGCCTCCTAACGGTCCTGACATCATCCGGTTAACATGAAGATCAGTTTCCTGCATAATCCGTTTTCCAGTTGTACCAGTTGCATACAACTCATATTTTGAAAATACATGTTCATATGCAATCGTGAAATTCACCATTTCATCTTTTTTCTGATCGTGTGCAATGAGTGCAATATTCAAGTGGAGCACCTCCATACTGTGGCTTGCACCTTTAACATATCATAGGGGCATAATCGAAGCCAAATCTTATAAATGGTTTTACCAATTCTTATTATACGTGAAACAGCAATAGTTTCCCTGCTGGTGAAGCGAGGCGATGCGTTTGTTCAAGGAGATTTTTTTCTTCGAGCAAAGCATGGCCTTTTTCTTTTGCCGAATCATCGTTATCTGCCGTGAATGTTTCCTCTGTAATTAACTGTCCTGTTTTTTCATAAGCCGTCAATTTATAAGTTCTCAACCTAATCACCCTTCCGTCCTTTTCTCCATTATACTATGAACGCTTCAGAAATGAATAGCTATTCATTCCGAAAACGAATTGTAAAGGTTGCTTGACATTCTGCATATAGTAAAGTAACCTTTACGTAAAGCAACCTTTACAATGAAAGGGGGAGCATGTAACTGAATAACGTGATTAAGGAATTGCGAACGTCGATGGGTTGGACGCAGGATGATCTTGCGGAAAAGTTAGAAGTGTCAAGGCAAACAATCATCTCTCTGGAAAAAGGAAGATATAATCCATCGTTGATTTTAGCATTTAAAATTGCGAAGCTCTTTAATTGCCGTATTGAAGATATTTTTCAACCGGAGGAGGTTTGAAGATGTACGAAGGATTTGATATTTGGGCGTTTTTGGCGGGCTTGCCGCTCGGGCTAGTTATATGGGGAATTGTGCATTATTTAATGTGGAAAAAAGGAAAGAAGGAGCGGTTATTTGATGAAAGGTATACAAACCTTCATCGACACGCGAGATCGATTTCATGGAAGGTAATGACCGTAGCTATTTTACTTGCTTGGATCATCGTCATGATTGTTGAAGGAGCAAAATTGGCGTTTTTTATCTTAACTGGGCTGTGGGTTATTCACATGCTCTCCTGGATGGTAGGGGCAGCGATTGTGAACAAACATCATTAATGGGAGAGGGGGGGAACTATGGTTCCATCAATTGAAAGTATATCAGGATTTATAACAGGGGCGGGAATCGTACTATTGATCGCCTTCCTTTATTTCAAAAAGGGAAAGAAAGAACGCCGCTTTGATGAAAGATATCAGGAGGTTCACGGGAAAGCGAGAACACTGTCATGGTCAATTACACTTATTGCGCTTATGTTGATGTGGGTAGGAGCACTTATTTTCGAAGGTCCGAAATTGGCCTATCTCCTACTGTCATCAGCATATGGAGTGATGCTCATTTCATATTGTATCGGGGTCCTAATAATGAATAAGCGGATGTAGCGAAACTATTATTCAATGAAACACGTAAATGAATAAAGCCTGAAAAGGGAAGGGAGAAACAAATGGCATTACAAATCGAAAATGTAACAAAGCGGTTCGGGGATTTCACTGCTGTTGACCAATTGAATCTTACGGTGGAAAAAGGTTCTATGTACGGATTCCTTGGAGCGAACGGGGCTGGTAAAACGACTACGTTCCGCATGATTTTAGGGTTATTGAATGCGAATGAAGGACATATCACTTGGAACAATAAAACAATTTCCTATGATACAAGTCCGGAAATTGGCTATTTGCCGGAGGAACGAGGACTTTATCCGAAGATGAAAGTGGAAGACCAGCTAATTTTCCTCGGTGAATTGAGGGGAATGAAGAAGGCGGATGCAAAGAAGGCAATTGATTATTGGCTCGATCGGTTCGAAGTGTCGCAAAATAAGAATAAAAAAGTGGAGGAGCTATCGAAAGGGAATCAACAGAAAATACAAGTCATCGCAGCATTAATGCATGACCCGAAGCTCCTTATCCTCGACGAGCCATTTTCTGGACTCGACCCGGTAAACGTGGAAATGTTGAAGAAGGCAATCACCGATTTCAGAAATAACGGAGCGACCATCCTTTTCTCCAGTCACAGGATGGACCATGTGGAAGAATTATGTGAGAAGCTTAGCATCATCCATCATGGTAAGCAGGTCGTGAGCGGCTCGTTGCGGGATGTGAAACGGTCATTCGGCAGACAAAATGTACGAATCCGTTCTGATTATGATTTGAAGAACCTCGATAATGTTCCGGGCGTCATTTCCGTCGCTCATTCCGTTGAAGGCGCTGTCTTCCAGATCGAGGAGGAAGAAGTGGCGACCGATTTGTTGACAGCTGCATTGCAAGCCGGTCCGATCCGCCACTTTGAAATCGAAGAGCCTTCCTTGCAAGACATTTTTATCGCAAAGGTGGGGAAAGAATATGCGTGAGTTTTGGATCGTTTTTAAACAAGCATTTGCGTCAAAGGCAAAATCAAAGTCTTTTATTATAACAACCGTAATTATGATAGCCGCAATATTTTTATTAGCAAACATATCAAAAATTATTGATACAGTTCAGGAAGTGACAGGAGCAGGTGATTCACAGAATGCCCTACAAGTCGTAGATTCAAGCGGGATGCTCGTCGATAGGCTGCAATTGCAGTTAGCAGACGATATCTCTATCGAAGCGACCGACGAATCGGAAAAGAATCTTGAGGAGAAAGTGTCGTCCGGGGAAATCGATTCATTCCTTAGCCTCTCAGTCGATGATGGAGGAATTATCCATGCGAAGTATACGACGATGAGCATGATGGATTTTTCATTCCCGATGCGTATACAAGATGCATTGCAATCAATCCAAACAGAAATGAAGGCAGAAGAGCTTTCCCTTTCAAGTGCACAAGTTCAAACTTTGTTTACTCCAATTCAGTTTGACCAGAAAAACGTCTCGCCTTCCGCAAAATCGGAAGAGGAGCTGAATCAGGCGAGAGTTCTCGTTTATGTTCTCATGTTCGTCATCTATATGGCAGTCATCATGTATGCGAGCATGATTGCGATGGATGTCGCGAATGAAAAATCTTCAAGGGTAATGGAAATCCTTATTTCAAGCATTTCACCTGTAAAGCATATGTTTGCGAAAGTGTTAGGAATTGGATCATTAGGGATTCTTCAAATTATCATTTACGGAGTGACAGGCTACATCGCATTGAAAACGTCCGCGACGGAAGTACCTGGAGGGTTTTCGGATTTCTTCAGCATGAAAGATGTAAGTATAAGCACATTGGTGTATGCGGCAGTATTCTTCGTGCTCGGATACTTCCTCTATGCAACTCTTGCTGCTTTACTAGGTTCGTTGGTGAGCAGGGCAGAAGATGTCCAGCAAATGATTATGCCGATGACGATGCTTATTGTCCTAGCATTCATCATATCCGCAACGGGCTTGGGCAACCCTGAACTCGGCTATGTGACATACTCTTCATACTTCCCATTCTTTGCTCCGCTCGTCATGTTTTTGCGGGTAGGTATGCTCGATTTGCCGATGTGGGAACCGTTGCTTTCAATCGCCATTATGTTATTGACGATATTTGTTCTCGGCTGGTTCGGTGCGCGTGTGTACCGTGGCGGAGTCCTTATGTATGGACCTTCACGTTCATTGAAGGACATTAAAAAAGCGATCCAGTTAGGGAAAGAATAATGACAAGCCGTTTTTCGTCGAAATAATCGACGGAAAGCGGCTTTTTCATGAAATATTTTCTAATCTGCTTTCACGTATGGTAAAATTAGAACAAATATTCGTGAGGAAGGGAAGATGCTTCTTGTCTACAATCCGTTTTATACATACGGCAGATTTGCATCTCGACAGTCCGTTCAAAGGGATGACAGGACTGCCACCGGCACGGTTGAATGAACTGCGGGAAAGCACATTCACTGCTTTCAACCGACTCATTGACTATGCGGTCGAATCTTCGCCGGATTTCATATTAATCGTTGGAGATATTTATGACGGAGAAGATCGCAGCTTGCGGGCTCAGAGGAAATTCCAAGAAGGGATGGAAAAGCTCCATAAAGCAGGGATTCCTGTCTATATCACTTATGGAAATCATGATCATCTAAGTGGGAATTGGACCCGTTTTGAACTGCCGCCGAATGTCCATGAATTTTTAGGTGAGGTAGAAGAAGTGTCATTGACGGTAAGAGGGCAGGAGGTCGTGATCCATGGCTTCAGTTATCCAAACAGATATGTTAAAGAGGAAATGGTCAGCAAATACCCAACCGCTTCAAACAATCAATCATTCCATATTGGGCTGTTGCACGGAAGTCTCGCCGGAAACGAAACACATGCTGTCTACTCGCCTTTTACAATCTCGGATTTACAGTCAAAGCATTATGATTATTGGGCTTTAGGCCATATCCATCTCCGTCAGCAATTATCGGACAACCCTCCGATCGTCTATCCTGGGAATATTCAAGGACGTCACCGGAATGAATCAGGGGAAAAAGGGTTTTACGAAGTGGAGCTCAGTAAAACGGATGCAGTCCTATCATTCATCACGACTTCAGCCGTCCATTTCGGACGTATTCAAATCCCTTGTGCACAGATTACACATGCGAATGAATTCCTCACTGTTTGCGAGGAGGCATTGCTTTCATTCGCTTCGGAACATGGGCCTGCCGTCGTCGATGTTGAAATCTTGCATCTTGACGAGGAAACCTCCGCTTTTTTTGCACAGACAGCGGAAGATATATGGCTGGATGCCATACGTGAATTGATGGAAGGCGATGAACCGTTTGTATGGGTTCAGCGATTGACAAGTATCTATGCTCTCCATAAACAGGAAAACAATTCGCTCGTAGAATCTGTACTTGGACAAGTTGACAATTGGTCGACTGAACAGTGGAAACAAGTGCTGGAAGACGTTTATCAGCATGTGCGTACTACAAAATACCTCGACCCGTTAACAGAACAAGATATCCACGACTTACGGAATGATGTTGAGAATCTCCTGTTGAATGAGTTGCCTACGATGTTGGAGGTGAATCGGTGAAAATTAAAAAGTTGGTCATTTATGGCTTCGGAAAGCATGAAAACAAAACGATAGAATTCAGTGATGGCATAAATGTACTCTACGGCCATAATGAAGCGGGCAAGACGACGATCCAGCAATTCATTATGCAAACGCTTTTCGAATTTCCCCAAAAGAATAGTGCACAGATTCGATATGAACCGAAAGCGGGCGGTAAATTTGGCGGTCAAGTCCATCTGCACGATGATCTGTATGGAAACTGCATCATTGAGCGCGTGCAAGGAAAATCAGCGGGAGACGTTACCGTATATTTCGAGGATGGCACACAAGGCGGGGAAGAAGCTGTCAAAGCAATCGTAAGGCAGTACGACCGCGCCTCATTCGAATCAATTTTCTCTTTTTCTCTTCTTCAGTTGCAAGGCTTCGAGCGGATGGATGAAACCGAGTTAAGTAGGACGCTCCTCTCCTCGGGTACAACTGGCGTCGATACATTATTACGTGTTGAAAAAAAGATGGAGAAGGAGATGGGGGATTTATTTAAAAAATCCGGTCGCAATCCGGAAATGAATGCCCGAGCCAGCGAATTGAAGGAAATGGAGAAAGAGCTGAAAAGCGCACAGGAGCGGATTTCAGCATACGCTCCGAAAACGAAACGTATCCATGAACTTGAAAGGGAATGGGACGAAGCTAAACGAGCGTATGATTCATTGCGGGAGCAATATCGGGATCTGGAAGTAGATCTTCAATTATTACCGTTGAAGGAGAGGAAAATAAAACTCTCACGCAGACTGGAGGAAGTCCGTACTAACACTTTTCCAGCTGATGGAATTCGTCGCTTTGAAATGATTACTAGCAGACTGACAGAGATGGAAGCGAAGAAACGTGGTTTGGAAGCTGAAATAACGGCGCTGGCAGAGAAGGTGCCGGATAATCCTAGCCCGGAAAGGATCGCAAATTTTGAACGTTTGCTTGCGCGTGAGCCGGAGTGGCATGAATGGCGTTCGACAATCAGTGCGCTCCGCGAAAATATGGCACAGTTAAAAGTGAAAAGACTTCGCCTACTGGACCGTTTAGGCTTAGGTAAAGCAGATACTGTGCTGCATGTGGACGTTTCGATTCATAAAGAAGAACAGTTATATGAACAACTGCAGAGAGCGGATGCTATGAATCAGCAAATCGGCTTTATGGATAGGCAGCTTTCCCAATTAGAGAATGAATTGCGGGACATTCGAAATGAACAGCTCACATTGCAAAAGAACTCTCCTTCAGAAGTGGAGAGGAAGAAAGCGGAAGAGTGGCCATCCATTCGAAATCGGCTGGCCGAAGCGAAAGCGTTTATTCAAATGGGACAGTCAAGCAGGGAAGACGGCAATTCAACAATGCTTATGATTTTGCTCATAGTGGCGGCCGCATTGTCCGTTGTAGGGCTTTTTAGTGACCAGTGGATCGTCGTCGGACTTGGTGCGGTTCTTGCTGTGCTTGCTGTCATTGCAAAGCTTGGGAAACGCAGCGGTCAGCCGTCCCAAAAAGATATGGAAATGAAGCGGTTCGTCGATGCTTACGCCGGACAAGAAGCGATGATGGAAGCTATTGTTGAAAAGGTACGGGAATACGAAGAGAAGCAAAGTAGGCTGACAGAAGCCGCACAAGCAACTGAACGGAAAATGGGAATGATTGAGGAAGAGTATGGAGTTATCATGCAAGAAAAAGAACAGCTAGATACATCTTTAAGCGGATTCTTTCTTGCATATGGATTACGGAAAATACCGAACTCTGGAATCCTTCACGAGTTTTTTAGCATGGTCCGATCGTTGCAGGAAATGGAACGCGAGTTGGAAGACAATGAGCGCAGGTCGGAAGCGATCCAAGAGGAGATTCGCTTGAGGTACTCAGAAATAGAAAGTCTTTTATCGAAGGAAGTTCCGGAGTCATCGATCTACGATCAATTGCGCTCGGCTTACATTTCATTAAAAGAGAAGTCGCAATCATTTAAAACGACCACTCGTAGGATTGAAGAAATCAAAATACAAAAGCAAGAGGCGGAAGAGTTGCTATCTTCGTTAAGCAGTCAGCAACAAGAATTGTTCGGAGATGCCGGCGTAGAGACGGAAGAGCAATATTACAAAGCTTATGCGGCATTTCAGGAAACACTCACTTTGACGCAGCAAATCGATGATATTAATTCCCAACTCTCAATGCATGACGTGACAGAGAAAGAGCTTGGACGTCCGGAAGGCGAACTTCGGGAAAAACTCCATAAGATTGAAAAGCGCCTTTCTGGACTGGAAGAAGAGATGAATTCGTTAGTGAAAGAAAAAACCGCCTTGGAAGTTGAAACGGAGAAGTTGTTAACCGACGATTCTTATCAACGGAAACAGCAACTATTTGAAATGAAGAAAGCGGAGTTTGCCGAGCTTGCGAAACAATGGTCAGTCCGCCAAGCGATTGTCGCTGCAATCAGTGGCATGATGGAGGAATTAAAGGAGAAAAAGCTGCCTGAAGTGCTGAACAAAGCGGAAAATATATTCAATGAACTGACGGGCGGTGCCTATATATCTCTCGTATTATCGGAGAATGGTTTATTCCAAGCTGTTGCTCAAAACGGAATCCGTTACCCGATCATTGAACTGAGCCAGGCGACAAAGGAGCAGGCATATATCGCGTTGCGATTGTCATTGGCTAGCGCCAAAGAGGAAACAGCTCCATTTCCACTATTGTTGGATGATCCTTTTGTCCACTTTGACGAAACGAGATTTTCACGTATGATGGAAATTATGGAACGGCTTAGCACGAAGCATCAGTTCATCTACTTCACGTGTCATGATAAGATAGTAGAATACTGGACGAATGCAACGATTATTAACGTTTCCGAGATGGGAAGCGCCAAGGGGGCGATGACAAGGTGAAAAAAATAATGGAACATCAGGCCGGGGAACCGGTTGATCTTTTTTTACTCATTAAACAATCGACGAAGGGCATTACACAACAGGGAAGCCCTTTTATGACACTTATTTTGCAAGATAAGAGCGGTGATATCGAGGCGAAGCTTTGGGATACCGGTGAAGAGCAAGAACGTCTATATGCTGCCGCGACGATCGTCAAAGTCGGCGGAGAGGTGCATGAGTACCGAGGAAAGAACCAGTTGCGCATTAAAAGCATCCGTCCTGCAAAAGAAGAGGAAGGCGTGACAATTTCAGATCTAGTCCCTTCTTCTGCAAAAAGTAAGGAAGTCCTTTTTGAAGAGCTATTGCAATATTTCTTTGAGATGAAAAATCCGTATATCCAACGTATTACGAGACATTTATTGAAGAAGCATCAAACGGACTTCCTCGTATACCCGGCTGCGACAAGGAACCATCATGATTATGTATCGGGCTTGCTCGATCACGTCGTCTCGATGCTGAAGCTAGGCAAGGCGATTGCCGAACTGTATCCAGCTTTAAACAAAGATTTATTATACGCTGGCATTATATTGCATGATATCGGCAAGGTCGTTGAACTATCAGGCCCTATCGGCACGCAATATACGATAGAGGGGAACTTGCTCGGCCATATAACGATCATGGTGAATGAAATATCGAAAGCGGCGGATGAACTTGAAATTCAAGGGGAGGAAGTGATGCTTCTTCAGCATATGGTCTTGTCCCATCATGGAAAAGAGGAATGGGGAAGCCCGAAACGTCCAATGCTGATGGAGGCGGAAATTCTTCATTATATCGACAATATCGATGCGAAAATGAATATGCTTGGTCGGGCATTGTCCAAAACGGCGAACGGTGAATTTACAGAGCGGATTTTTCCGCTGGATAATCGATCATTTTACAAACCGAATATTGATTGAAAAAAAGGCTGCCTCAGGGGCAGCCTTTTTAGTCATTATTTTTCTTCTTTTGCGTCAGCTTTTGCAGGCAAGTAGCTGTCCAAAGCTTTTTTAAACTCATCGACTTTAATGTCGACATCAGCAGCTTTGATTAGTTCTTGAAGCTTCTCTTCGAATTGAACACGTTTCAAGCTATCTTCGATTTCAGCTTTGATTTCATCTTCTGTTTTTTCGGTTTCGGCTTTACGTGTGTCGAGCAATTCAATGATATGGTAACCGAAGCTTGTCTTTACAGGCTCACTGATTTCTCCTTTTTTAAGGGCGTAAGCTGCATCTTCAAATTCTTGGACCATTTTTCCAGGACCGAACCATCCAAGATCTCCACCTGTTTCTTGTGCAACAGGCTCAGTGGAATATTCCTTCGCTAATTTAGCGAAATCTCCACCGTCTTTCAATTTGGTCAATACTTCTTTTGCAGTCTTTTCGTCTTTAACGAGGATATGGCGTGCATGAATTTCTGTTTTCGCACGTTCTACGCCTTTTGCGATATCTTCATCGGACACTTTCAAAGACTCGATCATTTTCTTTTGAAGCATTTGAGATTTTACGTTCTTCTCAAAGAATTTTTCAGTAATTCCTTGTTGTTGGAGGTACATTTCAAAGTTTTCTCCGAAAGGTTCTTTTTGAGCTTTGATTTCCTCGTTTAGTTCCTTATCAGAGATTTTATATTCTGTTTCCAACGCTTGTTGAAGAAGCAAGTTTTCAACAACTTGTACACCAATTGCGTCCTTCATTTCTTCATATAGGTCTTCTTTTGTAATATTTCCGACTTTGGTTGTAGCGATGATTTCATCATCAGCTGCTTTTTGGTCGTTACATGCCGCTAACGTTAAAACTGAAGCTGCCATTGTTATTGCAAGGACTGTCTTTTTCATTATTTTTTCTCCCCTAACTTTTCTGTACGACAGTTGATACTATAACATAAAAACGATTATAAAACAAAAAGGTTCCTTACCGAAATGCCTATAACCAAAAAAGTCCAATGCATAGGATACAAAGAGAGAGGAGGTGCTCCAATGAGTGGATATGGCCAAGGCTCTTCTGGATTCGCTTTGATTGTTGTGTTGTTCATCTTGTTAATCATCGTCGGAGCTGCATACTTGTACTAAAAGAAAAAGTCCAACTCCCTGTTAAAAGGGAGTTGGACTTTTTCATCCTTAAACGTTCAATAAGACTTCAAGATAGAACGAAAGAATTAAGATCGTAATAAGAATATTGACGGTACGATATATTTTTGGTTGCTTTTCTTCAGGGATTTCCCGTGATTGACAAAGAGCGAATGTCATCTTGTTGATTTGGAATAAATAAAACAATGAGAACATGACAGTTACGATAAGGATCAAATCAATTCCTCCTCTTTACAGCTTCACTTCATCATAGCAGACATTTGAGGAAAATGACATTAATTTTCTTCGACGGCTTGTAATTCGGGAATATCTAGCGACTCTGTTTGGTTATGGTCCAAGGAAACTAAGTCATCGTTGAAAGAATTATCAATTCGTTTGAAGCCAAGCTCAAAGATTTCCATGAAGTCTTCTCCGTAAATATTACGTATGACAGACATGACTTCTAAGAATTCAGGAAATTTCCCATAAATACTTTTTATTGGAAGTGAACCGTCCAAGATGCCGTGTTCGGAGTCATAATAATGTTCGTTCATGCCTGTAATAAGTTCTTCACCTTCTTTGGTGACTGATACATATGTATTCCGACGATCATCTTCTTTTTTGGAGAATTGCAAGTATCCTCGTTCTTCAAGCTTTTTGGAGAAATTGAAAGCCGTGGAAACGTGCATGACGCCAAATTTTGCGATGTCAGAGATAGTGGCACCTTGGAGATGGTAGGCAATCCATAGAATATGGTGTTCATTAATATTCAAGTCATAAGGTTTTATCCATTGCTGCCAATCTTTTTCGACCGCTTTCCAAAGTGCTTTTGACATCTGGGCAACGCGTTGACTATAAATCATTGCTTCTTTTTGGGAAAACTTTTGCTCAGCCATAAGATACCTCCAACATCAAATAGTTAATCTTTTTTCATTATAGCAGGAAAACTTCAAATTAAAAAGTTGAAATTCCAAAAATACTATATATTCATAAATGATTTAATGTGGTGAAGTAGGAATGGTGAGGTTTTCCGGGCTAGTTTGAAAGGAAACGTTGTTTGAGATTCATTCAAATGAAGGTATTCGTGTTTAATTTATTTTAAAGAAAGTTGTAAATGGAATGTTAAAACCATCTATTAAGATCAAAACAATAGATGGTTTTACGCATTTTATTTAATTGGTTGACAACATAAACTTCCTTCACCTTTTTCAAGTGCAGACTTTAAACTGTTTAGTACACCCGACCAAGCCATTTGGTGCCATTCAAATGCTTCTCTCCAATTAACATCTTCTTCAAATCCTGAATGCTCAACAATAACTTTTGTAGAGTTAGTATCAACAGATTCAAAACTAACTTTTACAGTAGTTAATTCGTTATCATTATTCATTACAGAGTCAAATTGATCTGGGCCTTTCCAAGTGAATTGTAATTCCTTTTCTTCAATAAGCCTACTAATTTTACAGCCTTTCGTATTCATTCCGGTTTTATTTCCAGGAATAAAATAAAGCTCGTAAGCCCCGCCTTCTATAGCTTCTATGACTGTTTCGGGAGCGAACCATTCTGACACTCGTTCCGATATTGTCCAGGCATACCAAACTAAATGTAAAGGGGCATTAATGGTAACCTCATTAATAATGGTTCTGTCATTTGTATTGATTGTCAAAACAATTCCTCCTCATGGAAATATTTTCATATGTAGAATATCATTTATAGTGAGTTGAATAAAGAACTTTTTTAATTTGTCAACTATTCAAATGATTAATGTCGCTTAGAGGAGAGAACTTGCATTAGAATGGGGAGAGGTATTTTGAAAAAGAGAATGGGTGTTATATTATTTGCTTTGTTATTGTTAATCGGTTGCAATGACAACAACATTAAACGAAACAAAGAGTTAGAAGAAGATGTCAAATCATTTATTATTATGGTGTCAGATGATAGTGACAGCGAACTTCATTTAAGCGGTATCGTCGATTTCAACTGGGACAAGGCGTTTTTAATAACTCCATATACTTCACAAGAAGAGATAGAAAAACAAGTAGGTGTAAAGCTCAAAGACATCAGTAATATTAGTTTGCGGGATGATATCTATTTATTGATATTCATCAATAACGACAAAGTAGTTCAATATGCAGAAATAAATCGTCTGCAAACTACTTTTTCGTTAAGTGATCAAGAGTATCTTACCCCCTCAAATGATTCAATTTACATAGAAAGGTAACGGCGCAACACTTCCTGTTATTGATCTGCTTTGAGCTGGCAAGAGTTTTATCCAAATTAAGGGAGGAAAGTGAATGAAAAGAGTCAATGTTGTTTATGTGCTTTTGTTCGATGAAAATAAGGAAAAAGTATTAATGGTAAAAAATAAAGGGGAGAACTCATCTTACTATACTCTTCCTGGTGGTGCAGTAGAAGATGGTGAAACATTGGAGGAAGCCGCAATTCGTGAGGTTAAAGAAGAAACTGGAGTAGATGTTGAAGTAGACGGTATTTTAACAGTCAGTGAAGCATTTTTTGAAAAAAGAGGTCATCACACTATCCTCTTCACCTTTGTAGGGAAAATAATTGGAGGAGAATTAAACATCTCCTATCCTGAAGAAATTGAAGAAATTACTTGGATGGAACTAAATCTGGCAGAAAACTATATACATATACCAAAAGAAATGAAAGGATTAATAGTTAACAATTCCCCAGTACCATATATTTTTAGGGGAAAGGTTATTCATTGACTAACCGTTTCGTCGCAATATATAGAGAGAATAAGATTATGAAGGACATAGGGGAGAATCAAAAAAGTGATTCTAACTTAACAGGGCTACAAATAACAAACGTAAAAATACATATTTCACAAGAAAAAATCCAAAAACAATGCAAGACGATCGAATAAAATATAGTTTTACGAGAGGGATGTTTCATTCGGTAAATAGAATCGTCCAAAGCGAGCCGCTCCGCGTCCAAAGCAAGCCATCCAGCGTCCAAAGCGAGCCGCTCCGCGTCCAAAGCAAGCCATCCCGTGTCCAAAGCGAGCCGCTCCGCGTCCAAAGCAAGCCATCTCGCGTCCAAAGCGAGCTGCTCCGCGTCCAAAGCAAGCCACTCCGCGTCCAAAGCAAGCCATCCCGCGTCCAAAGCGAGCTGCTCCGCGTCCAAAGCAAGCCATCCCGCGTCCAAAGCGAGCCGCTCCGCGTCCAAAGCGAGCCATCCAGCGTCCAAAGCAAGCCGCTCCGCGTCCAAAGCGAGCCATCCCGCGTCCAAAGCGAGCCCCTCCGCGTCCAAAGCAAGCCATCCTGCGTCCAAAGCGAGCCATCCCGCGTCCAAAGCAAGCCGCTCCGCGTCCAAAGCAAGCCATCCCGCGTCCAAAGCGAGCTGCTCCGCGTCCAAAGCGAGCTGCTCCGCGTCCAAAGCAAGCCATCCCGCGTCCAAATCGAGCTGCTCCGCGTCCAAAGCAAGCCATCCCGCGTCCAAAGCGAGCTGCTCTGCGTCCAAAGCGAGCCATCCCGCGTCCAAAGCGAGCTGCTCCGCGTCCAAAGCAAGCCATCCCGCGTCCAAAGCAAGCCATCCTGCGTCCAAAGCAAGCCGCTCCGCGTCCAAAGCAAGCCATCCCGCGTCCAAAGCGAGCCGCTCCGCGTCCAAAGCGAGCCCCTCCGCGTCCAAAGCGAGCCATCCCGCGTCCAAAGCGAGCCGCTCCGCGTCCAAAGCAAGCCATCCCGCGTCCAAAGCGAGCTGCTCCGCGTCCAAAGCAAGCCATCCTGCGTCCAAAGCGAGCCCCTCCGCGTCCAAAGCAAGCCATCCCGCGTCCAAAGCAGACCTCCCAATCATAGAAAGGACCTATATTAGCTCGAAAAAAGCCAAACTCATTATAACTAGAGTTTGGCTTTCGTCATGTCTTTCACTTCTGTTGCGCTGCAATCGATTGTTCCAACTCTGCGAGCGAGTTCTGGATTGCTGAAAGTTCCTTCTCCAGCTTAAGTCTGTTAGTCTCCGTGGAGAGTTGCCATTGTTCGATTGATCCCTTAATTCCATTGACGGCTTCAGGAACTAATTCTTTCGCTTCCTTCGTCATATGAGTGATGGAATCTTTCAACTCGGAGATTTTTCCTTTAACATCTTGCAATTTATGCTTCATATCAGCTGAAGCGTTTTTAACGGACGAGCGAATTTCGCTGCCTGTTTGTGGAGTGGAAAATAACACAGTGACAGCGGCTGTCACCGAACCTGCAAGTAGCCCAGCGAGAAACGTAGATGCTTTCATGGGGGAGTGCACTCCTTTCATTTTGAATAGTATTCCTTTTCATAGTTTAATTAAAACATGGTAAACAGTTTCGGGCAAATGAAAAAAGCTTCCCCCCTCGAGGGAAAGCTTGATGTTATTAGTTTGATAATGCTGTTTTGAATGAAGTGCGTTTCAATAATGACTTAATGATCGGGGAAATGATAAAGAAGGCAACCCCATTCATTGCTATTGCAGGAAGAACGACTGTGATGAACAATAATCCGAATGGAATATTTATGCCCATAATGAAGATGGCGACAGATAGGAAAATTGTTCCGGATAACAGTGTTCCGCAGCAAGTGATGATGATTGAAACGATTAAATTGTTTGCGGCCTTTCTGAGCAGTGCAATGACTGCAAAAACGACAAAGGCTGTAATGAACTTATCGATGACATTTGGAATGAAACCACCTGGAAGGCTTGTAAAAATTCCTGAAAGCACTCCTGTCGTAGCTCCGAGTAAAAAGACGCTTCTAACATCCGGAAATAAAAAGATGCCGATGAACATCATCGTCAACATGAAGTCTGGCTTCATGCCTTCCCCATAACCTGGAATGACCAAGTACAAAGCGGCTCCCACTGCTACTAGCAGCGCCATCAACGTAAGATTTTTCGTATTCAATTCTCATCTCTCCTCAACTAGACTCTAATTTTTTGCGTTCTCCTGACGTATCCTCGTGATCGGCAGCGAAAACTTATATAAATTATACAGGTATTCTTATGGACTAGCAAGTACCATTACTTTCCGAATCGAGCTCGAATTTGTTCCGCAATTTCCTGAATCCGTTCTTGTGTGAACTCTTCCACCTTCGGATTCCAGTCCGATTGGAAGCCGTCCGTTTGATCATATCGCGGGATGAAATGCATATGGAAGTGGAATACAGCTTGTCCGGCCGCCGCTCCATTATTTTGAAGCAGGTTCATACCAGCAGGCGTGAACTCCTCTTTTAGAACGTTCGCGATTTTTGGTGCAACCGAGAATAGATGGGAAGCTTCTTCTTCGGTCATGTCATACAGATTCTCACGATGGTTTTTTGGAATAAGAAGAACATGCCCTTTCGTTACGGGCATGACGTCCATAATGGCGATAACGTGCTCATCTTCATAGATTTTCTGACTAGGAAGCGTGCCTTCTGCAATTTTACAAAAGATACATGATGTCATTTGAGGTCATCCTTTCCGATTCTAAGACTCCGTTTAGGAGAAGTATTCATTAATGACACAAGTGTAGCATATTTTCTGTTAATGCGTGAAAGATGGACAAAGCATTCCGGTTCGATGTTTGGTAAAATGGAAACAAGAATGGAGGATGACTATGGCGATTCTTGAAGTTAAAGACGTGACAGGCGGATATACACGAAAACCTGTCTTGCATGATTTATCTTTTGAAATTGGACAAGGCGAGCTTGTCGGTTTGATCGGTTTGAACGGTGCCGGAAAAAGTACGACGATCAAACATATTATCGGGCTAATGAATCCGCATGAAGGCGAAATCGCAGTGAATGGTGTCACGTTTCGTGAAAACCCTGAAGCATACCGTCAAGCGTTCACATATATTCCGGAAACACCGATCTTATATGAAGAGCTTACGCTGAAAGAACATTTAGAGTTGACAGCAATGGCGTACGGATTGGACCGGGAAGTGTTTGAGGCGCGAACTGAAATGCTATTGAAAGAGTTCATGATGGAGAAGCGGTTGAATTGGTTTCCATCGCATTTCTCAAAAGGGATGCGACAAAAAGTCATGATTCTTTGCGCGTTTTTAGTGGAACCTTCGCTATATATTATCGATGAACCGTTTGTCGGATTAGACCCGATCGGAATCCGTTCATTGCTCGATCAAATAGAAGAAAGAAAAGCGAACGGCGCCTCAGTACTGATGTCGACACATGTGCTCTCCACTGCAGAAAAGTATTGCGACCGGATTATTTTACTGCATGAAGGACGTGTAAGGGCGCAAGGGACGATGGATGATTTGCGGAAAGCCTTCAACAGGCCCAATGCTACGTTGGACGAGTTATATATTTCGATGACCGGGGATCATGATCATGAACAGTTTGCGTGAGATTTGGAGCGATCGTTTTGTCCGGTACATGACAGAACTGCAAAAGTATATGAAGTTCGTTTTCACAGGCCATTTAGCAATCGTTCTGCTCTTTACGATTGGGGCAGGCGGATACGCATACAGCGAATGGTTAAAAGAAGTGCCGTCTGAATTCCCTTCAGCGATTATCGCGGCGGTTCTAATCGGCGCAGTATTGTCCATCTGCTCGCCGGTAACATTGCTGAAGCCCGCAGACATCGTCTTTTTCCTTCCGATGGAAAACAAACTTGAAGAGTATTTAAAACGGTCGCTGCGATATTCGCTATTTTCACAGCTGCCGCTTCCATACATTTTATTTATCATTCTATTACCTTTGCTAGCAGCAACGGATGTTGCGGGAAAACCACAATTCTTATTGACTGCCATCGTCATTTTGCTCGTGAAATGGCTGTATGTCGAGACAGAATACCATTATCGCCGTGCTAATGAAGGAGAGGGGATTTGGAAAGACCGTCTCGTCCGGTTCGTGTTAGCAGCGCTGCTCATGTATGTGATGCTAGCTGGCAGTCCTTATTTTATTCCGCTCGTAGGTGTGCTTATGGCTGTCTATTATTTATTCTGGAAGAAAAGAAGTGCAGCAAATCCTTTCCCGTATGAACATTTCATATCGGTGGAGCAAAATCGTATGATGCGTTTTTATCGCTTCGCCAATTACTTTACGGACGTACCGCATTTGAAAGGGTCCGTCAGCCGTCGTGCATGGCTCGGGTTCCTATTGCGCTCTGCTCAATTCGGACAAACATCGCCTCAACGATATTTGCTTAGAAGGACTCTCGTCCGGACGGATGATATATTTTGGCTTTGGGTCAGATTGACTGTTTTATCAGTACTAGGTGTTGCTCTCATTCCGTTTCCGATTGTCGTCTATATCTTTATCGGAGCATTGGCCTTTGCATCATCCATTCAATTAGTGCATGCATTGCGCGCGGGTGATGATTTCCGAATGGATATGCTTTTCCCGGAATCGGAAAATACAAGGACACCTGCCATACGAAAAACAGTTAGCGGAGTCCAATTATTACAAGCAATTTTTGTACTTGTGACAGGTTTAATTGCAATCGGAATATCCGTAACACCGGTTATTATGGCGATCGTTGTATTCGTAGTTTCCGAAGTGACAATCCGTATGTCGAACGAGAAAACAGAAGAGATTTGATCGGCTATCCAAAAAAAGTAATAATAGAATATTCTTAAAAACCTTGCAATTGATCCCGGAATTTATGTATAATAAAAAAAAGGCATCAGGGGTGAGGGAGATGGAAAACAATTATTCATATGCCGAGTTCTTAAAAGCCGTGGGGAAAAATAGTACTTCGCTTCAAGCGGAGAGATTATTGAATGATATTTACATGGATCTATTCCTGAACCATATTCATCGAGAACAAACGAAAAAACGTCTCTTGAGGCTGATTGATCTTGCGCTTGATGAAAAGGACGAGTGCGCTTTTAACGAGCTTACGGATGAATTGGTGAAACTGGAAGAAAATTAAACAAATTTGCAGCGGGCTGCCAGCTAGTCGAAAACCGATTAGCTGAGTAGACCCGCTTTTTATTATTTCTACTGAATGGGTAAGAAGCAAATATAGCTAGTAGTATTGAAATTTATATTTGAACATACGTTCTCTTATTTCTTTGGTCTTGGCAAAGTCTATGTTAAAATGGAAATAATTCATTTGGGGAGGGGCTTCAATGGTCCGAAAATTCGATTTGCACGCTCCTTATGTTCCGTTAGGCGACCAACCTGCCGCCATTTCAAAACTTGTGGAAGGCATAAAGGAAGGCAAAAAGCATCAGACACTTTTAGGTGCGACCGGAACAGGGAAGACGTTCACCGTTTCAAACGTTGTAACGGAAGTTAATAAACCGACACTTGTCATTGCGCATAATAAAACACTTGCTGGCCAGTTGTATAGCGAGTTCAAAGAATTTTTTCCGAACAATGCAGTCGAGTATTTCGTGAGCTTCTACGATTATTACCAACCGGAAGCTTATGTGCCGCATACGGACACATATATAGAAAAAGATGCAACAATCAACGATGAGATCGACAAGCTGCGCCACTCCGCGACATCTGCGTTATTCGAAAGGAATGATGTGCTCATCGTCGCATCCGTCTCTTGCATTTACGGCCTAGGTTCGCCGGAAGAATACGGGAAGCATGTCGTTTCCCTCCGTACTGGTATGGAGATCGGCAGGAATGAGCTGCTTCGTCGGTTCGTTGATATCCAATACTCAAGAAACGATATCAATTTCACGCGTGGTACGTTCCGGGTGAGAGGGGACGTCGTGGAAATATTCCCGGCCTCCCAAGACGAAAACTGTATTCGCATTGAATTTTTTGGTGATGAAATTGACCGTATCAGAGAAGTGGATTCACTTACAGGAGAAATTTTAGGGGAACGCGAACACGTCGCCATCTTCCCGGCATCCCACTTCGTTACTGGTGAAGAGAAAATGGTGAAGGCGATTGCGAATATCGAAACCGAGTTGGAAGAAAGACTTGCCGTTTTGCGCAAGGAAGATAAACTTCTGGAAGCTCAGCGACTTGAGCAGCGCACTCGTTATGATTTAGAGATGATGCGGGAGATGGGATTCTGTTCAGGAATTGAAAACTATTCGAGGCATTTGACATTACGACCTGCGGGGGCTACCCCTTATACATTGCTTGACTATTTTCCTGATGATTTTCTGATCGTTATCGATGAAAGCCATGTCACCTTGCCGCAAATCCGAGGTATGTATAACGGTGACCAAGCGCGTAAGCAAGTATTGGTCGATCACGGGTTCCGCCTGCCTTCCGCTTTAGACAATAGACCGCTCATGTTCGATGAATTCGAGCGCTACGTCCATGAAGCGATCTACGTGTCTGCAACACCCGGTCCTTACGAGATCGAGCATACACCCGAGATGGTTGAACAGATCATCCGACCGACTGGCTTGCTTGACCCGATTATCGATGTACGGCCGATCGAAGGGCAGATTGATGATTTGATCGATGAAATCAATGAGCGTATAAAGCGTAACGAAAGGGTATTGATTACTACATTGACGAAAAAGATGTCCGAAGATCTTACCGACTATTTGAAGGATATCGGCATTAAAGTCCAATATTTACATTCGGATATCAAAACATTGGAGCGGATTGAAATCATTCGGGAACTCCGTCTTGGTAAGTACGATGTTCTCATCGGCATCAACTTGTTAAGGGAAGGGCTCGATATACCTGAAGTGTCACTCGTCGCGATATTGGATGCGGACAAGGAAGGATTCCTTCGTTCAGAACGTTCCCTCATCCAAACAATCGGACGGGCAGCTCGTAACTCCGAAGGAAAAGTCATCATGTATGCAGACCGATATACGGATTCGATGAAGAAGGCAATTGAAGAGACGAAGAGACGTCGGGAAATTCAAATGGCTTATAATGAAAAGCATGGAATCACTCCGACGACGATCAAAAAAGCAATACGTGAAGTTATTCGAGCAACTCAAGTCGCTGAAGAAGATATTTCAGCTTTGGAAAAAGTGACGAAAGGCAAGAAATTGTCGAAGGACGATAAAGTGAAATTGCTTGCGAATCTCGAGAAGGAAATGAAAGAGGCAGCAAAAGCACTTGATTTCGAAAGGGCTGCCGAATTGCGCGATACGATTTTAGAATTGAAGGCTGAAGGGTGAAAATGCGATGAAAAACACGGAAATAGTCATTCAAGGGGCAAGAGTTCACAATCTGAAAGATATTGACGTCCGCATCCCGCGTGACAAGCTTGTCGTTATGACAGGCTTGTCAGGTTCCGGGAAATCGTCTCTTGCATTCGATACGATTTACGCGGAAGGGCAAAGGCGGTATGTCGAATCGCTCTCCGCTTATGCGAGACAGTTTTTAGGCCAGATGGACAAGCCCGATGTGGACGTAATTGAAGGGTTGTCGCCTGCGATTTCAATTGATCAGAAGACGACGAGCCGCAATCCACGTTCCACTGTCGGAACAGTTACTGAAATCTATGATTACTTACGTCTATTGTTTGCACGTGTCGGCAAGCCGATCTGTCCGAATCATGGAATTGAAATTTCGTCCCAGACGATCGAGCAGATGGTCGACCGCATTATGCAGTTGCCGGAACGTTCCCGGCTTCAAATCCTTGCGCCTGTCGTATCCGGCAGGAAGGGAACGCATGCGAAGCTAATCGAGGACATTAAAAAACAAGGCTATGTCCGGATTCGCGTCAATGGGGAAGTAATCGATCTCGATGACAATATTGAGCTGAATAAAAATAAAAAACATACGATTGAAGTCGTCATTGACCGGATTGTCGTGAAGGAAGGGATTGAAGCCCGTTTAAGCGATTCACTCGAGTCGGCGCTTCGATTGGCGGAAGGAACTGTGCTTGTCGATGTGATTGGTGTCGAAGAATTACTGTTCAGTGAGCACCATGCATGTCCAATATGCGGATTCTCCATCGGCGAACTTGAACCTCGGATGTTTTCATTCAACAGTCCGTTCGGGGCTTGCCCTGATTGTGATGGTCTTGGGACGAAGCTTGAGGTTGACCCTGAACTTGTCATTCCGGACACGTCCCTCTCTTTGAAGGAAGACGCAATCGCTCCTTGGATTCCTACGAGCTCACAATACTATCCTGAACTATTGAAGACAATTTGTAAGCATTTCAAAATACCGATGGATGTACCGGTGAGCGACTTGTCTGATGAAGATCTGAACATCATTTTGTACGGTTCGAAAGATCAAAAAATCAAATTCCAATATACGAATGAATTCGGCAATACACGTGTGAACAACATCTATTTTGAAGGTGTACTCGCAAACGTGGAGCGCAGGTTCAAGGAGACGTCCTCTGATTATATTCGTGAACAAATGGAGAAATATATGGCGAGCCGCGCTTGTCCGACTTGTCACGGATACCGATTGAAAGAGGAAACACTTGCGGTTAAAGTGAATGGCACGCATATCGGAGAAGTGACTGCGTTGTCCATTACGGAAGCAGACCGTTTTTTCAGCAACCTCGTGCTTTCTGAAAAGGACATGCAAATTGCAAGATTAATATTGCGAGAAATCGCTGAAAGATTAGGATTCCTCATCAACGTCGGGCTAGACTACTTGACGTTATCGAGAGCTGCTGGCACATTGTCCGGTGGGGAAGCGCAGCGAATCCGGCTTGCGACGCAAATCGGATCCAGATTGACGGGCGTCCTTTATATTTTGGATGAGCCTTCGATCGGTCTCCATCAACGTGATAATGACCGTCTTATCGGAACGTTGCAAAGCATGCGCGATATAGGGAATACGCTTATTGTCGTAGAGCATGACGAAGATACGATGATCGCTGCCGATTATTTAATCGACATCGGACCAGGTGCAGGGGCTGCGGGAGGGCAAATCGTTTCCGCCGGCACACCGGAAGAAGTGATGAACGATCCTCAATCATTGACGGGTCAATATTTGAGTGGAAGGAAGTTCATTCCTCTGCCAATGGAACGACGGAAATCCGATGGCAGGGTCGTGTCCATCAAAGGTGCGTCCGAGAACAATTTGAAAAACGTCAACGCAGACTTCCCGTTAGGACAGTTCATTGCGGTGACAGGCGTTTCGGGCTCCGGGAAAAGTACGCTTGTCAATGAAGTGCTATATAAAGTACTTGCACAAAAGCTAAACCGCTCGAAACAAAAACCTGGCCAATTCAAGTCCGTTACAGGCCTTGAAGAGTTGGAAAAAGTGATCGATATTGACCAATCTCCAATCGGACGGACACCGAGATCGAATCCGGCGACATATACAGGGGTCTTTGATGATGTTCGGGACGTCTTTGCGATGACGAACGAGGCAAAAGTAAGAGGTTACAAGAAAGGTCGCTTCAGCTTCAACGTAAAAGGTGGCCGCTGCGAAGCTTGTCGCGGCGACGGAATTATTAAGATTGAAATGCATTTTCTGCCAGACGTATATGTTCCTTGTGAAGTATGCCATGGTAAGCGATATAACCGTGAAACGCTTGAAGTAACATACAAAGGGAAGAACATTGCAGATGTCCTTTCCATGACCGTTGAAGATGCGCTCGTTTTCTTTGAAAACATTCCTAAAATCAGTCGGAAACTGCAAACGATTGTCGATGTCGGTCTAGGCTACGTTCAACTTGGGCAGCCTGCCACGACTTTATCAGGCGGGGAAGCACAAAGGGTGAAGCTTGCATCAGAATTGCATCGACGTTCAAACGGAAAATCGTTTTATATTCTAGACGAGCCGACGACAGGTCTCCATGTCCATGATATTGAAAAGCTTCTTCACGTATTGCAACGTCTTGTCGATTCCGGAAATACCGTCCTTGTCATCGAGCATAATTTGGACGTTATTAAAACCGTCGACCATATTATCGACCTTGGGCCTGAAGGCGGGGATAAAGGCGGGCAAATCATTGCAAAGGGAACTCCTGAGAAAGTGGCAGAAAGTGAAGTTTCATACACCGGCCGCTATTTGAAGCCGATTTTGGAACGAGACCGACAAAGAATGAAAGAGCTGATCGAAGCTGCCGCTGGAAAAGAATGAAACCTTCTGATAGATGATTCGTATATATAGTAAGTGTTAAAGGAGTCTCCTCCAGTTTTGCATGAGGCGGAGGTTCCTATACGAAAAGAAATCTCAAGCATACTTAGGAGGCGGAACAATGCAGAATGAACGCAAACGTATCTTGACAATGTTGGAAAACGGCACAATTTCAATGGACGAAGCATTAACCCTTTTAGAAGCGATGGAGAAAAAGCAGCCATCGACTGACAATGGGTCTACCCAAACGACTGAAACAAAGTTTACAGGGGAAGATGCAAACCAAGATAACGCAAACGACTTTTCCGGACAATCAAAAGACAAGGATCCATCGATGGATGAATTCATTGAAGATATCCGGAAAGATTTCGTAACTGTAGGAGATCGTTTCATGCAGTTCATGCAATCCACCGTGGAAAGAATGAAAGGATTCGATTTCGATATGCCATTTGGCGGCGGTTCGACATTCCATCACACGATTGTGAAACAAGCCGATGACTTAGATGAAATTCTCGTCGACGTCGATCACGGAAGCGTATCGATTCATGCAACTGACAATCCAGAAATTCGAGCGGAATTCACCGTCAAATCGTTTAATGGACGATCTGAAGAAGATGCGAAAAAAGAATTTCTCGATAAATTGATCTTCCTTAAAGACGAAGGAAAGCTGCGTTATTTAAGTGATTTGAAATTAAGTCAGGTAACTGTCGACTTATTCATTCCAAAACAGGATTATCGTAAAGTTTCCGTAAGACTACTGAATGGTAATTTCAACTTGAAGGATATTACGGTCGATCGTCTTTATTCAAAAACAGCGAACGGAAAAGTCGATGTGGAACGTATTACTTTTAAAGAAGCTGAGTTAGAAGCTGGCAACGGATCGATTCGCTTGAACGATAGCACAGGCGATACACTTGAAGCTGAAACAATTAACGGACGCGTGTACGTATCTGGTAAAGTGAAGGATGTTGAAGCGAAATCGTTGAATGGTCATGTAGTTGTGACAACAACGGATGCTGATGCACAAAAAATCGATGCTAAAACAGTGAGCGGTTCTGTTGAGCTATATATTCCATCTGATGTTTCACTTCGTGGTGAAATCTCAACGAATATGGGACGTTTGGATCTTCAGCTGAATGATGTCAGCAAAACGACAGAACAAGAACAGTTTCTGAGCCGTACGATCATTTTCAATAAGGATGCGGAAGGCAATGCCACTCAACTCCATGTTCACGGGGAAGCGAAAACTGGCTCTGTTATTGTTTGCTATAATGTGAAGCATAATTAATGAAAAAAGACTGCCCAGAAAGTCAGTGCAAACTGACTTCTGTGGCAGTCTTTTTTGATGAAATACGTGTCTTGCTCAAGAAAGCAAATTAGCGCTCAAGAAACCAAATTGGCGCTCAAGAAACCAAATTGGCGCTCAAGAAACCAGATTGGCGCTCAAGAAACCAAATTAGCGCTCAAGAAACCGAATCCGCGCTCAAGAAACCAGATTGGCGCTCAAGAAACCCAAATTGGCGCTCAAGAAACCAGATTGGCGCTCAAGAAACCGAATCCGCGCTCAAGAAACCAAATTGGCGCTCAAGAAAACAGATTAGCGCTCAAGAAAACAGATTAGCGCTCAAGAAAACCAGATTGGCGCTCAAGAACCCAAATTAGCGCTCAAGAAACCAAATTAGCGCTCAAGAATTCTGTCCCTGCGCCCAAAGCAAGCCGCGAGTCAGATGAGCTTCTCCCGAAAAAGCCAATTCAAAATGCCGAAGCTGATCGCCCGTGCGCATTGCACGCGGTACGCTTTAGATAGTAAAAGAGCAGCCTCTTCGCGATTGGTCATGAAACCGCACTCCACTAACACGGCAGGCATCTTTGTATCCCTCAATACTGCAAAATTTGCGGTTTTTACCCCTCGGTCTTTTCGTCCGCAAGCAAGTATCAATGAGCTGTGTATTTGTTCAGCCAATATTGCGGTTCGTTTGCTTGCTTGGGGATACATATATGTTTCGATGCCATGCGCATCATTCCAATTGGAGCCATATGCATTAGCGTGGATGGATACGAATGCGTCTGCATTCAGCCTGTTGGCGATCGAAGTCCTTTCAGGCAAAGGTACATCACGTCCATTTTCATGTGAATAAATGACGTTCACCCCTTCCAGCACCAAACAATGCTTTACAATTTGCGCCACGGCAGAATTGAAGCGGAATTCAAGTAGTTTGCCATCTGGTGAGCGTTTTCCAGATGTGTTCGGTCCGTGTCCTGCGTCAAGGATAAGTAATGCCATCTTATCTCCTCCTTGCCACTTATATAGTTTGATACGTATCATTCGTGGACAAATTCGGACGAAATCATTTCAATTGAATTCGTTCATGGTAAAATGGTGGATAGGGTTTGCGTTACATAAGATCATTCGCAAAGCGGTCGAGAAATTATATAGAAAGTAGGGGAATTAATGTCGGTTGTTACAGTAGAAGACGTTCAAAATCGTTTTGGACTTGAAGTTGTTGCAGGTGTAGAAGGTATTGAACGGAAAATCCTTACGAGTGACATATCACGGCCGGGGCTTGAAATGGCCGGTTATTTTGATTTTTACTTGGCTACACGAATTCAGCTGCTCGGGAAAACAGAGCTGTCCTTTTTTAATAAACTGGATGAAGCGGATCGTCAGGATCGCATGGATCGACTCTGTTCAACTGAAACACCAGCTTTCATCATAGCGCATAATTTTGAATGTCCATTAGAACTCAAACAATTTGCAGACGAGAGAAGCATCCCCGTGCTCCAGACCGAGCATCCGACGACTAGATTCTCAGGAATGCTCACCAATTTCCTTGAAGGTCAGTTAGCTCCCATGACGACAGTTCATGGTGTGCTCGTCGATGTGTACGGCATTGGAGTTTTACTTACGGGAAAAAGCGGTGTCGGTAAAAGTGAAACCGCTTTGGAGCTTGTAAAGCGTGGTCATCGTCTAGTCGCGGATGATGCTGTGGAAATACGGCAAGTCGCAAAAAACGTCTTGATCGGAAATTCGCCGAAGCTGCTTAGGCATATGCTTGAAATCCGTGGAGTTGGTATTATCGACATGATGATGCTTTTCGGTGCAAGCGCCGTAAGGGATGACAAACGGATATTAATGGTCATCGATTTGGAGACGTGGAATCCGGATAAAGTGTATGATCGGCTAGGCATTGATGGGGAAAAGATGAAAATCATGGATTCTGATTTGACGAAGCTTACTGTTCCTGTAAAGCCGGGTCGAAACTTATCGGTCATTATCGAAGTGGCCGCTATGGATTATCGGATGAAACGATTAGGCATCAATGCGGCAGAGACATTTTCGAAAAAACTAGATATGGCAATTAGCCAAGATACAGGAAAATCTGATGAAGAGGGGATAGAGTAAACTCATGTTTGATTTACTAGCGATTGATCCGACGGCTTTCAGTCTGGGTCCAATAGATATCCGTTGGTATGGAATTCTAATAACAACTGGTATTATTCTTGCATTCATCGTCGTTCAAAAAGAGATGGTGAAGCGGGGGATGCACCCGGATTTCTTAACGGATCTGCTTATTTGGGCAGTACCGTTATCTATCATAAGTGCGAGGATTTACTATGTCATATTTTCCTGGGATTCCTATAAAGACAACCCTGCAGATGTGTTCAAAATATGGGAGGGCGGTATTGCCATCCACGGTGCATTGATAGGTGCCTTTTTAACGACATACTTTTATACGAAACGTCGAGGCATTTCATTTTGGAAAGTGGTGGACATCGCTGTACCGGGAATATTGATCGGTCAAATCATCGGTCGATGGGGAAATTTCATTAATCAGGAAGCGCATGGCGGTCCAGTTTCGCAAAGTTTTCTGGAAAACACATGGATTCCTGACTGGATTATGAATCAAATGACGATTAACGGAGTAACGTATCATCCGACGTTCCTCTATGAATCGTTGTGGAATGTTGTCGGTCTCATTATCATTTTGCTTTTGCGAAGAGTCCGGTTAAAGCGAGGCGAAATGTTCTTCTTCTATTTGACATGGTATTCAATCGGAAGATTCTTCATCGAAGGGATGAGGACGGACAGTTTGTACGGCGGAGATCTTCGCGCTGCGCAAATTGTTTCCATTATCGCCATTGTATTTTCGGTGTCAATGTTCATTTGGAGAAGATTTATAAAGAAAGTTAAAGTGGAATATCAAGATAAATAGAAGAGAGATGGGGAAATGCAAACGCTTCGAGCTGGTTTGGCCGCTGGATTAAAAACGACGTGGACATTAGGGAAAGTCATTTTCCCGATTACTCTCCTCGTCGTCATATTGCAACATACACCTGTGTTGCCTTGGGTAGTTAAGTTGATTTCACCGTTCATGGGTTTATTCGGACTGAGCGGGGAAGCAGCGATCCCGTTAGTACTTGGCAATGCACTGAATTTATATGCTGGCATTGCAGGAATCCTCTCGCTCGACCTGACCGTGAAGGAAGTTTTCATTTTGGCTGTTATGCTCAGTTTTGCGCATAATATGTTCATTGAGACGGGAGTCGCGTTAAAGGTCGGAGTGAAACTGTGGATTGTTTTAGTCGTTAGATTCGGTTTAGCTGCTTTTTCAGGCATCATTATCAACTTATTCTGGAAAGGCGGAACCGAAATTGCGCAGTATGGTATGGCGCCTGAAGTGTCCGCTGTTCCGGAAGGTTGGTTGGAAATCGGATTGCTCGGCTTACAGAAAGCGTCGTTTGGCGTTTTGCAACTTGCGCTTATTGTCATTCCGCTTATGATTATTGTTCAATTTTTGAAAGACAATAACTACTTACAGAAGTTTTCGGAGAAACTGGCACCATTTACAAAAGTCATTGGTGTTCAACCGAATGCATCAATGACATTGGTTGCCGGACTTGTTATTGGTCTTGCCTACGGGGCAGGTGTCATGATTCAAGCTGTACAGGAAGATGGCGTCAGCAAAAAGGATGCAACGCTTGCATTCATTTTCCTAATTGCTTGTCATGCGGTCGTTGAAGATACACTCATATTTTTACCTTTAGGCATACCGATCCTGCCATTGCTCATTATCCGCCTTGTCACAGCGTTTACATTGACGATCGCGGTTGCTTACTTATGGAAACAGGCAGAACGAAAAAGGGAGAAGGAGGTAACAGTTCTGAATGGATAAAATTACAACATTGTTATTTGACTTCGATGGAACGTTACTAGATACGAACGAGCTCATCATTCAAACGTTCCAAACGGTTTTGAATGCACATTATCCGGGAAGGTTTGAAAGAGAAGACATCCTGCCTTTCCTCGGACCGACGTTAAGGGAAACATTCGAAAGCATCGATCCAGAAAAAACGGAAGAACTGATGGCTGAATATCGTACATGGAATTTGGCTAATCACGATTCTTTTGTTAGTGAATTTGATGGGGTCACGGAAACGCTCAGACAGTTGAGAAATAAAGGGTTGAAAATGGCGATCGTGTCAACGAAGCGAAATGAGATGGTCATGAGAGGCTTGCGGCTCATTGAAGCGGAAGAGCTCTTTGATACGATTGTCTGTTTGGACGATGTACAACATGCGAAGCCTGATCCGGAGCCATTGTTACTTGCGATGGAACGATTGAACTCGTCCCCAAATGAAACGATGATGGTCGGCGATAATAGTCATGATATCCTCGGAGGAAAGAACGCTGGAGTTCGCACTGCTGGTGTAGCATGGTCAGCTAAAGGCGAGAAATTCATCCGTGAGCTGAAGCCTGACTTTGTTTTGCAGGATATTTCAGATTTGCTGTCGATCGTAGAAGGCGAAGAGGCTTGAGACGGACCGAGCGTTATCCTGCTGAAGGAAATGCGAACTCCCTTTGGCATATATACAAAACGGTTTCATTTCTAAAAGTGGCAAAGAACTTCGTCTTTATCCAAATCGGACGGTATACGCCTTTCATTCCGTTGAAGAATTTCATCTATCGAACATTTTTAGGAATGAAGATAGGGGAAAAGACATCATTCGCATTAATGGTCATGCCCGATACGATGTTTCCTGAGCGCATTACAGTCGGTGACAATTCAATCATCGGCTTCAATACGACGATTTTAGCACATGAATATTTGATAGAAGAGTATCGAATCGGTGACGTCATCATCGGTGATCGCGTCATGATCGGTGCGAATACGACAATCCTTCCAGGAGTGGAAATTGGAGACGGCGCAATCGTATCGGCAGCTTCACTCGTCAACCGCGACATTCCCGCCGGTGCAATGGCAGGGGGCAACCCTGTGCGGATCATTTACACTTCAGAGCAGTTGGAGGAGCGCCGAAAGACAGATAGTGATGGCTGACAAGAAATAGGATGACGGAAATGGAACTTATGATATAATGAAGCCAGCTGATTGGAGGGACGTGTATAGCGTTCCTTCTAATTTTTTTCGGAGGAATTTGATTGGATAAAAAGTATAGGAACATAGATAAGAAAGTCATTTCATTTATCCCTGACGGTGAATTCTACTATCAAAAAGGCGTTAAAGCTATGCAGCGCGACCGTTTTGATGAGGCTCATAAATATTTGCAAAGGGCTGTTGAACTGAGTCCTAATGATCCGCTTATTCTTATGCAATACGGCATTCTCATTATGGAAGAGGGAATGTTTGAGGAAGCGTATGAAATTTTGGCCGCAGCGCACGGTCTTGATCCGGAAGAGGAAGATATCATCTTTTACTTAGCGGAAGTCCACGCTCATTTAGGTCTTCTTCGAGATGCGAAGATATATGCGGAAAAGTATATTGCATTGGCGCCTGATGGACCTTTGGCAGACGACTCGATGGAGATTATCGATTTTGCCGAGCAAGAGGAGGCCTTTTTTACCGACGAAGAAATGCCCGACGGAGAAGTGTATTTCTTGCAAGAAAAAGCAAGAAGGTTGATGGAAGAGGGTTCTTTTAAAGAAGCAATTGAAATTTTAGAGTCCATCATCACAGATTATCCTGACTTTTGGGCTGCCTATAATAACTTGGCGCTCGCCTATTTTTATGTCGGTAGTATTGAACAAGCGAAACTATTGTTATTTGATGTGCTCGAAAAGAATAAAGGAAATTTGCATGCACTATGTAATCTCGCCGTCTTTTATTATTACGAGAAAGATAAAGAGGAATTGGATGCAATGCTCGAGCTCCTCATGAAAATAAAGCCGTACCAATTTGTACATCGTTATAAATTAGGGGCTACATTCGCGTTAGTCGGCAAACATAAAGAAGCGTACGGTTGGCTCAGAAGCTTGCAAAAACGTGGTTTTGAAGGGGATGCCGGTTATTATTTCTGGCTCGCTCATTCTGCATACTTTTCCGGCAATGAGCAAGTTGCGAAGGAGTCGTATGAGAAGTTGGTCGAATTAGATCCATCCAAGGCGGGTTTTGAGCCATGGAAAGATGTACATTCATCGACCAAGCCGGAATCATATGAACAAGACCGTGAATTTTTATTAAGTAAAATTACGAATAAATATAGAAGTGAAAGATTGTTAGGGTTTTATTTGCTAGGAAAATCAGCACATAAACAGGAGATCGTTTCGCATCCCACGTATATTGATCTCGAAAAGCTAAGTGTCATTGAGCAATTATTTTTGGCGCATAGCCTCGATTATGAGTTTACGGTGGAAAATGAATTTGACCATTCATTCATGCGTGCATTGGAAGCGACCGAGTTGTTATATGAAAAATATAAACCATTGGAACGGCAAGGGACCCATCTATTCCAAATGTGGTTCACCCTTTGCGAAGTAGGACTCATCCGATCCTATCATTTTAGGAACCCCGCGGCATTGGCTGCAGCGGCGGATTATATGTTCCAGTCTTCTCGTTATAAAGGAGTTACAAAAGCGGCAATAGCCCGAACTTACGACATTTCGGTGCCTACGTTAACGAAATACGTCAGTGATTTGATGGAGTTTTTGCCGCAATTCAATGTGTAAGCAGCGAACGATCATGTAAGCATATATATTGATTGGCCCCTCGGAATCTTATACGATTTGGTCAGTGGTATATGTACTGGAGGAGGATAAGGTATGACAACCGAGAAAATATACGACGTCATTATCATTGGCGCAGGACCAGCTGGAATGACCGCTGCGGTTTACACATCTAGAGGAAGTTTATCGACTCTCATGTTGGAGCGCGGCATTCCGGGCGGACAAATGGCAAACACGGAAGAAATCGAGAACTACCCTGGATTTGAGACGATTCTCGGTCCTGATCTTTCGACAAAAATGTTTGAACATGCGAAAGCTTTCGGAGCTGAATATGCATATGGCGACGTCACAGAAATTATAGATGAGGGGAACCTCAAAACAATCAAATCGGGCAATAAAGAATATAAAGCGCGTGCCATCATTATTACAACAGGTGCCGAGTATCGTAAAATGGGCATCCCTGGTGAAAAAGAACTGACTGGCCGTGGAGTCAGCTATTGTGCAGTATGTGACGGAGCTTTCTTCAAGAAGAAAGAAATAGTTGTCATCGGAGGCGGAGACTCCGCAGTCGAAGAAGGTGCATATTTGACACGCTTTGCGGATAAAGTAACAATTATCCACCGACGCGATGAACTTCGTGCACAAAAAATTCTTCAAGACCGTGCGTTTGCAAATGAAAAAATAGACTTCATCTGGAATTCAACAGTTAAGCAAGTGAATGAAAAAGACGGCAAAATCGGCTCTATTACACTCGTTTCTACAGTGGACGGCACTGAAAAAGTAATGGAAACTGAAGGCATGTTCATTTATATCGGAATGGACCCGTTAACGGCACCATTCAAGCATTTAGGAATTTTGGATGAACATGGCTATATCGTGACTAACGAAGAAATGGAAACGAAAGTACCTGGTATCTATGCAGCTGGCGACGTTCGTCAAAAAACACTTCGCCAAGTCGTCACAGCAACAGGCGACGGCAGCATCGCAGCCCAAGCATGCCAAAAATATATCGAAGAACTAGCGGATAAAATGGCTGCTGAAGCTTAAGAATAAAAAAGAGATCCTTGATAGGGTCTCTTTTTTATATGGGAAATATCTCTTTTCAATCTCCATTGCTTGGAGTGAAGGCACGTAGACTCCTGCGGGAAAAGCGTCAGCAGAAGACCCCGCAGGGAGCGAAGAATGAGCGGACGAGGAGGCTGAAGCGACGCCCGCGGAAAGCGAAGTGCCGTAACGGAAAGCTGAATCCAGCTACGCAACTTAATATTTAACAAGATTAATCTATCCTTAATGTTCCTGTAACCGTCCTGCAATACAAAAAGGTTATGATAAGAATATCAATTGACCCCCCTTTTTAATATAGCAACATTTTAAAGACGATCTGCCCTTCAAACGGCAGGTGGTCTTCTTTTTTTGTCGTTTGCTTTCAAAACATTGTATAATGGTTATATGCGTATTGAAGAAGTGAGGAAATGGTCATGCAAAGAATCGCAAATTTACTTATAGTCAAAGACAACCAAGTTCTTTTATTGAAGAAACCGAGACGGGACTGGTATGTTGCTCCCGGCGGCAAAATGGATTCGGGTGAATCGATCTACGACGCAGCCATCCGTGAATTTACCGAAGAAACTGGCGCGACACCTGTCAATCCTCACGTAAAAGGCATCTATACAATGATGATTGTCGATAAAGAATCAAAAGAATTACTGAACGAATGGATGCTATACACTTTCGTTGCGAGGGATCTCATTGGAACTCCTTATGAATCAAACAGAGAAGGCCTGCTCGAATGGCATCCTGTAGAAAGTTTACACACACTTCCGATGGCGGAAGGAGACCGGAAAAATTTGTTATTTGCAGCCTCCCAAACAGGCGTGCAATATGGTACATTTTATTATACAGAAGAGTTTGAACTGTTGGATGAACACATACAAAAATCAATGGAAGGTGACCTGGATTAATGGAGAATGAATTACCGAACAGCGATGTTGAATTAGTTATCATTACTGGTATGTCAGGTGCGGGAAAAACAGTTGCCATGCAAAGTTTCGAAGACCTGGGGTTCTATTGTATCGATAATTTGCCTCCTGAACTGCTCGTTACTTTTCTCGATTTGATGATGAAGTCGGAAAATAAGATGAGACGGATTGCTGCTGTCATGGATACGAGGGGCGGCGACCTGTTCGACGCCTTGATCGGGGCGTTGGATAACTTGCTGCAAATGGACGGCGTATCGACGAAGTTGCTTTTCTTGGATGCGGATGATGAGACGCTCGTCAGACGGTACAAGGAAACGAGAAGGTCACACCCACTTGCGGTAGGCGGGCTGCCATTGACAGGCATCCGAAAAGAAAGAAACCTCTTAACTGAATTGAGAGGCCGGGCCCGTTCCATTTATAATACATCCGAATTGAAGCCGAGGGAATTAAGAGAAAAGATCATGTCGACATTTTCCTCCGCCGGGGATACTTCGTTCACCCTCAATTTCATCTCTTTCGGTTTCAAGCATGGCATGCCAATAGACGCAGATGTCGTCTTTGATGTCCGTTTTTTACCAAACCCCTATTACATCGAAGATTTGAAACCACTAACCGGGTTAGAGAAAGAAGTTTATGAGTATGTGTTAAAATGGAATGATACACAAGTTTTGATTGAAAAGTTGACAGACCTGTTCAAATTCATCATTCCTCAATATAAAAACGAAGGCAAATCGCAAGTCGTCATCGCGTTTGGTTGCACAGGCGGACAACATCGTTCGGTGTCGTTAGCAGAATACTTCGGAAATCGTTTCAAAGAGGAATATAAGACGTTAATTACCCATCGGGATGTAGAGAAGAGAAAGGGTTGACACTATGCTGCAATCCGGAAAATTGAAGAAAATAGTCGTCTTTGGAGGCGGGACCGGATTGTCCACGTTACTGCGGGGATTGAAAGCCTATCCAGTCGATCTGACCGCGATTGTAACGGTCGCGGATGACGGAGGAAGCTCGGGACGACTGCTGGATCAATACAATATCCCGCCACCAGGGGATATCCGTCAAGTGATGGCAGCGCTTTCAGATGTAGAGCCGTTAATTGAGAAAATGTTCCAATACCGTTTTTCCAACTCGGACGATTTGAAAGGGCACTCACTCGGCAACCTCATGCTAGCTGCATTGACTGATATAACAGGCGATTTTGCCCGTGCTGTCGAAAAGATGGGCAGAGTGTTGAATATTAAAGGGAAAGTATTGCCTGCCGCAAACCAAAAGATCACCTTGCATGCTGAGCTCGATGATGGCACAATTGTAACCGGTGAATCTAAAATTCCGGTGTATGGGCGCAAAATTCGAAAAGTCTATGTATCTCCGCAAGAAGTGGAGCCTTTGCCTGAAACGGTAGAGGTTATCAATGAAGCGGACTTGATCATTTTTGGGCCTGGCAGCTTATATACGAGCATTTTGCCGACGATACTTGTAAGGGATATTCGTGATGCTGTTCTAGCGTGCCGTGCAAAAAAAGTATATATTAATAACTTGACGACGCAGGAAGGCGAAACGTATCAGTACACTGCATCTGAGCATGTGAAAGCGTTATATGATCATGCCGGCAGTCAATTCATTGACACGGTTCTGTTGAACAAAACGGATTTTCGAACTTTATTAAACGGGGAAGAGCCGTCCGATGTTCAGCTCCCTGTAGAAAATGATATTGATGCTTTGCAAATGCTAGTCCCTACTATCGTATTAGGGGACTTTTCGACGGTTTCAGACGGAAGAATTATCCATGATGCTGAAAAAGTCGCATCGTGGATTATGGGTTATATGGAAGGTACGATCGTAAGCGAGGAGACCTGATCATCGCCGAGAGAGAGGGGGAAAATCATGTCTTTTGCATCTGAAGTGAAGAAGGAACTGACACAAATCGAATCCAAGGAATGCTGTGTGAAAGCGGAAATTGCCGCCTTTATTAGGATGAACGGTGCTCTATCGTTTTCCAATAAACAATTGAGCTTGGACGTGCAAACAGAAAACGCGGCAATCGCAAGGAGACTTTATTCAAACATCAAGCGGCTATATCCTTATAAAGTCGAATTGCTCGTTCGTAAAAAAATGCGCCTGAAGAAGAACAACGTCTACATATGCCGAATTCGGGAAGGTGCCAAGCAATTATTAGAGGACCTTTATATACTGACAGGAACCTTTCAATTTAAAAATGAAATTGTAGAGCAATTGGTTAAAAAGAAATGTTGCCAGAAGTCCTATTTGCGTGGTGCATTCCTCGCAGGAGGTTCTGTCAACAATCCCGAAACGTCTTCCTATCATTTGGAGATTTTCTCTTTTTACAAAGAGCATAGCGAAGCGTTAGTGGATCTGATGAATAAATACCAACTGAATGCGAAATCGATTGAACGGAAAAAAGGTTATATCGCCTATTTGAAAGAGGCGGAGAAGATTTCAGACTTTCTTGGTATCATTGGAGCACACGTATCGTTGATGAAATTTGAGGACGTCCGGATTCTAAGGGATATGCGGAATAGCGTCAATCGCCTTGTCAATTGTGAAACCGCTAACTTGAATAAAACAATCGGAGCGGCACAACGGCAAGTTGAAAATATAAAATTCATCCAGAGCACGATTGGATTGGATCAATTACCTGACCGTTTGCAGGAAATCGCTCAATTGCGCATCGATAACCAGGACGTCACTTTGAAAGAGCTCGGTGAAATGGTGAGCGGCGGTACGGTTAGTAAATCGGGCGTGAATCATCGCCTTCGTAAAATTGAAGAAATCGCGGAAAGCCTCCGCAGTGGAGGAATTGTTAGCCGATAAAATAGACGAGTCAGAGAGGAGTCAATGGAATATGGCAGAAAGAACGGTTGAAGTAAAGATGAAGACCGGATTACAAGCACGACAAGCTGCACTTTTCGTACAGGAAGCAAATCGATTCACGGCGGACGTATTCTTGAAAAGAGATGAACGTCAAGTGAACGCGAAAAGTATTATGGGTGTAATGAGCTTGGCAATCGCAAGAGGTGCTGAAGTGACATTGATCGCTGAAGGCGTCGACGAGGAGCAAGCAATCGAAAAGCTATCTGCGCTTGTGGAGAACGAAAATTAATATAAAAAACAGCCGTTTCACTATGAAAATAGGAAACGGCTGAAAAATAAAAAAGCCGTAAACATGTTTTCATGTTTACAGGCTTCTTTAAAAACTTTATACGCCCTCGGCAGGAGTCGAACCCACATTTCAAGAACCGGAATCTTGCGTGCTATCCATTGCACCACGAGGGCAATTTCTTGCTACTATCAGTAACAGACAAGATTAATTATACAAAGAAAGTGGTATGATTGCAATACCTAAATTAAAAGCGTTATATTTGACCTTTATTGACCATAATATGTATGATAGATGTACAGTTGAAACAACTGGTTTCAGCAGAACGATAATCCTGACCCATCATAAGGAGGAAATAACATGAATTTAATACCTACAGTTATTGAGCAAACGAATCGGGGAGAGCGCGCTTATGATATTTACTCCCGTTTATTGAAAGACCGGATCATTATGCTAGGCAGCGCAATCGACGACAATGTAGCAAACTCGATTGTTGCGCAATTGCTTTTCCTAGAAGCGGAAGATCCAGAAAAGGACGTATCGATCTACATCAATAGCCCGGGTGGCAGCATCACTGCAGGTATGGCGATTTACGATACGATGCAATTCATCAAACCGGACATCCAAACAATCTGTATCGGTATGGCTGCATCGATGGGATCTTTCCTATTGACAGCAGGTACAAAAGGGAAACGTTATGCGCTTCCTAATGCAGAAGTAATGATCCACCAACCACTTGGAGGAGCGCAAGGGCAAGCGACTGAAATCGAAATCGCAGCTAAACGCATTCTCTTCCTACGTGAAAAATTGAACACGATCCTTTCCGAGCGCACAGGCCAGCCTGTCGAAGTAATCGCGAAAGATACAGATCGCGATAATTTCATGACAGCAGAACGCGCGAAGGAATATGGTTTGATCGACCACATCATCACTCGCAGCGACATGAAAGAATTGGAATCGAAAAAATAATACTGAACTACTGCCGACTCTGATTATGGAGTCGGTTTTTTTTTGTGTGCATTTGTCGGGGGCTCAACAAAAGTGCTTCCGCGTCCAAAACGAGTGTCTCCGCGTCCAAAGCGAGTGTCTCCGCGTCCAAAGCGAGTGTCTCCGCGTCCAAAGCGCGTGCCTCCGCGTCCAAAGCGAGTGTCTCCGCTTCCAAAACGAGTGCCTCCGCGTCCAAAGCGCGTGCCTCCGCGTCCAAAGCGAGTGTCTCCGCTTCCAAAACGAGTGTCTCCGCGTCCAAAACGAGTGTCTCCGCGTCCAAAGCGAGTGCCTCCGCGTCCAAAACGAGTGTCTCCGCGTCCAAAGCGCGTGTCTCCGCGTCCAAAGCGAGTGTCTCCGCGTCCAAAACGAGTGCCTCCCCGTCCAAAGCGCGTGCCTCCGCGTCCAAAACGAGTGTCTCCGCGTCCAAAACGAGTGTCTCCGCGTCCAAAGCGCGTGCCTCCGCGTCCAAAGTGAGTGTCTCCGCGTCCAAAGCGAGTGTCTCCTCGTCCAAAACGAGTGCATCCGCGTCCAAAGCAAGTGTCTCCGCGTCCAAAGCGAGTGCCTCCGCGTCCAAAGCGAGTGTCTCCACGTCCAAAGCGCGTAGCTCCGCGTCCAAAGCGAGTGCCTCTGCGTCCTAACTAGATTTATTTCCGCTAGGTTTGAAACCTTTTCGGACTACATACGATAAATAATGTATACTTGCTCAATTGTTTGGAAAGCGGTACTGGTTGGGTATTGCAAATATATCGAATGGAGTGTGAAAAGATGAAAAAGATATTAGGGCCAATAGCAATAATTGTTGTCATTCTTGTAATTCTTGGCGTCATACTCGTGCCGAGCTATAACAAATTTGTCAATTTAGAAGAGAATGTCGATCAGTCGTATGCACAAGTTGAAAACCAGCTGCAGCGCCGACTTGATTTGATTCCAAACTTGGTGAGCACGGTTAAAGGATACGCGAGTCACGAGAAAGAAGTGATTGCTGAAATATCCGATGCACGCGCAAAGCTTGCAGGAGCGAGTGGGCCTGAGGAGCAGGCGGCTGCTGATACGGAGCTTTCGAACGCACTTGGCCGATTGCTCGTTGTCGTGGAAAATTACCCTGACCTTAAAGCGAATCAGAACTTTACACAATTGATGGATGAGCTTGCCGGAACGGAAAACCGAATTGGCGTTGCAAGGATGGATTATAACAACGTCGTAGCGGATTATAACCGGCAAACAAAGCGTTTTCCAGGTAAACTCGTAGCTTCCATTTTTGGATTCGACGAGAAGGAATATTTCAAAGCGGATACAGCTGCGAATGAAGCGCCTAAAGTCGATTTCGGAGATGACAGCAAGTGATCCGTAGGGCATTCCAATGCATGATTATTATATGTCTTAGCATCATGATCATGCCGGCAATGGCGTTGGCAGCTGACGTCCCGCCATGGAATACACAGGATTACTTTATACAGGACCATGCGAATATTTTGTCGGCGGAACAGAAAGCCGAGCTGAATCGATTAGGTGAACAGTTGAATAACGCGACTGGTGCAGAGCTTGCGGTATTGACGTTGCCGAGTATAGGTGATGAACCGGTAGAAACATTTGCTGTAAAAGCGCTCAGGGAATATCAGCTTGGCAAAAAGGATAAGAACAACGGTGCATTACTTGTCGTGACAACTATTCCAAATTCGGCTGGTGACAGGCATTTCGAAATGTCGACCGGGTATGGCTTGGAAGGCGCTTTGCCGGATGGGAAAGTAACTAGGATTATGGATGAAGTGGCGGTTCCGTATTTGCAAAATGAACAGCCAGATCTAGCTATAATGGAAGCATACAAATCGTATTATAACGAAATTGCTGCTGATTATGGATGGAATGGGGAAGTCGCGGAAGTGAACACACTCGCTGGCCAAGGCGGTTCAGGAATTGGCATCCCATCACCAATCATTATCTTAATCATCATATATCTGCTATTCCGCTATATGGGTGGCGGCCGCGGAGGTGGCGGCGGTCCAGGCGGCCGAAGAAGAGGAAGAAGTGGTCCGATTTTCTTCCCTGGCTCCTTTGGAGGCGGAGGAGGCTTCGGTGGTGGAGGCTTCGGCGGAGGTGGCGGAGGCGGCTTCTCCGGTGGCGGCGGATCTGGCGGCGGAGGCGGAGGAGGGCGAAGTTGGTAAACTCCCGAGTCTCGACAACATAAATAAACGGCATTCTGCAAAACTTTTTGCGGAATGCCTTTTTTCATTTATACTAAAAGAAAACGCTAATCGAGGTGTCCAGTTATGCATGTCCAGTTCTACACAAAAAAAGGCTGTCATTTATGCGACGAGGCGGAATCGATGATGAAACTCGTTCAGGAGGATTTTCCGTTAACATGGTCGACGATTGACATTGAAACGGATGACGAAAGCCATGAAAAATATATGCTGATGATTCCAGTCGTAGAGAAGGATGGCGAAGTCCTACTATACGGTTCCATCAGTTATGTTGACTTGGTTGACTTATTCTAAAATGTGTCAAAAAGTTTGAACTTATTGACAGTAAGGTATATACTAATAATAAGAAATATATTTTTTTGCACTAGGTGGGACAAATAAAATATAGGTGGGCTGAAATTGTCCTATCGTTGAAAGAGGGGCTTTCCTATGATCCCGAAAATTATAGAGGCACAACGAAAGCTTGTGCCAGAAATGATGGAGTTATTACATCAGCGGTACAAAGTTTTGAAATTCATTGAAGTGGCAGGTCCGATTGGAAGAAGACCGCTTGGCCAGATGGCGGATATTTCGGAACGGGAATGTCGAAACCTGATGGAGATGTTGCGGTCGGAAGGACTGATCCGAGTAGCAAAAGAGGGAGCCACGATTACGCAAGAAGGGGCAGCCGTCCTCGACACGCTTGGGTCAACAATAGAAGAATGGACCGGACATGGATTGATTGAAAAAAAATTGGGCGATTTATTAGGTATTGAAGGTGTACAAATTGTTCCTGGAGACTGTGATGAAAATCCAGCTGTGAAGAGTTTGATTGGCAAAGAAGCTGCTGAGGAATTCATGAGTCGGATAAGCGACAGTCAAATTATTGCTGTCACGGGAGGCAGCTCGGTAGCCGCAATTCCGCATCATATTCATACGATCGAAAATGCCGACCGTTTACATTTCATTGCCGCAAGGGGAGGGGTCGGCGACGATATTGGATTACAAGCGAATGTCATCGCAGCCTCTTTCGCTGAAGCGAGCGGAGGGACGTACAGCACGTTTTACTACCCCGAATCGCTAAGCGCTGAAGCGCATGAAGTTTTCAAGCGGGAGCCTACCGCTATCGAGATGATGGAACTGTATGAGAAGACGGATTGCGTCCTGCATGGAATTGGGAATGCGCATCGTATGGCTAATTTGCGGAACACGCCTGAGAACGAAATCATTCAATTGCAAGAGCAAGGCGCGAAAGGTGAAGCGTTCGGCTATTACTTCGATGGCAGCGGAAATGTCGTCCATCGTATTCGAACGGTCGGAATTCAGACGGAGCAGTTGAAGAAAATTCCGCTCATCATTGCTGTAGCAGGTGGGAAAAGCAAAGCTGAAGCGATCATGTCCTATATGGCAAGCGCTCCCCGTCAAACGATTCTTGTCACGGATGAAGGAGCAGCGCGTGCCATGCTGATGAAAATGGAAGGTTAACACGAGTGAATAACGCAAATACTTGAATAGAATCTTAGGAGGTAATGGAAATGACGATTAAAATGGCAATCAACGGATTTGGACGTATTGGAAGAGTAGTTATGAGAGAGGCAAGAAAGCATGATGAAATTGAAATCGTAGCAGTAAACGATTTAACAGATGCACAAATGCTAGCGCATCTATTGAAATACGATTCAGTGCACGGAATTTTAGACGCAGAAGTTGGCTCAGAAGAAGACTATCTCATCGTCGATGGGAAGAAAATTAAAGTATACGCTGAAAAAGATCCTTCCCAATTGCCTTGGGGCGAATTAGGTGTCGACGTCGTCATCGATTCGACAGGCGTATTCCGGGATGAAAAATCATTGATGAAACATATTGAAGCAGGCGCGAAAAAAGTAATCTTGTCTGCACCTGCAAAAGGGGACATGAAGACGCTCGTCATGGGTGTGAATGAAGAATCTTATGATCCACAAAACGACAAAATCGTTTCGAACGCATCATGTACGACAAACTGTCTTGCGCCTGTCGTCAAAGTGTTGCAAGACCAATTCGGCATTAATCGCGGTATGATGACGACAGTCCACTCATACACGAATGACCAACGTATTTTGGATTTGCCGCATTCCGACTACCGACGTGCGCGTGCAGCTGCTGAGTCAATGATCCCTACGACAACTGGTGCAGCTTCAGCAGTAACGAAAGTTATTCCGGAATTAAAAGGGAAATTGGACGGTATGGCTGTCCGCGTGCCGACGCCAAACGTATCTCTCGTCGACTTCGTAGCTGAACTTGGAACAGAAGTAACAGTGGAAGACGTGAACGCCGCTTTGAGAAAGGCTTCGGAAAATGAATTGAAAGGCATTCTCTTCTATAATGAGATTCCACTTGTTTCGACGGATTATAACGGCAACACTGCATCATCGACTGTCGACGGTCTATCAACGATGGTATTGGACAACAATATGGTGAAGGTCATCGCTTGGTATGACAATGAATCAGGTTATTCTGCCCGCTGCATCGATTTAGCCCTTTACATGAATGAAAAAGGTATCTAACTTATACGTCTAGACTCCGGGCGCTAGCCGCTCGGGTCATAAGACATCTCCGCTGCACGGCAAAGGGCGCCGTTTGGCAGATCTGCCTTATGCCTTTCGCAGCTAAGCAAGCGCCCTTCGCTTTTGTATTAGCCATTCTAATGGCGACCCATTATAATAGATAGATGGGTAGGAGGAACGGAGAGACCCGTTCCTTTTTTTTACATTCCTCGCCGTTTTTGGCGCTCAACTTTCTTGGAAGGGTGCGGTTTACATGATAGCCAAACAAACAATCAAAGATATTGAACTGAACGGGAAGCGCGTTTTTTGCCGCGTTGATTTCAATGTGCCGATGGAGAACGGTGAAGTAGCGGATGATACGAGAATCCGCGCAGCTGTTCCGACAATTGAATTCATGGCGGAGCAAGGGGCGAAAGTCATTCTCGCCAGTCACCTTGGAAGGCCAAAAGGTGAAGTGAACGAAGAAATGCGACTTACGGCAGCCGGTAAAAGATTATCGGAACTGCTTGGGAAAGACGTGAAAAAGCTTGATTCTTCCATCGGGGAAGAAGTTGAACAAGCTGTCGCCGATATGAAACCGGGCGACATCATTCTTCTTGAAAATGTCAGATTCCATGCTGGGGAAGAAAAGAATGATTTGGAGCTCGCGAAAAAGTTTGCGGATTTAGCCGATGTCTTCGTTAACGATGCATTCGGAGCTGCACACCGTGCACACGCTTCGACTGCGGGGATTGCACAATACATTCCGGCGGTGAGCGGATTCTTACTCGAAAAGGAATTGGAAGTCCTCGGAAAGGCATTGTCGAACCCGGAACGACCGTTCACAGCAATTATCGGCGGCGCGAAAGTGAAGGACAAGATTGGTGTCATTGACAATCTTTTAGACAATGTGGACCACTTATTGATTGGCGGCGGACTTTCTTATACATTTACGAAAGCGCAAGGCTATGAAACAGGTAACTCGTTAGTCGAAGAAGACAAAATCGAGCTTGCTCAATCATTCATTCAAAAAGCGAAAGAGAAAAACGTCAAGCTCCATTTGCCGATTGATGCGGTAGTGGCGGATGCGTTTTCCGAAACTGCGAATGTGAAAACGGTAAAAATCGACGAAATCCCGGATGGTTGGATGGGGCTCGATATCGGACCGGAAACGGCTGAACTGTATGCGGATATCATTAAAAATTCCAAGCTCATCATTTGGAACGGGCCGATGGGCGTGTTCGAAATGGAACCGTTTGCTGCAGGTACGAAGAAAGTTGCATTGGCAATGGCTGAAACGGAAGCTTACACTGTTATCGGTGGTGGAGATTCTGCCGCGGCTGTAGAAAAGTTCGATGTTGCAGAAAAAATGGATCATGTGTCAACTGGCGGCGGCGCGTCATTGGAGTTCATGGAAGGAAAAGAATTGCCCGGCGTAACTGCGCTGAATGATAAGTGACGGAGGAAGAAAAATGCGAAAACGAATCATTGCAGGAAACTGGAAAATGTATAAAACGATCGGTGAAGCTAAAAACTTTGTAACTGAAGTGAAAGACCGCTTGCCTGAAACAGACAAAGTCGAAGCAGTCATTTGTCCGCCTTCTCTATACCTGTCCGAACTTGTAGGGGTAACAGAAGGCACTTCATTGAAAATTGGTGCTCAAACGATGCATGACGTCGATGAAGGGGCATTCACTGGAGAAATAAGCCCAAAAATGCTGGCGGATCTGAATGTGCCATTCGTCATTCTCGGCCATTCTGAACGTCGCCAATATTTCAATGAAACGGATGAAGCGGTGAATCGTAAAGTATTGGCAGCCTTTTCGAAAGGATTGACGCCAATTGTTTGTGTCGGTGAAAGCCTTGACGAGCGGGAAGCTGGGAATACTGTAGAAACAGTAGCAGACCAAGTGAAGAAAGCGTTTGAAGGCGTGAGCGCGGAGCAGGCAAAAGCTGCAATCATCGCTTACGAGCCGATTTGGGCAATCGGAACAGGCAAAACGGCGACAGCGCAAGATGCGAATGAAGTATGCGGAGAGATCCGTGCTGAAATCGGCAAGCTATACGACGATGAAACAGCTTCGGCAATCCGCATCCAATACGGCGGCAGCGTGAAACCTGGCAATATCGGTGAGCTTCTGTCGATGGAACATATTGATGGTGCGCTTGTCGGGGGAGCGAGCCTTGAACCGGATTCATTCCTTGAAATGATCGGGGTTGCGGCGAATGACTAAAGCACCTGTCGCATTGATTATTTTGGATGGCTTCGGACTAAGGGAGGAACGGTTCGGCAATGCGGTTGCACAAGCGAGCACACCGAACTTCGACATCCTTTGGAATGAATATCCGCATTCTACATTAACCGCTTGCGGTGAAGCTGTCGGCCTCCCTGAAGGGCAGATGGGGAATTCGGAAGTTGGCCATCTGAACATCGGCGCAGGCCGGATCGTCTATCAAAGCTTGACGCGGATCAATAAGTCCATCAAGGACGGGGACTTCATGACGAAACCGGCTTTGCTTGGGGCAATTGATCATGTGAAACAGAACGACTCATCCCTTCATCTGATGGGGCTGCTTTCGGACGGCGGTGTACATAGCCATTATGAGCATTTATTTGCCCTCCTTCGCCTTGCCAAAATGAAAGGCATTAAAAAAGTATTTATACACGCATTCCTGGACGGACGGGACGTCGGACCGCAAACAGCTCCAGGCTATGTTGAGCAGACTGAAAAGGTGTTGGAAGGGCTCGAAGTCGGTAAGATTGCCACAGTTTCCGGCCGGTTTTATGCAATGGACCGGGATAAAAGATGGGACAGGGTGGAGCGCGCATACCGGGCAATTGTCGACGGTACAGGTGAAACATTCAAAACAGCTACGGAAGGCATATTATCTTCGTATGTGAAAGGCATCCACGATGAGTTTGTGGAGCCGTTCATCATTGAGGAAGATGGCAAGCCGGTCACAACAGTGAAAGACGGGGACGCGGTCGTTTTCTTCAATTTCCGTCCCGATCGTGCGATTCAATTATCGAAGGCGTTTACTGATCCATCGTTTGACGGTTTTCATACAGGACCTGAAACGTTCGAAAACTTGAAGTTCGTCACATTTACACAGTATAGTGATGAAGTTGAAGCAGACGTTGTGTTTGGAAATGAAAATTTGCAAAACACGTTAGGAGAAGTGCTTTCTAAAAATGGACTTCGCCAGCTGCGGATTGCCGAAACGGAAAAATATCCGCATGTGACGTTTTTCATGAGCGGCGGCAAGGAAGATGAATTCGAAGGCGAGAAAAGGATTCTGATTGCAAGTCCGAAAGTCGCAACGTATGATTTGAAGCCTGAAATGAGTGCCATTGAAGTGACAGAGGCGTTGCTGAAAGAGATTGAAGATGAAACGCAGGACGCGATCATCCTCAACTTTGCGAACCCTGACATGGTCGGGCATAGCGGAATGCTTGAGCCGACGATCAAAGCGATCGAAACGGTCGATGCATGCCTTGGAAGGATCATCGACGCATTGTTGCTAAAAGGCGGAACGGCAATCGTCACTGCGGACCACGGGAACTCCGATGAAGTCGTGACGATGGAAGGGAAGCCGATGACTGCACATACGACAAATCCGGTGCCGGTCATCATTACAAAACCTGATATCGAGTTGCGGGAAGGCGGTATACTATCGGACCTTGCCCCGACAATGCTAAAATTATTGGAAATCGAACAGCCGGAAGAAATGTCCGGAACACCATTATTCTAATAAAGGGAGAGATTGAAATGCCAATCATTACTCATATCCAAGCAAGAGAAGTTCTTGATTCACGCGGAAATCCGACTGTTGAAGTCGAAGTGTTTACAGAAAGCGGAGCGTTTGGCCGTGCCATCGTTCCTTCAGGAGCTTCCACAGGTGAATACGAAGCTGTCGAACTACGCGACGGCGACGCATCCCGCTATCTTGGAAAAGGAGTTTTGAAAGCGGTCGATCATGTCAATGAAATCATCGCGGATGAAATCGTAGACAATTATTCAGTGCTCGATCAAGTTGTCATCGACAATGCGCTGCTTGAACTAGATGGTACGAAAAATAAAGGCAAGCTAGGCGCAAATGCGATCCTTGGCGTTTCAATGGCAGTAGCACACGCTGCAGCGGATTACTTGGACGTTCCACTTTACCAATACCTTGGCGGCGTAAACGCGAAGCAATTGCCAGTTCCAATGATGAACATTTTGAATGGCGGAGAACATGCGGATAACAACGTCGACATCCAAGAATTCATGGTCATGCCTGTAGGCGCGGAATCTTTCCGTCACGGTCTTCGTATGGGAGCTGAAATTTTCCATAGCTTAAAAGACGTGTTGAAATCGAAAGGCCTTAACACTGCTGTAGGTGATGAAGGCGGCTTCGCACCGAACTTGGCATCGAACGAAGAAGCGCTTGCTACAATTATGGAAGCAATTGAAAATGCTGGATACAAACCAGGTGAAGAAGTATTGCTTGCAATGGACGTTGCCTCTTCCGAGTTCTACGACAGCAAAGAGAACTTATACCGTCTTGCTGGGGAAGGAATTACAAAAACTTCCGAAGAAATGGTTGCATGGTATGAAGAGCTTTGCTCGAAATATCCGATCGTTTCGATCGAAGACGGCCTTGACGAAAATGATTGGGCTGGGCACAAGCTATTGACAGAGCGTCTCGGCACGAAAGTTCAATTGGTAGGAGACGATCTATTCGTTACGAATACAGAGAAATTGGAGCGCGGCATTGAAGAAGGTGTCGGCAACTCGATCCTCATCAAAGTGAACCAAATCGGTACATTGACAGAAACATTCGATGCGATCGAAATGGCGAAACGTGCAGGCTATACAGCAGTCATTTCCCACCGTTCCGGCGAATCCGAAGATACAACAATCGCTGATATCGCAGTCGCGACAAATGCAGGGCAAATTAAGACAGGTGCACCTTCACGTACAGACCGCGTCGCGAAATACAACCAATTGCTTCGCATTGAAGACCAATTGGATGAAACAGCAGTCTACCTTGGAGCAAAAACGTTCTATAACTTAAAAAAATGACAACAATAATCAGCCGGCAATGACCGGCTGATTGTTTTTAAGTGGGGAGATCGTATTTTTGAGCGCAGAATTGAAATCTTGAGCGCTGGACTGGGATCTTGAGCGCGAGACTGGAATCATGAGCACGGAACTGAAATCATGAGCGCGGAACTGGAATCATGAGCGCGAAACTGGAATTCATGAGCGCGGAACTGGAATTCATGAGCGCGGAACTGGAATTCATGAGCGCGGAACTGAAATCATGAGCGCGGAACTGAAATCTTGAGCGCGGAATTGGGATCTTGAGCGCGGAACTGGAACCATGAGCGCGAAATTGGAATCATGAGCGCGAAACTGGAATTCATGAGCGCGTGACTGGAATCATGAGCACGGAACTGGAATTCATGAGCGCGGAACTGGAATTCATGAGCGCGGAACTGGAATTCATGAGCGCGGGACTGGAATCTTGAGCGCGAGACTGGAATCATGAGCACTGAACTGGAATTCATGAGCTCAGAACTCGAATCTTGAGCGCAAAACCGTAATCTTCCCGAATTTTGTTGTAACAGTTTAATATGTTTGATAGAATATAAATGTTGAGATGCTCTATGCAGGAGGTGGAACAAAGTGCATGCTTTGTTAATGACATTACTATTAATCGTATCATTGGCGTTGATTGTCGTTGTATTATTGCAATCCGGAAAAAGTGCAGGTCTGTCTGGAGCCATCTCCGGTGGTGCCGAACAACTTTTTGGAAAACAGAAAGCACGTGGACTAGACTTAGTGCTTCAAAGAGTGACAATTGTACTTTCAATTTTATTTTTCGTTTTGGCGATCGCCATCGTGAAATTCTAATCGGAACTATATAATCACATAACTGTCAAACGCCTGGCCACCCGAATGGTCGGGCGTTTTTTTCATCATAAAAAGGGAAAGATAGGATACATAAGGCTTTTTTATTTAAATCTACATGAATTTTTGTAATGCCGGGATGGAAGAGAAAGGATGAGGGATATGAGAATAGCACAGCCGAAGCCGTTCTTTTTTGAAAGTGGCAAACGGGCCGTCTTATTATTGCACGGCTTCACAGGAACATCCGCAGACGTCCGGATGCTTGGTCGTTTTCTAGAAAAGAAAGGCTATACATCACTAGCTCCGCACTATAAAGGACATGGTGTCCCGCCTGAACAACTGATTGGAACAGGACCCGACGAATGGTGGGAAGATGTCATTGCGGGCTACAATGAATTAAAAGAAGCTGGCTATGAAGAAATCGCAATCGGCGGATTATCATTAGGCGGTGTATTTTCATTGAAATTAGGGGTTAAAATGCCTGTGAAGGGTATTGTAACTATGTGCTCGCCAATGGTTATGAAAACTCCGGATAAATTGTATGAAGGCGTATTAAAATATGCTTCAGACTATAAAAGATATGAAGGAAAATCGAAAGCCGAAATCGAAGAAGAAGTTGAAGCACTCCGCGGCAAAACGATGCCGTCTCTTGCCGAATTGACGCCGCTAGTCGATGAAGTAAAGGGACAGCTTCCGGAAATCGATGCTCCACTTCTCGTCATCCAATCACGTAATGACGAAGTGATCGATCCTAATTCGGCCAACATCATTTACGAGAATGCATCATCTGAAAAGAAACAGATCGAGTGGTATGAAAAATCCGGTCATGTCATTACACTTGGACCTGAAAAAGAACATCTTCACGAAACGGTATTTGAATTTCTTGAATCACTCGACTGGAACGTGTGAAAATGAAATCAGTTGACGATAGTTATGAATGGAGGGATGGTAATTGGATTTTATTGACGAAGAGTTAAAAACAAGACTGTTGTCTTTCATGAAAGAGGAATCGTATAAGCCATTGACGGTTCAGGAAATCCAGGAGTCATTGGGCATTGAAGGGGCTGCAGAGTTCAAGGAGCTCGTAAAGATGCTCGTGCAGCTCGAACAAAAAGGCGAAATTGTCCGCTCACGCACAAATCGATACGGCGTCCCTGAGCGCATGAACTTAGTGAGAGGTAAATTCATCGGACATGCGAAAGGTTTCGGATTCGTCACGCCTGAAACGGAAGGGATGGACGATATATTCATTCCACCGCCTGAAGTGAACGGGGCGATGAACGGGGACATTGTCCTTGTACGTGTTTCGAAAGGTGATTACGGCGACCGTCGCGAAGGCTCGATCATTCGAATCGCTGAGCGGAAAACGACGAAGGTTGTCGGCACGTACCAAGATAACCGCGGCTTCGGCTTTGTTATCCCGGACGATAAAAAACTTCCGATGGATATTTTCATTGGCAAAGGAAATTCACTCGACGCCGTAGACGGACATAAAGTCGTCGTGGAAATTACAGATTGGCCAAGTGAACTGAAATCCGCAACAGGCATGGTCGTGCAAATCCTCGGACATAAAAACGACCCAGGTGTCGATATTTTATCGATCATCCATAAGCACGGCATTGAAGTCGAGTTCCCGCCTGAAGTGATGGAGCAGGCAAATCGTACGCCGGATGAAGTGCAAGAAAAGGATCTGTTCAAACGCACTGACTTGCGGGAAGATCTCGTCATTACAATTGACGGCGCCGACGCAAAGGACTTGGATGATGCCATTTCCCTTGTGAAAAACGAGGATGGCTCTTATGTATTATCCGTCCATATTGCGGACGTCAGTCACTATGTACAGGAAAACACACCGCTTGACGATGAGGCGTACGAACGGGCGACGAGCGTCTATTTGACGGACCGAGTCATCCCGATGCTTCCTCATAAGCTGTCAAACGGCATTTGTTCCTTGAATCCGCATGTCGACCGTCTGACGATGTCGTGCCGCATGACAATCGATCGAAACGGTAAAGTGATCCATCATGAAATATTCGAAAGTGTCATCCAGTCGAAGGAAAGAATGACATACACAGACGTCTATAAAATTATTGAGTTAAAAGACGAAGAACTCATGAAAAAATACGAGCATATCGTTCCGATGCTGAATGATATGGCCGAGCTCGCGTCCATCTTAAGACAGAAACGGATCGACCGTGGCGCGATCGACTTCGATTTCAAGGAATCGAAAGTGATTGTCGATGAAAAAGGATGGCCGACTGATATCGTGTTACGGGAACGTACAGCGGCGGAACGTCTTATCGAGGAATTCATGCTCGCGGCAAACGAAACAGTTGCCGAGCACTTTCACTGGATGCAAGTGCCGTTCCTTTACCGGATTCACGAAGACCCGAAAGTGGAAAAGCTTCAACGATTCTTTGAGTTTCTGACTAACTTCGGAATCGTCGTGAAGGGTACTGGGAATAAAGTGCATCCTCGTGCCTTGCAGGAAATCGTCGAGTCGATCGAAGGCATGCCGGAAGAGACCGTCATTTCGACAATGCTCCTCCGCTCAATGCAACAAGCGAAGTATTTCGAGGAAAGCCTTGGCCACTTCGGTTTGTCAGCCGATTTCTATACGCATTTCACGTCACCAATCAGACGTTATCCGGACTTGATCGTTCATCGACTGATCCGGACGTATTTGATCGAAAAAGATGTTTCGTCTGAAACGATTGCTCATTGGAACGCAAACATGTCTGAAATCGCTCAGCATACATCAGAGCGTGAACGCCGTGCAGTTGATGCGGAACGCGATACAGACGCATTGAAGAAGGCACAGTACATGCTCGATAAGATTGGCGAGGAATTCGACGGCGTCATTTCATCGGTGACGAACTTCGGTATGTTCGTGGAACTTGAAAACACAGTCGAAGGACTTGTCCATGTCAGCTATATGACGGACGATTATTACCGTTTCGATGACCGTCAAATGATGATGATCGGCGAGCATACCGGCAAGCAGTTCAGGATTGGTGATGAAGTGACGATCCGCGTCGTTTCCGTAAAACCTGAGGAATCGGCGATCGACTTTGAAATCGCGGGGATGAAGCAGTCCTTCCATCGCGCGCGGAAAGAGACGCCGAAGGTCATCCACGCGAAGAAGCCATCAAGTGGCGGCGGTCGTCGAGGAGATTCCGATAAGCCTAAAGGTGAGAAGAAAAAAGGCGCTCCTAGCCAGAAGAAGAAGTTCTATGAAGGTGTAGCGAAAAAGAAGAAGAAACAGGCTCCAAGAAAGAGAAAATAAACGTAGCGGCATTCGTTCAGGCGAATGCCGTGGAGTTTTTGATTGAACAGGGGGGATTTTCATGGCGAAAGGCCAAGGAAAAGTTCTAGCAATTAATAAAAAAGCAAACCATGATTATGCGATTGAAGAGACAATAGAAGCAGGCATCGTGCTGCAAGGAACGGAAATCAAATCGATCCGAAACGGCAAAGTCCAGCTTCGCGACGCATTCGTCTTGATCCGCAACAATGAAGCATGGATTTCCAACATGCATATCAGTCCGTACGAACAAGGAAATCAATTCAACCACGACCCATTGCGTTCGCGGAAACTGCTGCTTCATAAGAAACAGATTGCAACGCTAGTCGGGCAAGTGAAGCAGGAAGGTTACACAATTGTGCCGCTAAAGATGTACTTGAAAGACGGCTTCGCGAAAGTATTGATCGGCGTTGGTAAAGGGAAGAAGCTGTATGATAAACGCGACGATCTGAAGAAGAAAGAAGCGAAACGCGACATGGAACGTGCCTTCAAAGCGAAACAGCAATATTGATTTTTACGTAAAAATGTAGTATGATACTAGTAGTGATATAGTTCAGAAGCCTTTCAACAGGCATTCCTGACATCCCTTTAAAGGTGTAACAACCTTTTATAACGGGGACGTTACGGATTCGACAGGGGTGGTCTGGGCTTGAGCTGCGCGTCGGAGGGATCGTCTCCGTCAGAAACGACAGTTAATAATAACTGGCAAAACAAACAACAACTTAGCATTCGCAGCGTAAGCTGATGAATCTGCCTAGCAGTTCCATCGCCCATGTGGCATTGTTAGGCTCACCTATTAGTGGGATACGGTAACGGTCGCCTCCTGAGGCCGTTGCAAGAGATTATCAGGATAGCGCTCAAGACGCCTTGATTGACGGCATAATGCAGTGCGAATCGCAAGTAGTCAATCTACACGCGTAGACGCTGAAGTAGCAGAGCCTTTGGACGCGGGTTCGACTCCCGCCGTCTCCATACTAAGCCCGTAAGCCTTGATGCTACGGGCTTTAATTTTAAGTATAACTTTGCCGCACTGGCAAGGATATACTTAAATTTATTTTTGGCAAGAAATATACTAAATTGGTTATTATCAAGTGAAGGAACATGAAATATCAAGAAGTTATGGTAGTAAAAATTGTTTTTCTATGACTAAAATTGAATCTGTGACGTAAAGCTAAGTTTTCCAAATGGAAAGCTTATGCTTTATTTTTTTATGGAAATCTTATGGTTGTTTTAAGGAATACTATGGCGTTATTTTTTATCCTTGATAAACACGTTATTCAACAAACGGGTCAGGTTGTTGAATAACAATTTTAAAGAAAAGTTGGTATTGTGAATACAAGTGTTATAAACAGGAGTAAAATTAGCTCGTAAATAAGAAAACTATCAAAGCCAAATCTCAACAATTGAGAACGGAGGACCCAATCTTTTGGGGTTAATTCTGCATTGCAGATAGGATGATATATATACTCTTTCGCCATCCTAACCCGTCGGCTAATGCGAAGGAGGTCATAAAATAGACCGCCTTATTCAAGTATTCTTTTTGTCGTTTACTGTAAAATTTAAATCGGTCTTTTCACGTTCATAAAACTTTATTAATTATTTTAGAATAAGAAATAACCTCGACGGTAAAACATACCTAAGCTTGGAACAAGTGTATGGGTAAATATACTTTTAACTTAATTTTAGGAGAGAGTTATGAAAAAATTCAAAGAGAGCCTTAATCCATCGAAAGTACTTGTTATGGTTTTTTTCCATTTTAATCCTAATAGGAGCTTTTTTATTGACTCTCCTGATAGCGACAGAGGATGGTAAAGGACTTCCATTCCTAGATGCGTTATTTACAGCTACTTCTGCTATATTTTGTTTACGTTATAAGTTATTCAATAGAAAAATTAAAGGTTTTGCCTTTTTGAATTTGCATCCGTCAAAGGATCAATATTAATATTGTATTTTATTTTAATGTCCATCTTCTCAAACATTTCAATCCATTTTTTTTCTTCCATTGGTTTTGAGAATGGTCTTTTTGTTTGTATGCCAAGCTGTAATGGATCCACTTTCAATTCTTGGATCTTTTTAATTAGTTCATGTGTTTGTTTTTCAAGGTGGGTTTCGATATCTTTTTTCATATTTTCTAACTCCTTTGGGTCAAATAATTGCTTCTCTCCCCGGTATTCCTCAATCCTAGTGTCTATATTCACGGTATAGGTCATTGTAGAATAGCTGCTATCGATATCTACTATTATTTTAGATCTAACATGACCCAGTACAATTTCAAATTTTTGAATCGGTAAAACAGCTAAGTAGTGATCGTTGTTTATCAGCTGGAAGATACGATCATCTAAAGATGAAATAGTTTCAACTAGCTTGTCATCTTTAAACAAGGCTGTACCTTCATAGTTGACCCCATCCTCTTCTATTTTGAATACAGGCAAGAAAGGATCTGAATAAGGAGTATAGAGCAAATTTTTAAATTGATGAAGATTAACGACAGTTAATTCTCCTTGGTTTTTTTCCTCATAATGCTTCAGCATTCGGTAAAACGAGTAATCAAAGTTTTCATCTTTGTCCAATTGACTTTCCAAGTATTCATCAAAATTTCCTTTTACGATAACTAAATAGATTCTCGGAGAAATATCCGGATCAGTCAATAATACATTTATAATGGACATAATCCCGTCTTTTCCAAGTTCATCACTAATTACCAGCATCCGCATTTGTCCGGATTTAATTTCCTGGTAGAAGTTTAAGTTGTACTTCTGTACTCCCTCCTTTAATAAGCTGACTTCTTGTGACATAACAAACTTATTTTCTTTACTTAGAGGAGGCATAATTGTACTGACTTTTAATTTCCCTTTATCCCCCTTACTAATTGACAAAAAGGTAACGGGAGAAATCTCTTCAATAAGGTTATTTTCGGTAAAAGGGGCACAGCCAGATAACCAAAATGTCATAAAAAGGATTATCAATCTTTTACATATCTTTTTATATAGACACATGTTTTTTAACCCCCTGTTCTTTTTTCATTACTAAAACAATAACAAGTGGAACAAGAAAATAGCTTATGCTTCCAGCTATAATTTGAAGATTAAGTAAAAAGTTCTCCTTCTCCCAGGGTTTCCAAAACAATTCATTCAAAAGAACCATTCCGATAAAAATAAGGATTACACTGAATAATAAACCTTTTCCACTGGACGGCTTGCTCATTTTACCAAAAGCTATTTTAGATGCTCCATAAAACAATAGTAGAAATAGAGAAACCGCAAAAACTAAGTTAAATAATTCAAAGGAAAGCATGATCATATCAATTCGTTCAAACACTGGGTTTTGAAAATAACGGGTCATATTAATAATTGGATATTGACTTTTACTTAAATAATTGGAACCGAAAAAAAGTAGGGATGCTATAAATAGGAATACATACTCTACAACGGTGAGAGCGTTGCCGTAAGATAAATAGCGAAAGGTTTTATTGTTTGTTTTAAGCCATGGTCCCATAAATACCAGAAATTCTGGGCCAGAATAGGAAGACAAAATTAAAAAAAAAGCTTTCCAATTTTCTACTTTCCACTCCATTGGAATAAGTGGATACAAATCACTGAGTTGAGCTATTGGAGGAAAGAAGAAAAAAATGAAAAATGTGATCATCCAAAATGTACAGAAAAAAGAAATCAACACAAAACGAATGGTATGTTCAATGCCCTTACCTGCGACATAAAAACAGAACAACAAAATAAAAAAGACAAGAAAATTTGTATCTGTTGATGGAAGTATAAATGTTTGAACAATTTCGCTGAATCCTAAGGTTATGACGGAAAGTTTAAGTAGAATAAAGAACAACCCGATGAAAGAGAGAAATCGCACCAATTTTTTCCCGAACAATTGGACAAATCCATTATATCCATTGCTAGATAACCGGGTTAAAAGCCACTTCGATAAAAGAAGAAGGTTTAGTTGGGATAATATCCCGACAGCTATAAGCACCCAAATCATATATGGATTGATCAAGATGTTTGGCATAATCAGAAAAAAGTATAGCATTTGGAGGCGATTTACCAACAACATGGCATAGAGCCCATTATAAGTTTCATTTTTTTTAAATAATTGGTGGGTTTCCATCAAGTCATCTCCTAGTTTTATATCTCTTCAGTTTTAGAGGTTTAAGATGCTCTGGACGCTCCAACATTTTGTCTAATGGCCCTCGTATGAATAAGTCAATCCAATCCTTTCCAAAGAAAGGGGAAACTGGTGAAAAATAGGGTTGCTTGATTGAAGACAAGCTATTAAGATGGGCTAAAATAGCAATGCTTCCTAGTGCAATCCCAATTATCCCAAGTAAAGAAGAAAAAACTAGAAGCATCAATTGAATTAATGAATTTGCTTTTGTCATAAGGTAGTTGGGAATAAGAAAGGAAGCTATCGTGGAGATCCCAACCATGACAATTAATACTTTGCTAGCGAATCCAGCCTCAACAGCTGCTTGACCAATCACAATACCACCAATAACCCCAAGTGTTTGACCTGTTTTTGTAGGCATTCTTAAACTTGCTTCTTTTATGATTTCAATAAAAATTAACATGATAAATGCTTCCCAAAAAGGAGTAAAAGGAAGCTTGCTCCTTGAGTCGACCAAGACCAGAAGTGTTTGCATAGGAATCATTTGATAGTGATGAGTTGTCAATGCCACATAGAAAGGAATCAATGTGATTGACAGAATGAAACTGATATATCGGAGGATTCGCAAAAAACTGGAAACTACCCATCGATTAATATAGTCCTCGGGTGATTGGAACAAATGGAAAAAAGTAATGGGTGCAACAAGAGCAAATGGGGTATTGTCTACCAGAAGGGTGATCTTTCCTAATCCCAGAGAATAAGCAACTACATCAGGCCGGTCAGTTTGCTGAAACTGAGGAAAAATACTGTTTTGATGTTCCTCCATGAATACCGCAACTTGAGAGGAGTCAAAGAAGAGATCAAAATTAATTTCAGAAATCTTCTCTTTGACTGTTGAAACAAAATCTGGATTAGTCAGCCCCTCTATGTACATTAAAACAACACTTGTCTCACTCATAGAACCGACAGTAAACTTCTCTGCTTTCAGTTCATGTATGGGGAGTCGTCTTCGAATAAGCGTAATATTTTGTTCTACTTGTTCACTAAAGCTGTCTTTTGCTCCGAACAGGATGGTTTCTGTTTCAGATGTTTCAATGGCACGTCCAATAGGATTTTGTAATGGCACAGCTAACCAAAGGTTTTGCGAAGAATCAAATAACAAAATGGACCCTGAAAACAACTGTTTTTTTGCCTCTATAAAAATAGGAATGTGAATAATTGAGGAATTCACAATGCAATCTTGAATAGACGGTTTGGAACAATTAGTTAAAGGATTTATAATGCTTTCATTTAATTTTTCTGTGTCAATGAGAGTTCGTATGTAAACAAGATGAATTTTTCGAATATCGGAAATGTCAATTTCCACAAATTCTGCATCATCCATTTGAACGAGGCTTTTTTTCAGAGCTTCTATCGATAATTCTGATTCAGCTATTGATTGAGCAGCAAGCTTACTTTCAATTTGTTTTTTTTTCCAAAACATGTACATCCCAGCCCTCTAGTCTTACTTAAATATTCATACACATTATTAGCAAATTAATATTAAAATATACATAACACGTAGAGGAGCATAACGACCCAAGAATTGTTAACCATACATATGCCAAAAATAAAATAATTATCTAAAACGATACCAAAAGTTAAAGGTAAACCCAATTCAATCAATCTAATACTTATAATTTGAGTGGATATAAAAATCAAATACGTTGAAAGGGTTGATATTACTGTACTGGCAAAAATATCGCTAAGTAAACGGCGAAGAAATAATTAAAATCACAAGTAGAAGTACAAATCCTCTTCATGGAGGATTTGTACTTCTTTTTTTGTCCATCTGTTCTTTGAAGGAAGTGTTATTTGTAATATGGGCTGTTTAGCAGTTAGGGAATTAAGAGTCCTGTACTGCACAGAACCCTCGGATACTCCTATTGGAGTTCCCGAGGGTTCAGAATTTTACTATGGCGTTATGAAAATCTGCGTAACTTATTGTTGCATTTTACCTGCAGTATAACCGCCATCCACTGCAAGTGTTACACCGCTAATTGATTTTGCAAGATCTGAGCATAGGAATACGACAGCATTTGCTTGATCTTCAGCGGTAGACATTCTTCCAGCTGGAAGTGATTTGAGTACGCCTTCGTATTGTTCTGGAGATGTTTTTGCCCAAGATTCAATTGCAGGTGTAATCGTTGCACCAGGTGCAATCGAATTAATGGTAATGCCTTTTTGACCATATTCCAATGCAACTGATTTCGTTAAACCAGCAATTGCATGTTTAGATGCTGTATAAGGGGCCATGTTTGGTGATCCTTCAATACCAGCACCTGAAGCCGTATTGACAATTGCACCGCCGCCAGTTTTCAACATTGCATTGACTTGGTGCTTGATGCAGTAAAAAGTACCATACAGATTTACTTTTAGTGTAATATCCCAGTCTTTAGAATCCATTTCTCCAATTGGTTTAAGACCTTTGTTGATACCTGCATTGTTATGTGCAAAGTCAAGCTTGCCAAATGTTTCAACTGTTTTATTGACAAGTGCGATTACTTGCTCTTCATCACTTACGTCACATTTGAAAAATGCTGCTTCGCCGCCGTTATCTTTGATGATTTGTACAGTTTCTTGTCCTGCTTGTTCGCTTACGTCAGAAATCATTACCTTTGCGCCTGCTTTTGCCAATGCAACTGCAGCTGCTCTACCGATTCCAGACCCTGATGCTGTGACTAATCCTGCTTTACCTTCCATAATTCCTACCATGAAAAACACTCCTTTTTTTTGAAATACAATATGAAAAATTTATCTTATTAATAAGCTAAACTAAATAACCCATTGATATGTGTTAAATAACGAACGTTACTCGCTTCCTTCATTAAAGAAGCAGGTAAACCTTTAAGTGCTATATTGTTAGCTCCGATTGAAGCCACACCGTCTTTACGACCAAGGCTTGCCAATGTACCGGAGTTTGTTGGATCAAATGCTTCTAACGTTTTTCCTTGTAAATACGCATATAGGTTATATCCTACAAGTTCACCCATTTGCCAAGCATTTTGTGCAGTAGGAGCATATGGACGACCACCTTCAGAAGGGAAGGCAACCGCACTGTCACCTACAACGAATACATCTGGATGTGAGCTTGATTGAAGAAACTCATTAACCGTAGCACGACCGCGATCTACTGCAAGTTCTGATTCACCAACCAATGGATTACCCGCTACTCCGCCCGTCCAGACAAATGTATTTGCTACAATTGTACGGCCATCTTTCAACGAGATTTCATTACCACTCACATTTGTTACAGGTAGTCCCATTAAGAATTCTACCCCACGTGCTTCTAGGCTTGCGGTTGCGCGCTCTATTAAATGATCTGGTAATACTGGCAATACTTTTGGACCGGCTTCAACAAGTTTGATTTTCAATTCTTTTGGATCGACACCAAAACCTTTTGCAATTTTGGGCATATGGTCAATAATTTCCCCGACTAATTCGATACCGGTTAAGCCGCCACCACCGATTACAATGGTAGCGTCAGCTTCATTTTTAGATTTTGCGTATTCACTAATTTTACCTACGATATGATTGTAGATTTTAGTAGCATCATTTACTGATTTTAACACCATGCTATTTTCTTCAAGCCCTGGTATACCAAAGTAAGCTGTTACACTGCCTAATGCGACCACAAGTGCATCATATTTTACAATTGAACCATCAGAAACCTTTACCTCTTTATTGTCGACTGAGAAAGACTCGACCTTTGCTATTTTTAGGTCGATATCTTTTCCTTTGAAAAGCTTTTCTAAAGGTATCGAAACGGCCTCTTCAGAGATTGTCCCACCTGCAAGTCGATGCAATTCAGTAATAATCTGGTGTGTTGGATATTGATTGATAACAGTAATTGTAGCGTCATCACTTGATAAATAGTTGCGGACAGTTAGAGCAGTTAGAAGACCACCATATCCTGCGCCTAAAATTACAATGCGTTTTGACATTTTGTTATCCCCTTTCTTATCGTCTTGGAGTAGAAGAATTATCTTCTGTTCTCACGTTCAGCTGCTACTTGCAAATATGAATTCACAAAACGGAAAAGCTTTTGTGCCTGTGGATCTTTCATCATTTTCAGAAGACCAAAAAGACCAATCACTTCGTTGCTATCCTCGGCACGGTCTTTGGCTTCGATCATTGTAGCTGCAATATTTTTTACAGAGTCTTTTACCGGTTCGCCTATTTCTTTTATGAAACCAAATGTATCATTTACTAATACATCATCGGTTGCAACAGATTGAGCAAAATCATAGGACTTATTCAAAATGGTGAGAAGCTCGGTTAGTTTCGGCAATTGCTCTACTAAAGCTGTTAATGACTCTTGTACTTCAGGTTTTAATAGTTGATCAAGAACATCTAGTTTTTCTTGATTTGAAGGTACATTCACGAGTTCTTCAGCAGGATTTGTTGCATTATTCTGTGCTGTCATTTGCTATTCCCCTTTACTTTATTATTAAAATTAAACTGATCCTTACATCAGCAATAAATCAAATTACTGTTGAAATATAACGGAAGAAAACCTCTACTAAGTTTTCCATTGAACAATATACGCCCATCTTCAAGTAAAATCAAACATATTATTTGATGTCTAACTATTAAGCATGTAAAACAACCAAAAGTATATGCATTCTTCAATTTCTAATGGATTATGCGCCTCTTTAATTTACTAGCTGAAAGAGGCTGCTTTTATGGAGAAAGGGAGGTATGGACGTTATTTTTCATAAAATGGACAATAAGTAAAAAAAAATATTTGTCATGCAAGTATTTGAGATTGTAATTTGCACTCAAATTTTATAGAATAACAAACATAGTTCAATTAGAGTACTTTAATTAAACTATAATTCGTAAAAATTGAGATGTAGAGAGGAAATAGTAAATGAAATTTAGAGAGTTTTTAAAAGGTAAAGGTGCGACCTCCGCAATATTTATGGGGGTTTTATATGCAGTTTGTATGTTAGGGATCTTTTTGCCAGGTTACACGGCAATTCCAGGAAATATCGATCAACTACCAATTGCTATTATTAATGATGACGAAGGAGAATTTGGGGGGCAAGTTGCAGAGAGCCTAGAAGAACAACTCCCATTCGAGAAAATAACAACAGATATTTCGAATAAAGTAGCTTTAGAAGACTTAGAAGATAACGAATTAGCTTTAGTTATTCATATTCCAAAAACGTTTTCAGCTGATTTGAAAAATAGTGATGTATCATCAAGCATTGAGTTCACTCTCAATGAAGCTGGAGCAACAGTTGTAGCCTCTTCCATGAATCAAGTTGTTTCTCAAATTAATGCGCAATTAAGTGCACAATTCTCACAGCAAACAGCAGAAGGCATCTTAATGAACTTTAACGTGCCTGAAGAGCAAGCAAAAGAAATAGCGAAGACAATTGAAAACAGCTATGTAGGGAATATTGTTACAATCAATGACATTCCAGATGGTATGCATAATAATATGCTACCCATGTTCTTAACGATGGCCTTGTATGTAGGGGCAATGATTGCAGCAATGCAATTAGTGGGAGCGTTTAAAGCGAATCGCGGGAAAGCTACGAAAACACGTTTATTCATCTACGTGCAATTAACAGCTATCCTCGTTGGATTAATTGCTGGTTTAGTATCCACAATAATCGTGATGGGGATTAATGATTTAAGCGGGGATTTATTCCTGCAGATTTTGGGGCAACAAATCCTTAATTATTGGGTAAGCTTTAACTTCACGGCAACTGTCATCTTCTTGTTTGGAGAAGCAGGAATGGTTCTAAATATCCCAATCTTATTAGTTCAGACACTTGCAAATGGAGCAGTCATTCCACGTGATATGATGTATGCGCCTTATAATTGGGCAAGTCACATTTCACCGATGTATTACTCGGTACAAGCTTATTTTGCGAATCTTTTTGGTAGCACAAGTGTAAGCCCTTATCTGTTAGGATTAGCTATAGTTGGACTAGTCGCGATGGCACTTAACATTGTTATCGTTTGGATCTTACACAAGCCAATGCCAATAGAGAAGTCAATAGAATCTGCAAATGTTTAAAATCTGCTGAAGTAAATGATTGGTTTTGATAGAATAGAACTAATGATTACCGAAGGAGCTGAAATAATGGCGATTCAAATTTTCATTCTGACTAAGCTTATGGAAGAAAATAATTACCCTTATAAATTGAAAAAACAAATCGCAGAATTACAGCCTCTAGAGACGATCAATGGTTTGACTGAAAGCAAGTTGTATTACCATTTTGAATCATTAGCAAAGCAAGGCTTCATTGAGGTAAAAGAAATCATTAAAGAAGAGCATCGACCAGATAAACAAGTATTTGCAATTACTGAAAAAGGTCAGGAAGTCTTACCGAAAAAGATTTATAAACTCTTTGAAAATGCAAATTCAATCGGGGATATGGTGATTGGTTTAGCCAATTTGAAATATGTGGATCGTGATAAAGTCGTCGGTATATTAGAGAAAAAGGTAAACGGCATAAAAACGAATTGGGACAAGATGTCCAAATTCGAGGGACGACATTTTATTGAGCCCGGACAAGAAATATTAGCTGACTTTATTGGCGATTATGCGAACTATAGAATAAATTCCTCCATACAGTACTTTGAAAGATTAATTAAACATATTCAAAAAGAGGAAATATAGGAAGTATGGGGCGTCTCCATAGACTTTATTCAACAAATAAAGGTTAGAGGTATACTTCACTATAGAATGTACATTATATTTGTTGAATAGTATCTCGTGAAGCCGAGATAAGAAAAGTAGGTGAACATAATGGGGAAATATCAATTGGATAACAAAGGTAAATCAGCCGTGACTAAATATCATGAAAAAAACAAGCCTGCTCAATTTGATAAAAAGCAGCAACTGGAAAAAATACGTGCGGAGTATTTGAAGAAAAAGCAAAAACAAACAGATAAATAATATGAATGAAAACATAGGAAGACTAAGATCTCCCTATGTTTTTTCTTTTTCCAAGTTCTCTTGTTTAAATTTAATTAAATCATAGAAGCTAGGCTGTTTTTTGGATTGGGCATTAAAAAGAAATAGAAGAGGGACCTTCTATTTCTTATAGGGAATATTCAACAATTCAGGAACAGTGACAAACTCGTACCCTTGCTCTTGCAGTGCCGGAATTATTTGGCGAAGCGATTTGATGGTATTCGTTCGATCTCCACTCGATTCTGCGCCATCGTGCATGAGAATGATTGAGCCTGGTTGAATGTTGTCTACTACTTTGGAAGTAATAACTTCCGGCGGGTCTTCTTGCCAATCCAAGGAATCCACCGACCATCCAATTACGTAATTGTTCATTTTACCAAGCTTTTCGACGAGTTCATTGTATAAGAAGCCATATGGTGGCCTAAATAATTTTGTCCGGTAACCAATAATGCCGTTAAGGGCATCTTCCGTTCTAGCCACCTCCCGCTTAAGAGTTTGGAGGTCGGACTCTTTGACAAGGTTCGGATGGGAATACGTATGGTTTCCGATTACATGTCCCTCGTTTTGCATTCGCTTGACAATATCAGGATTAGCAACGGCTTTTGAACCTAACACGAAGAATGTTGCTGGTACATTGTACTGTTTCAATACATCTAATACATCATTTGAAAAGCGTGGGTCAGGACTATCATCAAAAGTTAAAGTAACTCGTTTTTAATCGGTAGGATCTTGTAAGAAAAATATAGCCGGATACCGCTGCTGTAAAATTCGTAGGTCAACAGGCTGCTGAATTTTCCGACCAGAATTATCAGTTCCTCCGTCAGGGTCAGGCAAATCTTCTTCCTGGTCATCTTGTATGACTGCTTTCGACTTTTCCTACGCTATATATACCAAGGGCTCGTCATTCGCATAAACAGATGCATACAAAATAAAAACCCCGTCACCAACAACCACTTCAATATTCGAAGTTGCATCCCTTCATCTCCTTTTTTTATTCCATAACAGAGACTATTTATTGTCATCATTGTTATGATCAACTGAAATGGGTTATTTATTCAGAGAGAAATGAACGTGCCTCTAATTTGAAATGGCAGTTAATAAACAAACAACAACCTAGCATTAGCAACGTAAGCTGATGAATCTGCCTAGCAGTTCCATCGCTCATGAAACGTGTGCGCGAATCGCAAATCGTCAATCTTCACGCGTAGACGTTGAAGTACACAGAGCCTTGAAGCGAGGATTCTCCATAATTTATGGAAAACAGTAAAGATAAGAAGCATAAATTCTCTTATTGGGGATTTGTGCTTCTTTTTTGTGCAGACATTTGAGACTGTTCGAGAATCACTGATAAGAAAAAGCCATCCCCTCCACATGCCGGAGAGAATGACTTTCCTTAAAACAACTCATTATAGTTTTGCCCAACGTTCCTCTAACCAGTTCATAAATTGTTCACCCTTGTCACCTTCATACGCATCAAAGACATCTAAACGCATACGTTTTAGCTTATCCGCAAAGTCTGCCACTGTATGGTCCTTCGGCAAGCTCTTTCTCACCCGTAGGAAAATTTTGTCCGTGTCTTTAATAATATCAAAACGTGCAGGTGACGGCTTCTCTACGTCTTCACCAAACGCCACAAGTGCTTCATAGGCTGCTAATTGCACCTTGTTGACAGTATCATACTTCATACGATTTTTTAATAAATCAATGACTTTATCATGTTGATAAGCCGATAGTATTTCGACTGCGTCTAATCGATCTCGCCAGCTAGACGTATAATTGGCCTGTTTTTTTAACGTTTCATATTGCTCAGGTAATGCTGTTTCAAACTGTTTCAAGTAAAAGCACCTCTTTTTTAAACTAGAGGAAAAATGAATTCTTCTCTGCCTCATTTATTATACGTTGTCTAGGTGAAAATAGCGATGAATGGCTTGTAAGGCGATTCATAAATTAGCGAGTGCCTGGTACTTGAATTTTTGAATTTCGAATGGTTTCAGAAAGTTGCACCGTGAAATACCACTCTTTTTGGGGACGTTAAGGATTCGACAGGGGGCTGGGCTAGAGCTTCGCGTCTGAGGGCTCGACTCCCTCAGAAACGGCAGTTAATATAACTTTTAAAACAAACAACAACCTAGCATTCGCAGCGTAAGCTGTTGATCTGCCTAGCAGTTCCATCGCCCATGTAGCATTGTTAGGCTCACCTATTAGTGTGGGATACGGTAACGGTCGCCTCCTGAGGCCGTTGCAAGTGATTATCAGGATAGCGCTCAAGACGCCTTGATTGACGGCATAATGCAGTGCGAATCGCAAGTAGTCAATCTACACGCGTAGACGCTGAAGTAGCAGAGCCTTTGGACGTGGGTTCGACTCCCACCGTCTCCATAAGATAAGAATAATAGATTAAATTCATTGATATTCAAGTTTTTTTCTTTTGGAGTATGCCAATATCCTTTATTAGTTTTTAAATGTTTTTAACTGAATATGTAATATTATTTTGCGTTAACTCAATTTTATTTCTTATTGGAATTTATTTGTTATGATTCTATAGACATATGAGTTTCCAAAATGTACTATTAATGAAAAGTGATTGACAGTTTAATTAGTTTATTGTTTTATTCTATGCTATGAAAATTGTTATCACTTAGATAAATAGATTGGAGGAAAACTAGAATGATTAGTATTGAAAAGCTTGTAATAAAAAACTATAGAAAATTACAAGATGAGGTAATTACTCTAGACAATCATTTAACAGCAGTAGTAGGTTCTAATAACTCTGGTAAAACATCTTTAGTAGAATTATTATCTAATACTTTTAGAGAGCGAAAAGATTATATAAATATAGATGACTTGAATAGTAAAACACGTTTAGAGAATGATGAAAAAATAGAAGGAATTATTAATGATAATAATTTGAGTATTGATGATAAGAAAGATAAGTTACACAAGATACATAAAGAACTAAAAAAAATTAAAATAGGTGTAGCAACTAAATATGATGATGAAAGTGATGATCTTGAATATTTTTCAAGATATTTATCAGATATAGATATTAATAAAAAAAATTTTTATTTTCTAATTGAATATGAATATACCCCTGCTAAAGAAAAGGACATATTAGATATATTGAATGGTGAAAGAGACTTTAGAGAAATATTTTCAGAATTGCAATCAAACATTTATTACTGTAACGAGGATTTTAAAAATAAAATCAGTATTCCTGATAAATCGAATTTCTATGATCTATTTAATTACCATTGTGTGTACGCGATTAGAAGACTTGCTGATACTTCAGATGATAAGCAAAATTTTTTAAGTAAACATTTGCTGAAAACTGTACAGAACAATAGTGTTTGGAAAGAAAGTTTAAAAGTTCTGATAAATAGCATAAATACATTATTGAATCAACAAAAGTTATCGAATGAGATTGATGCGATAACACTAAAACATATCAAGAAAACTCTCCATAGTTTTTCAAAAACAAATGGAGGAAATACTGGAAATCTAGGAATAGACTTTAGACTGGAAAATAAGGATATAGAAAAGGTCCTCCTTGATTTTATACATATTTACTTTGAACAAGATGAAGGTTTAAAAGTAAAGGAACAAAAACAAGGCCTTGGCTATAGTAATCTGATCTATTTATTATTAGAAGCACAAATTTTTAGTGAAAAAATTGATCCTAGAAAAGTGAATTTACTAATTTTTGAAGAGCCTGAGGCACACCTTCACCCCCAGATGGAAAATATTTTCATTAGATATATTAATATCATTGCGAACGGCTCTGAAATAAAAGTTGAAGAAGTCGAAGGCGATGTAGAAGAAGGAGAAGTTCAAAAAGCAGCAGCAACAACAGAAATAATAGGAGGAGTGGAAGTATCTGAAGAAGAGTCAAAAGCAAAGTCAAAAGCAGAAGTAGCTACTGCGGCTGCGGAATCTTTAAGCACTTCTACAGCAATTGTTTTAGTAGAAGATATTGTTGCAAATGAAGAGAAAAGTGTACCTTTCCAAATGTTAATCACAAGTCATTCGAGTGAGATGACAAAAACAATTGGATTAAATAATATCCGTGTATTTAGATCTAAAGGGCATACAGAATCAAAAGTGTACGACTTAAATCATTTTATAAATATCCCAACAATAAATAAAGAGTTTTATCAAAAGTTCTTTCAGTTCAATATGGTTGAAATGGTTTTTGCAGATAAATTAATTTTATTTGAAGGAGATGCAGAAAGATTATTATTTAAGTATTTAATTTCAAATATTAAAGATTTTGAAGACTTATCAACTCAGTATATTTCATATATTCAAGTTGGTGGTGCATATGCCTATCAATACTTAGACTTAATACAGTATTTAGAGATTAAAACTTTAATTTTCACAGATATTGACTATGAATACTCAAAAGAAGACATTAATTTGGAAACGGACGTTCTTACTAAGGATATAATTAACCGTTCCACAACTAATGACACTATCAAGAAATTTACGGGAGAATCCATTATCGCTAATATCTTTAAAAAAAATACCGAAAAAAGTGGTATGTTCTTAGAGGACACTAGCGTTTGTTTGAAATTTCAAACAGACCTTGATGGGTATGCACGCACCTTAGAAGATGCAATATTAAACAAGCTCTTGAATTTCAAAACCGTTTTTGACAAGATCTCCAAAGCTGATTTTCAATTATTAATTGATAATAATAAGCTATTATTACCTAATACTAGTAAAAGTGAAACATCATTAAGAGATAGAATTGATAAATTAAAAAACAAAACGGATTTCATGTATTCATTAATTGAAACTGAAAGTATTGAGGAAGCAATCCCTAATTATATCGAGGAGGGATTAAATTGGTTGAAGGATTAAATATAAATAAACAATTCACTCTTGTTAATGCTCCTGCTGGTAGTGGAAAAACAACTGCTCTTTCTAAAACAGTAAACAAACTTCTTCAAACGCCTCAAAAAAGAATACTATGTATAACTTATACTAATAGAGCAGCCAATCAGTTAATAGAAAAAATTGACAACGACAAAGTTGAAGTAAGTACTATTCATTCATTTATCAGTAAGTTCATGAGACCCTTTTTTAAAATCGAACCAGTTATCGAGTATTTTGTAGAGTTTTATGAAAATGATATTAGAAGTCTATTAGGAAGTGATGATGAGAGAGATAGAATTAAATTACAGAGATTTAAAGATAAATTTAATTTAGAGGAGGATTGTGAGGTAACACTACAAACTATTAAAGAAAATATCTCTGAATTAGAATATGGGGAGACACAATTCACATCAGTTCTATATGGTAGACTGTCTCATGATGATTTATTAATATTTGCAAATAAAGTATGTCATGAGTTCCCGAAACTCAGTAAAGTAATCTCACAGAGATATTCGTACATTTTTATAGACGAATATCAGGATACACAATCAGAAGTCTTGGAGCTGTTTTATCATTCGTGTATAGGTAGTGAGACAAAATTGATACTTCTAGGTGATGAAATGCAACAAATCTATAATGAAAGAGTCGAAGGATTTCAATCAATAATAGAAGACAATTTTGTTAGAAATTACTCATTAAAGTTTAATTGGCGCTCCCAAGGGAATATTGTAAAGCTATTAAATAATCTATACTTTGATTCTTCGTATCAACAAATCCCTAAAATTATGGATGAAGAGAAACCAAAGCTGTATATAGTAGATGATTTAGGTACAGAAATAAGTGAGGGTAATTTACAGTTAGTTTTATATAATAGTGATTTGTTTAAAGCAATAGGCGCCTATAATTTGTATGTTGCATATAATGAGAGGTATAAATTATTCGATAAACACAACACGAAAGAGATATTATTAGATATGTCCATGGATAATCCAGATGATTTAATTGTTCTTTTAATATTTATAACAAATATTAGTGATCTCTTTGATAATAAACAATACAATCGAATAATTGGCGAAATTAGAAATTACAAGTTTTCAAATAAGGAAATATGGAAGATTAAGAACCATAAAGATAAAATAAAAATAGCTCAGTATCTAAATCAATTGAGTAATGAATTAAAAAAGGATTTAACAATCGAAGAATTGTTGAATTTTTTGCGCGGAAATGAAATTATATACAAATCACATATCGATATGATTATTAGTCAGATAGATGAAAATGAAGAATTTAAAAATAAAATTAACTCAGTGAAGTTTGAAGAATTTATTCACTGTTATATAGAATCTAAAAGTCCGGAATTCTCAACCCAACACGCAGTTAAAGGTGAGGGTTATGATAATGTTGCTTTAAAGATCTCGGATGGTAATAATCCAAATGTAAAAATGTATTTCTTTTTGGATTTAATTTCAAGAGATTTATTTGATTATCTTGAATTAACTTCTATGCAGAAAGAAATTAATGAAAATATTAATGCACTTAGTGAAACTACAATGAAAAGAATATCTGAGATAAAAGCAGCCGATTATAAAAATTCTGAGAAACAATGCGAGGTGTGTTACTTAAATATTAAAAAAGTTCTTGTTAATAACGAAGAATTATTTAATGCTTTTTTTGTTGATATATTCTCGAAATACGAGGAGAAACCAAACCTTTCAAATTTTTTGAAATGTATTAGATTAGTAAGAAGAATAGAAGGGGCATTATTAGCTTATAAGTTATTTTATGTTGGCTGTTCTCGTGCCAAAAGAAAATTGAGTGTATATGTTGAGAAAAGTAATATTCATAGCTTTGAACAAGAGTTCATTTCAAAAATGGTGAATTTGAATTTTGAAGTTGTAACTTAGAATAGCCAGGCACGCAAACAAATCCGAATTCATTCCAAAAAAGTGTGACTTTAAGTAAATCTTTGTCTCTAAGACAAAGATTTACTTAATTTTATTTTCAGGAGAAGCTATACTAAAAATAGGTTTTTATGTTAAGTGCCACGAAATTACTGCAAGGGAGGAAGGATTATAATGATACGTTTTGAAAGTGATTATGCTGAAGGTGCTCATATACAAATTCTGAATCGGCTACTGAAAACCAATGAGGAACAGACACCTGGCTATGGCGTGGATGACTATTGTGAAAGGGCTAGAGGGTATATTCGAAAAGCGTGTGATATGGAGAATGCAGATGTACACTTCTTAGTTGGCGGAACACAAGCAAATACTACAATTATTTCTTCCATCTTGCGTCCGCATCAAGGAGCGGTTTCTGCGATTACGGGTCATATTGCAGGACATGAAACGGGAGCAATTGAAGCGACTGGACATAAAGTGCTTACGTTGCCGAGTGATGATGGGAAGATTACAGCAACACAAGTAAAAGAGTTATATGATACTCATTGGAATGATGCCACTCATGAACATATGGTGCAGCCAGGTTTGGTTTACATATCTCATCCTTCCGAGAATGGGACGACTTATAGTAAATCCGAATTGGAGGAATTAAGCAAGGTTTGCCGGGAATGTGGTTTGCCCTTATTTATGGATGGTGCTCGTTTAGGATATGGTCTCGCTGCAAAAGACAACGATCTATCTCTTATTGATATCGCAAGACTTTGTGATGTGTTCTATATCGGCGGAACGAAAGTTGGAGCGTTGTTTGGAGAAGCTGTTGTCATCACAAATGATGATCTTAAAAAAGACTTTCGGTATATGATCAAACAAAATGGAGGAATGCTCGCTAAGGGGCGTTTGTTAGGGATCCAGTTTGAAACCTTGTTTGAAGGTGGCTTATACTTTGAGATTTCTAAGCATGCTGTGGACTTGGCGATGATGATTCGAGAGGCGTTTGTTGAAAAAGGGTTTTCATTAAAATATGATTCCAAGACAAATCAACAGTTTCCTATTTTGCCGAATGACGTGGTGGATGAATTGAGCAAGAAGTATTCTTTTTCCTATTGGGAGAAAGTCGATGATACACAAAGTGTTGTGAGATTTTGTACGAGCTGGGCGACAAAAAAGGAAAATGTTGAGCAACTGATTGAGGATATTAAGAATATATAAAGACAAAAGTTGGAGAGTAGGTCAGATTCGATCTGACTAATGCTCCAACTATTTTTCATTTAATCGCGTTTGTTATGATAAATCAGTTGAACAACACCTGAAGAGAAAGTTTTAGTTTCAATTAATTTTAAATCTAGCTGTTTTTTAATGTCAGTAAACAATGCTTTTCCTTCACCTAAAACAACTGGATGAACAGACAACCTGAACTCATCAACAAGATCCAACTCAATGAAGGTTGTAATAAGGCTTGCCCCACCGTATAACCAGATATCCTTTCCAGGCTGGTTTTTTAGTTTATTCACTTCTTCGGCAATGTTTTTATTGATGTAGATTGTTTTGCTGTCAGTTCTGTTTTCATTTTTGGAAAATACATATTTATCTTTGCTGTGGACCAATCTCCACATTTCTTTTTCATCATCAGCGGCATTCGTTGGTGGATTAAATTCTCCCCACATATCATAACTTTTTCTTCCGTATAAAATGGTGTCAATCTGATGCAGGAAATCTGTAAATCCCATTTCAGCATCCATAATGCACCAATCTGTCTCGCCGTTTTTTCCTTCGATGAATCCATCTAGTGTCGTTGCTAAATCCAAAATGATTTTTCTTTGGCTTGTGCTGGACATTGTTTACCTCCTCTGACGATATTTGATAATGAAGCATTAATCGTATATCACATTTTTCCCTTCTTCAGTTAACTTTTGCAAAGATGTAAGCATATGATTTATCTGTTCATCGGAATGTCTTTCCCATGAGCCTAATTCGGCTACTATTTTCAATGGAGATGTTGACCGATAGGAGCGTGTGGGGTTTCCGGGAAATCGCTTGTCCGTTAAGTTCGGATCGTTTTCAAAATCACCTAACGGTTCCACGATATAAATTCTCTCCTTTTCATTGGATTTTGCTAATTCAGCACCCCATTTAGCAGCCTCTAATGTTGCAGTAAAATAGATATGGTTAGATTTTTTATCCTGATAATTGGAGAAGTGTAAAGGTTCAAGAAGATCTCCAATTTCCAGTTTTGCTTTCGTGCCATGAAAGAACGGACCTGGATCTAAGCTATTTTTATTGTCATTCATACAATTGCCCCCTTTTGCATTTTGACTTGCGTAGTACAGTATAAGGCAGTAATGGCGGGAAAAGTAGTCTATAAATGATCAGCAGATGATGGTATACTATAAGTAGAGAATAAGATGTGAATACTATCAATCCGTTAGAGAGTGCGTAAAGGAGAAGGGCAGCCAATGCTGCTCTTCTTTTCTTTTTTTCTATAGAAAAAATACAAATAGAAGCTCTCCATGACAAATCTGCGTTAGGGGTTGGTAGATTTTTCATGTAGTAATTCATTTAGGTTTCTTCTTCCCAATATGCTAAACTTGTTGTCCGAAAGGCAATCAAGAAGGTGGAATACATATGGGAAGAATTGAACATAAACAGCAACAGAACCGATTGAATAGAGAGAAGAAATGGTCAAACATAAAGAAACCTTTCCGAATACTATTATTCGTATTGCTACTTGTAGTCCTTTGTGGATTGGTCATGGTGAATCACCTAATTTCATCAAGTGATGTGAGTAAACTAGAAGAACCTGAACCGAGACCGACGTTTATTTACGATCAAAACGGAGAGATCGTTAGTAAAATTTCAATTTCCAACATTGAAGGAGTTCGTCTAGACCAAATACCAAATGAGTTGATAGAAGCAGTAATTTCTGTTGAGGATCAACAGTTTTATAAACATCATGGAATTAATTATTTCGGGATTGCGCGGGCATTTACTCAAAACCTGTTAAAAGGTGAGGTTGTGGCTGGTGGAAGTACGATCACTCAGCAACTAACAAAAAATATATTTTTAACCCAGGATCGTACATATTCTCGTAAATTCAAAGAATTACTTATCGCGAGGAAAATTGAGAGAACTTATTCTAAAGATGACATACTGGAACGCTACTTGAATCAAATTTACTTTGGCGAAGGAGCATGGGGTGTTCAACGGGCTGCGCAAATCTATTTTGGAAAAGATGTTAGCGAGTTAACGTTAAGTGAATCTGCTACATTAGCGGGATTAATTAAAGCACCTTCCCATTTATCTCCTTATAAAGACATGGAAAAGTCGGTGGAACGCCGCAACATTGTTTTATCGTTAATGAAAAGTGAAAAGTATATTAGTCAAGCAGAGTTCGATGAAGCGGTCGGACAAGAAATTGTGTTAGCCGATTCAACAATGACGGATTATAAAGGGAAATATCCATATTATATTGACTATATTATTGACGAGGCGGTCGACAAGTACAAGATTTCGAAAAACGAAGTGCTGTATGGAGGATTACATATATATACAGCGTTAAATCCTGTCATCCAAGATGCCCTTGAAGAAGTGTATCAGGATGATCGTTATTTTCCGAAGAGCAAGCCGGATCAACTCATTCAAAGCGGTTCGGTCTTCTTGAATCCTAAAACGGGTGGAATTAGTGCCTTGATCGGGGGCAGAGGAGAATATACGTATGGACGCTTTAATAATGCGACCGAGCTCGTTAGACAACCGGGATCATCCTTGAAACCACTTGTCTACACTGCGGCATTGGAGCAAGGCTATCATATTTCGGATTTGCTCGTTGACGAACCAATTAACATTAATGGATATTCTCCGCAAAATTTCGATCATAAGTTTAGAGGGCAAGTGACAATGTACGATGCAGTCACCCAATCGTATAATATCCCTCCCGTCTGGCTGCTACATAACATCGGAATTGAAATTGGCGTGCGGACCGTAGAGCGTTTCGGAATCCCATTGGAAGAAAACGACCATAATCTTGGCCTGGCATTAGGGGGCTTGCACAAAGGAACTTCACCCCTGCGAATGGCTCAAGCTTTCTCTGCATTTGCGAATGATGGGGTTATGATGGAAGCCCATGCTATTGTAGAAATAAAAGATTCAGAAGGCAAAGTCATTGGAAAATGGCGTGAACAATCAGTAGAAGTAACAGAAGCGGAAGTTGCTCAGCAAATGACCTATATGCTGCAAGGTGCTGTCGAAGTTGGTACGGCCAAGAAAGCTCAACTTTCAGGGATGGAAGTTGCCGGTAAAACAGGCACCACCCAGCTGCCATTCACGGGTGTAGATGGATCGAAGGATCATTGGTTCGTCGGCTATACACCGGACATCGTAGGTGCGGTTTGGCTAGGCTATGATAAAACCGATCCTGAACATCACTTAACGTCGACTAGTAGTTTCACAGCCCCACCAATTTTCGGGCAAGTCCTATTAAGGTCAATGAGTGAATATCCTACGAAGGAATTTGATTTACCGTTAATCGCTAAAGATAAAAAAGAGCTTGAGAAACAGAAAGAAAAGTTGAGGGAGAAAGAACAAAAAGCGGAAAAAGAGAAAAGGAAACAGGAGAAGAAAAAAGAGAAAGAACGGGAAAAAAGAGAGAAGAAAGCCAAGAAGGAAAGAGAGAAAGAAAGGAAAAAGAAAGAAAAGGAGAAACGGGAAAAAGAGATGGGGAAAGAAATAGAAGATAGCCTTGACCGATTGAAGAAGTGGATACAAGAATGATAAAGCAAAATGCAAAAAAGGATATTGAGAAGTTGGTCTTGTTTAAGGATCTACATGATTTCGATGCAAAGGAAACCAGTTCTGATTAAAAATGATCAGAACTGGTTTTTTCTTGAAATCGGAGTAAATCGATTTCATTATCATCAATGAAAAACTGGGGAGCCAATTTGATGTTGGGGAGATAGGATAGAGGGCATTGTCCCGTTGTACCATCACAATTTCGGGTACACAACCGTCCCGTTTTCCTCGATGATTGGCATGGCGCCCCATTTTCCAAGTTCGTGTGCGACCAGTTCGCCGCCGTCTTTTGTCGGGATGATGTGGGTGACTTCCCACTCATGAGCAGCAAGCCAATTGCTGATGAGCAGGCGATGGCAGCGGGCGGGGTGGCGCTCTGAGCAGCAGTATGCAGTCCTCTTCGATTTGGCCAGCTTCATCAGTTCATCGACGCCTTCCTGGAAGCAGTGCGACAGTGTGTAATCCGCATAATTATGGAACGAGGCATTCTGCCAACCGTCATTCAGTACAGGGGAGACCAGGTCGGAGGCGGGCCGCCTTCCGCCGAGATCAGGCATATGGCAGTACGCGATGTTGGCATTTGGCAGCCACTCCGCCATCGTTTCTTTTTTGAACCAAGGAAATTTACGGCTGCCCGGAAAAGACCGAACATCGACGAGCTGCTCAATCTTCGCAAGCTTGAGCAGCTCGATAAATTCTTCTTTTGAATGTGAATAATGGCCGATCGTAAAAATCTCCAATTCGTAACCCCCTCTGTTTATTACAAGTTTTCCACTGAAGGGTGCGGGTAAAACATAGCAGTGGAAAGCGCTGTACAGAACTTGCGATTGCCTCGGATGGGGGATTGAAACAGAATCGTCTCTGAATAAGAGAAGAGTTCGGGGTTTATCGTTCGCAGTTACATAGATGACTGCTTCACTATTCAAGCTACTCCGATTTGGATACTTATGCTCTATAGGAAAACTGCTGATTTAGGACATGAGGCCTTTATTTATTTTCTTCAAGTTTTAGTATAATAAATAGATTGTGAAAATGGAAAATATATAAAGTAGGACCAGTTTATCCAATTTAGAACATGACTGTACATAGTGAAGAAATAGGAGGAAAACAAATGGCGGAAGAAGTGAACACAACAGGTTGGGATGCAATTGAAGAAGCGGCAACGAAATTATACGGGGATCAGGAACCGAAGCATTATGGGACTGCGATTCCTTATTTGCTTGGCGGACAAGACCCATTGGATGGCCTTAGCGCGTATAAGGCGGAAACACCTTCTCCACATTGGCATATTATTACGTTTGGCTTTTCCGAGCTTTATGAGAAGGAATCGGAAAATGCCGAGTATAGCGGCTACGGGTTTGAGCTTTCGTTTCGGGTGTCCCGCACTGATGATGAGGAAGAGCCTCCTGCATGGGCTTTGAACCTTCTTCAAAATATGGGGCGCTATGTGTTTAACAGCGGCAACGTTTTTGCTTCAGGTGATTATTTGGATGCGAATGGTCCCATCTGCTTGGGAGCCGATACGGAGTTAACCGCTCTTGCTTTTATCACCGATCCAGAGCTAGGTATACTGCATACGCCTAACGGACGCGTTGATTTCCTTCAAATGGTTGGGATCACCGAGGACGAGCTGGAGGCGATGAAAGTATGGAATACAGCTGGTCTACTAGAAGCTGGAAAAGGACAGATTCCAGGTTATCTTACGGATTTATCCCGAACTTCGATGCTTCAAGTTCCTGCCGTTCAGGAAAGTGTTCAAATCGGCATAGACCGCGACGGTTCGAGCACTGGTTATTTATTTGTGGATCAATTGACTTGGGAACCCGGTAAGAAAGGGTTGTTCAAAAAGAAGCCTTCTGTGCTCACAGTAGGAGCGAAGCAAGCTGAAACGGTTGGAAAGTTGTTGCAAGGCCGGTTGCTGAAGGGTAGAGATTTGAGATTAGTAAGTAAAGAGGCAAACGTCACATTGGAGCTTGCTCCAACGACTGGATTCGAAACAGTTGAGGGCACGGTCCATTTACGTCTTGATGAAACAGTTGTCAACGAGCTAATGCATAAACTTCTTCCAATAGAAGGAGAAATTCATTTGTCTTCTACTAACGACTTCATCATACAAGTCGTTAAAACGTACATTAAGGATCAAGATGGACAGGTCATCTCTATCGTTGGATAAAGGATCGAAACATTGTTTACCTAAGAATTTATTTAGAGGTAAGTATTATGACCACGCATTGTCCACTATTTTTTCTGCAAGCTGCATTTAGGGCGAACACTTTTCGTCATGTTCCGGTGGAAAAGGCTACTAAAGGAGAGACGCAAATGAGTGACATCAACTCTCAAAATTGCAATCTAAATATATGGTATTACCTACCTGATAATGTATGGGATAAAGTGAAAAATATATATGAGAGTATGCCGGGGTGGAAAGGATATAAAGATGGAATTCCTTATTGGTTCGGGTGTGAAGAAGATAATGTTTTCATTACGGCCTCCGTTGAACCAAGCGGATTATCTTTTTATGCGCGGATGAGTAATGATGATTGGCATTCCTGGATAGAGAGATTTAAATTGGAAGCGACACAAGTATTAGGATTTGCTGTCGGTGAACCGGAGGAAGGATTTATGTAACAATGCAATAACATGCAATAATGTCGTACGTGGAGAAGCCGGAATGGTAAGAGCCCGCTTTTAAAGCGAGCTCTCCATGAACCTGATTAAGCTTCTCGCAACGTATTAATAACTTCCTCCGCATAGGAATCGGTAAACCGGATCATCCCGTTCTCCTGTACAATCCGCCCTTCCTGCATGCGAATATCAAGCCAATCTGTAATGAAGGAAGGGGCATAGCCGCCTTGGCCGAATTCATCACCAAATACGATGATGCTCGGATAAACAGCTACATATTGATCGCGGCTCGTGTCTGGATTTGCCCTCGTATATAACCAAAACTGTACGTCATACATGACATATGATAATTCGTCTGCGTGAAATGAAAAATGGCCTTTCTCTTCGACAATCCGTGTACAGATGCTGCGGATTTTCTGTCCCACCTGCTCCAATTCGATTACCCGAGAGCACAGCTCCTCCAGCAGAGGAGAAAATTTGCCGTATGCTACTTTCCCCATGGCCTCGATTTTATCTTCCTCAGAAGTATCATATTGTTCATCGTTCACTAAGCCTTTAATAAACTCCTCGAAATTAGCGGCTAGGAAGGTAATCTTATAATCATCTTCCTGATCGACATGGACAACTGCAGGTTCGCCATCTGAACCGCTTGCCCGATAGTCTAACATGACGACATCATGACCGGCTGAAGGGCAATCACAGATCACCACACCGATATCAGGATATCCCCATTCCTCAATCATAAAAGGACTGCCGAGATCCCCGCACAGTGAATAGCTTTTCTCGCGACCAATTCCCATAATCCCCGAAATGGCAATATGATTTTCCGCCCAAGAAGTCGGTTCCTCTGTTGGAAAGTTGGTGTTCTTCGGCACCCCGCCATTCTAGAATTATCCCGGTAATGCTAAATACAAAGGCTGTCTATCGCTATTATTAGAAGTTCATATAGACTGCTATATATTACAAATAAAAAAACTTCTGCCAATCGGCACTCGTCTAATGTTATGAAGGGGGATATGAAGTGGATAGCTATTCAATTGAACAAACGAAGTTACTACCGTATGAAAAGATCATTGATGAACTCATGATTGATTATGGTCAAGATATATTACAGCTTGTTATGCAATACGTACATAACCTCTCCGTTGCGGAAGATTTAACACAAGAAATTTTTGTAAAGTGCTATAGGGCATTGCCGACATTCCAGTTTAATTCTTCAATGAAAACTTGGTTATGGCGCATTGCGATTAATCATACAAAAGATTATTTGAAAAGCTGGTATGCAAAAAATGTAGAAGCGACCGAAGATAATCGAATCGCACAAGTGAAAAGTGGAGTTTGTGTCGAGCAGCAAGTTATTAGGCAACAAGAAGATGAAGAACTAGCACGTACTGTGTTCGCACTACCGCTGAAATATCGTGAAGTCATCTATTTATGCTATTACGAGGAACAATCGATGAAGGAAATAGCAGACGTCCTGCAGCTAAACAAAAGTACCGTGAAAACGAGATTGCGTAAAGCAAAACAATTATTGAAGAATCGATTGGAGTGTGAGTAGGAGTGGAAGAACGCTTAAAAAATTTGAAAAAAGCAGTCGATCAAACTGTCTTTAATAAAGTAGAATTTAAAACAAAACATCGACAGCAAATACATAAACAGTTACAAGTATTATCCTTACAACAAACATTACTATCCATGCTCACAGAATCAAAGTCAGGCACGGAAATAACGCAAATGCTGCATGTCCGTGGTGTCGAGCAAATTGTTCATAATGAAGGGATGATTTATTCGGTTTTACATGAAGCCGAGCAGCACGGTTGGCTTTCTGCAAGGTGGGAAAGTGGTGTGAAGTACTATCAATTAACGAAGCTCGGGAAAAAGCGATTACAGCAAGACAATGCGCATGAAAAGCTATCTCTTAAGGAACTAATTTGGGGGGTGCGCATGAATGTTGATTAAGGAGTTTCTACAGCAAGTTACAAGCTATATCCGTTCAAAAGAGGCACGTAGCTATGTAGAAGAAGAATTGCACCACCATCTGACGAAATCCAAACAAGCCTGGGTGAATTCAGGCTACTCTTCAATAGAAGCTGAGCAAAAAGCCATTGAGGAAATGGGCTCTGCTTCACAGCTCGGAAAATCAATGGACAAAATTCACCGGCCAAAATGGGATTTCTGGCTAATTGGCGCAGTGTTGCTATTGATTGCTGTAAGCATTACACCAATCTTAACGACAGATTTCAGCCATCGATTTGGTGTAGATATGACGAATTACTTTGTTAAAAATAAAATCCTTCATATCATACTAGCCGTTGCAGGGATAGCCGTCATCATGTATTTTGATTATCGTAAACTGCAATGCTATAGTATGTTCTTTTATAGAGGGGCACTGTTGTTATTAATCGTTCTCTGGGCTATGCCCAACATCTTTGTTAATGGAGAAGCAATGTATAAAATAGGTCCAATTCGTTTGCAGGCATGGATGGCGCTTCCGTTGTTATTAGTAGCCTTTGCAGGATTTTTCACTGAACGCAAATGGAGAGGTTGGAAACTGACTGGATTATTTCTACTTCCAATATTCTTATTCATGATGATAGGAAGTCTTTCTGTAACGCTACTATATATGGGAGTTGTAGCCGTTTTGTTTAGCTTTAGCTATTTCAACCGAAAAGCGAAGCTTATTGTGTTTTTAATAGTAGGGGGAATGGGGTTAGCGATAGCGGCATTTAGTGTTTATGCATATCACTATTTACTTGAGCCATATCAAACAGTACGCATCAGAGCTTTTTTACATCCTGAATTATATGCGGATTCAGCAGGCTACATGATGCTCCAATTAAATGAAGCACTTGCACGGGCTGGCTGGTTCGGGGCAGATAGGCTTCACTACATTCCTGAAGCCCACACTGATTATGCTTTGGTACAGCTTATTCAATCGTATGGCTATGTTGCAGGACTCGCAGTCATTGGTATCATATTCGCTGTTGCGCTACGCATTTTGTGGCTTGTTACTACAATGCCACAATCATATGGTAAGTTACTCGTTATCGCAGCAGGAACATTATACAGTTGCCAGAGTATTTACTCTGTTTTAATGGTGTTTGGCTTCTTACCACTAACAGGCGTGCCGTTACCGTTTATTAGTTACGGGATTACACCATTGCTGATAAATGCCTTTCTAATAGGCTTAGTCTTAAGCGTCTATCGGAGAAAAGCGTTTATCGGAAAACAAATTTACTCTGCATAAATCATCCATCTGAAGATGATGGCAACACAGAATGTGTGACGCTAAGTATATCATTGTCTCTATGGCAAAGATATTTGACTGGCGTCAATATCGGATCAAAAACAAAAATATCGGGTTTACATTTATCACTCTGTCATTTCGTTCATGAGCAGTAAAGCATTGTTACTCAAGGGCGGACAAGCACCAAGGAAATAAATGGTCCAGTTGTAATAGATCATACTATATGATATGGTTTAAAGTGCAAACTAATAGAAATATTATAAATGGCAGCATGATCTTTTATAAAAACTTTAAAAACTTAATAGTATGCACTAGGGGTGTTATTTAACTGAGATGAGTAGAGACTCAAACCCTTTGAACCTGATCTAGCTGAAACTAGCGTAGGAAAGTGTAAACTCTCGGACATACGAAGAGGGATGACTCTGTCTTCTTTTTGGTGTGTCGTCATAGTTTTACGCAACTTTCCTTTTGGAAGGTTGCGTTTTTTTATTAGCTGCCATTTACCGATTCAAAACGTATAAGAACAGGAGTGGTTAGGATGAGTAAAGTCGTATTGGTAACAGGAAGTAGTCAAGGACTAGGGGCAACGATCGTAAGAACATTGGCAAGCCAAGGATTTCGGGTAGTCGTCAATTACAATAAGAGCAAAGAGGCAGCCGACAAGATTGTTTCCGAGATTGGAAAGGAGTATGCGATTGCCATTCAAGCTGATGTAACCAATCGAACAGAAGTGGATCGTATGGTAGAAGAGGCAACTGACTATTTTGGGCAAATTGATGTTGTGGTGAATAATGCATTAATCGATTTCAAATTTGATCCAATCAAGCAGAAACCTTTCGCAGAACTAACTTGGGATGACTATCAAAGACAGTTGGATGGTACTTTAAAAGCAGCATATAACGTAATTCAAAGTGTCATACCTCAATTTATTGAACGACAAAATGGAAGTATTATCAATATAGGGACGAATCTATTTCAGAATCCTGTCGTTCCTTATCATGAATATACAACAGCGAAAGCCGGATTGATCGGTTTTACACGTAATATTGCTGCCGAGTTAGGAGCATATGGCATAAAAGCGAATGTCGTTTCAGGAGGCTTATTGAAAACAACTAACGCCAGTGCTGTTACAACGCCGGAAGTATTCGATTTGATTGCAAGTTCTACGCCACTGAAGAAGGTCACCACGCCACAAGAAGTAGCGAATATGGTCGCATATTTGTCTTCAGACAATGCAAGCGGTATTACAGGGCAGAATATCACAGTCGATGGCGGTTTAACAATGAACTGACAAATGGGGGAGTGAAAAATGGTTGAAATGAACGCAAAACAACTAAACTTAGGTGTTTTGCTGTATGGCTGCGGACACCACCAAGCTGCGTGGCTTATGCCTGACTCAAGTGTTGAACGGATTGGTGATATTACCTATTATCAAAACTTAGCCAAGTTGGCGGAAAAGGGCCTATTTGACGTCGTATTCTTTGCAGATAATCAATCTTTTGTAGGCAAAGATTGCAGTGATATGCCGGCGTTTTGGTTTGACCCGCTCATCAATTTAACAGCCATATCCCAAGTGACAGACCATGTGGGATTAGTTCCAACGATATCAAGTACTTTTTCGAATCCTTTTACAGCTTCACGACAGCTTTTAAGTTTAGACCATCTTACAAAAGGTCGTGTAGGTTGGAATCTTGTTACTTCAATGACTGATGTTGAAGCACAAAATCATAGTATGGATAAGCTGCCGTCTCATGATGAACGCTATGAAAAAGCAGATGAATTTGCTACTTTAATGAATCATTTATTTCTTTCATGGGATAGCAAAGCGTTTCTGCATGAACGTGAAGAGAAAAAATTGATCGATCCTTCACACATCACGCCATTTCATCACGAAGGTACCTACTTTAAAGTGTGTGGTCCGTCCACTACGCCGAAAAGTCCTCAAGGTAAACCGGTCGCAATGCAGGCAGGGGCGTCCAAGCAAGGCATTGCATTAGCTGCAAAGCATGCAGATGCAGTTTACTCAGTGTCGTGGAACTTCAAGCAAGCAAAAAGGTTTCGAGAAAAAATCAATGAGCAAATGAAACAAAGCGAGAATAGCAACAGATATATTAAAGTGTTTCCGGGCTTAGTCACCTATGTCGGCAAGAGTCGTGAAGAGGCTTTAGCCAAGAAAGCGGCATTAGATGTACAGTTACCTATTGACACGGCATTAAAACAGCTGAGCATTTTTATTCGGCAAGACTGCTCCAATTGGGCACTTGATGAAAAGGTTCCACCATTGCCGCCTGTGGAGGAATTTACTGGACCGGTCGGCCGATATGAGACGATAATAGAAATTATTCATGATACAAACCCAACAGTAAGGGAATTATTGGGGTATCTAAATGCTGGTGGAGGACATTTCACGCTCATCGGCACACCTGAAGAGATTGTCGATCAGATGGAGCTTTGGTTTAAAGCAGGGGTAGCCGATGGATTTAATCTTATGCCTCCCACATTGCCGAGTAGTTTAGAAGACTTTGTTGAATTCATAGTACCGGAGCTGCAAAAGAGAGGTCTTTTCAAAAAATATTATGAAGGACATACATTACGTAGACATTTAGGGCTAACATAATAAAAGATCATGAAAAGGGGAGCGATTCAATAACGCTGCCCTTTGGATTCCGTCTATAGCCCCAGAAATTCCGTTGGTTTTTCAGTATAATCAACCCTTTCCAATTCCACATATCAACATTCAATATACGTCCAGATACGGCCCTATGAATTCCGTAGAATTCACGTGCCATTTTTGTGTCTCCGATTGTTGTGGCAAGCAAGTCTTTCATTTCACTAAATAGACTTGTGGCGTACTTCGACGGTCCATTGTCCAACACAATTGAAGGCTTCTCATTTAGTTAGTTAAACTTTTGGGAAGCCTCTTTTCCTGCATGCAAATAGACATCAACTAATATAATCAAATAGTCTGCAAGAAGGGAGGTTAGGAACTGATGGTGACTAAAAAATACGATGAGATCTTTAGCCGAGTCGTGAAATCAAAGCATATACATGAGTCTGTACTATTTATCCAAAATGGAAATGGGGATTTTTCATACAAAAATGAGTATGGGGGCAAGAGCATAGATGCGCCATTGCTCATGGCAAGTATTACGAAGCTGTTTACAACTACATGCATTTTAATTTTGCTGGAGCAAGGGAAACTCTCATTAGATGATAAAGTGACACGTTTTTTTGATAAAGAGAAACTTAGTGGGCTCCATCTCTATAAAGGACAGGAGTATACCGCAAAATTGACCATCGCTCATTTGCTGTTTCAGACAAGCGGGTTACCGGATGTATCTGAAGAAGGTAAAAATAATCTTCGAAAACGTGTACTTCAGGAAGATATGAACATCACAATTGACGAAATAATAGCGTTTACGAAAGAGATGAAACCACACTTTGCACCTGACACATTAAATAGATCACATTATGCGGATATCAATTTTGATATTTTAGGCCAGATTATTGAGTCCCTTACGAATTCTTCATTGGAAGATGTCTATAAATCTTTCATTTTTGAACCATTGAAGCTTGAGAAAACATATTTACCTATAGATGAGGATGATTTTATTCCCAGTATTTATTTTAAAAATAATGCGCTTTCCCTTCCGAAATACATTAAAAGCTGTCGAGCGAGTGGAGGGGCAATTACCACTGCCCGCGAAATGATGGTCTTTATTAAAGCGTTTTTTGGAGGAGATTTATTTAATCAAGAAATCTTCAACCAATTGGAGATGTATAAGAAGTTACAAATCAGCTTTTATCCCATTCAATATGGTGGCGGCTATATGAGAATCCCATTAGGTGGATTTACAATGCTTTTTACTGGTAAGGGGGAATTGATCGGACATTCGGGCTCGACAGGTTCCTTTGCTTTTTATTATCCCGAGAAAGATCTGTTTTTTGTAGGTGATGTAAACCAAACGGCGAACCCTGCAACAGCAGTACGGATGGCGATACGACTTGCGGTTTCGAGTAAATAAAAGGAACGAATGCAATATTGCATTCGTTCTTTTTTTACATACTTTTGGTTACTCTTTGTTAGTGCGTTTCGCACCTTCTGCAGGAAGCGTGTAGTGCAAAGGGATAGAGAATTCCACATAGGAGGGACATACACCATTCAAGTAATAGTTACTACACGTTAGTTTTGGGCTGTCTTCGATTTCCCACGGCGACAAGGATGATCGTGAGAGATAGAACAATCATGCAAATAATGACAGTCCATATTATGGTGGGGTATTGGTTGTTGAATCCGGTTTCTGATGTATGTTTAGAGTAGATACCGAAATAAGCCCATAATACAGCCAAACCATATGCAGGGTTGTGTAAGCGAAGCATTGTTGTGACACTAATGATTGTTCCGATAATCAGGATAAGTATAGTCCATGTCACTTCAGATAACCCAAATCCATCCCATCTGATCGAGACGAGGAAAGCTGTAATGTTGGCAATGGTCGCAACTGTTATCCAGCCAAAATAGACACTAAAGGGAAGTTTGATAAAAAAACTCTCTTTTAAAGAGAGGGAAGCCTCTGCGGTCAATTTGTTGATGTTGATTAGGCAAAGAAGCAGCCCGATCATAGTGATGACGGATAAGAATAGTTTTTCATAATGCCATGCAAGTATCCAAAGGGTATTAAGAATTGAAGAAATTGAAAAGTAGATGCCGACTTGTGTTAACAGACGGGCTGTAGAAGGTTTTAGCTTTTTATGAAAGAAACCGAGTTGGTATAAGACATGTAATCCTAATAAGACATATATGACGCTCCAGATTGAAAATGTAAAGCCTGCAGGGGCAAATAAATTACTGTATTTCGCTGAAATTTCACCCGTTGTTTGCCCGTTAATGGGTAAAACGTTCGCCAATACATTAGTGACAATCATCAAGATGTATGTAAGAACGATTACTGTATTCAACCATACTCGTTTGCTAGTTAACTTCATCGAATCCTCCTTTCTCGAACTATATTCATCACTCTTTTCTACTATTCCTGTATTCCAACAATATAAACGATTTTTGGCAAGTGGCTGTTGAAGTGTAGAATTTCTAGCATTTTTTTGAAAGTTGAAGGAATTGTGCCGCGGAATAGAGAACAAGTACTTGTTAGATGCCATTTCTATTCAGAATACATGGGGAGGTTATCAATTGAAATTATTAGTTATTGGCGGAACATCGTTTGTCGGTCGTCATATTGTTGAGCAATTACTACTAAAAGGACATGAAGTAGTTCTATTCAATCGAGGAAAAACAAATCCTGATTTATTTCCAGCGTGTCGTCGCATTATTGGGGATCGTCGCATAAATATGGATCAGGCTGCCCTCGAACATTGGGATGCTGTCATTGATACAAGCGGTTATACGCCGAATGATGTAAAACCTGTTATTGAGGCACTGAAAGAAAAGAGTGATCATTATACATTTATTTCAACGATTTCAGTTTATGATGATTACTCAAAAGGCGATGTAAATGAGAATGGCTCGATATTTACACATACTGTCAACACGGACGAAGTGACGGGTGCAACGTACGGTCCGCTAAAGGTAATGTGCGAAAATGAAGTAAAGGATGGATTTGGCGAAAAGGCCCTAATTGTTAGACCTTGCATTATCGTAGGTCCGCATGATCCAACGGATAGATTCACATATTGGGCTTTGCGAACTGTAGAGGAAGGGCCAATTGCCATTCCGGGAGGAGACAGGAAAGTACAATGGATTGATGTTCGTGATTTGGCAAAGTGGATAGTAACCATGATTGAGGGGAAGAAAACAGGGACTTTTAACGCTGCTTCTGAACCCGTTTCATTCGAAGCGTTCATTGATGAATTAATTGCTGAACAAGGAATTGAGACAATCGCCATTCCTGATACGATTGTGGAAAAGGTAGAGATGGATGCAAAGCATCGTTTCCCATTGTGGATGCCAATTTCGGAACAGTTTCCACAAGGCTTTTTTATTGTCGATGCATCTAATGCTGTGGAGGCTGGGCTTTCGATTCGTCCCCTTCGCGACACTGCGGATGACACAAGGGAATGGGCAGCACATCTCGATTCCGGAACATGCAAAGTTGGTCCAAATAATGAAATCGAGAAATTATTACTTGAAACTGCTGCGAGAGAAAGAATATCAAATTGAATAACTGATGGGTGCTAATGACATTTGCCCCTACTTGTAGTGCCTATCCCCGAGCAATCTATTCTGTGGGGATAGGCACATTAGGTTATTAAATGAAGTCGTCAAAACGTAAAGCACTTCGATTACAGATTTTACGCGCTAGTATATGGCTTACATAAATCAAAACCAATGTCCAAATAGGAGTGATCTGCATTGTCGGAATCAACGAAAGGGGAAAGTAAATTTCCTGTCAGCATCATAGTTGCATTGGTGACTGCTTTAAGTCTTTTAGGAGATTCAATGTTATATATTGCGTTGCCTTTGTACTGGAAAGAGGCTGGTCTTGACTCCATTTGGCAAGTTGGTGTGCTTCTATCCATTAACCGTTTTATCCGTTTGCCTTTTAACCCACTTGTTGGATGGCTTTATAATAAGATTTCCCTTAAGACCGGATTAGTTATCGCAATTCTATTAGGAAGCATCACGACGTTAGGCTACGGATTATTGAGCGGTTTTATTGCGTGGATAATTTTACGTAGTCTTTGGGGAATTGCTTGGTCATTTTTCAGAATCGGAGGTTTATCCATTTTGGCCGTTGATACAAACAAGGACAATCGGGGTAAATCAATTGGTCTGTACAACGGATTATATCGATTAGGCAGCTTATTTGGTATGTTAGTAGGTGGATTGCTTGTGCCAATTATAGGGTTAAGTGCCGTTTCGATTATTTTTGGTTGTCTTACTCTGTTAGGGCTTCCTTTGATTTTAATGTATGTGAATACAACTTCCTCGATGGCTAATGTGCAGGATAACAAGGCTGTCATTGTTAACGAACGATTTATTAACAGACTTAAACAGGGCAGAGGAATGATTATTTTTACTGGCTTCTGTATCACTCTGCTCATTCAAGGGGTATTCATCTCAACTCTAAGCTCATTGATTGAACATAACCATGGGGAGAATGTCGTCTTGTTTGGATCAGTAATGAGTGTTACTTTCCTGACGGGAATTATTTTATCGATACGATGGATATGGGAACCGTTTTTAGGAGCACGTTTTGGGATTTGGTCCGATGGAGCAAAAGGAAGAGTGCCTTTACTCGTTCTATCCTTGATCTTTGGAGGCTTGACGTTTGGAATTATTTCCAATGAACTTTCACTCGCTGTGATGATTTTCTTTACTTTCTTAGTGATGATTGCATCTACATCACTTACAACCATTGTGGATGCAATTGCCTTGGACGTTTCAAAAAACACAAATGTCGTTTCATTTCTGACAACGTATACAATCGCTCAAGATCTTGGCGCATCTATAGGTCCTTTTATTAGCTTCATGATTTTTGGGTTAGTAAACGGATTCACTTACGTTTACTGGGGAGGGGCAATTGTATTTTTGTTCCTAGCAATCCTTTGGTCATTCAGCTATAAAAAAGAAAGAGGAGCATTTTCTATCACATCATAAACAGCCGTATGGAGAGGAGGAACCTCTCTCATCCGGCTGTTTTTTATTTCATCATTTAACGCTTATTCGATTCATCTTGGAAATCTTAGTAACTTGACGAAAAAGCTAAAGAGGAGTATTATATTTTACCTGTAGAAAAAGTTACATTAAAATAATGTTTTCCATAGATCAGAAGCAAAATAAAAAAGTAAAAGGTTGGTGTTTACATGAGAAAACAATGGAATATGAAAGATTTTCTTTTACACAACTTTTTAGGAATATATGCAATAGCTGTCTTAATGTTATGGATGAAAACATATATCGCTCAAGCTACACAGTTTGAATTAGGGGTAGAAGGACCTCTTCAGCAATTCCTTTTACTGCTAAATCCGCTCGGTTCAGCATTGCTATTTCTAGGAATTTCTTTTTTGTTTAAAGGAAAGAAAAAATATACATCGCTCGTCGTCATGTACATTCTCATGTCGATTCTATTATATGCAAATATCGTCTATTACCGTTTCTTCAGTGATTTCATTACAATTCCTACCCTTATGCAAACGCAAAATTTCGGGGATTTGGGCGGAAGTGTTCTGTCCTTGCTAAAACCTTATGATGTTTTGTTCTTTGTGGATGTATTCGTTATGATGTACCTTCGATTTTCACGTAAGGTACAAAAAGAGACAAATCGGGTAGGATCTAAAAAAGCGGCTGCGATTATTGCTGTCGCCTTAGTCATTTCTATTATTAATCTAGGACTCGCTGAATCAAGCCGTCCGCAACTATTGACTCGAGGTTTTGATCGAAACTATATTGTGAAATATTTAGGGATGTATAATTACACGATTTATGACTCGGTGGAAACGGCGGCAGCGTCATCACAAAGAGCTTTGGCGGATAGCAGTGATCTCACAGAAGTGATCAACTATACACAATCTGCTTACGCCGAACCGAATCCAACCTATTTTGGTGCAGCCGAAGGAATGAACGTCATCTATTTGCATTTAGAATCATTCCAAAACTTTTTGATTGACTATAAATTGAACGGGGAAGAAGTTACACCGTTTTTAAATTCATTAACAAAAGATAAGAATACAGCGTATTTCGATAACTTCTTCCATCAAACGGGCCAAGGTAAAACGTCCGATGCGGAATTCATGTTGGAGAACTCCATATTCGGATTGCCCCAAGGATCTGCTTTTATTACGAAAGCACAAAATACGTACCAAGCCGCCCCAAGCATTTTAAAGGATTATGGGTATACATCTGCTGTCTTCCACGGGAATAACGGAAGCTTCTGGAATCGAAATACCATCTACAAAGAATTTGGATTCGACCATTTCTTCGATGCGAGTTATTATGATACGAGTTCTCCTATCGACATGGCCGAATACGGATTATTGGACAAACCGTTCTATGAACAATCTGAAAGCATGCTCGCTTCATTGCCGCAACCTTTTTATACGAAATTCATTACGGTTGGAAACCACTATCCGTATGCTATGAACCAAGACTTGGTGACCATCGATAAAGCACAGACTGGGGACACCAGTGTGGACGCTTATTTCCAAACTGCGCGGTATACAGATGAAGCAATTGAAAAAGTCTTCACTCGATTAAAGGAAACAGGCTTATATGATAACTCGGTCATTGTTCTGTATGGTGACCATTATGGTATTTCAGAGAATCATAAAAAAGCGATGGGCCAAATCATAGGGAAAGACATTACACCTTATGAAAGTGCGAACTTGCAGCGCGTTCCATTATTCATACATGTTCCTGGAATGAAAGGTGGCATTAACCACACGTATGGTGGCCAGACAGACCTTCTTCCGACGTTATTACATTTGCTTGGAATTGACACGAAAGACTTTGTTCAATTCGGTTCCGATTTATTCTCGGAAGAGCATAATGAAGTCGTCCCGTTCCGAAATGGCGATTTTATCAGCCCGACGATTGATTCAATCAATGAAAAGTTTTATGATAATCAAACAGGCTTGCCTCTGGACGAGCGTCAAATGGAGCGTGCCAATGCTTTGAAAAAAGAAGTGGATTATAAATTGGAGCTTTCCGATAAAGTCGTGAATGGTGACTTATTGAGATTTTATACGCCAAAAGGATATACACCTGTCGATCCTTCTCAGTATAACTACACTAAAGATGCAGATGTACAATTAAACGATTGACATATTGCAGTTGAAGAAGCATGTTCTCTCCTAATGGAGAGGGCATGCTTCTTTTTTTCGCCGATTACCCATTCATAATATATAAAAAACAGCCGAATGGAGAGGGGGATACCTCACTCATTCGGCTGTTTTACATATCATCATTTACTTTCAAAGTCGCAATCCTTTAATGGAATCAGCTTTGTTTTGAACTTAACTTTATAAATTAGCCAAACGATCAAGAAAAGAGGAAGACCTATATAGGAAACGAGTGCGCCGTTCCAATCGATGTTACCGCCAGTAAAGGCTTGGAAGTTTTGGCCGGCAATGATGAAAATACATAGGACCAGAGCTAACAAAGGACCGAATGGGAACCATTTTGCGCGATAAGGAAGATCCGAGAGATTTCTGCCTTGTGCAATAAAGGCCCTTCTGAAACGGTAGTGACTGATTGCAATTCCGAGCCATGTAACAAATCCAGCCATCCCTGATGCGTTCAACAACCAGACGTACACCGTACCGTCTCCGAAGAAAGTGGAAAGGAAGGCAAGGGAACCGACTAATGTCGTAGCGATCAACGCATTGACCGGCACGCCTCTTCTATCTAATTTCGCTAAGAACTTTGGCGCTTTCCCATCACGCGCCAAATCCCAAAGCATTCGGGTAGATGCATACATACCCGAGTTACCAGCAGATAAGACCGCAGTCAAAATGATGGCGTTCATGACAGAAGCAGCAAATGCAAATCCGGCCCGTTCAAATACGAGTGTGAACGGACTGACAGAAACCGACTCACTCAATAATCGTGCATCCGTATACGGAATTATCATCCCGATGACGAAAATCGCAAAGATGTAGAAAAGAAGGATGCGCCAAAAAACAGAGTTTACCGCTTTGGGAATCGTCTTTTCCGGATTTTCACTTTCACCGGCAGCGACACCAAGCAATTCCGTACCTTGGAAAGAAAACCCTGCTGCCATGAAAATACCAAGGATCGCAAAGAATCCTCCGTTAAACGGTGCATCACCAAACGTGAAGTTCGAAAAGCCGATCGCTTCGCCGCCCATAATGCCAAAAATCATTAGAAACCCGGTAATGATGAAGATGATGACCGTTACAACTTTAATAAGTGAAAACCAGAATTCGGTTTCGCCAAAACCTTTAACAGACATATAGTTGATGCCGAACATGATCAGAAGGGCAAGTCCGCTCCATAAGAACGAAGGGCTATCAGGAAACCAGAATTTCATGATCAATACAACCGCTGCCAGTTCCGCAGCAATCGTAATCGCCCAGTTATACCAGTAATTCCAGCCGATTGCAAATCCGAATGCCGGATCGACGAATCGTGTAGCATATTCTTTGAATGATCCTGCCACAGGCATATAAGCGGCCATCTCCGCAAGGCTCGTCATCAGGAAGTACACCATGATCCCTACAGCTGCATACGCAACCAATGCCCCTCCTGGCCCTGCAGCATGGATTGCTCCGCCACTTGCCAAGAAAATCCCCGTTCCAATCGAGCCTCCAAGAGAAATCATCATCAGGTGACGGGCTTTCAATGTTCTTTTCAATTGAGGCGTATTCGTAGTTGTTAACTTGTTCTCCATGTTGTCCACTCCTCTTTATGACGGAAGGTTGTTACATCTACATAGTTTACCCAAATTAAAAAACAGCCATCAAGGCAAATCGACGGCTGTTGGATAAATGCGTAAATCCTTCCGAAGATAGTTCTCCACGTTAAAAACGTGACAATGATGTTCCTATTCGAAAACATCACCAGCATGGATAGCCAATGATCTATCCACACTTCGGCAACTCATCCTTTCAAACGGAGTCAACAATCTCAGAGAATCTCGTCCGTCCTACTCTTATGAGCAGCAGCCTCTATCCCATCGGTGAATGGGAGTATTAAATTAATGAATAAATTATAGGACAATATTATTCATAATGCAATGGTAAAACATTACACAATCAACTTCTTCAGATGTGCTACTTAATAATTTTTAAGATTTGTTTAAACTCTTTCGCATCCGCTGATTCTAGCAATTCATAAATAGCCATTTCTACACTTGTTCCAAAAATGCCAAGTGCCTCCATTTTTTCTAGTCCAAGTTGTTTATTTGCCAACGTGCGGGAAGATACGGCATCCTCAACGATTTGTACATCATAATTCGATTCTTTGAGATCGGCAGCTGTTTGGTAAACACAAATATGCGTTTCGATGCCCGCAATAAGGATTTGCGATTTTTGCGTTGTTAGCAGTGCATTCCTAAATGCCTCAGTTTTATAAGCGCTAAATGTCATTTTAGGAATTGGTGTAAGTCCTTCCAATTGTTCCGCCACTTCTTCTACAGTAGACCCTAAACCATCTGGATACTGTTCGAGCCAAATAATTGGCACATTCAAAATCCGCAAACAGCTGATCAGCTTCCTCAAATTATCGATTAACTCCTCGCTGTCATGCACAATTCTAGCCAATTTGCCTTGAACATCTACAAGTACAAATACCGTTTGATCTTTTGTGAACATGTGAAAATCCAGCCCCCTTTGTAAACTAGATTAATTATTTGATTATTCTATATCCAATCATATCATGTATCGCCAATAGGAACGGTGCAATTAATTATAAAAATTGATTGGAGTATTAAATTTGGGGATGCCCGAAATTCAATTTGCCGAGGTGATTGACGTATGGTATCCTAAATGTGTAATCGGTTACACATTAATGGATTTCCGAATGAAGGATGAAATAGGTGATTGGGTGAAAAAGAAAATAGTCGTCGTTGGCAGCATTAACATGGATATCGTCATTTCAGCGGAACGGCTTCCGAAGATGGGAGAAACAATTTTGGGCGAGCGGGTTACGTATTTGCCTGGAGGAAAAGGTGCCAATCAGGCAGTCGCCGCGGCACGACTTGGCGGTGAAGTCCGAATGGTTGGAGCAGTTGGAAATGATGAGTTTGGTCGTAGTCTTCTCTCGCAGCTGAAGGAAAATGATGTTGATACGGAGTTTGTAGAAACAATTGACGAAGTGCAGACAGGGATTGCGAATATCTATTCCGTCGACCACGACAATTGTATCACTGTCGTGCCTGGCGCAAATTTTGCCATAACTCCCGATAAGATCGATAAGCGGATTGAGCAAGTGATTGCTAGTGCAGATGTGCTTGTGACACAGTTGGAAATTCCGCTTGCCACCGTTGCTAAAGTCTTGCAAGTGGCGAAATATAATGGCGTAACGACAATTTTGAATCCAGCACCCGCACAGATTCTTCCTGTTGAACTGCTAGGATTGGTCGATTTCTTGACGCCGAATGAAACAGAGTTTGAAATGATGACTGGACATTCCTTTACATCTCGCGATCAATTGAGGGCACTAATGGATGAATGGCAAACTGTTCATGATCAAACCCTTCTCGTCACACTTGGAGCGGAAGGGTGCGCCTATTTAGATAACGGTATATTGAAAGTTGTTCCACCGCCCAAAGTAGAGCTGGTCGATACAACTGGAGCAGGTGATTCGTTTAATGGAGCGCTAGCGGTTGGCGTGACAAAAGGATGGTCGATTACTGACATGGTTACATTTTCAGTAAATGCATCGGCCAAGGCTGTGACGAAATTTGGAGCCCAGGAAGGGATGCCTTTCCTGGATGAATTGTAGGATAGGAGGTCAGTAGGATGGAGCATATTTCATTATCTTATATCGAAGAAAACTTAGAGTCCTATTTAAAGGAGACTTATACATTTTTACATCAGCATCCAGAACTTAGTAAAGAGGAGTACGAAACGCAAGCATTTATTGTGAAAGAATTGGAACGGCTCGGAATTTCTTATAGGAAGATGGCAAAGACAGGGGTTTGTGCTGAATTGACTGGAGCGGAGCTTGGAAAGACTATTCTGATCCGCTGCGATATCGACGCACTTCCAATCGATGAACAGACAGGACTTGACTATGCATCCACCCGGTCTTGTGTCATGCATGCGTGTGGCCATGATGCACATGTAACGGTCGGGCTCGGTCTTCTAACTATATTGAAAGAGCGGGAAGCCGACTGGAAAGGGACTGTGAAGGTGATGTTCCAGCCATCTGAGGAAGTACATCCTGGCGGAGCGAAATTAATGATCGATGAGGGAATTTTGGAAAACCCGAAAGTGGATGCGGCAATCTGCCTTCACACTAATCCATTTCTGACACCGGGAAAGTTTGAAATGAAGAAGGGGTATATGCTTGCAAATACAGATAGAATATTTGTTTCACTGATCGGGAAAGGTGGCCATGCGGCAGCGCCACAGCAAGGGATCGACGCTATAGCGATGGCGGGCCAATTCATTTCAGGAACGCAGAATATTGTGTCCCGTCAAACCTCGCCGCTCGATCCTGCGGTCATTACATATGGAACAGTGAACGGTGGTTTCACTTCAAATGTTATGTGTGATCGCGTGGACATTTCTGGAACTGTCCGCACGATCAAGAAGGAAACGCAGGACCGTATTGAACAGCAGATCGAGGCGCTGTTGCAGTCGGTGACTTCTTTTTGGGGTGGGACGTATGAATATGAATATAACCGGGGGTATCCGGCATGTTGGAATGATCCAGAGATGACAGAGGTCGTTTCCAATGCAATCCGAACAGCTTTTGGCGATGATAAAGTGGTGGAAGTAGAGCATCCATATATGAGCGGAGACGATTTTTCGATTGTCGCGAGCCACGTGCCGTCCGTCTTCATGTATTGGGGTACTGGGTCGACGGAGAAAGAGAATTTCCCATGGCATAACGCCAAATATCACGTTAATCTTGATGCACTTAAATATGGTATGGCGACTGCAGTAGAATGTATTGCAGCCTTACTCGAAACAAACAAGGTAGGAGGAGAGGAAGCATGAAAAAAGTAATTATCGATGTGGATACAGGAATAGACGATGCTATCGGTCTTTGTTTGGCAGTCCAAAGTGGACAAGCTGATATTGTTGGCATTACGACAGTGAACGGCAATACTTCACTAGAGCAAGCGACCGTTAATACGACAAAAGTGATGAAGTTGCTTGGCAGGGAAGATGTAGCTATCGTTAAAGGCGCTAACCGTCCATTGTTGAGAGATCCTCATTTTGAAGTGAGCGTCCATGGGAATGACGGAATTGGCGGCGCGTTGAAAGAGATGGAAATAGTAGTGAATGAAGACGGGTTCGCTCCTGACTTCATTATTGAACAGGCGGCAAAGTACAAGGGCGAGCTGACAATCATTTTGTTGGCACCAATGACAAATATGGCGCTTGCAATTCGTAAAGAACCACGATTGAAAGATTGGGTGAAGGAGCTAGTCATCATGGGAGGAGCTGTGAGTTCACCTGGCAATATAACTCCTACCGCGGAATATAACATTTTTATCGATCCTGAGGCAGCAAAGATTGTTCTTCATGCCGGTATTCCAATTACACTTGTCGGTCTGGACGTAACGCGGCAAACACTCTTGACGGAAGCGGATATTGAGCGGATGAATGCAGGTGCCGTCCGTGACTTCGTGCAAGAATCAACTACCCATTACATGAACCGTCATTTTCAATTGACTGGGAATCGTGCATGCGCGATGCATGATCCGCTTGCTGTAGGGGTGGCTCTCGACAAATCGCTCGTACGTACAGAACTGCACTACGTAGATGTGGAAACGAAAAGCGACTTATGTGACGGACAGACGGTTTGTGATTTCAAAGGCTGGCTGAAGAAAGAGCCAAATGTCAATGTGTGCGTGGAAGTGGATCGGGACCGGTTCATTGAGACATTAGTGGATACATTAGGTAGATAAGCTTTGGATTGGAGTCTGACGAAATGTGTCAGACTCTTCTCCGTTTAGAAAGAAGGAAATTGAATGAACTCTTTATCGAAGCCGGCATTATCGCTAGCCGGGGTGCAATGGCTGTTTTTCATGTTTGCCAATACGGTTGTCGTTCCGTTGTCTGTAGGTGCCGCATTTGAGTTGCCTGACATGGAAATAGCGGGCATTATCCGGACATCCTTCATCGTTACAGGGGCAGCAAGTATATTGCAGGCGGTATTGGGTCATAAGTATCCTCTTATGGAAGGCCATGGAGGAGTGTGGTGGGGATTGGTGCTCAGTCTATGTGCATCAGCGCCTGCTGTCGGACTCAGTTATGCAGAGGTCGGTGGCAGTCTTGCGCTCGGTATCATCCTCGCGGGAATAATGACGATTCTTCTCGGTGCATTCGGATTTGCGGGTACCTTGAAGAAGCTCTTCAACCCTATCGTCTTGACGGTATATCTGTTTTTATTGTCTTGCCAGCTGATCATGGTGTTCTTTAAAGGGATGCTTGGAATTGATGAGGAAGGGAAGATTAATGCACCTATCGCCATGCTATCGATCGGAATTGTAGTTCTTGTATTAGTACTTGCAACGAAAGGATTCGGAAAACTTGGGAATTATTCTATTTTGATTGGGATGATGGTTGGTTGGATTGCACATAGCCTTTTAATTACAACAAGTGTACAAGTGAGCGGTGGTTCGTCTACGCTCCTCCCGTTTTTACCTTGGGGAGCATTCCGGATGGACATCGGTATTGTCCTGACCGCTTTTCTCGCCGGACTGATTAATATGGCCAATTCATTGGTAGCTATTACAACAATTGAAAAGTTGTTAAAGACGAAGACTTCAGCTCGCCAATATCGCAGTTCTTTTATTCTGACAGGTTTTCATACGATCATTGCAGGGTTGTTCGGCCTCATCCCCTACGGGCCATATACATCATCGATCGGTTTTTTGGAGAGCACGAGAATTTACGAGCGACTGCCCTTCATTATAGGTGGAAGTCTTTTTATTGTGATGGGACTCGTACCGATGCTCGGTTCGTTTTTCTCAATGATGCCGACGAGTATTGGGGATGCCGTATTATTTGTCGCTTATTTACAGCTGTTTGGCAATGCGGTGAAAAATATTCGGCAGTTGCCGCTAGAGGAGATTCCCTTATACCGGCTGACCATACCTGCTCTTGTAGGATTAAGTGTCATGACTCTTACACCTGTGGCATTCAGCGTATTTCCTGTTCTTGTGCAGCCAATTATCAGCAATGGGCTGCTTGTCGGTGTTTTGCTATCATTGATAATGGAAATATCTTCGAAGAAGAAAGTGGAAGTTTGAAAAAAAGGTGAGTTCCATATTAGGAACTCATCTTTTTGTTGATTGTTTTTCCATCAATTTTACTGGGAAGCGTCTGCTCATTACATCGATAGATTTTTTATTAATTAACGCGACGACATACTCCATTGCCGTCTTACCGATCTCATAAATGGGCTGTGCAATAGTCGATAGCTCCGGCACCATCATTTCCATATGAATCCCGTCAAAACCGATGACTTTCACATCTTCTGGCACTTTGATGCCTCGTTCTATCAATGCTTTAACAGCGCCTGCAGCCATCAAATCATTGCTGGCGAAAATGCCGTCAAGATCGGGATGGGCGTTAAGGAGCTCATTCATAGAATCGTAACCGCCCCTCACTGTGAAATCACTGTAAGTAATGAGACTTGGCATGAATTGTCCTGTCTGCTTATAAGCCTCCTCATATCCTAAAGTGCGTTCTCGAGAGGAGATGATATGCATTGGACCGCAAATATGTCCGATCTTCCGGCAACCTTGCTCGACAAGATACTGTGTCGCTAATATGCCGCCGCCTCGATTATCAGCAAGAAGAGAAATGATATCCTGCCCTGGAAAAGCATTATCCATCAGAACGACGGGAATAGAGTGCTTTTGCAGATTAGCCACCTGATCTGGCTTAATTGTATAAGAAGAGATGATAATGCCATCGATCTGTTTCTGGATAAGTGTCTCGATGTATTTTGCTTCCTTATCAGGATCATTATCCGTATTGCAAAGCATGACTGTGTAACCGATTTCATGTGCCGCATCTTCTACCGCACGGGCAATTTCAGGGAAAAATGGATTTAAGATATCTGGAACCATTAGGGCGACAGTCGCTGTCTTTTTCCCTGCTAAACTCCTAGCAATATTATTTGGTCTGTAATTCAATTTTTCAATTACCTCTGTAATCGCTTGCGCCGCTTCTTTACTAACATATCCATTCTTGTTCAGAAAACGGGAGACGGTTGCCACGGAGACACCGGCCAGTTTGCTCACGTCTTTGATTGTAGCCATAAAGCACCTCAATTGTGATATCGTTTACATCAACATAACAACAATCCATAACTTGGTCAATGGTATGTTTTTAAATTCACATTGACAGTCGATAAAATGATATGGTAAATTACGTGTAACCGATTACACATAAAGTGTAAATGAGTTTAGTTTGGAACGGGGGAAAGGATTATGAATATATTAGTAGGCCTGTTAGGCTGTCTTGTAATCTTGGCAATTGCATTTCTATTATCCGAAAATAAAAAGAAGATTAACTATCGAATCGTTGGTATTGGGGTTCTTTTGCAAATTCTGTTTGGTTATATCGTGCTCAAATCCTCAGTCGGCCGAATAGTGCTTGAAAAAATATCGGAAGGGGTCAGGAATATTATCCATTACGGAAATGAAGGATTGATGTTCGTTTTCGGTGGATTGGCGGATGCCTCCCAACCTACCGGTTTCATTTTCGGTATCCGTGTCGCTGCAATGGCTATATTTGTAACAGCACTCATTTCTGTATTGTATCATTTCGGGATTATGCAACTTTTTGTCCGTGTTATCGGAGGAGGACTTTCAAAGCTCCTTGGGACAAGTAAGGCTGAATCGCTGACGGCTGCTTCAAATATTTTCTTAGGCGTTCAAGAAGCACCGGTCATCATCAAGCCCTATATTAAAACATTAACACGATCAGAAATTTTTGCGGTCATGGTTGGCGGATTGGCTTCCGTTGCCGGCGGTACGCTCCTTGCATATGCAGCACTTGGTATTCCAATCAATTATTTGCTCGCTGCTAGTTTCATGGCCGCGCCAGCTGGACTCGTTTTCGCAAAAATTTTGATCCCCCAAACTGAAACGCCATTGAATATAGTGGATCCGGAGAAATCTAATGCGACTGAAGCTGATGAAGTAAAACCGAGTGTAATTGACGCGATTACTAGAGGTGCCATGGAAGGTTTAAAGATGGCGGGTCTTATTATCGCCATGCTAATCGCCTTCATTTCGATAATGGCTCTGTTTAATGGTTTACTTGGAGGCATCGGTGGATGGTTCGGATATCCAAAGCTGTCGCTCCAACAGATTTTTGGTTATATTTTCTCCCCACTCGCTTTCGTGATGGGAGTCCCTTGGTCGGAAGCATTAACTGCAGGTAACTTGCTTGGCCAAAAGGTTGTATTAAACGAAATGGTAGCTTTCACGTCGTTCCAGCCTTTGATCGATTCATTGTCTGACAAGACGGTAGCCATTATGACATTTGCATTGTGCGGCTTTGCCAATGTGGGATCTCTTGGAATCTTGATAGCCAGTATGACCGCATTTGCGGAAAATCAACGCGGTGTTGTCGCTAAGCTTGGTATGAAAGCGGTTCTGGCTGGGACGCTCGCCAACTTGATGAGTGGTACCATCGCCGGAATGTTTATGTAAAAAAATAACCGTCCTGACATGATTTGTCGGGACGGTTTTGTATTTACCTAACTCTTTGTTTCCTCATCCATTGCGTTGCGACCCACTTTTCACCAGTGATAACAGGTGCACCGCCGTGTAAAGTTAAATCATTTAGATCTTGATCGTTATAGAAGTATTCGAAGTAGACTGCAGTCCCTTTTTTAGGCGATACTGAAAAGTTCAGTTTAGGGAAATAGGTTTCTCCGCCTTCTTCAACATCATTTAAATACATAACGAGTGTACTAATTCTATTGTTTGTTACTTTGCTTGTTGATGAAAAGAAATCATAATGAGCCTTATACTGTTGACCAGGAGTATACCGTAGGATTTGAAGGCCTTCTCCATGTTCAATAGGTATGTTCATAATCGTTGAGATTCTCTTTTCGATTCTCTCCACAATTTCGTTTTCACTTTCTTCGATAAACATACTGCTACTTGTTCTCAACTCATTTTCTTCGCGTGTTGTTCCAATCTTTGAGCGTTTCATTCTATCTGAAGACAATTTGATCAGTTCATCGCATTCTTCGTCACTTAAAATATTTCCTAAAACGACTACTAATGGCTCCTCTAATCTAGCGACAATGTCAATTTCTCTATCTGTCATAATTTTGCTTCCAACATGATTAAATATTGTTTGCTCTTTATTATCCGTTATCATCTTCGAACACCTCTTAAACTGTTTAGTTTTTAAAACAAATACGTTTTTGGGCAATAGGTAACTTGTAATAACGGCCTTCTTGTACGGTTTCCACTTCCTTTTGGAATTAAATTCAATTTATTTTATCACGTAGTTTTATATCACGTAAAATTTTAACTGAGGGATTTTTTCGGAATTATTTTCCAAGCGCGCTATGTAATAAATTTAAAATGATAAACCATATTAATCCGTAAAAAAGAAGCCAATCATAAGTCCTTGATTGGCTCCCTGTGTGTACATTATGGCAACTGTGCGTTCAATTTATACCTTTCTTTTCGAATACAAAAATAGACCTAACAACAATACTGTCTGTCCAAGAAAAGCAATGGCATCCCAAAAAGCGGATGGAGTCGAAGAATGAAATAGATTAGAAAGAACTCGTGAGTAAGCATAATAGGCTTGTGGCAGGAAGTAAAAGACAAGTAGACTAAGTGATAACAAAATCCCGCCGATATAAAATACGCTGTACATACGTACAACTCTTTGCTCTCCATCGAACGTCTCGGCATCCCTAGAGTACCTTCTTAAAAATGGCAGCCATTTACTTAAATATTGCCTCCCACTTTCCATCAAGTTATAACATCCAGTTATGTTTTCAACGAAGTAATATACGTCAGTTTTCATGTAGAAACAGCATTGATAGATTGTTTTTATGAAAATATCAAAAACGACTATACTAAGTATCCCTATTAAAATTGCATTCCCTTCCGGAAAGAGAAGCTGTATTGTTAATGCGATTAAAACACAAACTTGTTCAAATGACATACCGGCAAAATAGAGGATATTTCTTTGCCTTGGCGCCAGTCTCCATGCTGATGTTAAGTCTGTTTCAAAAACAACAAAGATAAGTCTGTTCCCAATCCCTAATGCAGCGGGTAAATTATAGGATCTTATAGCCAAAATATGTCCAAACTCATGGATGAAGATTAATACGAGGGAAATCAGCATGTAAGTAATGATATTGAACATCATCGAATCGAATATAAATATATCTTGATAATGTGGGAATAATCCAGGGTTCCACATGATAAGCGAAAGATTGATCAATACTAAAATGACATAAATCTTATTCATTATCCCATTAAAAAAGAAACGTCCGACAGAAGGGGGGAGCCATGTAAAACCACCAGAAGCTTGAATTTCTTTTTTTTGAATGATACTTTCCCCATCTATCTTTTCAACAAGACCTAATTCAATAAGCTGTTCGCCAAATTCGATCATGTCTACGTTTTCATTTGGATATTTCTTCTGCAGCTCTTTTTCGATTTCCCCTAATGTCTGGCCTTTATTTATTCTTTCAATCGCTTCTATACATATAACTGGCATTTCAAAAAAGTCACCAGAAACAGGTTCTTCCACGATATAATTCTTCTTATCTTTTTGTATGGTTAAAGGATATAAAGTGAATTGTGCTAGCAATGTTAATTTCAAACTTAGCTCCACCTCCCTTTAAAATGAAAATAGGATGCTATCAGATAGCATCCTATTGGTAGGATTCCTTAAACTTTGGGAATTAAGAAGCACCACCAACATGTCACTTTAACTTTCTTAAGCTTACGGATTTTCATGTTTGCATCCCTCCTTTGGTGTATGGTCTTTTAAATATTGTTTAGAGATTGTTATCCAATCTGGATACACTTGTTTAAAAACTTCCACCAATTCAGGATCAAACTGGGATCCTTTTCCGTCAATGATTCGTGTATATGCTTCTTCAAAAGGAAGCGCTGGTCGATAAGATCTAGTAGAAGTCATTGCATCAAAGGCATCTGCCACAGCTGTAATTCGAGCAACTAAAGGTGTTTCTTCTCCCACAAGCCCATCCGGATAACCCTTGCCATCCCATCTTTCATGATGATGATAAACGACGGCAAGATTATCGCCAATTCCTTCTACATCTTCAATTGCTTTAGCTCCTACAACAGGGTGGGTTTTAATAACTTCATATTCTTCTTCTGTAAGTTTACCATGTTTCGCCAAAATAGTGTCAGGAATATTTACTTTACCGATATCATGCAATAGACATGCATAATAAAAAGAATGTAATTCAGAATCATTTACTTTCCCTGTTGCTTTTGCAAGACTCATCGCATACTCCGCCACTCGCTCACTATGTCCACGTGTATAAGGGTCTTTGAGTTCTAATGTGGCGATGACTCCTTTCACCATACCAGCTAATTGCTCGTCATAAGAAGTTTTTAATACTGTAACGTATCTTAAGATTCGGTGTAGGAGAATATAAGATATACCTGCCAATATGATAAGAATAATAACTGGGAATAATATGACAGGGTCCTGTATGAATACTCCTACCAGTAAGTATTTTAAGATCAATCCTGATGTAACTAGATAAAAAAATCGTTTGTTAATGAAAATCGGCGAAAACATTATAATAACTAGCTCAACTAGGTTGCCACTTGAATAAGAATCTGCTTTGCCAAAGTAATAATAAATATCCGTGATGAGGTTCGTAACTAAAAAAGTAATGACGACAATATATTTGACCTTTCCGGGGTCTCCTTTTTTGAAGAAATAGATCGTAATAGGAATAAGACAGATAATAATAAAATGTTTAATGAAATTTAATAAATACCAAACTCCATCTGGTTTCACATTCGCCGTCCATGGAAATAACGGAAACAGATTATAATAAAAAATATCATATAAAAAAAAGACTATATAAAATAAGGACATAAATAAAACAGTAGCTCTTTTTTCTTCTTGTAATAAGGATGTAATCTTCATTTTTCTGCCCCAGTAAGTATGGCTCTAAGGTGATGTAGTTGTAACTCTCTCATAATCACTAGCTTCCTTCGTAATAGATTTTGCTTTATACATTCTTTTATCGGCAATTGTTAGCAAATATGAAGTGTTCTGCCCATCATAATGACGAGGAATGGAAAAATTAAAAGGGAGCCGATCATGTCAGTGCATGATTGGCTCCTTCTTCGTAGATTTTTAATCTAACTCGTTCTCCAAAACTTCCTTCACTAACCGACGTACTTCATCTGTCGTTTTCGTATTCATCAATTCGTTCCTCAATTCAGCAGCGCCTCTAAATCCGTGAATATAATACATACTCGTTTCATGCCTATTCCGTCTCGTATGTTGAAATGCCTCAATAGTAATTACTATACTAAAGAGATTTGAATAACGTGTGTAGACACAAAGAAGTCATCAATTCATGTGAATGCATGGATTATCCCTTCATCTGCATACCTTTTTGATAATTATTTTCTATACTAATTGCATGAGGAGAGGAGAACAAACTGTATTGAATAAAATTTCGAAAAAACTAGCTGCATACTTTATCATTTCTTTCCTTGTCCTTGAAACAGTTCTCATGATGTATTTGCACCAAAATATTGTTCATACAAGAGTGGATGAAGAATATTCTCGCCTATTGGCAACAGGCTCCAATCACCGAAACGTCTTAATCGATTATTATTCTGAAGAAACGATTACGCACATTGTGTTAATGGAAACCGAAGGAGACAGGGGAGTTATCATTACCGACAAGAACGGGGAAATCATTCGAAGTTCGGATGGAAAGCTGGAAGATCTCCTTCCGTCACGATTTTTATCACCTAACTCATTTGTTCAAGATGATCGGATTATAGAGCAAGAATGGGAAGATTCGCCATATATCATAAGCGCTCATCCCTACATGATTGACGAGAAGCATGCGGGGAATGTGTTGATGTTTCAAAGCACTGAACCATTGGAACAGCTGGTGCGCAAGCTGAATCTTCATTTTGGTTTAGCGGGTGGAGCAATTATTGTCATCCTGTTTATCATCTATTCGATTTTGTCCAAATTTCTTACTCGGCCTTTAATTCGAATGAAGGAGGCGACAGAGAAGTTAAGCGATGGGAAATTCGATGTTAGCCTTCCGGCTGGAGGTAATGATGAGCTTGGTGAATTATCGATTGCGATTCGGAGACTGGCGAATGATTTGGAGAGGATGAAAAAGGAGCGAAATGAGTTTCTTGCATCGATCTCACATGAATTAAGCACCCCTCTAACCTACTTAATTGGTTATTTGAAAGTGGCTATGAGACCTGATCTGACTGAAGAAGAGAGAAATCATTATTTAAAGATTATAGCGGAAGAATCAAATCGAATGAAAGATTTAATGAAAAATTTAATGGATTTAGCAAAAATGGATGAATTGACATTTTTAATTTCAAAGTCGGATTTTTCTGCGCGAAAATTCGCTGATGATATTTATCGCCTTGTCCAACCTTCTTTTGCTTTAAAGAATGTACATCTGGACTTGAAATGCAACGAGGATTTTCAAATTCATGCAGATCCGGTGAGATTGGAACAGGTTGTACTGAATCTATTGGATAATGCGTTAAAGTATTCAAATGAAAAAACTACTGTTACGTTTAGGATTTCCAAAGAACAAAATCGAACGGTCATTACAGTTGCGGATGAAGGAATTGGAATCCCGGCAGAGCAAATCGATATGATTTTCGAGAAGCTTTTCAGAGTGGAGAAATCCCGCTCGAGATCGTTTGGAGGATCGGGGCTTGGACTTGCTATTGCGAAGGAATTGGTGGAAGCACATGGCGGTTTGATTGAAGTGAAAAGTGAGTTGGGCAAAGGGAGCGAATTTACAATTAGGATGTAAAACGGTAAGGAGTTGAACAAATGCATACGATTTTGCTAATAGATGACGAACAGAGAATGCTTGATTTACTGGGGTTATTTTTGGCACCCCATGGATTCGAATGTATAAAAGCGCATACCGGAAAGAAAGGACTTGAAATCGTAAAGAACGAAAATGTCGATCTCGTATTATTGGATGTAATGATGCCTGAACTGGATGGTTGGGAAGTGTGCAAAAAGTTACGAGAACTGTCGACCATTCCGGTAATTATGCTCACTGCAAGGGCAGATAAAGTAGACATCGTGAAAGGCCTGGAATTTGGGGCGGACGATTATATCACAAAGCCTTTTGATGAAAGGGAGCTAGTGGCGAGAGTGAATGCATTACTCCGCCGCGCTTCAACCGAAGTTGCTGAAAGCAGCAATACAGTGTATGGAGATTTCATTTTGAATCGGGATTCTTATTCATTACATTACAAAAACATGGAAGTGCAATTGACGTTAAAAGAATTTTATATTATTGAGGCGTTGATCACTCAGCCGAAAAGGACATTTACACGTGAACAGCTTTTACGTACAGCGTGGGACTATAACACATTCACGGATATTCGAACGGTGGACTCGCATATACGGAATTTAAGGGAAAAACTAAAAGTTGCAGGCTTCCCAATTAATGACTTCCTAATAACGGTGTGGGGAATTGGATATAAGTGGAACTGATTCTTGAATCTTGGATTGAGTGAGATAAGTTGCTGAATAAACGATAGGAGGAGAGATCCTCAATGTATACGTTTTTATCGAAAATTAGCCAGGTCATCACGGAGCCGATTACAGGCATCCTTCATTCGTACGCAGATTTCCCGCTCATGTTTGCATTACTGTTAGGGGTGGTTGGCGCTGTTGCACCATGTCAATTGACAGGGAATATAAGCGCTATCACGCTATACGGCAATCGTACTGTTCAATTCAAGACTGATTGGCTCGAAATTTTTGCTTTTATTGCAGGAAAGGTTGTCGTTTTCAGCTCTTTTGGTCTTTTGGCATGGGGGTTCGGTCAAGCATTTGAATCCAAGATGACGGAATATTTTCCGCTTTTCCGTAAAGCGATAGGCCCTCTTATTGTTTTTACTGGACTTGTTCTATTGGGCGTATTGAAACTGAGAATCTTTCAACGTATGACGATACATATTCCGGTACGGATTCGAGAATGGAAGGCAGGTTCCTTTTTGTTAGGTGTGAGTTTTTCACTTGCATTTTGTCCGACAATGTTTGTTCTGTTTTTCGTGTGGCTCATGCCAATTATTTCCTCCACCTCTTATGGACTCATACTCCCCGCTGTCTTTGGGATTGCCACATCGTTTCCCCTTATCCTTCTATTCTTGATGATATGGCTATTTGAAACAGATCGCCGAATCATGAAAAAAAGTGTGAAAATCGGCCGGGCCATTCAACGTTTGGCGGGATTGCTACTAGTGGTGATCGGGTTTTTTGATACGTTGACGTATTGGGGGATGTAACGATTGGTCTCGTAAAATGCGTTTATCTGTAAGGAGTGTTTCTATTTGTTCACTGATTTGAATTTATTTCTAGCATTTGGTGCAGGTCTTCTTAACTTCATATCACCTTGTACGCTACCCCTGTATCCGGCTTTCATTTCCTATATTACAGGCATGTCCTTGGATGAATTGAAATCGGATAAAGTGAAAATAAGGAAAAGCGGTGTGATACATACGATTTTGTTCTTAATTGGCTTTTCCATCATTTTTATCTTTCTTGGATTTAGCTCTTCTTTCGTAGGTACTTTCTTTATTCAATACCAGAATTTGCTTCGGCAAATCGGTGCTATTTTCATCATTCTTTTTGGTTTGATGATCATTGGTCTGTTTACACCGGAATTCCTAATGAAGGAAAAGAAAATGCAGTTTAAAAACCGACCGGCTGGCTATTTTGGCACATTTCTTATCGGACTAGCGTTTGCAGCGGGGTGGACGCCATGTACCGGTCCTATTACAGGAGCTGTATTCATGCTTGCTTCCCAAAATCCGGGTGCAGGCGTCTGGTATATGCTTGCCTATGTTCTTGGATTCGCCATTCCGTTTTTCCTACTCTCCATTTTCATTACTCGTATTAAATGGATTCAAAATTATAGCCGAACAATTACGAAAACCGGTGGCGTTATTATGATTGCACTTGGAATTCTACTGTTCTTTGATGGATTGACGTTAATTATTGCATGGCTCAGTCCATTTTTCGGCGGATTCATGGGGTTCTAATACGAAAGTAATATCTAAAAGGAGTACGTGGTTATGGGCTTGCAAAAATATTATTTCCAGCAGCCAAATATATGTTATGTGTTACCTTACGATAGGTAGCCCCTGAAAGCTAATTCTTTGCATAAATTACGACCATTAGTAGAAACAACTGTCATATGCATATTTTTTCATACATTCTTGAAATACTGAAAAATGTAATCATCAACGAAAGGGGAAATAAGAGGTGGGTTTAAGGATAAAACTTGCCGCAACGGCAATCGGTATATTAGTCATCAGTGGGTGTAGTAAAAACGCTCAGCTTGGCGAGGAAATGGATCACTCGACAATGAATCAACATATGGAGGACATGGATCATTCCTCTATGGGTGATATGATGGAAGGACATATGAGTCATGACGATGTAGTTATGTTACATGATTCGACAGGGGAAAATGAATTGAAAATCCCTACGATGCTTGAACGGGATGCTGGGGAAGGGATTATATACACGGTTCGAGCACAAAAAGGAAAGACCGAAATATTCGACGGGACTAAAACGGAAACGTATGGATACAACGGATCGTTTTTAGGGCCGATGCTCCGTTTCGAAAAAGGGGACAAAGTTAAAATTAGAACGATCAATGAGCTGGACGAAGATACCACTTTCCATTGGCACGGGCTGGAAGTATCTGCGAATGTGGACGGCGGTCCCCACGATGCGCTAAAGCCGGGTGAAGAAAAGGTGATTGAATTTGAAGTTGCCCAAGAGGCGGCGACTTTATGGTTTCATCCACACCCTCATGGTAAAACATCTGAACAAGTATACAATGGGCTTGCCGGTTTAATTTATATTGAAGATGATAATTCGAAAAGCATTGGACTCCCGAGTATATATGGTGAAAATGATATCCCTTTAATTTTTCAAGATCGGAAATTTGATGATAAAAAACAATTGAATTACACCGCAGTAAAGAATGAAGACGGAACAATTGGCGATACATTATTGATTAATGGGACGTTGAATCCCAAGTTGACTGTAAAAAAAGAGAAGGTGCGTCTTCGTTTAGTAAATGGATCCAATGCCAGGAATTACACATTTAAATTGAGCTCTGGGGATCCGTTCGTTCAAATCGCGACAGATGGCGGTTTATTGAATGAACCGGTTACGTTGAAAAAGGTGACATTGACGCCTTCAGAGAGAGCGGAAATTATTGTTGATTTCTCTCAGATGAATTCGGAAGGTGAAATAGCATTAATTAATGAGGAAGGGTCAGTTCTTTTACCTTTCAAGGTTTCTGACCAAAGTGGTGCTGTCAGCAGAATACCAGGAGAGATGAATGATTTTTCATTGATAGAAGAAGAAATGGACTTGCCCGTCACAAAGAAGATAGAGCTTTTTGGAATGATGAAGATGGTAACGATAAATGGGAAGAAATTTGATCCGGAAAGAATTGATTTTACACAGCAACAAGGGGTTACGGAAGTGTGGGAGATTTATAACAAACCGGATATGATGGGTGGCATGATCCATCCATTCCATATACACGGCGCACAATTTAAAATCATCTCCAGAGATGGGGAAGCACCACCGGAAAATGAACGAGGATGGAAGGACAGCATTTCTGTAAAACCAGATGAGAAAGTGAAAATAGCTATACAATTTAAGCATAAGGGTGTTTATATGTTCCATTGTCATATTCTCGAACATGAAGACAACGGAATGATGGGACAAATTTTGATAGAGTAGCACAGTAAATGTTGAATATAGAAAGGGAGGGACATCATTCATGAGAAAAAGTGTACTCGTTGTATTCGGTTTATTGCTAAGCCTTGTTTTAGTCGCTTGTAGCAATGATTCGTCCGAAAGAAAGGAAATTGAAGATATAAAAGAAAAAGTACATGAGTATAGCGTTGGGAATTTTGGAGATGATGTAACAGCGTCCATTACATCTCATGAACTCATTGTTAAAGACAAAGGAAAAGAAACGACATATGACTTGCCAAGTAATGAATTCTTCGTTTCTATTGCTCCATTCATTACAACTACACATCCTTGTGGAATCCACAGTTTAACAGGGTGCCAAGGTGAATTAGTTAAAAAGGATTTCGACGTGTTTATTCAAGATGTAGAGGGCAACGTTGTGGTCGATGAAACAATGACCTCACTAGAAAATGGGTTTATCGATTTATGGTTGCCGCGGGATAAAAATTTTAAAGTGAAAATTACACATGACGGGAAAACGGTTGATGCTAATATTTCTACCTTTGAAGGCGACAATACTTGTATTACAACGATGCAACTAACTTAATGACTTACTTTTCATTCACACGGAATCGTGAAGTATTCACCATACTTCTCACGGTTCTTTTTATTTTTCAAGAGACTTCAATAATGAAACGAGAAATAAGGATTTTATAAGGAGATATGCAATTTCCGTTTAAATTAATACCCCTAGGGAAAAAATACACCGAATGAAAATCTCAGGAGGTGCGTTTATGAATACGAAATACGCAGAAACAATTAAGGTGATTCTAGAATGTCTTAAGGAATGCAATAGTTGTTTCGATGAATGCTTGAACGAAGAAGATGTAAAAATGATGGCTGAATGTATTCGGTTGGACCGAGAATGTGCCGACGCTTGTACATTCGCCGCGCAAGCGATAACGCGTAACAGCCCATTCACGAATCAGGTTTTAGAACTTTGTGCTGAAATCTGCAACCGTTGTGCTGAAGAGTGTGATAAGCATGACATGGATCATTGTAAACGCTGTGCAGAGGCTTGCCATAAATGCGCTGAAGCATGCCGTCAAGCAATAGCGTAATCGATATTGATGAAACTTCATTGGAGGAGCTATCTCGAGAAATGTAAGACGGTTTCTTGCGATAGCTTCATTTATAACTAATTTAGAAAAAAACAGAGGTGTAGTAGACAAATGAAGAAGCATGTATTTTTTCTAGGTCTCGCGATGGTTATCGGTTTAAGTGGATGTGGGGACAAAACGACCAACGAGAATAGTACAGACGTTAATAATGAGCCGCAACAAGAAGAAGATATGGAAATGGAGATGAACCATTCCGGCTCAGGTGAAGTGCCTGCAAACTTGAAAGTGGCTGAAAATCCAACCTATGAAGTCGGAAGTGAAGCCATCATTAAAGCTGATCATATGAAAGGGATGAAGGGGGCCGTTGCGACCGTTGTGGGTGCTTATGATACGACAGCTTATGTAATTTCATATACTCCGGTAACTGGCGGAGAAAAAGTGGAAGATCATAAATGGGTAATCCAAGAAGAGATTAAGGATGCTGGTGATAAAAAATTGGAGACAGGTACTGAAGTCACCGTAGAGGCAGACCATATGAAAGGGATGAAAGGAGCGATAGCAGAAATTGATTCAGCTGAAAAAACTACAGTTTACATGATTGACTATATGCCAACTACCGGCGGTGAAAAAGTAACTAATCATAAGTGGGTAACAGAAGAGGAACTTACAGCTAACTAACGATATAAAAGGAACGCCCCATATGTTGAGGGAATATCAACTTATGGGGCTAATCAGTTTATATGCAATTAAATTGAACTTGCCTCAATCCAATTCGTTATCCATAACTTCCTTCACTAACCGACGTACTTCATCTGTCGTTTTCGTATTCATCAATTCATTCCTCAATTCAGCAGCGCCTCTAAATCCACGAATATAAATTTTGAAAAAGCGGAGAAGTGGTTTGAATGGACGCGGCTCTTCTTCTGTTGAATATTTATCGTGTAAATCCAATTGCAATAACAGTAAATCGAGATATTCCTTCACGCTATGTTCTCTCGGTTCTTTCTCGAAAGCAAATGGATTCGTGAAAACGCCGCGGCCGATCATAACGCCGTCAACGCCGTATTGTTCCACGAGTTTTAGTCCTGTTGCACGGTCAGGAATATCGCCGTTGATTGTTAACAACGTATTTGGCGCAATTTCATCCCGTAACTTTTTGATTGCCGGGATCAATTCCCAGTGTGCATCCACTTTGCTCATTTCTTTTCTTGTGCGAAGGTGAATGGACAGGTTTGCAATGTCTTGCTCCAAGACATGCCGTAACCATTCGTGCCACTCGTCGATTTCAATATAGCCAAGTCTTGTTTTTACACTGACTGGCAATCCACCAGCTTTAGCGGCTTGAATGATTTCCGCTGCAACTTCGGGGCGTCGTATTAATCCCGCACCTTTTCCGTTTGCAGCAACGTTTTGCACTGGGCAGCCCATATTGAGATCGATGCCTTTAAAACCGAGTTTCTTCATGTCGATGCTCATTTGTTTAAAATACTCAGGTTTATCGCCCCAAATATGCGCGACAATCGGCTGTTCATCTTCTGTGAACATTAAGCGGCCACGAACGCTTTCTCTCCCATTCGGATGGCAATAGCTTTCCGTATTCGTAAATTCCGTGAAATACACATCAGGTGGTGCTGCTTCAGCGATGACATGACGAAACACTACGTCAGTCACATCTTCCATAGGTGCTAATATAAAAAACGGCTTTGGTAGATCAAGCCAAAAATTATCTTCGTTACTCATTTTGTATCCTCCTGTTGCATGCAAAATCCTTTGCTCATCAAATAGTATCATTTATTGTGGTCAATTGCACTGATACATTCTTAAAAAGTAGTAGTTTGTATGCATGATCGAATTAGGGCTCCATTAATCGCACAAGGGCTCCATTATTCTGCCAAGGGCTCTATTAATCGCATAAGGGCTCAATTAATCGAGCAAGGGCTCCATAAATCGCATAAGGGCTCAATTAATCGAGCAAGGGCTCCATTAATCGGTCAAAGGCTCCATTAATTGCACAAGGGCTCTATTCTATCGTCGTCGGAGTCATTTATTGAATGGAAAAACTAAACGTTCGGTCTTCCACAAACTCTCCGTCCCGGTATGTCCTTTCGACGAAAGTGATGTTATTCTCATTATCGATGAGAAGAGCTGTCGAAGAGCGGGTGCCATATCCTTCAGATTTAATGAATAGGGAAGAAAGAATACGTTCCAGTTGTTTTCCCACACCTGTATCAGGAAGTTGTTCGTCCGGAAACGGTTCGGCATGTTGCAGTATATCGAATAGTTCACTGGACTGTATGACGCGTTTCTGTTCGACAAGTCCCCGGAGATCTGCTTTTCCCTTAACGACTTTTGGCCATGGTGTATCAATAAAATGGTTACATAGCCCATATGTTCCGGGGGAAATCTCCTTCACTTCATTTTCGATATTCGAGTAATAGAACAACTCATCCGAAGTACCGACGATTACGTTGAATCCCGCATACTCCGCCTGCTTTCGTTGCAACGATTTCAGAAATTCAGCGGCAGTCAAATCGGAATCGAGAAAATTAGTCACAATTTCACCACGCGACCGAACGTTCTTCTTTTGCTCAGATGGATTTCTGTAGTTGGTCAGTGCAGCAAACCGGCCTTTTTTCGTAATGCCAAGCCATGTTCCGCCTTGGGATAAATCCTTGCCTGCCAACAAATAGGGCTTGTCTTCCCAAAAATGCGCCGGTGCAGTAGGGCGTTCGTAAAACTCATCACGGTTCGCAGCTACAATCAAACGGTAGATCGGATGGTCTTGAAAATGAAAATTAATCAAACACATGACAACATCACTTCTCCTTTCTAAAAGTATACATTGTTAATTGGGATTCGTACTACAGATAGTGAACGCTACTCCTACTTACCACAACTTTTGATAGAAGGATCTTTTATACAATGACATCATCTCTACGTACAATGTTTACGTGTTATACTAATTTTACAAACTTTGTAACTATTTTATATTAGATAGGTTTTTTGAAGGGGAATACAATAATGAACAGATGGCTTTTTGGATTTTTAGTCGTATTAACAACATCTTTAATGGGGTCAGCTTTCGCAATCGGAAAGATTGGATTGGTTTACGCTACACCGATCATGCTTGTAGCATTGCGCTTCCTTATAGCTGGGGCCATTATGTCAATAATTGTAAAATGTTTACGAATCGCTCATCCAAAGCAGATGGCAGATTGGATAAAAATAGCGTTGATCGGTTTTTTTCAAACGGCTGGTGTCATGGGATGTATTTTCGTCAGTTTACGGACGATAACAGCGGGGCAATCATCAATATTAACCTTTATGAACCCGCTTTTAGTTGTTATATTTGGAACGCTTTTTATGAAAATGAAATATAGTTGGCGCCAATGGTTCGGCGTTATTTTAGGTTTTGTTGGTGTAATGATAACGCTTGGAGCACAGGTGGACTTGAAAATTGGAACCCTTTTTGGCTTTCTGTCTGCCATTTCGTGGGCCATTGGAACTCTCCTCATTAAAAAGTGGGGCGTTCAATTTAATACTTGGGTGTTAACAGCTTATCAGATGTTGTTTGGTGGTTTGATTTTATTCGTTGGTAGTTTTCTACTGGAAGAACCTTCATTTCAAATTACCGCTATATCAATAACCATCCTATTATGGCTAGCACTCATGGCTTCCATAGTGCAATTCGCCGTATGGTTTTACCTTTTACAAACAGGAGAACCCGGTAAGACAAGCGCATTTTTGTTTTTAGCTCCATTTTTCGGTGTTCTTACTGGCTGGTTATTACTTGATGAAATGATTGCGTGGAATGTTGTAGTCGGTGGTGTATGTATATTTGGGGGTATATTTATGGTGAATTGGACGGCTAAAGTAAAGAAAAGTGTATGAGAAAGGAGGGGAGTACTCAAAATGGAAACAAGCTATAAAACGATATTTGACCGCGTCTCTATCTATTTACTGGCGATTTTCGTTTCTCCCATCCTCTTTGGAATTTTCATGGCACTCTACTCGATGATCGCTTTTCAAGACTCTTGGAGTTTTGGCCCGACCGTCATAGTTGTAGCTTTATATTCTTGGCCATTCTTTGGATTTGGGGCCTTTCCTATTTCAGTTTACATCGATTTTTCAGCTCGACTAAAGGAGCATCCGAACTGGATAAAGGCGTTAGTATATGCATGTTCAGGTGGCATAGCGGGTCTTATTGCTAGCGTTATTTTTTATGGTCTGTTCTCGATGATCTTCATGTTCCTCTTTGGTATGGTCGGCGGAGTAATTCATTTTATCGTATTGGTACTGATTAAAAAATTCCTAAAGTAATACTCGCGTGAAAAAGGGATGTATTTGTTGCATGAAGATAAATAAAGACCTGAAGATAAGCGAGAAAGATTGAGACAATAAAAATTAATAAGAAACCTAGGAGGAAGTATTTTATCCAACAAAAAAGACCCCTATTGAATTTAATTAGGGGAAAACAAGATGTGTGGCTTAAAAAAGGAATCTATAACATGCGGATAGTTCCTAAATCCACCAATAAATAGGTAGACATGAAAAAGTTCAACATTTTTTCTTGTTGCATTTTTTATTATTAGCGAATATTGCGATAAATGCACCCGACAAAACAGTCATCCATAAAATGAGATTCATTTTCCACCTCCAATCGGCTAGTTATATTATTATACTTCGGATAATGCGGGAACAGCAATTGCGGACTATCAAGAAAAAATAAAAAGTTAATGTCACAGTTCGATAATATTGTTCAATAATTCCTATAATCATTCGAAGGGTGCCTTTGGTAATCTCTCCTTCATCAATTAAATCTATACCTACCCCATCTGTAACCTTTTGGAATTCATCATGTTGGGCTTAAACCGTAATCATGACACTACGGTTTGACAATAAAATAGCGAGTTTTGTATGATTAACAAATCGGTGTCGAACGACCCGTGTTAAGGAGGGGAGCAATCAGGAAAATCGGAAACCAATGAAAGCGCCAGTGCTGGGAAAATCGGACGTCCCACATTCCCAGCAGACGAGGTGGAGGAGTATCGAAACATTCGGCGGATGCCTCCCGATCGAAACGCCCGATTGTAACTTTTACCTACAAAACATCCGAGCAATCGTATGGACAACAAGGTAAAAAGGCTATTCTAACAAGTAATAGGCAAACACTTCGGAATCCCGAGGTGGACTTTGTCATTTCTTCATGAGGAGGAAATTAATATGTGTGGAATTGTCGGTTATATTGGAGAGCAGGATACGAAAGAGTTCTTACTGAAAGGGCTCGAAAAACTTGAATATCGTGGATACGATTCAGCAGGACTTGGACTTCTGACAATGAACGGTGTAGAAGTCATCAAAGAAAAAGGACGGATTGCGGATTTGCGAAAAGCAGTTGATCCATCCATCGAATCCAAAACAGGGATTGGCCATACCAGATGGGCGACACATGGGATTCCCGATCGGAAGAATTCCCACCCGCACCAAAGCGAATCCGGACGCTTTACGCTTGTACATAACGGCGTCATTGAAAACTATGTACAATTGCAAAAGCAATATTTGCAAAACGTGAACATGAAATCGGAAACTGATACGGAAGTAATCGTACAATTGGTTGAAGTGTTCGTAATAGATGGCATGACAACCGAAGAGGCTTTTCGTCATACGTTATCCTTATTGCACGGTTCCTACGCCATTGCCATGTTAGATACGGAAGACCAAGGAACAATCTATGTTGCTAAAAATCGCAGTCCGTTGCTTGTCGGCGTCGGGGAAGGCTTTAACGTTGTCGCGTCCGATGCGATGGCGATGCTGCAACTGACTGACCAGTTCATCGAGCTCCACGATGAAGAAGTCGTCCTAGTGACAAAAGAAGCCATCCACATCATGACACTCGACGGTACGGAAATCAACCGGGCTCCTTATACGGCGAAACTCGACATGAGCGATATCGAAAAAGGAACATACCCGCACTATATGCTCAAAGAAATCGATGAGCAGCCAGGCGTTATGCGCAAGATTTTAACAGCTTACACGAATGATCAAGAAGAACTTACAATCGACCCTGCAATCATCCAAGCAATTAAAGATGCCGATCGACTCTACATTATCGCAGCAGGTACGAGCTATCACGCTGGCTTGATAGGTAAGCAATACTTCGAAAAGCTCGCAGGCATTCCAGTCGAAGTGCATATTTCAAGCGAATTCGGCTACAATATGCCATTGCTTTCGAAGAAACCGTTATTTTTATTCATCACCCAATCCGGGGAAACAGCGGATAGCCGCCAAGTGCTCGTGAAAATCAAAGCGCTCGGCTACCCGACGATCACAATGACAAACGTTCCGGGCTCAACGTTGTCACGGGAAGCGGATCATACATTGCTTCTTCATGCAGGTCCAGAAATCGCGGTCGCATCGACGAAAGCGTACACAGCCCAAGTCGCAGTGATCGCCGTCACTGCATATGTTGTTGCAAAACAATTGAACAGGGAAATTGATTTCGATTTGAGACAGGAACTATCCATCGTCGCTAATGCCATCCAAACGCTCGTCGACTCGAAGGATGATATGGAACAGATTGCGAAGGAGTACCTTGAAACGACACGCAACGCCTTCTTCCTAGGCCGGAACCTAGATTTCTACGTTAGCCTGGAAGGCGCACTCAAACTAAAAGAAATTTCCTACATTCAGGCGGAAGGCTTTGCCGGCGGAGAACTGAAACATGGAACAATCGCTCTTATTGAAGAAGGCACACCTGTCTTCGCCTTAGCAACTCAAAAATCCGTCAGCCTCAATATTCGAGGCAACGTGAAAGAAGTCGTTGCTCGTGGAGCGCATCCTTGCATCATTGCTATGGAAGGCATTGAAGAGGAAAGTGATCGCTTCGTCTTGCCGCCTGTGCATGAGTTACTAACACCAATTATTACTGTTGTTCCGCTGCAGCTGATTGCATATTATGCATCGCTTCATCGTGGATGCGACGTAGATAAGCCACGGAATTTGGCGAAGAGTGTTACAGTTGAGTGACTAAGCTTTTTAGTTGTGTAGTTGTAGGTTTGATATAAAGTAGTAGCGATTATGAAAAAGATGTGGTGCCCGCTTGTGTAAGAACGTTTTATGGGATATTTGACATTCTTTACATATTCCTCATCACTACGTATAATAGACCTGTAAAGTCGATTTCAATGAGCATATCAAATAAATTGATAAGTGGTGAACTTTGTGAGTGCGGTAGTCTCTAAATAAGAAAACATTATAGGAAATAAGGAAGTTTTAACAACAGGGGATTTCAGTTATATTCACCCCCTTTATTTTGTTGTGGACTTATTTCCACTTATGAAGACACCTACCATACTTTACAAACAAACAAGCGCATCACTTCATGATTAGAACTATCGTTATAGATGGTTTTATTTATGTATTTTACTTTTGCATTGTAAATGTAAGCTGCGGTAGATACCGCAGCTTTTTATATTTATCTCCAACTCATTGAAATTTTGCCGTTAGGTTTCTTCATTGCTGATTTAATAATCACATGGAGGAGAATGAAAACATGAATGAAAGTACTTTTGAAAAATTACAGTACAACGAACTAAAAGAGATTATAAAATCTTATTGCGTTAGCGGACTGGGCAAACAACTATTTGACAAATTAATTCCCAGTTCTAACTTAAAAGTAGTCAAACATCGATTAACCGAAACATCTGAAGCGCGTGCCATTCTGGATGCAGGAGGAAACGTACCTTTCATGGGGGTTTCCAACATTGAACATACAATTGATAAATTGGATAAAGGCATAATTTTAGCCCCAATAGAACTTTTAAGTATTTCCGATTTTTTAAGAGGTTGCCGAAAAATAAAAGTTTTCATGTCCGGTAAAGAATTTCTTGCTCCGATATTATCGTCATATGCCATTTCCATGACAGAATTCATGGAGTTAGAAGAGGAAATCAACCTTTCTATAAAAAATAATCAGATTGACTCGAACGCCAGTAAAGAACTCAAACGTGTTCGTCATCATATCCAAACAACTGAACAAAAAATAAAAGAACGATTAAATAAATTTCTAAACAGTAGTGTAAATAGAAATTATATTCAGGAGTTCATAATTAGTATCAAGAATGATCGCTATACAATACCAATAAAATCCTCATACAAAAATCAAGTACAGGGAACTATCATTGAAATATCATCTAAAGGTTCGACAGTCTTTATGGAACCTAGTATAGTGCAAAAATTAAGTGTAGAACTAGCAACATTAAAATCTGAAGAGGCAATGTTGGAATATCAAATACTAGCTACTTTGACAGGTCTAGTGACTGAAAATCTTAAAGCCATTACTATTAATATTGAGCTCATTTCTCAGTACGATATGATTTTTGCTAAAGCTAAATATAGCAAACATGTGGATGGAATTGAGCCAAACATAAATGATTATGGGTATATAAAATTAGTTAATTGCAAGCATCCATTACTATCGGGTCATGTTATACCACTTCAGTTTCAGATTGGGAGCACTTATCGTAGTTTAATCATAACCGGACCTAATGCCGGGGGAAAAACAATTGTGCTGAAGACAATTGGCCTTGTTACTTTGGCAACTATGTCTGGGTTCCATATTACTGCTTCGAAAGAAACTGAAATTGCAGTATTTGAGCGCATGTTTGTAGATATTGGTGACAATCAGAGTTTAGAAAATGCACTTAGCACGTTCTCTTCTCACATGAAAAACTTGTCTGAGATACTTCGATCAGTAAACAACAATACCCTGCTACTATTTGACGAAATCGGAAATGGGACTGAACCAAATGAAGGAGCAGCATTAGCAATCTCCCTCTTAGAAGAGTTTTATCTTAAAGGATGTATTACCGTTGCTACAACGCATTATGGAGAAATAAAACGTTTTTCCGAAATGCATAGTGACTTTATGAACGCCGCCATGCAATTCAATCATGAAACGTTAGAACCGCTATTTAAACTTCTCATCGGACAGTCTGGGGACAGTAATGCTTTATGGATCTCTAGAAAAATGAATGTGCCGGAAAATGTTTTAAAAAGAGCAGAGGAGTATATGGAAAATAAAGAGTATCGCTTGGAACGGTTAAATGAAAGCAAAATCCTTAGACCGAAAACAGTGGTTGGAAAAGTTGAAAAAAATATTGACTATCAAAAGGGAGACCGTGTAAAACTGCTTGACCACGATGACTTTGGGATAGTGTATAAAGAAAAGGACAACTATTATAACGTTACTGTGTATTATCAAAATCAATTTATTGAAGTGAACGAAAAACGCTTGTCACTAGAGTTAAAAGCTGAAGAGTTGTATCCAGAGGGCTATGACTTAGACACTTTATTCATTGATTATAATACTAGAAAACTAAATCATGATATAGAGCGAGGATCGAAAAAAGCACTTCGTAAAATCCAGAAAGAAATTCGAGATAATAAATAAACAAAAAAAGATTCCCACTTTCGTTCGAAGGTGGGAATCTTTTGTGATTTAAATACTTATGGGTGTTGTTTGCTGTCCGGTCGTTTGCAAATCCTTTATCTGAAAAAAATAGCATTCACATTCGGCAACTGACTCATAAAAAAATGATATTTTATGGTGTTTCAAGTTGATTGACACACGGCCAGCAGATCAATATTTCATATAATCCTCAACCAATTCATAACATCTCTCTTCTGTCAGATTTGCTAACACAACCACATATTCCAAATGTTCCTGTGTACCTCCTTCGTATTGTAGTGAAGCTTCCTTTGCAGTAACATCCCGATATGTTATCCAGTTTCGTTGTTCATCTCTCAATTGATTCATTTCTTCTGTAGCAAGTTGTTCTTGTAGGATGCCATACACTTCATTCAATAATCCATCCCACAGATCATATCGATCTCCTTCAACTTTTTTCATAGCGTAAGTAGAGGAATCATTGGAATATGTATTTCGGATTTCTTCAACTTCTTCGTTAATATCAGCAAGTTTTTGTAAATATTTTTCTTTCATAGTGCCATTTTTATCTTCACTATCTGCATCAACTTTGTCGATGCCTGTAGTGTTTTCTGTTGTGTTAATAGTAGAGGAATCGTTAAATTGTGACTCATCCGATGAGTTTCCGCAAGCGGCTAATGCAACAACTACTGTCACCATTCCTATGACTGATTTCCAATAGTTTTTCATGAAATACCAACTTTCATCTTTAGATTTACTCTTGTCCGTTACAGCCGGGCGATAAGAATTTCTTTTCTACTATACAATATCAGAAATTCTAGTTTTACATTTAGTAATTAGGTCGGTAAGTTAGAAAAGGATATTAGTTTGAGTTTGTGGAATACAATAATATGTTAGTGAGCAGCAAAATAAAAAGACTCAGAATGATTTCTGAGTCTGCACTCCTTATTAATGTTTCCCCAGTAGAGCCATTAAACCTTTGTAGATGAGGAAAAGGGAAAAAATTAAAATAGCTACGATACCTATAATGTCAGTGATGGGCTCTAAACCTGCTAGAAAAGTACCTGCCAAGGGAACCTTTACTAATGCAAATCCGGCTAAAATAGTAGCCAATATCAATAAAATCAATCGATCCATTCAGTTAACCCTCCTTTCACTACATTATATGAGCACGATTCAAGTGGAGTAGGGGTAACGTTTTGTTCAGTTTATGTTGGAAGTAAAGAAGTTATTGAAAAGGAGATTACAATGAACACATTAACTAGTAAAGAACTTCACTCCAAAGAAGAAATTCTTGAGGCTTTTCCTGTAATGAATCAACTACGGACCCATCTGAATGAAAACACGTATATTGATCTTGTGATGGAAGCGAAAGAAAAGGATATGTATCGATTATTTGCACTTTACGATCATGGAGAAATCGTTGCAGTTACCGGCTTTAAACCAATGATCACCTTATACTACGGACGTTTCATTTGGATATGTGATTTAGTTACTGATAAGAACAAGCGCTCAAACGGATATGGTGAGAAGCTTCTATCTGTCGTTCATGAATGGGCTAAAGAAAATGGCTTTGAACGTGTCGCTTTATCATCGGGTTTACAACGAAGCGATGCACATCGATTCTACGAAGACAAAATGGGCTATGACAAAGTGAGCTATGTATTTAAAAAAGAAATTTGATTGAATGGCTTCTCGGTGAATAAACTTCTCCAACTTTTAAGATTAAACACTTGCCAATTCCTCTATAAACGAATAATATATGTAATGGATTAAATAATGTTCGTCTTTGGAGGAGTATCTCTTTGTTTAAATTACAAGAAAACAATACAACTGTAAAAACGGAAGTCCTTGCAGGGTTCACGACCTTTTTTACGATGGTCTATATAGTAATTGTTAACCCAATCATTTTAAAAGATGCAGGTGTCCCGTTTGACCAAGTGTTTACGGCTACAATCATTGCGACAGTCATCGGGACATTGTGGATGGCGCTTGCAGCGAATTATCCGATTGCAATTGCACCAGGAATGGGCATGAATGCTTATTTTGCCTATTCAGTCGTAGGAACGAATGGTATTACGTATGAAACAGCGTTCTCAGCTGTGTTCGTTGCAGGCATCATTTTCGTTATCTTATCGCTTACCTCCTTCCGAAAAGTGTTGATTGAAGCGATTCCTGATAACTTGAAGCATGGGATTACCGCGGGGATTGGCTTATTTATCGCTTTTATCGGAATGAGACAAGCTGGCATGATCGTCTCCCATCCATCGAATCTTGTAGCGCTCGGGGATCTACATTCGCCAACTGTGCTTTTTGCCTTGCTCGGACTAGCTGTTACGCTTATTTTGATGGCATTGAGAGTGCATGGGGCATTGTTCCTCGGTATGATCCTTACAGCAGTCGTTGCCTTTTTCACAGGGCATTTATCGTTTGACCAAGGTTTCGTTCAAATGCCGTCACTTCCGGATGGGATCATCATTTCCAATCCGTTCACTGCCTTCACAGATGTATGGCAGCATATGCTGTTCCCGGTCGTCTTTTCATTCCTAATGGTAACGATTTTCGATACGACAGGAACGATGATCGGTGTTGCACAACAAGCCGGCTTAATGAAAGACAATAAAATGCCAAGGGCTCGCCAAGCATTACTCGCTGACTCTGTTGCAGCAACGGCTGGCTCGATGTTCGGAACAACACCGACGAGTGCGTATATCGAATCATCTGCAGGTGTCGCGGCAGGTGGAAGAACAGGACTCACTACGGTTACGGTTGCCATTCTATTTATCGTTGCAGCGTTTTTCGGACCTCTTGTTAGTGCGGTTTCAGGATTATCTTCCATTACAGCTCCAGCATTGATCATCGTCGGCAGTTTAATGATGGGATCCATTGCGAAAATCAAATGGGATGAAATTGACGAAGCATTCCCTGCTTTTCTCATCATTTTAAGCATGCCACTCACGTCAAGCATCGCAACGGGGATTGCATTAGGGTTCATTTCATATCCGATTTTGAAGGTCGTAACAGGGAAATGGCGTGTAGTCCATCCGCTTGTTTATGTGTTCGCGGTTCTATTCTTTTATCAATTGGCATTTCTGCCTCATTAATCTAGTCATCTGTGAAAAAAGCAACTCCCAATTTCTTGGGTAGTTGCTTTTTTCATTGATTAACCGGTAAATGGAAGCGACAATTTCAATTCGCTATAGGTGAAAAAGGAATATTAGCAGGCTCCATTCACATAAATTATATGTAGATTGAATGACCAACTAGCGATTATTGGGGAGTGAAATATGGGTGCTATTAATGGAAGAGATTATATTAACCGAATAAATCAGCTACATAATGAAGTTTGGTACGACGGTGAAAAAATTGCAGGGCCGCTCTCGGAACACCCAGCATTTAAAGGGCTCATTCATTCAAAAGCAGCACTTTATGATTTGCAGCATGATCCACAAATTAAAGATGAGATGATATTTATTTCACCGGTATCTGGAGAACCAATTGGTCTTTCCTATTTGCAACCGAAAACGAAAGAGGACTTAGTCCGAAGAAGAAAGATGATGCAACATTGGGCCAAGTATTCTAAGGGAATCATGGGAAGAAGCCCAGATTATTTGAATACGGTTATAATGAGTTTTGCTTCTTCAGTTAACTTTTTAAGAAATAAAGAAAATTGTTTTCCGAATAATCTACAAGCCTTTTATGAATACGCTAGAGAACATGACTTATCATTTACACATACATTTATTTCCCCTCAAGTAAACCGTTCTCAAATTTACATTGAAGACAGCGATGAGCCAATCGCTGCAAAAGTTGTGGCAACAAATGAAGAAGGAATTGTCATTAAAGGGGCCCGTCTTTTAGCAACGCAAGGGGGCTTAACAGATGAAGTTTTAGTATTTAGTGTTGGTAAGTTTTTACTCGATGAAGATCAAGCTTTCGCTTTTTCTATTCCTTCTAACACGAAAGGAATAAAATTCATTTGCAGGGATACATTCTTGGGAGGTCAATCTTCCTTTAACCATCCATTGAGCTCGCGGTTTGAAGAGATGGACTCGATCATTGTCTTTGACAACGTAGTAGTGCCTTGGAATAGAGTGTTTTTTTACAACAATGCAGAGGTTGCTGAAGAATTCCCATTTCAAAGCTCATTCCACTCCTTTGCAAAGCACCAAGTCGTGACCAGACAAATTGTGAAAACAGAGTTTGTATTAGGGATTGCTGAGCTTTTGATCGAAACAATTAATGTTAGTGGATACCAACATATACAGGAAAAGATGTCGGAAATCATCATAGGACTGGAAACGTTGAAAGCCTTATTGGAGAAATCGGAGAATAACGCGGAGGTAGATGAATGGGGTTATATGCGACCAGAAATGTTCCCGCTACAAGTAGCAGGAAACATCTTTCCTAAAATCTACCCTCGATTCACTGAAATTATCCAACTAATTGGAGCAAGTGGAATGATTGCATTGCCAACCGAAAATGCATTTCATTCTAGTATTAGAAATGACTTGGATCATTATCTTAAAGGAGCAACGAAGACGGCAGAGGAACGGGTAAAGATTTTTCGTTTAGCGTGGGATTTAACAATGAGCTCATTTGGAACGAGACAAACTCAATATGAGCGATACTTTTTTGGCGACCCTATTCGGTTGGCGAGCGATTTATATAAAAGCTATCCTAAAAATGAATATGTAGAGACGGTTAGTGATTTTTTACATCTGACAAGAGAAGAGTAACTCCCAAAATGTCGGGGGTTCTCTTTTTTAATGGCGGTTTACTCAAATAATTTTAACACTTATAATTTTGGAAGGGGGGGATTGATGTGATTCGTTTAGTAAATACAAACGATTTAGAACAAGCTGCTTCTTTAGTGACGATGGCTTATCCAGGGATGCAAATATCGGGAGAGGAAGCTCAAAAAGGATTTATTGAGAGACTGACACTCGAAATTGAATCAGAAAATAACTTGAAGTATTACGGATTGTTTAATGAACAAAATGAGTTGTTAGGGTTATATAAACTGCATGATCTGAATGGAAATGTAAACGGAAAGATGATTCGTATTTGGGGAATTGGCACGGTAGCCGTTCATTTTTTCCATAAGAAAGAAGGTATAGCGAAACAGTTGCTGCAGCATTTTCACGAGCTTGCTAGACAAGAAAATGTCGGGATTGTGTCGTTATATCCCTTTAGCACGTCTTTCTATCAAAAGATGGGATACGGCTATGGACCAACACGCTATCAATATAAACTGAAGCCTGCAAGCTTTCCAAATAGTGGTGATCGAAAGAAAGTTGTCATGTTGTCACCAGCCAATGAGGAAGAGATTGTTGCCGTATACAATGAATTCGTATCGATGCATCATGGCATGATCGAACGGACTTGGCATGAACGGAACTTAATTAAGAAAAAAGCTACGTATTATGCGGGAGTTTATGAGGGAAAAGAGTTAGTCGGTGCACTCGCTTATACATTACAACCGGTGAAAGATAGTCATTTTCTTCATCATGAAATGAATATTTTCGAATGGATATGGACGAAACCAAGCGCTTTCATTGATATGTGTACGTGGATCCATTCACAACAGGATCAAGTAGACCGTGTATACGTTCGAACACAAGATGAGTCACTCATCTATCAACTTGAAGATCCGAAGAATGATAGCAATCGTTTGATTCCGAGCGTTTATCATGAAATCGGAACGGTTGGTACAGGGCTCATGTATAGAATTAGCTCTATTACATCGTTTGTGGAACAAACGAATTTTCATTCGCTAGAGCGGCCTGATGGACCTGTTTCGATTTCTTTATTTGTTCAAGATTCATTTATTCAGGAGCAAAACGGGAGTTTCCGTTTAACATTTACGGAAGATTGTTGGAACATAGAGAAATTGTCCAATTCGATGGAAGAAGTCGACTTGTGCATTTCGATTTCAGATTTAAGTTCTTGGTGGATGGGCTGTGTCAGCTTGGAAAAGCTAGCCGAATATGGAAAAGTGGAAGTGAACAATTGGCACGCTAAGCAGTTGGATCGATGGTTCATGCCTTCTTCGAAACCAGTGTGCCTAACTTCTTTTTAATAATTAATCATTGTAAAGTGAGGGCAAGTCATGAGTATTTCGTATAAATTGATGTCTGCTATGACCTTTGAGGAAGCGCATGCTCTGTTTAACCGAGGGTTTGAAGGTTATGTAATGCCAATGAATTTACCGTTTGATACTTTCGTTGGCCGTTTCGGAAGTGATGGACTCTCTCCGGCACAATCAATCGTTGCGTATGATGGAGCAGTCCCATTCGGTTTTGTGCTCCAAGGGATAAGAGATGTCGATGGTCAAAAGATATCCTGGAATGGTGGAACAGGTATTATTCCAGAATACAGGGGGAGGAAGCTGGGGATTCCCTTGATGGAGGAAGCGGAAAAACTCTTAAAGGAAAATAATGTTTCTGTAGCGACGTTAGAGGCGCTTTCTGAAAACAAGCCAGCTATCTCTTTATATGAAAAATGTGGTTACAAAGTTGAGGATGATTTGCTCTTTTTACGGGCAAACGGGGTTCTAAATAGTCAACTGCCGGATCTTGATGGTTATGAAATGGTAAGAATTCCGGCTGCCCAATCGATTGGCTCAGATTTATTTCCAACTATTGTCCCTTGGCAAACGGATGCGAGTAATACTCCGAAAGTAGGTGGGGAAGCTGTTCTAATTACTAAGAATGGGGAAGTACAGGCAGCTTGTCTCATACGGAAAAAATGTGTGTTTGACACTGAGGCGGAAAGCATTACATTATTTCAAGTGAAGGAAAATGGGAATAAAGATGCTTTCAACAAACTTCTTGCTCACGCTTTGGAATATGACCAACCGATTAATCGCACAACTTATAACTTCCTAACAGGGAATGGTCGTGTTGTTTCCTATTTGCTTGAAAGCGGTTTTGAAAATACGCCAATATCTCAAGTTTTCATGACGAAAACTTTCTAAATTAACGAGTCGAATTGTACCGGTGCCTGGGCATCGTGCTTGTGCATAGGCACCGGTTAGAATTACAGTTCAGGAAAAGTAATTATCATTTCACCGTCGTTGTTGATTACTTCAATGGTTGCATGGTCAAATAGATAAGGTGTGTCACTTCCGTCTTGCGGCTTAATTTTTTCGTACATGTTTCTTACAGATAAAACCGGGAAAGTTACAGGTATGAATCGCCCTTTATGCAACACTTTCATATTACCCATTAAAAACAATTCTTTACTGGAAGCTGCAAAGCTTAAGTGGCCAACTTCCTTCTTTCCGCTTTCCGATAGCAATTTAACGTTTTGCAGCAATGAAATAATGCATAAGATGAAATCATTTATAACTTCGGGAGGCAGTTTTTCCAGACCTTGTTCAGTGAATAATGTATTGAAGCCATTCCGAATTTCTTTAAAGGAAAACATATTCTCGATTTTTTGCTTTTTACCTTTGCCTAGATTATTTATTATTTGCTTGCACTCATCGAAGAACGATTTCACATGACCCGTACAATTTTCTCTATGTACAATAAAATCTCCCAGTTCTTTAATTACTTTATTGTCTTGTGCATCATCTTTTACAAATAGAAGAAAGCTTAAAAGATCTTTTTCGTCAAACTTCCTATCTGCAAACTTTCTGTAATAATAATCAAAGATTTGTTGTTCTTTGTTGTCCACTGCTCTTCACTCCTTAACATCATGATGTAATCGCGGCATGCGTACATCCATTCCTCCATCATACCACGCAATGTTTCGTGAATAATATTATTTCGATTAAACCTACTTGAAATTATAATGTTGCACAAGGGAAACATTAGACATATAATAGCACTATCGATATGACAGTAAGAAGTAAGGAGAATAGATATGATGGATTATTTTTTAGGGCTAAGTCCAGTCTATCAAGCATTGATCGCCACATTGTTCACATGGGGGATGACTGCTATCGGGGCTGCTTTGGTCTTTACGACCAAGAAAGTTAACCAGAAGTTAATGGATGGTATGCTGGGATTTGCGGGCGGCGTAATGATTGCGGCCAGCTTTTGGTCGTTGCTAGCGCCCGCTATCGAAATGGCCGAGGCTAATAGTTCGTTTCCATCTTGGTTTCCTGCAGTTGTCGGCTTTTTATTGGGTGGCCTTTTTCTAGGAGTGGCGGATAAAATCATTCCTCACTTGCATCCAAGCTCTTCCATGAAAGATGCAGAAGGCATAAATCCTGCCAGCAAGCGACGAAGCACACTTCTTGTCTTCGCCATCACTTTGCATAATATACCTGAAGGTCTCGCGGTTGGTGTAGCATTCGGTGCAGTAGCGGCTGGAATGCCGTCCGCTACAATGGCAGCTGCAATTGCTTTAGCAATTGGAATAGGGATTCAAAACCTTCCAGAAGGGACAGCTGTTTCGATGCCGCTTCGCCGAGACGGGATGTCTCGCCGGAAAAGTTTCTTTTACGGACAATTCTCAGGAGCGGTTGAACCGATAGCCGCTGTGATTGGTGTACTTGCAGTGACAACGATGCAGCCACTTCTTCCATTCGCCTTAAGTTTTGCTGCGGGCGCAATGATCTTCGTCGTTGTGGAAGAGGTCATCCCAGGTTCGCAGGAAAATGGCAATAAGGATCTAGCATCGCTTTGTTTAATGCTTGGATTTGCTGTAATGATGATATTAGACGTCGCATTTGGATAAGAATAAAACTACAAAAGTACAGCCAGTGTGAATGATACCACTGGCTGTTTTATTATTTGTTTTCATATATACGATTTAAAATTTCAATTAAGGGAAAATAAAACTGACCGTAAATAGAGAAGGAGGGAGTAACATGGACAAGAAATACGAGGAGTGTCTCAAAGTAATTCAAGAATGTCTAAAAGCATGCAATACATGTTTTGACGCATGCTTAAAAGAAGAAGACGTCAAGATGATGGCTGAATGTATCCGATTGGACCGTGAATGTGCGGATATTTGCGCATTTGCTGTACAAGCGATCACGCGGAACAGTCCTTTCACAAATCAGATTTTAAATCTCTGTGCAGATGTGTGTGAACAGTGTGCTGAAGAATGTGCGAAGCATGAACATGAACATTGTAAGCGTTGTGCTGAAGCTTGCCGGAAATGTGCAGACGCCTGCCGTAAAGCAGCAGCATAAAAAAACTATGGAACTTTTCTGGAGTATCGAAACTATTTCCAGAAAGGTTCCATTTTATAATATATGTATCTATATCGTTTTATCACGCAAAAGTAAATTTGGGATGACGCGAATATAAATAAGTGAACCGATTAGCTCCACAATTGTTTGGGTTACAATTAGGGCTACAACTAACGAACTTACATTATCAGGCAATGCCAATGCAAAAGGAAGGACAACAAGTGAATTACGAGTAGCTCCGCTAAAAATTAGCGCGCGTCCTGTTTTAATCTCAAGCTTAAATAACATTACGATGATTCGAGAGATGACAGGCATAATGATCATAAAAGCGATATAAATCGGAATCACCTTACTAATTACATCTATGTATACATAAAGTTTCCCTATTTGTGAAGCTACAATAACAAGTAAGGTAAGAGCCATAAAAGGAACTGGAAGCCATGAGGAGAAATCAATAATGTTAGCTCCGATTCTTGCGTTTTTTGAATACAACTGGATCACTATTGCAATTCCTAAAGGGATGACAATTAACCCGAAAAATGCTTCAAGAAATGGTCCCACTTCCACGATTCCTACCGCTTTCCTTCCCATAAACAACGATAAATATAAAGGTAGTAGGATCATTTGGGTGACGAAAAGAATAGGAGTCGCCATCAGCAATAACTTTTCATTTCCCCGACCGAGAGCCGTAAAAACAATAACATAATCAATGCAAGGAGTTAACAAAACTAAATAAACGGCAAGCAATAATGGCGGATAATCCGGTAATAACTTGGTTAATAGCCATACGACAATAGGCACCGCCATATAGTTAACAGTAAGTAAAGCTCCAATAAAACGGCGGTTCTCAAATGGGTTTTTCAAAGATGCAAAAGGAATTTGAGAAAACATACTATACATCAATATACCAATGACTACAGTAATCGTAGTATCCAATCGACCAGCGAAGTCAGGTGCGAACAAACCTAATCCGGCAGCAACCATTATAACTATTGCATACAGTATTATTTGTCCTTCTTCTAATTTTTCTCGCGTCATCATTTCAGCAAACCCTCCGGTATGTTCCAATCCATAATTTCTCGTAGTACATCCACACTTCACTATAGTAGCATTCCAAAGATTCGATTGTAACGATCAAGGTTCGTGCTTTTTTCGTGCTTGGGAAAATTTTTTCGTGTTTAGTTCCTAAGAGAGTTTTAACCGAATTGGGCTCGATTGCATATAATAACTGTGCGCGTCAATTCAATATCATAGATTTTTCCGCGTGATGATATTGGAACTATATTATTTTGTTACTGCATAGGATAAATATATAGATTTGAATTGAAGGACTTGAGAATAATAAATTTAAAGAACTATAGAAATCTGGATAACTGTGACAATTCGCTGTAAAGGGGATGAGTAAGCCTATGCAAGAAACGATCAGCTTACATGATTTGATCAAAGTAGTTAGAAAGCGGTTTATATTCATTATCGGTACCGCCCTATTTGCAATGGCCATAACTGGAGTCATAAGTTACTTTTTCTTGACCCCTACTTACAAAGCATCAACACAAATACTTATAAATCAGAAGCAGACAGAACAATTCCAAGTTAGTGCTCAAGACATTCAGACGAATATTCAACTTATAAATACATATATCGTCATTATCAAAAGCCCTGCAATTCTTTCGAAAGTCATTGATATTTTGGAACTGGATACAACTCCGGCTTTACTTGAAAAAAAGATTAAAGTAGAAACTACACAAGATTCCCAAGTTATTAAAATAAGTGTCAACGATCAAGAACCTTATAGATCGGTAGATATAGCCAATACGATTGTAGAAGTTCTCCAAGAGGAAATCCAACTATTATTGAACGTTAATAATGTGTATGTCCTCTCGCCGGCGGTCTATCTCGAGAATCCAATACCCGCAAAGCCAAATCCGTTGCTGAATATGACAATCGCGGCTGTCAGTGGATTAATGATTGGAGTCGGAATGGCGTTTCTCCTTAATTATTTGGATATGACCGTTAAAACAGAGCAGGATATTGAAGAATTATTAGGTCTTCCCGTTATTGGGATTGTAAGTCCGATTGCGGAAACGGAACCCAATAGGATAAAAGGGGTATTAGGTCGTATATGGAGAAGGGGATAGTAGGATGTTTAAAAAGAGAAAGAAGAACAGTCGAACAGCTTCACGTAAACTTGTTGGTAGAGATGTCTCTAAGTCTCTCTCTTTAGAGCAATTCCGAATGATCCGAGAGAATATTATTTTTTTAATGCCGGATAAAAAAATAAAAACCCTTCTTTTTACCTCTACTTCTTCCGGGGAAGGAAAGTCGACAATGGCAGCAAATGTCGCGATAGTTTTCGCTCAAGCCGGAAAGAAAGTATTGTTAGTCGATGCAGATATGAGAAAACCAACGACACATTATACGTTTAGAACAACAATTTCGCCTGGTCTATCCCATGTTTTAAAAAGACAAGGGGGACTAAATGAGGTTATCAAAAGAACCCAATTCAAAGGGCTGGAACTTGTCACTTGTGGGACGATGCCAATCAATCCCGCCGAACTCCTTGGATCAAGTACAATGGATGATCTTATCACTGAAATGAAATCAAAGTATGACATTATTATTATCGACGCACCGCCAATTCTTTTAGTTGCTGACGCACAAATTCTTTCAAACAAATGTGATGGAACAATTTTAGTCGTTAGTTCTGGAAAAACCGAGAAAAACGACGTTAAAAAGGCGAAGGGATTGCTAGAAACTTCCAAGGCGAATGTCTTAGGAGTCATATTGAACAATTATAAACTTGAAAAGGGCCATTATTATTATAATTACAATGGTGTTAAGGGGGAATAGGAAGTATCAATTTATACTCTTTTACTGCTAGGAAGGAGAGACAAATGATTGATATGCACTGTCACGTTTTGTTTGGTGTAGACGATGGACCAAAAACAATTGAGGATACAATACGTATTGTGGAAAAAGCAGTGAAAGAAGGAATTACAGATATGATTGCAACACCGCATGCATTCAGTCCTCATTACCATGTCCCCAAAAAAGAGATCGAAGGTCAAATTCGACTTCTTACAGATAGTCTGCGTGCAGGGAAATATCCAATCAAACTTCACACCGGACAAGAAGTGCGACTTCATGAAAACGTCATAGAAAAAATAATAGAGGGTGAAGCGATGACGCTTGCAGGGTCACGTTATTTACTACTCGAACTGCCGTCACAATCTATTCCACTTTATATAGAAAGAGTCATACAATCGATGCTTGAATATAACACTATACCAATTATTGCACACCCTGAACGGAACAGTGCCATTGCTCAGAAACCCGCGCGACTCGAGCGGTTGATTCGACTTGGAGCATTTGCACAGGTGAATGCAGGAAGCCTATCAGGTCATTTCGGGAAAAGAGTTCAACGACTTTCAATTCAACTTGTCGAAGCAAATCTAATTCATACATATGGATCGGATGTTCATGATACAAAGGCGAGGCCGTTATTGTTCAATGAAGGACTTCGCTATCTAGAAAAAAAGAAAAAACACGATAGTATTGACATTTTATTAGAAAATAACGAGCGTATTTTAAAAGACGACGCGTTCATTGTTCTAGACCCGGAAATTCCAGTGAAAAAAAAATGGTGAAATCAATGAGCTAAGCCCCAGTTACTTTCAAGTCTAGCGAGTATTCTGGAAAGGAGACAATTATGTAAAGACGTCATTTGACTGCGACGCTTACTATTTACATAGTTGGGTTGGGAAGGAGTGGGAGGGGCCCTCGTGTTAATGAAAATGAAAATGAGAATGAGTATACTCGCAATTATCGATTCCCTTATTGTTCTATTTTCGATCTATGTCGGGTATTTCATCTTGTATCCGCACATCAATGTATTTACTAATAAAGTGCTCTTCATATGCGTCATCACAATTCAAATTGCACATCATTACTTTGCGTGGAAGTTTGGGCTTTATAGAAAAGCCTGGTCCTACGCGTCGACTGGTGAACTGAATTCGATCTTCAAGGCAGTAACGTTGACTATAACAGTTGTCATGGTCGTCCAACTTGTCCTCATGTATAACGTATCTTATAGAGCGCTCATTCTCACATGGATGCTGCATATTCTTTTAATCGGAGGATCGAGATTATCTATTAGACTCATGAGTGAAACGGTAAATCGACAAAAGAACATTGAGGCAACCCGCGTAATGATTGTCGGAGCAGGGAAGGCAGGGACAATGATAGCTCGCCAAGTCCTCCAGAATCCCGAATCAGGAATGAAACCTGTACTATTCGTTGATGATAATCGATCTAAAACCGGATTAGAGATTTATGGAGTGAAAGTTGCAAGCGGCACAATGGATATTCCGAAGCTCGTAAAAGAATATGATATTGAAAAAATTGTTATTGCTATTCCATCCTTATCAAAACAGAATATGGTGAGCCTTTCAAAACGGTGTATTGAAACGGGAGTAAAGACAATGACAATCCCACGTATCGAGGATTTGATGACGGGAAAAGTTTCTGTCACTGACATGCGTGACGTAAAAATAGAAGATCTCCTCGGTAGAGAAGAAGTTGAGCTTGATTTGAAAGCAATTGAAGAAAAGCTTGCAAATAAAACAATTCTTATCACAGGCGCGGGAGGGTCAATAGGGTCTGAAATTTGCCGGCAAGTAAGTAAATTCAAGCCTAAAAGTATCATACTTATAGGTCATGGTGAAAATTCAATTTACAACATAGATATGGAATTACGAAAGAATGTGGATGTTCATACAAAAATTATCCCGATTATTGCTGATATTAAAGACCGTTTGAGGATCTTAGAAATAGTCAGTGAGTTTAAGCCGGATGTTATCTATCATGCGGCAGCATATAAACATGTCCCTTTGATGGAAGCAAATCCAAAGGAAGCCGTCAAAAATAACATATTCGGTACGAAAAATATCGCCGAAGCGGCAGACGCGTATGACGTCACGTATTTTGTCATGGTCTCTACGGACAAAGCAGTTAATCCTACGAATGTCATGGGTGCGTCGAAACGGTTCGCTGAAATAATTGTGCAGAACCTTGCGAAAGAAAGCAAAACGAAGTTTGCTGCAGTGCGTTTTGGGAATGTGTTAGGGTCTCGAGGAAGTGTAGTCCCACTGTTTAGAGAACAGATTAAAGAAGGCGGCCCGATTACTGTCACAGACCCCGAGATGACAAGATATTTTATGACAATACCAGAGGCTTCTCAGCTTGTCATTCAGGCTGGTACGCTTGCTATGAAGGGAGAGGTGTTTGTACTCGACATGGGCGAACCGGTAAAAATAATCGATTTGGCAAAAAACTTAATTAAACTATCGGGGTATAGCGAAGATGAAATAGAAATAGTTTTCTCTGGAATTCGTCCAGGCGAAAAACTTTTTGAAGAGCTTCTGAATGAAGACGAGATTCAAACCAATCAAATCTTCCCTAAAATTTATGTAGGAAAATCAGCACCGATAAGCAAGGAAGAAATGAACAGCATACTTGAAAAACTTTTGGATATGCCGGTAGATGAAATGACGAAGACGTTAATTGAAGTAGCTAACCGCAAAACATCTGTAGCATGAAATATATTTTAATATTGAATGGGACAGAATATAGTATTCATGAAGTTTAGATTATTATCATTCGACTATACGAAGGAGATAATAATGAATTCGAACAAAATGATCCCCATCCTTCTTGGTGTTGCATTGAGCTCTACATCCTTTACGAAAGTAAGGTTTTTTGGACCTGTTGGAATAGGTGAATTGTTATTAACAATTACGGTAATCATGCTGGTCATTCAACTGGCATACAACCAAAAAATATATGTAACTGAAAAAAGTATTAAACTTGTTTCTCTTTTATATTCATTTATATTATTGGCTTTCATTTCAAATCTTTTCGGCGCGTTCAAAGGATCAATTGAAATTATAGACTTTAGGGATACAATTGCATTTTTACTACCAATCGTTTTAATCATTCTCGTAGTACATTTACCTGATTATCAAGACGTATTAACAAAAGCCGCTCTATTTTTTTATATTTTTTCGCAAGTATATATTTATTGCTGCTTATTGTATATATTGTTCATTCGTAAAATCTTCTATATAGATTTCCTTTATTATTACTCGACAAGATTTAGTGGACTTTCACTTAACCCCAATCAATTAGCAATATTGACCCTACTCCTTCCAATTATCTCTTTATATTTAATGAACAGTAAAAAAATACCGGTTTACCTAGGATTTCTAAATATAGTCGCAGCTGTCTGGGTCGGATTAAAAATAGAAAGCGATGCCTTAATATTGACTTGGATCGTATCACTTCTTATATATTGTTACGTTATTTTCTTCAAGGCGATGAAATTTAAAAAAAATGTAAAAGTGATCATAAATATTTTCGTCCTTTCATTTCTTGTAAGTATGCTGAAAATATCATTAGATATTGTTAAAAGTGTATCAAATTCGTTTAACGAAGTAAGCAATCAATCGTCTATAAGATATATCTTATGGGAAAACGGAATAAAAGCATTCGCTGGATCACCTTTAATTGGAAATGGAACTAAATCACAATCTGGCTTAACTTCTCCTTTCGAAGGAGTGGAAGCACATAATACGTTAATCGATTTAATTTCTATGTTAGGTCTACTTGGATTAATAATTATTCTACTACTATTCTTTTGGGCGACTATTAATTCACGAAATAATCTATATTACCTTATTTTATTATTACAAGTATTATTTTTTTCTAACTTTCACAATGTAATGAGGCAACCGATATTCTGGTTTGTCCTATTTATTCTATTGTTGAATAGTCAAAAGCAGGAATTGATACCATCCAATGTAGGGAACGAAATTGGCTAGCGTGCACTCTAATTGCTTGGGGAGGGATGGGCTTAGTAATGTGTGGTTTTACTGGAGTTTTAAATAAATTAAGCGCTGAATTACAGTTTCAGGACAATGAACTACTACATGCTGTGGCTGAACAATCGACTTTTTATAAAACGAATTCTAAAACAATTAGATTTACCGGAAAAATATACAATGCTCAAGAGCTAAAGAAGAAATTTGAAAATGACAATCATCAATTTAAAACCAATACTGATTCTGAATTGATCCTTACCATGTATGAACAATACGGTGAACGCTTCATGAATTATTTGCATGGTTCGTTTGCCATTGCAATTTGGGATGAAGCTAAAAAGGAATTAGTCATGGTAAGAGATAGAGTAGGTAAAAAACCATACTATTATTGTAATGGGCATGATAAGTTGCTATTTGGCTCAAATTTGAAAAAAATACTAGCTGATAACAAGCAAGAAATCAATTTCGAAGCAGTAGAGAGTTTTTTGCGTTTTTATTATATCCCGCAGCCAATAACAATATTTGAGAATGTCTTTCAATTAATGCCGGGACATTATATTACTTATTCTTTAGAAAAAGATACTTTGAAAGCAATGAAATATTGGGACATAAAACAAGATATTGCTGAAATAGATGATTCTTATCAATCTATTCAAAAAAGGTTAAGGGAGACGTTAACTAGCTCTGTTAAAGAACGTATGGAGAGCGAAGAAGCTGCTGGCGCATTTTTAAGCGGAGGCATTGACTCAAGTATTGTTGTAGGTTTGATGGCTGAACAGTCAAAGAATCCTCTCAATACGTTTACGATTGGCTATAAAAATCAAAAACAATACGATGAGTCAGCTTTAGCGAAGCAAGTTTCAAAACTGCATAATACTACTCATCATGAACTATTTATCGAATTTAATGATTTACAGGAAGTCATAGAAACAATTATAGGAAAAATGGAAGAGCCCTTTGCCGATTCCTCCGCTATTCCAACGTACTACGTTTCCCGGCTAACTAAAAATCATAGTTCTATCGCTTTAAGTGGCGATGGTGGGGATGAGTTATTTGCCGGTTATAATAAATACACAAGTGTCTATTATCAGCAGCTGTATTATAAAATTCCAAAGCTGATTAGAGAGAAGATCATTGAAGCTCCATTGCGTTTAATTCCTGAAGACAAAAGAAATCCAATTACTTCATTCGCCATGAAAGCGAAGAAGTTCGTCAGAAGCGCTACGACCGAAACCTTTCAAATGCATGTTAATCTAATGGAATCATACGGCCAAGACGAGATTTCTCGATTAGTTAAAAATAAATCTTCCAATAGATTCAATGTGGATCAACAGTTGCTTCATTACTTTCAGTATTTAAACACGAATGAGCCAGTAAATCGGATGATGTACACCGATTTCAAATTCGCTTTACCAAATGACATGCTCGTAAAGACCGACCGAATGAGTAAAATAAATGGGTTAGATATACGTTCACCTTTTCTCGATCATCAAGTAGTGGAATTGGCGTATGAAATTCCTTTGAAATACAAAAAGCGAGGCGCGCAAGGGAAAATCATACTGAAAGAGACGTTTTCGGACTTACTCCCCAAGGATATACTTACTGCCAAAAAGAGGGGATTTGAAATCCCTTTAACTGAATGGTTCAAGAATGAACTAAAAGAGTTGGTAGTTACCTCTCTGTCTAAAGAAAAAGTAGAAAAGGCAAACCTCGTTCATTTCCATATCGTTGAAATCATCATTGAAGAGCATATGAAGAGTAAAAAAAATCACGCCAACCTTATATGGAGTCTTATTGTTTTACACAAATGGTATGAAAACTTCCTTAGACATATTGAGGGAGGAGAAAAATGAAGGTATTGATTACAGGTTCATCCGGTTTTATAGGCTTTCATTTATCGGAAAAATTGTTATCCATGGGTCTTGAAGTCGTTGGTGTAGACAACATGAACAATTATTATGAAACTTCATTAAAGGAAGCAAGGCTAGAAAAACTCATTCATCATAAGTGTTTCAAGTTCTACCATACTGATTTAGTAGACCGGGAGAAAGTTCAAACGGTATTTAGTGAAAATGAAATCGATATCGTTATTAATTTAGCTGCACAAGCAGGTGTGAGATATAGCATTGAGAATCCTTATGTCTACATCGATTCGAATATCGTCGGCTTTATCAATGTGTTGGAAATGTGTCGTCAGCATAAGGTGAAGCAATTGATATATGCATCGTCCAGCTCCGTTTATGGTGCCAATACAACATTGCCATTCTCCGTGCACGATACGATCGATCATCCTCTCAGTTTATACGCGGCGACTAAGAAAGCGAATGAACTGATGGCGCATACGTATAGCAGCCTTTACAAATTACCGACGACGGGTCTTCGGTTCTTTACGGTATACGGACCGTGGGGGCGTCCGGATATGGCTCTCTTCAAGTTTACGAAAAATATTATTGAAGGAAAGCCGATCGATATATATAACAATGGAAACATGATGCGCGATTTCACATACGTAGATGACATTGTAGAATCCATTTCCCGTCTTCTTCATAAGCCCGCCATGCCTAATCCGAATTGGTCCGGGGAAAATCCGGATCCCGGCACGAGCTATGCCCCTTACCGAGTCTACAACATTGGAAATAGTAGCCCGGTGAACTTAATGGACTTCATTTCTGCTATTGAAGAAAAGCTAGGAAAAGTAGCGGTAAAGAACTTCATGCCATTGCAGGAGGGGGATGTCCCTGCCACTTACGCAAATGTCGATGACTTATATCAAGAAATCGATTTCAAACCAAAAACATCCATCAAAGATGGCGTCGACAAATTTGTTGACTGGTATTTGGCGTATTATCAAATAAAGTTGTGAAAGGGTCGTCTGTGATGGATAGAAAAATAGCTGTTATCGGCTTGGGATATGTAGGGTTACCTGTGGCGGTTGCTTTTGGAAAAAAACATCCGGTAATCGGTTTCGATATTAACGAACATCGAATATCTACATTACAGATCGGCGTCGATTATACAAATGAAGTTCAGGTGAACGATTTAAAGGAAGCGCAAATTGAATTCACATTTGATAGTGAAAAATTAAAGGAGGCAGACTTTATGATCGTGTCTGTCCCTACACCAATTGATGCACATAACCGACCTGATTTGTCACCATTGCAGCATGCTTCCGAAACAGTGGGGAAAAATCTTCATAAAGGGACAATTGTTGTTTACGAGTCAACCGTCTATCCAGGCGCTACCGAGGAAGTGTGCATACCTATATTGGAAAAGCATTCAGGCTTAAAGGCGGGCATTGATTTTTTTGTCGGTTACTCTCCAGAACGAATTAATCCTGGTGATAAGGAACATACATTTACGAAGATCACAAAAGTTGTATCGGGTCAGACGCCAGAAGTGTTGGACATCATTGCACAAGTTTATAGCGATGTTGTCGAAGCAGGTGTATATAAAGCGAGCACCATCCGTGTTGCAGAAGCCGCAAAGGTAATTGAAAACACACAAAGGGACGTCAATATTGCACTTATGAATGAATTAGCCTTAATATTTGACAGCCTCGGGATTGATACTGCAGAAGTGTTGGAAGCGGCAAGTACGAAATGGAACTTCCTTAACTTCTTCCCAGGGCTAGTCGGTGGTCATTGTATCGGTGTAGATCCTTACTACTTGACTTATAAAGCGCAAGCAGTCGGCCACTATCCGGAAGTGATCCTTGCAGGTCGTCGGATCAATGATAGTATCGGACGTTATATTGCACGGGCATTAGTGAAAAAAATGATAAAACTCAATTTGCCTGTACAAGGTGCGAAGGTAACAGTTCTTGGATTGACTTTTAAAGAAAATGTCCCAGATCTTCGCAACTCTAAAGTAATTGACGTCATTCGAGAGTTGCAGGAATTTGGGGTGGAAGTGCAAGTAGCCGATCCGCATGCAGATGTGGATGAGGCCTTTGCTGAATATCAACTCGCATTGACACCTTACGAAAAGCTGCCGCCTGCAGACGCCGTTGTGTTAGCCGTATCTCATATGGAATATGTCAATGAAGGTTGGACCCAGTTCGATCGGTTATTAAAACATGGCAAAGGGATCGTTATGGATATTAAAAGTGTGTTCGACAAGACGACTAAGCCCGATCAGATTCAATTATGGAGACTATAATGAAGGTTTTACAAATTACGAATGTAAGTTTTACAGTTAAGAAGTTTTTGCTTCCGCTTATAGATGAGATGAGTAAACAGAAATACGACGTTCACATCGCTTGTTATAAAGATCCGACAAGATATGAAATTGAAAAGGATGGGTATGTCGTTCACCACATACCGTTTCAACGAAATTTGAATGTCTTTAGCCACTTGAAAAGCATGCTAGCTTTGGTCAAATTGATAAGAAAAGAAAGATTTGACATCGTCCACTCACATACCCCAGTTGCCAGTCTCGTTGCTCGATTGTCAGCACGATTGGCTAACGTACCTTTAATCGTTTATACCGCACACGGATTTTACTTCCACGAAAATATGAAACCAATACCCTATAAGATCATTTATTCGCTTGAAAAGATTTGGGCGAAATATTTCACCGATAAACTATTCTTCCAAAGCAAAGAAGACTATGAATTGGCCTTAGCAAAAGGCTTTCAAAAACCGGAAAACCTTATTCATATTAATAATGGTGTGTCGGGTGATCGATTTAACCCCGCATTATATAGCAGAGTGAAGAGCAGAGAGTCGTTAGGAATTACGAATGAAAAAGTGATTATGTTTGTCGGGAGATTAGTGAGAGAAAAAGGCATCGTTGAACTTTTAGAAGCATTTCAATTGGTTCGGGACGAAATGAAGGACGCAACGTTAATGATAGTAGGGGATTCAGTTACCGGCGATCGGGATGGACTGGATGTTGAACAGCTTATTCAATCGATGCCAATGGAAACAAAAGAGAGAATTCGACTCTTAGGAATGAGAGAGGATATACCGGAACTATTATGTGCTGCGGATTTGTTTGTATTGCCATCGTACCGTGAAGGGCTGCCACGTTCCATCATTGAAGCGATGGCTATGGGCAAACCGATTGTGGCGACGGATGTTCGCGGATGCAGAGAAGAAGTCTTTCCAGATGTGAATGGGTACTTATGCAAGACGAAAGATAGCAGCTCATTGGCAAACACGATCCTTGAAATTATGAAAGATGAGTCCATACTGAAGCGGTTTGGAGAAAACTCACGAAGACTATTTTTGGAAGAGTTCAATGAGAAGGTCGTTTTAGAAAGGCAGATGAATGTATTTAACGAATTTCGAGAGGAAAGGTCGATGAACAAAAGACCAAGGAAGTGAGGAATGAAAAACAATCTTACTTTTTTTGAAAAGGTTGTCAAACGATCTTTTGATCTTTTGTTTTCCATAGTCGGACTCGTACTGACGGGGTGGATTATACTAATTGCTTTCATTATTGCTTCTATTGATACAAGAAGCAACGGTTTTTTCATTCAAGAACGTGTAGGGAAAAACGGGAAGCTTATTAACGTGATCAAAATAAAAACAATGAAACCGGCAGAGAATAATCATTCCACGATAACGACAAGCAGTGATTCAAGAATTACTGTATGTGGACGTTTTTTCAGGAAGACAAAAGTTGATGAGCTTCCGCAGCTATTGAATGTTTTGAAAGGCGATATGAGTTTTGTAGGCCCCAGGCCGGATGTGCCAGGTTATGCAGATAAATTAACTGGGGAAGATCGGGTCATTTTAACGATACGACCAGGAATTACTGGACCTGCGTCGATTAAATATAAAAACGAAGAACAGATATTAGCAAACGTAGACGACCCAAAATGGCATAACGACCATATCCTTTTTCCGGATAAAGTAAAGCTGAACGTGGAGTATATTCGGAACTATCGTTTTTTGAAAGATATCAACTATATTCTCATAACGATATTGGGTGAAAAGAGGAGTTATGATTTGGAGCCGAAAAGGATTTTTCTTTCAGTACCGCATATGAGTGGGAATGAGCAAAAATATATCAATGAAGCATTTGAGTCGAACTGGATTGCACCACTTGGAAAAAATGTGAATGAGTTTGAGAAAGAAATGGCCGAGTATACTGGAGCGGCAGGAGCAGCTGTCTTGTCATCGGGAACAGCCGCCATCCACTTGGCTTTGGAATTGCTAGACGTGAGATATGGAGATGTCGTTTTCTGTTCCAGTTTGACGTTCGTTGCAAGTGCAAATCCAATTTATTATTTGGGCGGTGAGCCTGTTTTCATTGATTCCGAAAATGAGACGTGGAATATGTCCCCCGTTGCGTTAGCGCGGGCAATGAAAGATGCGCAAGCAAAAGGAAAGCTGCCAAAAGCGGTTGTCGTCGTAAACTTGTTTGGCCAAAGTGCAAAGATGGATGAAATATTGGCAATTTGTGATTCTTATGCTGTCCCCGTTATTGAAGATGCTGCTGAATCACTAGGTTCAACTTATAAAGGGAAGCAGAGCGGAACGTTTGGCACGTTTGGCGTCTATTCATTTAATGGCAATAAAATTATTACAACATCGGGTGGCGGGATGCTCGTTTCCGATGATGTTGAAAAATTGGATCGTGCCCGCTTTTTAGCAACCCAAGCGCGTGAGAAAGCTAGGCATTACGAGCATCAAACTGTTGGCTATAACTATCGTATGAGCAATGTTCTAGCGGGAATCGGCCGGGCGCAGTTAGAAGTGCTCGATGATCGTGTAAAAGCTAGAAGAGCTGTATTTGACCGTTATGAAAAAGCACTTGGCGGGATTGATGGGGTAGTGTTCATGCCAGAGCTCGAAGGAACCTATTCGAATCGTTGGTTAACGGCGATGGAAGTGAATCCGGACATAACAGGCGTTACGGCAAATGAACTGATGGATGCCCTGGAAGCGGAAAATATTGAAGCGAGACCGGTTTGGAAGCCGCTTCATTTGCAGCCGTTGTTTAAAGGATGTAAGTTTTATCCGCATGCAGATGATGACATAGTAAGTGAACGCTTGTTTGCAAGAGGGATATGTCTTCCTTCCAGTTCGAAAATGACTGTGAAAGAGCAGGAAAGAGTTATTCGAGTCATTAGAGAGAAATTAAGGTACCGCCAGTAGAGATATGACCTCGTCACATCTCTACTGGAAAGTTAAACTTTGAGGTGTTACTAATTATAAAAAACAGGTGAAAAAATGCCGACTCAGATGTCGTTAAAAAGTAAAACAATCACAGGGCTTTTTTGGAGTTTCACAGATTTAATGGCAAACCATGGGATTCAATTTGGCGTGCAGATTATTCTTGCTCGGTTGCTGCTCCCCGAACATTTTGGAATTATTGGGATGATATTAGTCTTAATATCCGTTTCCAACGCAATTGTAGATAGTGGATTTTCTCAAGCGTTAATACGGGATCAACATACGACACAAGAAGACTATTCAACTGTTTTTTATTTTAACTTTTTTATTTCGTTAGTACTGTATGCTCTATTATTTAGCACGGCTAATTTGATAAGTGTGTTTTTCGAAGAACCACAACTGACAAAAATTATAAGAGTTCTCTCTTTAATATTTATCATCAATTCATTAGCGATTATCCAAAAAGCAATGCTTGTGAAGAGAGTGGATTTTAAAACATTAACAAAAATAAGTGTCATTTCTGTCGTTTTATCCGGAAGTATTACGATTTTATTGGCAATGTCAGGTTTTGGTGTTTGGAGCCTCGTATTCAATATGATCGCTTTGCAATCCATACAGACAGGATTATTTTGGTATTTTAATAAATGGATGCCTTCATTGACATTTAAAATTCAATCATTTAAAAGGTTTTTTAGTTTTGGATACAAGTTATTACTATCAGGGCTAATTGATACTTTTTTCTATTATAGTTACTTCGTTATTATTGGGAAAATGTATTCTTCCAATCAACTTGGTTATTATTCAAACGCAGTAAAAATAAAAGATCTTGCTTCATTTGCAATCGTTTCGACGGTACAGCGCGTCACGTATCCAGTCCTTAGCAGCATTCAGCAAGAAGAAGAACGTTTGAAATATGGGTTTAAGTCCGTTATTAAGACTTCAGCATTTATTAACTTTCCTTTAATGGTTGGTTTAGCAGCAATTGCAAAACCGCTGTTTATTGTATTGTTCGGTATTAAATGGATACATTCGGTTATCTATTTTCAATTATTATGCTTTGCAGGAATGCTTAATCCCATTCACTCTATCAATCTAAATGTTCTTCAAGTTAAGGGTAGATCGGACTTAATCCTGCTATTGGAAATTATTAAAAAGAGTTTATTGGCGATTCTAATTGTATGTTCTTTATTGTTTGGGTTCGGCATTATCGGCTTAATATGGACGACAGTAATTCATTCATTTATTTCTTTTTTAATTAACTCTTACTACTCGGCGAGAGAAATCGATTACTCTTCAATGGAACAGATAAAAGATCTGCTTCCCAGTTTTTTAATCTCTTTTATTATGGGGATTGCAGTCTTCCAGGTTGGTAGAATCGTCGATGAAAATCATCTTCTCCAACTAATTGGGCAAATCACATTAGGTGTAGCCATTTATATAACTATCAGTAAGATATTAAAGGTTAAAGAGTTGAATACCCTGTACCTTATCGTTTTACCAATAGTAAATAGGATTAAAGATTTTAAAGGACCAAGGTGATTAGTAGGACGATTCAAGCAATAAAAGGAGGAGATTATGGAGCTTACACGGATTACATCACTTGATCAACTCGAACAATACCGGGATGATTGGTCGCTCATATTGGAGGAAAATCAGAATACAAATCCGTTTATTGAATTTGTTTGGGTTTATGAATGGTGGAAGCATTTTGGCGGCGAATATAATATGGAAATTATGCTCTTCAAACAAGATGATAGGCCAATTGGATTTGTTCCATTGATCCACAAAAAAAGATGGTTTGGTCATACGTATACTTTTATGGCTTTCGGTCATGCGAATTATATGGATTTTGTTGTATATAACCATTTGTTAAAAGACGTTATTGAATCCACATTCGATGAATTAATAAAAGAGAAAAAGAATGTAGTGTTTTACTTATACGGGTTATTAGAAAGTACTGAGACGCCAAAAAACATTGAGGATTATTTACGACAACGAAAATACAGTTTTTCACTTCACCGAGTAATTACTCCATACATTAATTTAAAAGATATAAAACATGAAGATTATATGGATAAAAGAAAGAAACTACATCGGCTGGATAAAAGAGAAAAGCGGTTACGGGAAAATGGAGAAGTCAAATTTTCGCGTAGCGGACAAGAAGAAATGGATACAGTCTTTCAACTCCATGACAATCGATGGAAGAAAAAGCGAGACACGAGCGGATTTACGAATGACAAGGATAAAGAATTTTACCGAAGTCTTGTAGGTATACAGGAAGGACCGATGCAAACGGAACTTGATGCACTTTACATTAATGATACGATGATTGCTTTCCATTACGGATTCAAATGTCGGGGAAGAGTGCTTTCGTATGTGTTAGGTTTTGATGATAACTTTGAACCGTTCGGGCCGGGAAGAATACTGGAAAGAGAAAAGATTTTGCAATGCAAAAAAGATAGGATTACGGTATTTGACCTAAGTATCGGATATGAACCATACAAATTTGCGTTGAATACAAATGTAGATTACACAAGAAAAATGATTTTCTCATCTTCTGTAATGACCGCGAAAATTAGACGATTCTTATTATCGATGAAGGAATCTTTAATCGAACGATTAAAGAAGAATTATGAATTCGTGTTGTTTATTCGCATTACAATCGGCAAGTTTCTTTTTGTTATCCGTAATTTATTCAACAAGACAGAATCAGATGGTGCAAGGAGAGAGTTGCATGCGTTTTTGTCGCGTATTAAAAAGTACTTATATGAAAAAGAGCGATATGTAGTTTATCGAATGGAGAATAAAGACGTTCCTGAATTAGCAATCACTGAAGACATTATCGAATTGACAATAAACGATGCGATGAGTAGTCCAACCATTTCCCCCAAAAAATTAAAGGAAATTTGCGAGAAAATGTATCGTGGATATAAGGGGTATTATCCGGCAGGCAATCTAGTATTCGAAAATATAATTTGGATGAATGACAAAGTACTTCGAATTGGCCCTATTTCTTATAGTGAACGACTCGGGAGAAAAGCAATTCATTTCAAGAATTGGCATGAGGGCAATTTGGAGGCTGCATGCTCCTTTGTCAAGAAGAACAATAAGGCAAAAACAGTGTTTGTAACTGTAAAAGACGAATTTGGAAATAAGCCTAATGTTCTCGAAACTATAGGCTTTTCCATTGATAAGCAGATTGAAAAACGAACATTTTTTGGAAATGAAAAATATGAAATCATAGAATGAAAAGGAAGTAGGATGAATCATACTATTGAAAGGAGGAAAATATGGAGCTTGCACGGATTACATCGCTAGATCAACTTGATAAGTACCAGGATGATTGGTCGCTCATCTTGGAGGAAAATCAGAATACAAATCCGTTTATCGAATTTGTCTGGGTTTATGAATGGTGGAAGCATTTTGGCGATGTATACGATGTAGAAATTATACTCGTAAAATTAGATGGAAGACCAATTGGATTTTTTCCTTTTATCCACAAAAGTAGATGGTTCGGACATACGTATTCTTTTATAGCTCTCGGAATCGCAAATTATATGGATTTCGTTGTTTATAATCATTTGAAGGAAGATGTCATCGAATTCGTATTTGATGAACTAGTAAAAGTACAAAAGAACGTTGTTTTTAATTTACATGGATTACTTGAAAGTGACAAAACTCCGGAAAGGATAGAGGCTTATCTAGAGAAACGAAAATATAACTTTTCGATTCATCGAGTGGTCACCCCCTTTATTCATTTGGGAGAAATAGATCTTGAAGAATTTAGCAGCAAAAGAAAAAGACTTTATCGGATTGATAGAAGGGAAAAGCGATTACGAAAAAATGGAGCAGTGAAGTTTTTACAAAGCGGCCAAGAAGACTTGGATTCGGTCTTTCAATTGTTTGATAAAAGGTGGAAGAAAAGAAGGACTACAAGTGATTTTACGAGTGATAGAGGAAAAGCGTTTTTTCGCAGTCTTGCTCGTATTCACGAAGGGCCAATGCAAACTGAAATAGATGGACTTTATATAAACGACAGGATGATTGCTTTTCAGTATGGTTTCCTTTGTCGGGAAAGATTTGTTGGGTATGTAAAGAGCTATGATGATGATTTCGATGTGTTCGGTCCGGGAGTAATTTTGGAAAAACAAAAGACATTACAATGTAAAAGAAATGGAATTATAATATTTGATTTAAGTATTGGATATGAACCATCCAAATTCGAATTGAATACAGGTGAAGATTATACAAGTAAAATGATTTTTTCTTCTAATTCGGTGATCGGAAAGTCTATTCGACGCTTTTTTACATTGAAGGAATCTTTGCGAGAGCGAATGAAAAAAAATTACCGCTTCGTTCTATTTATCCGAAATACAATTGGAAAGATGCTTTTCGTTACTAGGAATCTATTCAGAAATACAGAATCAAAAGCAATTAAGGAAGAAATAGTAGCGTATTGGACTCGGGTCAAAAAGTATTTATATGATAGAAAGAAGTACATTGTTTATAAAATAGAGAATAAAGATCTTCCGGATTTACCTGATACAGGGGACTTTCACGAATTGACGATTGGAGATGCTGTAGATTGTCCTAGTATTGCAAATAGCTATATGAAGGAAATTTCTAAAAAGTTATTTGCCGGTTATCAAGGATATTATCCCGCAGATTGTTTGTCTATGAATTCAATCTTTTGGTTGAATGAAAGAGTATTACGTATTGAAAACATATCTTATGCAGAAGAACTTCATAAGAGTTCAGCCTCCTTACAAAATTGGTCGGTTGAAAACTTGGAGAAAATATGTTCATTCGTGAAAAGAAAAAATGCGGCTAGTACTCTGTATGTGAGCGTTGAGGAAGGGGCTACATACAAAATAGCCAAACTGGAAGATTTAGGATTTACAATAAGGAAATATGTGTTCAAAAGGACGTATTGTGGTTTTGTAAAAGAGATCATTAAACCTCTAGAAGATTCAGGATGAAATCTATTAAAACAAAGGTTAGGAGAATTCATATTCAAGAAGAATAGTGTGAGCAAAAAAGGAGCAATCATCATCTCGCTTGATTTTGAATTGAATTGGGGGGTACATGATGTTGTTCCATTAGAAAAATATAAAGAAAATCTCTTAGGTGTTCGAGAAGCAATACCGCAAATGCTAGAATTATTTCAACGCTATGATATTCATGCTACATGGGCAATTGTGGGAATGCTCTATTGTGAAAATAAAAAAGAGTTGTTGAATAGTCTGCCTTCAATCCAACCAAACTATGAAAACAGTAATTTTTCTCCCTATAAAAAACTAAACGATATTGGAACAGATGAGAAAAGTGACTTGTTTCATTATGCAAAGTCATTAATAAAACAAATTGAAATATATCCGAATCAAGAAATTGCAACACACACATTTTCACACTACTATTGTTTAGAAAAAGGACAAAACGAAGAAAGTTTTGAAGCGGACTTACAAGCCGCGATAAACATTGCAAATGGAAACGGCCATGTTGTTAAATCGCTAGTGTTTCCAAGAAACCAGATGAATCAAAGTTATTTACAAGTATGTAAAAAGCACGGGGTTCAATGTTTTAGAGGAAATGAACTAGGATGGCCTTATAGGGCAAGTCGTTTCCATAGCGAAGGGATTCTGAAAAGAGTACTTAGATTATTGGATAGTTATTTTAATATTTGCGGACATGATACGTATCCGATGACTGAAGTTGAGACAGAACCGATCGTCAACTTGCCTTCCAGCAGATTTTTAAGGCCTTACATTGCCAGGTTGAAGATTTTAGAACCTTTGCGTTTAAGAAGAATTAAAAAAAGCCTAACGCACGCCGCTCGGAGAGGTGAAGTGTTTCATCTCTGGTGGCATCCTCATAATTTCGGTAAAAACATCGATGAAAATATTCAATTTTTGACTGAGATTCTACAGTTAGTATCGCAATTGAGGAGTGAATACGGCTTCGAGAGTCTTAGTATGGCAGAAGCCTCGGACATAGTATTAACGGTGAATAGATGAATGGGAAAACCTCCATCCAAGATTGAACTGGATGGAGGTTTACTTTGTAAGGTTCGTCAAAAACAAGTAAATTGGTCAATCCGATTCAAGTCAATACCGAAATACTCCCAACGTCGACGGCTAGGTCTCCAGCGGTATCCTGCCACAGATGTACGACCGACGAATGTAGGGAAGTACCAGAATCCATTACGTCTTGATGTCCAGACGTAAGTGTATCTGAATAGACATCCTCTAATAGCACCTGGGTCTACTGCGAAAAGCTGCGCTTGATTCCCACCCGGGTAGGATGGTGTGTAGTTTGGTGGTGGTGAAGATGGCGCTTGTTGTCCGCCTTGACCGCCTTGCCCCGGCGGGAATCCACCGCCTGGGAATCCGCCGCCTGGGAATCCGCTGCCTGGAAATCCACCACCAGGAAATCCGCCACCTGGAAACCCTGGTGTTTGCCCTGGTGGAAATCCTCCTGGAAAACCTGGCCCGCCTTGACCCGGAGGAAATCCGCCGCCTGGGAAGCCCGGTCTGCCTTGCCCTGGAGGAAATCCTGGAAATCCCGGTATTCCAAATTGTGCCACCCCGTTGTACTCTCCCCAATTCATTTCAGGATATTGCATTCCCATAGAGGACATCCAGTCCGTTCCGTAGTTTGGCATGCCAGTACCCGGCATGAATCCACCCATTCCCTGTCCTTGCATTCCATCAACCTCCCCTGTATATCCTTCCGGTAGTTGTGGATACCACTGTTCTTCTTCGTAATTCATGTTCGTCATCATTTCTCTCCCTTCAAGCGATTCCTCCTATCTTATGTCCCTATGAGAGAAATGGGTTGGACTCTTGGGTAAGGAAAAATTTTTCTACTACATCACCACACTAAAACAACATCACATTACTATAGAACAAATTTTCGTAAAAATCGCCAAAATCCTTTTAACTTCGTGTACGATGACAGTATGAATACGATTTTTTTTAGATGAAAGGATGTTTTGGATGATTGAATTAACTGGAGCCTCTCTAACACTCGAACAAATGGAAAGTATTTTATATAAAGGGAAACAGGTTGAGTTAAATGTTGATGCTTTAGAACGCGTGCGAAAAAGCAGGGAAGCTGTTAATCGAATCGTCGAGAATGATAAAACGGTATATGGCATTAATACTGGCTTCGGCAAATTCAGCGATGTGAAAATTGATGAAAAAGATACGAAGGCATTACAATTGCATTTAATTCGCTCACATGCTTGCGGCGTTGGTGAACCTTTTTCTGAAACTGTATCGCGGGCTATGGTCGTACTGCGTTTGAATGCGTTGTTGAAAGGCTTTTCGGGCATACGAGTAGAGGTGCTGGAACGTTTTGCATTCATGGTGAATAATGGAATCCGCCCTGTCATACCGCAACAAGGGTCGCTCGGTGCGTCAGGAGACCTTGCACCGCTATCTCATTTGGCGTTAGTGCTGTTAGGGGAAGGATTTGTTTGGAAAGATGGCGGGCATGTGCCTGCAGAGCAAATTTGGAAGGAATTCGGAATAGAGCCGATCGTTCTTGAAGCGAAGGAAGGACTTGCGTTGATTAATGGCACGCAGGCAATGACGGCGCAAGGAGTCGTTAATTACTTGGAGGCAGAGAAGCTCGCATATAGCAGCGAATGGATCGCCGCTATGACAATGGAAGCGTTACATGGGATTACAGATGCTTTTCATCCAGCAATTCATGAGGCACGCGGTTATAGAGAGCAAGTGGATGTTGCAGCTAGAATATTGGATTGGCTGGAGGATAGCCGCCTTACGACATCACAGGGAGAGACGCGCGTTCAAGACGCCTATTCAATCCGTTGCATCCCGCAAGTCCACGGAGCTAGCTGGCAAGTGCTTTCTTATGTGAAAGAAAAATTGGAGATTGAAATGAATGCGGCGACAGACAACCCTCTCATCTTTGAAGACGGTGAAATTGTCGTGTCGGGCGGAAATTTCCACGGGCAGCCTATCGCATTTGCGATGGACTTTTTGAAAATTGGTGTAGCTGAACTCGCGAATATATCCGAGCGTCGTATTGAGCGACTTGTCAATCCTCAATTGAACGAAGGACTGCCGCCTTTCCTTAGCCCGCAGCCTGGATTACAATCAGGAGCGATGATTTTGCAATACTCAGCAGCGAGCCTTGTGTCGGAAAATAAAACACTGGCACATCCGGCATCCGTCGATTCAATTCCATCTTCCGGCAACCAAGAAGATCATGTGTCGATGGGGACGATCGGTTCCAGGCATGCACAGCAAATTATTAAGAATGCTAGAAATGTATTGGCAATTGAAGCGCTATGCGCCATGACGGGCTGTACTTTCCGTGGTGTTGAAAATATGGCGCCGAAAACGCGCAAGGCACTTGAAGGACTTCTGCAAATCGTAAAACCGATTGATGAAGACCGGATCTTTGGACCGGATATTGAAAAGATTGCAGACTACTTGAATAAATAATTAGTAGAGGCTGCGCGGGAGGTCAGGGAAGACTAGATTACCGCGGCAGTCTTTATTTATATCGCGTCCAAAGCAAGTCGCCGCGCGTCCAAAGTGAGCCGCCGCGCGTCCAAAGTGAGTCGCCGCGCGTCCAAAGCGAGCCGCCGCGCGTCCAAAGTGAGCCGCCGCGCGTCCAAAGCGAGTCGCCGCGCGTCCAAAGCGAACCGCTCCGCGTCCAAAGCGAGTCGCCGCGCGTCCAAAGCGAGTCGCCGGGCGTCCAAAGTGAGCCGCCGCGCGTCCAAAGCGAGCCGCCGGGCGTCCAAAGTGAGCCGCCGCGCGTCCAAAGTGAGCCGCCTCGCGTCCAAAGCAAGTCGCCGCGCGTCCAAAGTGAGCCGCCGCGTGTCCAAAGCAAGCCGCCGCGCGTCCAAAGCAAGTCGCCGCGCGTCTAAAGCGAGTCGCCGGGCGTCCAAAGTGAGCCGCCGCGCGTCCAAAGTGAGCCGCCGCGCGTCCAAAGCAAGTCGCCGCGCGTCCAAAGTGAGCCGCCGCGCGTCCAAAGCAAGTCGCCGCGCGTCCAAAGTGAGTCGCCACGCGTCCAAAGTGAGCCGCCGCGCGTCCAAAGCGAACCGCCACGCGTCCAAAGTGAGCCGCCGCGCGTCCAAAGTGAGTCGCCGCGCGTCCAAAGTGAGTCGCCGCGCGTCCAAAGCGAGCCGCCGCGCGTCCAAAGCGAGTCGCCGCTCGTCCAAAGTGAGAGGGGAGCCCTCCAACTCTATTATAAAATCATCTCCCCATTCACTTCCTCAGCATTTCTAGTCAACTGCACAATATGTGCTGCAGGGTGTTTAATTCTACATAGCTGATCAGCAAGTATTTCTGCGCCAAGCATGCTGTAGACCGTGCCATTTCCTCCGTACCCCAATAGATAAAAATGTTTTTTTCTATGTGGATGTTCGCCAATGAATGGCAAATTGTCTAGAGATTCCCCGAAGGTGGCACAATACGCGTAATCTATTTTTATTTCCAAATGTGGAAAGACTTCATTAAATTTATCTCGCAATTCATTACCACGTTTTGTAAGCAGATCATCCGAAATTTCGACCACGCCATTGTTTTCATCTAATCCTCCAACGATGATCCTCCTGTCTGCAGTCGTTCTCATATAAAGATAAGGGCGTTTTGTCTCCCAAATAAGCGCATTATCATACCAAGCGGGCACCTCTCCCAGCGGCTCGGTCACGATGACGTATGACCGGTTAATATCCGCGCCGTTCCGTTTACCAATCGGTAATGTTTCGTAGCCGGTCGTGAAAATGATATTTTTAGTTTGCATGTCTCCATCTGTTGTAGAGATTCTAAGTATATCTTCAAACTCATTCACATCCAGCATTTCCGTGAATTCGAATAGGTGAGCTCCCTTCGTTTCCGCAAGGTCGAAAATTCCATTTGCAAATGCATAAGGATTCACTTCCGCATCCCTGAATGTCACAATGGCGCATGGTCGATTGATGCCGGTATTGCTTAGTAACGATTCCTTGCCCCAATAGGTGCAGGGAAAGCCGTATTTCGTCAATGTTTGATACTCTTTTTCAATCTTCACCACATCGTCCTCATCACTTGCGTAATAAATACTTTCTTTACGCATGAAATGAGGATCGACTGACAGTTGGCTGGCGACATTCTCCAATTGTCCTACCGCTTCTAGGCAGTTCCTGTAAAAATGAACAGCATCGTTTAGACCGATCTGTTCAATCAATTCATGAAGCATGATATCATTAGAGTATTGCAGAAGACCTGTATTCGCGGACGTGCTTCCAGCCGCAAGTTGCCTTTTATCTAAAACTGCGATTTTTAAATTTCGTTCTACTAAGGATAAAGCGGTCAATGCGCCTGATATACCGCCTCCAACGATGACTGCATCATAGCAATCCTCTTTTTTTGTTTGTTTTTTTCTATGAGTTGATTGATAAGTTGTCGGCCAATACAATGAACCTTTATGTAAATCCATAAGTATACCCCCTTCCTTTTCTATACCCATTTACTAGTGGGGAGAAAAGCGAAATACAAAATTTTAGGAGATGATAGCAATGACTGACGAACATAAGCCGCATATTTTACTAGTAGACGGCATGGCTTTATTATTCAGATCGTTTTTTGCAACTTCAGCGATGGGACATTATTTTCCAAACGACGCAGGAGTACCGACAAACGGAGTTCAAGGATTCGCTCGACATGCATTGACGGCAGCTTCAATTTTCAATCCAACCCATATGGCGGTTTGTTGGGATATGGGTGCACATACATTCAGGAATGATTTGTTTGACGGCTATAAAGCAAACCGTCCTGAACCAGCACCGGAGCTTGTGCCGCAATTTGACATGACACGGGAATTATCCGAACTGATCGGTTGGAAGAACTACGGAATTCCAGGGATGGAAGCTGACGATTTGATCGGCTCGCTCGTTTGTGAATGGGAAGGCAAGGCAGATATCACCATTGTCACGGGAGACAAGGACCTTTTACAGCTATTGCGTCCTGGTGTGAAAATCGCCTTCATGAAAAAAGGGTACAATGTATATGATATTTATTCCGAAGAGCGGTTCGTTGAAGAATACGAGATTACTCCGGAGCGTTTTGTCGAAGTGAAAGCATTCACGGGAGATACGAGTGATGGCTATCCGGGCGTAAAGGGGATCGGCCCGAAAACAGCGTTGAAACTCGTGAAAGAATATGGAACAGTTGAAAATGTCATCGAGTCATTGGCGGAACTCGCACCAGGAATGAGGAAGAAGATTGAAGCGGATATGGATATGCTGCTTTTATCAAAACAGCTAGCACAAATCCATTGCGAGCTTGATTTTGATGAGCCTATCGAGCAATTAAGCCTTCCTGATTTCTCGGGAGTGAGGGAACAATTAGAAGAGAGAGGCTATTCTATGGTCATAAGACAGCTGAACTCTTTATTTCCGGAATTGATTGCTTAATCGCTGGCGTTTAATAAGAACGAAAAACCACTGCTTACTTGGCAGTGGTTTTTCTAATCTTTATAAACGATAAAATTGGCTTGTTAGGTTCATACGGAATAGCGCGGATTCGGCTTTCGCGGTTCCTTCCTCCATTGTCATGAACGAGTAGCGTTAGTCCACTATCGTCTTCTCTATAACCAATGACCGGAACCCAATGATAATCAAAGGCATATTCGCCGAACCAATGAAAAGTGAACCATTTATCGAACTTTGCCGCAACTGGTCGTCCTTCATTGATTTCCTCTTTCAATTCCTCAATGGTACAATGTGCAACTTTCCATCCTGAACCGAGCAGTTTTCGCATGTTGCGGATGAAACGCCATTTAAACAGTCCAATTCGAGTCCCACCAAGAATTCGGTACAGTTCATTTACGTTAATGGTGGAATTATGGAGATGATGTCGGAGGATGGTGAATGCAGTTACCGGACCGCAGGCGGAAGGCTGGAAACGTATATCGATTTCGTCATTATATTGTGATTGACCTTGAAAACCTTCCACCTGTTTCATTTACTATCCCTCCACTAACCGAATTATAGCGAAGCTTTCTGTTCTTTTAGAAGGACTTTAAGTGCCATCCTGAAATTGATATATGATTCAAAGTCCATTTGGACTCCAGCAGCAATGATCTTTCTGACGATTTGCGGATTGAAACCGACTGAGATCGGTCGGACATCCATCAGTTTCAACGTATTGTACAGCATTTGCAGTTCAAGCGCGAGCGAGTCATATTCATGCAATTCCTTCTCATTCAAATCAGCAGCCGTAAAATCGAAAATGACACAAATTACATTACGGTGCTTGTCAAGATATTCTAAGACGAGGGTACGGATCAGCTCAAACCGCTCTGCTCCCGTATAGCCAACAACCGGAACTAGAATTGTGTTATCGACAACTGATGAAATGATGGGTACGGATGATCTTTTGATGGACTCTTCCAAGTCGGCAATTCTTTTTTTATATGTTTCTATTTCTTTTTCGTAATCCATTTGGCACCTCGGTATATGCATTTTCTTTTATTATACGATAAACCGATAGAAAAGAGGCAGAATAAAATAGGAGGAGACCTATTGGATGGCCTCCTCCTTTAATTATATAATTAATTTATTTCACAGTTTCAAGAAAATCGGTTACTTGATCTGGAGTTTTGGCGTTTGCACTATGTAAGTGTGCCTTTTTCTCTCCGTTTTGGAAAATGAGCAAACTAGGAATTCCCATTACTTCGTACTTCTCTGCAATCTCGGGCAATACATCACGGTCCACGTCATACCATGTATACGTATCATATTCCTTCACGATCGGATCGATGAACATATCCATGCGCGTGCAGTCCGGACACCATCCAGCTTGGAATTTGATAAGGGATTTGTTGTCGCTGTTAATGACTCTGTTGAATTCTTCTACTGTAGTAATTGATTTCATATTAACCACACTCCTTTAGTATGTAGTGTACCTTCTTTTCATGAATGAACATAGAAAAATGCCCATAACAAAAAATAGGGAAAAAATACATTTCAATATTGCGAAAAAGAAGAGAATGATTTAGACTGATAGATATAGAGACTGTTTCTATTTTTTTTGCTCATAAAATGAATGAGTGTTCATTCAAAAGAAAAAGGGAGGCTTCGCAACGTGGCATATCAAATCAAGAAAGCGGCAGTATTAGGTTCAGGTGTAATGGGATCTGGCATTGCAGCCCATCTCGCCAACATCGGCATTCCTGTCCTTCTGCTGGACATCGTTCCAAACAAGCTGACAGAACAGGAAGAAGCAAAGGGCCTTACATTGGAAAACCCACAAGTCCGCAATAAATTTGCGGCGACTGCTTTGGAGAAACTTTTGAAGCAGAAGCCGGCACCATTGGCTGCCAAACAAAACCTATCACTAATTGAAGTCGGCAATTTCGAGGATGACTTGGAAAAATTGAAAGACGTTGACTGGATTATCGAAGTCGTCGTTGAAAATTTGGACATTAAAAAGAGTTTGTATGAAAAAATAGATGCAGTACGGAAACCGGGGACAATTATCAGCTCCAACACTTCAGGCATCAGCATTGAAGCGATGGCAGAAGGACGTTCAGAAGACTTCCAAAAGCATTTCCTCGGAACTCACTTCTTTAATCCGCCGCGCTATTTGAAGCTGCTTGAAGTGATTCCGACGAAAAAGACGGATCCTGAAGTTCTCGCATTTTTATTGAAGTTTGGAGAGGATCGTTTAGGAAAAGGTGTCGTCATCGCCAAAGACACACCAAATTTCATTGCGAACCGAATTGGAACGTATGGCCTTCTCGTAACACTTCGCGAAATGGAGAAGAGAGGCTATTCAATCGGCGAAGTCGACTCGGTGACAGGAACATTGATCGGCCGGCCGAAATCCGCTACTTTCCGCACATTAGATGTAGTCGGATTGGATACATTCATGCATGTTGCTAAAAATGCGTATGACAAGACGGAAGGCGAAGAGCAGAAAGTGTTTGAGCTTCCGCCGTTCATGAAGAAAATGATTGATAATGGCTGGCTCGGAGCGAAATCGAAGCAAGGATTTTACTTGAAGGAAGGCAAAGAGATTCTTGAATTGGATCCAAAGACATTTGAATACGGACCGATGAAAAAAATGAAAACGCCTTCAATGGAAATGGCTAAGCAACAAAAAGGCCTTTCGAACAAAGTGAAGACGCTCGTATACGCTAATGATCGGACAGGAGAAATCCTTTGGAGCATCCTTTCGCCGACGCTTCGCTATTCAGCTGAATTGACGGGTGAAATCGCGGACGATATCGTTGCAATCGACAATGCGATGAAATGGGGCTTCGGATGGCAGCAGGGACCATTCGAAGTTTGGGATGCAATCGGAGTTGCCAAATCAGTTGAGAAGATGAAAGAGGAAGGTGCCAAAATTCCTCCATTTGTAGAAAAAATGCTCGAAAACGGTGTTGAATCTTTCTACAAAGAAGAGGAAGGCGACCTATACTTCTATGACGGAGAAGGATATAAGCCGGTGCCAGTCAATGAAAAAGCGATCGACTTGAAACGGTATAAGAAAAAGCATGGTGTCATCAAAAAGAACTCAGGCGCCAGTCTAATTGATCTTGGTGACGGTATTGCTCTTTTGGAGTTTCATTCACAAGCAAATGCAATCGGCCCTGATATTATTCAAATGATTAATTTTGCAATTGACGAAGTGGAGAAAAACTATAAAGGCCTCGTAATCGGAAACCAAGGAAAGAACTTCTGTGTAGGTGCGAACCTTGGCATGATTCTTATGGAAGCACAAGACGATAACATCTTTGAGCTTGATTTTATTATCCGTTCATTCCAAGCTGCAATGATGAAAATAAAGTACAGCCGAAAGCCGGTCGTCGCGGCGCCATTCCAAATGACGCTTGGCGGGGGAGCGGAGGTAAGCTTGCCGGCAGCGCATATTCAAGCCTCAATGGAAACGTATATCGGCTTGGTCGAAGTCGGTGTCGGTTTGATTCCTGGTGGCGGCGGCAACGTCAATCTATACACGAAGCATTTGAAAGGTTTGCCGCACGGTGTGCAAGTTGATTACCAATACGTCGCAAATAAAGTGTTTGAAACGATTGCGATGGCGAAAGTGTCAACTTCAGCCGAAGAGGCACGGGAAAATAACTTCCTAAACTTTGCAGACGGTATAAGCGTCAATCCTGATCACTTGATTTACGACGCGAAGCAGGCCGCGCTTGCACTGCATGAAGCGGGCTACACACCGCCGAAGAAAGAGAAAATCCCAGTAACCGGAGATTCCGGGTATGCAACGATGCTTCTTGGGGCTGAAGGTATGTACCTGTCAGGATATATTAGTGAGCACGATTTGAAAATAGCGAAAAAGCTTGCATTTGTTTTATCCGGCGGAAAAGTGCCGTATGGAACACTTGTCGATGAACAATACATGTTGGACCTTGAAAGGGAAGCGTTCCTGAGCCTAGTCCAAGAACCGAAATCCCAACAACGTATGCAGCATATGCTCCTTAAAGGGAAGCCGCTGCGCAACTGATCTGCACATATAGCAAAAGGAGGAAGTCAAATGCGTGAAGCAGTAATTGTAGCAGGTGCCAGGACACCGGTCGGGAAAGCGGGCCGTGGCTCTCTAGCAACTGTTCGCCCGGATGATTTAGGTGCTTTAACAATTAAAGAAACATTAAAACGTGCAAATGGATACGACGGTCCGATCGATGACTTAATCATTGGATGTGCAATGCCGGAAGCGGAGCAAGGAATGAACGTCGCTCGCAATATCGGGGCGCTTGCAGGATTACCTGATACAACGCCTGCCATTACGGTTAACCGGTTCTGTTCTTCGGGTCTCCAATCAATCGCATATGCTGCTGAGCGGATCATGCTTGGTCATTCCGAGGCGATCATCGCTGGCGGCGTCGAATCGATGAGTATGGTACCCATGATGGGGAATACGATCCGACCGAACTTCAAGCTTGCTGAAACAGCTCCCCAATATTATATGGGAATGGGCCATACAGCCGAACAAGTGGCAGTAAAATATGGCGTCAGTCGAGAAGACCAAGATGCATTTGCAGTTCGTTCCCATGAAAAAGCGGCTGCAGCAATCGCTGAAGGGAAATTCGTAGATGAAATCGTCCCAGTAGAAGTTGTGAAACGATTCGTCGATGAAAAAGGAAAATATCAAGAGAAAACAGTCCTGTTTGAAATGGACGAAGGCGTGCGAACGGGCACATCGATGGAAGTGTTGGCGAAATTACGCCCAGCTTTCTCAGTGAAAGGTTCTGTCACCGCAGGAAATGCATCGCAAACGTCTGACGGAGCTGCATCTGTGCTAGTCATGGACCGTGAAATCGCTGAAGGGAAAGGCTTGAAGCCAATCGCGAAATTCCGTTCGTTTGCTGTAGGAGGCGTGCCCCCTGAAGTGATGGGTATCGGACCGATTGAAGCTGTTCCGAAAGCGCTGAAGCTTGCGGGACTTTCCATTGAGGATATCGATCTATGGGAATTGAATGAAGCATTCGCATCTCAGTCATTGCAAGTCATCCGCCACTTAGGCTTGGATATGGATAAAGTGAACGTCAACGGCGGCGCAATTGCTTTAGGCCATCCACTTGGCGCAACTGGCTCTGTTTTGACTTTGAAGCTAATGAATGAATTGAAACGCCAAGGCAAACAATTCGGCGTCGTCACAATGTGCATCGGCGGCGGAATGGGCGCAGCCGGAGTGTTTGAGCTGCTTTAATTTGATGAAAAATAAGGGAGGAATAATAAAATGACTGAAACAACAACAAAGGATTTCATTCGTGGAGGAGCATTCCTTATCGAAGAAATCGACGCATCACGCGTGTTTACACCTGAGGATTTTTCAGATGAACAAAAAATGATCGCAAAAACAACAGAAGACTACGTCAAAAACGAAGTACTACCTGTCGTTGAAAAATTAGAAAACCATGAATTTGAGCATTCTGTCAGACTACTCAAATCCGCAGGAGACCTTGGTCTTCTTGGAGCAGACGTACCAGAAGAATATGACGGCTTAGGCCTTGACAAGATTTCATCCGCTTTGATATCCGAAAAGATGTCTGTAGCAGGCGGCTTCTCCATCACCCACGGAGCGCATGTAGGAATCGGTACATTGCCTATCGTCCTCTTCGGTAACGAAGAACAAAAGAAAAAATACTTGCCGAATTCAGTGACGGGTGACAAAATCTCAGCTTATGCGTTGACTGAGCCAGGTTCCGGTTCAGATGCACTTGGGGCCAAAACAACTGCGAGATTGAACGAAGCAGGCACGCACTATGTTTTGAACGGTGAAAAACAATGGATTACAAACGCTGGATTTGCGGATGTATTCGTTGTTTATGCAAAAGTAGACGGCGATAAATTCTCGGCATTCATCGTCGAAAGGGAATTCCCTGGCGTGTCTGTCGGAGCAGAAGAAAAGAAGATGGGAATCAAGTCGTCTTCCACACGCACGCTTATCCTTGAAGATGCACAAGTGCCGGTTGAAAACCTTCTTGGTGAAGTAGGTAGAGGACATATTATCGCATTCAACATTTTGAATATCGGCCGCTACAAACTAGGAGTAGGCACAGTTGGAGGTTCTAAACGGGCTTTTGAATTGGCGGTTACGTATGCAAATCAGCGTCAACAATTCAAGACACCGATTTCGTCATTCAATCTAACAAAAGAGAAGCTTGCGACAATGGCTTCAAAGATCTATGCAGCAGAAAGCTTAATTTACCGCACAGTCGGTTATTTTGAAGAACGCAACAGCCAAATGACGCCAGAACAGCAAAAAGACGGAAAAGCGGTTGCAGCTTCCATTGCTGAATACGCAATCGAATGCTCCATCAACAAAGTTGTCGGTTCCGAAGTACTTGACTATGTTGTCGATGAAGCTGTTCAATTGCACGGCGGATATGGCTTCATGCAAGAATACGAAGTGGAGCGAGCTTACCGTGATTCCCGCATTAACCGTATCTTTGAAGGAACAAACGAAATCAACCGCATGATCGTTCCAGGCACTTTTTTGAAAAAAGCGATGAAAGGCGAACTGCCATTGCTTGAACAGGCGCAAAGCTTGCAGGAAGAACTGCTCATGATGATGCCTGAAGAAATTGGCGACGAAGCACTTGCTCAAGAAAAGGTGCTTGTGAAAAACGCGAAGAAAATCGGTTTGCTTGCAGCAGGTATGGCTGCTCAACGTTTCGGTACGAAACTGGAATCAGAGCAGGAAGTTCTTGTGAATATCGCTGATATTGCAAACAACATCTTCGCTATGGAATCTGCGTTACTCCGGACAGAAAAAGCGATTGCGAAAAACGGGGAAGAGAAGGAGAAACAAAAAATCCTTTACACAGAAATCTTCTGCCAAGAAGCGTTCGAAGCAATTGAAAAGGATGCGAAGGAGACCCTTCTTGCATCCGTTGAAGGCGATAACCAACGGATGATGCTTTCTGCACTCCGCAAGTTGACACGTTCGAATCCGTATAATATTATCGCGAAAAAACGTGAAGCATCCGTCAAATTGATCGATGCTGAAAAATACATCGTTTGATCGTACACCGCCCAGGTTATTTTATACCTGGGCGGTTTCTCTGTTATACTTGAGAAAAATGGAGGTGTTGCGAAATGGCTATGACTTATTACGGATATCCGAAATGCGGGACTTGCAGGAAAGCGAAAAAATGGTTGGAAAACGCCGGGCTTGAATTCGAGGACATCAACATCGCTGAAAACCCGCCGACAAAAGAGCAACTGAAGGAAATGATCGCGAATTCAGGTCTTGATATTAAGAAGTTCTTCAACGTGAGCGGAATGAAATACCGTGATTTGAACTTGAAGGACAAGCTCCCAGAAATGACGGATGATGAAAAAATGAGCTTGCTCGCTACAGATGGCATGCTCATGAAAAGACCGATTGTAACAGACGGCTCAAAAGTGACTGTCGGCTTTAAGGAAGATGAGTACCAAGAAGTATGGGGAGCATAATATACCTTCTTGTCTTTAGCTTCGGAATATGTCAAAATTGAATGTGAATCAATAAATGTTTACTTATGGAGGGTTATGGGATGAGCACACCTAAAGACTTGCGTTATTCAGAAGAACACGAGTGGGTAAAAGATGAAAGCGGAAAGTATCGTATCGGTATTACACATTTTGCACAATCCGAACTTGGCGATATCGTATTCGTTGAATTGCCACAAGTTGGAGATGAGTTGAAAGCGGACGAGCCGTTCGGTAGTGTTGAATCGGTGAAAACAGTATCCGAACTATACGCTCCTATCAGCGGTAAAGTAGTTGAAGTAAACGAAGAATTGGAAGACAGCCCTGAATTGGTGAATGAATCTCCATATGAAGGTGCTTGGATGGTTGTTGTAGAAGCTTCGGATGAATCTGAGCTTGATGCACTTATGTCAGCTGAAGACTACGAAAAAATGACTGTCGGCGAGTAATCGTAAAAGTAGCGCCTGGATCTATGACTCCGGCGCTTTTTTCAATGGAAACCAAACAATTAATTCTGTGCATATGGGTATCCTTTAAGGAGGCGGGCAGATGGACAGTCAAAAAGTCTTGATCGTTGAAGGTGGATCGGACCGGAAAAGATTGCAAAAGGTGCTTGCAGAACCGGTTGAAATCATTTGCACGAACGGGACAGTCAGTCCGTATCGGATCGAAGAGATGCTAACGCCTTATGAAGAGTTTGAAATGTTTGTTTTTCTAGACGCTGATGAGTCAGGGGATAAGATCCGAGCTTTATTCAAAAGGTATTTTCCTGAAGCGATACACCTTTATACGGAACGGACTTACCGCGAAGTTGAAACGACTCCATACCGTGTGCTTGCAGCCGTCCTACTAGCCGCGAATTTTGAAGTGCATTCCGAATTCTTACTTTGAAGGTGATAAATAGTGGCCAATATTGAAAACTGGACACGTGAACAATGGGAAAAGAGCAAAGTCGATTTTCCAAAATCGATTTTTTATTTATATACACCAATGTGCGGAACATGTGCAATTGCTTCCAAGATGATTGAAGTCATTGCCGCCATGAAACCTGACTTGCCCATTGGGAAAGCGGACATGAATTATGTAGAAAAACTCGCTGTCGATTATGAAATTGAAAGTGTCCCTTGTTTACTAATTCAGAAGGATGGACAATTAGTACATAAAATCTATGCGTTCCATTCCATTCCGCATCTTCTCGAAAAGATAGGTTGACATTCTGCCGACAGACATGATATAAGTATATCTATTAACTTTAACTGAATATGTCGCTCTTATAAAGAGAGGTGGAGGGAAGTGCCCTATGAAGCCCGGCAACCGTCACGAAAGTGAAATGGTGCCAAGTCACACAAAGCGTTTGCTTTGAGAGATGAGAGATCGGATGGACGTTTATTTATAAAACGTTGTAGCCTTTCTGCTTGTCTGCAGAAAGGTTTTTATTTTGGACAAGATAGTAGTAGAGGTGATAATGATGATTCAATTAAAAGACGTTAAGAAAAGTTTTGGTGCAACGAACGATCAAATCTTGGCGGTAGATGACGTCTCCTTGACGATTGATGAGGGAGAGATCTTCGGCATCATCGGTTATAGTGGTGCTGGGAAAAGTACATTGATCCGCTTATTGAATGGTCTTGAGACACCAACAACGGGAACAATCAAAATTGGAAATCGTGAAATATCGGCATTCACAGGTAAAGAGCTTCGGGAAGCAAGACAAAAAATCAGCATGATCTTTCAACATTTCAACTTGCTCTGGTCCCGGACTGTTAAACAGAATATAGCTTTTCCGCTTGAAATCGCCGGAGTGAAGAAAGCGGATCGGGAACGAAAAGTGGCAGAACTGATCGAGCTTGTCGGTCTGAGCGGCAGAGAAAATGCTTATCCATCGGAACTGTCCGGCGGTCAAAAGCAACGTGTCGGTATCGCAAGGGCGTTGGCGAACGATCCAGAAGTGCTGCTTTGTGATGAAGCGACTTCTGCGTTAGACCCGGAAACGACAGATGCTATCCTTGATCTTCTAACAAGTATTAATGAACGGCTTGGGCTAACAATTGTTTTGATCACACATGAAATGCATGTCATCCGGAAAATCTGTCATCGCGTGGCGGTCATGGAAGCAGGAAAAGTGGTGGAAATCGGTCCCGTACTTGAAGTATTCCAATCACCGCAAGCACCGATTACAAAGCGCTTTGTTTCCCAAGTGACGGAACCTGCGGGAACTGAACAGGTTCTTGCGCATATACCAGGAGGAACGCTCATCAAACTCGCATTTGTCGGAGAGAAGACTGAGCATCCTGTGTTGGCAAGTTTGATTCGAAAATACGACATTGATGTAAATATCGTCCAAGGGAACATATCCCATACAAAAGGCGGCGCTTATGGCTCGCTTATATTACAGCTTCTTGGCAATGAAGATGATGTTGATCAGGCGATTGCCTATCTCCATGAGCTAGGTGTACAGACAGAGGTGATCGGCAATGATTGAAGAGTTATTTCCAAATGTAGATTGGGAAAAAATGTGGGAAGCAACTCTTGAAACGTTATATATGACTGGGCTTTCTACTTTATATACATTTGTTTTCGGACTAGCACTTGGCGTTCTTCTATTCTTATCAAGTCCGGGGCAATTATGGAAAAATAGATTGGTGTATGGCGTGACGGGAGCATTTGTTAATATTTTTCGTTCTATTCCATTTATCATTTTGATTATTTTGCTTATCCCGTTTACGACATTGTTGGTCGGATCAATACGCGGTCCAGAAGCTGCAATACCTGCGCTTGTCATCGGGGCTGCACCATTTTATGCGCGAATGGTCATGATCGGATTGCGTGAAATTGATAAAGGTGTAGTCGAGGCAGCAAGATCGATGGGTGCAAAAACAAGTACGATCATCTTTAAAGTGTTGCTGCCCGAATCAATGCCCGCTCTTATTTCGGGAATTACGGTAACGGCGATTGCGCTTGTCGGATATACAGCAATGGCTGGAGTCATAGGAGCAGGCGGACTCGGGAACCTCGCGTATTATGAAGGATTCCAGCGAAGCCGCTCTGACGTGATGGTTGTTGCAACTATTATTATTCTGATTATTGTATTTGCGATTCAAATTATCGGCGATTTTGCAGTGAGGAAATTGGACAAACGATAATTTACAGGAAGTACCTGTTAATTATATAAACCAACTAAGAATGGAGAGAACATGATGAAAAAGATTTTAACCGCATTATTATTAACGGTTCTTGTGCTCGCATTAGCAGCATGCGGAACGAAAGATAAAGAAGAAGGCGCAAACAGCAACAGTGCAGGTGGGAAGGAAGAGAAGACTAAAATCGTCGTCGGCGCTTCCAACACGCCGCATGCCGTCATTTTGGAAAAAGTGAAGCCGTTGTTGAAGGAAAAAGGCTTTGACTTGGAAATCGAAACATACCAAGATTATATTTTGCCGAATAAAGACTTGGAATCAGGACTATTGGATGCGAACTATTTCCAAACGATCCCTTACTTGGAAAGTCAAATTGCTGATTTCGGCTATGACTTTGTCAACGCGGGAGGAATCCACATCGAACCAATGGGTGTTTATTCAAAAAAATATAAATCGTTAAATGAATTGCCTGAAGGTGCGACGATCCTTATGAGCAACTCGGTTTCGGATCATGGCCGTGTGCTTGAAATGCTTGAAAAAGAAGGATTGATCACACTTGCTGAGGGTGTTGATAAAGTTAAAGCTGAACTTGGCGATATCGTGGACAACCCTAAAAATCTGAAGTTTGAACCCGATTATGAAGCAGCTTTAATGCCGACACTTTATAAAAATGGTGAAGGCGACGCACTTCTCATCAATTCCAACTATGCCATCGATGCAGGTATAAATCCACTTGAGGATTCAATTGCGCTTGAAGAGACTGATTCACCATATGTCAACGTTATCACAGTTCGTTCAGGTGATGAAAACAGCGCCGCAATCAAAGCACTCGTAGAAGTGTTGCAAACCGAGGAAATCCAGGAGTTCATGTTGAAAGAGTGGGGCGGCTCAGTCGTGCCAGTAAAATAATTGAAAAACCGTCTGCTTCCGTCAATCGGATGTAGACGGTTTTTTCATTTAAAAGTACAAAACTCAAAATAACTGTTCCCATTTTTTCTTTACTATGATAAAGTGGTGTTGTTGTTTTCATAAACATTTGTACACCTGAGGAGGACATCTTATGAAATGGAAGATTGGCCTTATATGGCGAATCATTATCGCTATAGGGCTTGCGGTGGGGCTAGGACTGTTGCTCCCCAAAATACATGAAGGATTCGCAGGTTGGTTCACGAGCTTATTTGCAACGTTCAATATGATTTTCGGCGGTTTCTTGAACTTTGTCGTACCGTTCATCATAATTGCATTCATTGCACCGGGAATTGCGAAACTAGGCGCTGGATCCGGAAAGCTTTTAGGGATAGCAACTGTACTTGCATATGCCTCTACAATAGTAGCTGGGGTATTGGCATACTTCGCAGCAATGTCGATTTTACCGAGCTTTATAGGAGGCATCGGTGCTGAATCTGTTGCTAATTCAGGAAAATCACCTGCTGAATCATTTTTTGAGCTGGAAATGACACCGATAATGGGAGTCATGTCTGCATTGCTGCTCGCATTTATATTTGGAATTGGAATGGCGTCCATTAATAGCAAAACAATGCTTTCTTTCTTTGAAGAGATGAATGTTCTTATTGAAAAAGTTATCTCATTTATTATCATTCCGTTATTGCCATTCCATATTTTTGGTATTTTTCTTAACATGACTTATAGCGGGCAAGTTGCGAAAGTACTATCAGTCTTCTCACTCGTCTTCGTCATGGTCATTGCCTTGCATTTGCTCATGCTCGTAATTCAATACACAGTCGCGGGAACTCTTTCAAAGAAGAATCCGTTCTTCCTGATGAAAACTATGGCACCTGCATATATGACAGCAATCGGAACACAATCATCCGCAGCAACCATTCCAGTCACATTGAGACAGGCGAAGAAGACAGGTGCTTCAGAAAAAGTAACGGACTTTACGATTCCGTTGTTTGCTACGATCCATTTGTCCGGAAGTACAATCACCTTAGTATCCTGTTCAATCGGAGTATTGCTCATGAACGATATGTCGTTCAGCTTTTCAAGCTATCTGCCATTCATCCTTATGCTCGGCGTAACGATGATCGCTGCTCCTGGAGTTCCAGGCGGAGCCGTAATGGCGGCAGTAGGACTTCTTAGCACAATGCTAGGGTTCGATGAATCAATGGTTGCACTCATGATCGCGCTGTACATGGCACAAGACAGCTTCGGCACAGCCACCAATGTAACAGGCGACGGAGCCTTGGCCATGATCGTAGACCGCCTAACGCCAAAAGTAAAAGGCGTAGATGTAAAGTAAAGTTTCATTTTAAAAGTAGAAGAGGGAAGTTATCATTTCCGCTTCTGCTTTTTTATTTTTATTTTAAATATCAAAACTTTGTTTAGGATTGAAGCGTACCAGCGTCCGACCTACTGGTAATCCGTTTACTAACATACTAAAGAAAGAAAACTATATTCGTTGATTCTCAATAAGCGCCGGATAATTGAAAATGGGTTACCTTGCAAATTATATGATAAAACGTTGAATTAATCGTATTTCCCCCACAAAACGATAATAATTCTTAATGATTTGCAACAATGTGCTGAATGCGCTAAAATTAGAATGATACTAAATAGAGAATGGATTATCCCGTTCATCTTTATCATATTGGAGGTATTGGAATGGCAACTTTGGAAATTAAAGACCTTCACGTCGAAATTGAAGGTAAGGAAATATTGAAAGGCGTCAACCTAACAATTAATACAGGTGAGATCCATGCGATCATGGGACCTAACGGAACCGGTAAATCGACACTTGCATCCGCAATCATGGGCCACCCTAAATACGAAGTCACTTCAGGAACTGTCACGCTGGATGGCGAAGACGTACTTGAAATGGAAGTGGATGAGCGTGCGAAAGCGGGACTTTTCCTTGCTATGCAATACCCAAGTGAAATTACAGGAGTTACGAACGCGGACTTCATGCGCTCAGCAGTCAATGCACGCCGTGAAGAAGGCGATGAAATATCCCTCATGAAATTCATTCGTGAATTGGACAGCAAAATGGAAGTCCTTGAAATGGATCAAGATATGGCAACACGATATCTAAACGAAGGATTCTCGGGCGGAGAGAAAAAACGTAATGAAATCCTCCAATTGATGATGCTGAAACCGAAATTTGCAGTGCTTGATGAAATTGACTCAGGACTTGACATTGACGCATTGAAAATTGTTTCGAAAGGTATCAATGAGATGCGTGGAGAAGGTTTCGGATGCTTGATCATCACTCACTACCAACGCCTCCTCAACTACATTACGCCTGATTTTGTCCATGTTATGATGCAAGGCAGAGTCGTTAAGTCCGGCGGAGCAGAACTTGCGAAACAGCTTGAAGAGAGCGGTTATGATTGGATTAAAGAAGAATTAGGAATCGAAGACGAAACAGTTGGACAAGAAGCATAAGAAAGGGGACGATTCAAAATGACGGTTGAAACAAAAATGGCATTGACCGAACAGGACGTCCGCTCTTTTTCCGCAAACATGAATGAAGCCGATTGGATGGCAGAATTCCGCGCAGATGCGTTAGCGAAAGTGGAACAGCTTCCGATGCCAACACCAGATAAAACTAAAATTGATAAATGGAACTTTACTGAGTTCCCTACACATGCAGTTGAAAGCTCCACATATGCTTCACTCGCCGATTTGCCTGCTGAAGCGAAGGAATTGGTCGGCGACGATCAAAAGAACATCTACGTGCAACATAATAATACGCCTGCATTCATCTCACTTTCAGCCGATTTGAAGGCGCAAGGTGTCGTTCTGACTGATATTTTCACTGCTTCACGCGAACATGCCGATCTGTTGAAAAAGTATTATATGACGGATGGCGTTAAAGTGGATGAGCATAGACTGACTGCTTTACACGCAGCACTTATGAATGGCGGCGTTTTTGTCTATGTACCGAAAAATGTCGAAGTCGCAGAACCTCTTCAAGTTCTATTTTTACATGATGATGCACAAGCATCTCTTTTCAATCATGTCATCGTTGTAGCTGACGCGAACAGCACTGTAACATATGTGGAAAACTATTTGTCAACAGTCGAAGAGGCTGCAGGACAAGCGAATATCATTTCGGAAGTATTCGCAGGCGATAATTCTAAAATTGTATATGGAGCAGTGGACGTCCTTGCAAAAGGATTCACGACATATGTCAACCGTCGCGGAGTTACTGGAGCTAACGCGCGCATCGAGTGGGCGCTTGGCTTGATGAACGACAGTGACACAATTTCAGAAAACATTACACATCTCGTCGGAAACGGCTCTTCAAGTGATTTGAAGACTGTCGTTGTCGGCCGAGGCAGCCAAAAACAAAACTTCACTTCCGAAATCGTCCATTGGGGACTCGATACAGACGGATTCATCCTTAAACATGGCGTCATGAAGGAATCTGCTTCTTCAATCTTCAACGGCATTGGCAGAATTGCCAAAGGTGCTACAAGATCGAATGCTGTCCAAGAATCACGGGTTTTGATGTTGAGTGAAAAAGCCCGCGGAGATGCAAACCCGATTCTATTAATTGATGAAGACGATGTAACTGCAGGACACGCTGCTTCTGTAGGCCGTGTAGATCCGCTTCAATTGTTCTACTTGATGAGCCGTGGTATTTCGAAACAGGAAGCAGAACGCCTAGTCATCCATGGTTTCCTTGCACCTGTCGTTAGCAAATTGCCAATCGAAGGTGTCAAGAAGCAATTGACGGAGGTAATCGAAAGGAAAGTGCGCTAAATGCTCAGTAAAGAGATCCGCAACCATTTCCCGATACTTGACCAGGAAATCAACGGGCACCCGCTCGTTTATTTGGACAGCGCCGCGACTTCCCAAAAGCCGCGGCAAGTCATTGAGGCAATCAGTGACTATTATTTGTTCAATAACGCGAACGTCCACCGCGGAGTTCATACATTGGGCAATAGGGCTACGGATCAATATGAAGGTGCGCGTGATAAGGTCCGCAAATTCATCAATGCGAAATCTACGCAGGAAGTGATTTTTACCCGCGGAACAACAACAGCACTTAACATGGTAGCCCAAAGCTATGGACGCGCGAATATCAACGAAGGCGATGAAATCGTCATCACCCATATGGAACACCATTCCAACATTATTCCGTGGCAGCAATTGGCGAAGGAAAAAGGCGCAGTCCTGAAGTACATCGTTTTGGAAGAAGACGGAACACTCTCCCTTGATAAAGTTCGTGAAACAGTCACGGATCGTACAAAAATAGTATCAATGATGTACGTATCTAATGTGCTTGGCACAATGAATCCTATTAAGGAAGTGACAGAGATTGCGCATGCACACGGCGCCGTCATGGTCGTCGATGGTGCACAGGCTGCTCCTCACTTGAAGTTGGATGTCCAAAACTTGGATTGCGATTTTCTCGCTTTTTCAGGCCATAAAATGTGCGGCCCTACGGGGATTGGTGTCCTTTATGGAAAAAAAGATTTATTGAATGAAATGGAGCCGGTTGAATTCGGTGGTGAAATGATCGATTTTGTCGGCCTCTACGATTCTACGTGGAAAGAGCTTCCGTGGAAATTCGAAGGAGGTACGCCGATCATTGCAGGTGCTATCGGATTGGGCGCCGCCATTGATTTCTTGGAAGAAATCGGTTTAGATCAAATCGAACGGCATGAACACGAGTTAGCGGGTTATGCTATGGAGAAAATGTCATCGATGGACGGTCTTTCGATTTATGGACCACAGGATCCAGATAAGCGTGCAGGCATCGTGACATTCAATTTAGATAACGTCCACCCACATGATCTGGCCACGGTACTAGATATGAACGGAATCGCAGTGCGGGCAGGTCATCATTGCGCGCAGCCGCTTATGAAATGGCTCGAATGTTCAGCGACCGCCCGTGCAAGCTTCTATGTATACAACACAAAAGAAGATGTTGACCGTCTCGTAGAAGGACTCCGTATTGCAAAGGAGTATTTCCAATAATGCCTACAAACAATTTAGATCAGCTATATCGTTCAGTCATCATGGATCATTATAAGAATCCACGGAACAAAGGTGTACTGGAAGAAAACAATGTTACAATTGACATGAACAATCCGACGTGCGGCGATGTCATCCATTTGACTTTAAAAGTCGAAGACGGCATTGTGCAAGATGCAAAGTTTGAAGGGGAAGGCTGTTCGATCTCCATGGCTTCCGCATCGATGATGACACAAATTATCAAAAACAAAGACGTGGATACTGCAGTTAAATATGCTCATTTGTTTTCTGATATGATGCTCGGCAAGGAAATCGACGACTCCGTCGACCTTGGCGACATCGAAGCCCTTTCCGGCGTAGCCAAATTCCCTGCGCGCATCAAATGCGCAACATTAGCATGGAAAGCAATGGAAAAAGGGGTAGGAGAAAACGCTGAGCAATAATGAAAGAACGGAGGAATAATGATGGCTAAAAAAATGCCTGAAATTGGCGATTACAAATATGGTTTCGCAGATAAAGACGTATCTGTTTTCCGTTCGGAACGTGGTTTGACACGTGAAATTGTTGAAGAAATCTCCAAAATGAAAGAAGAACCACAATGGATGCTAGACTACCGTCTTAAATCCCTTGAAATCTTCTATAGCAAACCAATGCCTCAATGGGGCGGAGATTTGAACTCCCTTAACTTCGACGAAATCACATATTACGTAAAACCTTCCGAAGCGACAGAGCGTTCATGGGATGAAGTGCCTGAAGAAATCAAACGCACATTCGATAAACTGGGAATTCCAGAAGCTGAGCAAAAATACCTTGCTGGTGTTTCTGCACAATACGAATCCGAAGTTGTTTATCACAACATGAAGGAAGAACTTGAAGACATGGGAATCGTCTTCAAAGACACAGATTCTGCTTTACGTGAAAACGAAGAGCTCTTCAAGAAATATTGGGGAACAGTTATCCCGAATACGGATAACAAGTTCGCTGCATTGAATTCCGCTGTATGGTCCGGTGGTTCATTCATCTACGTACCACCAGGCGTGAAAGTGGAAACGCCACTTCAAGCTTACTTCCGAATCAACTCGGAAAACATGGGACAATTCGAGCGTACGTTAATCGTCGTAGACGAAGGCGCAAGCGTCCACTACGTAGAAGGATGTACAGCACCTGTTTATACAACGAACTCACTTCATAGTGCGGTCGTTGAAATCATCATTAAAAAAGATGCATACTGCCGTTACACAACGATTCAAAACTGGGCAAACAACGTTTACAATCTTGTAACTAAACGTGCAGTTTGTGAAGCGAACGCGACGATGGAATGGATCGACGGCAACATCGGTTCGAAGCTTACGATGAAATACCCTGCATGTATCCTTAAAGGTGAAGGTGCACGTGGTATGACATTGTCTATCGCTTTAGCTGGTAAAGGACAACACCAAGATGCAGGAGCAAAAATGATGCACTTGGCGCCAAACACGTCTTCTACTATCGTTTCCAAATCGATTTCCCAACATGGCGGTAAAGTAACATACCGTGGAATTGTCCACTTCGGCCGCCGTGCAGACGGAGCACGTGCTAACATCGAATGTGACACGCTCATCATGGATAAACTATCAACTTCCGATACGATTCCATACAATGAAATCTTGAACGATAACATTTCACTCGAGCACGAAGCGAAAGTTTCCAAAGTCTCCGAAGAACAGCTCTTCTACTTGATGAGCCGTGGTATCGGTGAACTGGAAGCGACAGAAATGATCGTCATGGGCTTCATCGAGCCATTCACGAAAGAATTGCCGATGGAATACGCAGTAGAAATGAACCGCCTTATCAAGTTTGAAATGGAAGGTTCAATCGGATAATTAACACGTAAGACCGCCTCCTTGCAGGCGGTTTTTTCGTCTTCAATAGAAAGAGAAACCAATTCGCGCTCAAGAATTATGCTCCGCGCTCAAGAATAGCAATATGCGCTCAAGAATTATGTTCCACGCTCAAGAATAGCATTTTGCGCTCAAGAATTATGTTCCACGCTCAAGAATAGCATTTTGCGCTCAAGAAATATGCTCCGCGCTCAAGATATAACATTTTGCGCTCAAGATTTACGATTCGCGCTCAAACATGTGTAAATCCCGCTCAACAACACCCGCCTTGTCCATCCCCGTCCACACGCTCAAGGTGCAAAATGGCGGAATCCCCCCGTAGACATATGATATGATGGGAAATATTCATCTACGAACGGAAAAGAGGGATACTATGATTCAAATTGGATTGACGGGTTGGGGCGACCATCCGGATGTTTACTCGCCGACTTCGAAGAAAAATGAAAGGTTGATTGATTACAGCTCCCATTTTCCAATCGTTGAGCTAGACGCATCTTTTTATGCCATTCAGCCTGAGCGCAATATTCGAAAATGGATTAACGAAACACCTGATGACTTTCAATTTATCGTAAAAGCATATCAAGGAATGACGGGACATCAGCGTGGAAAGCTGCCGTATGATACTCCCGAAGAAATGTTTCAGCAGTTCAAGCTTTCTATTGATCCGATGAGGGCTGCTGGCAAGCTTGCTATGATTCTCGTACAATTTCCTCCTTGGTTTGATTGCAAACGTGAAAATGTAGACCAAATTAGATACATACGCAGTCAACTGGAAGGATACGATGTAGCAATCGAGTTTCGCCACCAATCATGGTACGATTCATCCATGCGGGAAGGTACACTTACATTCCTGAAGGATTTGGATTTCATACACACCGTTTGTGATGAACCGCAATCTGGAGATGGCAGTGTTCCGCTCGTTGCCGAAACAACTCGCAGCGATAAAGTATTCGTCCGTCTGCACGGCAGGAATGTGAATGGCTGGCGAAATACAACAGGAGATAATGAAGCGTGGAGAAAAGTTCGCTATCTTTATAATTATTCTGACAGTGAATTGGCGGAAATTCTTCAAGTTGTCAATAAATTAAAGAAAGAATCGAAAGATGTATTTATCATCTTCAATAATAATTCTGGTGGCCATGCAGCTGAGAACGCCAAACGTTTTCAAAAAATGATGGGTATTGACTTCCAGGCACTTGCACCTAAGCAGCTTGACTTTTTTGAGGAGGAATGAGCATGGCATATTTATTGTTGGCGATTATTGGTGCAATATCCGGCATTATGGGATCGATTGTTGGCCTAGGAGGCGGTACGATACTCGTGCCGCTGACGTTATTAGTTGGAATCGACCTCGGTTGGATTCCGGGTATAACACCGCAAAGCGTAGTTGGAATTTCAGTCATCATGATGATTTTCAATGGTCTTTCATCCACTATTTCGCATATGAAAGGGAAGACAGTCGACTTCCGGACAGGTTGGATATTTTTCGCAGGTTCCATACCCGGCTTAATGATTGGAGCGTTTGTAAATAAAGGGATCGATCTGCCTTCATTTAATCTATACTTCGGCATTTTGCTTATTGTTCTATCTATCCTTTTACTGGCGCGTAAATATTTGAAACCAATCAAGTGGTTTGTCGAGCACGGCAAACAGAGGACATTTATCGATACAAATGGAGATACTCATGTGTATGGGTACCCGATCTGGTTCGCCCTTATTCTGACATTCCTTATCGGATTCACTTCGGGGCTATTCGGCATCGGAGGAGGCACGATGATTGTACCTGCGCTTATCCTATTGTTTTTGTTCCCGCCGCATGTCGCAGTTGGTACATCGATGTTCATCGTCTTCCTGTCAGCAATCGTGAACTCTGCCACCCATATTTCTTTAGGGCATGTGCCTTGGCTTTATGCGCTTCCGGTTATTCCAGGTGCTTATATCGGCGGTATGATCGGGACGAAGCTTAATAAGAAGATGAATTCGGATACATTGGTTCTCGTGTTGCGGCTCATGCTGTTATTATTCGGGGTAAGATCAATCATTGAGGGGATTTGGGGTTGAGTCATGAAACGCCAAGTAGAAACAATCCATTTTTATCATACGAATGATATTCATAGTCACTTTGACAGCTGGCCAAAGATTAACAGATATCTTCTTTCCAAAAGGCAACAGCATGAAATGGGAGGAGAGGCATGCTACATTTTCGACATAGGAGACCATGTCGACCGATCTCACCCATTTACGGAAGGGACGTTCGGTAAAGGGAATGTCGCATTGCTGAACAGTGCTGGATATGACGCGGTAACAATCGGCAACAATGAAGGAATTACGATGTCCAAAAAAGCGTTAAACAGCCTTTATGAGGGAGCGGATTTTGATGTCGTCCTATGCAATTTATCAGAGACAGATGGATCATTCCCGAAATGGCTGGTGCCTTATAAAATATATAGCACGGAGCAAGGCATAACCATTGGAGTCGTTGGCGCAACAGCGATGTATACGGCGTTTTATGAGAAATTAGGATGGCATATCGAAGAGCCAAAAAGATTACTGAAAAAAATCGCCGACCAAATCAGGCATAAAACAGATATCATTGTTTGCCTTTCGCATTTAGGTGTACATGAAGATAGATTTCTCGCGGAACAATGCGATTCCATCGACGTTATTTTAGGTGCGCATACCCATCATTTATTCCCAGAAGGAGAATTGGTGAATCATACATTGCTAGCCGCTACAGGTAAATTTGGCGAATACGTAGGACATATTGCCATCCAATTAGATATGGATACAAGGAAGGTTATCGGGAAAAAAGCGGAAGTTATCCATATGAATGAGTTGGAAAGTCACGAAGAAGATATACAGGAAGCGAATGAATTTATCCAAGCTGGGAATGAAGCGTTGGATGAAAAAGTGTTCTTCAATGCAAGCCCGCTAAAACAACAGCTTTTTGTAGATAGTCCGATGTCATCATTTTTCGGAAGAGCATTAATCGATTATACGGGTGCGGAATGTGCCATGTTCAATGCAGGTATTTTCCTAGGGAGCCTTGAACAGGGATGGGTGACAAAAAGGATGGTACACTCTTTGCTGCCGCATCCGATCAATCCTTGTACAATAACGTTGGACGGTGCAGAGCTGCTGGAAGTTTACAAACTAGCAGGCAATGAATCATGGCCAGAGACGGAAATTAAAGGGCTCGGATTCCGCGGTACGTTCATGGGCAAAATGATTTTTGAAAGGTTATTCAGGAAAAGTGATGGAGAACTGTATGCCGGCAATCGAAAAGTGGTCGTCGGCCAAACCTACACACTTGCAACACTCGATATGTTTACATTCGGCTTCTTCTTCCCTGGATTGAAAGATGCGGTTAAAGAATATCATATGCCTGAATTGATCCGGGATGTCTTCATTTGGTATGGAATGAAAAAGGATAGCCGAAACAGATCCGAGACAAATCAAGCCAACTTTACACAAGAATGAACGGCCCCTTTCCTGCATAATATTAGGCAGGAGGGGTCGTTTTGAGATTTTATGGGCAACCGTCCCGAAATTATAGAAAAAGGAACAGATATCGTCGTTCCAGTCCTAATGGCAAACCTCGTCGAAAGCGCCGTTTGTTGCCACTCATCTTTCCAGCATTCCTCGTAACAATCGCTCTATTTCTATATTTTGTAAACTCAAAACTCACTCCGATTTATCTGCAATATGCGGAAGTTGAAACGGAGAGGATTGCGGCGCATGTTATTACACAGGCGATTAAATCACGATCTACGGACATTTACGATGTGAATGAAATCATCGAAAATGTACCGAATGATTCACCTGGAATGGTGACCAATACATTGAATGCTGAAATCATTAACAAATCGAGGGCAGAGATACATAGCCTTGTGGAGGCTTATCTCAAAATGGCCGAGAGCGGAAATCTAGAAATGCTGCCTCTTAGTGAAAACATCGAATATGATCCTGATGCGATGGAGGCTGACGGTGGTGTCGTCTTCTTCGTTCCGATGGGGCAAGCAACAGGTATCCCGATGATCGGAAATTTTGGTCCGAAAATCCCAATTCGATTTCATGTTATCGGGGAAGCGCAGACGACTGTCGAGACGGGTATTACAGAGTTTGGCATTAACAACGCAATGGTGGAAGTGAATATTTTAGTGACGGTGAATGTCCAAATCATCGTCCCTTTGGCAACGCGTAGAAGTGTTGTGGAGCAGAAAATACCTGTAGCAATCGGATTGATTCAAAGCCCGATTCCTCAAATTTACAATCGGAGCGGCGACAATCCTCCTCAAATAGAAGTTCCATTTCCAATCGTAGGCGGTGGGGAATAAGCGCTTGAAATAACAATGAGTACCTGTTATGCTAGTAGCCTATAGAGGAACACCGATTAGGTAGAGGCTGCAAGGCTTATTAGTAGTGGACGCGAGATTGGCATCAAAGACCGCCCATGAAAGGAAGTTTTGCCGAAGCTTGGAATGGAAGGCCGACCATCCATGCTGGGGTCATTTCGAACAGGAATGGCACTGTCATGTGCTTAATGCATGATGAGCTACAGATCGTACGTTAGATAAAACATCTTAGATTATCTTACAAACGAACCGTAGAATACGCCGACACCTATTACACATTCTAGTGTAAAGGGTGTCGGTTTTTTACGTTTAGCTCGTGGTGGCATACTAGCCGCCATCCACATTTGGTCTGTTCTTCAATAAATCAATTATTGGAGGAATGTTTAAATGATAGGCACTTGGGTTTCAATTTTGCCGCCAATCGTGGCAATTGTTATGGTATTGACGACAAAAAGGGTACTCTTATCCCTTGGAGCGGGAATTGTAACAGCAGCATTATTAGTTGCTAGTTTTTCCCCGTTCGATACATTGCAAAATCTTTGGACTGCGATGACCGTGTCCTTCTGGTCTGAAGGGGAATTGAATACGTATAATATTTTTATAATGGTTTTCATCTTGCTTCTAGGAGTTATAACGGCGTTTGTCAGTTTGTCCGGCGGCAGCAGGGCTTTTGCTGAATGGGCAATCAAGCGAATAAAGACAAGAAGAGGGGCTAAGCTGCTCACAGTTTTCATTGGTATTCTAATTTTTGTGGATGATTATTTCAATTCTTTGGCAGTAGGACAAATTGCAAGGCCGATTACAGACCGACATCGCATTTCACGGGCGAAATTGGCCTATTTTATCGATTCTACATCCGCTCCAATTTGTGTAATTTCGCCGATTTCGAGCTGGGGTGCATTTCTCATCGGCCAATTGGCACTTATTTTTGGTACATCTGCCGCAATTAGCTATTCTCCACTATCTGCGTTTCTCATGATGGCACCGATGAATTTTTACGTTATTGCCACATTGGCAATGGTATTTTTCTTTGCTTGGACAAATATCGATTATTTTGACATGAGAAAACATGAGATGCGTGCTCAAGAGAAAGGGGAGCTTTTTGATCCAGAAAAAGAGATTCCGGGACAATTAAAAGAAGATTTTCCAGTTCATTCTTATGGACGTGTCATTGATTTGATTGCACCGATTATTACACTTGTCGTCGTTACATTAAGCATGATGGTTTGGACAGGTTATCGTATCGGTGGATCATCGAGTATTTGGACGATTTTTGAAAATACAGATGTTCCCTTGTCATTAGTAGTAGGAGGCCTTGCGGGCACAGTTTTGGCATCAATCCTGTACATTTCCCAAATGGGTAAAAACGAGACCGCTACCTATAGCCTTATTGGAAAAGCGTTCATTAGTGGAGTTAAAGCAATGATGCCTGCGATTCTCATCCTGATTTTCGCATGGGGATTAACAGACTTGATCGACGTATTGGAAACAGGTCCATTCTTATCAAGTGTCGTGGAACAGTCTAATGTGCCCGTTCACTTTTTGCCGGTCATTATGTTTGTTCTTGCTGGCCTAATGGCGTTTTCAACAGGAACTTCTTGGGGGTCTTTCGGTATCCTTCTTCCGATTGCCGGTACGATTATGATCAATGCAGAACCGGAATTGCTTCTACCTGCATTGTCCGCCGTATTGGCTGGGGCTGTGTTCGGGGATCATTGTTCACCGATTTCAGATACGACCATTCTTTCATCAACCGGTGCTGGGTCCAACCATATGGATCACGTGTCGACACAGCTTCCGTACGCTTTAATTTCAGCCGGCATTGCCGTGATCGGCTACTTAATTCTAGGCGTTACAGGATCGGTTTGGATTGGTCTTGTCGCGGTTATCATTTTAATCGCTAGTTTGTTCACCATATGGATTTCGAGACGGAATAAAGCTGAAGTGAAAGCAACTTCTGTCTAATACATTGCGAACCGCCACAACCACTAAATAAATAGTGGATGTGGCGGTTTTTTATTGAATCGAAGTATAAACCTTGCCTTTCAATCATAAATTTTCACTACAAGAGCGTTTTCAGAATCTTGTGTCGAAGAAAAAAGTCATATATCAAAATACATATTCTACCTATAAAAAACATTTTGACAATAGTAGTTAAGATAGATATACTAACTTTAAGATTATATAATAATCTGAAAAAATAATATTATAGAACAATAGGAAAGGGGAATTGTAATGGAACAGCGTTCGCAATGGGGGACACGCGCCGGCTTTATTCTAGCGGCTGTTGGATCGGCTGTCGGTTTGGGAAATATCTGGCGTTTTCCATACGTCGCGTACGAAAACGGCGGAGGGGCATTTTTTATACCGTACTTATTTGCACTATTGACCGCCGGTATTCCGATTTTGATTATGGAATTCACGATAGGTCATAAGTATCGTGGTTCAGCGCCTTTATCATTCTTCAGGATGAAAGGGAAAAAGGCAGAGTGGATCGGATGGTGGGGGATATTCGTTTCGTTTGTCATTTCAACGTACTATGCAGTTATTATAGCTTGGGCGATGAAGTACACGATCTATTCCTTCAATATGGCTTGGGGGGATGATACAGGAGGATTCCTATTCGGCAATGTTCTGAACTTGGCGGATAATCCAGGGGAAGTCGGTGGACTCGTTCCAGGAGTGCTAATCCCGCTCATCTTAGTTTGGGCAATCGCTATCACTATTTTATTAGCAGGAGTCAAACGGGGAATTGAAATGGCGAATCGGATTTTCATTCCTACACTCGTCGTTGTGTTTCTTCTTGTCGTCATTCGGGCAATTACTCTCGACGGAGCAGTTCTCGGGCTCGAAGCGTTCTTCAAGCCGGATTTAAGTAAACTGGCGAATCCAACTGTATGGGTAGCGGCTTATGGACATATTTTCTTCAGTCTTTCGATAGCTTTTGCCATTATGATCACATACTCAAGTTACTTGCCTAGAAAATCCGATTTAACAAACAACGCTTTTATTACAGGCTTTGCTAATTCAGGTTTTGAATTACTTGCAGGAATCGGAGTTTTCGCAGCTCTAGGCTTCATGGCAGCACAAGCGGACACATCGGTTGCAGAAGTTGCTTCGGCAGGTGTAGGACTCGCTTTTGTCGTATTCCCGAAAATTATTAATGAAATGCCTGGGATGAACGGTCTATTCGGAGCATTGTTCTTCCTGTCGCTTGTCCTTGCGGGTCTAACATCACTTATCTCGATCTGTGAGACATATATCGCTGGTCTGTCGGAAAAATTCAATATTTCTAGAACGAAATCCGTATTATTTGGTGTTGGACTTGCGGCGATAATTTCATTACTTTTCGCTACGCGGGGAGGTTTGTATTTCCTCGATACGGCAGACTACTTTATTAACCAATTCGGAGTCGCTGCAATCGGTTTGGTCGAAGTCGTTTTAATCGCTTGGGTCTTCAGAAAGCTTCGCGTTTTCGAATCACATGCGAATGAAATCTCGGATATACGAGTCGGTATGTGGTGGAAAATTTGTTTAGGTGCTATCACTCCAATTGTCCTTGGCTATATGATGGTAGGCTTACTACGCACCAATATTATGAAATTGCATGAAACTGACAATGGAAACTACGAAGGATATCCAGATGCGTTCATTATGTCAAGCGGTTGGATGGTTGCATTATTCGCTATAGCTATGGCGATTATCTTTACGATACTCAAATGGAACAAAAAAACAATGGAATCAACAGATTATGATAATCGATAAGGAGGATTCGCTATGAGCGGTGGAGCTATTTTTATGATGATTGTCGGAATCCTCGTTATTTGGGGAGGATTGGCCGGTAGTATATTTTGGGCAATTTCTAAATCGAAAAGTAGAGCCTGAATCTATTTGAAGTGAAACAACTTATAAGGAAAGCGCCTATTCCACGGCGCTTTCTATTCTTTTTTACTACTTTTTTTATTGGCTATCAATAGTTGTTGGATGTCAGAATATATGTTACATTGACAGAAGGTGATAAAAGCAAAACAAGCAAATAGATTGGAGTCGGTTATCGTGTCATGCAGATCAGAGATAGGGAAAAAGACAGAACATGTTCGTAAGCCCGATTGGCTTAAAATTAAATTGAACACGAACGAAAACTATACAGACTTGAAAAAATTGATGCGCGAAAAAAACTTACATACCGTCTGTGAAGAAGCTCGTTGTCCAAATATCCACGAATGCTGGGGCGAACGTCGCACGGCTACATTCATGATTCTTGGCGCAGTTTGTACTCGCGCTTGCCGTTTCTGCGCCGTGAAAACCGGATTACCGAATGAGCTTGACTTAGCTGAGCCTGAGCGCGTTGCAGATTCCGTTTCTCTCATGAACTTGAAACATGTTGTAGTTACAGCAGTGGCGAGAGATGACTTAAAAGACGGAGGATCGGCAGTATTTGCTGAAACAATCCGTGCCATCCGACGCAAAAACCCATTTACAACCGTTGAAGTGTTGCCGTCTGACATGGGAGGGGATTATGATAATCTCGAACGTTTGATGGACGCAAAGCCGGATATTTTAAATCATAATATTGAAACGGTGCGCAGATTGACACCTCGGGTCCGTGCACGCGCGACATATGAGCGTTCATTGGAACTTCTTCTTCGTGCAAAGGAATTGCATCCGGAAATCCCTACGAAGTCCTCGTTGATGCTTGGACTTGGTGAGACAGTGGATGAAATCATTGAAACGATGGACGATTTGCGTGCCCATAAAGTGGACATTATGACAATCGGCCAATATTTGCAACCAACTAAAAAACACTTGAAAGTCCAAAAATATTATACGCCTCAGGAATTTGCAGAGCTTCGTAAAATTGCAATGTCAAAAGGCTTTTCACATTGTGAAGCAGGTCCGTTGGTACGTTCAAGCTACCATGCTGACGAACAGGTTAATGCCGCGGCAAAAGAAAAACAGCGTATTGGGGACGAACTCTTAGAGTCAACAGTACATAGCTAAAATGGCGGTGATAAGTTTGGTAATAATAAATAATTATGAGTATGAAATCATTACGGATTACCGGAATGGTTTTAATGAAGAAGCATTAGTTGCGAGATTCAGCGATGTGCTTTCTAAATATGACTATATTTTAGGCGATTGGGGTTACGGTCAGCTTCGGCTGAAAGGTTTTTACGAGGATCGTAATTCCAAGGCGACATACGAATCGAAAATTAGTACATTGCAGGATTATCTATATGAATACTGCAATTTCGGTTGTGCCTACTTTGTCCTTCAAAAAGTAGGAAGAGTAAAAGTGCAGCCTGTCGAACAAGAATAAAATGGATGAACCGCCTCGTACACGGGTAACTGTGTACAAGGCGGTTCATTCGTGTGTTCAATATGATATGATGAAGAGGAGTTTAGACTACCGGGAGGGAACAATTTTGTACTTTATCGATCGTCAAAAAATCAATGAAACACTCGCGTATATGGAAAGCCTTCTCGCTTTATTTGAAGGGCATCAAAAATGGAATGAAAGTAAAGTTCAAGCTTTAGCGCTTGAAAGGATTGCACATACGATTGTCGAATCAATCATTGATGTCGGCAATTCAATGATTGACGGCTTTATTATGCGTGATCCGGGAAGCTACGACGATATTATCGACATTATGGAAGATGAAAAAGTAATTACAGCTGAAATGGCGGAGCCGTTGAAAAAAGTGATCGGACTCCGGAAAATGATTGTTCGGGAATTTGTCGATGTTGACAATGACGAGATCGAATCGGTTTTGAACGAAGCAAAAGAAGAGATTAAAGCATTTCCAATAAAGGTGAGACATTATTTGGAGAACGAACTAGGTCCTGTATCCGCCTTCAGTCCGCTGGAGCAGTAATGATGGATCACTATAAAGCGGTTTGTTTTGACCTGGATGGGACTGTCTATCGAGGCAATGAAGTGATTCCGGAAGCTTCCGCTTTGATTCAAGAACTTCAGCGGAATGGCATCGAACCTTATTATGTAACGAATAATTCTTCTCTCACGGCAAGACAGTTTCAGATTAAGTTACTTCAAATGGGGATTAGGACAGAGCCGGATCAAATTATGACATCTGCAATTGCATCCGCGAAATATTGCAAAGAACAATTCGAAGGTGCTTCTATTATGATGATCGGTGAAGAAGGGCTTGAACAAGCTCTTCTTTCTGAAGGGTTCCAGCTGACTGAACAAAATCCTGACGTCGTCGTCATCGGAATCGATCGTAGCATTACATATGAAAAGCTCGCTGCCGCCAGTTTGGCGATTCGCGCAGGGGCGCATTTTTTAGCGACAAACGGAGATCGGGCATTCCCGACAGAAAGAGGTCTCGTCCCGGGAAATGGATCATTTGTGAAACTTTTGGAATCGACAACGGACCGCAATGCCATCTATGTCGGAAAACCGGAGCCGCATATGCTGCATTTCATTCAGCAAAAAGGGTATAGAAAAGACGAGATGATCATGATTGGAGACAATTATGAAACAGACATTCAAGCAGGGATCCGCTTTGGAATCGATACGATTCATGTAGAAGGCGGTGTGACAAGCTTGGAGACGGTAAAGAAGCAGACGGAGCTTCCGACATATCTGTACAAAAGCCTCGCGGATTGGAAATAATCAAAAGCGCATGGAGCTGTACGACAAAAAGAACCGTAATAAAAGTTTACGGTTCTTTCGTCTAGCTCTATGCGCCATTCGCTTTTGGATTTAGAATAACGGGTTCTCTTCTATGTACTGATAGATCTGTTCCGTCAATTCATCAGGTGTCTCAGCTTCGACGACTTCACCGTTGACGAGTGCATATAATCCTTCAGCACATTTTGTGCAATAACTGAGACAACCATATTCTAATACATCTATATTCGGATCCTTTTCCAACGCTTCCAATGTTTTCTGTGAACCGTTTGCAAGATTGCTCATACAGAATTCTACGATCGGATTCACGACGATCACCTCACCTACTTGGCATGCTACTCTTATTTTCACCTGCCGTCAAATAGGATGTCTTATTGTGAAACTTCTCACAAACTGGTATAATTGCGATGGGAATATATCGGAAAATTGATTGGCAAAGGAGAAAGCTATGAGAAAACTAGTGTTATTAGGTGCAGGCTACGGGAATATGCGTATTTTGCTTCGTCTACTCAACAAAGAATTGCCCGCCGATCTGGAAATCACATTAATTGACAGGACACCATTCCATAGTCTTAAAACAGAATTCTATGCACTTGCAGCTGGAACAGCGCCGGATTCGGACATCCGGGTCGCGTTACCTGCACATGAAAAGCTAAAGGTCGTTGAAGGGGAAATTGCAGAAATTAAATTGAAAGACAAGGCGATTGCTCTTAAAAATGGCGACGAAATTACGTATGACGAGCTAGTGATCGGACTTGGCTGCGAAGATAATTACCACGACGTACCGGGTGCTGCTGAATATACGAGCAGCATACAGACGATTGGACAGTCGCGTGCAACGTACAAGCTGCTTCAAGGCCTTGGAGGCGGTGCGACGGTCGGAATTGTTGGCGCAGGACTGAGTGGAATTGAACTAGCGAGTGAATTGCGTGAAAGCCGGCCAGACTTGAAAATTAAATTATTCGATCGGGGACCGCGTATCCTAAAAGATTTCCCTGAAAGACTAAGTAATTATGTTAAAGATTGGTTCGACAAACATGATGTAGAAGTCGTCTCCAACTCGAACATTACGAGAGTCGAAGAGAATGTTTTGTATAATCACGAAGACGAAATCCATGTCGATGCCGTTGTATGGACTGCAGGCATCCAGCCGGTAGCCATCGCTCGTGAAATGGATGTGGAAACAAACAGGGGACGCATTGTGCTGAACCAATACCACCAAATTCCAGGATATGAAGATGCTTACGTAGTTGGTGACATCGCAGACCTTCCTCATGCGCCGAGCGCCCAGCTCGCGGAGGAACAGGCAGAACAGATTGTCCGTGTGCTCCGTCTCGTATGGAATAACGAACCTCTGCCAAATGAGATGCCCGAAATCAAGCTCAAAGGTTTCATGGGCTCTTTAGGAAAGAAGCAAGGCTTCGCTTATCTAGCAGACCGCACTGTGACAGGACGGATAGCAAGACTACTGAAATCAGGTGTGCTTTGGATGTATAAGTGGCATAATGGATAATAGTAAAAAACCTTTTCCAATTAATGGAAAAGGTTTTTCGTTCTCAGTTAACTACATTTATTATCAATCATAATATTACGCTGGAATGTATCCGTGCTTTTCCAATTCGTTGAATACCGGTTTCAGCTGAATATAGCCTTCGCCAATGACTTCATTCTCGATGATGACAAGCGGATAGAAATATTCGTCATTCCTCACTTGCTCTGCAATGTCTTTCTTTTTCGGATCTTCGATGTCCGATTCGATATCGATATATTCAATATCAAAAGGTTGGCCCGGATATTTCCTCCCAATTGCTGCTTGCAGCCACTCATATGTATCTTTTGAAGAAGGAGCATTCACACAGCTTGCGCATATAATATCGGCTCCATAAATTTCGATTTTCACTTTGTGTTTCTCCATGAATATGACCCCTTTCAATTCTCTATTGGATTTTTTCCGTAATCCAGTTTATAATAAGTATAATGAAAGGAGAGAAATAATACAATGACAGATACAGCTATGATGGAACCTGTACAAGAAGTTTTAAATAAATTACGCCCTTTCCTCCTGCGTGACGGAGGAGACTGTGAGTTAGTCGATATCGAAGAGGGAGTTGTCAAGCTTCGTCTCTTAGGTGCATGCGGTACATGCCCAAGTTCAACGATCACTTTGAAAGCGGGTATCGAAAGAGCTTTGCTTGAAGAAGTGCCTGGAGTCGTGGAAGTTGAACAAGTATTCTAATTGAAAAAGGGACTGCCCGGAAAGAATTCACGGGCAGTCTTTTTTGTTCATTTTAAAAATGGCGCGTCCAAAGCAAGCGGTTCCGCGTCCAAAACGAGGTGCTTGGCGTCCAAAGCAAACGGTTGCGCGTCCAAAACGAGGTGCTTGGCGTCCAAAGCAAGCGGTTGCGCGTCCAAAACGAGGTGCTTGGCGTCCAAAGCAAGCGGTTCCGCGTCCAAAACGAGGTGCTTGGCGTCCAAAGCAAAGCAATCCGCGTCCAAAGCGAGGTGCTTGCCGTCCAAAGCAAGCGGTTCCGCGTCCAAAACGAGGTGCTTGGCGTCCAAAGCAAACGGTTGCGCGTCCAAAACGAGG
>NZ_JBQCKP010000005.1:0-34907 GCF_051966875.1 Sporosarcina sp. SAFN-015 | reverse complement strand
TGCTTGCCGTCCGAAGTAAAGCGACCCACGCCAAATGCAATCCATTCTATTTATGAATGAGCACTTTTCTCGCGTTGCTCTCTAATTTCCTGCCATCTTTCTTTCGCCATCTCAATAATTTGGGGGTCGGTCGATGTCCTTTGGCCTTCAATTACTCTTGAGAAGTTCCGGATAGCAGCTTCCTTATCACCAATCAGATGGGAAAGCTCAGCCATCAAATATAAAACCCTCGTCTCCGACATTTGCGTACCAGCATGATCCCCTGAAGAATAGGCCTCTGTATACAAATTACGAGATACTGTTCTAAAACGATTCCCGGACACGAAGTCTTCGATATCGTCGTATAGCCAAGCGATTCGAAGCGTAATGCCTGCCATCGTCAATGACTTCTCTTTCTTTAGATTCGCACTAACATAAGCAAGTTTATAAGCTTCAATTGCCTCTTCAATAGTCCGTTCTTCACCGAATGATCTGCCGCTCCATAGGGAGGTGATCTTTTGTGCAATTTCCTCTTTCACGCCGGGTGCAAAGTAGCTGGAAAACTCATCTGTGTAGGCAAATCCACAATTGGGACAAACGGAGACATTATAGAGTATCGGGTTGACGCTAGAATCCGTATATATTGGTTTAAAGTCGCTATCATGCTTCGTGACACGGACGAAGCGTGAACGGATCTTCGTTGTAGTAAATTTCTCCTTGCAATTCAAACAAACCGTTTTCTTGACATAAGTAGGATTGATCTCCAATCAACATCATCCTTTCGCACTATACATTTCATTATACACCATCTTCTTCCGATTGGAGTGTATATAATTGCGTAATCGGTAAAATCATTGATATGATAGAAGAAAAGCGGGAAGGTGGATGTAAATGAAACAATATGTTGAAATTACTGAAGCTGCAGCGTTTCATGTGAAAGAAATGATGACTCATAACGGTGAGGAAGGTTCATTCCTTCGCGTTGCAGTAAATGGCGGAGGTTGCAGCGGATTAACATATGGCTTAGGATTCGAAGAGCAACAGTCTGATGATGATTACCTACTAACACAGCATGGTATTCAAATTGTTGTTTCCAAAGAGGATGCAGGAATCCTTGAAGGGACAAAGGTTGATTACAAAGAGTCCTTGATGGGTGGGGGATTTACAATAGATAATCCGAACGCCATCGCATCATGCGGCTGCGGAACTTCATTTAGAACGGCTAAGAAAGTCGGAACTCCAGAAGCTTGCGATTAAGCTTATTATAGATCCTGATGCTATTTTGCCTAGGTACATTTATAAACGATTCCTCCTATATCCAGACATGCCTTCCGGGTTCATCTGGGTGGGGAGGTTTTTATTACGTCTAGACTCCGGGTGGCAACTCCTCGGGTCATAAGTCAGCTCCGCTGCACGGCAAAGAGCGCCGTTTGCGGATCCGCCTTATGCCTGTCGGAGTTAAACGCCACCCTACGCTTTTGTTGTCGTCTAGACTCCGGGCGCCAGAGGCTCGGGGTCATAAGTCAAAGCTGCTCTGTGGCAAAAAGCGCCACGCCGCATCTTTGTCTTATGCCTGTCGCCTCTAGGCAGGCGCCTTCCGCTTTTGTTCTTATATTCCAATTAATGATTTTTATCATTATGATGTTGAAAAGGCCTACTAAAAAGGCTACTATTGAAGAGTAGAAGTTTGTCGAATAAAGGCAAATGCCAGGACTGGTTAAATCGTCGCAAGAACTGATTTTCAACGGACCCGGCACATAATAAAAATTAAAGGTGGTTTCGATTTTCGTGAAAAGACCGACAATCTTAGTATTAGGTGCGGGTTACGGCGGTTTATCCACAGTCGTCAACTTGCAAAAATCAATCGGCACTGACGAGGCTGATATTGTACTTATTAATAAAAATGATTATCACTATGAGTCGACTTGGCTTCATGAAGCGGCTGCAGGAACTTTGTCGCCTGAACAAGTTCGCTATGATATTAAAAGTGTCATCAATGAAGGAAAAGTTAAATTTGTAAAAGCGGAAGTTCAAGCAATTGATATCCCAGGTAAAGTGGTCACAACTAATGTCGGTACGCATACTTACGACTACCTTGTCATTGCATTAGGTTTCGAAGGTGAAACGTTTGGTATTACAGGCCTTGACAAATATGCATTGTCAATCGCTAACGTAAATGCGGCTCGTCAAATCCGTGAGCATATCGAATATCAATTTGCAACATGGTCTCTTGAAGATGAAAAAGACGATAGCCGTTTGACAATTGTTGTCGGCGGAGCGGGCTTCACTGGAATTGAATTCCTAGGGGAACTTGGCAATCGTGTACCTGAGCTTTGCAAAGAGTTTGATGTTCCTCAAGAGAAAGTTCGCGTCATTTGTGTAGAAGCGGCACCTATGGTGTTGCCAGGCTTCGATCCTGAATTGGTAGACTACGCGGTAAGACAATTGAAAGCAAAAGGAATTGAATTCTCCATCGGTACGCCAGTTGTAGAAGCAACTCCAGAAGGCGTCAACATTAAAAAAGGCGAAGATGAGTTTGAATTCATCAAAGCTGGTACTGTCGTATGGGCAGCTGGTGTTCGCGGCAATCGCTTGATCGAACAAACTGGCATTGAAAATATGCGTGCGCGTGTCAAAGTTGAAAAAGACCTTCGAGCTCCAGGACATGATGACGTATTCATCGTTGGTGACTGCGCATTGATGATCAATGAAGAAACGAATCGTCCATATCCTCCAACGGCTCAAATCGCGATGCAACAAGGTGATATGTGTGCGAACAACTTGATCGCATTGATTAAAGGCAACCCGACTTCCGAATTCACTCCAGATATTAAAGGAAGCATCGCTTCTCTTGGTGATGACGATGCAATCGGTGTCGCTTTCGGTAAGAAATTGATGGGTAAAAAAGCTTCATTCATGAAAAAAGTTGTTGATAACCGTTCCCTATTCATGATCGGCGGAGTAGGCTTGACTATTAAAAAAGGTAAATTCAACTTTCTAAAATAAGAATTGCATGCAACTAATAATTCACACCCGCCTATTCCATGGCGGGTGTTTTTTAAAGGGGGGATATGATTGGCGAAAAACAAACGAGGAAATGTTTGGCTCGGAGCATCTGCCATTGTCATGAACAGCAACGGTGAATGGCTCGTCGTCAAAAAGACATATAGCGGATTGAAAGGGATGTGGTCGTTGCCAGCCGGCTTCGTGGAAGGGAATGAAACAGCCGATCAAGCCGCAATTCGAGAAGTGAAAGAGGAGACAGGACTCGATTGCAAACTGGAAGGGATGGTCGGTTTTCGTACCGGCATATTGCAAGGCAATATTAGTGACAACATGGCGATTTTTCTATTACGCCCTGAACGAGACGATCAGCTCTTAATTCCCCAAGAGGAAGAAATCTCGGAAGTTGCTTGGAAAACACCATTTGAGTTGAAGGATGATCCCAATGTGTCAGCAATGATCCATGAAATTGCGGAAAGGGCAATAGAGTCAGGACTGCTTGAAATGGAACAGATGGATCCAGGAGATTGGTTTGGATACACATCATACAAACTGTTTTACAAAAAATGAACAAAAGTTCTAATTTCGACAAATCATTGAATTGACACTGTTATATTGAAAGCATGCACCTGTTCCTGTAAAATGGTGAATGGAAAGCGGAGGTAAATAATTTGGGAACAATTTCATTGACACATGTCGTTTTATCCATAATTATTTTCATGGTCATGTTTTTCGGAATAGGCTTCTTGCTAAATATGCTGCTCCGTATGACGTGGTTAATGGCGATTGTCTATCCGATCGTCGTCATTTTGATTATCGATGAAGTGAAAGTATTTGATTACTTCACAAATCCGGGTAATTCTTTCAATTTGCTCGGCGAAAAAATTATGTCTCTCCATGCAGCCGATATTATCATTCTTGCAAGCGGGCTCGTTGGCGCCATCATTTCAGGATTTGTTATTAAGCTGCTAAGAAAGCAAGGATATCAGATGTTCTAAGATAAGAAGAAGGTGTCCCACGACGAGGGAGCACCTTCTTCTTTGTTTTATGACACGATAAATGAATAGGTGATGACTGAAATGAGAATGCCCGTCACTGAACCTGCAAATACTTCGCTTGGCTTATGGCCTAATAGGGTTTTCAACTCCATGATCTTTTGCTGCCCGTCTTTCTGTTGCCAGCCTTTCACTTCTGTCACAAACGTTTGGAAGTCTACTCTCATTTGATTAATAATGAGTGCCTGTTGGCCTGCTTGGTAGCGGATCCCGGTTGCATCGAACATGACGATGACTGCAAAAATGGCAGATACCGCGAACAGCGGGGAATCGAGTCCGACTTCGTAGGCAATGGCAGTTGTCAGCGCGGATACCGCGGCTGAATGGGAGCTCGGCATGCCCCCGGTGGACGTCATCAACTTCCAGTCCAATTTTCTTGTCAATAAAAAGTGAATCGGAATCTTAACAAATTGAGCGAAAAAAATCGCAAATAATGCCGCGAGGAGCGGAGTGTTTTGCAATAAGGACATGATTCCACTCCTTTTCTAATGAAAATTCTACAAATAGTATACCATATCATTTGTCGTTGACTATTGAAAGTCCGATTTTTTTGAATGATTCTTTTGGTTCGAGAGTGAATTGGTATATAATAGAGGATGTATGAAAAGTGGGAGGTAGTCAAATGAAAGCATCATTTATTGTACCTGAATTCAGTAATGTGAAATCGGAAGTACTCGTTATAGGTGTTCCGGAACATCCTGAAAATGTAGAAGGGTGGAAAACATTTGCCGACTCATTCAGTCCGCGTCTGATGGATTGGGTCAAATCTGGAGATATTAAGACAGATTTCAAAAAAATCGTCAAAATGCCTGCATTGGAGGCGCTAGGATATGAGCGTATCATCTTCATCGGACTCGGGGCATCCAAAAAGCTGACGGAAGATCGTTTACGTCAAGCATTTGCAGCATTAGGCAAAGAATTGAAATCATCCAAGGCATCATCAGTGGCCATTTGGACAGCTCCATTTACGAATGAAGAATTGGCGTGTGTTGATGTCGTCTTCGCTGCAGCAGAAGGAATCGGCATGGGCTCTTATCAATTTGAAGGGTATAAGACCGATTCGAACGAAAGAGATGTCTCGCTGACAGATGTGGCATTTTTAACGGCGGCTGATGAAGATGAATTAAAGGCGGCATTCGAAGTAGGTAGTACATATGCAAACGCGGTCAATGAGGCACGTACGTTAGTGAACACACCGCCAAATATTCTAACTGCAACGAAGATGGCGGAGTATGCCAAGGAACTTGCGGAAAAACATGATTTTGAAATTGAAATCCTCGGTAAAAAAGAGATGGAAGAGCTTGGTATGGGTGCAATCTTGGCAGTTAATAAAGGATCCGTTGAAGAGCCCCGTCTCATCGTATTGAAATATGCTGGAACTGAACAGTGGGAAAATGTTGTTGGTCTTGTCGGCAAAGGAGTGACATACGATACAGGCGGCTACTCATTGAAACCTCGTGAAGGAATGGTCGGCATGAAAGGCGATATGGGCGGAGCGGCAGCAGTGCTCGGAGCGATGAATATCATCGGAGAGCTGCGTCCTGCGAAAAACGTCATCGCTGTTATCGGAGCGACGGATAATATGGTTTCAGGCGAAGCGTTCAAGCCTGATGATGTCATTACGTCACTAAGCGGCAAAACGATTGAAGTGTTGAATACGGATGCAGAAGGAAGACTTGTTCTTGCCGATGCAGTCACGTACGCGAAGCAATCCGGAGCTAACTATTTGATAGACGTAGCGACGCTCACGGGAGGCGTTATTGTCGCACTAGGCAATGACAAGACCGGGGCATTGACGAATGATGAATCGTTCTTTGAAGAGTTCATGCAAGCCTCGTTGGAAACAGGTGAATTCGTATGGAGATTGCCGCTTACAGAGAGCGACAAGAAGCGTATCCGAAAAAGTGATGTTGCCGATTTGAACAATTCACCGGGCCGTGACGGTCATATGATCTTCGGTGGAGGATTTGTCGGTGAATTCGCGGAAGACACTCCATGGATTCATTTGGACATCGCAGGCACTTCAGATGCGTCGGCTGCCCATGACCTCGGTCCTAAAGGTGCTACGGGTGTAATGGTCCGTACTCTTGCTACAGTTGTCGAGCGTATGGCAGATGCTGATGTGACTGAATGAAAAGCTTGAAGTCTTCGGTTGTAAATTGGATGCCGGAGTAACCGTTATTGGATTGACCTATAGGCGTCCGTCCCTCCTCACTTAGCCCGTCACGAATAGGATAAGTGAGAAAGGGGGATATAGATGGTACGTTTTGATAATAGGCATCGTGGTGGTTATGGAAGGAATTACAGAAGGAATGACGGGTTTGGATTTGGGGTAGGTGGTCCCTTTTTAGGTGGTTTAGTAGGCAGCTTCCTTGGCAACGCCTTGTTCCCACCTTATTATCCTTATAACTATCCGTATGGATATCCATATAATTATTATCCATATGGATATGGATATCCTCCGTATTACAATTATCCACCATACGGCTTTCCATATTAAAAAGACAACTCGGTATTCCAATATGGAATACCGAGTTTGTTTGTCTTTTGCTTCAATCTTTTAATTTCTTCATGTTGATCTCTTTAGCCTCTTTGATGACTTCCTTCAAATCATCCCCAACGGTTAATTCAGTTGGCTTTACACCTGACATATAGGCGGCGCGGCCCATTAAGTGTCCGCCAATTGGGGAGGTGATGAACAGGAATGCGATACCGAGAAGCAGGGAGATACTAAAATGGCCTTCCTTCAACCAAAAGTGAAAGAACACGCCAAGCAATATACTAAGAACACCGAGAGTCGCACTTTTCGATGCTGCATGTGCACGTGTATAGACGTCTGGTAATCGTAAAATGCCAATCATCGCCACAATCGTGAAAATGACACCGACGCTGATAGTCGTAACGATTAAAATATTAGCGATTACGGTCACGTTCAATGATCTCTCCTTTCTCAATAAACTTGGAGAATGACACTGTGCCGATGAACGACATAATGGCAATTAATAAAATTACATCGATGAAAAAGGCGGTGTCGAACAAAATGGAAATCAGCGCGATTGCTGAAATGAGCATAACGCCAATTCCATCAAGAGCGATGAGCCTATCGGGCACAGAAGGTCCCCGGTATACACGGAACATGACACCGATCATCGTTAACACTACGAGAATCAGTGACGCCCAAATAAAAATCATCATGCCCGGCTCACCTCCATGATCGCTTTTTCGAATGAATTTTTTATAGAGTCAATCGCTTCGTCCACATCGTCAACGTCGATTGCATGGATGTACAATGTGCGTTGGTCATCAGATACGTGAAGTACAAGCGTTCCGGGTGTCAACGTGATCAGGCTGGATAATAGTGTGATTTCCCAATCATGCTCAAGCTCCGTCGGCAACGCGAAAATCATAGGCTGGAGCTGTAATTTCGGTTTAATGACAAGCAGTAGAACCGAAATATTTGAAAGCACCAGTTCTTTGAAGAACAACAGCGTCAATTTTATGGCCGCCCAAAGTCGCCATATATAAAGCCGCGATTTGAAAAATCGTCTCGTAATGACAATTAAAATCAAACCGATCAAATATCCGATGATGAAAGTTGTCGCAGTCAATGAAGAATTCATGAACATCCAAATGACAGCGATTAGAAAGTTCAATAATATTTGAAATGCCATCGACATCTACTCCTTCAGCACCGCATCAATATAGATGGATGGTTGTAGTAATACATCCGTGGCGTCTGTCACGTAAGGAATGAGCCACTCAGTTCCGACTCCGTAAAAGACCGAAAGAATGACTAAAACGATTGTTGGAAGCATCATTCGTACGTATGGCTTCCGCTTCGTTTTCGGCAGTTCCACAGGCTCTCCCCAGAATGCATATATGAAAATCCTGATAACCGAGAGCAGAACGATCAAGCTCGATGCAAGGATAAGGATGCTTCCCCACACATTATCGGCCTGAAATGCACCTTGGGCAATGAGCAGTTTCCCAATGAACCCGCTTAATGGCGGAATGCCTGCTAATCCGAAGGCAGCAATCAAGTAAAACCACCCAAGAGGGGCATGGGTTTTCATCAATCCGCCCATTTTCCGTAAATTTGACGTACCGGTGACATAAATGATAATGCCGATCAACAAGAACAGAGCTCCTTTGATAAGCATGTCATGCACTAAGTAAAAGATCGCGCCAGAGATACCCGCTTCATTCATCTGAGATGCACCGAAAAGAATGACGCCGACCGCAATGACGATGTTATAAATGATAATCTGCTTCAAATCGAAGTATGCTAGCGCACCGATGCAGCCGACAATGACGGTCAAAATGGATACAACCATCAAAATCTCATGGGTGACTCCGATATTGTGAGTGAAAAACAACGTATACGTCCTCATAATCGCGTATACTCCGACCTTCGTCAGCAAAGCGCCGAACAAAGCGAGAACCGGGATAGGAGGAGCAGCATACGATCCTGGAAGCCAGAAGTAGAGCGGGAATATGGCCCCTTTGACCCCAAAAACAATCAACATCAGAACAGCTATGACCGTGATAATTCCCGGTTGACCAATTTCAGCGATCTTCACCGAAATATCGGCCATGTTCAATGTACCGACGACGGAGTAAAGATAAGCGACAGTAATAACAAATAATGCTGAAGAAACGACATTAACAAGTATGTACTTGATCGATTCACGCAATTGCTTTTTTTCGCCGCCAAGGACGATCAATAAGTAGGATGCGATGAGCAGAACTTCAAAAAAGACGAACATATTGAATATATCTCCGGTTGTAAATGCACCGTTCACTCCTGTAACCATGAATAGGATGGCAGGGTAGTAGAAGAACTTCTCCCGTTCTTCTCCAATTGCAGTGAAACTGTAGACAACGACGAATAAGGTAATTAAAAGGGTCGTCGTGACTAATAATGCGGAGAACATATCCGATACCATCGTAATTCCGAACGGTGCTGGCCAGCTGCCTAGTGTAACAGACTGGATGCCGTCCGTTTTGACGGTCACTAACAAATAGAACGAAGCAATGAGGCTAAGCACGACTCCGATACATGATAAAACCCTCTGGACCTGGACGTTCTCTTTAAAGAACAGCAGTAGAATCGCAAAAAGGAAAGGTATGATGATCGGGAATAAAAGTAAGTTAATCATGTTCGTCATTTCCTTTCAGTTGATTCATGTCATCGGTTTTATGGACAGCATAAGCGCGGTACGCCATTACGAGAATGAAAGCCGTCACACCGAAGCTGATGACAATCGCTGTTAGAATAAGCGCTTGCGGCAATGGATCCGCAAAGTCCGTCACGCCTTCTGATATAACGGGAGGTGCCAGGCCTCCTAGTCCACCCATCGTTAGGATGAGCAAATGGGCGCCATGGCTCAATAATCCTGTCCCGATGATAACTTTCAAAAGACTTCTAGATAGGATCAAATAAACCGCTGCAGTGAATAAGACACCGATTAAAATAGCCATTACCAATTCCATTACGAATCCCCTCCAATTGACTGGATGATTGTAATAGCTGAGCCTACGACGACGAGGAATACACCAGCGTCAAACACCATCGCCGTATGAAGGGATGTCTTGCCGAATAATGGCAAAGTAAAGTAGTCAAAAGCATGCGTGAAAAACGGGACATTGAAAAAGATGGAACCTGCGGCAGTCCCGAGCGCTAATAATAAACCGATTGCAGTCATGATCGTAAAATTGAATGGCAAAGCTTTCTGCACAGTTTTCAAATCAAAGGCTAATAAGAGAAGAACAATCGCTCCTGTCGTCAGCAAACCACCGACGAAGCCTCCTCCGGGTGTATAATGCCCAGCAAAGAAAATATGGATTGAAAAAAGGAAAATGATGAAAAATACTACTTTTGTCGTCGTCTGTAAAATGACGTCATTTGTTTTCATCTGAACTCTCCTTTCTTGCCAAACGAAGTTTAATCATTCCTAGAACGCCGATTCCGGCAATCGCCAATACGGCTATTTCGAATAAAGTATCAAATCCACGGTAATCCACAAGGATGACGTTAACGATATTCCCTCCGCCAGCTTCTGTTTCAACCGTTTCCTTGTAATAACTTGAAATGGATTCAACAAGCTTCTGTGAGTGGGAAGACAAAGCAACCAACGTTACAGTTACGCCGACTCCAAGGGCAATAATGGCGTTCACCAATTTATGGCTCTTTTTCTCTCCGTGATCGGATAGCTTAGGCAAATGTTGAAATGCCAATAAGAATAACGCAACCGACACAGTTTCAATAACCAATTGTGTAAGTGCCAAATCGGGCGCTTTGAAAATAACGAAGAATAGTGCGACCGAATAACCGACAGCTCCAAGCGATATAATCGCCCCAAGCCTCGTTTTAGATAGCAATACGAAAGCGACTGCAAGCAAAAGAATGACAGCATTAATTACACCGTACACACTTACTTTTGAAAAGCTGGACATATCCACGACAAATGCATCTTGAAGGAATAGCATTGCTATCGTTGTTACCGATAAAAATGCAAATATGTACAACAAATAGGTGCGGATGAGCCCTGTCATATACATGCGAGATAGGCGGTTCATGCCTTTTTCGCTAAACGTCATCGTTCCGTCATACAGCGCATTCAAGGAAATAGAATCAGGCTGGATCCAATAATACTTTTGCCATTTCGACAGCGACATGTAGAGAAGACCACCGATAAGTACGATGCCGACTGTCATCCAAAGTTCTGGGGAAGCGAATCCGTGCCACGCGGAAACATGGACAGCCACTTCTGATGGATGTGAATATTGATACGGTTGGATTGCCATGACGGCAGGCTTGACGAGCCATTTCCCGACAACATTCGGTATGAAAAAGATCGCAACGACGAGCGAAGCAAGAACTACCGGGGATATGAGCATCCCGACAGGCGCTTCATGTGGCTCACGCGGCAACTTGCCAACCTTTTTTTGTCCCGCGAATGTTTTGAACACGAAGTAAAAGCTGTAAATGAATGTGAATACACTTGCTATCCACGCAATGACAGGGAAGAAGGCTCCCCAAGTAGCAAAATTGAATAACTCAAAGTGACGGATTGCAAGCATTGATTGTAAAAACATCTCTTTACTCAAGAAACCATTGAATGGCGGCAAGCCAGCCATTGACATCGACCCGATGAACGCGACAGTGAAACTGACCGGCATGATGCTCATGAGGCCGCCAAGCTTACGAATATCTCTTGTCCCCGTTTCATGATCGACAATTCCTGCTATCATGAACAAGCTCCCTTTGAACGTCGCATGGTTGATCAAATGGAAAATGGCAGCGAACATAGCAAAGGAGAACAATGTTTCATTCACATGAAATGTAATAGCTCCCGCGCCGAGCAACGACATGATTAAGCCGAGCTGACTGACGGTTGAAAAGGCTAAAATGGCCTTTAGATCTGTCTGCTTCACTGCGAATAGCGAGCCCCAGAACAATGTGAGTAATCCGATGCCCGAAACGAGCCAAATCCACACTTCTGACGCTGCGAAAATCGGTGTGAACCGCGCAACAAGATATAACCCCGCTTTTACCATTGTCGCTGAATGCAAATAGGCACTGACAGGTGTAGGCGCTTCCATGGCATCTGGCAACCAAATGTAAAATGGAAACTGTGCAGATTTCGTGAAGGCCCCAAGTAAAATGAGTACGAGCGCTAATGTGAAAAATTCATGCCCAACGAATGTGGACGATTCGGCAATTAGCTCCCGGATGGAGAATGTACCTCCCATAATACCTAGAAGGATGAACCCTCCAAGCATCATCAGTCCTCCGAAAACGGTTATCATCATTGATTTTAAAGCGCCGAATCTAGAACCGTCACGAGTAAACCAATAACCGATCAATAAAAATGATGAAATGGATGTAAGCTCCCAAAATAGATAGAGCGAAATGACATTATCCGATTGGACAACCCCAAGCATTGCACTCATGAATAGAAGAAGATAGACGTAGAAGTTACCTAGCTTCTCCTTGTTCTTATCGAGATAAAAGATCGAATAGAGTACAACGAGCGCTCCAATCCCTGTAATAAGCAGGGAGAATAAAATACTCAACCCATCCAAATAGGATACGAATGAGATACCGAGCGAAGGTATCCATTGTAGTTCAGATAATGCATGTCCACCGTCCATTGTCGTCTTGATGAATGTTGTATAATAAATGAATAATACAACAGGAACAGCAAGGACGAACCATCCAGTATGTATACCTTTTATTTTTCGAAATAGGAACGGTATGAATAGTGCCGCTACAATCGGCAGAAAAATCAGTAATACGAATTCCAAAGTAATCCTCCTTCCAATGAACGAATCATTATTCTTTGCATTGTTTAAAAGTATAACGTAAAATCCGGCGAAATGCATAGGAGACATTTGGGTGTTGTTGCGATTTTGGTTTACCTTCCTATATTATAGGGAAAAGAGAATTTATTTGCTTTCGGGGTGTCAAATGAGAAATCCGTATCTTTTTGGCTATTTGCCATTTCTGACAATTACACTGTTTAGTTTGACGTTCGGTGTCTATTTAGTAGGGGCATCGATTGTTTTTTTTGGTCAAATCGGTTTATATGCAGGCATGAGGGAGTTTTTGACGGATACACAACTGCGTCTTTTTCTTCTAGTCATTTATTCGCTTGCTTTTTTTATGATTTTTTCTGCTTTGAAGCTGATTGCAGAGACGATTCATGAGACGGCGATGTTGTTTTTCTCGATCGATGCAGTGGGGGAGTCGTATAGTGAGGCGAAGAGCGGCAATTTGATTTATTTTATTGGAGCGCTTGCTTCGGTAGGCGGCATACAGTCGGTGAAGATTCTTTTAGTGATCTTCCTGTTGACGACATTTGTTTATTTTGTTTTTATGATGTTTAAATTGAGTAAGTTCATGACGATTCCAAGTATGATTGGTTTGTTGTTTTTTGAAATATTCGTTTGGGGGATCTTTTTATCTGGTGTTATTTATATTGTTTTGAAGCTTTATAATGGTGTTCTTGCGAGTCTTCCGGTTGTTTGAACCTCATTAAAAAATCGTTGAAACGAACACTGATGTGATCATTTCAACGATTTTTGTTTTAAGGAACATACAGCAATTCACTGAAAGCGCGCAGGTGTAGCTTTTGGTTGCTTAGGTGTTGGATGGATGATGGTTTGTCGTAGCCGATCCAGACGGCGATTGTGTATTGGTCGTTCATGCCTGCTACCCATAAGTCTTTGTAATGGTCAGTCGTTCCTGTCTTTGCTCCAGTATATGTTGTTGTGCTGCGGATCCCTCTACCTGTTCCGTTTACTACGACGTCTTGCATTAAGTTACGGATCGTCGAAACCGTTGAGGCGGACCATACTTTCATAGCTTCATCTTTCCATTCGTAAAGTGTATTTCCGTGACGGTCTTTTACATATCGGATGGCGTGAGGTTTGGAATACATGCCATCCACGAAGCTGGAATAGGCCGAAGCTAGTTCGAGCGGGGTCACGCCTTTATGGAAACCACCTAGAGCAGCAGGGTAGGTGAAGTCTTCGTCGGTGACGTTTTCGAATTGGAATGCACTTAAATGATTAAAAGCCTCTTTAATCCCTACCTTATGGAATAATCTCACAGCCGCCGTGTTATGACTATGACGAAACGCTTCTTTCACGGTCGTCATCCCATACGTATACCCACCAATATTCGTTGGACAGTACGAACCTATGCAAATATTGCTGCTGTCGATCGGCGTGCTTTCCTTGAATGGGCCGCTTTCAAGATAAGGTGCGTATACGAGCAAAGGCTTGATGGCGGAGCCAGGTTGTCTCACAGCTTGATAGGCTCTGTTGAAATCTCCTTTGCGAAAGCTGTTACCTCCATAGACGCTTACGATTTCTTTCGTCGAATTATCAATGACAGCTGCCCCTGCTTGTAAATTTTTCGTTCTTAACAGAGAGGAAAGAGAGGATTCATCATGCTTTTGCTTCTTAGAATCAAGAGCTGTTTCAATTTTTATTCCTCCAGCGATCACTTCAGCAGTCCGTTTTTTCAAAGCGTCGAGATGCGCCTGTTTTTCACTAGGGGTCGATGCAGCCGCGATGGATGCTGTAAATCCTTCCGACTGACCTATTAAATCTTCTAGCTCGGCTAGAACATAAGAGCTATACATATTAAATTCATTTGCTTTTTCTTTTACATGTAACATTATTTTTTCTTGCTTCCACATATCCGCTTCCTGCTCCGTCATGACACCGTTTGTTGTAAGGACGGATAAGAGGAGCTCTTGCCGCTTCTTCGTATTGTCAAAGTGACGGAGCGGATCGTAATGGGAAGGATTATTCGGGATTGCAGCGATGAACGCCATTTCGGCTGGATTCAATTCATCGAGAGGGCGGTTGAAATAAAAAGTTGCTGCCGCACCAACACCATATACTTGATTGCCAAAAAACATTTCATTCAAATACATTCCGAGGATGTCTTCTTTTGTCGACTGCTGTTCCAGTTCTGCCGCATACAACAGCTCTTTGAATTTCCGCTCGTATGTCTTTTCAGTCGTCAAAAATCGCATCCTTACGACTTGTTGGGTAATCGTTGAACCTCCTTGGCTCATCTCATCATTTCTTGCATTGACTGCGAAAGCTCTAGCAATTGCAGCGATGTCATATCCTTTATGTTCAAAGAATCTTTGATCTTCACTCACAAGAAACAGCTGCTGAACAAAATCAGGAATGGAATCCAAAGGAAGCGGCTGCCTCCATTCCACATATTCCTCCGCAAAAATCCTCCCATCTCGGTCTGTCATTGAAATCGGAATGCTGATGGAAGGTTCAGTGAGTTCAATCGTATCTCCAATTGTATTTTTCAAAACCTGCGCTTTCGACCACTCTTTGGCAACAGCCTGCTGAATGACAAGCAACAAGGGAATCATCATGATTGTGATGATGAAGCTACTAAACTTTTTCAAAATGGACCCCCTTCCTATGAAAAAATAATAGCACATTTCCGTTTTGGAAATGTGCTAAATTTCATTTGCTGGATTGTCCGCTTTCTGCTGCCAGGAAATCTTCAAAATCCTGTACTGGTTTTCTTTTTGCATAATAAAGGAATGCAAAGCCTATTAAGAAAAGGATGCCAGTAAGGATGAATACCGACGAAATGCCGATGAAGCCACTGACAACCCCGCCGAACATCGGACCGATAATGTTGCCGAGAAAACGGAAGCTTGAATTGTATCCCATTACTTCTCCTTGGATATCGATCGGAGCTTCCCGCCTTACGAGGGCAGTCGTAATCGGGATCATGCCGCCTATTGCAATTCCGAATAGTAGCCGCCAAATCATCAATTGCCAGATGGAAGAGACAAAAGCTTGCGGGACGATAAAGACGAAAGAGAGGAGCAACAATATGCCAAGCACTTTTTCGTACCCGATTTCATCCCCCATTTTTCCCCACTTCCTTGCGAACAGCAGGTTTCCGACACCGGCAGCACTGAAGGTGAGACCTGCCAGAAAAGCGACATCTTTCGAATCTGTCAACCCTGCAACGTATAAGGAAAGGAGGGGCTGGATGCTGAAGTTCCCGATTTGGATTAAGGAAGTCACAATCATAACGTTCAACATGAGACGATGATGAAGCAATCCTGCTAATATCGTTTTCCGCGAATATTGTACGGCTTTCTTCGTCTTCACTTTCTTCTGTTCTTTTATCCCGAACAATACGATCAGGGCTGCGGCGACGACAGAGATGGAAGTGATGATGAAAGTGTATTTAAATCCGAATGCATCGGCCATCAATCCGCCTAGCACAGGTCCAAACAATGTTCCCGTAACGCTTCCCATTTGTAGTGTACCAAGTTTTTTGCCGGCTTCTTCCCTTGCGGTTTGAGAGGAAACGAATGCGAGCGATGTCGGTATGAACCCCGTGACGACACCATTGAATAGACGGAGGATGAAGAATGCTTCAACTGAATGAACGAAACCCATCAGGAAGACGGAAACCGCAATTCCGAAACCGTTAATGAGCAATATCGGTTTAAATCCGTATTTATCAGCAATTCGCCCCCAAATCGGCGACATAATTAATGCTGTAATGAATGTCGCTCCGAAAATCAATCCTGCCCATTTTTGGACGTATGCATCCGAATGATCCCCGAACGTTTCTATATATAAAGACAGGAATGGCATGATCATCGTCATTGTACCGGCGACTAGAAAGTTTGCGAACCAAATGATGATGAAATTACGTTTTTGTACATCCATATAATGTGACCCGCTTTCATACTGACCCGCCGAGTTTTTTCAGCACGGCGTTGAGTTAATTGGAAATCGTTTATCAGAGTAGAGATTCCCTTTGCCTAGCGTAAGTAAACGTAACTATTATTCATCCGCTGTTGAATAGTATAAAACAATTCGAGTGTCGAAGGAAATTTCATGCTTATCAATCGAAAAAAAGAGAGGGGTATGGTAAACTGTTTCAGGGTGAATGATTATGAAAAAGATGTCGCTAACTTTGCTTTCAATCTTTCTATTACTGATGCTTGCCGCTTGCGGACAAAGTGAACAAAAGGATCAGGAGACAGTAACAAATGGCTCGTCTACTACACAAAGTGAAGACGGTGAGCAAGAAGAAAAAACTGATGATACATCATCAGATGAAGCGACCAATGAGGAGGACACGACTATGTATCCACAATTATCGAATGAAGTAGCAGCAAACGAAGCTCTTGTCGTTATGAATACGACGATGGGTCCGATTAAAATTAAACTATTCCCGGAACAAGCGCCGAAAACAGTTGAGAACTTCTTGACGCATGCAGAAAACGGCTATTATGACGGAATCATCTTCCACCGCGTCATCAAAGACTTCATGATTCAAGGCGGTGACCCGACTGGAACAGGAATGGGCGGAGAAAGCATCTACGGCGATTCCTTTGAGGATGAATTCACGATGGATCTTTTCAATCTAAGAGGGGCATTGTCAATGGCAAATGCCGGCCCGAATACAAATGGAAGCCAATTCTTCATTGTACAAGCTTCGAATCCTCCTGCCACAGCAGCACAATTGACACAAGGCGGCTGGCCTGAAGAAATCGCGAAAGCATATGAAGCGAACGGCGGTACGCCTCATCTTGATCAGAAGCATACTGTTTTCGGTCAAGTAATCGAAGGAATGGATGTTGTAGATAAAATTGCAACAGCTAAAACTGATCGATCAGATAAGCCAGTTGAAGAAATTTCAATTGAATCGATTGAAATCATCCAGAAATAATACACGTTAGGAAGTGTACGTAAATGAACGTTTTGCTAATGCCGTTCCTTTACTTTCCAGAAGATAAATCCGAATATATCCCAGCAGCCATTTCCTTTTTCTTTTTCATGATCCTACTTGTCATTACGTTTAGATGGATTAGGCGGAATTCGAAAAAGCAGGAAGAGGAAACACGCGAGCTGGAAGAACGAATTTTGCGCGAGCGCCGCGAAGCGAGAGAAAAACAAGATTTTTAATGAATAAAGCATGATCCGATGTAATGGATCATGCTTTTTTATGTAGTGCACTCAAGAATTCGGTTTAGCGCTCAAGAATTCGGTTTAGCGCTCAAGAATTCGGTTTAGCGCTCAAGAATTCGGTTTAGCGCTCAAGAATTCAGTTTAGCGCTCAAGAATCCGTTTAAGCGCTCAAAAATCCGATTAAGCGCTCAAGAATTCGGTTTAGCGCTCAAGAATCCGGTTAAGCGCTCAAAAATTCAGTTTAGCGCTCAAGAATTCAGTTTAGTGCTCAAAGCCGCCAGTTCCGCGCTCAAAACAAGTGCTACCTTAATGAAAAGGACGAAATCCTCTTCGGATTTCGCCTCTCACATCATATTTATTCCATTGCCTTAATAAATCTTGCCACTCCATCTTCCACAATAGCGCGTGGGGTAGCGACGTTCATGCGAAGGAATCCGCGGCCGGCTTTACCATATTTTGTACCTGGCTCGAGCGCAAGCTTCCCTTTATTCAACAGCTTATCCATCATCACTTCTTCAGATAACCCTGTGCCACGGTAATCAATCCACAGCAAATAAGTTGCCTCTGGTTTATGGATTTGGATTCCTGGAACAGCCTCTGTTAACGTGTTAATGACATAGTCCATATTAGATGAAATGATTTCAAGCAGATTTGTAAGCCATTCTTCACACTCTGTGAATGCAGATACGAGTGCTGAAGCAGCAAATGCATTTAATTCCATTTGACCATGTGCCATCGCGCTTTGCTGCAGCGCCGTGCGGAGTTCTTCATCCTTTGTAATCATGACGGCAGCTTGTACACCCGCTAAATTGAATGTCTTCGTCGGGGCAATACAAGTGATGACACGTCCGCCTTCCTCTTCTGCAAGTTTTGCAAGTGGAGTATGCGTAAATCCAGGAAGGACAAGATCGGCATGAATTTCATCCGAAAGAATCAGCACATCGTATTTCTTGCATAGGCGAAGAATATTACGCAATTCTTCCTCTGTCCAAACAACGCCCCCAGGGTTGTGCGGATGGCATAAGATAAATAATTTAATATCTTGCTGCAAGCTTTTTTCAAAAGCAGTAAAGTCGATGGAGTATTTTCCATTGTCTTCTAGCAACCTGCATTCAACTATATTCCGTTTTTGGTGCCCTGGCACATTGAAAAACGGCGGATAGACGGGAGATGTAATTAAAATATTATCGCCGGCATTTGTAAATGTTTCCACGACCGTTGCAATTGCCGGTACAACACCATGATGGAATAGCATCCATTCATTTTCGGTTTCCCATCCGTGACGCGATGATAGCCATGTCCGCACAGCATCTTTACATTTCGTGCATATGTACGAATAACCGAAAACACCATGATCCAATCGTTCTTGCATAGCGTCAATGATCGGTTGAGGTGCCTTGAAATCCATATCCGCAATCCACATTGGCAAAACTTCCGAAGCGTCTTCCACCCCGTAAACGGCTTCCATATTGCCCCATTTCACCGAGCGGGTATTTTTACGATCAATCACTCGTTCGAACTCTTTCATTCCAATATCCCTCAATTCCTTTTTTCTTTTTCATTACTATGCTATCATAAATGAAACAAAAGAAAAAAATAAGGTGACTCGTCGTGCAAACAATTGAAATGAATAAAAAAGCAATCTTGCTGCTTGAAGAATGGGATCCTTTTAATGTCGGCAGAAAATCGTATGAACTTGAAATTGCCGATGTAGTTGCTGATCTCCAAGTTCTTGATCACCCGACCGATCTTGCAAAACGAATTCGTGAGATCTATGAACAATCATTTGAAGTATGGATTCCGATAGAGAAGTGCATGCAGATAGCTTATAAGTTATTGGCGATTAAATATGAAGCAAAATGTATAGTATAACAATGACCGCATCTACAAAACTGTAGATGCGGTTTTTTAGATGAAACATTTATGAAGTTCCCTTCGTATCACCAATAGAAGGATAGAGAGTGAGGGGGCATTATGGAGGAGACTGATTTAATTACCCGTGCGCAAAATGGAGACAGAGAGGCGTTTGGCCAATTGATGGAAATGCATTTTCGCACAGTTGAGAAGTTCGCGTACCAGTGCGGCGTACGCCTTGATGATATACCGGATGTCACACAAGAAGTGTTTATCAAACTATATCGATTTCTGCCGCAATTTAATCAGCAAAGGTTTACGACATGGTTATATAAAATTACGTTAAATACTACACGCGATTACTATCGAAAAGAAGGAAGGGAAACAGCGAAGGAGGAGCGGATGAAAAAAACCGGAAAAGATTCAACTCAACAATCTGCCGAATTACAAGTTCTCCTCTTTGAAGAAGATCGTGAATTACATGAAGCAATTGTACAAATGGATGAAAAATATAGGATTCCCCTTATCTTATTTTATTTTCAAGATTTGACCTACCAGCAAATTGCCGATGTATTAAATATTTCTTTGGCATCAGTGAAAACTCGTATTTTCAGAGCGAAGGACAACTTGAAAAAAGAAATGAACATGAAGGGAGGGGTAATACATGGGCAATGATAATTTTGAGAAACGGATGGAGTTTTTGAAGAAATCTTATGAACGTGTACCTTCCTCATTTAATCCGGATGAAGTATTCAGGAAGATTGATGAAGAAGGAAAATCTCACCCTCATGAACAGAAAAAATCGATTAAAAATAATATGAGGCAGCGCATCACTGTTTGGGCGGTGAGCATTGCGAGTGTTTTCATTATTGGGCTCATCGGAGTAGGATATCTTGCTGACCAAAAGGAAAATTCCGAAGAGAATAATATCGATTCGGCTGAGTTAGATGAATATATCGAGGAATTAAAAGCGAAGTACGAAGTGGAAAAGGAAAAACGGCGGGAAATACTGAAGTTGGACGAAGAGCATTTCGAGCAGTATGTGGAATCAAGTTCGGTATGGTTGCTTTCCATGGAAAATTATACGGACAATATTAAACAATATGAAAATGCAAAAGAAATCTTATCAAATCTATACAATCAAGCGGTTGAGGACTTAAAATTACCCTCCGAAATGGTCCAAGATCTGAAGAGGAGTCCGTTAACTGAAGACGAGGCAGGAAGCATCGAGTTTCTAACAACTTACCGTGAAAAAGTAAAAAGACTGATCATCGTTTATGAAACGATTAAACAAGAGAATTATGAGGCAATCGAAAAATTCGAAGTTAGCCCGACTGTGGATAAGGCGGAAATTATGATGCTGACGAGCAAAAGTTTCCCTGAACAGCTGCAAAATATTATTGACACGATGAAAGAGCAATCCATCCGCATGGAATCCGAGAAGTACACGGGTGAAATCGGGGTGCGGTATTATGAGTCCCAGTTGCATCGGGAGCTCGATTCAAATCTTCATACGTATACGTTTGGTTACCGTCAAATGCTGATCGATGCCCCATATATGCATGCAGGGATTCTGGAGCACCCGTTGCTTCAATCAAGCGCAATGATTCAGGATATGGAGTATACCCTTATTAATGTAGAAGAAGATTCGACTTTATATCCGATTTTAAAAACGTATTATATTACGTTGTTCAATGAAATGATGAAAGGAAGCAAATCTACAAAGCTCTTTAATGCAGATGGTGTATTGCTTCCCGACTACCAAGAAGCGTGGAGAAATATGGCTAGCGGAGGGCAGGCAACTCCGATGCGTTACATTTTGGAACCAATCATTAAAGAGATGGAGGCATCGGGTTGGCGAGAGTCCGCAAGCTGGGCTTCCCTGAATTACGAAGACTTGGAGGAAGCGCTCGTCCTATACAGGGAAGGGTTGCTTGAGGAATATATGTATGGAGAAAGGCCGGATTTTCAAGACGTGGCCATACGATTGCCAGATGCTTCATTTGAGCGGGAAGTTCAAGCTTTGTACGAAAGTTTTAAGAAGTCATATGATAAATCCTTGCTGAAAGGGATATCGCCCGTTCATGTGCTCGCCATGTTTGATTATGCGAATGAATTGGATGATCCTGAAACGATGTATTATTTAACTAATGAAAACTATTTGAAGTATGACGAGTCAGGTATAGAATATACGCTTGAAATGTACGTGGAGAACTGGAGAAAAGGCCTTTCATACTTCCACAAACCTGGAGAAGTACGGTTTAACGGGCAAGAAGTCTACCGTGATCATCATAAGTTCTATAGCTCGGTAAAATTTTCGCGATCGGTTGGAGAAGTCCCGATGGTCTTTAATGAAGAAGGTGTTTGGGAAGTCGGAACGAAGAATATTAGAGTCCTTCCTTCCTATCATATGAGTCCAGAAATGGATTTCAAAGATGAAATAATGAGTATGAGTGCTTTTTACTATGAGGGAATGGTCAGTACTGATGATATTGAAGGCTATTTAAGATGGAGCCAACCACTTGATATTCTCGCCATGTATTTCTATGCCGGCGATAAAGGCTTTTATGAAATGCAATATGAGCTGTTCTATCAAGGTGAAGGGTCCGAAGTTGTCGATAAGGAAACGTATTTAGAAAATCCCGAGAAATATTCTCCGCCTTTCGATGAGCAGATGTATAAAAAAGTATCCTTCCAAGGTCTGGAGCAAGACGACAACGGTAACTGGCCTGGCATCGCAACACTTACTGTGGACACAAAAATATTCCCTGATCTTCCATCTGAAAGGACATTCCACATGTATTGGACGGAGGATGGCTGGAGAGTCAAATTCAATCCGTTTGAATAATCAAAAGAGAAGGCTGCCTAATTTCGGCAGTCTTTTTTCTGTCTATTTGGTATAGTTGAAGTAGGTGTGGTTTTGCAAGGGGAAGTGGGGATTTGATTGGATGTTAAAGAAAAAAGAATGCTAAAAGGGGACCAAGTAACTTTCAAGGGATGGATGGAAAAGCATGTTCGGACCATTGAACGATTTGCCGTGCAATTTGGAGCTTCGTTAGAAGAGGCTGGAACTGTGACGGAGAAGGCCTATAGAAACGTATATAAAGATCATAGGGATGTTACAGATTTAAAAGAGAGCACTCTATATATAAATGTTTTACAGGAGTTGGATGGTAGGCAAACGGCCGAAACTTCGGGCGGTTTCTTCTCGTTTGAAGAAGATAATGAACTGCACTGCAAATTGATTGGAATGCCAGCAGAATACCGAGTTCCTTTCATTTTAGACCGTTTCCACACTAAATCACTTATAGAAATTGCTGAAATAACAGGGATGACTGAGCAACAAGTAAGACTGGCTTTGACGAAAGCGTATTCCATAATGGACGAGCCCAACTTGGATAAGAAACTGGAGTTTTTGAATAAGTCCTATGAACGACTTTCGTCATCTTATAATGAAACGAAGATATTCCATTCTAAAGTAGATGAATCACCTATAGTTGAACAGAAAAGTGAAACTGCTAAAAAGAAAAGACCTTACTTGTTTTGGAGTGTCGGCACAAGCCTCTTACTCGTCTTATTGTCAATTATCACTTATACAAACAGCGACGCTTATCAGCTGAAATCTAGTGAGAAATTCATTGAGGCGGCAAAGGTTACATTCCAAGAGGAACTGGAACGTAATCTGAAGCTTGCTGGTCTCCCTGCTCCCCAATTACTTAGGAATGACATTTACGCTGAAACATACGGGGAAGATACAAGAAGGGAATTTGACTGGTTGATTGCTAATTTGAATGAGCAATTGGAGCAAGACGGCAAGTTTGATCAGGTAAAAGCGAAATCTGATTTTGACGCGTTAATACGTAAGCTTAAGGTCCCTTCCGAAATGGTCGCGGGGTTATCTAAAAACCCTTTAGTGAATGACGAAAAGAAGAGTATGGAATTTATGAATGAATATTATAAAACGAGTAATATTCTTTTAAATTCATACATGAACATTTTATATGGGAATGAAAAGCTGATATATGATGCCGGATTGGTCGGTAGGGACGGCTTTGATTATGAGTCGTTTATTGAGAATAAATCAACATTCCCGAAAAATCTTCAAGAAGCGATTATCGGTATGGAGGAGCAAGGATTCTATTTGAAGGGCGATCCAGAAGGCTTTTTGTACCCTAAATACGGTAACCCTGAACTGACTGGCAATCTCCGAGAAAATCTGCATTCAAATATGGATATATATATTTCCCTTATGACAGATACTTTATTTAATTTCCATCTGCGACCGATTGAAGAGCAAGTCGATCTTCTTTTGCAAACGGAGAAGGCGGTGCTAAGGGCTGAAGAATATCCAGTGCTCTATTCAAACACTTATAATTTGTATATATGGATGATGTATTCCGTAACAGGAATGGTGGAACAAGCGGAAATTCGCGATTCCACCGGAGTTATTAAAGAGGAATATAAAGAGGCGTGGACGCGTATTGCCTTCAATGGAAAAGATTCACCTGCGGCTCAATTATTGCGGGAAGTTGTAATAGATATGGAGGAATCAGGCTGGACAACATCCCGAAATTTAGAAAAGCTTCAGTATTTTTACCTAGAAGGAAAACTGCGGGAACTCATTGGCGAAATGAAAAGATGAAAAAAGGAAGAAAAACAAGCAAGCTAGAAAAATTGAAATGATTGAATTTTTACAATTAACTTATCGAATATTTTGATTAGGAACGGCTTTTTATGGTATAATTGCGGATGGCCGTATAGGCAGATTCGATACCAAAAAGATTGGGAGCTGTTTCACATGGGCAAAAAATATGAAGTGGGGGAAGAGTTGACGGGCAAAGTGACTGGCATCCAACCATACGGAGCATTTGTCGCACTTGATGAGGAGACGCAAGGTCTCGTTCATATTTCAGAAATAACATATGGATTTGTCAGAGATATCAATGACTATCTAGCTGTAGGTGATGAAGTGAAAGTGAAGGTGCTTGAGGTTGATCATGATGCAGGAAAGATCAGCTTATCCATCCGTGCACTTCAAGAGGCGCCGAACAACCATCATAAACCGGGCCGCCCCCGCAAATCGCTGCAAGATAAAGTAAAAGAGCATGATGCGGAAGGCTTCAATTCATTAAAAGACAAACTGAAAGACTGGATCGATCGTTCAGGATATTAACAAAAGCGGAGGGCGCCTGTCTAGAAGCGACGGGCATAAGACGAAGATGCGACGTGGCGCTTTTGCCACAGAGCAGATTTGACTTATAACCCCGAGCTTCTGGCGCCCGGAGTCTAGACGGTACAAAAGCAAAACTAAATGCGAAAAAAACGGGAGAAGGCCATTTGAGCCTATCTCCCGTTTTTTAATTTCCTTAATCGGTACTGAAGGTTTTGCCTGCTCATGCCAAGTGCAGTTGCAGTTTTAGTAATGTTGTCGTCATGAAGCTTCATTGCCTTCTGTAAATAATACTCTTCCGCTTCTTTCAAATAACGGTCCAATGGCATAAGTTCCTTTTCAGGATTTACGATAAAGTCGACTGCTTGTGTCGGTGAATTGCCCGCATCACTTTTTAGTCGGAAATGAAGAGGCAGCATTCCGTATGTGATTTCCGTCTCTGTAGTGGCGAGAGAAGAGATTTCATTGAGCAAAAATTCCAGCTCCCGCATATTTCCTGGCCAATCGTAGCGTAGGAACAGCTCCTCCACTTCCTTTGTGATTCCAATGAGGGACGTTCCAAAGCGCTCCTTCCGTTTAGCAAAATACGTTGTGACGAACGAAAGTATATCTTCTTTCCGCTTTCTCAAAGGGGATATTCTAATTGTAAAAGAAGCAAAGAAATAATAAAGTTCCTTCAATAGACTTCCTTTTGCAATCAATTCAACGGGATCATCACCGATGCTTGCAATCAATTGACGGCCTGATTGAGCAGCATTTTTTAAAAACGTGTAAAGGCTCTGCTGAAGGGAAATGGATAATAAATCGATACGCTCACAGAATAACGTGAATGGCTCTGACATATTCAAGTCTTCGTAGAGTCGCTCGATAAGCTCCGCATTCGATTGGTGACAATGAAGAGTATAGAACGGTCCATTGGCAGGTGACAATTCGTTATGAATGCTTTCAGCAATTAAGTCTTTTCCTGTTCCTGACTCACCGATGAGCAGTACTGGTAATTTTGCACTTGCTGCTTTTCGGGCTGTCGATACGACAGCTTTCATTTCATCCGAATCAGCAATAATTTGATTGAATGTGACAGGATCGCTGTTTTTCCGCAACGGATGAAGAACGAACCTTTCGAGTGCAGTTACATCTCTTGCAATTTCCACAGCGCCAACAAGTTCACCATCTTGAAATACGGGGTACGTATCATTGATTGTCGTAATTTCATATCCTTTTCGATTCCAATACGTCTGCTTAACATTAAGCTGCTCGATTTCGCTTTGAAGCACCTTTAATAATGTGCTTTCTTCCTGATCGAAGTTGAATAGCTCCAGGATAGAGCGATCTCCGACTTCTTCAAGCTCCAAGCCTTCAATCGCTTTCATCTTATCGTTATAGATAACAGTTCTGCCGGTATGATCCACTGCATGGATACCGACACCGGCCCGGTTCACCGCAAATTCGTATAAGGGAAAAAGGTTCTTTTCAGTTCTATTCACGAATCAACACCGTCCGTTTATATTTTTTTTTCGAAAAATAAACAAAAACACTTGAAATGTGCAACAATCTCTTGCATTATTATATATGTAATCACAGATTAAATGCAAATTAATTTTGCTGCTAACTACCTGAGGAGGAGTAAAATGATTCCATACAAACACGAACCATTTACGGACTTTACACAAGCTGAAAACAAAAAGGCATATGAGGAAGCTTTGAAAACCGTTGAAGGCTACCTTGGGCAAGACTACCCGCTAATCATTGGCGGAGAGCGTATTATGACAGAAGACAAACTCGTTTCGACGAATCCTGCTAATAAAGAGGAAGTAATTGGCCGCGTTTCTAAAGCGAGCAGAGATCTTGCTGAAAAAGCGATGAATGTAGCTGACGAAACGTTTAAAACGTGGAGCAAAGTGAAGCCGGAATTCCGCGCGGATGTATTGTTCAAAGCTGCGGCTATCATCCGTCGCCGTAAGCATGAGTTTTCTGCTCTTTTGACAAAAGAAGCGGGCAAACCATGGAATGAAGCAGATGCGGATACAGCAGAAGCTATCGACTTCTTGGAATACTACGGTCGTCAAATGCTTAAGTTGAAGAACGGTATGCCAGTAGAAAGCCGTCCTGGTGAATTCAACCGATTCGACTACATCCCTCTAGGAGTTGGCGTAGTCATCTCCCCTTGGAACTTTGCATTGGCGATTATGGCTGGAACGACTGTAGCTGCATTGGTGACAGGTAACACGGTTCTATTGAAACCTGCATCCACAACGACGGTTGTTGCTTATAAATTCATGGAAGTCCTTGAAGAAGCGGGAATGCCTGCAGGCGTAGTCAACTACATTCCGGGTTCAGGCGCAGAAGTCGGCGACTACCTCGTTGACCACCCAAGAACACGTTTCGTTTCCTTCACAGGGTCACGTGAAGTCGGCACACGTATTTATGAGCGTGCGGCAAAAGTGAATGAAGGCCAAATCTGGTTGAAACGCGTTATCGCAGAAATGGGCGGTAAAGATACAATTGTAGTTGACAATGAAGCAGATCTTGAATTGGCGGCTCAATCGATTGTTAAATCAGCATTCGGATTCAGTGGACAAAAATGTTCTGCATGTTCACGTGCGGTCATCCATGAAGATGTATATGACCAAGTCGTTGCACGCGTTGAAGAATTGACAAAAGGATTAACTTATGGTGATCCTTCGAATCAATCGAACTTTGCAGGACCGGTTATCGACCAGGCTTCATTTGATAAAATCATGAGCTATATTGAAATCGGAAAAGAAGAGGGACGTCTTGTTGCTGGTGGAGAAGGAGATAGCTCTAAAGGATTCTTCATTGCACCGACAGTTTTTGCAGATGTTGATCCAAAAGCACGCATCATGCAGGAAGAGATTTTTGGACCAGTCGTTGCTATTTCTAAAGCGAAGAGCTTTGATGAAGCAATCGAAATTGCCAACAATACGGATTACGGCCTAACTGGCGCAGTCATTACAAACAACCGCGAGCATATTGAACAGGCACGTCAAGATTTCCACGTAGGAAACTTGTACTTCAACCGCGGCTGCACAGGCGCTATCGTCGGCTACCAACCATTCGGCGGATTCAATATGTCTGGAACGGATTCAAAAGCAGGCGGCCCAGACTACTTGCAACTACACATGCAAGGTAAAACAACTTCTGAGACGTTATAATTTAATATAGGAAATAGTATAGGAAGCAGTTTACAAACTGCTTCCTGCAATACATACAAAATGGGGAGGGAAATACATGTCGGTTTCTGAAAAGATCATTTCACAAACGAATAAATACGGTGCAAACAATTACCATCCACTTCCAATCGTCATTTCTGAAGCGGAAGGTGTTTGGGTAAAGGATCCAGAGGGGAATAAATATATGGATATGCTATCAGCATATTCAGCTGTGAACCAAGGACACCGTCACCCGAGAATCATTAAGGCGTTGAAGGACCAGGCAGATAAAGTGACTTTGACATCACGCGCATTCCACAACGACCAACTTGGTCCGTGGTATGAAATGGTATGCAAACTATCTGGCAAAGATATGACATTGCCGATGAATACAGGGGCAGAAGCTGTGGAAACAGCTATTAAAGCAGCTCGTCGATGGGCATATGATGTTAAAGGCGTCGAAGAAAACAAAGCAGAGATCATCGGCTGCAATGGTAACTTCCACGGACGTACGATGACAGCTGTATCGCTTTCATCAGAAGCAGAATATAAGCGCGGATTCGGTCCGATGCTTCCTGGCATCAAATTAGTTGATTTCGGAGACTTAAAAGCATTGGAAGAAGCAATCACTCCGAATACAGCTGCATTCATCATCGAGCCGATCCAAGGGGAAGCGGGAATTCTTATTCCGCCTGCTGGCTATATGAAAGCTGCCTATGATCTTTGTAAACAGCATAATGTACTTTTCATAGCGGATGAAATCCAAGCAGGCCTGTGCCGTACGGGTAAAATGTTTGCTTGTGAGTGGGAAGGCTTTGAGCCAGACATGTATATCTTAGGGAAAGCATTGGGCGGAGGCGTATTTCCTATTTCCTGCGTCGTAGCGAATAAAGATATTCTCGGAGTGTTCAATCCAGGTTCACATGGTTCTACATTCGGAGGCAATCCGATGGCGTGTGCTGTTTCAATCGCTTCTTTGGAAGTTTTACAGGATGAGAAGCTTGCAGATAAATCACTTGAACTAGGGAATTACTTCATTGAACAATTACAGAAAATCAATCACCCATCGATTAAAGAAGTGCGTGGGCGCGGCCTGTTCATCGGTCTAGAACTTACGGAAGCAGCTCGACCTTATTGCGAAAAGCTGAAGGAATTAGGATTGCTATGTAAAGAGACACACGATACGGTCATCCGTTTCGCACCACCTTTAGTCATTACAAAGGAAGAACTTGATTGGGCACTAGAGAAAATTAATAAAGTTTTTACAAACTAAACAAATACTTCACAAAATCTATTAGGTGTATGATACAATATGTGCGGTAGAAAAAACATTATGAAATCAAAGAGGCGAACTTTTACATGACTGAAAACCTGAATCTGTTTACGTCTACACAAGTTGTCATTAAGGAAGCACTTGACAAATTAGGCTATGATGAAGGAATGTACGATCTATTAAAAGAACCAATCAGAATGGTGGAAGTTAGAATTCCAGTCCGCATGGATGATGGAAAAGTGAAGGTGTTCACTGGATACCGCGGACAGCATAACGATGCAGTTGGTCCTACAAAAGGCGGTGTTCGTTTCCATCCTGCAGTTACTGCGGATGAGGTGCGCGCATTGTCAATGTGGATGACGTTGAAAGCGGGTATTGTCGACTTGCCATATGGCGGCGGAAAAGGCGGAATCATCTGCGACCCGAGAGAAATGTCCATGGGCGAACTTGAGCGATTGAGCCGCGGCTATGTACGTGCATTAAGTCAAGTAATGGGACCGACTAAGGATATCCCGGCACCAGACGTTTTCACTAATGCTCAAATTATGGCTTGGATGATGGATGAATATAGCAGAATCGATGAATTCAACTCTCCAGGTTTCATTACAGGAAAACCGATTGTTCTCGGTGGTTCCCAAGGGCGCGACCGTGCTACAGCGGAAGGTGTCACAATCATTATTAATGAAGCTGCGAAAAAACGTGGAATTGATATGAAAGGTGCACGTGTTGTCATTCAAGGATTCGGAAATGCGGGTAGCTTCCTTTCCAAATTCCTTCATGATGCAGGGGCAAAAGTTATCGGTATTTCCGATGCTTATGGCGCACTTCATGATCCGGACGGCTTGGATATCGACTATCTATTGGATCGTCGTGATAGCTTTGGAACAGTTACAACACTTTTCGATAACACAATTTCGAATGCTGAACTTTTGGAATTGGATTGTGATATTCTCGTTCCAGCAGCAATTGAAAATCAAATCACTGAAAACAACGCGCACAATATTAAAGCGACAATCGTTGTGGAAGCAGCGAATGGTCCTACAACATCGGAAGCTACAAAAATTCTTACGGAACGAGGAATTCTCCTTGTCCCTGACGTCCTTGCAAGTGCGGGCGGCGTAACAGTTTCCTATTTCGAATGGGTTCAGAACAATATGGGTTACTACTGGACAGAAGAAGAAGTTCGCGAAAAAATGACTACGAAAATGGTTGATGCGTTCGACAACGTTTATAACGTTGCATCAACAAGAAATATAGATATGCGTCTTGCTGCATATATGATTGGTATTCGTAAAACAGCAGAAGCATCAAGATTCCGTGGTTGGGCTTAATCAAACAATAAAAAGGCATCTCCTATAAAATGGGAGATGCTTTTTTACGCTTCTTCCGCCTCCGTTACAGCTAAATGCTCCCTCTGTTTTTCTCGTAACGTATCAAAAAGCAAACCTAGTGATAGGAGTCCGGAAATTCCTACGATAATATAAAAGAAGCGTGCAAGCGGTTTAGTGTGTCCATCTGATAGTTGAGCAACGACGTCAAAGTTAAAAATCCCGACGACACCCCAATTAAGTGCGCCGATAATTGTAATTGCTATTGCTAGTTTTTGAACCAAAGCGTTTCACCTCCTAATTTAAGGATTCCCAAACGAAATCGTTCCATACTTGCATCGCTCAATTCGTTCTTGCATAATGAACAGTAGAAAAAGGAGGTCATTTAATTGAAAGAATTTATTTTTCAAAACCCAACAAAATTGATTTTCGGAAGAAATTCCATTGCAAGGCTCGCTAAGGAATTATCGGCATATGGTGATAGGATCCTTGTTGTATATGGTGGAGGAAGTATTAAAAAGAATGGCCTTTATGATGAACTGATGGAAATACTGAAAAATGAACGAAAAGAAGTATTTGAAATTGCGGGAGTGGAGCCGAACCCACGCGTCAGTACAGCAAGAAGAGGGGCTGCCCTTTGCAAAGAGCATAATATCGATTTCATTTTGGCGGTCGGGGGCGGATCAGTCATTGATTGTACGAAGTTAATTGCGACAGCTGCAAAGTATGATGGCGATCCGTGGGATTTTGTCATTAAAAAAGAGTTTCCTAAAGAAGCGATTCCTTTTGGGACGATTTTGACTTTAGCGGCGACTGGTTCTGAAATGAATGCAGGCTCCGTCATTACAAATGAAGAAACTGAAGAAAAGTACGGATGGGGAGGTCCTTTCAACTTCCCGAAATTCTCTATCCTTGATCCAACTTACACGCTATCAGTTCCTAAAGATCAAACTGTTTACGGCATCGTCGATATGATGTCGCATATTTTTGAGCAGTATTTCCATAGTGCGACGAATACTCCGCTTCAAGATGAGTTATGCGAAGGTGCTTTAAGGGCGATCATGGCAGCAGGTGAGAAACTTGTTGACGATTTGGAGAACTACGAGTTGCGTGAAACGATCCTTCTAGGCGGAACATGGGGGTTGAACGGATTTTTAGGTATGGGGAATGCCGGCGGTGACTGGGGAACGCATGATATTGAGCATGCGGTATCTGCAGTGTATGATATTCCGCATGCAGGAGGATTGGCAATCTTGTTCCCTCATTGGATGAGGCATACGCTTAAGCTGAATCCAGCTCGTTATGCAAGATTGGCTGTAAACGTATTTGGAGTGAATCCTGAGGGGAAATCAGATGAGGAAATTGCTCTAGAAGGAATTGAAAAACTAAGGGAATATTGGACAGCTATCGGAGCACCTGAAAAGCTGGCGGATTTCGGTATCGATAATTCGAAAATCGACATTATGGCTAAGAAGGCTGCGATTAATGGGCCGCTGGGCAGATTTGCTCAATTGAGCGAAGAAGAAGTGAAGTCCATATTGGAAGCTTCGTTATAATAAAAGAAAGTAGAGGGTGAATATTCTACCCTCTACTTTTTTCCTTCGGGAAGTTTCTTTCGAGCTTCTTCCGATATTGCAGGCTCTTTTACTCCCTGCCAAGTTTTGATGCCATCATCTTCATCGAATGAAATCATTGCTTCCCGGACGCCCTTTTGCTTCAATACTAATGACATCAGCCTGTCCCTAACATCATCAATATAAGCTACAGTTTGTGTAGGATCTACCTCAGCAACTATTTCTACATGTAGATATTCACCTTCTTTAATAACTTCTACTTTTTGGATATCCTTTATATCCGGATCTTCGGCAATAATTTGTGAAATATGGTTTAACATCTCTTCATCGGTTTCACCAATTGCCCCTCGCGCATTTTCAAGGAATACTCTTCCGACGACATAAAACATCATAAAGCCAATTGCCATGGAGGCAATTCCTTCTGCTTGCAGGAATCCTGTGTAATGGGCAATCAGGACTGCGATGAAAGCTAACAATCCACCGATTGTTGCCACTAAGTCTTCCATGAAAACAAGTTTAGTGGCAGGCTTGGCTTTATTCAGATGTGTCAAGCTGTAGAAAAAAGCTTTCAGCCCTTTATGGGCTTGTCCTGACTCATGGGCAATTTCCTTAGACGCCTTTAATAGTACGAAAAACTCCAATAATGTTGCTAATCCAAGGACGCTTAAATTGATAAGCAGCCCTGTTGTCTCGGTTGGATTCAATACATGATGCCAACCTTCCTTTACTGCCTCGTATGACATGATCCCAACAATTATGACTGCACCTAAACAAACAAGGTTGACAACTCTGCCGAATCCATTCGGAAAATTTGGGGTAGGCGCCTTCTTAGAGAGAGCGGAACCGATATATACAAAAAATTGGTTCGCTGCGTCTCCTAAGGAGTGCAGCGTTTCTGCAAACATGGCAACGTTCCCTGTTAACACATAGGCGACTGCTTTAAGGATGGCGATGGCAGCGTTTACGATACCCGCCAAGAGCGACGGTTTATTGCCATCCTTCAGCAAACGTAAAATATCTTTCATAGACATTAGCCTCCATTAAGGAAAGATTTCTATTTCAACTGATTCAATATAAGGTAGTTCAGTCAGTTCTGTGTACAATTGTGTAGTACCTTTTTTAGGCAACGCGTCGAGACGAAAATCGACTTCATGTACTGAAGGTTTATCATCAAAGTGCAATTGTCGAATTCTTAGATTCTCCACTTTCATATTTTCGGAATTTAATATCTCGATCAAATCATCAATTTTACTTTTATCCGATATGACGACTATGCAGGCAGCTTCCTTTGAACGAATCCTTTTAGGACCGAACCTTCCAAGAATCGGTGCTATTACCTCGATGACAAAAAGAATGCTCAACACAGCGAATGCGGCTTCAATATAAAATCCTGCGCCGACAGCGATTCCAATGCTTGCCGCTCCCCAAATCATTGCCGCCGTTGTCAAACCAGTAATATTATCGTTATCTCTTCTTAAAATTGCTCCTGCGCCAAGGAAACCGATTCCGCTTACGATTTGCGCTGCCAAACGTAGGGGATCCATTGTTACATTAATGTCATTCCTTGCCGGAACAAGATAAGCAGCTTCTATTGAAACGATAGTCAACAGGCAACTGAAGGTGGAGATGACTGCACTCGTCTTCAAACCGATCGGCTTCTTCTTAATTTCCCTCTCTACTCCGATAATTAAACTTAAACCTAAAGCGATTGCAATTTTAATCAAAACTTCTGGATACATCGAATTATTGATAATCCAATCCATTGCTTTTTCCCCCCCACTATCATCTACCTAAGGAAGATGTGCTATACTCTTTGTATTGTCTTTAGCCTAAAACGGTTATAAACTAACCTGTATTCCTATTGAAAGAGAAGTGTGCATCATGGAAAAACCTTCAATTCATCCGTACATACCAATAATCGTTGGCGTCATATCAGTGGCGCTTTCTGCTATTTTTGTAAAATTAGCTACAGCGGATGCTGGCGTCATTGCTTTTTATCGTATGTTGTTTACTGTTATTCTCATGCTTCCATTATTTCTAGTGAAATATAGAAAGGAAGTATTTCTGTTAACAAAAAAAGACTGGATCTTCTCTGCTATCGCGGGAGTTTTTCTAGCCTTTCACTTTATCCTATGGTTTGAGTCGTTGAACTACACTTCTGTTGCAAGTTCAACTGTTCTTGTAACATTGCAGCCGATCTTTGCATTTGTCGGTACGTATTTCTTTTTTAAAGAAAAGCTTTCTTTTAAAACAATTTTATCGGCCGTCATTGCGATTGCAGGTAGCGTCATTATCAGTTGGGGTGACTTCCAATTGAGCGGAACCGCCTTTTTCGGAGATATGCTTGCTTTGGCTGCATGTGCGTTAATTACCGCATACTTGCTTTTCGGACAAGAAGTACGCAAACGATTGTCTCTAATTACTTATACGTTTCTTCTATACTCAATCAGTACAGTTACACTCTTTTTTTATGTCCTTATAAAAGGGGAGTCGTTCGGTCCGTATTCAACTTCAAATTGGTTCTGGTTCTTCCTGCTTGCGTTAATTCCTAACTTGCTAGGACACTCGCTATTTAATTGGGCGGTTAAGTGGGTCAGTACAAATGTGATTTCTATCGCAATACTATTTGAACCTGTTGGTGCATCCATACTTGCATTCTATATCCTTCACGAGAAACTATCTGCAGCGCAAATAACCGGCGGAATCGTTGTCATTGCGGGGATTCTCTTGTTCGTTGTCGATATAAAAAAGCTTCGCGAGAAATTATTTTTAAAAAAGGCTTGATTTCTTAATCAGTAATGATGTATATTATTACTTGTCCTTAAGAGACAACAACAACTTCGGTAAAAACGAAGAAAAGAAATTTAAAAAAGTTGTTGACTCGGTAACGACGAAGTGTTATGATTAAGAAGTCGCCGCGAAAAAGCGAACGACAATGAACCTTGAAAACTGAACAGCAAAACGTCAACAAATAAAGTCTTGCAGCCGACTTTGTCGGTGAAAAGACAAA
>NZ_JBQCKP010000004.1:0-434606 GCF_051966875.1 Sporosarcina sp. SAFN-015 | reverse complement strand
TTTTTGTGTTTATTCAAGCAATAGTATTCATTAAAGTGGACCATTTTCCAGATATTCCTTGACCTGCAACGCTAATGACCGGTGCCTGTGCAGTAAACAGTTCAGTCAATTTCATGAAATAAGTCAGGAAGCCATCCAAACTAACAATTGGTTGGCTTCCTTTTAATATTCATATATATAATGTTGAACTGTAATGTTACTCGTACAGGCACCGAAAAAGTACAACGTCGATATTCCTACTCAATTATCTCATATTTGCTCAATTTGAGGCTATTGTAAGTTTTTTAGTAACTTGAGTATTTTCCGCTATTTTGCTAAGCAACTAGCAAAATAGTACTGCACAAAGTCCTAATTCAATTCACCTGTTCATATACTATCCATATGTAGTTTTGGATTAGTTGGGAAAATTATTAGATTGTAGAAGGTGACTGGATGAAAGTGTTGATTACAGGTGGCTATGGGTTTATCGGGTCACATGTGGCTGACCGGTTTTATAAAGAGGGTTATGAGGTTTACATTATTGATGATTTTTCTGCTGGGAGACGGGAGAGGGTAGCTTGCAAGCATAAAGGCTTTACTCTATCTGTTGAAGATTCGGCTTGTGAAGAGGTGTTCCGTTCATTTACCTTTGATATTGTTGTTCATTTGGCGGCGCAGGCGAACGTCCAAACGTCTGTTGTAACCCTTAAGAAGGATGCGCAAAGCAATGTGCTTGGTCTGGTGAATATGCTGTCCATAGCGGAAAGATACAAGGTTGGCAAATTTCTATTTGCTTCGACTACGGCAATTTATGGATCTCAAGGCATACACCATTAATGGAAGATGATAAAGCGAGTCCGGCATCACCATATGGGATGAGCAAGTGGCTCGGCGAAGCGTATTGTATGATGTGGAAAGAGCTATATGGATTAGAAACGGTTAGCTTCCTTTTTTCCAATGTATATGGGCCACGGCAAGGAAGTGATGGGGAAGCGGGGGGTGTAGCTAAGTTCAATTCATGTTTGCGATCGGGCCGACCGATGGAAGTTTTCGGTGATGGAAAGCAAACGCGGGATTTCATTTACGTGGAAGATGTGGCGGAAGCATTGTTTAAAGCAGCTCAATCAAAATTGACGGGCGTCTACAACATATCAACAAATACGGAAACGAGTATCAATACACTTGCCTGTACCCTCATCTCCTTGCATGGTTCGGGTGAAGTAAAGTACCGACCGAAACGTAATGGGGATATCCGCCGTTCTTCCTTAAACAATGAAAAATTGAAGAAACAACTAAACTGGGCACCTATCCATGATTTGAAAGAAGGTCTTCAAAGGACGTATATGTATTTCAAGAAACAACAAGAAAAGGAAGAAAAGAAACAGGCGATAGAAGTCACTGTTGTACCCGTGCTATAGCATAATTTGATTTGGCCTGTGCCGTATACAATTCAAATTATGCAATTCAATTGCATATTGAAAAAACAGGAAGCCAACCGTACCAAACTTCGGTTGGCTTCCTGTTGCATTTAAATGCCTACTGTTGAATTGTCATAAGTGTGCCTTGCACAGGCACCCTTATTATTCTGCTTCGATTTCACTAAAATCAAGCTCTACGGCTTTTTCGATGACTTCGGCTGGTACTTTGATTGCCTTTACGTCATTGAATTTGCTGAATACGCCGTCAATCAGTTGCTTGATAGTGATTGTTTCGCCGTCCATCGACATTGTGATGATTGTTGTACCAGAAGTCGATTGAGGGAACAATGTCGCTTTATCGACTACTGTTACGACATAATATTTGTCGATATTGATGTTGAGCATGTCGAGGATTGACCCCATGTCCACTTCAACATCTTCAAGGTTTTCTTCAACCGCTTCTTCATCAGCTACAACATCTTCAGTTTCTTCTTCAGTAGTAGCTCCTTCTTCAGCAGCTTCTTCCTCGGTAGCAGTATCTTCTTCAGCAACAGCGTCTTCTTCAACTGCTTCTTCAGTAGCAGGCTCTTCTTCAGTCACTGCTTCTTCCTCAGTTACCTCTTCCACGACAGTGCCTTCAGTGACGACAGAGTCAACACCTTCTGGAAGTAATCCTGAGAATAAAGCCATTGCGTCATTCATCATTGTTTTGAATTCTTCATTCGTCATCGTTTGTGTGATGATATAGACATCGTCGTATTCAAATACGTGGATGCCTTTCATGAATGCTTTCACCAGTTGCAATTGCGCAACAGGATCTACTTGAGTCGTGGAAGCTTCTAACATAACGTCAGATAGTTCTGCAGGAAGCTTTGTCCATTCCTCACCATCGGATTGGAAGAAACCATCTTCTGTAAAGTAAGCTTCAGTTGTAACTTCTTCTGCTTCTTCACCCATGTCCATTGTCATTTTCGACGTCATATGCAATGCGACTGGTTCTGTTGTCATGCTCATCGCCATATCCATTAGCATATTCATCGAAAACTCTTCTGAACCTGTCGCTTCCATCGATTGGTCCAGAGTCAAGTTAGCTTCATAGCTTTGCAAGTCCGCACCCATTAACTTCTCAAGGAATGCATCGACATCTTGTACACGGTTCGTTGTCACGTTCACTGTTTGCTCATCTTCAGAAACAGTTACGTCAAAACCTTCCAATGAATCTAGGAAATCAGTTGAAATATAATTTCCATAGTTTCGTAACGTAAGCGGGAATACTTCATCCGTTGCTTTGCCATTCACACTGATTTGCTGATCTGCGATGTCAAAGTCAAGCGTTACGTATGAATTCGTCACGTTTAACTTACCAGGTGCTTCCTTTGTGACGTTAAAGCCCGCTTCTTGGAATAAATCATCCACCGGAATCAATACTTTGCCTTGGGACATGAATGGCTGCTCATAGCCTTCCACTTCCACTCCATCGACAACAAGCTTCAAAGTACCTTCTTGAGCTGATGCCGTCATGCTTGGCCAAGCGAATGAAAGAACTAATACAAACGCCAAGGCCCATGTTGCTAGTTTTCTCAACAACATAACCCCCTACAATATTTTTGCCCTAATAAAAAGATGGACATATTACTTATACGCAAACAATTGGTAATAGTTTCAGGTTTTTTTGGATTATTTTTCTGCTACTGCTATCTAATTAGTAATCTCTGCCTAAACCATTTAGCTTATTTTTTAAAAATACTTCAGACATCGAAGTAAATAGCTATCTATATATCTATCAATTTGATATAGTCGGATTATTGTAGGCTATTAGTCTACAATGAAAATAGGTGAAGGGGATGAGATGTTGAAACGGTTTTTAATTGGATTTTTAGCATTATTCATGGTGCTCGCGACAGCGGTTCCGTTGTCCGCACAAGCGGCCCAGTCCGTAGAGACTGTACAAGTCGCCGATTCGATTGAGCTTGATGTCAGCCGGTCGATATTATCACTGACGGAGATCCGGGATGTGACGATTGAGGCGGATTTTGGGCGGGAGGTCGATTTAGAAAAAATGGAACTCCAATTCGGAGGGAAAGTGCTCGATGAATGGAAACAATGGGATGCGGATTCGAAATCGTATTCCGGGAAACCATTTATCCTTGTGAAAAAAGAGCCGCATTATGTCGATGGAACGACGAAGATTGCGGCAGAGCTGGAATTTGGATTGCCATTCGGTACAGACGATTTGTCGCCGCGCTCCATCCGAGTCATTTATAAGGAATTGCTAGGTGACTATGAACTTTCGTTAGTTGATTCGGAGAATGAAGTGAAAGCAGCAGCAACGGTCAAGTTGAATGTATATGACGAGTTCCTTGAATGGGATGAAATCAAGCCTTCCATTGACCGTATTTTCGAAGAGGCTAATGAATCGAATGATCGATATTTGCATTATGAAAGCCCAGGAAAGAGTGTGGAAGGAAAGGATATGCATCTAGTAGTTCTTGCAAAAGATGAAGATGCAGTAAACAACTATTTGGAAAACACATTGCCGACTGCACTTGAAACGCCTGAGGATTTGTTAGCGAAGCTGAAAGCCGGAACGATGGGTGACTATCAGATTCCGGTCTGGTTCAATAATATCCATCCGGATGAAGTGGAAGGAATTGATTTCCAAACGGAACTATTGAAGAAATTCGCATTGGAATCGGAAGTGACTTTCACGATAACAAATGAAAACGGCATAGATGAAGACGTCGTTTTGAATGTAGACGAAGTACTCGATAATCTTATTTTTATCTTCAATTTTTCGCATAACCCGGACGGACGTATCCATAATACACGGGCGAATGTGAACGGATTTGACTTGAATCGGGATAATGCTTATCAGACGCAAGTTGAGACAATCCAGCTGAATCAAGTAATTGCAAAGTGGACGCCGCTTGCAATGATGGAAGGGCACGGATATGTGAAAGGGTTCCTCATTGAGCCGGCAACACCGCCGCATAATCCGAACTTCGAATATGATTTATTAATAGAAGGAATGATTCCGCAAGCGCATGCAATGGGACAGGCGGGAATCGGCAGCTCTGGATTGACATCGTATTTCCTTGCATCCGAAGGTTATAAGGATGGTTGGGATGATATGGGTCCTTCCTATACACCAATCTTCTCGATGCTGCATGGGACACTCGGCCATACCGTCGAAGTTCCGACACTTGGCCAAGAATCTTATGACGCAATGGTTGGTGCTGGTTTCGGAATGATCAATTATGTGTTCGAAAATAAAGATGAGTTGTATGCGAGACAGCTCGAAATTTTCAATAGGGGCATTAAAGGGGAAGATAATCGCGCAGTCGATCCACTATTGACAAATGCGGCTGGCGAATCGATTGGGCGCATTCGAGGTGAGAATGAAAACTTCTTCCCTGATTACTATGTACTTCCGACTGGCTCATGGAATCAAAAGAATGTGTCAGAAGTATATAATATGGTGGATTATTTAATCCGCAATGGCGTGAAAGTTGAACGGACGACGGAAGACGTGAAAATTGGACCGACAACGTATCCGAAAGGGGCTTATGTCGTACCGATGAAGCAGGCGAAACGCGGTTTGGCAAACGCGATGCTATACGCAGGCGATGACGTTTCCGACTGGGCAGCGATGTATGATCCGGTCGTTGCCAACTTCCCAGCACTTAGAGGGTTTACGGCTGTCGATGTGCGCATGGGAGAGGAAGACGTTCTTGAAGGGCTGACTGAACAAGTGACAGAAGCAGCGGTGCCTGCTAGTGTTGTGGATGAGAGAAAAGCGATGCAAGTGCTGAAAAATGGTAATAACGATACGATCCGCTTGGTGAATGAACTGCTGAAGGACGGCAAACATGTAGGAATCGTTCAAGAAGACAAATTTGGATTCAAAGTGGGCGATTTTGTCGTTAGCACGGAAGACATCGTACCATTTAAGGACGAATATGTATTTGAAGCTGACGTATTGCCTGCTTACCAAGCAATCAAAACGAAATGGATTACTGAGCCGAAAGTGGCGAGCAACGGATCCGGCCAATTAGTCTTCTCTTTGAAGGAATTAGGGTTTAATTTGACGGAAGAGGAACAAGCTGACGTCGTCGTTTCCGATACGAATCTGCCGAAGGAGCTAGCAGGCAAAACATTCATCGGGATTGGCAACAGCGTGTTGAAGGCGGTTTATGAAGCAGGATTGCTTGAAGGGTTTGATTACAAGACAACAAAAGGCGGACATGAAGGGTTGATTAAGGCGACAGTCAATGCAGAACATCCATTGATGGCCGGTTATCGTCAAGATGAACTTTTCTATACGACGAGAGGGTCTTGGATTACTGCTGTTCCTGAAGGGGCGGAAGTACTGGCAAGAGTGAAAGGCACTGATGATTTCTATGTCGCCGGTTGGTGGCCAGGTCACGAAGAGGCTAAGGGACAAACCCTTGCATTCACCCAGCAATTGGATGATACGACAATTACACTTTTTGCGAATGACCTCGCATTCAGGGCACATACGAAACATTATTACCGCATGCTTGCAAATAGCATTTTCGCATCAGCGGAAGAAGCACCAGCACCAAAGCGCGGGGCGGATAAAAATTAATAAAAGGATGCTGCCAACGCAGCATCCTTTTTCATGTCTTATTCTTCAACGAACTGTACATCTTTCAATTGGTAGATGCCGTCAGTACCGATAGAGAAGCCTTTGATTTTATTGCTAACACCTGTTAGGTATTCCGTATGGATCAAGTATGCCATCGGAGCTTCTTCAATTAGCATTTCCTGAACTTTATTGTAGATTTTAATACGCTCATCCGGATCGGATTCGCGGCGGCCTTCTTCAAGTAGTTTGTCGACTTCTGGATTATCATAGAATGAACGGTTTCCTGGGTCACCCTTTTGGGATGAGTGGAATAGTGCATACATTCCGTAGTCAGCGTCTCCAGTCGGGTTAGACCAGCCAAGGATGAACATGTCGTGTTCACCGTTTGCTGTTTTCTCGAGATAAGCTCCGAATTCCATCACTTCGATGCTCACTTCGACATTGACTTTCTTTAATTCATCCTGCAACAGGACTGCGATTTGTTGACGTTGCGGATTGTCATTCGTCCAAATGGAAGATTTGAAGCCGTTTTCATAGCCTGCTTCTTTTAGAAGTTTTTTCGCTTCTTCCACATTGTATTCAATCGGTTTTGCATCTTCGTTATAGCCGAAGATTCCAGGGGCTAGAGGTCCTTTTGCCGGAATCCCAAATCCGTCATATACGCCTTGGCTAATGTCGTCTTTATTGACAAGCATGGAAATTGCTCTACGAACTTTTGGATCATTGAATGGTTCTTTCTCCGTGTTGAAGCCTAAATATGCAAGGCTGGACGATGCTTTTTGGTTGACCTTGGCGAAGCTTCCTTCATTAATGCCTGCCACTTCATTCGGTTGTACTGGATCTGCGATATGGACGTATCCTGTTTCAAGGTCTGCGTTCCGGACCGCACTTTCAGGAACTACTTTGAATATCACAGTGTCCACATGGGCTTTGTCACCCCAGTAATCTTCGTTTTTGGAGAGCTTGATTTCAGCGCCAGGCTCCCAGCTTTCGAATTTGAAGTATCCAGTGCCGACAGGGTTAGTCGCAATGACAGAACCTGCCTTTTCCCCATTTTTCATCGCTTCATAATCCGCTTCAATCGATTTTGGGCTCACCATGCTGCCACCGTTATGTGAAAGGTGTGCAAGCAGTGGAGCGAATGGATATTCCGTTTTAATCTGTACGGTATAGTCGTCTTTTACAATAATGTCAGTGATCATTTCATATAGGAAGTAACGTGGTGATGCGACCTCCGGATCGAGAACTCGCTCCAAGTTCATTTTCACGACTTCTGCATTGAATGGCTCGCCATCATGGAATGTGACGCCTTGGCGGAGAGTAAATTCATAAGTCGTATCATCAATCGCTTCCCATTTTTCCGCGAGACCTTCGACGATTTTATTGTCGTCATCCCTTTTTACAAGTGTTTCATAAATATTCGCTTGTACTACGGAAGACGGTACATCATTGGATCCAGCTGGATCTAATGAAGATGCATCCGATAGAACAGCGAGCACTAAGTCACCGCCTTCAGTTCCTTTCCCTTTGTCTTCGTCAATTTCATTCCCCGATCCATTTTCCGAAGAAGACGAACCACCCCCAGAACATGCAGCAAGAATCATTGAGAAAGCCAAAGCAAGAACAAACAGCCACTTTACATTGCCATTTCTCTTCATGTGTGTTCCCCCCGTTTGTTTTTAACATATTACAATTTTTGAAGATTTATATAAATTGTAATAGTTAGATGCAATATAGCACACAACATGGAAACAGACAATACATTTCAGAATAATTAGCATAATTGAATATTAAAATAAGTTATTAGCATTCATACACTTAACTGAGCATAAGAAAGGAATGGTAAGGCAAAACGGTTATCTAGGAGTCTTTTGATTTTAAAATCATATTATTTAAAATTAAATGAAAACAATGATAAAAAGCATTCCGCAAAACGCCTATTCGTGATATGCTACTGTCAATATACTGATTTTTCATAGAATATGAATGGGGGAAGGTGTTTACACATGGTTCAACATACACCTGCTGCACAAATCGGACAGAAACGGTCGAGTCCAAGAGTTGAGGCTTACAAAGCTTTTTGGCGAAGGCTTCGCAAAAACAAGGCTGCAGTCGTTGGAGGAGTCCTTGTCTTATTTTTCATATTGATAGGGATATTCGGTCCATATCTAACATCAATGGATCCAAATTCGCCACAAATCGCTAATAAGCTGAAGCCGCCATCTGCAGAGCACTGGTTCGGAACCGACAATTATGGGCGGGATATTTTCACTCGGATAATCCATGGGATGGGGATAACGATGAAAGTCGGTTTCTTTTCTGTTGCGCTCGGCGGGGTAGTCGGGGTCTTCCTTGGCATCATTTCCGGCTATTATGGAGGGAAATTGGATACGGTCATCATGCGGATTATGGACATCCTTCTCGCATTCCCGGGTATCCTTCTTGCGCTTGCCATCGTTTCAGTGCTTGGGGGAAGCTTGCAGAATGTCATCATTGCGGTGGGAATCTTCTCTGTTCCTGCATTCGCAAGGATTGTTCGCGGGTCTACATTGACGGTAAGAAAGCTGGAATATATCGACGCGATTAAAGCGCTAGGGGCAAAGGATGGAAGAATCATTTTCAAACATATACTGCCAAACGTCCTGTCGCCGATCATCGTCCAATTGACGCTGCGGATTGCGACAGCTGTTTTGACGGCTAGCGGACTTGCATTCCTCGGGCTTGGAGCAAAGCCGCCGACTCCGGAATGGGGTGCGATGCTGAGTGAGGGAAGGGCTTATATGAGGGAGGCGCCCCATCTTGTTTTATTCCCGGGCGTCATGATCGTTATCGTCGTGTTGGCATTCAATATTTTTGGGGACGGGTTGCGGGATGCGCTTGATCCTAAAATGAAAAAATGATGGAGGAGGCACATGTATGTCTAAATTCATTATAAGGCGCCTGCTCCAGACGATTCCGGTCTTGCTTGGCGTTTCCATACTTGTATTTTCAATGATGTATTTAATTCCGGGAGATCCTGCCCAAATCATTGCGGGGGAGGGGGCGTCGCCGAAGACGGTGGAGCAGATCCGGGAGAAGCTCGGTCTGAATGAACCTGCGCCGGTGCAATATTTCAGTTATATGAAGAATGTCGTTCAAGGCGATCTTGGCAATTCGGTTCGGAGCGGACGTGCTGTTACGGATGAAATTAAGGCGCGTTTTTGGACGACCGTGGAGTTGTCCTTTTATGCGACAATTCTCGCCGTGTTCCTTGGTTTAATTGCAGGTATCATTTCGGCTGTCCGACATTATACGTGGTCGGACATATCCATTATGATTGTCGCCCTTTTCGGGTTGTCCATGCCGAATTTCTGGTTCGGGCTCATGCTCATCCAATGGTTCGCAATCGGTCCGGATTGGATGCCAGACTTTATGAAAATGCGTCCATCGGGTTGGGGAGATGATTGGCGGCAAATGCTGCTGCCTGTCATTACGCTCGGTACAGGAGGAGCGGCGATTATTGCGCGGATGACGCGTTCATCGATGCTCGAAGTGATTGGGCAGGACTATATCCGTACGGCAAGGGCGAAAGGTATGGGGGAGCGCGTTGTTATTTATCGGCATGCGCTGAAAAACGCTTTGATTCCCGTTATTACGGTTGTCGGCCTTGAGTTTGGCGGTTTTCTCGGCGGAGCCGTTTTGACCGAAACGATTTTTGCGATCAATGGAATGGGACGTTTAACAATAGATGCCATTAGGACACGAGATTTCCCGATTGTCCAAGGAACGGTCCTCGTTATTTCATTCCTGTTCGTCTTTGTAAACTTGCTCGTCGATATATCGTACCGCGTATTGAACAAGCGGATCGATTTGAACTGATACATGTTTGAAAGGGGTGGCCGGAATGAAAACGAAATTATTGGAAGTACGGGATCTTCGCACGTCCTTTTATACGGATGACGGGGAAGTGAAGGCGGTTGATGGCGTCAGTTTTACCCTTCCGGAAGGGAAGACGCTTGGAATTGTCGGGGAGTCGGGATCAGGCAAAAGCATTACGGCGCTTTCAATTTTGAAACTTATAGCGGCTAATGGAAAAATAATTGGGGGAGAAGTCAAATTCAAAGGGGAAGATCTTCTCTCATTCTCAGATAAAAAAATGCGGGATATCCGGGGGAATGCAATTTCAATGATCTTCCAAGAACCGATGACGTCTTTAAACCCGGTGTTCACAGTTGGCCAGCAGATTAGTGAATCACTAATGAAACACCAGAATTTGTCGAAGAAAGCGGCGTATGTGAAATCCATCGAATTGTTGCAACTCGTCGGGATTCCCTCACCGGACAAGCGCGTAAAGCAATATCCATACGAATTATCGGGAGGGATGCGTCAGCGTGTCATGATTGCGATGGCGCTTGCATGCAATCCGGAAATTTTGATCGCTGACGAGCCGACGACCGCGCTTGACGTAACGATTCAAGCACAAATATTAAGACTCATCCGTGATTTGCAGAAGCGGCTTGGCATGTCAGTCATGATGATTACGCATGACCTTGGGGTCGTCGCGGAAACCTGTGAGGAGGTAGTCGTCATGTACGCGGGACAGGTCGTGGAATATTCGGACGTCGTGACACTTTTCCAAAAGCCGAAGCACCCGTACACGATCGGTTTAATGAATTCATTGCCGAGGCATGATATGGAGCTTGAAAGGCTGGAGTCGATCAGCGGGAATGTGCCGAATCCGAAAGAGATGCCGATAGGATGCAGGTTTGCGCCGAGATGTCCTGCTGCAACTGATTTGTGCAGAAATGTCATGCCGGAATTGTTGAAGGATGAGGAAGGGAACGATGTGCGCTGCTGGATTTATTCGGAAAAATGGGAAGGCGAATCGGAGGTGATTGTCTATGGCGAAAAAAGAATTGCTCAAAGTCGAGGGGCTGAAACAATACTTTCCGATTAAAGGCGGAATGATGGGGCGCACTGTCAATCATGTCAAAGCGGTCGATGATATCAGTTTTACGATTTATGAGGGGGAGACGGTCAGCATCGTTGGAGAGTCCGGCTGTGGCAAATCGACGACGGGTCGCGCCATTCTTAGACTGGAGGAGCCGACGGAGGGTATCGTTACGTTTAACGGGAAGGAATTGACGTCGTTGTCGAAACGGGAAATGAGGAAGCAACGGAAAGATTTGCAAATCATTTTCCAAGATCCGTATGCGTCCATCAATCCGCGCCAAACAGTGTCGGATGTCCTGGATGAAGCGATGGCAATCCAGAAAGTGTTGCCTTCGAAGGAACGAAGAGCGCGCATTATCGAACTGCTTGAGACGGTCGGGTTGAATGAATATCAAGCGGACCGGTACCCGCACGAATTTTCCGGCGGTCAGCGGCAACGTATCGGTATTGCCCGGGCATTATCGGTCAATCCAAAGCTCATCATATGCGACGAAGCCGTTTCAGCATTGGATGTTTCCATTCAAGCACAAGTGCTGAACTTGTTGAAGGATCTGCAACGGGAGTTCAAATTGACGTATTTATTCATATCGCATGACTTAGGCGTCGTTCGCCATATTTCGGATCGGGTTATCGTTATGTACTTAGGGAAAATTGTAGAAATCGGCGATAAGTATTCGATTTTTGAAAATCCGAAGCATCCTTATACGCAAGCATTGCTTTCCGCCATCCCGGTGCCAGATCCGACACGTGAGAAAAAGCATATCGTCCTGATGGGAGATGTCCCTTCGCCGATCGATCCGCCATCAGGCTGTCGTTTCCATACACGCTGTCCGTTCGCACAGGAAAAATGCAAAGTGGATATACCAGCATTGCGTACGCATGAATCAATGATCAAAGGCCATAAAGCCGCTTGCCATTTCGTTGAGGAAATTGAAAATGGCGAGTTGAAAGTGAAGGGGTTTGAGGAAGCAGTGTTCTAATAAGTTAAAGATGTACCACCTGGCCAAGAGGGAATTCCTTTTGGCCGGTGGTTTGTTTAAGTAGCTAGCTGTATTCAGTTAAAACACCGCCTATCAAGTACTGACAGGCGGTGTTGTATATTTATTCTGTTTGTTCATCTTCATTCTGAACTTCAACTTCTGGCAATTCGTCTTCATTCTGAACTTCATCAACTGGAGCATCTTCTGCCACTTGGAATTTACTGATTTCCATCTTTAATTCATTCGCCAAGCCGTTCAACGTATCTGTTGTCGCCACCATTTCTTCCATTGAAGCGAGCTGCTCTTCCATGGAAGCGGCGATATTTTGCGTATGGCCGGATGTGGATTCGAGCGACTGGACAGTGTCGTGTGTTGAAGCAAGAATCTCTTCGGAACCTGCGGAGATTTCTTGAACTGTCGCTGAAACGGACTGAACGTTTGCCGAGATGTTCTCGATTTTTGCTAAAATGCTACCGAATGTTTCTCCTGCATTGTTGACGATAACCGTTTCACGTTCAACGTCAGAATACACTTGTGCCATCGCCTCGACCGATTGGCGGGAGCCGTTTTGCATTTCGGTAATGAGGCCACGGATCTGGTTCGCCGAAGCGGCAGATTGCTCGGCTAAGTTTCGGACTTCGCTCGCTACAACGCTGAACCCTTTCCCTGCATCACCTGCACGAGCCGCTTCAATGGCTGCATTCAATGCGAGAAGGTTGATTTGATCGGAAATATCGGTGATCATGCTGATGATCTTCTCAATTTCAGCTGAGCGGATATACATGTTTTCTGTAATTTTCATTGAAGCTTGCACTGATTGATTGATCGTCTGGATGCCTTCAATCGAGTCGTTAATCAATTGGCTTCCTTGCTCAGCTGCTTTCGAAACTTCGGACGTCTCTTCCGCAACTTTTGAAGAAGAATCTGCAATGTCCTGGATGCCTGCTGTAATCTGCTCTAGTGCTGTCAGATTTTGATTGGCCGCAACCGATAGCGATTCGCTAGCTGACGAAACTTCTTGCGTCGCAACTGTTGATTGATTGACAACTTCACTCATCTGCTCAGCGCTATAAGCTAATTCGCTAGACGAAGTGACGACATTGTCCGCTGCTGTATTCACATGCTTAATCATGCTGCTAAGTTCATTTTTCATATGATCGAAACTATAAGCAAGCCGGCCGATTTCGTCTTTGCTCTTCATTTGAATCGTTTGTGTCAAGTCGCCTCGCGCAATAACTTCAGTGAAACGAACCAAGTCCTGAAGCGGTTTCGTGATCTGTCGTGAGATAAGTGAAGGGATTGCTACTCCTAGGATGCTTCCGAGCACGATGAGAGCAATACTTACGATGATGATCGTGCGCTCCAAATTACTGATCGACGAAGCGTCCTGGCTCACTACAATGACCGAATCTGTTTCCGGAATCGGATAATAAAGTGATTTATGCACGCCGTCTTCATCTTTATAGACCCCGCTGAACAATGCCTCGCCTTTTTCAAGTGCTAGATTGTGGTCCTGATTGAATGACCGTGGAACTAGATAATCGGTCGACTCTGAAAACGCAAGAAGCGTATCTTCACCGTCCACCTTGCTATGTATCGAAATGTTTTCCACACCGTCTTTTTTCTTCACACCATTGATAATATGGAGAAGCTGATTATGCGCATTTTTATCTTGCAATGCGCGATTGACAAGCCGTCCTGTCACTTTCTCCTTCACATCATCCATCGCCGAACTCAATGATTTCTCAAACTGCGGCATGACATTTACTTCAACGATCCGCATTGATGTGTAATAAAACACAAAACCAAATAGCGCTGTTAGAAGATAAATAGGAATCAAAGTCCCTAGAATAATTTTCTTCCGAACGCTTCCTTTTTGTCTAAACAAAGAAGTCCCTCCCTAACTGAATCCAAAGTAATGAAAACAAAAAGAATATTACCACCTCATTATACCTATTAAAGTATGAAAATACTATCAAATAAAAATTTACACCCAAACAATTCCTGTTATTTTTCGCGCGGAATGGGGTATAGCAAGCTTTATTGGTGGAAGAACAGGAGTGTCTGGATTGGAAAAAGGAACTATTTTACTTATTGTGTCTTTGCTTTTACATGTTTTAATAATTGGAACAGGAAGTTATGTTGTTCATAAAATTGGCGGAATCGAATTTGTGAAAACAAAAATGCAAACAACGCCTTCCCCCAAAAGGGATTCTGCATATTATTTTACGAAGAAAAGTGTCTTTGAGCAGTCAACCGCGAGTGATGTGGATAAAGTGTTCATCGGCGACAGCATTACCGATTACGGAGAATTTCAGGAGTACTTCCGTGACGATGTAGTCTTGAATCGAGGAATCCGGAATGATGTGGCAAAAGGTGTGTTGGATCGTATCCAAGAAGTGGTGGACAGGAATCCAAAAGAGGCCTATTTGATGATCGGGGTCAATGATATCCGCTATAAAACAGATGCCAAGAATTACGAAAGCCGTGTCAATGCAATCGTTAATTCTTTTGAAGGGAAGGGAACTCGGCTTTATATTCAATCAATCCTTCCTGTGAATTACGGGCTTTTTGGGAATGAAGTATCGAATGAAAAGATAAATCAATTTAATGCTATATTGCAGCGGATTGCAGAAGAAAACGGAATTGAGTTCATCGATCTACATTCGAGTTTTACAGATAAGAACGGACAGTTGGATAAGAAGTACACAGTTGACGGTCTTCATTTGAATGGAAAGGGATATGAAGTTTGGGTCGAAAAACTTCGTTCTAAATAAATATAACGTGAAAAAAGCTGAACCTTTGTGGAGGTTCAGCTTTTTTTATGTTGGAATTGGTTCCGACTTTTTCTTCGGTTTAAATCCGCCTAACAGAAGTTGGCCGTGCGGCAGTAGTTTATTAATTAAAATAGAAACGATAATCGGGATGAATAACCCGATCGCTGTGAAGCCGATGATGCCATACGTGAAATAATCGTTCAAAATGATATCTGCGAAAATATGCAAATACATAATGGAAAGCGAGTGATGCTCGATTTTTTGTAGCCAGTTAAGTGATATTCGTGCTGTGATGAACTGGAATGCACCTACTAACAGGACTGTAAATGAAAGAGGAATCACCAAATCCAATACAAAATGGTCATACCGTAAAAATTTCATGCTCAGTCGGTAGTCGATGACGTGGAAGCTATCAAGCAGTATGGCGGTCACACTGACGACAATTGCTGCAACCATCCACTTTTTCGAAATGTTCATCCAAAAATCATTCAAATAATATCCGATGGCGAAATAGACGATTGCCATGAGGGCGACGTCAATGTTCCAAATCATCGGTATCGATTGTGCTGCTTCGGACGGTTTCCCTCCGATGACATGCATAGCAATTATACTCTCGAAATGAGCGATGATATAGAAAACACCAAGGATGATGAACTGCTTCGTCCGATTGAAATATTTCGTGAGAAGTAAGAAAAATATATAAGTGAAAAACAATGTCGTCACAAACCAAAAGACCCCGTACGCACCGCGAATGAATCGTCCTCCGATGGCAAGCGTCCATAAGTCATTGAGATACCACGACAAGTCCCGATTTCCTGAACCGATTTCCATCCCATAACGAATCAGCGTAATACTGACGAGGAAAAACAGATACGGGACGATCAATTGCATAAAACGTTTGTGGATTGTCGGTTTCATATCCTTTTTTTCGAAAACCGGCTTAAAAAACAAACCGCTTAATATAAAAAATGCTGGCATATGGAACCAATAAATATATTTCGCGAGTGGAAAATCGAGTTCTCCCGGGTAATGTCCGATGACAACGAGAATCATCAAAAACCCTTTCGTGACATCCACCCACGTTAATCGTGTCTTCTTCATAACTATACACCTCTAACTAAATATGCTGCTATTATATACCCGCTCCTCAAGGTTTCAGCCCTTTGTAACAGCATTGATATAAAAATGTAAAAATGATGGAAAATTACGGTGCCTGTGCAAGATACTATTCTGACTATTAACTACAATTGCATGAAAAAATAGAAGAAGCCAACCATATCAAATGTTTGGTTGGCTTCTACATGCATTTATATAACTATTATTGAATTGTCATAAATGTGTGTTGCACAGGCACCACCTACATAAGCACCACCTACAGAAACCGCAAGCACTTTAGTGCTTAAAGGTTGAGATGAGTTCTTGTAGTTCCTCAGCCATAGTGGAGAGGGTTTTGGCGGATGCGGTGATTTCTTCCATGGAAGCGAGCTGCTCTTCTGTGGAGGCGGCTACTTCTTCGGAGGAAGCGGCATTGCTTTTCGCCATGTTTTCAAGTTCGATGGCTGTGTCATGCACCGCTTGGATAGCGGATTGGACGATTTGTGCCGTTTGGGAAACCTCATCCATTTGTGGTGTGATTTCCTGCGTGCTCGTTAAGATTTGCTGGAACTTTTCAATCGCTTCATTTGAGATGGCCATTCCTTCTTTAACGTCCTCTGTCACTTTTGCCATAATATTGACGGAGCTTTCGGTGTCTTGTTGGATGCCTTGAATGATCGTGAAGATTTCCGTAGCGGACTGCTGCGATTGCTCGGCAAGCTTCCGAACTTCATCTGCGACGACTGCGAATCCTTTTCCGTGTTCACCCGCTCTTGCTGCTTCGATGGCGGCATTCAATGAAAGTAAGTTTGTCTGCTGGGCAATGCCAGTGATGACGGTCAAGATTGTGCCGACTTCTTTTGAACGTTCAGATAAGGAGCTGATCATCCGGTTGGATTCCAATACAGAAGACTGAATGGAGGACATCTGATTCACCGTGTCACTAACCGCTTGTCCGCCGATTTCGGCTTGCGTCATCGTATGGATGGCGAGCTCAGACACTTTTGTTGAACGATCGGCGATGTGTGAAATCCCCTCTGTCACTTCGTTAATGAGCTGCGCATTTTGCTCAACGCTATTCATTTGACTTTCGGCATTGCCAGCCACTTCTTGCACAGCTGAAGCGACATGTTCTGTTGCATACATTGTCTGTTCGGCAATCGCCGTCAATTGTTCGGATGAAGCAGCGACAAATTCCGTATTTTTCTCGATATTTCCGATTAAACGTTTCAAACTATGTTGCATGTCCCGGAATGCTTGCCCCAATTGCCCTATTTCATCTTTTGATCTGACGATGATTTCCTCGGTTAAATCGCCATTGCTTATTGTAATTGCTTTATTTCGCAAATCCTTAATCGGTTTAAGGACGGATCGCATAATGAAATAAACGAGAATGATGCCAACAACTAGCGCAATAATAATGACTACAATCGTCGTCTTCAGAATTGGAGAAGCTGCATCTTTTACTTCCGATTCATAAAGCGTGCCTCCGATTTTCCATCCCGACAGTTCATTTGTCGTGAATGTCATAAATTTTTTGTCGCCTTTAAAGCTATAATCAAAATCTCCACTCGACTGTTTGTACATATTTTGGTAGAAGTCTTCCTCCGCCAACGTTCCTGCTTCACTCGTCGGATGGGAAATGAAATTCATATCACCATCCAACAGCATGGCATAGCCTTCCTCGCCAATTGACACTTGACTAGTTAATTGTTCGATATAATCCAAGGTAATATCGACGCTAATGACAGCGGAATTATCTTTCGTCGTCTTTGAAATTGTGACGACCATTGCGTCTTCGGCAGCATCTTCATACGGTTTTGAAATTTGAACCTCGCCTTTATGTTCCATGGACTGCTTATACCAATCCCGTGTTCGCGGATCATAGGAAGACGTGTCGTTAATAACGGGTTCCTGAATGAAAGTCCCATCCTCTGTACCGACATAAATGCTCAAAATCTCTGGATTCAGTTCTGCGTATTGGGCTAGTTTCCTCCGCAGGTCTTTGCTTTCATTTCCAGCGAACTGTATTTGCTCGCTCAATGATTTAATATCATGAATCTTCGCTGATAAAGTACTTTCGATTGTCGTATTCAACACTTCGATACTATCAGTAGCTTCTCCGATAATTTGGCTTTCCACGGCATTTTTCGCACTTATATAGGATAGTAATCCAATGCTGACCGTGGGAATGATTAAAATTAGCGCAAAAGCTGAAATTAGTTTTGTGCGAATGTTTGTAAACACTTTTTTCTTCCTCTCTGAGAGTCATTCCATCAACTCTTTCTACCTATTTATTTCGGCAAAAATAAATTCAATTTTAATATCAGAAGAAAAGTATTTATTTCCAACTTATTAAATAAAAAGAACTACATATTACAGTATTTAACATTGAAAAATCGCCAATAAAGTTATATTGTAATAAAATACGAAAAGTATAAGCGGCTTTTTGAAATGAAAGCGGATTCAAGAAAAAATTAAAAAAGTAGAGAGGAAGTGTTTTTATGTATGAATTGTATGAGAGATTAATTGACAGTTTTAGTACATGGTTGTATAGCTACATACTTATTATTCTTTTGATAGTTGCTGGACTTTATTTCACCATTCGTACGAAATTTGTCCAATTCCGTCTATTCAAGGAATCCATTAAGCTTGTAGCGGAGCCGAAAGAAGACAAAAATTCGATTTCTGCGTTCGAGGCGTTGATGGTATCGACCGCTTCACGTGTTGGTGTCGGTAATATTGCGGGGGTTTCGACGGCAATCGTGCTCGGCGGGGCCGGTTCCGTTTTTTGGATGTGGGTTATCGCGATCATTGGAGGCGCGTCCGCGTTCATCGAAAGCACGCTCGCACAGATCTATAAAAAGCGTGATAAGGATGGCGGCTCTTTCGGGGGTCCTGCGTATTACATCCAAGCGGCGCTGAAAAGCAGATTTTTAGGAGTCGTATTCGCTGTCGCCCTCATTTTAACGTATATGGGCGGATTCAACATGGTTGCTTCCTTCAACATTGCATCGGCTTTTGAAGGGTATTCATTCTACAATTCATCGACACCGATTATTGTCGGTGCGATTTTAGCGCTTCTGACAGGATTGAGTATTTTCCGGGGTGGAAAAACATTAAGTAAAATTACGAGTATCATCGTTCCGGTCATGGCGATTGCTTATATCGGCGTGGCGCTTATCATGGTAGTTTTGCATTTGAACCTTGTGCCGGGGATGTTCGTTGACATTTTCACACAAGCATTTGACTTCAAATCGGCATTCGGCGGTTTCGCTGGTTCAGTCATCATGTATGGTATTAAACGTGGTCTTTATTCCAATGAGGCGGGTGTCGGTTCTGCACCGAACGCAGCTGCTGCAGCAAGCGTTTCCCATCCTGCGAAGCAAGGTCTCGTCCAAATGCTATCGGTGTTCATCGATACATTATTGATTTGTTCGGCAACGGCATTTATGCTCTTGAGCTCTGGCGTCGTCCCTACTGAAGACATGGCGGGAGTTCCTTACGCACAAGCGGCCCTTTCGTCGACATTCGGAGAATTTGGTGTTTGGTTCATCACGTTTGCATTATTCTGCTTTGCATTCACATCGCTTATCGGAAACTTCTTCTATGCAGAATCGAATCTTAAGTATTTGAATAAAAAAGATGTGGGCAAAACGGGCCTTACACTCTTCAGACTGGCTGCTGTCGTTATCGTCTTTTTCGGCGCACAACTCAATTTCTCGATCGCTTGGAACACTGCCGATGTCTTAATGGGCATTATGGCATTGATTAACATCCCAATCATTCTGATCCTCGGAGGGACGGCATTCAAATGTCTCGACGATTATACGAGACAGAAGAAGGAAGGAAAGAATCCCGAATTCAAGGCGAAGTCGATTGGTCTTAAAGAGAAAACAGATTTTTGGAATTAAGAGGGATCAAATATGTTTCCATTCGTTCGCGTCAATAAAAAACATTTGCTTGAAAATGTCCGCGCTGTCACGGAACTTTGCACAGCAAGGAATATTGCTGTAACCGGGGTTACGAAAGTGTTTGGTGCGGATCCTGAAATTGCGGCTGTATATGTTGAGGGCGGCATTACGAGACTCGGAGATTCACGGGTTGAGAACTTGAAGTTATTGGAAGGGCTGGATGCAGAAAAATGGCTCATCCGCCCGCCGATGATGAGTGAGGTGGAAGATCTCGTCATATACGCGGATGCTTCACTCAATTCGGAGCTTGCGACGATCCAAGCGATCAATGATGCCGCGATTGCAAAAGGAAAGGTCCACAAAGTGATTTTGATGGTGGATCTTGGCGATATCCGCGAAGGATTTACCGATTATGAAGAGCTTATGAATGTTGCGGTGGAAACCGAGGAAATGATAGGCGTCCATTTATATGGAATCGGTGTCAACTTGACATGCTTTTCATTCATCCAATCCGATTCGGAGAAAATGGCGTCGCTTGCGGAGTTGTCCAAAACGATTGGTACAAGGATCGGAAGGGATTTGGAAGTCATCAGCGGGGGGAATTCCGCGACACTGGACTTGATGCTCAAAGGTGGAATTAGCGAAGGTGTCAACAATTTACGCCTCGGCGAATCACTTTTGTTCGGTAAGGAACGCGCCAATTACACGTTTCTGCCGGGAACGTTTAAAGATGTGTTCACTTTGGAATGTGAAATTGTCGAACTGAAAGAGAAGCCATCCGTGCCATGGGGGACAGTCGGAGTCGATTCGTACGGGAATAGTCCGACATTTACAGACAGGGGCATGAGGTTGAAAGCGATTTGCGCTCTTGGAAAACAGGATTTTGACGTCGAAACGTCCACGCCTGTCGATGAAGATATCATTATCCTCGGTGCAAGCTCCGATCATCTCATGCTCGATGTCACCGACAGCAAAACTGCCTACAAAGTCGGCGATGCAGTTGAACTGCAGCTCGGCTACTTCTCTACAATGCGCGCCTTCACCTCCCGCTACGTCAGGAAGGTCTACATGGATTGAGCATGGAATTGAGCAGGTGCCTGTGCAAGACACATTTATGACAATTCTACTTTAGTTATTTTTATACACGAGAGGCCATCCGCAGATTGGTGCGGGTGTCCTCTCGTTTTTTTTATATGCAATTGTAGTGCATAATTTGAATTGTTTGCTGCACAGGCACCGTTTTGATCAGTTTTCACCTTACTATGAAGTCATAAGGGGAAACGTGCTTTTTCTTTTGTTTGACGTAGTCGAACATGTTGTCGAGTCCTTCGACTGGCAATTCATTGATCAAGTCACCTGTTCTTAAGTCATATGTGTCAATTGTGTGCGTTTCGGATGATTCATGATGGCGGAAGAAGTAAAGCTTGCCGTCTTTGAAATACGTTTGCTCGGACATTTTCCTTTGTCCTTGACTTGCCCCAAGCAGGGTGAATGGTATATCGACTTCACCTGTTTTGGAATTGAACGCATGCACTTCTCCGATTCCGTCCACAAAATAAAGGATGCCGTTATGGATGGTGGCGGCGTTCCGAAGGTTATACGGAATGCGGGCGATATAATCTTCGATATCCTTGTAACCGAATAAGGGAAATGTCTTGATTTCCTTTGTTTTTTCGTGGATGCGGTACACATCGCTAGTCAGCTTTTCCGTATCGGCAATTAAAAGATAATAATAGTCGCCTTCTTTAAGGATCGAAGCCAATCCGACCCGTTCGCCAATCGGGCCAAGGGATACGATTTCTTCAAGCTGGACATTTTTTTGAAGGGGCATCTTTTGCAATGAAATGTGGGTTTCGTCACCGATTACCATCAGAAGATTCCCGTTTGCCTTGCCGGACATATGCAAATAATGGGGGATGTGAATTGTTTCGAAGCCGTCCTTATTTCCGAGCCGAATGTTGGATGCATAGCCGCCATCCTCGGTGAAGCCGGAGTTATAGACGCTGTAAAATAGGCCGTCCATATCATTGTAAGCTGTCAACTCACCGGTATGTTCTTTCGAGGGCATTGTGAACGTTTTGGTCCCATTCAAATCGGCCAAGTAGACATGATCGCGGTCCGACAAAAAGAATGTATCCTTTGTTGCAAAAACCGTTCCAAGTTCAAGGCCATTCATTTTCCATAGCTTCGAATTTCCATTCTGATCTACAAAAACCGCAAAGCTGAGGCCATCCCGATTCTTGTCCTGATCCGCAGTTGTAGAGAAATATAGAAGAGCCGCAGTATCCGTCAGCAGATCAGGATCCGAAAGGTCTGTCTCTGATAGGAGCTCTATTGAAGGTAGATGGCTAAAAGCAAAATAGGCAGTCAAGGTAGCGATTACCATCACGATGATACAGGCAATCATCAACTTTTTCTCCAATTCCGAAACCTCCTTAGCTAAGAAAGGAGCTGGCGTCAAACGGACAGCCCCTTCGTAAGAATCAGTTGTGTCTCGGTGTTATTATATTTGGCGAATGAATCTTGTCTGTTTAGCGTCGCGGATATCTCGAGGGTAGACGCCAAAGCCTTTATTTGCGTCCAAATCCAGTCCGCCATACAATAAGTAAGCTGACCAGATAAGTTTGGAGCAGTTTTTCGCACCCATATGTCCCGTGTTGCGGTTGTTCATAAAGTTCAATGAGTACGGCTGTCCAATCTGGGAATACGCCCAGTTTGCCGCATTTCGCTTGACCGTGCTAGTAGTGGAAACAGATTTCACAACAGTCCCTTTTTCTACCATCTTGACGTTGGCTGAAATGCTGCGAACACCGGTAGGAAAAACCGATTCGACAATCGTGTTGCTAGAATAGTATAATCCGACATGACCGTGATTTACGAATGCTGTCGTAGCAGGTGTATAGAAAAAATCACCGCTAGCACTCGGACCGACCACATAGTTTGCAGCCCCGCCGCCTTGAACCTTATCAGTTTGACCGAAATGCTCGATCAACAACTTCGCTATTCCCATGGACAATTGGTTTTGTTTGTCCATTTCCTTATTCATTTGCCCGTTGAACTTCTTCTCGCGCAATGTTGTTGAAAGGACGAGCTCTTCGACGGAAAAAACAGGTTGAATCGTTTCCATTTCATCTTTTTGTTGCTGGACTGCTGAAGCGCGGAGAGGGAACTGAACACCGATAACGAGAATTCCTGCCAATGCAAATGCAATGAATCTTTTCACGTTACTCGCTCCTTTAGGGAAGGCAACTGGCCAGTTTGCCTTCAAAATGTATGTTGTCCAACATACTTAAACTATATCATGGATGATTTAATAGTTAAAATTTTGAGATAATAGTTAACTTGCAAGGAATTATTGTATGGTATTGAATGAAAAGCCGGGAATCTTTTGCGTATATGCAAAGATTAACAAGGCTTGCTAGGTAAATAGGCGGTTATTTTTATGAAATGATAAAAAACTTAATAGAACAAATTGAGGAGTGAATTTTCCCTATAGTGATGGAAGAATCATTTGCCTGTCCACAAAATAAGTACAAAAGAATGAAAATTAGGAATACATAAACTTCTTGTTGTATATAACAAATATGTTACGTACAATGGTGGAAAGGAAGAAAGGGGTGCCCATAATGCACATCGGCAGTCGGATACGGAGGCTGCGAGAAAGCAGAAGTCTTACACAAAAGGACGCAAGCTTCGGAATCATATCCACTTCCCACTATAGCAATATTGAAAGCGGTCGTTTTGAACCATCTAGTGATGTACTCGAATTGCTTGCCGAGCGGCTAGATGTGCCCATTGCCTATTTCCAGCGAGTTCATGAAGATGATGCAGGTCTCCAAAAAATATTGACGGAATATGAGGAGCTGCTATCTTCGGATTTGAAGGGCATTCCGGGTTTTCTAAACAAGCATCGCAGGCAGTTAGCCTATATCTCCTCCATCCATCAGGAAATTCTGTTTCATTTATTGAAATACACCGAATTAGTAAAAGTTGGTCAAATTCTAGAAGCCCAAGCTTATTACTCCTCAGAAATCGCCTATATCCCACAGACATTCTTCGAAAACGCCAGCAGGTTACTTATTGAAAAATATACGTATATATCAGGGTTGTTTTACTATTTTAATAAGGACTACCAGGCAAGTATTTCCCATTTTCAAGACGCTCTCCACTTGACAAGAGTGGAATCCCTTTCTGCGAAAATCAATTACAATATTTCTTTAGCGCTTTATAAGCTATATGATTATGGCACCGCACATGTATACGCGAAGCGTGCGAAGCATCAGTATATACACTTGCATGATTGGGCCAAGTCCGGAGATTGCTATAATCTGATTGCGGCACTCTACCTCGATCAGCATAAAGTGAAAGAAGCGAGACAGTATATTGACAAGGGATTCAGCGTATTGAGGATTCCGATGACAACGACTCATGGATGGCTTTACCATAACTTGGCTTATGTATTGATGGAAGAAAACAATTATGCTCAAGCGTTAAAAACAGTCAATCAATGCATTGAAATGAAAAAACAGTTGAAGTGCACAACTCTTTTCGACTCACAATTGCTGAAATTAAGGATTTTATTCCAACACGGTGATCAATTGGCGTTACGGGAAAGTATGAATAGATTGCAAAGTACGATCGAGAATGATTTAGATCAGGCCAATCTCGATTATTATGAGGGAAAGCTGTACCATGCCTTAGGGGAATATGATCTGTACGAACAAAAAATGAGGAACTGCATCCGCCATCTGCATGCAAATGAAGACTGGAAAAAACTGAAGGATGCAGCCCAGGATATTTCCCTTTACTATGAATCAATTAAAAAATATAAAAATGCATACAAATTCCAGGAGCTTTGCATCGAAGCATACAAGCGGTTAACGATGGAGGTGAAAGGAGGTGTAGAATAGTGAAGAGAAAAGTCATGATGGCCTGCCTCGTACTCGGTTTAGCGGTATTCGCTCCTTTGTTGAATCCGGTAATCGGCAGCGATTACATCACCAATGACCGACCAGAAGTCGGACCGCCACATGGCATGGGGTAAATGAGATAATGATCATTACTTTTACAAGCACGTAAATCAACCCGATGAACGTGCTTTTTTTTGCATGCAAATAGATGGTTGTGCTACGTTTCATAAAACTAATTTCCACACTAAAGCCCTTGTATTCATCTGCAATTCCACCCTCCCACATATGCATTTCTATCGTATTTTTCTAAAAATCAGTCGTAACTAATGGTTTATCGTAATACAGTGACTATAGAAGGCCAATCCCCTGGATTGGCTACCGTAGTCTTGGATGAAGTAATTGACAAATAAACAGGAGGAGAACATTTGACATGTACAAATTGCGGAAATAAGTACGCGAACGGACGGTTTTGTGGGAGTTGTGGCATCAGGTTGACTGAAGAAGCCGACGGTTTTCAAAAACAACTGCCTATTGGAAATGGACAGACAGCTGTGGAGGCCACTGTTGTAAATACGGAGTCAAACGCTCATCTTGAGAATGTGAGTAACTTAACAAAGGAGTATTGGTCCTATTTTCTAGAGCATTTGAAACATCCTTCGCTCAGTCTTACAAAACAGGATGATGAGTTCAAGAATGGCTTTATTTCATTGATACTTTATGCGGTCATCTTTGGCCTCTCGTTTTACACGGTGCTGAAAGGCGCGGCGCTCGAATCGGTAGATGGTTTAGCCTTCATAGACACTGCGGATGGCGGACCATCATTTTCTTCAGTTTTCCTGAACGTCGCGGGATTCATGACAGTTTGCATCGCAATTGTGGCGATCGGACTTTTCATTATTGGAAAGAACTTCGGACCGTCTTATCTATTCAAACAAACTGTCGTATTGTATGGCGCTCATTCATTACCGGCAATCGTCATCGGTGTCGTAGCCCTATTTTTTTTGCTAATAAAATCTTATTGGTACGGCAGTTTCCTGCTGATCGTAAGTGTCGCCTATGTCCTTATATTGTCGCCCGGATATGTTATGAGTGTCCTGTTATCCAAAAAACCAAAAGGAATCGACCCGCTTCACGGTTACGCGGCCTATACAGTCCTAGTCATCATCCTATTCGGCATCCTTTTCAAACTCCTCGCCGACTCCACGGTTATATCATACTTATCCAGTTTAAGAATATTCCTTTAAAATGCAAGAATTGTTTCGGTGCCTGTGTAAGACACATTTATGACAATTCACAGAAATTAATATTCATGCATAAAGAAGTGACGAGATTATTGTTTTTATCATCTTCTTGTTTTTCGAATATACAATTGTAGTGCATTGTCTGAATAGTTTGCTGCACAGGCACCTTAAAAAGAAGAGAGGTGCGGTGAGTGGGTCGGGAAGTATTTATTGTCGATGCGGTTCGGACACCGATTGGAAAGTATAAAGGGCAGTTGAAGTACATCCGTCCCGATGATTTAGGGGCTATTGTTCTGAAAGGATTAGCTGAAAGGAATCCAGAGGTTCCATTGGAGTCCATCGATGATGTTATATTTGGAAATGCGAACGGAGCGGGGGAAGAAAACCGGAATGTTGCGAGAATGTCGCTATTGCTTGCCGGATTTCCGAAAGAGGTTAGCGGGACGACTGTAAACCGACTTTGCGGCTCAAGTTTAGATGCAGTCAGTTTGGCAGCTCGCTCCATATTATCAGGGGAGTGCGAAGCGATTATTGCGGGAGGCGTTGAAAGCATGACGCGGGCCCCTTTCGTAATGAAGAAGCCCGAATCAGAATTTCCTCGTGGTGATTTGAATTTGCACGACACGACAATCGGTTGGCGTTTCATCAATCCTCGAATGGCTAATTTATACGGTACAGATTCAATGCCGCAGACAGCGGAAAATGTTGCGTCGCGTTTTAGCATCACGAGGGAAGAGCAAGATGAATTCGCATATAACAGCCAGCAAAAAGCGAAACAGGCAATGGAGGAAGGCAGATTCGTGGATGAAATTATTCCGGTTGCGTTTACGGATAGGAAGGGAATCGAGAATGTCATAGATCGTGATGAACATCCAAGAGCGGACACTACAGTAGAGAAACTATCGGCATTATCTCCGATTTTCAATGGGGGAACTGTAACGGCTGGGAATTCAACCGGAGTGAACGACGGAGCGGCAGCCTTGTTGCTTGTAAGTGGGAAGTTTGCAAGGGAGTACGGCCTGAAGCCGCTCGTCAAATACATCGGCTCCGCAGCTGCAGGGTTAGATCCATCTGTTATGGGACTCGGGCCGATTTATTCGACAAGAAAACTAATGAAAAAACTGGGCTTACGATCAACCGATTTTAATCTCGTTGAAATTAATGAAGCATTTGCCTCTCAAGCATTGGAGTGTATAAGACAACTCGATTTGGACATGGATAAAGTCAATGTCAACGGCGGAGCCATCGCTTTAGGACATCCACTCGGAGCAAGCGGCGCACGAATTTTAACAACATTGATTCATGAAATGAAAAGAAGGAAAGCCAGGCGGGGATTGGCGACGATGTGCATTGGAGTCGGACAGGGGATATCAGTTGTGGTGGAGGGTGTGGATGATAGATTGGAATAAATGAAGAAAAGGAATGTCTCCAAGTAATGGAGCATTCCTTTTACTCATTTTTCTACTGTGTAAGAAAAAGTTTTTAAAACCTTTGGAACTTGATCAGAGTTATTTGCTGAAACAGTGCCGTTTTGAACTGTCATGCCTAATACAATAACTAGTAAAAGAATTGATGCAATTTTCTTCATTACAATTCCTCCCATTTTTCCTTTTTACTATAAATATAGCCATATCTAATCCCATCTCGATAAAGACTAGATGCTAGCTTATATTTCCTACTATTATAGTACCACTCTGCCAGTGCAATGCAATATTTATGAATGAATCTGAAATCTTTAATTTCCTTAAAATGTTGAATGGCAGCTTCTGCTATTTCTACAGACAATCCATGTTCGCTATGCAATGATTGATAGAAGCGGAAATGATGAAAATAAGAAATTTGATTTTCATCATCTAATTTATGATATAATGCAATTCCTTTTTCGGCCCAATCTCTAACAAGGTTCTCTTCATTCGTTTTTGAATAATCTTCGATTAAAGAGAGAATCGTAATCAACTTTTCAGAAGGATCTATTTTATGGTCAATGCTTTTTTTATAATATTCGATAGCTTGGTTAGTTTTTCCCATAGCACTATTTAAGGTGCCGATATTATGATAGATAATCCCTTTTTCGTTGTGTAAATTAAATTCTTCGCTTATTTGCATCGCTTTTGAATATGCTTCCAGTGCGTCTTGGAATTTATCGCTTCTTTTATAAGAAATTCCGATAAGAATATAGCATTCTAACACTCTACTCATCATTAATTGTTCTCGGAAAAAAATAAGGGCACGTCTAGCATGATCAATCGAGTTAAATGTCTGTCCATCTGACGCATAAAACACAGCAATTATATAATTGAATTCAGCTTTTTCCCATTCACCAAGAGGTAACGACTCCAGTTTATGGAGTATTAACTCATAATAATGTATGGCCATTTTTACGTTGCCAGTATTATAACAGAATAACCCTTTATTTAAGTGAAACAAATAGAGTTGATATACATCAAAGTTATCAATGGATTCTTCCAGTAAATTAATTTCTTGCTTTAGTTTTTCTGAATCAATTCTTACTATCATATTAAATCGAAAAGTAATAAGCGAATAAGTAAAATGTAATGAATCATTTTCAAATAGAGGGACGTTTTGCTCAAGATACTCTAATTTCTCTCTCGTGAAATTTGAATCTCTCGCTGTCATAACTTCACGATAAGACTCCATCAACATCTTCTCAAACTCGCGTTCCGTTTCCTCATCATTTTCCTGCAATTTCCCCGGATCCATTCCTAACCGCTTCATTAGCAGTTCTGTTATGTCCTCACTCGGTTCAATCTGGTTCCGTTCAATTTTAGATAAATAAGAAGGCGTACAAATACCTTTGGCCAGGACAACTTGTTTCATATCTTGCCGAACACGTTCTGCACGTATCAAATGACCTATTTTCAATCGCCGATCCCTCTCTTTATTTATCCTATTCCCATTATAGTATAAAGCACGAATATACAAAATGAGAAACTTTTCTTGAAAAAGTGAAAAAAAACGTCGATTTGAAAAAAAATGTCCCAATCGGTTATACTTCTTTAGGAGGAGCTCCCGTGATATATTGTAGTTAATAGTCCCACGCCATGGAGATTCATCTAAATTAAACAGGACAAAAGGAGTGTGAAGGGGATGACGATAGCAAAAACCGAAGTAGACTGCGATATGGAATTCCTGGACATCGAGATCATGAAGATGAAGATGGAACTCTTACAATTTGTGAAGAAGATGCAATCCAATGGTTTTCTGAAATCAGTTGATTACGATGAATTGACAGATAAGCTTACATCAAAATGATAATTTGGACATAAGGTGGCTGACATTCGGTTGAATGGTGCAGTCACCTTTTTTGATTTTATACGCAAAAACGATCGAAATATGAATAAATGTCCTGAATGATTTTTAAAAAGCTGCTTCGAAGTGAATTTCAACTTCGAAACAGCTTTTTACGAACCTCTCGTCCTTTTTGCTCCGATGACCATAAGACTAACCGCGCTTGTGACATTGAGCAGAACACCTAAGATGAGCAGAATCCACTCAATTGTGTTCGGAAGTGAAAGGGTTAAGGACAAAACAAGTGACATCGAACCGATAATGAGCAACAGCATTAGAAGCGGTATCTTTTTTTGCAATTTAATGCCTCCTTTTGCAATGCAGGCGCACTTTAACACTATTATAACTGCAATATGATTGCAATGGGAATTTGAAAAAAGGCGGCCTCCTGTCGGGCCGCCTTTTTGTATGGTGATGTTCGATTATTTCTTTTCTGGCTCATCGTATTCTTTCAGAGGAACTAGGTCGAAGATGTCGTGGTCTTCGAAGGCATCGACGAGGCGGTCCAGCCATTCAAAGTAGTCGCGGACGTATTTAAGTTTGCTAATATCCATTTCGACGATCTCTTTCAACTCTTCACTGAGGTCGGGATTGTTGTTCAACTGCTCAAGTTCACGCAGTGATTTCCTGACGGCGACGGAATGGAGTGAAATGGATCTGCGCCATTTAATTGAAAATAGATTGATAAAGCTTTGGTACCAATCGTCTTTCACTTGATACAAGTCTTTGCGGACGCCGCGCACCCAAGCGCGTTCGACCAGTTTTAATTCAGCCAGTGCCCTGACGGAAGTGCTCATGCTCGTTTTGCTCATGCCGAGTTCTTCGGTCATGTCGTCTAATGTCATCGGCTCGTCGTGGAAGAACATCGTACCGTACTGTCTACCGGCAGATGCTGTGAGGCCATATAAATGTATATTTTGTGCGATTGTTTCGATAATCCGCTCGCGTGCTTTGTCGAGTGTTTCTTTACCGTCCATAGTGCTTTCCCTCCGCTGTCTCGGGGTGAATTCCCCATCAATAACCTAAGCGTATTATAACCGCAATTCAAGTGTAACGATAAGTTTAAACTTTGTACAGTTTTTACTGTACAAACAATTTAATTTGAAATAACGGTTGTAATGTATATTCTTTATGCATATACTAGTAAACATGAGTTTCCAAAAAAATAGGGAGTGTACACATGGTAGAACTACGAAAGAAAATCGAAGTCGTCAACACGACGAAAATCTTCGGTAAAAATAGCAAGCGTGCAGCGCAGCTGTTGAACGAGGGAAATTCGAAGAGTGAAATCCTCAAATCCACAGGCGCGACAGTAGGCGTGAAGAACGCTTCTTTTGACGTCTATGATGGTGAAATTTTTGTCATTATGGGACTGTCAGGAAGCGGGAAGTCAACATTAGTACGGATGTTGAACCGGTTGATTGATCCGACGATGGGCTCGATCCGCATTGATGGAGAAGACATTGTCGGTATGAATAAAGAACAGCTCCGTGAAGTGAGACGGAAGAAAATCGGGATGGTGTTCCAAAACTTTGCACTTTTCCCGCATAAGACCATTCTCGAGAACACGGAATATGGGCTTGAAATCCAAGGAATTGCAAAACCGGAACGAAAAGCGAAGGCAATCGAGTCGTTGAGGCTTGTCGGTCTTGCTGGCTATGAAGAGCAATATCCGAACCAACTGAGTGGCGGAATGCAGCAGCGGGTCGGTTTGGCGCGTGCGCTTGCCAATGATCCCGATGTGCTGCTCATGGATGAAGCATTCAGTGCACTTGATCCGTTGATTCGTAAAGATATGCAAGATGAGCTTCTTCAGCTTCACCATGACATGGGAAAAACGATCATTTTCATTACCCATGACTTGGACGAGGCACTACGGATAGGGGACCGCATCGCATTGATGAAGGATGGGGATATCGTCCAAATTGGAACGCCTGAAGAGATTCTGATGAACCCTTCGAATAAATATGTAGAACGCTTTGTCGAAGACGTCGACCTTTCGAAAGTGTTGACCGCAGGACATATTATGAAAAAGGCGGATACGGTGCAAATTGACCGGGGTGCCCGAGTTGCATTACGCCTTATGAAAAAGCAAGGAATTTCCTCTATTTACGTTGTCGACAAAGCGAACCGACTTCTCGGTGCCGTGACAGCGCTAGATGCCTCCGATGCAACGGAAACGGGAAAATCTTTGGAAGATGTCCTTATTACTGATATTCCGACGATTTCTCCGGACACTGTCTTAACCGATCTGTTCGATACAGTATCGACGACACAGATTCCGGTAGCTGTCGTAAATGAAGAGAAACATCTGCAAGGCATTATTATTCGTGGTGCACTGATCGGCGCGTTGGCAGGCGACGGCCAGTTTATTAATAGCAGTGGCTCGAGTGAAGTCACGGTTGAATCAGAAGATGAAATGGAGATGGAGGTGAGCAACATTGGATAATCTCTTACCGCGCATACCATTCGCAAGCTGGATCGACAATGGCGTCGATTGGCTTGTCACCCATTTCGGCTCTGTCTTCGATGGCATTTCCTCTTTCCTAAAAGGTATCGTCGAAGGGGCAGTCGATTGGATGGATATGGTGCCGTCCATTGTGCTTGCAATTTTGTTCGCATTGCTCGCCTGGTTTATTTCCACTCGGCGCATTGCAATATTTACGTTAGTCGGGTTACTGTTCATTGATTATCTCGGGTATTGGCATTCGATGCTGCAAATGTTGTCACTTGTCATTACATCCGTTATCATTGCGCTCGTCATCGGTATTCCGCTTGGCATATGGGGTTCACAAAAACCGGCAGTGAAGAAGGTTATTAGTCCGATTTTGGACTTGATGCAGACGATGCCTGCATTCGTATATTTATTACCCGCGATCTTCTTCTTCAATATCGGTGTCGTACCGGGCGTCGTCGCTTCGGTCATCTTCTCAATGCCGCCGACGATCCGGCTTACGATGCTAGGAATCGAGCAAGTGCCGAAAGATTTGATCGAAGCGACCGAAGCATTCGGCTCCACTACGTGGCAAAGACTTTGGAAAGTGCAAATCCCGCTCGCTAAGCCGACGATTATGGCTGGGGTCAACCAAAGCATCATGCTGTCACTTTCCATGGTCGTTATCGCGTCGATGGTCGGTGCACCTGGACTCGGTGAGGAAGTATACAGAGCGGTGACACAATTGAAGACGGGTGTAGGCTTTGAAACGGGTCTATCCATCGTTATCGTCGCCATCATCCTTGACCGGATCACACAGCAAGCAGGCAAGAAAAAACAAGGGGGAACTATTTAATGAAATTGTCGAAGAAAATGTTTGGACTCGGAGCAGCAGCATTACTAGCAGTAGGTTTAGCAGCTTGCGGAAATGATGATAAAGCTGATGATTCATCTACTTCAGGCGGAAGCGGTTCGGCAAGCGTCGGCGAATCCGTCGATTATAAAATTACGGGTATCGACCCGGGCGCTGGCATTATGGAAGCGACCGACAGAGCGATCGCTGATTATGAGCTCGACAAATGGGACGTGACGACAGGATCGGGCGCTGCGATGACAGCAGCGCTGAAAAAGGCGTATGACGCTGAAGATCCGATCATCATTACAGGTTGGACACCACACTGGAAATTTGCGAAGTTTGACTTGAAATACTTAGATGATCCAAAAGGGTCGTACGGCGGGGAAGAGCAAATCCATTCAATCGGTCGTCTTGGCCTTGCAGAAGACTTGCCCGAAGCTCATCAAATACTATCTAACTTCAATTGGTCTGAAGAAGATATGGGTGAAGTAATGGTTGCCATCCAAGAAGGCGAGAAAGAAGAAGCCGCTGCACAAAACTGGATTGATGCCAATCCGGAAAAAGTTGCGGAATGGACGGATGGCGTGGACAAAGTGGATGGCGATAAAATCACACTTGCCTACGTTGCATGGGATAGTGAAATCGCTAGCCATAACGTCGTGAAATTAGTACTTGAAGATATGGGATACAATGTTACATTGACTCAAGTTGAAGCAGGCCCTATGTGGACAGCTGTTGCTGACGGCAGCGCGGATGCAACGCTCGCAGCATGGTTGCCAGTGACGCATGCCACGTATGCGGAAAAGTTCGATGGCAAATTTGAAGACCTCGGAGTCAGCATGGAAGGCGTGAAAATCGGCCTCGTCGTACCACAATATATGGACATCGATTCAATTGAAGATTTAAAGGAATAAAACTAAAGGCAGCTTCCGCTGAGGGAGGCTGCCTTTTTTTCATTTATAGACACGTGGATAGTATTGTTCATTGAACTCTTTAATGCTAGGAAATATGTAGTTCAATTGCCCTTCGTTATATACGAAAGTATGTAAACGCTTACTATTTTGGTCAATATATTTTTGAGGAACAGGAATTAATATGTTTGTTCCATCATTGAAAACTACTTTGGTAAGGTACTTATCTACTTCATATGTTGTAAAGGAACTATTTAAGATCCATACACAATCGATATGATCCGAAGGTTCTGTTTGTAGGACAACTCTCGATTCTGTTAGTTCCTTGAGAATGTTCAAAGGTGTTAGGGGAGAAGAATAAGTACCATGCGTCGTGAAAATCTCCGACAAGCCATTGGATGTTTTCGCCCAACGCAATGCGTTAACAGACCGATGATCATGCAAAAAATGTTTACTAGACATAATATATTCCTCCTTTTGGCATAGATATTTTTCATTATAGCATGATTAATTTGAAAATTATAGTTAAATTGTTACAGTATCTTCTATTTTATTAAAATTAATGTCAAACATTTAAGTTGTAATAGGGCAAATAGTTTATTCACTATTCGAAACAATTGCTTGACCTTGACGTTAACGTCAATGCTATATTCAAAGAAAGACTGAAGGGGTGGTGAAGCTGAAGACGATTACGGAAGTGGCGGAATTATTTGGGGTATCAACACGTACAATTCGGTATTATGAGGAAATTGGACTGCTCTCGCCGAAACGGTCTGATGGAAAACAAAGGCTCTATTCTAATGCTGAGCTTGCAAAGTTAAAGCTCATTTTCCGCGGCAAGCGGTACGGATTTTCGTTGGACGACATCAAGGAGATGGTGTTGTTGTTTGACAAGGATCGTACAGGGCGCAAACAACTTGAAGTGACGATTGAATACGGCAAACGGCGTATCGGGGAAATCGATCGTAAAATCCAGGAGCTGCAGGAAATGAAGGCTGAAATGGAAGAGTTGCTCGGTGAATTCATTGGGAAATTGGATATTTCGAAAGGGGAATGAAGGGATGAACAGTTCACGGTTGTTGGAGAGGAATGCAAGAAAGTATCCAGAAACGGAAGCAGTCGTCAGCATGGGGAAGCGGACGACCTACAAGGAACTGGACGTAAGGGTCAACCGGTTCGGACATGCGCTTTTGAATGAAGGCATCCGAAAGGGTTCAAAAGTGGCATTGTTTTTGCCGAATGTAGAGGAATTCATCGTTGCCTATTTCGCAGTTCAGCGAATTGGCGCAATCGTCGTTCCAATCAACGTTAAACTGACGACGGAAGAATTGGCTTATGTACTTAACCATTCAGATGCTGAAGCGATCATTGCGCATGAATTGCTATTTGAAACTGTGAAAACATTGCAATCTCCTTCTATCTTAATTAAGACAGGAGAAGCGTTTGCAAACTGGAAAAGCTTCGAATTGCTCATCCAAAAAGCAGATGACAAACCAATTCCATGCAATTTGAAGGAAGACGATGAATCGACTATTCTTTACACATCCGGAACGACCGGAAATCCAAAAGGAGTGCTGTTCAGCTATCGCAACATCCTGACCGTCGCATCAATGATTGCGGTCGAAATGGAATTCAAGCCGGAAAGCCGCGTCCTCCTCATGATGCCGCTCAGTCATTCAGCGCCGCTTCATCTATTCATGATGGCAGGCATGTATGTTGGTTCGTCGCTCGTCCTTACTCCGACATTCACGCCCGACCTCTTAATAGAAACTGTGGAAAAAGAGAAGACGACACATTTCTTCGGTGCCCCTGTCGCGTATTTGCTAACAGCAGGACACCCACAATTAAAGGACGCCGATCTGTCCTCGATGAAATGGTGGATTTACGGTGGGGCGCCGCTATCATCCAATGAAGTGAACATGGTGAAAACCGCTTTCCGGACAGATGATCTCGTATGTGTGTACGGGCTGACAGAAGCAGGTCCGAGCGGCTCATTGCTGCTTGCAGATGAACATGTAGAGAAAGCAGGCAGTGTCGGTCGACGTGCTCCGTTGCATACAGAGCTACGGATCGTGAATGAAGATGGAGATGACGTACCACAAGGGGAAATCGGCGAAATTGTCCTTTTCGGCGAAGGGAATATGATGGGCTATTATAAAAACGAGGAAGCGACGAAGGAAGCATTCGTCGGACAGTGGCTTAAGACAGGGGACTTGGCGAAGTTCGATGAGGATGGCTATATATGGATTGTCGATCGGAAAAAGGACTTGATCATTTCTGGCGGCGTTAACATTTATCCGAAGGAGATTGAGGAGACGATACTGAGCTATCCGGGCATCCGCGAAGTTGCGGTCATTGGCGTTCCTCATCCTGAATGGGGCGAGACGGTAAAAGCAGTGTTCGCTGCAGCGAATCCGGTCGATAGCGGGGAATTAAAAGCATTCCTTCAAGAGCATCTCGCGAAGTATAAAGTACCGCGTCTATATGAACAAGTTGATGCGTTGCCACGGAACGCCTCCGGAAAAATTTTAAAGCAACCATTGCGAGAAGGGATGACAGTCCAATGAAAGTCGTGCAGGAAGCGGAAACCTTCAAGACCGATAACTTCTACGAAGGCGATGATACACTCCGATTGATTTTGGAGGAGCATTTGGAAGACCCATTCCTTGAGTACGCGAAACGTGAGCTATCCCTTTTCGGTGAGCATTGTGCAAATGAAATCGACGAGCGCGCAAAGCATACAGACCGGGAAGGGGAGCCGCGCCTCATCCGGTACGACAAATTCGGTGAGGAAGTTTCCGATGTTTGGGTGAATGAAGGATATCGCAAAACTGTCCAAGAAACGTATGATACCGGAATTGTCGGTTACGTCCATAAGGAAATTCCGGAGCTTGGCCAAAAGGGGAATTACACGTATAGCTTCGCGCAAGGCTATTTGCTGTCGCATGCGGAGCCTGGATTTTATTGCCCCGTCACGCTGACAATGGCGACCGCCTATTTGCTCGATCATTATGCGGATGAACAAGTGAAAAATCTATTTCTCGGCAATGTTTGCTCGACGGGTGAAGTTCCATTGTACGAAGGGGCGACGTTTCTGACGGAGCGCCAAGGAGGATCGGACGTTGGGGCGAACGTCGTGAAGGCAGTGAAGGAAGGCGATCAGTACCGTCTCTACGGAGAGAAATACTTCGCCTCGAACGCTGGCATGGCGGGAGTCGCGATGGTCCTTGCGAGAATCGAAGGTGCGCAAGTTGGATCACGCGGATTGACATTGTTCGCGGTTCCGTGGAAAGGCGAAGACGGCAAACCGAACGGACTGCGCATCCGCCGTTTGAAAGACAAACTCGGCGTGCGGGCCGTCCCTTCCGGGGAAGTCGAATTCGACGGTGCGCTTGCTTACGTTGTCGGCGATCCGGCAAAAGGCTTCTATTATATGATGGAAGCCCTCAATCTTTCACGCATATGCAACGCGGTCGCCTCCATTGGCATTATGAGGCGCGCCCTGCTGGAATCAAAAGCGTACGCGACCCGTCGGAATGCGTTTGGCAAGAGGCTCACAGACTATCCGATGGTGCAGGACACGCTCGGGAAGATGGCGGCGAGGCTCCATGTAGAAGTGGCAACCGTCTTTGATTTCATTACATTATATGAACGTGTCACGGAAGGCGATGCGTCCGACCGCGAAAAGATCCTCAACAGGCTTTTCATCGCGCTTATGAAAAAGGAGACGGCTGAGCAAGCAATCCACTTTTCGCATGAAGCAATTGAAATGCATGGCGGCAATGGATATATCGAAGATTTCGTTACGCCACGCCTGCTTCGTGATGCGCAAGTGCTCACCGTATGGGAAGGCACCGCCAATATTTTAGGATTGGAGCTCATCCGCCTCGTCAATAAATTTGAAGCCCATAAACTGTTCATAGACGAACTGTGCAACCGTCTCACCGCTCTACAAGACAGTAAGATGAAAAAAGCTGTATCGGTTGAAGTGAATTCATTATCGGCTGACCTAATCGCATTTGCCGGCGTTGAAAATGCGCTTCAAACTTTCGAGGCAAAAGGGTTAATGAAAAGGATGGCACACCTTTATGAAAGTGTCGTCGCTCTTGAATGGGCAATGAAATATGGCGGGAAATTTGAGAAATTAGCGGAAATATATATAGAAGAAACTTGGTCTTTGCGGAAAGTTGGAGATGAAATGAAGACTGTCGCTTATTTTGACCAAATCATGTAGAGGATAGGAGCCGGCTAGAATGCCGGCTCCTTTCTTCTATTTATGCACGTTGCGAAAAATGAATGTTTCCCTAAGTTCCCCCAGCATTTGACAATAAAATCTGTCGATGCACATTGATTCATTTTATATACTGGCGATTTTGCTAGTTGAATAGCATATTTTATCAATAAATTTGAATTTTCTATTCCTTCTAATCATCGTATAGTAGTAGAAAGGATACGAACTTGGGGGAGTGAGTGCAATTAAAAAGTTAGTTGCAATACTTTTGGCAATCACCGTCGTAGCAAGCAGCGCCGCTATATTTGCAGGCGTTGAACCGGCATTGAATCTTCTCGCTTCGATTGAAAAGGAATACGAGAATCATTTATTTCAGACTGAAACCAATTTGCTGGACGTAGCGGAAACGCCTAGACAAGGAATTACCAATGCATTGAACGGACAAGCTAGTAAATAGGGGGAAATGTTATATAAAAAGGAGCTTGCTTTAGAAAGCTCCATACATAAATATTCTATAATAAAGTTCCACAATAACCCAATGTATGTTACTATAGAATCATGTATTAAAAAGTCTGTTGTAGTTATATTGAACTATATACGTTGAATAGGAGTTGTGGGCATGGAGAAGGAAGATTTGATTTCATTGCAACGTAATGTCCTGAAGCTACGGGTGGAAGGAAAATACGAAGAGACAATTGAAGCTTGTTTTCAACTATTGGAAGCCGGTATAAAGTTGAATGACCCAAAATCCATTTTAACTGCCCATATAAACAATGCCGCATCTTTTTATTGCATCGGCGCAATCGAAGAGGCTTTTCATAGTATCGATGCCTATATTGAATACTGCGCGGACAATGGCGATGAAGATGATCGACTGAATGGATGCAATGTCCTGTTCCTGCTTTATGAATATAATAAAGACTATCAGAAAGCGAAGGAAACATTAGAACGAGCCATTGAGTTAGGCAAAGAGCTCAAACACTTTAATATCGTCAGCAATGCTTATAGCAATTATAGTATGATTCTCGCCATTGAAAAGGATTTTGAAGGTGCCCACATAATGGCGACAAAAGGATTGGCGATGGCAAAGCTGCATGAACCACAAACACCGATATTGGAATTTCGGGTGAAATTAAATATTGCCAATGCACTAATTGGTTTAGAGAAAATGGTAGAGGCTGAACAGCTTGTAAATGAGATGGTGAATGACCCGATTTTGGAATCTTTCATTCGTGAAAAGACGCAAGTCCACGATTTGTACGGACGCTTTTTCATGCAGAAAAAGATGTATCCTGAAGCATTGCAAGCATACGACAAGGCGAAAGAGCTTGCAGAAAGTTATAATGATAGGAATTTGCTGAAAGGCATTTTAGAAAAGAGATGCAAGCTTTGTGATCTTATGGGGGATATGCAACGTGGATATAAAGCCCAACAAGCATACATTGATTTATTAAGCGATCTGCGACAGCACGAAATTACGATGGCCGCCGTGAAATTAGGGGTGAAACATCGAATTGCAACAATCGAACGTCAAGCCAACACCGATTTCCTTACGGGTCTGTACAATCGGAGCTACATGGAGACGACGACGGACAAATGGCTTGCCGAAGCTGCTCGGACAAGCGAAAGCATCGTTTGTATCGCTCTCGATCTTGACAACTTAAAAAGCTTGAATGACACATACGGTCATATTTTTGGCGATAAAATCATAAAGAAAATCGGTCAAGCATGTTCCAGCCAAATTAGGAGCGGTGACTTAATGGGCCGGTTCGGTGGAGATGAATTCGCTATTATTTTGCGAGATCTTTCTATTGAAGAAGCATACTATAAAGCAGAGAAACTACTTGAGGCCGTCCGTTCAATCAAAATTGAAAAAGACGGCATTTACATTTCATTAACAGCAAGTGTCGGTCTTGCTGATAATGCAAACGGTAACATTCAAACATTCACCGAACTGTTCCACCAAGCGGACGTCGCGCTCTATCAAGCGAAAGAGGACGGGAAAAACCGTATATGCATATTGAATTGAAGGAAGAGGCGAATTGTTGCCTCTTTTTTTGTATCGCTTATAGCAGATTGACAGACGAAATTAGAACCTAACTACATTCCAAGCGCCAAAGGCTTATTTGAAAAAGTCCGGAATGAATAATAACGTAATTAACGTAAATTCACAAGGACTCCATTAAATTCACCAGGACTCAATTAAACACGCAAGGGCTCCATTATTTGTTCAAGGGCTCAATTAATCGCGCAAGGGCTCCAATATTTGTTCAAGGGCTCAATTAATCGCGCAAGGGCTCCATTAATCGCACCAGGGCTCCATTAAATTCACAAGGGCTCCATTAATCGCGCAAGGGCTCCATTAAATTCACCAGGGTTCCATTTCTCACACAAAGACTCCCTTTACATCAAAAAGCAATCCCAGTACATTCACTAGGACTGCTTTTTCTTATTATTTACCCGAAAATACTCCGAAACCTGTACGACCCTCACGTTGCCAGTGTGAAGCTCATGATAGATTCCCCGACTATCACAGAATGATATGTATTGATCCCGTTCCGATTTCACAAGCTGTTCGGCACTTTCCATGGAATCGGTGTGGATGAAGCGCCGTATGTAATGTTCCTCATCAAAAAAATAGGTGATTTTGAATTCACGCATCGCAGTACTCTCCTTCCATTAATGAACAGATTGCCCTTACCTCATTAAGTCTATTCCTTCATTATTGCCAATAGTGTAACATAGAAAGAAATAGTTTTTGGCAGGAACTAACTACTTTAAGATAGAGAGATGAGTCGCATGAAACCGATGTCCTTGCAATCACGCATATTTTCATATGGAGCCTTGTTCGTTTCCCTCATAGCGATCATTATCGGCATTTCGTTCTACTTTACGATGTCGAACGGGATTGAGAAACAGATTGGAGTCCGCGCGCTAAGTATCGCCAAAACGACGGCGGCTCGGCCGGATGTCATTGCGGCATTCGAAGAGGACGATCCATCTAAGTTGCTGCAACCGATCGCCGAAGCTGTCCGACTGCAAACCGAAGCTGAATATGTCGTCATCGGAAATAGTGAAGGCATCCGGTATGCCCACCCTGTTGTCGAGCGGATTGGCCAAAAAATGGTCGGTGACGATAACGAACGCGCGCTTGAATTCGGGGAGTCCTATGTTTCAAAGGCGACTGGGACTCTTGGTCCTGCACTACGAGGGAAAACGCCTGTCTTCAATGAACAAGGCGATATTGTCGGGGTCGTTTCTGTCGGTTATTTGAATGAAGATATTTCTTCCATTTTCTTTCAATATATTGATAATATTTCATACATCGTGCTTATCGCTATCATTCTCGGAATCATTGGTTCAAGTGTCCTGGCACGTAATATTAAAAGAGAGCTATTTGATTTGGAACCTGTCGAAATCGCGAATTTATTCACCGAACGGAATGCACTTATCGAATCTGTGCGTGAAGGTATCATCATGGTCGATGCGAAAGGAGTTATTACAACAGTGAATGCAGCTGCCTATGACACGCTTTCAATTCCGGGTCAAACAGAACTGGTCGGACGGACAATCCAAGAAATACTCCCAAACACATTATTGCCGAAAGTGCTTGAAACGGGGGAGCGGCATCTCGATCGGCCGATGGAAATCCACGGGAAGAAAGTCATCGTCAACCGTGTCCCGATTCATGCGGACGACCGGATCATCGGTGCAGTATCGACGTTCCGCCTTCAATCGGAAATCGACCAGCTCTCTATGGAATTATCGCAAGTGAAACGGTATACGGAAGCACTTCGTGCGCAGACGCATGAATATAATAATTTTCTTTATACGATTTCAGGGCTTATCCAATTACATTCCTATGACGAGGCACTCAGCCTGATTCATGACGAAACAGCCGAGCACCAATCTCTCATCCAGTTTGTCACGAAGCGATTGCAGGATCCTTTCCTTGGCGGAATTGTCATCGGCTTCTTCAATCGTGCGCGGGAATTGAAAGTCCGTTTCCTAATCGATGAAGATAGCTTCCTGAAAGAGTTGCCGTCCCATTTGGAGAAGACCCATTTTGTCTCCATCATCGGGAATTTGGTGACGAATGCATTTGAAGCAGTTGAAATGAATCCAGAGGTGAAACGGATGGTCCGCCTTTTCATTTTGGATAACGGAAGAGAGATTTTGTTCGAAGTGGAGGATTCAGGCAGAGGAATTGCAAATGAAGTATTGGATGATTTATTCCGTGAAAAAGTGTCGACGAAAGATGTGGAAGACCGAGGCTATGGGCTTTTAAAAGTCGCGGAAAACGTTGAAGATCTAGGCGGCTCCATTACAGTAGAAAAAGGAGATTTAGGTGGTGCGCTGTTCATCATCTCTATTCCGAAAGGGGGGAATTAAATGAGACCGATTGAAATTCTTATTATTGAAGATGATAAACGGATTGCCGATATTCATCATCGATTCATCGACAAAATTGAAGGTTTCACCGTTGTTGGAGCCGCTCACACTGGCGAGGAAGCAAAGGATTGGGTGCAGGCACTGTCGCCCGATCTTGTATTGCTCGATGTTTATTTGCCTGATGCACTCGGAACGGAAATCATGGGCTTCATCCATGAAAATAGCCCTGAAACAGATATCATCTTCATAACGGCAGCAGCCGAAGTCGATATTGTAAAAAAAGCGTACCGCAGGGGGGTAGCCGATTATATATTGAAGCCGCTCACATTCGATCGTTTCAAGGAAAGCCTTCTTTCCTACAAAGCGAAACATGAAAAGCTGGCAGCTGCTGGGGTTATGAAGGAGGATTCCATCCAGTTCTTATGGAATAAAACAAATGTACCGTCAGCTGAAAACCTAGATTCCCTCCCGCCGAAAGGGATTGATCCGATAACAAAAGAGAAAGTCGTCAGCCATATGAAACAGATTGAAGGTGGGATTACTGCAGAAACGCTCGGTGTAGATATCGGTGTCAGCCGTTCAACGGCCAGGCGTTATTTGGAGTATCTCGTCTCAGAAAAACAAGCACATACCGAACTTATTTACGGTTCAGTCGGACGGCCTGAAAGAAGGTATTTCATTCACTAACGGTGTGAACATTATGAACAAAATGACGTTTACACCCATTATTCAACTTATGACCGTAAACATTGAAAACAACCAACCTTCTGATAAATTGATGATAGCGTATGAAAGCGCTGTCATCATTTTTTAATTCAAAAGGGGGATACATGATTATGTGGAAGAAACTTACGACAGTTGCTTTGACTGGGGTATTGGCGTTCAGCCTTGCAGCATGTTCAAAGAATGATGGGGCAAAGGGGAGCTCCTCGGATTATCCAAAAAATAATATCACGATTGTTGCACCATCCGGAGCAGGCGGCGGATGGGATTTGACAGCACGTGCCATTGCGAAAACGATGAATGACACGAAATTGATCGAAAAACCGATTACAGTTGAGAATAAGCCAGGTGGCGGAGGCGCCGTTTACATGGCGGAGTTTGCAACGAAAGAAGTAAAGAATGATTACGCGTTATTGGTAAAATCTCCACCACTTCTCATCAATAACAATAAAGCGGAAGGGAACAGCCCTTACGGTTATAAAGATACAACGCCATTGGCGCAGTTGACGCGTGATTACGGCGCAATCGTTGTAAAAGCGGATTCGGAATTCCAAACGTTGAAGGATGTTTTGGAAGCGATTAAGAGTGATGCAACTTCAGTTACATTTGCCGGCGGATCCGCCCCTGGTTCTATGGACCATTTAGTTGGAATCTTGCCTGCTTTCGAATATGGCATCGACCCGAAAACTGTTAAATATGTATCTTATGATGGTGGTGGAGAAGCTGTAGCGGCGTTGTTAGGTAACAATGCGGATGTCATTGCAACGGATGCATCGACAATCGGGCAGTATGTGAAATCCGGTGATGTCCGTGTCCTTGCTGTTAGTTCAACCGAGCGTCTTGGCGGGGAATTAGCTGAAGTGCCGACATTTAAAGAAGAAGGTATTGACGCAGAGTTCACAATTTGGCGCGGACTTTTCGGACCGAAGGAAATGTCCGATGCAGCTGTCGATTACTGGTCTGTAAAGCTGAAAGAAATGGTTGAAACGGATGAGTGGAAAGCGGAGCTTGAGCGAAATGGCTGGGAAAGCGAATACCGTAGCTCTGAAGATTTCACGAAGTACTTGGAAGACCAAGACAAAGTTATTGTGGAGCTTCTGACAGCACTTGGCATGCAAAAATAAGGCGTATGGGCGGCTTGAACGGCCGCCTTTTCAATCTAGCTTCTGGCGCCAGAGACTCGGGGTCATAAGTCAAAGCTGTTCTGTGGCAAAAAGCGCCACGCCACATCTTTGCCTTATGCCTGTCGTCTCTATGCAGGCGCCATCCGCTTTTTTTATAGGGAGGTGTTAAAGACTATGAGTAAAACATTCGATCGATATGCAAGTATCGCTTTTTTACTGATTGGTCTTTTATTTGTAATCGAAAGCATGAAGATTGCGAACAGCGCGTATGGGTCGACGGTTGGACCGAAAATCTTTCCGTTAGGACTTGGCATCATATTAATTCTTTTGAGTTTACGATTGTTATATGAAACATTCAAATACAAGACTGAAACGACGACTTCGGAAAAGCTTCAGTATAAAAAGTTCCTCATTATTCTCGTTAGTGCTGCTCTCTATGCATTTTTATTAGAGAAGATTGGTTACGTCATTTCAACATTCCTTTTTCTACTCATCGCTTTCCAGACGATGGAGCGCGGCAGAATCGTGCCGAGTCTCATTATCGCTACGGTATTTTCATTTGGCGTCTATTATTTCTTTGCGGAATTTCTTGGGGGCTCATTGCCCGGATTCCCTAGTTTTTAAGAAGAGAGGAGTCACAACATGAGCACATTACAATTTTTGGCCGACGGTTTCGCGACGGCATTCCAATGGCATAATCTATTATTCGCATTCATCGGAGTCGTCATCGGAACAGCTGTCGGCGTATTGCCCGGCATCGGTCCAATGAGTGGGGTGGCACTCCTTATTCCGGTCACTGCAACGATTACATCCGGGATGCCGACAAGTGCGGCGGCTGCGAGTTCCATCATTTTGCTTGCGGGTGTTTACTATGGTGCGATGTATGGGGGATCCACCACTTCGATTCTTTTGAACACGCCGGGTGAATCATCGTCTGTCGTCACGACGCTTGATGGTTATCAGATGGCAAGGCAAGGCAGGGCAGGGGCGGCATTGGCGATTGCTGCGATTGGATCGTTCTGTGCGGGAATCGTTTCCTTGATCGGCCTTGTTTTGCTAGCAGAACCGCTGTCCAATGTTGCTATCAAATTCGGTCCTGCAGAATATTTTTCATTGATGCTGTTAGGGTTAGCGGCCGTAAGCGGTCTCGCTGGAAAATCGATGACGAAAGCTTTAATGATGACTGTTTTTGGTTTAATGCTAGGAACAATCGGAATTGATGCTGTTTCGGGAATCGCCCGTTTTACGTACAACCAACCTATTTTGTATTCAGGATTAGAGTTTTTAACGATTGCCGTCGGGCTATTTGCTCTCGGCGAAGTGTTCAAGACGATTTTGGAAAGGGATAATGAAGGAGGAACGATTGCAAAAATCAACCGCATTCTTCCGACGAAGCAAGACATGAAAGACAGCTCTGTTCCGATTGTCCGCGGTTCCTTGCTCGGATTTTTCATTGGTGTCCTCCCTGGAGCAGGCGCGACGCTTGCCTCTTTCTTCTCCTATATGACAGAGAAGAAATTCAGCAAGAAACCTGAAACGTTCGGTAAAGGGAATATTGCAGGAGTTGCTGGACCGGAATCTGCTAATAATGCAGCTTCTGGCGGTGCGATGATTCCGTTGCTCACATTAGGGATTCCGGGATCCGGTACGACTGCAATTTTGATGGGCGCACTTATCATGTACAATATCCAGCCTGGTCCGCTCCTTTTTGATGAGCATCCTGAAGTGGCATGGGGACTTATTGCAAGTATGTTCATCGGTAACTTGATGTTGCTAATGTTGAATATGCCTCTCGTCCGTGTATTCGCGAAAGTTATTCAAACTCCAAAGAAGTACTTATTGCCGATCATTGTTGCCATTTCATTTTTCGGAGTGTATGCCGTGCAATATACGACCTTTGATTTGTATTTGCTGCTCGGATGCGGTGTACTAGGTTATTTCTTGACGAAAAACGATTACCCGGTCGCTCCACTAGTGTTAGCACTCGTGCTAGGACCGATGATTGAAAACAATATGCGTCGTGCACTGACGATTTCTAACGGCGACTTTAGTATTTTCGTTACGAAACCGTTGTCGCTTGTCTTCATCATTGCAGCTGCTGCATGGCTGTTAATTCCGTTACTGTTGAAGTTGAAAGGCAAATCGGTCATTGTCGAAGAAGAAGGGTAATAAATAAAACGGATTGCCTGGGAAATGGGCAATCCGTTTTTTGATAAGTATAATGGAAATAGTCAATTATTTTGTTATTCCGGGAAAGGGGATTATCATGGATTTAGGGTTAAAAGGAAAAGTCGCTCTCATCACGGGTTCAAGTCGAGGGATTGGATTAGAAACAGCTCTCTATTTAGTTAAAGAAGGCGCCGAGGTAACGATTTGTGCAAGAAATAAAGATCGATTGGAAGAGGCGGCAGCCTATATTCTAGAACAAACAGGCAAAGAAGTGTTCTTTGTGGAAGCGGATGTTACAAAAGAAGAGGATTGTGAAAAAATTGTTTCTGCTACAGTTGAAAAATATGGACGTTTAGATATTTTAGTGAATAACGCCGGGACTTCTCAAGCCCATCCATTTGATGAAGTAGGAACGGAACTTTGGCAGCAAGATCTTGACTTGAAACTATTCGGCGCTATCCGTTGTTCCCAAAATGCAATACCACATATGCGGCAAGTTGGCGGGGGTGCAATCCTCAACGTAACAGCTGTTAAAGGAAAGACACCTTCTGCGGCATCATTGCCAACTTCGGTCAGCAGGGCAGCAGGAATGGCTTTAACGAAAGCAATGAGTAAAGATCTTGGTCCAGACAATATCCGGGTGAATACGGTGTGTATTGGTTTGATTCGCAGCGAACAGATTGAAAAGAAGTGGAAAAAACAGAACCCGGAACTATCATGGGAAGAGTTTTCTAGCAAACAAAGTCAGATTCCATTAGGACGTATTGGAAATACGGATGAAGCCGCTAAAGTGATTACCTTCCTTGTGTCAGACGCCGCCTCTTATGTCACAGGTACATCAGTCAATATTGACGGAGGGATGGCAGGAGTTTTATAACATCCGTCTTTGTTTGAATCGCGTCCAAAACAAGCCTCCGCGCGTCCAAAGTGAGGCATCCCGCGTCCAAAGTGAAGCATCCCGCGACCAAAGAGAGGTATCTCGCGTCCAAAGCGAGTCGTCCCGCGTCCAAAGTGAGTCGTTCCGCGTCTAATGTGAGTCATCCCGCGTCCAAAGTGAGTCGTTCCGCGTCCAAAGCGAGTCATCTCGCGTCCAATAAAAACAGGAGAAGGAATTCATTTGAATTCCTTCTCCTGTTGTATTATATATCCACTTCAATTCCGATCCCAGCTTCCAACGCTTTCCGATATACACCCTGTGCCACAGCGAGATCAAAGTAGGCAGCTCCGACAGATTTGAAAAACGTAATTTCTTCATCGTCGGTTCTTCCTGAAGTTTGTCCAGTCACAACATCCATCAGTTCGCCATGCAAATCATCAAACGACCATCCAGGCTGCTCGTTTGCGTGAATCAATTCGCCGGCTTCCTCTTTGACACCTGCTTTGTCGTCGGTAACAATTTTGCCGCAGCGTTGAATGAACGTAAAATCCATTTCACGCATATGAGGCAAATAAGAGCCGACGCCATTGACATGTGTGCCAGGCTTCACATCATTTCCGTCAAATACCGGCGTATTCGAGCGGGTGCTGCAGCATATGATATCCGCTTGTTTGACTGCTTCGGAAACATTGTCCATAATTTCAATTTGAATCTTTGCATCAATACTGAAAGCGAGCAGCTTATCTTTGAACCGTTCTGCCTTAACTGTTGTCGGGTTGACGAGCAGCATTTTTGTAATCGGTCTAACTTCCAAAACGCCGAGAACTTGCTCAAATGCCATCGCACCAGTTCCAATGACAGTCAATACAGTCGCATCTTCTCGAGCAAGACGGTCGGTTGCGATTCCGCTAAGTGCTCCTGTCCGTAGCCTTGTTAAATACGAAGCGTTCATCATCGCGAGATGTTCACCGTTCTTCGCGTCTGTTACGAGAATGACTCCTTGTGTCGTCGGTTTTCCTGCAGCCGGATTTTCCGGGAAAATGGACACCGTTTTGATTGTAGCCGTTTCATTTACCAAATCCGCACCTGGCATGTACAGTACAGACGCGTTATGCTGCGGGAATTCGATGACGGTTCGATGAGGATTGGCGATTTTGTCATCCGCTTTTGCACGCAGAATCTGTTCGACGTCATATAGTGCCTCTTTCATCCCGTACGCTGTTTGAATCTCTTTTTCATTAATAATTAGCATGAAATCGCTCCTTCAATATTATTATTGATCGAGCGCTTCGTTTTTTCGGTCTTTCACAGCCCAAATAGCGATAAGGGATACGACCGCGGTGAAGATAATATAAAGCGCAACCGGAACATATGAATTGTTGAACTCAGCAAGCAGTGCAGTAGCGACAAGTGGTGCAGTCCCTCCAGCAAGGGCAGCTCCAATTTGATAGCCAAGCGAAATACCTGTATAGCGGACTTCCGCCGAGAAAATTTCAGAGAACATTGTGCCGAGCACTGCAGTAATTGGTGCCCAAATGATGCCGAGTCCGATGATTGTCGCAATAACGAGCAATGTGACAGATCCTTGTTTGATCAACCAAAAATATGGGAATGCATAAAGGATCATTCCAACCGCGCCCCATACATAAAGTGGTTTGCGTCCGACTTTATCTGAAAGTCTTCCCATGATCGGAATCAAAATCGTCGTGATAATTGTAGCGATCATGACGGCATTCAACGTCGCAGTCCTCGAATAGCCGAGATAGCTTGTCGCATAGGAAACAATGAACGTACCAAATATGTAGAATGGTGCCGTCTCGACAACTTTCGCCCCGATTGCAATCAACACTTCACGCCAATGCGTTTTAAATGTTGTGACGAGAGGGATTTTTGGGATTTCTCCACGCTCTTGGACTTCCTTGAATGAAGGTGTTTCATCGATTCCTTTACGAATCCATAATCCGAATAGGACGAGCAAAGCACTTAAGATGAACGGAACACGCCAGCCCCATGTCATGAACGAACCTTCTGGCAGCATTGTCATGATCGACAATGCAAATGTTCCAAGAACCATTCCGATTGTAACGCCCATTTGTGGGACAGATCCGAAAAGGCCTCTTTTTTCAGGAGGTGCATATTCGACTGCGAGTAAAAGTGCTCCACCCCATTCGCCGCCGATTCCTAAACCTTGAATAAGTCTAAGCGTAATTAACAAAATAGGCGCCCAAATGCCGATCGCCTGATAAGTAGGCAATAATCCCATTCCGAATGTAGCGATCCCCATTAGACTTAATGTCAAAACGAGCGTTTTCTTCCTTCCAATCCGGTCGCCGATATGACTGAAAATGATACCACCGAATGGCCGTATGAAAAAGGCGAGCGCAAATGATGCATACGCCAATAATAGACCAATTGTCGGGTCTTCATTGACAAAGAAGAGCTGATTGAAAACGAGCGCAGCGACTGTTCCGTATAGGAAGTAATCAAACCACTCAATCGAACTTCCGACGAGGCTTGCAACCAACACCCTGTTTAACTGTTTTTTCTCCACATTTTCTTCCCCCTTTGCTATAATTGAAGCATTACTTCAATTGAACGCTAAAAAAAATGAAAGCGCTTCACTGAAATATTGAAGTGTCACTTCAATTACATGTATGTCCATCATAGATTCACAATAATATTCTGTCAATAGGATTTTTAGGAGAATGCAAATGTCTGCAAATCATTTAGGAATAAAAATTAAAAAAATAAGAAAAGAGCGTGGCATGACACTGAAAATGCTTGCTGATCGAACAGGCTTTTCAATCAGCTTCCTTTCCCAGCTGGAAAGAGGGAAATCATCTGCGACGTTGGAGTCACTGAAAAAGATCTCAATTGCATTCGGTGTGAACCCAAGCTATTTTTTCGAGGAAGAAGAAACGGATAGCCGTCAATCGCTCATTATCGATCAACGGATGGATGCCCATCACATTTATTACAAAGATTTAGGGACGATGGTAACCGACCGTGATTTTGCACCACTATTAGTCGTTTTGAAGCCGGGGCAGACCGAAGGCAATCTTATTACGCATAGGGGACAAGAATTTCTGTATGTAATCGAGGGGACTCTAACCGTCCGTATCGAAGACGCGCTTTACGAATTAGGTCCGACAGAATCGCTCATGCTCGACTCCACCTGTCCGCATTATTGGTATAACTACACGGAAAGTGATGTAAAAATCCTCTGTGTATCATCGGAAATAAAAAATAAATGAGAAGCCGGAAGAGACGCAATCCGGCTTCATGCATATCTGTCACTTGCTTTGTCGAATGCAATAGTGTGTTTATTCGGTGTAGATACGAGTAGACTAATTGTCACGCCTACAAAGAACACGGTCGTATACGAAACGAATAGTTGTGTTGAAGATATGAGAATGCTTCCAATCGTAACGATCAGAATATCAAATGAGAAAATGACATATCCAGGGTTTAATTTCATGCGTCTTGCAAACATTTGAGCGAGTAAATCAGTTCCGCCTACACTAATTTCGTTGCGAAGCATCATCCCGACGCCTGCTCCAATAAAAATACCTCCAAGTGCAGCGCTTACAAGAGGGATAGTTAATACGCTCTTTCCGAAAATATGGATCGGGTACAGAAAATCTATCATTAATGAAGAAAATAGCAAACCGTGGATTCCATTATAAAAAAATGAACGATAAAAAAACCAAGCACCAATAAAGATGGGTATGTTCACTAACAGTAATGCCATGCCTACTTTTACATCACTCACATAATGAAAAATTAAACTAATGCCAAGAGCACCACCGTCCAATAATTCAAAAGGAACAAGAAATACATTCACACCGATCCCGACTAATAAGCTGCCAATTAAAATGATAATAGCTCTTTGAACGAAAATAAGGACCCCGCCTATTTCATGTTTTTTAGATGTATATGCTTGGACATTGCAAATCTTGATTCGAATCCATGAAAAAGCCGATTGCATCCAAATGGATGTAATCGGCTAGTAGTCATTCATTCATTATTTTTCACACGCATATCCGTCTTTGTCGCGGTCCATTTTAGCCTGGTAGGCTGCATGGCCTTCGGGAACACCGCTCGGATATTTCTTTCGCAGCTCCGTACAGTTTTGGAACCATTCCTGACTGGATGCAACATTCGTGCTCGGTGTCGATGCAGGTTTGCTAACGGTTGAATTCGGCGCGTTAGATGTAGTTGTCGTTTTGCCGGAATTTTTGGCAGGAACCACATCACTATCGAATCCTGAATCGGTCGCATAATCTTCGATCGACCAGATGCCTAGCCCTTTTTTCTTCGCCGCTTTCTGTGCTTCCTCGAAAGGCGTCAAATGACGGGTATTTGGCGGGTACACGTATGCAACGCGTGCTAACCCTTCCGCAAGCAATGTCTTTTGAACGCTTTTCCCATCGACGTAAACGTAAGCGAGCAATCGATCGTACTTATCAATTCGTTCACCGATATCAAATTCGAGAGTGAGCGCTCCGCTATTGACCAATTGCCGATTTCGCTCTTTCGCCTCTTCGCCGAAAGGCTGCTTGCCGAGGCGCGGATGATTCGTTTCAGGCGTATCAATCAATAAATAGCGAACGTTAATCTCCTGACCGTTATACAATACTTTGATCGTATCGCCATCGATCGTCTTCACCAACTTGACAGGAACTTGCGCCGTCGTACCGGACGTTTCGGTTTTCTTCGCCGGAGCCGGTTTTACAGTGGATGCTGGTTTCTTTACAATGGCCGCAGGAGTATTCTCCGCAGTGTCTTCTTTTTCCGATATTGAACTGTCTTCCTTAGGTGCTTTCTCTTCAGACGTTTCTTTTTCAACTTGCTCAGTAGAAGCTTTTTCATTCAGCTCTTCATCGTCATTTGGCGCTACGCATCCCCCGAGAACAAGTATTCCAACGAGTAATAAACCGATAAATATTTGTAACAAGCCTTTCAAATTTCCATCCTCCACAACTTGAAGACACAAAGTCCCCATTAGTCATTTGTTATTTGTTATTTTTTTATAACTTAGTTTCGAATAAACCATTACTAAAATCACTCTAGTATTATAGCAGAAAAGTTTATAGAAGAGGATGATAGAAAGATTAAAGAAAAAGCATTACCGATTATGAGCGCATTTCGCCAGTTTATGATGACACAAAAAAGACCATACACCCGTTGTAAAAGTGCATGGTCGATTTCAAAATTAATCACGATTCCAATTTTTTGGCCGCAGCCATGTTTCGGCATCGGCCTCCATTTTATTGATATTCCGCAAGTCAATGACGATTTGCTTCTGTCGTCTGCCGACATCCTCTGAATAAATGTCCATCATCGGATTGAGGCCGTCTGAAGTATCATCGAAATCCGTCGTCTCTGCAATTGCGTCTTGGCGATCCATCTGGCTATCCATAAAATTGTGTGGATCGGGAAAGACGTCATGGCGTTGTTGTTCGACTTCATCTAACTCCCTGCTTCGACGGGAAGCACGTTCCTTGGAAGGTGTGCCGCGGATTTGCGAAGGAGAAGAAAGATTGGCCGGTTTCGGTTCATATTCTGATCTATCATATAAAGCTTCTGCGCCGGCCCTGCCGAAAAGCAAGTTTTCACGTGCTGCTGGGGAGTTGCCCTCATATCCATCCGTCAACACGCTATCCCGATACTCGTTTTTGGGCAAGCCATCCTCACCGATGCCGACTGGCGAATCATCCTCCCTATTCAAACGTTCAGCTTCCGAAACGGGATGATTGAACGGGTTCGTTTCCGCCTTTTGCCGCTCCTCGTTAATTTCATATGCAGACTTTTCCGGTTCACCTTCCACATACAGCAGCCGTTTTCCTTGCTTGATCTCCGCCTCATATCGTCTTAAATCCGCTTCATCAAAACCGACTTCGACGAGCATGCTACGCACATGATTCTCTCCTGAAATATAGCCGATAAACCGATCGAGCCAATTCGAAGGGACAGATTGGATATCCTCGGACGTTCGGCGCCTGAGCAACTCGACATCTTCCTCGTTCCTCGAAATGACATACATATTTTCCGGATCAATCCCTTTTTCATCCAACTCCTCAATGGCGGCAAGCAGCGCCTCATCTGTATCGTACATCCCAACGAAGGTTTTTTTATTCATCAGTACTCACTCCTTATATCGTTTGGAAAACAGGAACAACCTACTTATGCAATACCCGAATCTTCAAAATGGGAAACGATTGCAACAAGTTCCACTTCCCGATTTTTAATGAAGTCGGACCCGATTTTGTTGTATGATAGAACGTATGGTTTTATTTTGATTCAGCGGAAATCCCTCTTTTATTGGTGTGGGATGAGTATAATTTATTTTGTTCCTATTGGAACCAGACTCCTGCTGAATCAAAATAAAGCCTCCGGCGGATGTCAGGGATTTTGTAGGGTGTTAAGGAAGGCAACCTAAGTTCGCCGCGTCCTGCGGCAACGGTTGCATGACCAACATCCTGTTGGCCTCAAGCGCAATTCAAAATCTCGACGCAATTACGCCAAGGCGAAATTGATTTAAGGAACGGAAAGGAGGATGTCATGATGAAGAAGAGCGAAGTGATGAGCTGCCGGCTCGATATGACACATCGGGCGCGCAAGGAAATCGGAAATTGGGCAATTGATGAAAATGAGCTCTTTTCGATGCAGGACAGCTTCACCGTCTACATTGAAAAACTTCCCGCAAAACAAGACAACATGACATTCTCCTTCTACTTCGGCCCGCAAGAAAATTCGCAGCTCGCCGATCACTTGAACGAACGGGTCGCTGTCATGGAATGCGTCTATAAAAACGAAGGTTTCCTCGCGACGAGCTTCAGAGTGAAAGGGCGTAAAGAGCCTGTACGGACGAATCGCCGACTTGGCGTCCGTTTGGCATTCGCAGTCAACCGGCGTACCGGCAGTCCAATGCCGATCCAGCTATATACGAGCCTTCGGGAGCTGCCGATCGCGCAAGAGCGTTCGGCATACGTGGAAAAACGGATTAAGAGCTGGGAAGGATATTTGCGGATTGAGGAAAAAAATGCGGACGTTGCGGATGTGACTGCCCATTTTTCACAACCAGTCGTCAATGAATCATTCAGTCAGCTGACGATCATATGCAGCGGGTTAGAAGCGAAAGATTGGGGCTCGATTACCGGTTTCAGTGCCAAGTTGAAAGGCTCAAGCGATGATCTCGGAACGGTCGTTGACGTAAATCGGGGAAAGCGGTCGGTTAAAATCGAGTTAAGTCGGAAACATCAAGCGAATGCTCGTCGCGGGTCTTTATTGCCAAATGGTATGCGAGAGATTGTTTTTAGTAATTTTGCCGAATTAAGCCAAATTCGAAGGCTACGAAAGGGATTCAAGGATCTTCAGGATGGCTTTGCGGCGAATGCTAATCTGGAGAAAGTGCTGTTCGAGGAACGGCCAGTCGTCCAAATTACGAATAAGCGGATAGAGCTCGATTTCCACCACCCGTTAAATGAGTTCCAGCGTGAAGCGGTCACTGGCGCGATGTCCGCGCATGATTTGTACGTCATACAAGGTCCTCCCGGAACAGGGAAAACGACGGTTATTTCAGAGCTATGCCACCAGCTTATGAAGGCTGGGCAACGGACGCTCGTCGCCTCGCAATCGAATTTGGCGGTGGACAATGCGCTCGGCAGGCTGCTATCCGATCCGGGTATCCGGATTTTGCGCTATGGACGGACAGAAAGCATTGAAGAGGAAGGAAAGCGGTTCATCGAGGAAAATGTCGCTTCTTACTGGCGGGACGAAACATTGGCTACGGTCAATGAACAGCGGGAGAAGCGTGCAGAACGGGAACAAGAAATCACTAATGAAATTGGACGTCTTGTGGAAGAAAAACAGCGTCTGTACGCAGAGCGGGAAGAAACGGAGCGGAGGATAGCTGAAAAGCACGCGGCAGAGAAGGAAAGTAAGGACGTCCATGAACAGGTGAACTCATTACAGCGTCTGCAGGCCGAACTTGAAGAGAAGCATAATTCAATCGAACGGCTAATGGAAGAAGTAAGCGATTCGCTGGCAACGCTGACGATTGAAAAAGATCGGCTGTATGAAGAAAAGGAAGCCGCTGCAATCAGTCCGGAAATGCATGAAGAAATGACTGAGGCAGAACTGGAATTAGGTGATTTCCGTAAAAAACTTCGTTATTTTCAGGCGGCTGAAGCGATTGAGTACGCGGAAATTGCTGTCCGTAGGCTGACGGAAGAATCTGCGATGCACAGATCGAAGGTGGGCTCCATGCCGCGATTCATCGAAGAACTTCCTGATGTCCGCAAGCTGCAAGAACTGGAAGCACTCTTCAAAGCGCACAACATGGAACCTTCTTTGCCTACAAGTCTTGAAATAAATACTCTTCGCCGTTTGCGCGTGGATATCCAAAACGGTGTCTATCCGTATGCGCTTCTCGAATGGAAGGAAGTGGCGGAGCGGCTGACGAATGGCATTACGCATGCGGAAGGGTTGCTTAAAAAGCATCATTATCCAGTCGAACAAGTTCGCAGCAAGCAAGATGAAAGATACAAAACGGCTGAAGAAATGCATGACATGCTTGATCAAATAGGCCGTTTCTTCGTGAAGCCTCAGACAAAGCAATTATTGGCAGCTCCAGCAAATGCTGAAAAAGCGGCTCTTTTGCATCGACTTGCCGATAATCTTGCCTATTTATACGGCAAGGCAGACGATGTGCGGAAAATCTCTGCGACGATCAAGGCGTCATCTGACAGAGAAGCAACGGGCAGATTCACTGCTTTGAAAAATGAGATTATGGACGAAATGAATGCTCAAGTCCGTGAAGTTGAAGCTGAGGTTATGGCCGCTGAACGGGCTATCGAAGAACATAAAGAACAGCTCCTTCAATTGAAGGAAGAATGTTCTGCACTCGCCGTGCATGTTGACGAGCATACGAACCGACAAGACGTTGAGAAGTCGATTGGTCATTTTGAAAAGACAATTGCCGATTTTGAAGAGCGGAAGGTGCTATTACGACGGATCGAGCAGGGGATTGAAAAGAATACGATCGAATCAAGTCAGTTTTCCGAACAGCTTGCGGCTTTACAGGAAGAGACTGCAGCCTTGCAGAACGATAAAGCTGAGTCGGAAGGGCAGATGAAAAGATGTAAAGAACAAATTCGCGCATTGCAGGAAATTATCGACTCTAAACCGGAAAAGCGGAAGAAGGAAGTAATCGAAGAAATCGATGAGAATTCCGCAAAAGCCGCTGAATTGCAGCGGGAGCTTGAACGGATGCCGGTCGCACGGATGTTGCAAGACGAGTGGAGCGAGATGCTTGCAGGGGCAGGGGAGTTTGATTTGGATGAAATCCGCAAGCTGTACGTAAAGCATGCGAATGTTATCGGGACGACTTGTGTTGCTTCCGCGCGACGTGATTTCATGGAGGATTACCCAGAATTCGACGTCGTCATTATCGATGAAGTGTCGAAAGCGACGCCGCCCGAGCTGCTGTTGCCGATGCTCAAAGGGAAGAAGATCGTTCTCGTCGGGGATCATCATCAGCTGCCGCCGCTCGTCGGACGAGAGACGATGGAGGAGTTCATTGAGGAAATCAAGGACGAAGCGGAAAAGGATGAACTGCGCGGCATGCTAAAAGAATCGCTGTTCGAGAGGCTATTTAGGACATTGCCGAAACAGAATAAAACGATGCTCGGCATTCAATATCGGATGCATGAGGAAATTATGGAGACGATTGCGCCATTTTATGTGGACGGTGAATACCGTCTGCAGTGCGGTCTGTCCGATTCGGATGCGGCACGGGATCATTTGCTGACGTCTAAGTATATTAAGCGAAATGATCATTTACTGTGGTTTGACATGCCGAATGAGCCTGCATTTTTCGAAGCGCAAGTGAAAGGTGGAACGAGTCTTTTCAATGAGGCGGAATTGGAAAAAGTCCGTGAGTTGCTGCTGGATATCGAAGAGGCGACCGACCTTGCAAAACGGGAAGGCAGGATGCACCCGGATGAGAAGAAAAGCGTCGGCGTCATTAGCTTCTACGGCGAGCAAGTGAAGAGGATCGATCGGCTTATCGAACAGGAAATCATGCCGAAACATTTGCATTGCCGGACGGGATCCGTTGATAAATTTCAAGGGATGGAAATGGATATCATCGTTTTAAGCTTCGTACGGAACCACCAGCAGCCAAGTGGAACAATCGGCTTCGCTGAAGACTACCGTCGTTTGAATGTCGCGTTGTCGCGCGCAAAGGAACTGCTGATTATCGTCGGCAGCTCGGAAATGTTCATGAACCGGCCCAAAAAATCGGCGACAAAAGCGATGTATACAAGGCTCGTGGAACAGGTGAAATTGCAAGGCGGATTCAAGGAGCCCGCCATTACAATGACTGATTGAACTTCATGAACGTTGAATGGGGTGGATGAATGGACGCATTGGAAAAACGGCTGCGCGATGAATTGCTGAGGGACCTGAATGTGAAATTGCTTGAAACGGTGAAGTGGTCATTGCCGATTCAGGTGATTGACGTCGAGTATGAAACAGTGAAGCGTACGAAAATGGATATTTTGATGAAGATGTTGTTAGTCGCTTTCCGCACTTCGCAGTTCGAGTCGGTTGATGAATTAAGTGACATGCTCGTCGTCGAACCGCTATTCATTCAGGATGTAATCGATCGGATGAACCGGGCCGGCATGATTACAAAGAGCGCCGGCGCCTTTACGTTGACGGAAACAGGAAAGCAGCAGCTTGAATCAGGCATTTACATTCAGCCGCCTGAGAAGGAGGAGTCGACGGTTTATTATAGCCCGTCGCATCATCTGTTTTTGCAAGGGGAGCCGACAGATGACGAAGGGGAAATGTATCGGCATGCTGCGGAACTCCGGAAGTTGAAGGATTTCAGTGATGATGAGTGGCGGAATGCACTCGATCAATTGGAAGTCGCTTACACGGACGGCAACGTGCAGCTTGTTGTCGAAGCAATAACGGCAGTCAAAGAGCTGGAACGAAAGTCAGCTTCCTGTATCGAATTTCGACTCCATCAAACCGTAGATGACCGACTGTATGTGCGCGTGTGGAACACGGTGACGGGCGAGTGGGACGAAACGCTTGAAAAGCAGATTATGGAGCAAGAGCTTTCGGAATGGCGAGAAACCTATCTATAAACAACACCCATGGAATCTATCGAGTTCCATGGGTATTGTTTGTCAACTATCAGAACTCGCCTCGACTTCATCCAACGGAATCGGTTTGTATCCGTCATATTGCCGTTCAACTGCAATTGGCTCTGCACTATGTTCTTTTTTCAACTTTCCATTCATGTAGAGCAGCAAAGCACCTTCCTGGACAGCGTCAAAATACCGTTTTGCTTCGTCGTTCGTGAAACCTGATTCTTTAAGGAGGCGGCGCACATTTTGTTCGCCAGCTAGAAACCCTATGAAATGATTAAATAGATTATATGGGGAATCCTCGCCTTCCTGCAGCGCATGGCTCCGCAGCTCATCGACCGCCAAATCGTCCTTCATGCCAATATATAAATCTTGTTCCTCCACACCTTCGTGCTTCAGCTCCATTATTTTAGACATTAATCGCTCTTGATTCGGAAAACTCCCGATAAACGTTTTATTCATCATTGTACCTCCTCTAACATCTTTGTCTTGGAAAATACCCTTGTTTCGTGAAAAGGAAACAACCAAGATTGCGGCCTTCCGTTAAAAACGTGAACAATAGGCGGTCCGGGCGACATAGTATAGGAGAAAGACTCGGTAGAGGAGCCAAGGGATTTGGAAATTTCGAAAGTGCATCAAAGTGAGAAGCCGAGCGGTTTTCCGGCGAATCAAGATCGGTTCGTCTGGAATCCGTATGTAGCGTTCATACAGGAGCAAAACGGGGTCAATGCGCAGCTGCTGGCGGCGATCGAGCGGTTGGAAATGCTTTGCAGCAAAATGTTGGATGTCGTTTCCCACCAGCAACATGTCCATCGGAACCGTTATATCCATTTGCGGGACAGGATTTGGGAAGTACATGAAAAGCTGAGAGCGGCATCCGACAGGCAGGACGCGATTCGAGACGAACTCGGTAAACAAGGGGAAGCCGTTTTTCGTTTGCGAAAAAGTTTCCAAAACCATCGGATGTCGATGCGTGAATTTACAATCCACCAATATGATGATTTGCATGACGTACTGGACATGCTTGATCGAATGAGCAGTCAACATGCAAAAATCGGCGAGTTGCAGGAGAAGGTGATCGACAAACTGGAAGCACATGATTTACAACGGAAGCGTGAAATGGAAGAAGTGGAGAAGTCTATCGAAAAAATCCTTCACGCAAAGAAAAGCATTGGCTTATTGCTTTCCACGTTGCCTCCAAAATATCCAATGCAACGAATCGTAGTCGAGGGCTTGACGGTCGACGTCGATCATTTGCTGAATGTAGATGAAAAGAAAGGAATTGCCTATTTTTCTTCCGCGACGGGCATTGTAACAGTGGCAATCGATAAGCTGGATGCAATTCATTGGTGAGGGTTATTGCTTTTCATTTCACAAAAAAGTTCAATTTGGGCGACAAGGAAAACGCCTTAAATTGAACTTTTTTTGTGCGAAACTATGTCCATTTGCCTTAATATCAAGAAAAAAACAAGGACAACCAAGCAGACGTCCTATATAAGATGAAATTGCAGTAATACAGTATAAGGACCCCTTGAAAGTCAAATGGGGTTTCTTTACTAGGAGGGGGGTGAACAAGCTATGAGCAACTTAACTAGCAATAGCAACAACGATCATATTTGCGCCTATTTATCGACATTGCCTAAAGGCAGCACGGCGATATCACAAATACAGGTCGATGATGTTTCTATTTTTGTGTCTACTTTTGTCAATCTTGACGAATTGGATAGTCTTGCTTATTTTAGCACTGGAACCTCAACAATCATCGTCGATTGTCGAAAGATATCTTTACTAATCTTCTAATTTAGGTAAATGGTGGACAAGCAACCCGGTTAAACTGTCCAGCCAATAAAAGGGGGTGTATAAAGATGATGAACAATCCCATTTGTAAACTGTTGGAGAACTTCACGATTACCCCGTTAATCCGGATTGTTGTGAGCGGTAACGAGCATTTTAATTTAACATTTACGAACATTGACAGTGAAAGGTCGTTAGCCTTTTTCGTGGATAATATAGGCAACCCTGTCGTCATAGACTGCAGTAAAATCTCACTCATCGAAATATGATGTTTCGAATGGGTAGCAACGGGCAGAGATAGCATCCAGCCTACTGAAAGTCCTCAAACCCTTCAATTATCATCAAACATAAAAGTGTCTCACCCCAAATCGGGCACTAAAAAACATAGAAAAGCCCGCAAAGCTAGGATCCAGCTTTGCGGGCTCGATTATTTATATTAAAATCGTTCGTCATCCCATTTTTTACGCATCGTAGGCTCATCAACGAATTCATCTTGCACGTCAACTTCACCGGATTGCTCGAAGCGAGCTTCTTCCCGTTTGACGGTTTCATTGACAGTTTCAGTATCTTCCACTTGCCGTTTTCCAACGACGATTTCTTCTGAAACATATGGTTTTTTCGTTACTTCAAGCCGCTCCTCGGTAATTGGTACTCGAATCGTTTCATCATCCTGCTGCATTTTAAATTCATTTACATCGGTTTCGTACTCATTTACAGGACGACGCTCGACGTAAACTTCTTCGCGCATGACAGGGACATCGAAGGATTGCTCTTCTTCGACTACATCTTTATGGAGAGTAACTTCTCCTCTTTCGACCTCTTCCTTGTCAACGCTAAGTCGCTCTTCACGCAGACGCATCTTTTCTTCCTGCATATTACGGTCGAATTGATCGGTTTCGTCAAAGCGGTTCTGCACCCCGTAATAGTTGTTTGGAGGCGTTTCATAATTAGACTCGTTGCGCAACGCTTCTCCGCCTACTCTTCCGTAGTTTTCGTCTATGCCTTCATACATATTGGAGTCTTGGAATGCTGCAGAAGAAGTGTTGCCATAGAGCGGTCGGTCTAATTCATTTTCTTCATACTCTGAAACGCGATTTCCGCCTAAGTTCGGATCGACATTTGCGTTATTGATGCCGAAGCTTCCATCAGTTCTCGTGTGAAGTCGATTCAGTTCGCCTTCATCAACATATAGCAGCTTCCCGCCATTTTGAATTTCAGTGTAATAATTGTCCATATCGCCATCCGCTACACCGGCTTCTTTCAGCATGCTGCGGACGTGGTTTTCACCAGTTAAGAAGTTCATGAAACGATCGAACCAAGATTCAGGTGTCGTTTGCACATCACCATACTTCATTCCTTGAAACATCGTTACATCTGAATCATCTTGCGCAATGACATAAATATTTTCACCATCGATGCCTTGATTTTTCAAGTCATCTATTTTTGTCATCAATTCCGAGTCGTTGTGATACATTCCGATAAATTTTTTATCATCCATGTAGAATCTCTCCTTCTCTTTGATTGATGGTACTGTCATATAAATACCCAATCTATCAAGTTGAAAACTTTTTCACTGAAAGACTCGCTATGCAATCAATTAAGAATATACTAAAATTGATAGAATAGGGGGAGAAAATCATGCAGAAAAAAATTGCAGTTTTTATACTAATATTTTGTTTGTTCATCACTATTCATCAAACAGCTGTCGCTGCGGAGCCTAAGGAGTCATTAGGAAAAGCTGAAACGGTACAATATGCGATCAGTGTTCCAGTAACTAACATATGGCGTGTGCCAAATAGGACGCGCAAAATCGACACTGTTTCAATTGCAGCAAAGCCAGATATGGCGAAATGGACAAAAAGCTTAACAGTGGCGGATAAAAATTGGCTCATTGGCCGGACTGACACGCAAGCTTTGTATGGAGACCGTGTGGAAGTGTTGAAGACGAGCGGAGACTGGCATTATATCGCAGTCGTCGACCAGTTTAATAAAGGCCAGGCGAAAGGCTATGAAGGATGGGTGCCGAAGTCGCATGTAAAATCGTATTCCCCGACAAATGGAGATGCAGGAATTGCGGTCGTTACGTCAAAAATTGCTTCGTTATACATTGAACCGAAACTCCATGACAAATATAAATTCATAGATATTAGTTATACGACAATCCTCCAAGTGGCAAAGGAGGAAAAGGACTGGCTTCAAGTACAGACGAAGACGGACGGCTTGAAATATGTTCGAAAGAGCGACGTGAAAGTATACGCAGATTTTAAATCCATTCCAAAACCGACGCAACAGGATCTTGTTGATAGTGCAAAGCAGTATATTGGTCTTCCTTATTTATGGGCAGGGGTATCTGCATATGGATTTGATTGCTCAGGGTTAATGTATTCAGTCTATAAAAATCACGGCATCCTCATTCCGCGCGATTCTTCAGTCCAAGCGACGAATGGACTGGCGGTGAAGCGAAAAGATTTACAGCCCGGCGATCTGCTATTTTTCGCTCATAATAAAGGAAAAGGGAAAGTGTATCACGTCGGGATGTATATCGGCGACGGCAAAATGGTCCACGCTCCTAATTCATCTAAGAAAGTTGAAATTATTAAGTTCGACATAGGCACGTATAAAACAAACTACGCCGGCGCGCGGAGATATTTGAAATGAAATGCAGATGAACGGCCCTTTCCTGAAGCGGAAAGGGCTCAGCCTGTTGACAAACGCTCGCATCCGTTGTTGCTCGTGTCGCTCGTCCGCTCATGAACTTTAGTTCTATTCGCGTCTTCGCTCCACTTCGCGCCTAGGCTGACAAGCGTTTTCAATCAGGCTGAGGGATATGGCTATTAATCGTATTTATCCCTAAAATTGCGCTCAAGAAAGCGATTCCGCGCTCAAGAAAGCAGTTTAGCGCTCAAGAAAGCAGTTTGGCGCTCAAGAAAGCAGTTCCCGCGCTCAAGAATGCGGTTCCGCGCCCAAGAAAGCAGTTCCCGCGCTCAAGAATGCTGCTCTGCGCTCAAAGAACACCAGATTTACCTTTCAAGTTCTACATTCTCTCGCGAATCATTATAGTGTAACAACGCCATGGGAGGGATGCTGTGTTAATTGATGGGGTGTTTGCAGGTGGCGGATTGAAGGGGTTTGCTTTGGTCGGTGCGTATCAAGCGTTGGAAGAGAAAGGTTATCAGTTTAAACGGGTGGCGGGAACGAGTGCAGGAGCGATTCTTGCTTGTTTCATCGCCGCAGGCTATTCCGGCAAGGAAATCGAGCAAATGATGCAGGAAGAGGATTTGCAATTATTGCTCGACCCGCGCCAGACGATCCTTCCAATACCATTCATGAAATGGCTGTTGCTCTATTGGCGCATGGGTCTATATCAAGGAAATGCTCTCGAGGACTGGTTTTTCGAAAAGCTGTCTGCGAAAGGGATTTACAATTTTGCCGATGTGCCGCCGGGATCGCTCAAGCTAGTGGCGTCTGATCTAACACACGGAAAGATGATCGTGCTGCCAGATGATCTAGTCCATTATGGCATTGAGCCAGGAATGTTTCCGGTAGCCCGCGCATTACGAATGAGCTGCAATATCCCGTTCTTTTTTGAACCTGTCCGCTTCAAGGCGCCGACAGGGGAAAAGATCGTCGTCGATGGAGGAGTGCTGAGCAATTTCCCGATGTGGATTTTCGATGATGCGGAAGGAAGACGGGAACGTCCTTTAATTGGCATGAAGCTGAGTCATCGGAAAGATGATATGGGCGGCAGAGATATTAAAAATGCGCTTAACTTGTTCGAGGCATTGTTTTCCACGATGAAAAACGCGCATGACGACAGGTATATTTCCCGGAAGCACGAAAAGGACATCATTTTCATCCCCGTTGAGCAATACAGCGCAACCCAGTTCAATATGGAAGATGAACAAAAGGATGCGCTCATGGCAATGGGGCATTCGCGCACGAATGAGTTTCTTCGGACATGGTCCCATTCAATGGAAGAAACCCGGAATTTCAGATTGATTATCTAAAGCAAAAACCGCCTGCACATTTGTGTAGACGGTTTTTTCATCTTATAATCTCTTGAAACTATGGAATTTCGATTTCCAATAGCTATTGTTTAAGCTTGTAATTTGCGAACTCTTCCCGCCAGCATGGACGAACTTATTGTTTCCGACATAAATGCCGACATGAGAGATCCCTTTACGATATGTGTTTTGGAAGAATACTAAATCACCTGGTTTAGGCTGGCTCACTTTTTTCGATTGAGCGTATTGTCCTAACGTATCCCGGGCAACTGATTTGCCGGATTTCTTGTAAACGTATTGAACAAAACCGCTGCAGTCGAAACCTTTCGTCGTTGTTCCGCCGAAACGATATGGAATTCCTGTCAATCCAGTTGCACGTTTGACGACGTTGTCTGAAAGCGCAACATTATTATTGCTCTTCGCAACAGATTTTTTTGTTAATAAAGTGCTGAGTGCCCAGCCTGTTTTACCGTTCACTTTCACTTGATACCAAAGGTCTTTGCCGATTTTCTTTTCATTTACGTATGTGACTTTTGTACCTTTTTTCGCTAATAAGAGAATTTTATGGTTTGTTCCTGCTCCTGAACGGATATTAACATTATATGCGGTTGAATATGTACCGGTATGTGCTGATACGGTTTGTGATGAAGGAGCACTTGCCTCCGCATCTGCTGCCGTAAATCCAAATGCCAATGAACCTGCTACGAATAACGATAAAGCAACTTTCTTCACACTATTCCCCTATCTACCACTGATCTTTGATGGTTTTGTATTTTTATATTTCTTGTTGATCACCCTTCCAATTGTAGAGCCCTAATATTACAGGACAGGGGCAATGATATTACAAAAACATTACATCGAGACGACGTTTATTTAATAAAAGTATATACTAGAAATAGAGGTTAATATTACCTGAAATGAAGAAAAACGGTTGAATGGACGATATATCCATTTAGCCGTTTTTTTTATGCCCAAATATTACGCGCTCCATAAAAATAATGTACGTTTCTTGTCGTAACACTTATCTCTAATTAATAAGATGTTAGTGATTCGTTGGTCATTTCAATCAAAGTTCCCGACAGAAAGTAAAAAAATATTTCAAATGAAAGAAGGGATGGATGGGATGAAGAGGAGATTAATGCTTCTAGCTGCTTTTCTGTTGATGAGTATTTTCCTGCTAGCGGCCTGTTCGGAAAAAGAGGAAAAGACGGATGTTGAGACAAAAACCGAGGAAGAAACGACAACAAGTACGGAAGGCAAAGAAGAAGAGAAAGCAGAAGAAAAAGATCCTGTTGAATTAACGATGTACAGCTGGCGCCCAGAAGACCGGGAAGCATATGAAAAATTCATCAAAGAATTTGAGGTCCAAAATCCAGGCATTACAGTCACATTCAAACCGTATAAGTCAACGGAATACGGAACGATTTTGACGAATGCACTTACAGCAGGGCAAGGTCCGGATATTATCCAGCTACGCCCATATGAAGGGGCCGTCTCCATTATTGATGGCGATTTCATCGTTCCTTTGGATGATATTAAAGGGATCGATGAAATTTCCGAAGAGTATTTAACTGCGGCAAGAGGCACGGACGGGAAAGTGTATGGCGTTCCATTATCGTTGAATGCCGGTGTCATTTTTTACAATAAGGATGTGTTTGAAGAGCATGGATTCGACTTGCCGACAACGTGGGATGAGTTGTTAAAAGTCGGGGAGGAGATGAAAGCAAAAGGTATCGTTCCGATTGCTCAAGCAGGAAAAGCAGCTTATTTGCTGTCGCTTACCCATAGTGTCATCGGTGCAACGTCATATGATCAAGCATATATCGATGATTTATTGAGTGGAAACGCGGATTTGACTGATGAGCGTTTCGTCGAGTCGGTGAAGCGTATGGAACAATTGGAAAGTCTATTCCCGAAAGACTTCATCGCTTTGGATGATAAAGATACGCAAGCGATGTTCTATACAGGGCAAGCGGCGATGTACATTAACGGAAGCTACCGTTTGGAAACATTTGAAAATACAGCTCCGGATTTGAATATCGGAATCCTTCCTTCATTTGCGAATGAAGAAGGCGGAGAGACACCGCTTGTCACATGGGTCGATGGCTCTTACGCAGTCGTCAAAGCATCCAAGCATCAAGAGGAAGCGAAAAAGTTCATGGAATTCATGGCTTCTAAGGAATTCGGTCAAATGTTCAGTGATGAACTGGCGCGTATTAGTGCAATTCCTGGAGTCGAGCCGAACCATGAATTAGTGAAAGAAATGACAGAGCTAGGCGAAAAGAATCCGACACCTTACTTGATGCTCGTCTACTTGGGCGGAGGTTCACCGACGACGAAAACGACCTTTGAAAATGCATTGCAAGGAATGTATATAAAGGAACTGACAGTCGACGGCGTCATCGATGAATCACAGAAATCGATGGATAAGTGGTTTGAACCAGTGAAATAATTTGACGGAAATCAGCTGGTAGACGGGACTCCGCCGGCTGATTTTTTTGAAATGCAGAGGGGGAAATTCGATGGTAATGAAGGAACAAGTGGCAGAAGTAAAAGCTTCACACAAACCCTCCAGGAATAAAAGAAGTATGAAGAGGCATTTTTTGCATTTATTTTTACTACCTGCACTAATTTTTTACGTAGGCTTTCAAGTGTATCCAATACTTGCTGCCTTCGTGAATAGCTTCTATTCCTTTAAAGGGATGGTGAGGCAAGACTTTATCGGCTTGGAAAATTTCATCCGGCTGTTTACGGAAGAGCCGTATAACACCATTTTCACAAATGCATTTTGGCATAACATCATTTATTTCATCGGAACTGTCGTGACGAAGCTTGTATTAGCGTTCGCTTTGGCTTTATTAATCAATAGCAAAATCAAAGGAAGGGAATTTTTCAAAGCCGTCTTTTTCATGCCGAAATTGTTATCCGTCATCGTCGTCGGCTTCCTATTCAGCTTAATATTGAACCCGACAAACGGGGCGCTGAATAGTTTTTTGAAGATGGTAGGGTTGGCTGAATGGGCGCATCCATGGCTAGGGGATCCGAAAACGGCGTTGTACACGATCATTCTCGTAAATAGCTGGTACGGAATTGGATTTGCGATTCTCATTTTCCTCGCAGGACTTCAGGCGATACCGGAGGAGATTTACGAAGCGGCCAAAATCGATGGGGCGTCTGGGTTGAAAATGCTATTTCGGATAACGATTCCGATGGCGATGCCGTCCATTATGATCATGACGATTTTGACATTTATCGGTTCATTTGAAACGTTTGAACTTGTGTTTGCGATGCAAGGCTCTTCCGGTGGACCTTATTATTCAACAGACGTATTAGCACTGTTTTTCTACCGGTTGGCGTTCGGATCTGTTGATGGTGGGGATGCGATTGGGCTTGGTTCTGCACTTGCGGTCATTCTATTCTTAATCATCTGCACTGCGACCGCCATTTCACTTTTCTTCTTCAAGAGGAAAGAAATCGAACAATAATGGGGTGTAAGCATGTCAAAAAATCTTAAACAATTTATGAAGTATCCGATTTTGATTGTGTTCTCGCTCATTGCCCTTTACCCGATATTTTTAATGTTCCTATCGTCCGTTAAACCGAATCTTGAAATACTGACAGCACCTCTTTCGTTTCCGAAGGAATTTACGTTAGAAAACTTCGCTGTCGTTTGGGAAAAAGTGAATTTCGATAGCTATGTATGGAACAGTGTGTATGTTAGTGCGTTGTCCATCTTCTTTATATTATTCTTTTCGTCATTGGCTGCATTTTACTTGTCCCGCTACGACTTCAAGTGGAATCCATTTATCCTGTTTTTCTTCATGCTTGGACTTATGATTCCTATGAAACTAGCGATTTTGCCGCTATATATGATGATGTTGAAGCTAGGCCTCTTAAATTCGCTTAACTCGCTCGTCATCGTCTATATTGCAGGAAATGTGCCGTTCGCCGTCTTCGTTTTTTACGGGTTTTTCAGGTCGCTGCCGAAAGATTTGGATCAGTCAGCGCGGCTAGACGGGTGCAATGAATTCCAGATTTATTACAAGATCATTTTGCCGCTAATGAGGCCATCATTGGCGATTGTTGGAATCGTCAACTTGATCGGTGTATGGAATGACTTTTTCTATCCGTTGATTTTTATTCATGATGACGCGAAAAACACGATACCGTTAGGAATGCTTTCCCTTTTCGGCGAGTATGACACCCAATGGAATTTGTTGTTTGCAGGATTAACGATTTCGTCGCTTCCGATGATTGTCGCGTTTTTATTAGCCTCCAAACAGTTCATTGAAGGTTTAACGACAGGTGCTGTGAAATGAAGAAATGGATTACATTCGACTTGGATGGGACACTTATGCAAAACCCTTTCGTCCGTTATGTATTTCCAGAAATTGAAAGACGAATATTGCTTGAAAATAATTTACTGGATAACATCATCGGAGACATCGTGCTAGAGCATGAAACACGTTTAAAGGACGGAAGGACCAAGGATGCATATGATTGGGACGATATTGTTAGGCATTATGTGAATGCGAATGGCATGCAAGTGTTTATTAATGTAGAAGAGATTTTGAAAGAGTTTTGCGTGGAACCGAATGTTTACTTGCTGGAAGAGTCAGTTTGCGATGTGCTGGATGAACTGCATCAACGAGGGTATTCATTGGCGGTCGTCACGAACGGCTTTACGAAATATCAATTGCCGGTCATGGATGTATTGAAGTTGACGAGGCATTTCGATTTGATTGTCACCCCTGAGGAAGCGGGATTTGCGAAGCCGGATAAAAGGGTGTACAGCTCCGTTTTGGAGCGCGGTGAAATTGTTGCACATGTAGGAGATCGAATCGACCATGATGTCATATCTGCAAATGAAATTGGTGTTCGTTCCATTTGGATATGTCGTCATTTGCCGGATTCATTGAAAGAGCTGGTGCCATCTGAACGAAGGGGGCTGCTAGCAATCCAAAATATTGTGTTGCAAAAGTTGGAAAGGGAAACAAAAAAGCGTTTTGATTTGCTTCCGATAGAGGCAATACCGCAAGAAGTGATTGGGAGTCTTTCAGAATTGCCATCCGTTATAAGTAAGTGAGAGAGGTGCGAATTAATGGCAGAGTTGATTTTGGAACATATTTATAAGGAATTCGATAAGAATGTAACGGCTGTGTCGGATTTTCATCTGCATATTGAAGACGAGGAGTTCATCGTATTTGTCGGCCCCTCCGGATGTGGAAAGTCGACGACGCTTCGAATGATTGCAGGGCTAGAGGAAATTACGTCTGGAAGCATTTATATTAACGGAAAAAAAGTCAATGATGTGGCGCCGAAGGACCGGGATATCGCCATGGTGTTTCAAAACTACGCCCTGTACCCGCATATGACTGTGTATGGAAATATGGCATTCGGTTTAAAGAACAGAAAGTTTCCGAAGGCAGAAATCCACGACAGGGTTATGAATGCAGCAAGAATTTTGGGGTTGGAGGAGTTATTGGAACGAAAACCGAAGGCGCTGTCCGGGGGTCAACGGCAGCGGGTTGCGTTAGGAAGGGCGATCGTCCGTGATGCACAAGTGTTCCTCATGGATGAACCTCTCTCGAACTTGGATGCAAAACTGCGTGTTCAAATGCGGGCAGAAATTGCGATGCTTCATCAGCGGCTGAAAACGACGACGATCTATGTGACACATGACCAGACGGAAGCGATGACGATGGCGACAAGGCTTGTTGTTATGAAGGACGGGTTCATCCAACAAATCGGCTCCCCGAAGGAAGTGTATGAATATCCGGAGAATGTGTTCGTCGGCGGATTCATCGGTTCGCCTGCTATGAACTTTTTCACAGGCGTTGTCGGTGAAGGAATCTTCACGACAGGGAATACAAAGCTATTCATCCCAGAAAGCCAGATGGAAATGCTCCGCGGCTTGGGCTATATCGGCAAAGAAGCGATGATCGGCATCCGACCGGAACATATAGAAGAGGCTGCAACCGGCGGTGATGGCGGGATGAAATCGGTTGTATCTGTCCAAGTCGATGTATCCGAGCTGACCGGTGCTGAAACGATGGTCTATTCCAGTCTGGAAGGGCAGAACTTCGTCGCACGTTTAAGTGCGGAAACGTCAATCCGTCCTGGTGAGCAAGTGAACCTTGCGTTTTCAATGGGTAAATTCCATTTCTTCGATAAGGAAACCGAGTTGCGTATTCGTTCTTCCTGAAAATAAATATCAAAAATAGTTTGATAATCTAAAAGGGAATTTCATAGCTTCGTCGAATCTCTATTGGTAGCAACGAAAATACCAATAATAGAGAGGATGAACGATTGGATGAAAGTCCTGAAGTATGTAGCCGCCAGTTTAATGGCGTGCGCAATGTTTTTCCAAGGGGTGGGAGGGCACACGGCAGCTGCACAAACTGGCGAGGATCCGACGATCCGGATCGGCGTTGTGCCGACCGTCGGTTCACTGACGATCGGTGGGCAAGGCGCATTTGAATTGATCGATAAGTACACAGGCGAGGTATTATTTACCGGAATGGATGAAGAAGTGTTCGTTGAATTGGGCTCCGCTTCAACCGTTCAAACTCACTACCGTCTGCAAGTCGCTTTCACGACGAGTCAAGCATATTTAGATGATTGGCTTCGACGGGCGCATGCAGAAGGGTATCCGACGTACGCCGAAGATTATAACGGAGGCTGGCGTTTGTATCTCGGCGAATTTGCGACGGATGCATCATTTGCAGAAAGGACTGCATTCAAGGATGAAGTAGTCGCAAAAGGATTGGCTGCGAGCGATGCATTTTGGAAAGTCGTAACGATTGCAGAAGGCGAAACACAATTGAAAGTGAAGAAAAACGGGGAAGAGAAGGAGACTTCGAATCCTGTTCAAGTTTTGGCGCCGTCCGGATTTGTTAAGATCAATGGACAAACGTATCGTGGACTTGCGGAAGTCGGCTTCAATAGCAGCGGAACGTTGGCGGGGATTAATGAATTGAGCATCGAGCAATATTTATACGGTGTCGTTCCTCGTGAGCTTCCGCCGGTTCCATATGCGGAAGTGGAAGCACAAAAAGCGCAGGCGATTGCAGCGCGCACATATGCTTTATCCAATATGGGTAAGCGGAGTGCGGACGGCTATGATCTATTGCCGACAACTTCCGATCAAGTGTATGGAGGATTTAGTGCGGAGCATCCGATTTCCAATGAAGCTGTCGACGGTACAAGAGGGGTTGTCGCGACGTATGAAGGAAAGCTCATAACAGCGGTCTTCCATTCTACGAGCGGCGGTTTCACGGCGAATAATGAAGATGTATGGAACTCGGAAGCGACTCCTTATTTACGAGCGAAGCATGTAGCACAAAAAGGGAATGACCTGAAATACGTTCCGGCTCTTGATATTTACAAGGAAACAGGCGCAGGGGAATCATTGCGTGAAGTGAAGACAGGAGATTTCGAAGCGAATTGGTCCAAATATTATCGTTGGCATTTCGAATGGACGGCAGAGGAAATCAGTGAAATCGTTGGAACCTACTTCAATACAGAGGTCAACCAAGTGCTTGAAATCAATGTAACAGAACGTTCTAGCTCGGGTCGCGCAGCTGTCATTGAATTCGTCACGGACAACGGTACGTTTTATGAATACAAGGATCGCATCCGTTGGGCGCTCCAATATATCGATGCGAACGGCAATCCGGCGGTATTGTTAAGCACATTGTTCATTATTGTGCCTGTCGTTGATGAAGAAACGAATGAGACGATCGGATTCAAAGTGGACGGTGGCGGGTGGGGTCATGGCGTTGGAATGTCCCAAGTCGGTGCAGTCGGAATGGCTGAAAAAGGATATACGTATGATATTATTTTGAAGCATTTCTACACGGGAATTGAATTAGAAACAAGATATTAATTCAACGGAAAAAAAGGCGGTAGTCAACGGATGTATGTATTAGGAATCGACGGTGGTGGAACGAGGACGACGGGCATTGTCGCCGATGAAATTGGAAACGTTTACATGCATGCGGTAACCGGGCGGAGCAATCCGAACACGTTGCTGCAGGCGGAATTCGAAGAAGTGATCTGCGGATTAGCAAAAGAGTTGAAAAGGCAGAACGAAGCCGTTTTCAATCAATTGTCCGTCTGTTTTGCAGGAATTGCAGGCGTAGGGGAAAGTGGACGCGATGCAGAAGTGGCGGCCCTGTTAGCGCGGGAGCTGCCAGCCGGAACGACAGTCACTGTACGGAATGATGCATTTAATGCACTATATTCCGGCACGCTCGGCGGACCGGGCATCGTCCAGATTGCAGGTACCGGTGCTGTCACATTGGGCATTAATGCAAAAGGGGAAATCGCCCGTTCGGGTGGATGGGGTTACTTATTCGATGACGAAGGGAGCGGGTTTTATTTAGGGAATGAAGCGTTGAAAGCAGTGTTTCGTTCTTTTGATAATCGCGGCCCGGCGACATCATTAACGGATCGTATTAAGGAGTATTTTGCTGTACAAAACGTCCCGGATATTATCGGCCAAGTGTATGGGAAAGAACATCCGCGTTCAGTCGTCGCGCCCCTTGCCCGTCTCGTTTTGCAAGAAGCACAGGCGGATGATGACGTTGCAAAATGGATTGTGGAGAGTGCGTGCGAAGAAATGATGCATTCAATTGAAGCTTGCCATCACCGTTTATTCGATAAAAACGATCCAACCGCAATTGTATTGTCAGGCGGCGTCTTCACCGATTTTGAGCTGTTTGCAGGGAGGTTCCGTGAATTGTCCCGTCAATCGATTCCGAAGGCAATCTTCCAATCGCCGCAAGTGCCGCCTGTAGGAGGGGCGGTACTTGCAGGATTGGCGGAAAGACAAAAGGCTGTCCATCCGGAATTCTCAAGCCGTTTGAATGAACAGCTTCAAGAAAGGGTTACGCCATGACAATGACAGTAGTGCCTATATTAGAAATACGTGCATCCGATATCGTGGGTCTCTGGAATAAGGAAATCGGCGAGCGATTTCCGATGAGCGCCGCGTTATGGAACCAAAACACGGCAAATGAACCGAATGTGATGTGGGAAGGATCTTACGCTGTCTGTATTGACGGGCAACTTTGTGGATTCATCGTCGTAAAACGGCATGTGGAGAAGCTAGATGCCCGTATGCCGGCGACAGTCGGTTGGATTCAATGCATGCTTGTCGGAAAACCATTTCAAAACGAAGGGCTAGGCTCTGAGCTGCTTCGGCACGCCGAACAGGCGCTGCTGGAAGCGGGAGTGGATGAAATTCGATTAGGACGCGACCCGTGGCATTACTTCCCTGGCATCCCTCTAGAAGACGAAGTAACAATCGGCTGGTTTGAAAAGCGTGGATATGCAAAGGGCGGGGTTGAAACGGATTTGATTAAAAACGTCCGAGATAGTGAGTTATACAAGCTGACGAATTCGGACAAGCATTACCGGCTATTGACGAAAGATGACATCCCTTCTCTGCTCCGATTTTTAGAGCGCGTCTTTCCGGGACGCTGGCATTATGAAGCGATTCATTATGAATTGATTGCCGGCACTGGAAGAGAGTTCATCGGCTTTTTCATGGACGGCGAATTGCAAGGGTTCTGCCGGATAAACGATCAGCAGTCGCCGGTCATCGCGCAAAATGTATATTGGTCGGCGTTATGCCATGGAGAGATGGGCGGCATCGGACCTTTAGGGATTGACCGTACAATTCGGGGAAATCATTTTGGAATCGACTTGGTGAAAGCGGCAGCAAATGAACTGATCGGTAGGGGAGTGACGGACATCGTTATCGATTGGACGCAGCTTATCTCTTTTTACGAAAAGCTCGGCTTCACGCCTTGGAAGCAGTATCAGTCGATGACGAAAACAATTGGGGTGGAATGAATGAAAGAAGCGGTACGTAACTATTTACAGCGTGAAATCGATCTGCAAGTGACACCGGGAGCGGTCATCCGAGTCCGGCATAAAGGGAAAATCGTTCTCGACGAAACAGTCGGGACGAATAGTTTGGAAGAAGACAAAGTCCCCGTAACGAGCAGCCATCTGTTCGACATGGCGTCGTTGACGAAGGTGATGGTGACGTTGCCGGCCGTCTTGCAATTATGTGAAGCAGGAGACATCCATTTGCATGACAAGGTTACAAGATTCATCCCTTCATTCCAAAAACACGGAAAAGATGGTACGACAATCAAGCAGCTGCTCACCCATTCTTCGGGATTGATTGCCCACCGTCCTTACTTTGAAAGAAAACTTTCGGCCACTCAGGTGCTGAAGGAGATTGAAGAGGAGAAGTTGGAATATTCACCGGACAGCAATGTCGTTTATAGCGACCTTGGGTTCATTCTTCTTATGGAAATTATCGAGAAGGCCAGCGGGCAGAAAATCGACGAATATGCGAAGCAACGTCTATTTGTCCCAATGGGAATGAATGATACGGGATATAAGCCCTCGCACGAGCGGCAACGGTATGCACCGACCGAGTATTACGAACATTTGCAAGGACATAAATATGGCATTGTCCACGATGATAACACGGAATTCATGGACGGGATAAGCGGCCATGCGGGATTGTTTTCAACAATGGACGATTTGTCCATTTTCACGAGGATGCTCGAAAACGACGGAGTGCACGAAGGAAAGAAGATTCTCGACCCGCATTGGCTTGCGCTGTCGCGACGCAACTTCACACCGTTTGCGGATGAAAGCAGAGGTCTCGGGTGGCAATTGAAAGGAAGCGGGGCGAGTCCTGCAGGAGATTTAATGTCGGAAAGCACTTATGGGCATACGGGATTCACCGGGACGAGCTTTTATATTGATCCCGAAAAGGAATTGACGGTCATGCTGCTGACGAACCGTGTGTATTTTGGGCGGCATCTTGAAATGCTCCGTTTGCGGCCCCGCTTACATAATATCATCTATACAACATTGTTTTCATAGGGGGAATTCGTATGCAGCATGTCTTAATCGTCGGAGCGCATTGCGGGGATGGGGAAATCCAGGCCGGCGCAATCGCCCATAAGTACGCACAGGCGGGATATCGAGTAACGTTCCTTCATTTGACGGCAGGGGAGAAGGGAGCACCGCCACATATGGATGTGGAAGAATACCGTCTGCAAAAGATTCGGGAAGCTGAAGCGGCAGCGGCCATTTTAGGCGGAACGAGCATCACGCTCGCACATCGGGATGCTGAGTTGACGTTCAATGAAGAAATTGTCAAAGAAGTGGCGACGATCTTCCGGAGAGAGAAGCCGGAATTTGTCATTACGCATTGGGAGAATAGCATGCATCCTGATCATGCGCTCTGTCAAAAGATTGTACAAGATGCGTGGTTGAAAGCCTCCTTGCCGGGCTTCGATCTTGACGGACTGCCGCCCCATGGCCTTCGACGGGTTTTCCATAGTGAGAACTGGGAGGACATGGACGGGTATGAACCGGATATTTACGTCGATGTGACGGATTCGTTCGATGCTTACTTGGAGGCATTGTCGTGTTATTGGTTCATCATGAATTCTACGAGTTTCAGATATTACGATTATTATAAGGCGCTGGGGACGATGCGCGGCTGTCTGGCTCGCACAACGTATGCACAGACATTGAAGAACTCAAAGGGACTGCATGTTAGAAGAGAAGGGCATATCCCGGGATTTCCGATTTAAGTAAAAGAGATGTGAAGAGGGGGAAACAGCATGAATTTACAAAAGAAAGTCGGCCGATTGCTAATTGCCGGATTCAAAGGCATTACGATATCGGAGGAAATTAAACATTTGATTCACACATATCATATTGGAGGAATCATCCTATTCGGGAGGAATATAGGCACGCCTGAAGAAATTCTTGCGTTGACGAACAGCCTCCAAGCGGAAGCGAAAAAGGCTGGATATGAAACGCCTTTGCTCATTTGCATCGATCAGGAAAACGGAGTCGTCAGGAGATTGGGGGAAGGGACGACAATCATTCCTGGCGCAATGCTTCTTGGAGCGACATATGATCCGGCAAACGCAAGAAAAGCTGGTTTTATGACAGGAAAAGAATTAAAAGCGCTCGGCATTAACTGGAATTTGGCGCCTGTTGTTGATATTAACAATAACCCGAAAAATCCGGTCATCGGTGTCCGTTCTTTCGGAGAGGACACTGCGAACGTAGCAGAAATGGCGAAACATTCGATGCTCGGAATGCAGGAGGCAGAGGTCATGACGACGTTAAAGCACTTTCCGGGCCATGGAGATACGAGTGTCGATTCCCATCTTGATTTGCCGGTGATCGACCATGATCTTGAAAGGTTGCACGCTGTCGAGCTAGTCCCGTTCAAAGAATGCATGGCGGCCGGCGCTGATGCGGTTATGAGTGCACATGTTTATTTCCCGGCGCTCGAAAAAAAGGAGAATGTCCCGGCGACGTTATCACATTCTGTCATTACAGGACTCCTTCGGGAAGAACTCGGGTTCGACGGTGTCATTACGACGGATTGCATGGAAATGGACGCGATTGCAAAAAGAATCGGTACAGTGGAAGGATGCGTGCAGGCGGTCGAGGCGGGTGTAGACTTTGTCATGGTATCCCATTTGCATGATTTACAGGAGCAGGCAGTCATCCGGTTGGCGGAAGCTGTCGAAAGCGGAAGGATATCCGAACTGCGGATTGAAGAGTCTATTGAAAGAATCGAGAAAGTTACTCGGAAATATACGTCATGGGAAGAGATTGAAGCGAATAAAACGGTTGCCGATTTTGTCGGCTCCGCTAAGCATCATGATGATATGGAGGAAATTTACAAGCAAGGCATAACGGAAGTGAAAGGTCCAGGTATTCCGATTGCGGCGGAGGACCGTGTGCTGCTTGTCCATCCGAAAAATGAATACGCAATGATGGTAGAAGATAAACGGTATGCGACGTTGACGATGGCGGAGCAGTTGAAAAAGGTTCATGGGAACGTTGTGTCAATGGAAATTGACGGAGAAAGTTCAAGTGATATCGATATGAAGGAGCTCGCGGGAGAGTACGATCATATTGTCTTCCTGACGTTGAATGCCGATAAGCATGAAAACCAGAGGCGGCTCGTCAATGAATTATTGGAGAGTGGAAAACCCGTTGATGTTATTGCCGTGCGGTCGCCATATGATGCGTCATATTTTCCGAAGGCGAATCGTGTCATTTGCACATATGAATTCACACAATCGGCGTTTGAAGTCGTAGCTTCACATTTAGCAGGAACAACAACGATCAATGGTAGATTACCAGTCACTATTGAATGATTGAAAATTCTTTTTAGAAAAATAAATTAGTATTGATATTTAATTTCAGAAACGCTAAAATGACAGTAAGCGTTTTCAATGAGAGATTTTGGAAAGGAACATGCCCGTGAAACCAATGCGCGTTTGTGGATTAATGTCGGGAACTTCTTTGGATGGCCTTGATATTGCAATTGTCGATTTCTCGTTTGAAGAAGGGAAACTCCAGCATGACTTGCTTCATTTCGTAACGATGCCATATGACGGTGGACTTAAGCAGGAGCTGCATAAGTTAATGGACCCTGCAGCGCCTTTGCATCTAGTATCCTCGATGAATATGTATTTAGGGGAACGATATGCAGAGTCGCTTACGGAAGCTTTACAGCAAGCGGGAATCGGTTTGGAGACAATCGATCTCATCAGTTCCCATGGTCAGACAATTTGGCATGAGCCGGCGGTTGAACAGAAACGAACGTACGCCCGTCCAAATACGATGCAAATTGGGGATATTGCCGTGCTAGCGGAACGTACAGGCAAAACAGTCATCGGGGACTTCAGGACACGTGATATGGCTGCGGGCGGGCAAGGTGCTCCGCTAGTACCGTTTGCGGACCAAGTTTTATTCCAATCGGAGCTGATCGGGCGTGTCCTTCTGAATATCGGGGGGATTGCCAATATGACAGTGTTGCCGCGGCGTGGGTCGGAGCAGCCGATTATAGCCTATGATACTGGTCCTGGAAATATGGTGATCGATGCTTGTGCCGTAAAGGCAACAAGCGGGCAGCGCTCCTTCGATAAAGACGGATTGTTAGCTGCAGGCGGCACTGTCGATGATGAATGGATAGATCGACTGACGAGCCATGAATATTTTGCAGCACCGGCGCCGAAAAGCACGGGAAGGGAATTATTCGGATTTACTTTCGTTGAAAAGTTTTGGGCGGATGGGGATGAGCGTGGTCATTCGTCCGCTAATAAAATCGCCACTGCGACGATGTTGACGGCAAGTACAATAGCTACAGAGATTCAAAGATATATAGAAACGCATGATGTGAAAGAAGTGATTGTCAGCGGAGGTGGTGTGCATAATCAGACATTAATGGGGTTTCTGAAGACACTCCTACCTGATGATGTAAAATTCGCGACGACAGCTGATCTTGGAATTCACGCAGATGCGAAGGAAGCGTTCGTCTTTGCCTTGCTTGGCTATTTAGGCATTAATAAAATGCCAAATTCATTGCCAGCAGCGACGGGCGCGGAGAAAGCGACAATTATGGGAAAAATCGCTTGGGGATAATCAAAAGCGGAGGGGGGCGTTTAGCTGTGACAGGCACTGGAGAGCTTGAAATAAAGGCGCTTTTTGCCTTTATCTTCAAGATCGAAGCGACCCGAACAGCTGCCCCCCGGAGCTAGACGGGGAATTCATGAGAAAATTATTAGGGGGTCAAGAAATGAAGAAAGTATGGAAGAAATCCGCTCTTGCGGCCTTAACGCTAGGGTTTGCAGCGACGATGCTTGCAGCTTGCGGGGACAAGGAAGAAGCGGGAAATGCTGAAGAATTTAAAGGAAAGATCACCATTTGGGATGGACCAAGATGGCCGGATGCGGACGATAATAAGTTTCATTGGCTAGAAGATAAGATTAAAGAATACGAAGAAGCGAATGAAGGAATTGAAATCGATTTAGTTCAAGTGCCATGGGCGGAAATGGGAGATAAGCTCGGCGTCGCAATCGCGGGTAAAGCTTGGCCGGATATCGCACCAGTCGATATTAGCGGCAGCGCGGTAAGCATCGATCATATCGAGCAAGGCGTCATCGAATCGCTAGATCCATATTTCGATAAAGATGCAAAAGCGGACTTCTACGACAATGCGCTTGAAGCATATACGTATGATGGAAAGCTATACGGAATTCCAAACAGTATTACGTTGCATACGATGCTATTGAACTTAGACCTATTCGAAGAGGCAGGCGTTGAGCCGCCGAAAGATGGAAAGTGGACGTATGAAGAGTTTTTACAAGCTGCCGAAAAATTGACATTTGACCGTGATGGCGATGGCAAGACGGATGTATACGGATTCTCGACGTACATCATGCCTGGCTACTATGAAGCATGGCCGTTCTTCTATAAAAATGGCGGATCGCCGCTTAACGAAGACATGACGGAGTTCACATTCGATTCTCCGGAGGCGGTAAAGGCGATTCAAGATTTGGCTGATTTGAAGTTGAAGCATAAAGTTGCTCCGGAGACGCATGGTGGAAATGATGTTGGCGGCACATTCCAAGCGTGGGCGAATGAAGAGCAGCGTACAGTCGCAATGGAGCCATGGGCAACATGGGCGATCGGTGCCGCACAAGGCGCATACCCGACGAACTTCATGGTTGCTGAATATCCGGCAGGAGATAAAGATGCTGCAACAATTGGCGGCGTCGGCGGATGGGTCATGATGCATCAGGAAGATGTGAACAAGAAAGCAGCAGTTGCAGATTTCATGAAATTTATCTCTACAGCTGATGAGCAATATCATATGGCACAAAATTACGGTATCTTCCCAGCGCGCATTAGTGCTGCTGAAATGGATCCGTTCAAAGACAATCCGGAAATGACACGTGCGATGGAAATGTCCGATCAAGTTATTATGCTTCCACGTCATCCGGAATGGAAAAAAATTGATGAAGCAATTCAAAGCGAATTGCAACTCGTGTTCAATGGTGAAAAAACTGCCGAGCAAGCGATGGCAGATGCTAAAAAAGCAGTAGACAAAATATTGGAGTAATAAAAAGAAAGCAGGCTATGCATCGCGTACGCCTGCTTCACTTTTAGGGGGGTGTCATAGATGACTCAGATGCCTATGGGTGCAGTGCCGAAAAAGAATAAAGAAAAACTGAAAGTTATCGGAAAATCGAATAAGAGTCCTAAGAAAGTACTTTATGAGATGAAGCGGAACTATAGCGCGTACCTCTTCCTGCTGCCAAAGCTTATTCTTTTCACGCTTTTCGTTGCAATCCCCGTTGTGTGGGCGTTCATTTTATCCTTTCAGAAATATAAAATCTTCGGCAGTGAATTTGTCGGATTAGAGAACTACATAAAAGTGTTTGAGAGCGATGCATTCCGTATTGCATTGAAAAACACATTGCTCTTTACGGTAGTGACGGTCCCGTTCGGCGTCATAAGCGCACTTGTGCTATCCACGCTCATTTTTGAATTGGGGAAAGTGTCCCAAAGTTTATTCAGGTCTGCCTTCTATTTACCGACGGTCACCTCGATGGTCATCATCGCGATGGTGTGGCGCTGGATGTACAATTACGATTTCGGACTTTTCAACTATGTGTTAGGCTGGTTCGGGGTCGGTCCCGTCAACTGGCTTGGACAGTCGAGTACGGCATTATGGGCGTTGATCATCATGCAATGTCTCATTCCGTTCGGTGTCGGGATTATCATGTATTTAGCATCGATGGGATCGATTTCCCAATCGTTATATGAAGCTGCACGGATAGATGGCGCAAGCCGATTCAAGCAGTGGATCCATATAACGATTCCTTTATTAAAACCGACTACATTATATTTAGTGCTATTGAGCACGATCGGTTCATTCCAAGTGTTTACGCAAATTATCATGATGACCGGGGGAGGACCGGGGAGCGCGACAGAAACGCTCGTCCACCTCATTTATAAAACGGGCTTCCGAGATTTCGAATTCGGTTTGGCAGGGGCTCAATCAGTCGTATTATTTGTCATTATCCTCATCTTTTCTGTCATCCAATTCCGGGTGCTTCGCCATGATGAGTGATTGGGGGATAGGAAATGAAGAAAAAACCGCTCGATCGTTTAAATAAACTAATTATATTCGGATTGCTTACTGTTTTTGCGATTGTTTCATTGCTTCCGTTGTATTGGGTGTTCTCGACTTCCCTTCAGCTGAGCAGCTATCAATCCCAAGATATGGATCGTCCAGTTTCATACGTCGACTCCAATCCGCCGAAAATGTATCCAATGGGAATACCGCTTTATTTCAAGCATTGGGGCGAGGCGAGGGAAGCGGCTAAAGCCGGGGATGCTGAAGAAGAAGCATATCACCGAGATATGATGGACCATATCGTTTCGAATTCGTTCGGCAGCTTTAAGACATTGTTCAAAAAGCATGACGTGGGAAAATGGTTTTTCAATAGTATTTACATTGCGGTCGTCGTCACGATAGGCATCTTGCTTATCGACTCAATGGCAGGCTATGTGTTGGCGAAGAAGAGGTTCCCCGGACGGAATTTGATCTTCTGGATTATTATTTCGACAATGATGATTCCTGGTCAAGTAACGCTCGTTCCTCTATTCATTATGGTAGGGAATCTTGGTTTGATGGATACGCATTGGGCTTTGATCCTTCCTGATCTATCCATGGTATTCGGTGTCTTCCTCATGAGGCAGTTCATGTATTCCATTCCGGATGAATTGTTGGAGGCTGCCAGAATGGACGGTGCAAGTGAATGGCGGACATTTTGGACAGTCGTCCTGCCACTCGCAAGACCGGGACTTGCCGCGCTTGGCATCTTCACGTTCATGAACGTCTGGAATTCATTCCTATGGCCGATCATCGTGCTGAACACTGCGGAACTTTACACATTGCCTGTAGGTTTGAAAACATTGCAGGACGCAAACTTGGCAAGTTTTAAATTGCTAATGAGCGGTGCTGCAGTTGCTGCAATTCCGATGATTATCGTCTTCATTTTATTCCAACGTTATTTCGTCAAAGGCTTGACACTTGGCGGCGTGAAAGAATGACGGGGCACTTTCAAGTAAAGTTGGGGGTTGACGTATTTTTTGAGAGGGATTTGTCGGATCTGCAAGGGAAAAGAATCGGTTTATTGACGAATCAAACAGGTGCTAATGGAGAGCTTGTCTCTACAATCCGGCTATTCCATGAACATCCAGAGCTGCAGTTGGAGATTCTGTTCGCGCCTGAGCACGGCTTGTTGACGAATGTGAAGGAAGGCGAGAAGTTCAACGACGCCACCCATCGTTCAACGGGCATTCCGATATTTAGTCTGTACGGACAGTCGAAAAAACCGACGGATGCAATGATGGAGAAAGTCGACATCGTCGTCTTCGATATCCAAGACATCGGTGCAAGATATTATACGTATATTTACACGATGGCGTATATGATGGAAGCATGTGCTCGAATGGGGAAGAGAATGATTGTCCTCGATCGGCCGAATCCGATTGGTGGAGAGATTGTCGAAGGAAATTTCATCGATCCGGATTACACGTCTTTTGTCGGACTATATCCAATCCCGAATAGGCATGGTCTAACTGTCGGCGAGCTTGCTGCCTATTTCAACGAACAGTTCCACATCGGATGCGAATTGGAAGTGGTTTGGATGGAAGGCTGGAATAGGCGTTCATTCCAAACGGATAATGGCCTGCCTTGGATTCCGCCTTCTCCGAATACGACATCGCTCGATATGATGCTCCTATATCCGGGGACATGTTTACTAGAAGGGACGAATCTATCCGAAGGGCGTGGGACGACACAGCCGTTTGAAATTATGGGCGCTCCTTTCATTGACGGAGAGGAGTTGCAGGATAATGTAAATGCTTTACGTTTGGAAGGGATCCGCGCACGCGCAATTGCCTTCACGCCGACTTATCAAAAGTACAATGGACAGCTGTGCGAGGGGATTCAACTGCATATAACGGATCGCCAGACGTTCAAACCAGTGGAGTCAGTCGTTAAAATTCTTGCAGTTGTAGCAGAGATGTATGCCGGAAAACTAGAGTTTTTGGAGTATGGCAAATTGCGGCATCCGATGATTGATTTGCTTGCAGGGAATGATTTAATGCGCCGTGGGCTATTGGAAGGGAATATATATCCGTATTTGCAGCAGTGCAGCCGGGATTCGGAGAAATTCATGAAAATGAGAGAACGTTACTTACGATACAGATAGGAAGGCGGACGATGGAAAAATTATCACTTCTGACGACTGAAGGATCCAATCCGAAGACAATGCGGTTGGATGAAATGTCAATCGGGGACATATTGAGAACAATGAATGATGAGGATCAGACCGTTGCCCTAGCTGTTCGGCAAGTGATCCCGGAAATTGAAAAGACAGTTGAAAAAGTGGTGGAAGCTTTTAAAAACGGTGGCAGGCTTCTCTATATAGGTGCAGGAACTAGCGGCAGAGTCGGCGTCATGGATGCAGTGGAATGCCCTCCGACATTTGGAACTTCCCCCGATCTCGTAAAGGCCGTATTGGCAGGGGGAGAAGGGGCGATGTATCAGGCTGTCGAAGGGGCTGAAGATGATGAAACACTTGGAGCGAAGGACGTCGAAGATCTTCAAGTGAACAGTAAGGATGTCATTATCGGTATCGCTGCAAGCGGAAGGACGCCTTATGTGAAAGGGGCGCTTAATCACGCAAAGTCATGCGGCGCAACAACTGTCAGCCTTTCAAACAATGAAAATTCGCTCATTAGCAGCTACGCGGATATACCGATCGAAGTCATTACCGGTCCGGAAATATTGACAGGGTCGACTCGATTGCGTGCCGCCACTTCCCATAAGCTCATTTTAAATATGATTTCGACGACTGCGATGGTGAAGACAGGCAAGGTGTATCAAAACCTGATGGTCGATGTAAATGCAAGCAATTTCAAATTGCGAGAACGTGCGAAAAAAATGGTTTGCACGATTACCGAAATGGATGAAGACAGAGCTGAGTCTGTATTGGAAGAGACCGGCTACAATGTTAAGCTTGCAATCGTCATGATTCTTGCGCAAGTCGATAAAGAAAAAGCTCAAGATTTGATCATTTCAGCGGATGGATTCGTAGGAAAAGCTGTTAAACTCGCAAGTATGGAAGAAGGGTAAACGTTATGTATCGTACGTTTCTAAGCGGAGATGAAATAGGGATTGTCGGTCTATGGAATGACGTGTTGATCCATGATCCAATTAATGAAAAACGATTTAGGACACAAGTGCTTCTCGATGCAAACTTCGACCCAAAAGGTATGATTGTCGCGGTTGATGGAGGACGGATTGTCGGAGCGATATTGGCTATTACGCGAAAGTTGCCGATGATTGGTACCGAACTTGAGCCCGATACGGGGTGGATCACCTTTTTCATGGTGCATCCGGACTTCGAGAGAAACGGAATCGGCCGCGGGCTTATGGAGAAGGCGATTGATTATATTCGCGGGCAAGGAGCGAAGAAAGTATTCTTCTCTTCTTACGCTCCGAATTACTTTCTTCCGGGGATTGATGAGTTTGCCTATCCATCCGGTTTCAATTTCTTGCTAAAGGAAGGGTTTAAGCGCGCCTATTCACCGGTCGCCATGCATAGAGCGTTGACGGATTATGTTTATCCTGACGCGGTGAAGGTGGTAAAATTGGAGCGTGAGCAGGAAGGATATACGTTTGAAACAGTCCGGGACGGCGATATGCCAGCCGTTATACACTTCGCGAATACCGTATTCAACCCGGATTGGGGTCGGGCGATCCGCGAAGGTTTATTGCAAGGGATCGACCCATCTCAAATTCTTGTTGCGAAAAAAGAGGGAAGAATCGTAGGATTTGCGATGTATGGCGGCTACGAAGGGATCCGGGAACGTTTTGGTCCATTTGGAGTCGATGACAGCGAGCAAGGAAAAGGGCTTGGAAAGGTTTTATTGCAAGAAGCGTTGCACTCAATGAAGCAAAGGACGGTCCAAGGTGCTTGGTTCCTTTGGACGAGTGAAAAGAGCTCAGCAGGACATTTATATTTGAAAAATGGATTTACCACATACCGGACATTCCATGTCATGGTGAAGGAAGTAGATTGAAGAAAATGGAGGGATGTATATGGCTATAGCGAGCGGCGGTTTAGTGCTGCTAAAAGAAATGAGGCATTTGCTCCCTCCTTCGGAACAGAAAATAGCCGACTATATTTTAGCGAACCCGCAAGATATTGTGACGATGACCGTTTCGGAATTAGGCGAAGTGAGCCAAACGAGTGGTGCTGCTGTCACGAGGCTATGCAAATCACTGCAATTGAAAGGTTTTCAGGAATTGAAATTACGCATTAACGGAGATCTTGGACGGAAGCTGGAAATTACGACGAGGGACATCCAGCCGAATGAACCAGTTGCTACGACGATCCAGAAGGTGACGGAGCATGCCATCCATACATTACTGGAAACAGCGGAATTGCTTGACCATAAACAATTGGAATATGCTGTCGACGCGATTGTTAAAGCGAAAAATATTCACTTTTTCGGCGTAGGTGCCTCAGGAATTGCTGCAATCGATGCGCAACAGAAGTTTTTGCGGATCCATAAAGCCTCCACTGTCAGCACAGATTTGCATATGGGGGCAACGATTATGGCGAATGTCGATGAGAACGATGTTGTTGTTGGCATCTCATTCTCGGGAGCAACGTTTGAAGTTGGAAAGATTCTTGAGCTTGCGCAAATAAATGGGGCAACGACGATCAGTTTGACAAAATTCGGCCAGACGCCTATTTCACGGATTTCAGATATTCAACTGCATACATCACCTGCAAAGGAAGCGAATTTGCGAAGCGGTGCTACGTCGTCGAGGCTAGCCCAGCTGCATGTTATGGATATCTTGTTTATGTCGGTTGCCTCGAAACAATTTGAAACGACAATCACTTATTTGGATGCGACGCGTGAAGCGATCGATGATATTCGGAACGACTCGTTCAAGAAACGGAAAAAATAATTCGGGGGGTGACAGCTTTGACGTCATTGCTCATTCATAATGTCCGGATTGCAATGCCGAATGGCAACGTCATGAAAGGCGAAATTGTTGTGGTTGACGGGAAAATTGCAACTGTTTCAAACATAGCAATTAATGACTTCGCTGGAAAAAGGATGGACGGTCAAGGTTGTCTTGTACTCCCTGGATTCATTGATATCCACATACATGGAGCGGTTGGCGCTGATTTCATGGATGGAGCAGTGGAACAATTTGAAAAGATCGCAAACGCTTTGCCGATGGAGGGGACAACTTCATTTCTTGCGACAACGTTGACGCAATCGGCGGATGATATCGCAAAAGCAGTCGATACCGGGAATAGATTTCTGTCGCAGAATGAAACAGGTGCTGAAATGCTCGGATTTCATTTGGAAGGGCCTTTCATTCACCCGGAACAAGCAGGGGCACAGCCGATTGAATTTATCCAGAAACCTTCTTTTGCACTTCTAGAAAGATGGTTCGGTGAACGTCTAGCTCATTTGAAAGTCGTGACGCTCGCCCCGGAATGTGACGAGGATTTACATATGACGAGGCGACTTGCAGATCGTGGCATTATCGTTTCCGCAGGCCATACGAAAGCTGCATTCGAAGATATTGCTCAGGCAGTCGATCATGGTCTATCGCATCTTACCCATTTCGGCAATGCGATGACTGGCTTGCATCATCGGGAAATCGGCACGGTTGGCGCAGGTTTTTTGCTGGAGCAGCTCTACTGTGAAGTGATTGCGGATGGAATCCATTTGTCGAAGGACATGCTACGCCTCCTGTATAAAAAAATCGGGCCGGAACGGATTATCCTCATTACCGATTCAATGAGGGCGAAAGGCTTGCCGGATGGATTGTATACATTGGCGCGCCAGAATGTGGAAGTAGTCGGTACGAAAGCGACATTAGCGAATGGTACATTGGCTGGTAGTGTTTTAAAGATGTATGGAGCCGTTCAAATGATGCGGCAAATAGGGGCGAATCTGTCCGAGCTGATAAAAATGTCCTCATCCAATGCAGCCAAACGGTTAGGAGTGTTTGACCGAAAAGGAAGCATTGAGGAGGGAAAAGACGCAGATCTTGTCCTTCTGGATACCAATTTTCAAGTTCATGCGACCATTTGCAGAGGGAAGGTGAGCCATTCCTGTGAATGAGGTTTACGAGTTCAATTGGGTTGAAGTAGCTGACTATGACGAAATGAGTCGTCTTGCCGCGGAGCTGTTTGAACAGCAAGTGAACAAGAAACCGGATAGTGTTCTCGGTCTTGCCACAGGTGCTAGTCCTATCGGCTTTTATCGAAATCTCGTGGATCGGTATGTACAAGGACGGATTTCCTTTGCGAACGTGCAAACATTCAATTTGGACGAGTATACTGGACTAGAATTTTCCCATCCGACGAGCTTTTACAGTTATATGGAGGAGCATTTATTTACGAAAGTTGATTTGCCAGCAATTCATCGGCATTTGCCGGATGGAGAAGCAGCCAATTTGAATGAGGAATGTGTACGGTATGAAAGAGTAATTCGTGAAAGTGGAGGAATCGACATACAATTGCTAGGTATCGGGGTGAATGGTCATATTGGTTTTAATGAACCGGGCACACCATTTCATTCACGGACACATATCGTCAAGCTGGCGGAATCGACTCGTGCGAGGAATGCAAAGTATTTTCCTTCCGCTGAAGAATTCCCGAGGCAAGCAATCACGATGGGCATCCAAACAATCCTCGAGGCAAAAAAGATTATCCTCCTAGCATTTGGAGAGGAAAAAACGGAAGCGATCGAGAGGTTGAGAAGTGGAAACGTTTCAAAGGACTTTCCAGCGAGCTGTTTACATAGACATTCGAATGTCACGGTTTTGTATGGGAAGTGAGCGGTCCGCGAAAATATTTAGGGGGGATAAAGCATGGCTGAACTGAAGTTGACAAATTTGACGAAGGAATATGACAAAGGTGTCATTGCCGTCAAAGACTTCAATTTACATATAGAAGATAAGGAATTCATCGTATTTGTCGGTCCTTCTGGCTGTGGAAAATCTACGACGCTACGAATGATTGCCGGTTTGGAAGATATAACGGATGGCGATTTTGAAATCGACGGCAAGCGGATGAATGACGTAGCCCCGAAAAATCGGGATATCGCGATGGTTTTTCAAAACTATGCGCTATACCCGCATATGACCGTCTACGAAAATATGGCGTTCAGTTTGAAGCTTCGGAAAGTGAAGAAGAAGGAGATTGACGAGAAGGTCCAAGAGGCCGCTAAAATACTAGGGTTGGAGGAGTATTTGGACCGGAAGCCGAAAGCATTGTCTGGAGGACAGCGTCAACGGGTAGCACTTGGGCGGGCAATCGTTAGGGATGCGAAAATTTTTCTCATGGATGAACCGCTTTCCAATTTGGATGCAAAGCTGAGGGTGCAAATGCGTGCCGAAATCCAAAAGCTGCATAGACGCCTACAAACGACAACGATTTACGTAACGCATGACCAGACAGAAGCGATGACGATGGCAACCCGACTCGTCGTCATGAAAGACGGATATATCCAACAAGTTGGAACGCCGAAAGAAGTATATGATTGCCCGAGAAATGTATTTGTCGGAGGTTTCATCGGTTCACCGGCAATGAACTTTTTCAAAGGGACAATGACGGAGGAAGGCGTCGCGATCGGGGACACAAAGGTATTCATTCCGGAAGGGAAACGCAAAATGCTGCAAGAGAACGGGTATGCAGGGAAGGAATTAATCCTCGGCGTCCGTCCGGAAGATATTTATACGAAAGCGTCTGACATCGAATTGAATGGAAAGGCCACTTTCCAAGCGACAATCGAAGTGGCGGAACTGATGGGTGCTGAGACGTATTTATACGCAGCGTTGAATGGACATGATTTCATCGCAAGAATCGATTCCGACACATCGATCCGTCCATCGGACACGATTCCGCTCGCATTCGACATGGAAAAAGCACATTTCTTCGATGCGGAAACAGAAGAACGCATATATTAATAAATTGGAAAAGGGTTGCTCTCATGTTGAGAAGCAACCCTTATTTTGTATAGTAACTTTTATTGTTGAAGTTTATGTCCATCTAAAGATCCGTGATCCGGATTCTATTGAAAATGATCAATGCCGCGGTCATTTTCCACTGGATGTCTTCTATCCTTAAGCAACGCAAGCCCTACCTTCTCTTGCGTCCTTGCGACCCTTTAGCCGCGCCAGTGTGAATAAGTGTCCTCAAAAACAGTACGTAGAATGCCATGTCAAATTAAAAGTTACTATGGCGTTAACTAATTAACTATAACATACATTCAAGTAAAAGACAAGCATTGTGTGAAAATGAGCATGGAAGTTAGACATATTCCCCGGGAAATATGCTTTTTCCGACGAATTTCTACTTGTTTTATAAATTAAGAATTTCATTAAATAATTGATTGGGGGAAATATCTTTAGCTGGAAAAATAGTATATTTTTATAATGGGATAAATTGATGGTTACGGATATAACCTGCAAGCAAGCCAGTTATCGCAATAGTATTGTCACTAATTCTACATCATTCTTGTTGTTTACATGACTCTATTTCCTATATAATAAAAATATCTTTCTTAAGGGAGTTGGGGATGGCTTGAAGCCGAATTCAAAATTTGCAACGAAGATTGTCGTCCTTGTCGTTTTGGTCATTGGAATTGCAGCAAGTGTCGGATGGTATGTCTCGGGTGCAAATAAAGGAATGAATGTGTCGTTTTCTGAATTTGAGAAGACGATTCAGGCTCAAGAAGGAAAGCCGTTGTCCTTGAAGGAAAAGGCTGATGGCAGTTTGCATCTGGAAACGAATGATGGACTGTATGTAACACAAGTCCGTCCACAAAGCCAACTTGCAGAACAATTAGTTGAAAAATATAATCTTTCATATACATTTGCCGATGCAAGCCAATATAATGGTTTGATTATCGGTGGTTTAATCTTAGCAGCTTTTTTGACATTGGTTATTCTACACAAGAAAGGGAAGCTCGGGGTCGGCGTTTCTTCGATGAAGAACGGAGCTTCGAAGGCGACACCACTTCCTAATATTACGCTGAACGATATCGGTGGGCTTCCGGAAGAGATGAAGGAAGAGATTCACCAGACGCTTTCGATCATCAAAGATCCGAAACGTGCAACACAAGTCGGTATTCAAGCGCCAAAAGGGATTCTTCTGTATGGGCCTCCGGGGACTGGAAAAACATTGCTTGCCCAAGCAATCGCCCGTGAAATCGGTGCTACTTTCTACTCTTCCAGCGGATCTGCATTCACGGAGCTGTTTGTCGGGGTCGGCGCTTCTCGCGTGCGCACATTATTCCAAAATGCCCGTAAAAATCGTCCGGCCGTAATTTTTATCGATGAAGTTGACGCGTTAGCAGGCAAACGGAAAGAGCATGGCGGTGAAGAGTCCGAAAAGACATTGACGGAGCTGCTTGTACAGTTGGATGGCGGCAACGATAATGATGGGATCTTGTTCATCGCGGCGACGAACCGTAAAGACATGCTAGATGAAGCGTTCCTTCGTCCCGGTCGTATCGATTATACATTCAATGTACCGCTACCGGACACGCATGGCCGTCGTGAAATTATCGACATCCATACGAAAGGCCGACTGTTAGCTCAAGAAGTGTATGCATCATTGGATGTATTGGCTGAGAGCACGTCAGGTTTCTCCGGCGCGGAGTTAAGTTCTTTATTTGAAACAGCGAGCAAACGGGCAATCCGTGACGGCCGTGATGAGATTGGTAAAGGCGACCTCGATTTCGCAATCGATAGGACGATTCTTGGCAGCACGTCGCGAACGTTGAACGATCCTGATACGAAAAGAAGAGTCGCGATCCATGAAGCGGGCCATGCGTTAATCGCAGCGCTAACAAAGCCGGGTTCTGTCCGGAAAGCGACAATTATTCCGCGTGGACAAGCGCTTGGCTATGTGGCTCCGATTCAGAAGGAGCTGCATTTGCAGACAGCAAGCGAGCTGCTCGATCAAGTGAGCATGATTCTAGCGGGGGGCGTTGCGGAGCGGCTTTACCTCGGAGAGCATAGCATCGGCGTAAGTGGCGATGTACAGCAGGCGAAGGATATTATTGAGCGGATGGTAGACACGGGCTTGCTTCAAGAAGGGTTCATGCTGACGTTCAATAAAGGTGAAAAGGAATTGAAAATGCAAGCTCTCTTCGGTGAAGCATTGCAAAAAACTGAAACGCTTATCCAGGAAAATGCTGCGCAGTTTGAGGAATTGGTCAATGTCTTATTCCAAAAAGAGACATTGGATGGCTCTGAAGTCCAGGAAATTGTTGATGGCAAAGGTGTAGAAGAAGCGAAAGAGCTTTTTACCGTATAATTGAAAACTCCTTAGTCCGATTGGGCTAAGGAGTTTTTTGGTTACAAAAATAGGACTACTCGCAACGAAATCAACGCGGCTCACAACGCATTCAAACTCGCGCAACACAACCAACGCCCCACGCAACACAATCAAACTCGAGCAACACAATCAACATGGCCTGCAACGCAATCAACGTAGCTCACAACACAATCAACGCGGCTCACAACGCAATCAAACTCGCGCAACACAATCAAACTCAGTCCCCAACACAATCAACGCCCCACGCAACGCAACTAACAATCCCATTGCCATTGCGCCTAATCTCACAAATCCATCCGTGAAAAATATGTCGAAAGTTTGATGTAATAATAGCGAAATATTACAAAAAGTCGCATGGTCTCACTATAGATGCAATGATACGATAGGTGTGCAGTCTATTAGTCTACTAAACTTTTATGGGAAGGGAGCGGTTTGCGGTCAATCTCCACGCAGTTCACCATATTTTCAAAGATGAAGGGAGAATGGTTTTATGCGTAGTAAAAGGTGGAAGAAGCATTTAAATGCTTTTTTGGCGGCTGGACTTGCTACAACGGTTGTTGTGCCGTCAATTCCTGCCGTTGCTAATGCGGAGTCGGTGGCAACGGATCTTATCATTTCTGAATACGTTGAAGGCAGCAGTTTCAACAAAGCGATTGAACTTTATAACGGAACGGGACAGGCTGTTGATTTGAGCAGTTATTCGCTGGAGCTGTATGCGAACGGTGCAACTGCGGCGACTGCGAAACTGGCATTGTCAGGTACATTGAATGATGGGGAGACGTATGTTTTATACCATCGTGATGCAGCTTCGGAAATAAAGGATAAAGGAAATTTTGAAAACACGAGCGTCATTAATTTCAATGGAGATGATGCGCTCGTTCTTAAAAAAGGCGGCACGGCCATTGATTCATTCGGTCAAGTTGGGGTGCGGTCAAACTGGGGAACGGATGTGACACTCATTCGGAACGCTTCCATAACGAGCGGAGATACGAATCCTGGGGATGCATTTAGCAGCGGTGATGAGTGGACGGCTTATCCGAAAGATACATTCAATTATTTAGGTGCTCATGAAATGGACGGTTCAGAACCTGGCGAACCGGGAGATCCTGAAGAGCCAGGCGATGACATTTCAACAATCGGAGATGCACGCACGAAGGCACTTGGAGAAACGGTAACAATCAAAGGAACTGTTGCGGCCAAATTGAAAAATACGATTTCAGTGCAGGATGAGACAGGTGGAATCGCTGTCAGGCCGACAAGTTTGAATGTGCAAGTCGGTGATGAAGTCACATTAACGGGAAAGCTAGCCGATTACCGTGGCTTGCTGCAGTTGGATGGCGCAACGATTATTGATGTTACCGCAGGAACCGGAACTCCTGAACCTATTATCATTACTGGATCAGAAGTCGGTGAAGCTACGGAATCGCAACTTGTCACTGTAAATAACGCCATACTATCGGATGAACAAGCTGGCAGCGGCTGGGCAAATTTTACAGCGACAGATGGAACGGGTGAATTCATCGTTCGTGATGAGACGGCGTCACTAGGACTCACTGTCGGGACAGCTTATGATTCAATCACTGGAATCGTCCAGCAGTTCGACAATGATTATCAGATTATACCGCGTTCGACGTTGGATATTATCGTAGACAGCTCGGTCATCCAACCCGTCAATGCGAATCCAGCTAGCGGAACGTTCGTAGGTGGTGTGAAGGTTTCCTTGACGACATCTATGCCTGGCGCAAAAATTTTGTACACATTGGATGGAACGAATCCGATCGAAAACGGGGTAACATATTCTTCGCCGATTGATATCCATGAAGACACGACAGTGAAGGCAGTCGTGAAAACGGATGATGGGCGTTTTGGCGACGTATCGACTTTCACGTATACCATTACGGAAAGCCTGCAAATCCATGATATACAAGGAGAAGGACATACATCTCCATTTGACGGGCAAGTTGTTGAAGGTATCGAAGGGATTGTCACGTACAAATATGAGCTGAACGGCTCGACATATTATCACATCCAAACTCCCGATGATAAGCGAGACGGCGATTTAAATACGTCCGAAGCGATCGTATTGTATAGTGGCAGGGATGCTTGGAATCTAGCGATAGGAGATTTAGTTTCCGTCACTGGATCAGTGAGCGAATATGCAATCGATGGATATGCGGACCGCCAGGAAACGGACTTGAAAACGACACAGATCAACGTCCGTGACGACCGTGGAGGCAAGGTGCGGATTATCGAGCGCAATGTCCCGCTTCCAACTCCATTCATTATCAATGAAGAGAATTTGCCACAAGAGAAAATTGCCAGCCATCAGTTGACTGAATTTGATCCGACAACATATGCCGCTGATTTCTGGGAAAGCCGTGAAGCGATGCTCGTACAAGTCGGCAACGTGAAAGCGGTAGCGCCTCAAGAACATGGCGACCTTGTAACGGTATTTGAAAATACCGCAACAGAAACAATACATGGCGGCCTCCTTTACAAGGAAAATGATCAAAATGCTGAGAGGGTGCAATTCAGACTCGAGCCAAACGGGCCGGCACGTGATTTCGAAGTTGCAACAGGAGACCGATTCGAAGGACCGATTACAGGAGTAGTCGGCTATTCATTCCAAAACTACAAAATCTACACTTCTTTGAGTGACATGCAGCAAGCGCATTCGAAAGGTGCAGCTATTCCGGAGAAGACGACGATTGTGAAAGATGCTGACAAGCTGACGATTGCCTCCTACAACTTGGAGAACTTCTCGAACAATACAAAAACGACATCAAATGACAAAGCGAAGAAATTAGCTAGAGCATTTGTACAGGACATGCAAAATCCTGACATTATCGGCGTAACCGAAGTACAGGATAATAATGGACCGGACGCAGGCGATTCCCGTGCGAATGAAAGCTATGAACGCCTCATTCAAGCGATTGTCGATGCGGGTGGTGTCCAGTATGAATATGTCAATATCGACCCGGTAAACAACGAGGATGGCGGACAGCCAAACGCCAATATCCGCGTCGGCTTCCTATACAATCCTGCACGCGTTTCGTTGACAGAAGGCAATCCGAGCGGGAATGCAACGACAGCGGCTCACTATGAGGACGGCAAGTTGACACTTAATCCTGGGCGTATCGCTCCGAATGATCCAGCGTTCAACAGCAGCCGGAAGCCGCTCGCTGCACAATTTGATTTCCAAGGCGAGTCGGTCATCACAATCGTGAACCATTGGAATTCCAAATCAGGAGATACTCCTTTATTCGGATCCATTCAGCCGCCGGTCTATGGAAGCGAAGTGCAGCGGAAACAGATTGCACAGCTTGTTTATGATTTCATTACTGAAATTAAAACAGATAATCCGGAAGCGAATATCGTCTCCCTCGGAGATTTCAATGACTACCAATTCGCGGATGCATTGAAAATCCACGAAGGAAGCTTAATGACGAATATGATCAACCACGTCGAACCGGCTGACCGCTATTCGTACGTTTATCAAGGAAACTCTCAAGTACTCGACCATATTTTAGTGTCGAATAATTTGGTTGATCAAACAGAAATCGACATTTTACACATTAACGCAGACTTTACGGACATGGCGGGACGTGCAAGTGATCATGATCCTGTCATGGTGCAAATCGGCTTCGAAGCTCCAGTCGTTTGGGAGCCTGTTCCAATTAAAAAAGTATACAATCTCATCAATGAACATAAAAAGCAAATTATGATTGCGGAGCCGAGTGTCTCTGTTTATATGGACGCGCAATCATCATTGAAGGACGGCATGTACTTGAAAGGGGACTATGCCGAACTGACGGGTGAAGGGTTCAAAACGAATACCGTCATTTTGCAGCCAAAGAAAAAAGGCTTGATCGTTGACATGAAAGGGACGGAAATGGGCCATGTCATCGTAGAAGGCACACATCCTCTCGAAATTCGAGGTGCTGAAAATATTAAGAAAATCGATTTTGTCAAAGGTGCAAACCAATCTGACATCATTTTTTACAACTCGAAAGGCAAGAGAATTAATGTGCCGGCAGTGAACAACGCGCCTATTATTACGAAACCGATTCCGAACAAGCAAGCAAAAGTCGGCGAGGCGATTTCAATCGCTCTCTCTGAATATTTCACTGACCCGGACGGCGACAAGCTGACATTTTCCGCGACGAAAGGGACAATCGATTTAAATACGAACATCTTGACTTTGCAATTGGAGGAAGGAACGCACATCGTCGGAGTGACGGCGAAAGATGGGGATAAATCCGTAACGGCAAGCTTCTCAGTCACTGTCACAAAAGTGGAAGTGCCTGCGGATGGCTATTACAAAAATGCAATTGGCAAAGAAGGGCAGGAATTGAAGGCGGCTCTTCACGATATCATTTCCGATCACCGCCAGCTATCCTATGCAGAAGTATGGGAAGCGTTGAAGGAGACGGATAAAGATCCTAACAACCCGAATAACGTTATTCTGTTCTATTCAGGTGAACCCCGCTCCAAAGATCGGAATGGCGGAAATGTAGGCGACTGGAATCGGGAGCATGTATGGGCTAAATCGCACGGCGACTTCGGCACAAGCAAAGGGCCTGGAACGGATATCCACCATTTGCGTCCGACCGACGTCCAAGTGAACAGTGCACGCGGCAACTTGGATTTCGACTATGGCGGCAGCTCGGTGAAGGGCTGTGATGGGTGTTTCAAAACCGCCAATTCATGGGAACCACCGGATCGTGTAAAAGGTGATGTAGCGAGGATGCTGTTCTATATGGCAACCCGTTACGAAGCGGGCGACCGTGTTGATTTGGAGTTGAATGAACTGCTCAACAATGGCAGCAATCCATATCATGGAAAACTTTCCGTACTATTGGAATGGCATGAAATGGATCCGGTAGATGCATTTGAAATGAACAGAAACAATGTGATCGAGCAAATTCAAGGCAACCGGAATCCTTTCATCGATCATCCTGAATGGGTGCAGTCAATCTGGCAAACTGCCGGTTCTAGCAATCTGAAAAAAGCATCATAATAAAGAGTGGACCAGGGGTGAAATATACTCTGGTCCTTTTTTGTCCCTCTAAAAGTACTTTACTATTTCATTTAAATTTCCAACACATATAGCTACATTCCTATACAAAAATAACGATAAGAATCCTTCTAGCATACAAAAAAAGCAATTTAGCCAGCATTACAATAGTCTTGAAATAAGTTATCTTAAATTCTAGATTTTCAAATTATGGAAAATGATTCATTAGTTGCGAAACGTATCGAAAATTATGCTATTCGACCTTATTTTCCATTGTAGGATTAAAAGTGAAAGCCTTTTGGTAAATCTTTCAAAGTTACAATTTCCCTTTGGTCCAATGACTATTGTCTTAGTGGAATTCGAGTGCATCCGTCACTGTTTTGACATACATTCTTCACAATGATATTAATTATGAACATAGGAATCTGCCAATCGGATGAAAGACGGAAGGTTTCTGGATTTCGGTAGGATGAAAGAGGGATTGGGATGTTAGAGGCAAAGAGGCGTGCAGCTATATTTTTGATATTGGCCTTCATATTAGCTGCTGTGACAGGTTATCTCGTGCTGGAAAAGGTCAAAGAATTGAATGCGGAGTTAGGGGGCATGACATCGATTTATATTGCGAAAGGGTCGATTCCTTCCCGTTCACCGATTGAAGCTTCACAAGTGACGAAAATGGATATCCCCAATAAGTTCGTAACGGACAGCCATATTCTTTCCGCAGATGAATTCGAACATCAAGTATCAATCGTTCCATTGAATCCAGGGGATATCATTACAAAAAACATGATCAAACCAGTTTCTAATCTGCAGGATGCCAATAATCGCCTCGTCACGATGTATCGGACGGATAAGATCCAGTTCGATCAAGTGCTGACGGCTTTGGACCGCGTCGATATCATCGTATCGACAAATAACAATGGGAAGAAAAAGACAGAGGTCTTCATGAAAGACGTGTTAGTCGCATATGCGCAAGGGACGAATGACAGCTTCTCCGGCATCGCAGTAGAAGTGACGGCTGATGAGGCACCAAGTTTAATACATATGCAAAATTACGCAGAACATATCCGTGTGTTGAAGGCAAACGTCGGACAGGCTTCGTCATTTGGAGACGAAATAGAGACTTCTGAAGGTGACGGAAAATCGGAAGTGAAGGAAGAACCGAAAGAGAAGCCTGAAGAAGAGACGGAAGGTTCGGCAGCGAAAGAACCAGAGAATAAAGAAGGTACTACTGATAAAACGGAGCAAGCAACAAAACAGAAGACGGAAGATTCAGGAGAATAAAGGTGAACAGTCACTTATCGAAGGGTGAGGCAGTTGGAAAATAAGTTGAATATTATGATCGTCTCCGATGAGGATGCACTCATGTCGCAGTTAAAGACCATTGCCGAGACAAAGTCGGAGCAAGTCATTGGTGTACGTTCGAACGAAGCAGTGAGGGAAATGAACCGGGAAATGGCGCATATCGTCGTTTTTGGCCAAACGGATACCGATACATCCGTCGAAGTTGTTCAAATGCTGAAGATCATCAATCCGAATGCACTCATCCTGTTCATAGCGAATGAATCCGACTTCGGCTTACTTCGCAACATGACGAGGGCTGGTGCTGATGAATTCTTCGTCTTTCCTGAAGAGGCAGGCCTCTTCTCAAGCAGATTCCCGAATATCGTCAAAAGCTATGCCACTAAACAAACAAAGAACGAAGAGTCGGCTACACCGACTTTCGGTCGCGGTAGAGGGAAGATCATTTCGTTTTATAGCGGGAAAGGCGGAAGCGGTTGTTCATTACTTGCCGCTTCATTTGCCCAGACGATGAAACTCGAGTCATCTGCAGAAGTGATACTCATCGATTTGAACGGGCAATTCGGTGGCGTGGAAACGTTGCTCTCCATTGAATCAAACCGTTCACTTGCAGACTTGCAACCGGTTATTGAAGAGTTGAATGAAAGCCATATTAGAAACGTCTCTCAAACGCAGGAGCATTCAAAAATGGAAGTGCTGATCAGTCCGTGTGATGCAGAAATATTGGAAACGCTAGATGAGGAATTCATCGCAAGACTGCTTAGAACGTGCAGGAGATCATTCGATTATGTTGTTGTCGATTTGCCTTCCACCATCAATGGACTAGTCGTAACAGCGATGGAGGAGTCGGATAAGATCTATTATGTTCTTACTCCGGACACCCCTTCATTGAAAATTATGAAGCAGTACGAGGAGCTGTCCGAAAGACTTGGGCTCGTCCTTACGAGCAGGATGGAAATCGCTCTGAATAAATTATCGAAGAACTACGAAGTGAAACAGAAGGATTTAAAAAATGTATTGCGCTACCCAATTATCGCTTCGATCAGGCAGGATACAAAAGGTCTTCAATCATTCATTAATCAGGGGCAGCCAATACGGAAGCAAGCTAAGGAAAGAAAACTGATCCCGTTTGCAAAAGATATTCGGAAATTCGCCCGTCAAGTCGCAAAGCAGTAGGAGGTGGTGAAGGATGAGCTCTTTATTCGAACGGCGCAAAGAGAAGTTGGCAAAACAGAGTTCAACGAATTACAAGTATGAAAATCATCTAGTCGATGAATTGGTCGACCATTACAAAGCGAGATTGCTGAGAGATACGAATCTGGAGGCGCTAACCCAATTGTCATCAGGGGAAATGCGTCTACGAATCGAGCAATATGTCTCCCATTTCATGTCCGAAGAGAAAGTGATCATCTCACGGAATGATAAAGATCTGTTGATTACAAGAATTCTCGACGAAGCGGTCGGATATGGGCCGCTGGAGCCGCTCATCAAAGATCCAACGATAACGGAAATCCTTATCAACGGATTCGATGAGGTGTATATCGAAAGAGCGGGTCGCCTTGAAATGGTGGATGTCGCATTCAGAGACGATGAACACGTCAGGCATATCGTCGATCGGATTGTTGCCCCATTAGGAAGGCGTGTCGATGAAAGCTCCCCGATGGTTGACGCCAGATTGCCCGACGGCAGCCGTGTTAACGCCGTCATTGCGCCAGTCAGCCTATCAGGAACATTAGTCTCAATCCGGAAATTCCGGGAAGAACCTTTCCAAATGGAGGATCTGCTCAGGTTCGATTCATTGAATGAAACGATGGCAAAGTTCCTGCAAGGTGTCGTGAAAGGAAAGATGAACACCCTTATTTCCGGAGGTACGGGCTCAGGGAAGACGACATTATTGAACGTCGTCGCTACAGCTATTCCGCATGGCGAACGGGTCATCACAATTGAAGACTCCGCCGAGCTACGCCTCGACCGGCCGAATGTCGTTGGGATGGAAGCGCGGCCAGCGAACGTGGAAGGCCGTGGAGAAGTAACGATTCGTAATCTCGTACGGAACGCTCTGCGGATGCGTCCAGACCGAATCATCGTCGGAGAGGTCCGAAGCGGGGAAGCGTTCGATATGCTTCAGGCAATGAATACGGGACATGAAGGGTCCTTGACAACAGTGCATGCTAACTCCCCTGCAGATGCGATGCGACGTGTTGAGTCCATGGTCATCATGGCAGGAATGGATCTCCCATCGACTGTCATTCGTGAATACATCGTCGGAGCGCTTGATATCATCATCCAGGCGACTCGCTTAACAGACGGTACCCGTAAAATCATCTCGATTTCGGAAGTGCAGAAAAATGAAGACGATGGCACGTTTCGGATTGTTGAAATCTTTAAATTTAAGCGGACCGGCATGCTGGAAGACGGGACAGTCCTTGGACACTTCACAGCAACCGGCGAAATTCCTGCTTGCCTTGATCGCCTCAAGATTTTCGGCATCCATATGGATAAGTCGGACTTCAGAGTGAAAGAGGAGGTTGCGACATGGTAGCAGCATTCGTTGCCGCTGCGACTGTCTTCATATTCCTGATTGCAGTCTATTTCTTGCTGGATTACCGAAAGTCGAAAAGAGAGTGGCGGAAGGAAGTCGAACAGTTTTATTTGGATGGTGAAAAGCGAAAAAGTGTCATTATCTTAATCGGTACGAAATTTGATGAGACAGAGACTGCGAAGGAATTGGAGCCGAAACTCGCGGACGCCAACATTCCATTCACCCCATCCGAGTTCTTTGGTGCTCTTATTGTCGGGTACATGGGAATCGTCTTCATGCTAGTCAACTTATTCAACCTGGATTTATTGCCAGCCCTGGTTATTGGAATGCTGCTTATTGAAGGGGCACGACGGCTTCTATTCCTACTACGAAAAAACAAGAAGAAACAGATGCTCATTGACCAGTTGCCCGAAATATGCAGAATACTCGCAAATTCAACCCGGTCAGGGATGACATTGAATCAGGGAATTCAACTGGTCACGCAGGAAATCAATGAGCCGGCAAAAAGAGAGTTCAAACGGATGGCCCATGAATTATCGTTAGGCATTGAATTCCCTGTAGCGCTTAGAACGATGGAAAGACGGATTGACCATAAGGAATTCCAACTGTTCGCAGCTACGATGCTTATCCAAAAAAAAGCGGGAGGCAACTTGTCCGCAGTGCTTGAGGAAATGAGCCAAACGTTGGATGAACGGAAGCTTTTAAAGCAAGAAGTGAAGACGATGACCGCGGAGCAACGATATGTATCTACACTCGTTCCGATTATCCCGATCTTCCTAGTGCTTATGATGAACAATATTATTGAAGGTTTCCTTGATCCATTATTTTCAGGAATCGGATTGATCCTATTGACGTTCTTCCTCTTCGGGACGGTCCTGACATTTGTCATCGTCAGGAAAATTACGAATATCAGGGTGTGAATGAATGGATGGCGTAATTGCATTATTTACTTTTTTAGTTATAGCAACAATCGGAATCTCGTTACGAGCTTACTATGTATATTTGAATGCAAAACGTAGTTTACGTGAAGAAATTACCGAGTCAGTCTACATCGAAACATGGATCCGTAAAAAGAAATCACGTAAAGAAAAAATATTGGAGAAATTATTTAAGTTTGCTGATGACTTTTCCGATCTCGGGCAACGTATCAATTTCTTCAGTGAAAACGAAGAGGTAAAAAAGCTGCTCATTCAAGCAGGATATCCGTATGGATTGACTGTCGCACGTTTCCAAGGGTTGAAGATTTTCATGCTGATTGCAGGATTTTTCATGGGAGGCATTTTATTCATCCTCGGATTTCCGATGTCCCAATTTATGCTAATTCTTATGCCGATTGCGGGTTTTGTAGGGACTGTCTTTTGGCTCCGATCGAAGGCGAATAAAAGGCAAGAGGAGATTTCATACCAGCTTCCTGACTTCCTCGATACGATGAGTGTCACGTTACAAGCGGGGGTTGGGATGGATCAGGCGCTTCGCGACATCGTTCATTATTTCGAAGGGCCGGTCAAAGAGGAATTTGGTCGCTTCATCCAAGAATTGAGTGTCGGTGTTCCACGGGCAGAGGCTTATAAATCATTGCTTGAGCGGAATGACAGCAAGGAATTTCAGATACTAATCAAATCCTTAATGCAAGGGGAGCGCCTAGGTGTTCCGATTGCGGACACGTTTAAACAACAAGCCGAAGAGATGAGGAAACTGAAAAAAGAGATGATCAAGGAGAAGGCGGCTAAAGCTTCGCCGAAAGTGACGTTAGTGACTACTTTCCTCGTACTGCCTTCTGCCCTCGTCCTTATCGGAGGCTTGATGATTATAAATATATTCAATCAGAACAAAGGGATTTTTGAGTTATTCAACTAAAATACATTTATTTCAAGGAGAGAATTGAAAATGAAAGAAAAATTGATGATGGCTTGGACAAAAATGATGTTTCCGGTAAAAAACGAAAGAGGAGCGCAGTCGCTTGAATGGTTAGGGATTGCGGCTTTGCTAATTTTGGTGTTAGGTATTCTATCGACTGCATTGAGTGGTGAGAAGGAGAGTATCGGTAAATTGGTAACGAAGATCGTTACAAAAATTGACGGTATGGTAGGTGGAGATTAATACGAATCGCAAGGGATAAGGAGTAGTCATGAATAGAAAAAGATATGTTGCATTCATCCTCATGCTCATGCTCCTTTTAGTGTTAGCAGCATGCAGTGATAATAAGAAGGAAAATGAAAAAGTTGTCGCAGATGAGCCAACAACGTCAGACAAAATCGATGACAACGGAGAGAGCGAAGGAAATGCCGAAGATGATAAGGTATCCGAGGAAGATGCAGTTGAAGAAGTGGCTGCGGCTCCTCTGCCCCAATCATTGGCGGAACTTGAGGCATTGCCTGCTGGATACACGGAATTTATCTCTATCCTCGATGAAGAGGGACAAAAGAAAATTGATGAGTTGACGGAGCATTTGCCTGACATTTCAGGAGAGCGTTCCCAAAATGAATTGGATCATTATTACAATGAATTGCTCGCAGTCTTCCAACAAGATTACAAAGGTCCTGATGAGCTGATCGCAAAATTGAAATTCCAGTCGATTGGCAGCCCGGATATTGAGAATCCGCGAATGCAATTCAAGGAAAATATGAATGTTCTCGTCATTTTAGATGGTTCTGGCAGCATGGGGAAAAATATCGGTGGCCAAACACAAATGGAAGCGGCGAAAAAGGCAATCGTCCAATTCGTCGAAAATCTGCCGAAGGAAGCGAATGTCGGTCTTCGTGTTTATGGACACAAAGGGACTGGAAGCTCTGCCGACAAGGCGATGTCCTGCTCGAGCAGCGACTTGCTCTACCAACTACAACCTTATGAAAAAAGTGCATTCAAACAATCTCTCGATCAAGTGAAGCCGGCAGGTTGGACGCCGACTGAGCTTGCCATAACAGAAGCACAGAAGGACTTAGCTAATTTCAACGGAGAAAATAACACGAATATCGTTTATCTCGTCAGTGACGGCATATCGACGTGCGATGATGATCCGGTTGCGGCTGCGAAAGCTCTATATGATTCCGAAATCACGCCAATTATCAATGTTATTGGATTCAATGTCGATCATGATGGACAACGCCAATTGAAAGAGGTTGCCAATGCGGTTGAAGGGACATATCAAGACGTTCAAGATGCTGCTTCCCTTCAAAAAGAGTTGGATCAAGCGAACGAAATAGCAAATCAGTGGGCAGCGTGGAAAAAGAAGGAGACAACCAGTCTGGAACATCAGAAGCTGAAAAAAGGATTGGAGATATCTGGTTATGACGTGGATGAATACAGAAAAAGTTTAGACGAGAGATCTCAAGTCGGCTTCACACTGCAATATTTCTATCAGACGAAGAAAATCATGTCCCGTGAAAGTCATGATTATCTCCGTTCAAAAAACTCGGAATACCATGATTGGATTGAATCACAATACGATGCTCTTAAAGCCGATTTAAAGCAGATGAATGAAATGGAATACAGCAAAGCGATTCAAGCACTCGAAGAAAAGTATTTACAAAACTCTCCTGATTAAGAAAGGAGGATGAACTTGAATAGTAGACGGATAAGGAGATTCTACGCCATATTCATGCTGACAATCATCTTGTCATGGACAGTATTGCCTGGAATAGCAATGGCAGACTGGTTGAAAGCTGGAAAAGCAATTGATATTACAGAACCGATTACCGGGGGCGAGCCAATCACGGGTGTTCAGCCTATGACAGTCGGCGAATTCATGGCCCCTGGAGAGGTCTACAAATATGGCAACTCATTTGAGGGCAACTTTACTCTAACTTCTGGGACGATCATCGTTCCTATAACCGCACAGAACAATGGATTATTTTTGATTCCTAGTACATTGAACGGTACAGAATACGGTGAATTCCTAAAAGCAGGAGATAACATTTCGGGAGGACAGACGCCGACTGACGGGCAAGTTCCAAACTTTAACGGAAAACCCCCTGCAACCGGAGAAGTGGTGAGCGGCGGTGAAGGCCCGAATGGAGGGAACTCCGGCAACTCTGGTGACAATATAACTGGCGGGAACGGTCCAAACGGCGGTAATGGTCCTTCCGGAGGCGATGGTCCAAACGGCGGTAACGCTGGAACCGGCGGCAACGGTCCGGAAGGAGGCAATGGCCCGAACAGCGGTGATGGTCCCAATGGAGGAGATGGCTCCACCGGAGGCGACGGTCCAAATGGTGGTAACGGTCCGAATAACGGAGACGGTTCTAACGGAGGCGACGGTCCGAATGGCGGAGACGGTTCTACTGGAGGCGACGGTCCAAACGGCGGGGAAGGCTCGACGGGAGGCGACGGCCCGAATGGAGGAGATGGATCCACCGGAGGCGACGGCCTGAATGGCGGAGACGGTTCCACTGGTGGTAACGGTCCGAATGGTGGAGACGGTTCTACAGGAGGAGATGGCCCGAACGGAAATGGATCCACTGAAGGCAACGGTCCGAACAGTGGTGACAGTTCAGGTGACGGAACAGATTCATCTGGCGGTTCAACTGGTTCGGGTGACGGGACTTCCGGTAATTCGACAGGTGGAGGTCCTACTAGAGAAAATGCCCCTCCGGATAGCGAGGAAAAAAGTCTTGCAGAGCATGCCAAGTCTTTAAATAGTTATCAAAAAAGTTTTTTTAAAGCTTTAGATGGTACGTTATCGATGATTGCAGGATTCAAGATTACAGATTTGAAAACGCACAAGGGAAATCGAAATCTGTATCGCGTTAATGGAAAGGCCCAAATTCTAAAAGGCGACAATCGTTTTAGCAAATGGGTGAATAAGCGGTACTCTGATTATCTTAACTCATTTGACAATAGGAAAGACGTCATCATCGGTAATAACGATGGAGTATATAAGCCTCGGGATGGTAAAGAGATCAAGAAGAAACACATAAGTGGATTCATGAAGGAAATCGGATCACCAAAAAAGATTGTTAATGATGTCAAATCATATTTTAAGAACAACTGGGTGCCGAACAAAGATTTCTTCAAAATGAAGACAATTATGAAAGGCAATGGCATATTGAATGTTGCATTAAGTGTCACCAGCAATCTTTCTCAAGGTAAGACAGGTACCTCTTTGGCAGCTGGTATAACAAAGGACGTTATCGTAGGGGCTGCTACAACAGCAGTTAGTGCTGCTGCCGGTGTAGGAGCTGCAGCTCTATCTGGAGCTGCGTTTGGAAGTGTTGTTCCAGGACTAGGTACGGTAGTAGGGGTCGGAGCGGGACTTGCATTTGGATTACTTACCCAAACGAATACGGGCAAAAAGATTACAGGTGCAATCGAAGCAGGTGCAAAGAAGGTATTCGACGGAGCAGTAAATATGGGGAAAAGCTTGTTTAAGAAGTTCGGTTGGGGGTCATAGGGAATGGGAAATCCGTTCAAGGCAATGATAATGGGATACTTTCTTCCACTACTAGCGGCATCGATTGTAATATTTATACCAGATTACGATAGCAATGCACTAGTATGGACTATAGCGATTTTTGTTATATTGCTAACGATGCCAATACTATTATCATTCCGATTCCCGACCAATAGGGAGAAAGCGTATAAATTGACACTCACGTATCAATTGTACGCTTTCACCTTCTTTTTCGCATTCCCATTGCTCAGAGTGTTGCAGGATCATATTGTAATTCAATTACTTTTAATTGGTGTATTTGTCGGCATGTACTTTGTAGCACGTATTGATCAACGATCAGAGATTCCAGTCGTTTACCCTGATTCGGACAAGGTGAAGTGGATCGCCTACCCTTTTTATACAATACCTTTCGTGCTTGCAATTCTTGGAGTAGGGGGTAATATTTCGGCAATCAGGATTTTATTCGATTACTTTGGTACAACTACAATGATGCCTTATTTTTCTACCATTATTTATCTGTTTTCATGTTGGCTCATGTTTCTATTTAGCTCACTTGCCTATAAGTCCCATGTAAAGGAAGGGTATTTGGAAAAATGAAATATATACAAGTTCTCGGCATTGTAACATTGGCAATGATTGTATTCAGCTTCATTATGGTTCTCGCTATTCCGAACTTTTTGGTTCATTCGACGGTTGTCATGATTTTTTCATACGGATTATTAGGGTATTTGACTAGGTCATTTCATTTTCCATACTTTTCTGCTTATATGTTGGCATGCGCATTAGTTGTTTTTAATACCCTGTTTTCTCAATTCTTTTATGGCCTTCCAATGTTGTTTGAACCGGATATTGCGCTGTTTAGTTTTGTGAATGCGACTGCAATTGCAATAGCGAGTGTGTTCGTTTTTAGGAAGGTAGAAGCAAGGAGGGCTCATAGTTGAGAGAGGCTGCATTTTATTACAATGAACAGCTACTAAAGATTATCGGGTACGGTATTTTGGTGATGGTTCCGGTTTGGCTGGTTTTCTCCAATTATAGCTTAACCTTGTTATCTGTCGATTGGGGCGGAAGGGAAAGCCTCGTTAACCTATTGTTGAATATCCTGCTATTTGCTATTTTCGTACATCCATTGTACTTACTATATAAAAAAGTAAGTGTGGATGAAGAAATGGAATTTAAGGAAATGGTGAAAAGCTTTGTTTGGTCGATTGGACCGATTTTAGTAGTAGGCATTTTAATTTCTGCTTTGGTGTATGGTGGTATTTTCGCATTTTATATTCCGGGGTTTGTAATTGCCCCGCTGTTGTTCATATTGCCTTTCATGTATCAGCACGATACTTCATTACACAATTGGATAAAGACATCCATTGAATTTTACCTAAACAATTTTGCGCAAGTATGGATTCAAATCATCATTTGGTCATGTTTTACTACATTATTATGGTTTGGCGTACTTTATATCACTTCTTTCTTGGAAATGAATTATGTTGCATTCAACGTAACAAGGCTGGTGTTTTCATTAGTGGTTTTTCCTTTTGTAGTATTCTCTTTATCTGAAAAACTACTAAGCATGACTGAAGAGGTGGAAGAAGAATGGGCGAACTGACATTTAAAAAGACAAATACTGCGATTGCTGTTTTGTTGACAAATGTGACAATGGGCGTATATTTGCCGTATTGGTTCATTTCAAGGAGAGATTCGATCAGCCAACTTGGAAAAGTGCAACTGAATTACAACTGGTTAAAATTCCTGTTTGTCATGTATGCGTTTCTCGCATTCTATTTTGTCATCGGAGGCGCATTCCTGACTGAGATGGGTGTTGATTTTATGGATACATTCAATATTATCATCACATTCATCGGACTTGGCATTACATATTATTCTGTGTTTCGTGTTGCAGAGGCGATTGAAGAGAAAGCCGGGGAAGAGATTTTCAACCGTGTGCTTTTGATTTTATTTCACATCTGGTATTTGCAATACAAAATCAACAGATATGAGTGATTGAAGGGGTGTTTACGCTGAAAAAATTCAAATCCATCCGCAATGAAAGAGGATCGATGAGCATCGAGTTCATAGGCATTCTCCCTTTTTATTTCCTGTTTTTCCTATTGCTTTGGCAAGTCGTCGCTTCGGGTTATGCGGTGCTCAGTTTGAAATCCGCTGCGAATGATGGGGCGCAAGTGTATGCATTGACGGGCAGTGAGATCAAAGCGAGGGAAGCTGTAAACGAATCGATCGGCAATAGCAGCTTGCTTACAAATGCGACTGTCACTGTCTCTTCCGGTGGGAACGGCCTTTTCGACTTGAAAATTTCAGCGAAGCATCCTCTAGTGTTCATCCCTGAAAAGTGGAAGACGACAATGTCTGTTGCGATTGACTCCAAAGCTGCAGGCAAGGTGATGCTCGAATGAAGCATTTGAATAATGAACGGGGCAACGGACTAGTTTATATGCTTTGGATCATGGTCGTATCGATCGCCATCTGCGTCATCGTCTTGAACATTGCGAAAGTTTATGCCGTGAAGCAACAGGCGGCAAATGCTACACAATTGGCTGCACTTGCCGGAACATCTGTATTGGTGAACGCCGCGAAGGATGCGATAGAGGAATTTGACTTGCAGTTCGATGCTGAGGATGTGAAATTGCAATTAGAAGTAGACGATGGAAAATCTATTGGTGTTCTTGTTGACGAAAAGGCAGAAGAGTATCAGAATAATGGGCTGGCAAAGGATATTGCATATATCAATGCTATGAATGATATTCTGACGCCAAGGATGGCCGCATATGGTCTGTTAAAATCCAAGATGGATATTCATGTAGGTGGAGTCCATGGAAAGTTCAAACAGACGGTACGCGACGTAGTTGAGAAAAACGGCGGCAACGAGGATCGGATTGTAGTTACCTTCACAACTGACTTCCGTGTAGAAGTGGAAGCAGACGTAACATATGAATCGATTACAGACAGTACCGAGCAATACATCAAAAAGATGACAGATGAAGTACCTCAAAAAGGTTATGGCCCGTCATTAAAGTTTTTACAAGGTGTATCGACCGGTGGATGAAAAAGATGAAGGAAAACATTACATTTTCCCTCATCTTTTTTAATTTGCTAGTTAATTTTAATAACCATGCGACTTGCCGGAAGTGTCGGCATGCGGACAAGATCGATTGACAAATCCTGGTCTTCAACGACTGTATAATCAAGTTCATTTACAAGAAATGAAAGACTTGCTTTCATAATCGCGACGGTTATATCCTCGCCTGGACAACGGTGTCCCCGCGCAGGATCTCCACCGCCTTGCGGAACAAAGTTATAAAGTGTCACTTTCTCCTCGAAAAAGCGCTCTGGCCTGAACACCTCAGGATTCTTCCAACTCTTCGGATCGTGATTTGTTCCGTACATATCGACAAGCACCGTATCGCCTTTCGAGAATTGGCATCCTTTCCATTCAAAATCATGGCGGACCATCGCACCTAGAAAAGGTGTAAAAGGGTAGTAGCGTCGAACTTCCTGAGCAAACGCCTCAAAATAATTATCATCTGCTCCATTCAACCTTTCACGGAATTGTGGATATTCATGCAGAGCGAGTGCTTCGAATACAATGAACCGGGCAACCGCCACGATTGGACGCAGGACACTGATCAATTCGACCGCTGCAATTTGCGCATCCAGCAACTGCCCATTCTCGTCACGGTGAGTAGCAATAACTTCTAGCGCGTCATTGGCACCGGTGACTGCCCCCGAACGAAACTCCTCAATTAGTGAACGGATCCAGTCTTCAGTCCGTTTCCGTGCATTCCGCCCTTCCCGATATCTTGGTCCGACTCCACCAAATGCGTCAATCATTGCTCCTAAGTCATAGGCTCTTTGTGACACTTCCGACTCTTTCAGCGGAACACCCGCCCATAAACAAGCGACCTTACAGAGGACCTCCTCGGCTTCATCGAATAAAACGATATTCTGCCCGTTTCTCCACTGCCTTGTACGTGATCTCCATTGCTCGAGCGTCAATTCATGCACTCGCTTTATTGCATTGTCCGTCATAAGCGATAAAAACATCAATTTCCGAACTTGATGCGCCGTTCCATCGAGCGTCTGCACACCGCCTTCCCCGAACAACGATTTCTGTATCCGCTTCGGAACAGCACCTGACCGTTGGAACCGCGAAGCATCATACATTAATTCCACTGCATCCGGACCTGTCATACAAATCATCTTTTTCCCCATCAATCTCGTCTCAAAAATATCGCTTCCAAGTTCATCAAAACGATTCCGCATAAAATGATACCCTTCCGTCAGTAAATCGAAAGTATGATCAAGGCCTTTGTCTATAGGTATTGACATTCAAATTTCCAACTCCTATTCACACTGTGATGATGTAAATATTCCCTGTTTTATGAGTTGTTAACATTGAAAACAATGTATTGATGCTTAAATACTAGTCAGAAATGATTAATTCATCAAACTCATTTTTATATTCTAAAAACATATTGTGTTTCGATGTAACTTCATTTAAGATTGTTAATAATTATTCACGAAAAAGTGAATTAATAGTTTACTAGGGGGGCAGAGGATGAAAAAAAGAAATCTACTATTTTTCGCAGGCACGCTTGTAATGATGCTACTTTTAGCTGCGTGCAGTGGTGGGGGAGAAAGTTCGACCGACGGTGGAAGCGGAGATTCATCCGCAGGAAAGAGCGATGATAATCGTACGTTAACGATTGCAATGGGGTCGGATATTGTAAGTTTTGATATCCACAATCATAACAATACATCGACAGAAGCAGTTCACGACAATATGTTCAACTATCTTTTCAAGAGGGATGATAACAACGTCATCCAACCGGAATTGGTGGATACATTTGAACAGTTGGATGAATTGACGGTACAAATGAAATTGAAGGAGGGCGTGAAATTTCATAATGGTGATCCGCTCACTTCTGAAGACGTCAAATTCACTCTTGAGCGTGTTGCAACAGACGATACATTGAAGGAATATCCGAACTATAAGCAAATTAAACAAGTCGATATTGTAGATGAATTAACTTTCAATGTTGTGACGCATGCTCCTGAGCCATCTTTGTTCCATAGATTATCAAGATTAGGCTCTGGAATGCTTCCAAAGAATTATATTGAGGAAAATGGCTGGGATCACTTCCTTTCTAATCCAGTTGGAACAGGTCCATATAAATTCAAAGAGTGGATTCGGGACGACCGGATCGTAATGGTTCCTTTTGAAGATTATTACGAAGGAAAAGAAGATGAGTGGGACGAGGTTGTCTTCCGCGTCATTCCAGAAAACTCTACAAGGGTTTCCGAGCTATTGACAGGAGGAGTCGACATCGCTGTCAACGTTCCACCTAGTGATTGGGATCGTGTAGATAAAAATGACGGTACGTCAATGAAGAAACAAACTTCGAACCGTACGATTATGTTGATTCTACGTGCGACAGAGGGCTATCCGACTGCTGATGTCCGAGTTCGTCAGGCGATTGATTATGCCATCGATGATGGTTCGCTTGCTGAGCATGCATTGAAGGGAGGCGGAATTCCGACGCGAACACGGGTTGGCCCTGGAAACTTCGGACATAACCCTAAATTATATGACACCTATAATTATGACCTCGATAAAGCGAAATCGCTTCTTGCAGAAGCGGGCTATCCGGACGGTTTTGAAATGACTTTGCATTCGCCTCGCGGGCGTTATTTGCAAGATGCCGAAGTAACTGAAATGATTGCTGGCATGCTTTCACAAGCAGGCATTAAAGTTAACATCGAATTCATGGAATGGAGCAATTTCGTTGAAATGCGAACCGCTAAGAAGAATAAAGATGCATATCTTCTTGGTTTAGGCAACTCCATGTTCGATGGTGCCTATTCAGTTGACTGGTATCGTGCAGAACGTTTCGAAGGAGAAACTGATTATAAGAACGATGAAATTGAGGAATTGCTAAACGCATCGGCAACAAATATGAATCCTGATGAACGTGAAGCACAAATCCAAAAAATTGAGGAAATCGCGGCAGAGGATGTGCCACATGTCCAGCTTTACCAAGAAACAATTAACACTGGGGTGAGCGACCGAATTGAATTCAATCCTACTCAGGATGAAATGATTTACGTTCCGAAAATCAAACGGAAATAAAACCTGATTGCCTGGGCCGGGGAGAAAATTTCCTGGCCCATGTATTTTATTATGGCGACACGTCATGTAATCGAATAAAGGAGGCCACTATGATTAAATTTCTTCTGAAACGGATTCTTGAATTCATACCCGTTCTGCTGATCATCTCATTCATTGTCTTTTCGCTTGTTTTCGTAGCGGGAAATCCTGTGGCCTTAATGCTTCCAGAGGATGCGAGTCAGGAGGACATTGAACAATTGACGATAGCGTTAGGGCTTGATCAGCCGTTTATCGTCCAATATGGCAAGTATATGTTAGGTCTAGTTCAAGGGGATTTCGGAAAATCATTCAGATACAATACGGATGCTTTACCGTTAGTACTTGAACGATTGCCAGCCACATTGGAATTGGCGGCGGCTTCTATGATTATTGCTATCATCATAGCAATTCCACTTGGCATATGGTCTGCAACAAAGAAAAACTCTTCGTTGGATCTACTTGCTACGGGTGGTGCTGTAATTGGTAAAGCAATGCCAAACTTTTGGCTTGGAATCATGCTTATATTGTTGTTCTCTGTCACTCTTGGATGGTTTCCCGTATCGGGTAGAGGAACAATCGCGCATTTGATACTGCCCGCAATCACACTTGGAACTGGGATTGCAGCAGAAATGACGAGACTTATCCGATCTAGCATGGTGGAAATCTTAAGCCAGGATTATGTAAGAACCGCAAAAAGTAAAGGGCTTCGCGATTTCTTTGTTGTCTATAAACATGCTTTCAGAAACTCTCTCATTCCAGTAGTCACGATTACTGCCTTGCAAACGTCAACACTAGTTGGTGGGGCATTAATTACCGAGACGGTATTTTCTTGGCCAGGTCTTGGCCAGCTCCTCATTCAGGCTGTAAATACGAGAGACATGGCAATCGTGCAGGCGAGCGTTTTCATTATCGCTATACTAGTTATCTTTATGAATCTATTAGCAGATGTTGTCTATCGAATTTTGGATCCGCGGATCAAGTACAGTTAAGGAGGGTTTTCAAATGTCTGCAAATCTACAATCACATGCTGCGGAAAGCCATGCCGGTGTACTAAAAAGCAAAAAGGAGAATATACTTGTCCGGTGGACGAAACTGCTCTTAAAAAGCAAGACAGGAACAGTAGGTTTTATTATTGTCTTGTTTGTATGTTTAGTGGCGACATTCGCTAATTTCTTGGCTCCGCATGATCCTGCTGCCATTAATCCCGCCAAAATGTTAAAGCCCCCGTCCTGGTTGGAGGGTGGAGAAAAGGCACATCTTCTAGGCACAGATAATCTCGGCCGGGATATATTAAGCAGAATCATCTACGGATCGAGGGTCTCCTTGCTCGTAGGCATTGCATCGGTTATCCTTGCGGGAATCATCGGTATCGTCGTTGGCCTAGCATCAGGGTATTATGGCGGCTGGTTGGATACAATCCTCATGAGAATTGTGGATTCCTTCCTATCCATTCCCAATATTTTGTTCGCATTGGTTTTCTTGGCAGTCTTCGGACCGAGCGTACCGACACTCATCATCGTTCTCGGAGTGACGAACTGGGTCGCATACGCCAGGATTGTGAGGGGAGAAACGCTTTCCATAAAGGAAAGGGAATTTGTAAGGGCAGCACGTTCAATTGGAGTGCGCAACGTCAAGATTATTAGTCGTCATGTGCTTCCAAACGTCATATCCTCATTTATTGTCATATCGACATTGAGTGTAGCGACAACAATTATATTAGAAGCTTCTTTGAGTTTCCTAGGACTAGGCGTTCAACCTCCAACCGTTTCATGGGGAGGGATCTTAAGCGATGGGCGTGACTATCTTGCGACAAGCTGGTGGTTGGCAACGTTCCCTGGGGTTGCCATTACAATTACTGTTTTAGGAATTATTTTCTTAGGCGATTGGCTCCGAGACGTGTTGGATCCACGTTCGCAAAGCAGAGGTTAAGGAGGTGCAGTGAGATGAAGACAGGAACAGCAATATTGGATGTGGATAATCTACATACCTATTTCAGGACAGAGCATGGTGTCATACCTTCTGTAAATGGGGTGTCTTTTGAAGTAAGGGAAGGTGAAACGCTTGCTATCGTAGGTGAGTCCGGATCGGGTAAGAGTGTCACTTCGCTTTCCATTATGGGATTGATTGATTCACCTGGAAAAGTGGAGAAAGGGAGCATTCTTTTTGAAGGCAAAAATTTAACGACACTCGGAAAAAAAGAGTATCGAAAGTTGAGAGGCAATGAGATAGCTATGATATTCCAAGAACCCCTTTCTTCTTTAAATCCTTTATTCACTATAGGGAACCAATTATCCGAGTCTATTAAATTGCACCAGAAAGTAGACAAAAAAACAGCAAAAGTGAAAAGCATTGAAATGCTTCGCCATGTCGGTATCCCACGTGCGGAGAAAGTTTTCAATTCTTTTCCACACGTATTAAGTGGCGGTATGAGGCAACGCGTCATGATTGCTATGGCTCTATCATGCAATCCGAAATTATTAATTGCGGATGAACCGACAACAGCATTGGATGTAACGATTCAAGCACAAATATTGGAGCTAATGAAGAAACTGGCAAAAGAAAACAGTACGGCTATCCTCTTGATCACACATGATCTTGGCGTTGTCGCCGAAATGGCGGATAAAGTCGTTGTTATGTATGCAGGCCAAGTTGTAGAGCATACAGACGTTTATACATTATTCAGCAATCCAAAACATCCTTACACAAAAGGTCTGCTCAATAGTACTCCGAAATTTCATGAAACAGAAGAGGTTCTTGCCTCCATTACTGGAACGGTCCCGACACCGTCAAATATGCCGAAAGGATGCAAGTTTCATCCGCGTTGTCCGTTTGCGACCGACTTATGTTCATTAAAGGAGCCGGTATTGAAAGAAGTCGCTTATGAGCATAAAGTTAGATGCTGGTTGTATGAGGAAAAGGAGGATGCTATTTAATATGATGACGAGCATAGAACATCCGCCTTTATTGACAGTCGAAGGATTGAAAAAGCATTTTGAGCTATCGGAGGGCTTCGGCAAAAAGAAGCTGCTGAAAGCTGTTGATGGAATCGATTTTACCGTCGTTGAGGGTGAAACGTTAGGAATCGTCGGCGAGTCGGGCTGTGGAAAGTCAACAACCGGAAATTTACTGATCAATTTGCTCGAAAAGACGGAAGGCAAAATCATCTTCAACGGAAAAGATATGGACAGCCTTTCGAAAGAAGAGGTTCGGAAATCACGTGCCGACATACAAATGATCTTCCAAGATCCGTTTTCTTCATTGAACCCGCGTATGAGGGTCGTAGATATTATCGGAGAACCGTTAAAAACTCACACGAACATGAAGAGAAATGAAATCCGCGAAGAAGTTTTTAGGCTGATGGATGCTGTGGGGCTCGACAGGACGTATGGAAAACGGTTTCCGCATGAATTCAGCGGCGGGCAACGGCAACGTATTGGAATTGCTCGTGCGATTGCATTGCGCCCTAAATTAATTATTTGTGATGAACCAGTCTCCGCTTTGGACGTCTCTATACAAGCACAGATTTTAAATCTTTTGATTAAACTGCAAAAGGAATATAAGTTAACATTTATTTTTATTGCCCACGGCTTGCCTGCAGTTAAATATATAAGCGATCGGATTGCCGTCATGTATTTAGGGAAAATAGTAGAAATTACTACGAAAGCACAACTCTTTACTAAACCAATGCATCCCTACACGGTTAGCCTTGTTTCTGCAGTGCCGCTTCCTGATCCTTACATTAGGGATCGGGAAAGGGTGATTCTTGAAGGAGATATCCCAAGTAATGTGGATATCCCGGCAGGCTGCAGGTTTCGGACAAGATGTCCCTATGCGGAGAAAAAATGTGAATTAGTTGAACCGGAACTGATGGAATTGGAAGCCGGACATTTCGCGGCTTGCCATTTCCCGTTGAACACGGATGCCTCTACTGTACAGACGGGGGAAGAAGGGATGGGAAATCATGAAGGAATTTTTGCAAACGAAACAAACTGAGATGCTTTCACTATTAGAGAAGCTTGTCAATATCGATTCCGGCTCAAATCACAAAACAGGAATTGATAAAGTGGGTGGAATATTAAAAGAGGCTTATGAAGAATTAGGTTTTGCTGTCGAGGTCATTGAAGAGGCTGAAAACGGGAATAACATGGTGATTACGTATCAAGGCAGCGAAAGCCCAACAATGCTAGCTGTTGCACATATGGATACAGTTTTCCGGAACGGGACAGCGAGTGAAAGGCCGTTTACGATCGAAGGAGACCGAGCGTATGGACCTGGTGTTATTGATATGAAAGCGAGCCAAGTATCACTTCTATATGCACTTAAGGCACTGAAGAAAAATAACCAAGGTGCTCTTGAAAAGGTACAAATTGTCTTAAATGGTGATGAAGAAATCGGCTCGCATACATCAAGACCAATCATTGAGAAATATGCAGAGGGGAAAAAATACGCACTAATTATGGAGCCGGCAAGGAAGGATGGTTCACTCGTAACCGCACGTCGTGGAGCAGGTCGTTATTCCGTTTATGTGACTGGAAAAGGCGCACACTCAGGCATTGAACCGCAAAATGGCATTAGTGCAATTGAAGAGCTTGCCCACAAAATCATCAAATTACACGCATTGACTAATCACGAAGAAGGGATTAGTGTAAGCGTCGGTTTAATTGAAGGAGGGGAGTCAGTCAATACGATTGCTCCGTCAGCAGCTGCCCATGTGGATGTGCGAATCACATATGCGGAACAAGCGGAAGTGATTGATCGAAAGGTAAGGGAGATATGTGCATCATCGGATGTTGCTGGCACGACAATCAAGCTGGAAGGCGGCATTAATCGCCCTCCAATGGTGAAAAACGAGCAAACGATTCAGTTCCTTGAACTTATTAAGGAGACGGGTGACGAGTTAGGAATCACAATAACTGATGTTGCAACAGGCGGAGGATCAGATGCCTCTTTCACTTCAGCAATGGGAGTTTCAACGATAGACGGTTTAGGTCCTGTTGGCGGAAACGCACATAGTGTAGATGAGTATTTAGAAATTCCTACCCTAGTAGAAAGAACGAACTTACTAGCAGAAGTGATTCGTAAACTTGCAAATAAATAATGAAAAAAGAGGTTCCCGACAATCAATGTCAGGGAGCCTCTTCAACTTTCTCATAAATCCCTTCATTTACATAATAAAAGAAATTATCATCAGACATGAGCAATCTCAATTCAGTATCACCTTCAACGCTGTTTACAGTACCGTAAATGAGCAATTGACCGTTTTCAGGTGAGAAAAAGTAATCAGCATCACCTTCTGGATTCCTATAATGGTCACCTTTAAATTTACTGCTGATTTCGTTAAGGTCTTCTTCATCTGCATCTACTGCTATAAATGTCAGCTTTTCATCGAAGTAACCGACCGTCATGCCGAGAGCAGGGTAGTAATGATATGTGTCTGCATCTCCCATTGGCTCTTCCTCCAAGATTTCCGGATCTCCCCATATCGCCTGTGCATCTGATGGTGAATCGCCCAAAGTCAGTCCATACACTACTAAATTGTCATCATCCATATTAAAGATGGGCGGCTTATTTTCCGCGCCAATATTTTGGTTGGTGTCTTCTTCATCTTGACCTTCTTCGTCCTGCACTTCTTCTTCAACTTCTAATTCATCTTCCTCAGTGATTGGCGTTTGTTCAGTTTTTTCTTTTGAACAACCGGCAACAAGTAGTATTGAAGCTAGCAATAAAAACCATAGCGTACGCTTCATTTATATACCTCCTTCAATAAAGATATAGGAACCAGGTTCTAATAAGATTATCCAATACCTCCGCCGGCTTATCAAACAAAACTAAAAAAGCAGCCCGTCATGATTGCGGGCTGCAATGTCAATTCATTTCCAAATGGGTCCTCAACTCGTTCTTCACATCTTCAAGCTCATCGGAATCCGTCATATAATACCAAATACCATCCATCCGTATCCCTTCGCCTTTCTCAAATCGTATCTGTTCGACAGACTTTGCGGCGTCCCGGTAGTTTTTTTGTACGTCAACCATTTCATCGAACGTCATATTTGTTCTTACATTATTGCCGATTGCCTCAAAAATACTTTTATATTTCAACAAACTCGAGAGCGTCGCACCTTTTTGTAAAATACCTTGAATGACTTGTTTTTGCCTGTCTTGCCGTCCGAAATCTCCTCGTGGGTCATCCATTCGCATGCGGACAAAAACGAGTGCTTCCTCTCCATTCAATGAAAGTTCACCTTTTGGAAATGAATACTGATCGACATTAAATTCGAGCGAATTCGTGACAGATACTCCACCGACAGCATCAATGATTTCCTTGAAGCTTTCCATATTCACTTGGACAACATAGTCGATCGGAATGTCGAGAAAATGCTCTACAGTCGCTAATGACATTTCGATGCCGCCAAATGCATAGGCATGATTCAGTTTATCTTCGAACCCCATCCCGACAATCTCACTATATGTATCCCGCGGGATGCTCAGCATTTTCGTGGATTGAATGGTTGGATTGACGGTCAGGACAATCATCGTGTCGGAACGGCCTTTGTCTCCCTCTCTTTCGTCCACACCTAATATGAGAACGGAGAAGGGGTCTTTTTCTTGAATGATGATTGGGTCCTCCCGTTTTTCGGAGAAAGTACGCTCAATTGGCTCATGGATCTCTTTCGCCGTTTCCGTCAATTCATTCACGAAAAACAGAGCGTAGCAAACGATGATGACAAAAAGAAGACAGACAATCCCTCCCAACCAAAATAAAAGCTTTCTATACGTTTTTTTCTTCACTTTCGTCATTTATCTCTCCCGCCGCTCTTTTAGAATAAATAGAAATGCTTCTTAGCAGTTTACGCGGAGAATAAAAGAAATAGACACTTGCGACGTTGTCGGAATATTAACTATATATATTGTAATCTGAAATATCACTTGCTAGAATATGAATTAGACAGTGAAAAGTAAAGGGGAGATTGTCCATGTTCATGACGGAAGTGTTGGGGGAATACGCAAAAAGTCAACCGGATAAAATTTTCACGGTATATAACGGCAGAGAGTGGACGTATAGCGAGTTTTATGAGAATGCGAAGAAAGTGGCGGGGCATTTCCAAGCGGAGGGGTACGAAAAAGGGGATATTATCGCACTTTATGCGTTGAATTCCGACCTCTTTCTCGTCAGTTATTTTGGCATTCAATTGGGCGGGTTTACCGTCATGCCTGTCAATACGAAATTGACCCCGAGAGAAGTGGAATACATTTACAACCATTCAGAGGCAAAAGCGATTATTTATGATAAAAGATTGGAAGACAGCGTCCAACAGTCGAAGCATCCGTTCAAAGAAAAATTATCGATCGGGGGAGAAGGGGATATCGATCGATTGCTCGCAAGTGATGCTAAAGCGTATGAGCCTGTAACATTGAACGGGGAAGATACAACAGTCGTCATGTATACGTCCGGGACGACGGGCAAGCCGAAAGGGGTCATGCTGACGCATCAAAACATCATTTCGACCGCAGAAATTTGGTCGGAAGCAATGTCAATTACAGAAGCCGACAGGATGATTATTTCAACGCCGCTATTTCATTGCGCAGCCTCCCATGTGTTCATGATTCCTGTAACGTATAAAGGTGGGACGGTCATTATCGAGGAAGCCTTTTCGCCGAAAGGAACGCTTGATTTATTGCAAAAAACAGCGCCAACGATGTTTTTCGGTGTTCCGGCGATGTATACCATTATGTTGAACTTGCCGGAAATAAAAGACTTGGACCTTTCATCATTACGACTGTTCTGCTACGGAGCCGCACCGATGCCGTATGAAATGGTGAAAAAGCTGAAAGAAACATTCCCGAATGTGAAAGTGCAAAATCTGTATGGACAAACGGAGAATTCGCCAGCAGCTTCGACGTTGAAAGATCATTTGGCGCTCGACAAAATCGGCTCAGTCGGAGAAGCATTGCCACAAACTGAAATCCAAGTTGTCGATGAATTCGGAGAACCGCTTCCGACGGGTCAAGTCGGGGAAATTGTCATGCGTGGTCCTCAAGTGATGAAAGGCTATTTAAAAGACGAGGAAGAAACGAAAAGGACGATTAAAGGTGGCTGGCTTTATACAGGTGATCTAGGCAAGCTGGATGAAGACGGGCTTCTCTATATCGTTGATCGGAAGAAAGATATGATTATCCGCGGTGGGGAAAACGTCTATCCTGTGGAAGTGGAAGAAGTGCTATATCAAATTCCAGGACTGTTCGAAGCGGCAGTCGTAGGCGTTCCGCATGAAGTGCTAGGTGAAGTTCCGAAAGCGTACGTCGTCGTAAAAGATGGAGCGACCCTCACTGAGGCAGACGTAATCAGCTATTGCTCAAAAAATCTAGCGAAATATAAAGTCCCTGTAGACATCGAATTTTTGGCTGAACTTCCGAGGAATGCGTCAGGAAAAGTGTTGAAGCATACATTGCGTTCCAACGTACACTCCACAATATAATAAAGGGGCCCCTTTTTAAGTCAAGGGGCTCCTCTAATTTCAAAAACGCATAATAGTCGTGTCTATATCTTTTACATTCCTTTCAATTTATCCGCGAAGTCCTTCAAACTCATATTCGAATGGACGCGCTGCCGGTTCAGTGCATAAATCGAATCGCCACGATGGACATTGCCTTCCTCGATTGTGAAAGCGATGGAGATGCCGGCATCTTTCAACGCTTGGACGGCTTGAGGGCTATTTTTTCCGTATGGATATGCGTGCGCTCGCACTTTATGACCGCCCAATATTTCTTCGATCGCATCATTCGCTTCTTTCAGGTCCGCACCGATGGAATAGCGGGATTCCGACTGCATATAGCTCAAGCCGGTACGAGAATTGAACATATGGAAAGAATGTGTATGATTTTCATAGGAATATACGTCTGTTGTCTTTTGCAGATCATATTCGGAAACCATTCCTGGCTTGCCGATTCTGCTTGTGATCAGAAAAGAAGTCGCCTTGAGTCCGTTGCGCTTCAGAATAGGATAACCCAATTCGATTGTTGATTCATAGCCGTCATCAAATGTAATGAGGACGGATTTTTCGGGGAGATTGAGCTTGCCTTGCACCCATAATTCCAATTGCCTCGGCGTAATTGTTGTCCAATTGTTCTTCTTCAAATAAGCCATCTGCTCCTCGAAGTTCTTCACTTCCAGTACGGATACATTATCGCTCAGTTTGACTCTCGTCAAATCATGGTACATAAGTACAGGAATTCCTGAGTCAATCTCGATATCCTTCTTTTCAATATAAGCCGTCTTTCCACCGAAATTGATTGGATAATAATTGCCTTGAGCCCGTTGAAGGTGAATGGTCAGATTTGGCTGCAACTGTCCGATCGCCTTTGCCTTCTTGTTGGGTGAGTTCAAAATCGGGACATGCTTTTTCGTATTTGCCCGGACAGGATAGGCACCTTTCAAAGAACCATAGCTATCTTTGACGGCCTTCGCACGCTTCTTTGAAAACATTACTTCATCGCCGCCGATAACCGTGTGATAATAACGGTCCGTTTCCTTCACGATGGAAGTGGAAGTGCCTTTCATGAAAACTGCGACTTTCTGTGATTGGTTATAAACTGGTGTCGTTTCTGTGATGTTGACGGTTTGTACGCTTCCCGCTTCTGGCAACAAAGGAAACGCCAGCACGAATAGAAACGTCAACCAAAAAACTCTCTTCAAAATTCTTACTCCCTTTCATTTCCCAGCCCGATGATGAACATGGAAAAACCTTTGTGAACAAGTTATCTTGTCCACAAAGGTTTCATGCACAATCATCTAGGTACGATATTCACAGTCCGTGCTGCGCCGATCTGTTTACCATCACGGTCATATGCTAGGAACTGTGCTTCTTTATAATATTGAATATTTTCCATTTCATTAATGCCTCGGATGAATCGATAATTGTTCTGTCCTCGATGTACCAATTCATAATCGATATACCCTTTTGTCGATTCAAATCGGACGATGACTTTTGCAATTTCACCGCAAGTCTCGCGGATATCCGTCTCCATGAAAACGTCGTTCGCTGTAATCTTCACGGAAGGAGATACGAATATTTGGCTTGCTGATGAACATGTCGGCAGCTTTACACCACAAGTGATTTCATCCAAAATCGATTGATAGACGAGTCCAAGGTCGATGCTGTCTGATATGTGGTAATAAGATCCGCCTGTATCAGCTGCGATTTTTTTAAGAAGTGCAGTGTTCAAATTCTTCTCATTGCCTAGTCCGACTGTGAATACTGTGATGTCCTTCGATTTTGCTAAAGCTAACGCGGTAGCAATCTGTTTCTCGCTCGACTTGCCGTCCGTCAATAAAATCGCAACTTTTCTGCCGCTGCTATTCATTCTGTTGAATGCATCTGTCATCCCGGCGCCGATATTTGTCCCGCCATTTTCACGGACTCGGTAAATTTGCGATTGTACACGTACCCAATTGCCTTTTTCAAGATATTGCGCCGAGGAGTTAAAAGCGGTCGCGACATTGCTTGATGCTTGCAAGCTTCCAATCAGTTCTTCTGTTTTCGATACTCTTAACCGATTCCGATCATTCTTCTTCATGCTTCCGGAAGAATCAATGATAAACGCCATTTCAGGCATTTCCGCAGTACAGCTCGGATTGATACGTAACCTTGCATCATGCGACACTTCTATACTATGGCTTTCATTCAAGACCCCGATCAGTTCGTTAGGATATCGCGAATCCGATGGAATCGCTTCGGCGATAATTATGTCCCGCGTAGGCTGTGCCGTTTGGATAGCAGATACAGAAGTTGTTGCAACACCATTCCAGAAAGAGACGGTGTCAGATGAAAAACGTAATCCACCTGTTGAACGGAAATGCACTTTTCCGTTAAAGTTACGAACAATTTCCCCACCCGGCAAAGCAACAGTTGCCCGGATAGTAGTCCGTTTCTCGTAAATCGGTGTGCCATCGTTTTCAGATCCGATATACACATCATAGGTTCCTGCATTTTCCAATCGCACTTCCGCTTTCGGAACATAAGATAAATCCACATGAACCGATTTCGTCAAACAAGCTGTATTTCCAAATGCATCCCGATCCAACACTTCAAATGTGAGTGTGTCATTTAAGTAGGTTTTAGAAGGGGGTGCAGTCACTTTAACTGTAATATCAGGTCCATCAGTTCCACTAATGATGGAAGTCCGCCCTCTATTATAATAGTTATTTGATTTTTGATCGTAATAATATTCTCCGTCTAATGCTGCACCTGCACTCGATGTAACTCGCACAGACATTGACCGATCGTACGGTATCGTTTCCCCGTTGCAACCTCTAAAGGAAACAGTGACATATGTCGAATCGACGCCATTCGCAATCAATTCACTTTTCTCCACGTCAATCTCCGCTGTTTCAATCGGATTGAACACGACAGGCGGTTTCGTTTGCCCGCCTGGAGCAGGGAAGTAAACCGTTCCATCGTCCTTGAAGTTTTGTGGAAGTGGATAACTGCCATTATCGCTTCCCGACGCTTTTTTCTTCAATCCGATAAGGTCGGATGACCCCGTTTTCGAAAGACGATGCAAAAGTTCTACAGCTTCTGCGCGTGTGAGGGATTCATTCGGACTAAAATCCTTGAACGTATTTTTTCCGGTCCGGCCGGTTGCCAAGTCTTCTGAGTACAAATAATAGACGGCCTGTGCTTCGCTTAGGTCATATCCGTTGAAAGCTGCGATGATTCGTGCTGCCGTTCCTTTTTTTACCGCCCAATCCCGTGCGAACGTCCTTGAGACGCCTTCGAGAGGCATATGTTTACCTGCTAAATAGCGATAGTTACCGCTCGATTTATGTTCACCCTTATTGGCAGGGAAGGCGTCCGGCGACGTGGTATCGAACCGTACGAGCATCATGACGAGCTGAGCTTCTGTAATCGGCTTATCAGGTGCAAATGTGCCGTCCGGATAGCCGCTCGTCAATTTTTGTGAATACGCCCAATCGACGGATTCGAACGCCCAATGTCCGGGCTTCACGTCCTTGAATGGGCTAGCGGCTTCGGTCGCTGCAGGTGGCAATGTAAGAATCATCACTACCGCCAGCAGTAAAGCCAATATCTGTTTCCATTTCATCCAATTCCCCGCCTTTCTTAATTAAAAAACAGGATGTCGTCCCGGTAATTTTGCTGCAGATCGTTTTCAAGGAATTGAAGGAAACGGTCTGTCAATGCCGCTGCTTGGGCACGTGTCAACGGTTGTTGCGGGTTGAAACGGTTGTATTCATCCCCTGACACGAGTCCGAGTTCCGTGGCGACGTAGACACTGTCTTTCGCCCAATCCGAGATTTTATGATCGTCCTTGTAATGAGTACGGAAGCCGGGGCTCGGTGCGCGGCCTTCCATCCCTAAGGCCCGAACGAGAATTGCGACTGCTTGCACACGTGTTAATGGTGCGTCCGGATTGAACTTATCTGGAGTGACCCCAGTTGTAATTCCTTTTTCCACAGCGCTTTCGATATATAAATAATCTGGGTCTTTCACATTTAAATCACTGAAAATCGGCTTCTTCGGCGTTTTCTTTTTGCTTTTAGGCTCTTCAAGAACGCGGATGTCGACAGCTTTCAATATGCCAACTGTATATTGATATCGTTTCATCGGTGTGTTTGGTGAGAAAAATTGCGTTGATTCATCAAATACACCAAGGGAATAGAGCTTTTCGATATGATCTTTCGCCCAATGTTTATTCAAATCACGGAACTTCGGAACGATGAGTCGCTCAATCTTCGGCGTACGCTCCTGATTCAAATGGATTGTCCCGGTTCCGCGCCCAAATGGAAGATTATACGTATACTCGCCAATCATATTCGATTCGCTGACAACAGCGTGTCCGCCTGTGAAGCTCGAAAGGGAAGGATCATGCGGTTCGTACTGCAACAATCGGCTTTTGCTGTCGGATACTTTGCTCGTCACAAACCCTGATTGACCGTTCGACTTTACAATTTCATAGTCAATCAATTGTGTTTCAGTAGCTCCCCAGAAATTTTCATAGCCCATATCTCTACCAGTGAAATGAACAGTGATCAAGTCTTCGGTCTTCGAGGAACCTTCCTTGACTTTATAAATTTTTCTTCCAACGACATTGCCGGAATAATAATCGGAAGCAGGGCGGTTATCAATGACAGTACCTTGCGAAAATTGGTAGTCGTCAAGCGTATATGTCGTTTTATTCGGCAAGGTGATTTTTTCGGAATAGCTTTTTATGGAGCCATTCGATGTCGTCTGTCCTTTATCTTCACGCTTTTCAAGATCGGCGACATAGACAACGCTCCTAGTTAACTTCTCACCTTTGCTACCAGTCAATGTGAATTTATACGTTGAAGAAATCGTTCCTTTATTCTCTTTTTCAGTGATTGTCGCTTTTCCGGAAAAGCGGATGGGATCTCCTGTTAAAAAGAACACTTCTTCATATGTATACTCGTTCGCGACACCGCCGTTATAATCTGGCGGTTTCGCTTCCGCCCTCGGTACGAGGAGGATGAGGGAGATGAGAAAGGCACACGCAAACGCCAAACGCCGATTCAATTTTTTGTGGGAATTAATAAACATAATTTTTTCGATCCGCCCTTTTCATAGAATCGGAAGCGGCCAATAGAGAGCCGCTTCCATTCATTATTAATCAACTAAAATGATACGTCCCTTTACGGTCGATTCATGCAAAATATATAATCTATCATTTGCTTTCAATTCTTTTGCAGAAATGACTTTACCATTTCGAATGATTGTCGCTTGTTCGATGTCCATCCGGTAAATGCTTCCTACTTCTTTCCAAGCCATTTGCTGCCAGCGACTTACATTACGGACGTTGATGACGCTCGGGTAAGTTGTAGAGACACTTTCCAGCCTGCCAACTGATACCATCGGGGCGGCTGTATATTGCCATAGCCTATTTTCTATTAAATGCAATGCGACGACATCGCCGTTCTTCACATAGAAATAGCCGTATCTGCCTGTCTCAAATTTCAAGTCCATTTTCGGAATGAGGCTCAAGACAGAATTGTTCTTATCTTCAACAGCGACGGTGTCATTGCTGAACGAGAAGGAAGCGCCAGATGCATACGTCCATCCATTGTTCTTCAACTCGTACGCATTGCCAATCGTCAATCCGTAATCGCTAACGGATGAAATTGATCCGAAATAGATTTGATGATCGATGAGGTTCGGACTATCCAAACCGTCATTCGCAATATGGATTACATTTGCGTAACGGCTTTTATTCAATCCGTCCGTCAGAACGAAAGCAGTGCCTGCTGCCTGCAATACTGCTGGGTCGACCAGTCGCCCGTTTCGGATGAGGATCGTTCCATCATGATATTTGAAAATGCCGGATTGGCGGAGGCCGATTTCCTTTTTCTTCGTATTGACGGAGGCTAAAGGTTCATTGAATGTACGCTCGTTCTCTTTTTGGATTACCATTCGTTCAATGACTTCCTTGCCGAATTGCTTAATTGTGACAAAATGGATTTCTTGGCCGGCATAGTAGCGAAGCCGGTCAGAACGGATCGGTTCATTGCCGACGTAGATCGGCGTCTTTGTCGAATACGTATAACTGCTTGTGCTCTTATATGTATGATCTCGCCAATGCCAGTTCTCGAAAACCTTTTCGTCTTTTAATAGAAGTTTATGATTCGTCTGGTCGATCCTTTGGATAGTGCCTTTATACAATCCTTCAATTTTAATGCCTTGTTCGATGATTTCGACGGTACTTAACCGGTTCGTATTATATTCCGGCAACGTAAGTTTAACGCGGTCACCTTCGAAAAGGACGCTCAAATCCTTTAACGTAGTCCCTTTAAAAAATTCAGTCCGGTTTGAAATGAAATATGTACTTTCTCTTCCATCATCGAGTTTAACGGAAATGAATTTTCCGCTACGGTCAATTTGTGTAACTGTCGCAGTAATCACTTTGTCGCGTTCGTTAATGACAGCTGATTGTGTACCGGTTTTTCCGTGCATCGCTTTCACGCGGCGCAAATTGACGTCTGCTTCAATCTCCATTCCAAGTTTGAATGCCTCGATTTTTACGGGGCGGGAATCAATCGTCAACTTTGCGAACGAATCGATATTCAGTGTGATTTCCCGTCCTTGATCATTCCGGATCGTCACATCTTTCAATCTTCGTTCTGTTTTGTCTTTATCAAGTTGGACTTCGTCATATGTTACTCCTACAAATGTCCCCTTAACAGGAGCGTTTGCTTTTACTTCGCTAATTGGCGCTAGCCCTGCTATGAAAAGAAAGATAACAATGTAGAAAGAAAACTTTTTAAGCACTATGCCACCTCCAGATTAAGTATCTTTAGTCTATTTACTATATCGGTCAAAAGCAGCTAATTGTTAGATGGATTTTGGATTCGAATATTTAGGTCGTTAATAGAGTAATAGAAATTGGCTTGCATTCTGAAAATTTGTGCTGTATTATTGTGAAAGTTATTAGATAATTAGTAGGGAAGGATGATACATATGAAGGCAAGGAAGTATGGACTATTAATTGGAAGCGCTTTATTGGGTGCTTCGATACTTGCAGCATGCGGTGATTCAGACAAAGAAGGAGATGCTGGCAGCAAAGGAAGCGCCGATGGACTTGAAACAAGAATCGTAACAATTGCAACTGGTGGATCATCGGGCCCATATAACATTATCGGAACAACCTTGGCAAATGAGTACTCGAATGAATTCGGGGTGAACTCAAAACCACAGTCAACCGGTGCGTCTGTTGAAAACATCAACTTGATAAAAGAAGGCAAAGTTGAAATGGCGTTTGTCATGAGTGACGTATTGACTGAAGCAGCTGAAGGAGTTGGAAATTTCCCTGAAAAAGTCGATAAGGTTCAACAAATTGCTGCTCTATATCCAAACTATGTACAAATCGTAACGACTGCGGATTCTGGCATCAAGTCAATTGAAGATTTGAAAGGCAAACGTGTTGCTGTCGGTGATCAAAACTCAGGCGTTGAAGTGAATGCCCGCAATTTACTTAATGGATTCGGAATTACGTATGATGATTTGAAAGTCGATTACCTTGGTTATGCAGAAGCGGCTGACGGTCTTAAATCAGGGAGTATTGATGCAGCATTCCTTACGAGTGGACTACCGAACTCTTCAGTGATGGAGCTTTCTGCGAGTATCGATTTAGCTTTAGTATCCGTTGACCCGTCAAAAGTTGAAGAAATTGCAAAAGATCAACCGTATTTCGTCTCCTTAGATATTCCTGCCGATACATACGGAAATGCGGAAGCGATTCCGACTGCGGCAATTATGAATGCATTGGTCGTCAGCAGCGATTTAAGCGAAGATGATGTATATAAATTGACGAAGAAGTTTTTTGAAAGCTTGGACACTCTTGGAAACTCCCACCAAGCTGCAACTGAAATTACTCTTGAAGGTGCTCAGCAAGGCATGGTAGCACCTGTTCACCCAGGTGCTCAAAAGTATTACGATGAGCAAAAGTAAGATTTTCCTAAGCGGGAGCATGGTCGTATTCATGCTCCTTCTTTCTCTTTTTTTGATTAGAATCCCTACTATTCAACTTTCTTATATTGGTGGTAGTTTTTATTTATACGAGGATGAGTTTGAACTAGGTTGGATCCATTCGGTCGAAAAGGAGCCTTGGTTCGAAACATATGAACGGCAGGGTAATGATCTTTATTTGACAACTACGAAGTTCAAGACATTCGGTGCAGGTGTTCCCTCATCGAAAGAAGTGATCGAAATGGAGGACGGATTTGTCCATATGATCGTTAATGAAAAAATGGATGAAATCCGGCTGGCGGTTTCAAAAAATGTCCAGACCACTTTGTACACGAAAAATAGTGAAATCCATTTATATGAACTTGTTAATGACTACGACACAATTGTTATCCAAGTCGTTAAAGCGTCATTATGGAATTTATTAAGAGGTGAAAAAATTGACTAAACAAGCAAACAGGCCTCCAGTTTTAGAAGAAACCGAAGTGCTAACTGAAGAACAGCAGGCGGAGCTTCTCGAGAAGTTTGATACGGAATCGAAAGTAAGAAAACTTACTGGGAAGAAAGTCGCGATTTTCGTTTCGGTCATTGCTGTCTTTTATTCTCTTTTCCATTTATACATCACGTTCTATCCAATGCCTGCACTCCAACAGCGTGCAGTTCACGTTGCTGTCGGTATAGCGCTGATCTATCTTATTTATCCAACTTATAGCAAGCAGAACCGGAGCAAAGTAGCAGTATACGATTGGTTGCTATTCATATTAAGTTTGGCGACTGCAGGTTATTTAATAAAAGAATATACAGCCATTGTGACAACACGTGGTGGAATACCTAATACGATGGATATTGTTATGGCAATTTTAACAGTCGTACTTATTTTGGAAGCTGCTCGCCGGGTAACGGGGTGGATCCTGCCTGTATTAGCGCTCATCTTTTTGTCTTACCCATTCTTCAGCCATATGAGTTGGGTACCGACAAAAATGGCAACACGTCCATATGACTTGGGCGATATTTTTGGTCAGATGTATTTGAAAACGGAAGGTCTCTATTCAACAGCGATTGGTGCTTCCGTATCGTTCATTTTCCTTTTTATCCTCTTTGGTGCCTTTTTGGCAAAGTCGGGAATGGGACAATTTTTCAACGACTTGGCTCTTGCACTTGCCGGTCATAAGCAAGGCGGACCAGCAAAAGTAGCGGTCATCTCTAGTGGTTTCATGGGAAGTATAAACGGGGCCGCCGTAGCGAATGTCGTCGGTACTGGTGCGTTCACAATTCCTATGATGAAACGGGTCGGTTATTCAAAAAACTTTGCAGGTGCGGTTGAAGCAAGTGCTTCAATCGGAGGGCAAATCTTGCCCCCAATCATGGGAGCGAGTGCTTTCATCATGGCGGAAACAACAGGTGTGAAATATGGGACAATCGCTTTGGCTGCCCTTATTCCTGCTGTCTTATATTTCCTTGCGGTTATCATGCAAGTGCACTTTCGGGCTGGCAAGGAAAATTTAAAAGGGATTCCGAAACCGGATCTACCAAGAGTAAAAGAAGTCATGAAGGAACGCGGACATCTATTGATTCCGATTGTTTATCTTATTTTCCTTCTTTATCGTAACGTTCCAATCGGCCATGCAGCATTTTATACAATCGTTGCAACGGTCATCGTTGCGGCACTTAGAAAAACGACACGGATGTCCATTAAGGATATTGTTGCTGCGCTGGATAGCGGTGCGCGCCAATCACTTTCTGTCATGGTTGCATGTGCGGTCGTTGGTGTCATTATCGGGGTAGTAAGCTTGACAAGCTTTGGGAATGTCATGACTTCTTCAATCGCAAGCCTTGGAGCAGGTTCGTTATTGCTGACGTTATTCTTTACAATGCTGGCATCCATGATCCTTGGCATGGGACTTCCTTCCATTCCGGCGTATATTATTACTGCGACAATGGCAGCGCCTGCTTTGGCGGCATTTGACGTGCCAATCCTAGTTGCGCATATGTTCGTATTCTATTTTGGTATCTTCGCGAACATTACACCGCCTGTTGCATTAGCAGCATTTGCAGGGGCGGGCATTTCGGGTGGAGATCCGATGAGAACCGGCTTTACAGCGCTTAAACTTTCTGCTGCCGGCTTCCTCATCCCATACATGTTCGTTTATAATCCTGCCATGTTGATGATCGATACGACTGGAGTGGCTATGAACGCACGAGAATTCCCGGTTGCGGCAACGATGGATATCGCGATAATTACAATAACGGCAATCATTGGCGTTATCGGGTTAAGTGCTGCAATTGAAGGGTATTTCAAAACAAACTTGAATTCACTCTGGCGAATCGTACTGGCAGCAGGAGCGCTTATGATGATAATTCCGGAAACAATAACGGATATTGTCGGAATCATAATTGTTGGAGCTATGTTTGCATTGAATTATATGAAAAACAAAAAAGAAGAATCGGCTTCGTTGCAAACGAAATGAGAATTATAGAAAAGCACACCGCTCGTCAACCATTTTCATAGGTTGATTGGTGGTGTGTTTTCTTTTGCAATGCTATCGAATATTACTTACGGAATCTACTGACAACAAGTATAATAGTAGAAACTCTATTCAGAAACGGGGAACATAACTTGTTAAGAATTCAAATGCAACGCTTCATCATGCTGTTTGCCATTCTTTTTATCATGCTGCCGCTCACACATGTCGCTGCAGCAGAACCGATTGATGAGATTCGGCAGCTTATTAAAACATATTATATTGATAATGTTCCTGAATCGGTATTATCGAGAAGCACCGGAAAAGAGATAACAAATGGACTGGACCCGCATTCCGAATACATGTCCAAGCAGGAATATGAAGCATTCATTAACGGAATCGAGCAACGTATCGTCGGGATCGGTGTCGTACTGGAGGAAAGTGAAAGAGGCATAAAGGTGATATCGGTCATTACGGACGGCCCGGCTTTTAAGGCAGGAATTGTTCCCGGCGACGTCATTACGCATGTAGACGGGAAATCGCTGAAAGGGAAGTCGGTGCAAGCGGCAGTGCCGTTGATCAGCGGAAAAGAAAACACGGATGTCACCCTCACAATTGAAAAAGAAAAATCGGAAAAGCTTTCGAAAATGACGATTCGTCGGGCTGAAATCCATTTGCCGACGGTCGAGTCGGAAATGCTCGGTGGCAATATCGGCTATATAAGACTTAACAGTTTTGCAACAGAATCGAGCAGCGAAATGGAAAAAGCCGTTCGGTCCCTTGCTGGCGCTGACGGGTTCATCGTTGACATCAGGAATAACGGGGGTGGCTATATTACCGCTGCGCAGGAAATCGCAGGATTCTTCCCGGGAGTAGAGCAAGCTTTCCAATTGCGAGAGAAAAACAAAAAGCCCAAAATTTATCCGTCTGTATATCAAAAACAGAAAATCGAAGGGCCTGTATCATTGCTTGTCAATGAATATAGTGCAAGTGCATCTGAAATGCTAGCGGTCAACTTGAAAGAGCAAAAGGCTGCTACACTGTATGGAGAAAACACATACGGAAAAGGGACGATGCAATCGATGTTCGAGTTCACCGACGGCAGTGTGTTGAAAATGACAACTGCCCGTTTTTATTCACCGCACGGCATTGCAGTGGATAAAGTCGGCGTCGCGCCACACGTTAAGACACCTGAAAATGAAGAATTGTCCACGGCGCATTATGACCAGCTGCTAGCTGCATTGAACGGCTATACGAAATTTCCTGCATTGGAAAACGTAAAGCCGACGAAAAGATTTACTGTGACGATGACGAAGGAAATGGATTGGAGTCAGCTCGGAAACCGATCGGTCAAGTTAATTGAAATTGGTGGTAAAGAGAGCAGTGTCCGTATTGAAGAGAAGGATGGCAAGACGATTGAAGTGATTCCTGAAGTGCCATTGCTTTCTGGCAAAAAGTATATGCTGATTATCCATCCGGCTTGGAAGGATAAGCTTGGAAATGGAATGAAGAAAGGGATCTATTTGGATGTGACAGTAAAATAAAGAAGGGAGTGAGAGCTTGTCCGTTAATGAATGGATGGGCTCTCATTTTCATTATAGGGAGACTCTGTATCTCGCTTAGAGAAACGGATGGATCGACGCTTTATCTCTTTTTCCAGAAGAGTGATGAATTGCGGGCAAAGATTTAGTGCAATCGCTTTTTTATACGAGTCCAAAAGAAAATCATCCGGTATACTGTACAATTTGGGTCTCCTCCTTGTCATCATATCGTTTCCGGTTGCATATCTTGAAGTTTGGCTCTTTTACCTTATCAAATTTCAATTGTAAGAACAACCGTTCCGATATCCACAGTTGACAGTGGATAAGTTGTGGTTAACTTGTTTGTAAATAGCATAAGTCAAGCGTAGTAAGGTGGATAACGTGGACAATTTTATCCACAGATATGGATAAGCGCGAAAAATGTCGAAAGATTTTTCTGAAATTGCATATTTGTGTGAAATCCTATTGATGTTATGACGCAATTCACATAATATTATATAAAAACTAAAAAGGAAGTGGGAAAGTGTTTCAGTTCGACACACTTGGCCAGGAAATTGTAGAAGAGCTCTCCCACTTGATACAGGAACAAGTGATTCTGACGGATCGCCGAGGTTTCATCCAAGCAAGTACCGATCCGGAAAGGTTGAACCAATTCCACGAAGGTGCGCTGTTAAGCTTGCGGGAAAAAAAGATTCTTCATATGACGGATAAGGAGCTCAACCAGTTACAAGGTGTGCGTAAAGGCGTTGTCCTGCCGATTGTCATTGAAGGGAATCCGATTGCCGTACTCGGTATAACGGGGGATCCACAGCATATCCATCCCCAGGCACAGCTCATTTTGCGGGTTGCGGAGCTGTTCATCCAAGATGCAATGAAGAGAAAGCAGAAAGAGGAGAAAGTGCGCGACTTGGAGTTTTTTGTGTTTGACTGGCTCACCTCATCAAATAAAGATATCCGTTTTCGTGAACGGGGAGCTGTGCTTGGCATCGATGTCAATATCTATGTGCAAGTCGCCGTCATTGAGGTGATGAACACGGAAGACCAGTTTACAATTGACGAAGTGGATAGTTTCAAATCCAATCAAAACATCCATCCCGATCTGCAAATGATCAGATGGGGACAAGATAAGATCCTTATACTGTTGCCGGATATGAATCAGGACATGCTTAAAAGCGAACTTGAATATTTCCTATTATCTATTAAGAGGAGAAAAAAGATAATCGTCGCGGCAGGAATCGGTGGAAAAACCGATTGCTTTAATTTATCGAAGTCATTCCTTCAAGCGGAAAGGGCGGCGAATGCTTCGAAGAAATTGAATCGAGTTCTTTTCGAACATGAGCTTCGCTTTGAGTTGATCCTACAAAGCATCGATGAATCGACACGCGAGGAATTTATTCAGCGTACTATTGCTCCGCTGCTTGAGGATAGGGAGCTCCTTCATAATCTCCAAGTTTGGTTCAATGAAAACCAATCGATGCAAAATACCGCGCAAAAACTGCATATCCATAAAAACACACTTTCATATCGATTGCAAAAAGTCGAGCAACTAACCGGATTATCCGTTTCGAATGTCCATGACGTTCTTCTCCTTTATTTTGGAATCCGACTGCTGGATGAAAGGAAATAAAGAGGTCCCTTTTGAATTCAAAGGGATCTTTTTTTATATGCCAAAATATTCTACTTAGTATGGATTTTTTGTTTGTAAGAACAAAAAAATGTCGAAATAAGAGTGAAAGGTTGTGCATGCACCTATATCTTCCTAATCGTTGCACTATTAAAATTAGACAAAGAATTAGAAATTTGAAGGAGGCTGCTTCATGGATGTGCAAGTGAAGGAGCAATTGATTGCCATTACTGGCAGTGCTCATGCAAGGACGACAGTAGCGCAGAAATTGGCGTATTCCTATGATGCGACCGCCAACTTCCAAGCATTGCCGGATTTAGTCCTTTCTCCTGCTTCCATTGAGGAAATTCAAGAGATTGTGAGAGTTTGCAGTGAATACGGCGTGCCGATCGTTTCCCGTGGGTCTGGAACGAATCTTGCAGCGGGGACGACGCCGACTTCAGGGGGGGTCGTTATTCTATTCCACCGGATGAATCGAATTTTAGAGTTGGATGAAGAGAATTTAACGTTGACCGTCCAGCCGGGTGTCATCACGCAAGCGATCAATGAAAAGGTTGCGGAAAAAGGGTTGTTTTATCCTCCCGATCCGAGTTCGATGAGCATCTCAACAATTGGAGGGAATGTGAGCGAGAACTCAGGCGGCTTGCGAGGATTGAAATATGGCGTTACACGCGATTACGTGAAAGCATTGAAAGTCGTACTGCCAAGCGGTGAATTGCTTACGACGGGCGGTAAACTTGCAAAAGATGTGGCTGGTTATGATTTGACGAGCCTGTTTGTCGGTTCGGAAGGGACACTCGGAATAATTGTGGAAATTACATTAGGTCTAATACCGGCACCTGAAACGAAAAAGACGTTATTAGTGTTTTACGACACACTTGAAGAGGCTGCGCAGACGGTTTCATCAATTATAGCGGCAAAAATTGTGCCTGCGACGCTTGAGTTTATGGACCAAGGAACAATTGAAGCGGTTGAGGAGTTCATGAAAATCGGCTTGCCGACGAATTGCGAAGCGATGCTTCTGATTGAACAGGATGGGGACCCTGCAATCGTCGAAAGAGATATGGAGCTCGTTCATAAATTGTGCATGGAGCACGGTGCGACGTCGACGCAAATGGCGAAAACGATTGAGGAGGCAGCGCAGTTGAGCATTGCGCGAAGAGTCGCTTTATCCGCCCTCGCGAGGAAACGGCCGACGACTATTCTTGAAGATGCGACCGTACCTCGTTCCGAAATTGCGAAGATGGTGAAGGCAGTACAAGAAATCGCTGTGAAATATGATCTGCTTATCTGCACATTCGGCCACGCGGGAGATGGCAATTTGCATCCGACCATTTTGACAGATGTGAGGGATGATGCAGAAATGGCAAGGGTCGAAATGGCGTTCGCGGAAATCTTTGACCACGCTATCAAACTTGGCGGCACGATTACAGGTGAACACGGAGTCGGGGAAATGAAAGCGCCCTATCTGGAATGGAAAATCGGCAAGGCAGGAATTGACACGATGAAAAGCATAAAGCAGGCAATCGATCCGCTCAATATTATGAACCCGGGGAAAATATTCGCCAAATCCTCGAAGAAAAGGGTAGTGGTGCATCATGAGTAGTGCACAGGCTGAGCTGATCCGGCAATCATTCGTTACGCATGTTGATGAAAACAGGTTGATGGACTGCATGCGCTGCGGCTTCTGTTTGCCGGCCTGCCCGACATATATCCATTCCGGATACGACGAAACCCAGTCGCCCCGAGGAAGGATTGCCCTTATGAAAGCGGTGCGAGATGGGAACGTCGAATGGGATGGTTCCATTGAAGAGGCTTTCGACCTTTGTCTAGGCTGCAGGGCGTGCGAACCTGCATGTCCCGCCGGTGTCCAATACGGAACGCTTATCGAGGAGACACGTGAGGCGATTGTATCCGTCAAATCGCAATCATTGAAAGAGAAAGCAATCCGTAAAGGAGCATTCGATCATCTTTTCGCAGACCAGCGAAAGATGAAAACGGCAGTGAAACTGGTGACATTCTATCAAAAATCGGGATTGCAGAAAGTCGTGCGGAAGGTCGGTTTCATGGAGCTTTTCCCGCCATTCATGAAAGATATGGAAAAGTCGCTGCCAGAACCGCCGAGAAAGCGACGAGTACAAGCTGCATCAATCGAAAAGAAAACGACGGTCGCCTTTTTCGCAGGTTGCCTTATGGATACGATGTTTCAAGAGACAAATCGGAATACGATCGACTTGTTGGAACGGCTTGGCTGCGAAGTCATCATTCCTAAAGGTCAACAATGCTGCGGGGCCTTGCAAGGACATAGCGGCGAAATGGACCGGGCAAGGCGAAACGCAAAAGCGAATCTTGAAGCATTCAATCTTAACGGTATTGACTACATCGTCAACAATGCAGGAGGTTGTGGTGCGTTTTTATCGGAATATGACAGGTTGTTTGACCAGGATCCGGCGCTGTTCGCGACGGCACAGCAATTCGTAGAAAAGCAGATTGACATATCCTCGCTGCTCGTGAAGCTTGGCATTATTGAGGAACTGTTAAAGCAACCGACAGCAAATACGACAGAAATCGTCACTTATCAAGATTCATGCCATTTACGGAATGTGAATGGGGTGAAGGATGAGCCAAGGGAAATGCTGAAAGCGGCTCAAGGTAGTTTATTCGTTGAAATGCCCGGTGCGCATTTATGCTGTGGTTCCGCCGGTGTATATAATTTACTTCAACCAGAAATGGCTTCACGAATTCTTGGTTCGAAAATGGAAGAGGTGAAACAGGTTCAAGCAACGACAATCATTACAACGAATCCAGGATGTTTGCTGCAAATGAAAGTCGGCGTCGAAAGGGAAGGATTATCTGGAACTGCACGCGCCATGCATGTTGTCGATTTTATTCACGAAAAAATAATGGGATCCAATGGAGGGAAATGAAATGAAGTTAAAAAAAGGTAGAATTTTAGGGGCAATCGGTCTAACGGCAATGCTCATGCTCGGTGCATGTTCAAAAGATGATACGGGCAGTGCAGCAAGTGATAAAAAATACAATTTGAAAATGTCTGTAACAGTAAATGACTCTTCAACATGGTACCAAGCTGCAGAGAAGCTTGCCAATGACTTAAGGGACGAGACGGACGGCAGGATCAATATCGATGTGTTCCCGAATGAGCAATTATCAGGCGGCGACCAAGGGAAAGGCGTCGAGTTGCTCGCAAAAGGGCAAACAGATCTAAGCGTCCACTCCACAATCATCTATTCCATTTTGGATGATCGATTTGGGGTAGCAAGTGCTCCATTCCTTTTCAGCGAACATGCGCAAGCGGATAAGGTATTTGCTGGAAAAGGCGGAGAAATGATCGGTGACATCTTGAATGAAAAAGGCGTTGAATTGCTTGGTTTCGGAGAAAACGGCTTCCGCCAACTGACGAACAGCAAGCAGGAAATCAAATCGCCTGCAGATATGAAGGGTATGAAAATTCGCATCCCGGGCATTAACATGTACACCGATTTGTATCGCGCATTAGGTGCTGACCCGACGACAATGGCTTTCTCTGAAGTATTCACATCATTACAGCAAGGAACAATCAATGGACAAGAAAATCCGATCGACGTCATCCATTCATCCAAGTTGAATGAAGTACAAGATTATTTGACGGAGTGGAACTATTCCTATGACCCATTAGTGTTTGGTATTAATAAAAAGCTTTTCGACTCAATGAGCAAGGAAGACCAAGAACTGTTCAAAAAGTTAGGGAAAGAAGCCGCGGCGTACCAAGTCGAGCTTGCACGTGAAAAAGAAGCGAAGCAAATTGAAGAATTAAAAGCAGCCGGCATGCAATTCTATCAGCCTACAGACGCTGAAATGGAAGAATTTAAGGCAGCAGTTCAGCCGCTTTACGAAAAATATACAGATATCTGGGGCGAAGATTTGCTGAAGGCGTTCCAAGATTATTAATTAAGTGGGGGAGAACATAAATGGAAAGAGTGATTAGCAGATTAGAAGAGTGGATTGTTGTAATCGTTTTGTCCATTATGTCCACCATCGCCTTTGTCAATATCGTTTCGAGGGGTCTTCTAGGCCACTCGTTCTCCTTTGCTGAGGAAGTTACAGTGAACTTGTTTGTAGCACTCACTTTCGTCGGGACAGCCATAGGTGTGCGTCAATACGCACACCTTGGCTTTACGCTTATTTATGATCTGGCGAATATTGTTGTTAAAAATATCATTACGATTCTTGTTGGCGTGTTGATGTCGCTGTTATTTGTCATTCTTATTTATTTTGGAATCCAAATGCTAATGTTCCAGATTGAAATGGGACAGAAAACACCGGCACTTGGATGGCCGCAATGGGTGTTCTCAATGGCAATGCCGATTGGGGCGGCTTTGTGCCTATTCAGGACAGTGCAAGCGACAATCAAAGAATATCGCGAGCAAAATAGGAAAGGGGAGCAATCGGTATGATGGCATTAATTTTATTTGGTCTCTTTTTCTTGCTCGTAATGCTGCGGCTGCCGATTGCTGTTGCGCTTGCTATTTCGTCCATTGCTGTGCTGTTTACAGGCAGCGGGATGTTCGGCCTTGAACTGGTTGCAGATATTATGTATTCAAGCGTGTCCAAGTTTACGTTGCTTGCTATCCCGTTTTTCATTTTGGCGGGGGTCATTATGGAGCAGGCGGGCATTTCAAAAAGGTTGATAGATTTTGCGCAAGCATTAGTAGGACATCGAAAAAGCGGTATCGTCTTCGTTACCGTTATGACCGCAATCTTCTTTGCAGCGATCTCTGGATCAGGTCCGGCGACAGTCGCCGCAATCGGAGGAATCCTAATTCCAGCCATGGTGAAGAACGGTTATAAAAAGGAAACTGCGGGCGGCCTAATTGCAAGCTCGGGCGCAATCGGCATCATTATTCCTCCAAGTATCGCCTTCATCGTGTTTGCTGTCGTTGCGGGGGATCAGATTCCGGTTTCGATCGGACGCCTATTTATCGCTGGTATCGTCCCGGGGTTATTGCTAGGCGGCGCTTTCATCTTTGCAGCGATGTATGTCAGATGGAAGCAAGAGCGCAAAGAAGGTCCTATTCAAGGAATTGTCCTAAATCAGAAAGCTACCGGCAAAGAGCGAGTAAAGGCGTTTGTCGATGCACTTTGGGGATTATTGATTCCCGTCATCATTTTAGGTGGGATTTATGGCGGCTACTTCACACCGACAGAAGCTGCGGTCGTCGCAGTGTTTTACGGTCTTTTCGTCGGCTTCGTCATCTATCGTGAACTGAATTTGAAAAAGCTCTATGACATTTTAGTGGCGGCTTCCGTTCAGACTGCGACAGTTATGTTCATCGTCAGTGCGGCGTCTGTCTATGCGTATATCATTACGACGGAGCAGATTGCGAGACAAATATCTGATGCAATGCTTAGTATTTCGGAAAATCCGATCATCATCCTGTTGCTCGTCAACGTCTTGCTGTTGATTGCAGGGATGTTCATCGATGCGATTTCGGCCTACTATATTTTCGTTCCGATTTTATTGCCGATTATGCTTCTATTGAACGTAGATCCGACCGTTTTCGGCGTATTCATGACCGTCAACTTGGCGATCGGTTTATTCACACCGCCAGTAGGGTTGAATCTGTTCGTCGCGGCAGGCATATCAGATACATCGATCGGAAGGCTATCGATTGGGGTACTTCCTTTTATCGTCGCTTCGCTCATCATTCTAATGCTCATAACGTTTATACCGCAAATATCGACATTTTTACCAGATCTGTTAAACGTCAAATAGGGGGAGTTTGGCATGAAACTTAAGGGGCAGACAGCAATCATTACGGGAGCGGCGAGCGGCATCGGTGCCGAATCCGCCATCCGTCTTGCAAGAGAAGGTGCAAATATCGTCCTGATCGATTTGAATCCTTGCAGCAAAACGGCAGATTCCATCCAATCGGAAAGCCCAGACTCGAAAGTTTTGGAATGTCTAGGAGATATCCGCGACCCGGAATTTGTAAAAGCGGCAGTGGCACGGTCTTCGGATTTGTTCGGAGAACTGCATATTTTAGTGAACAATGCGGGGACTTGCGGAAGATTGGGCATTGACACGATGACGCTAGATACTTGGGACCGTGACATGGACACGAATGTCAAAGCCGCATTTCTGTTCATCCAGGCGGTCGTATATCCGCATATGGTTGAACAGCAATATGGAAGAATCATCAATATCAGTTCTGTTTCTGGGATAAACGGCGGAGTCACTTCCGGCGATGGTGCGAATGGCCGTTCCGGGCCAGCTTATGCTGCATCGAAAGGGGCAGTTATTGCCTTGACGAAATGGACTGCAAAAGAATTAGGTCCTCTCAATATTACGTGCAATTCCGTGGCACCGGGAGCAACTGAGACGGGGATTACTTCGGGGATTCCTTATGATGTCAGTCAGCAAGTGATCAAACGGATGGGATCGCCCGCAGATATCGCGGAAGCGGTCCTATACTTCGCATTGCCGGAATCCGGCTACACGACCGGACAAGTTTTAAAGGTGGATGGGGGCTATAGCTTTGGATAAGCGAATTCGAGCTGTACATGATAAGACATCTAATCGGATTGCCGGGCGTTTAATGAAAGGAATAGATCTATTTGAAGGCATCATAGGTGCTTGTAAGGAGTTCGGGGTGGAAGCGGCTCAGTTTCAATGCCTTGGATCTCTTCAGCACGCGACATATGTCCAGCTGGATCAAAATGAAGATGGAAGTTTGCAATACTCATCAGAAGTTGTAACCGATACACCTGTAGAACTGTTGTCTGGTACAGGTTTTGTCGGTCTTGATATGGAAGGGGAAATGGAAGTCCATTTTCATGGCATGTTTGTCGATTGCAATAAGAGCTTAAACGGCGGGCATTTTATTGACGGAAAGAATCCGGTCGCTGTCACGATCGAGTTCGTACTATTTCCATTGAATGACATACGGATGCAACGGGGATTGGATGAAATTTACGGCATTCCTGTTTTTCAATTTAGGGAGAAGGAGTGAGGCACATGGAAACATTGGGGAAGTTGGCAATGAAATCAGCCGCCGCCTATCCTGACAAGGTGGCAATAAAAGATAAAGACCGGTCAATTACATACCGGGAAATGATGAAACGGGTTTTTGCCCTAACGTCATTTTTCCATGAGCAGGGGTTGAAAAAAGGAGATCGAGTCGGAATTTTAATGGCGAATCGTCTCGAACATATTGAACTTGATGTTGCGACAGCGCTTGCAGGAGTCATTAAAGTCCCATTGAATTATCGTCTTCATCCGAAAGAGCATGAATATATGCTGAAGGATGCCGATGTAAGTCTCATTATCGGCGATAAAGGATTAATTGAACCAATCGGGACGGGTGTCGCTGTATTGCCAATCGGTGAGGAATACGAAAAAGCGGTCGATGCGCATATCGGAAGAAGTCATTTGGAGGAAGTCGGAGAAGACGATCTGTTTGCGATTATGTATACATCGGGAACGACTGGCAATCCGAAAGGCGTCATGCTGTCACACCGCAATATGATATCCGGCGCTTTATCGCTAGCAATCGCTTGCGATACGACCTACGACGATATAATTGGGCATGTTGCTCCATTGACGCACGGAAGCAACTTTTTATCGCATGTCGCCTGGCTGTATGGCTTGACACAAGTCGTATTCGATAAATTCGAACCTGAAGAGTTCGTCAATGACTTGGCTCGAGAACAGGTATCGACGATTTTCCTTGTGCCAACGATGGTGAACTTAATGATTCAGCATCCGAATTTCAATCCGACAAAGTTATCGACATTGAAAACAATCAATATGGCAGGATCGGCAATTGCAGCGAGTAAACTTGAACAGGCATTATCACTCGCCGGTCCGATTTTTGCCCAAACATACGGGCAAGTAGAAGCGCCGATGTGCATTACGATGATGCCGAAGAATGAAATGGGGAAGAGGCTTGAGTCGTGTGGCCGTACAGGACTTTTCGTCGACGTGAAAATCGTCGATGACGAAGGGAATGAAGTCGCAGACGGAGAAGTGGGCGAGATTATTTGCAAAGGGTCCCTCGTCATGCAGGGCTATTGGAATAATACGAAGGCGACCGAAGAAACATTGAAGGACGGTTGGCTCCATACAGGCGATTTAGGTTGGAAAAGTGCAGAAGGATATCTCCATATTGTCGATCGGAAAAAAGACGTCATCATTTCAGGAGGCGTTAATATTTATCCGCGTGAAGTGGAAGAGGTTCTCAATTTGCATGCCGGCGTGAAGGAGACTTGTGTCATCGGCGTTCCCGATGAGAAATGGGGCGAGAATGTCGTCGCGTATGTCGTATTGAATGGAACCGAGGAAGTAACAGAAGAGGAACTTGTTGCCTTATGTATCGAAAACATGGCAAGCTTCAAAAAGCCAAAGGAAATCCATATCGTGAATGAATTGCCTAAGAGCTCATACGGAAAAATCCTGAAACGGGAACTCCGAAACAAGCATGAGGAGGTAAAGGCATGACAAATGTATATGTCCACGGTATCGGGATGACTCAATTCGGGACGTTCGTCGACCGTTCAATGAAGGAAATGCTCTTGGAAGCTTGCATCCAAGCGTTGGAGGATGCGGGCAACCCGAAAGTCGATGCTGTATTCGTCGGTAATTTCATGGGGGGTGCCATTTACAATCAAGAGATCCTCGGTGCCATCGTCGCTAATGAACTTGGTCTAGGTTTCATTCCGACAGCGAAAGTCGAAGGGGCTTGCGCTTCAGGCGGGATTGCTTTGCGGCAAGGAATCATGGGGATTTTGAGCGGGGAATATGAAACTGTCCTAGTGGCAGGTGTGGAGAAGATGAAACACGCATCAACATCTGATGTCACACAGGCGATTAATGCCGCGATGGACAATGATTCAAATGAAAAGCAGGCGGGGTTGACGTTCCCAGGATTTTTTGGTGTCTTGGCAAACCGTTATTTCTACGAAACCGGTGCTTCGAAAAAACATTTAGCGATGGTTGCGTTGAAGAATCGTGAGCATGCGCTAAATAATCCGCTTGCGCAATTCCAAAAGCCGGCGACGCTTGATGAAATCATGAACGCACGAATCATCACGAATCCATTAGGCCTATTCGACTGCTCGCCGATGACGGATGGTGCAGCAGCGCTCGTCATCTCGAAGAAGAAATCGGACGTTCATATCCGTTCATCCGCACAGAGCTCGGGACCGACGCAAATGCAGGATGCGGCTGATCTACTATCGATTCCCGCCATCCGGGAATCGGGACGCCTCGCTTATGAAAAAGCAGGTGTCGGGCCGGAAGATATCGATGTCGTTGAAATCCATGATTGCTTTTCAATGACGGAAGTGCTCGCAATCGAGGAATTGGGCTTCTTCAAAAGCCGCGAAGGATGGAAGGCGGTTGAAGAGGGACGGACAAAATCGACAGGGGATAAACCGGTCAATACGAGCGGTGGATTGCTGTCGCGCGGTCATCCAATTGGGGCGACAGGAATCGCCCAAATTTATCACCTTGTGAGGCAGCTTCGAGGTACGGCTCCGAACCAAGTAGATGGAGCGAGGCTTGCATTGGCGCAAAACTTGGGCGGTACTGGTTCGTATTCAACTGTGCATATTTTGGAGAGGATGTGATGATATGAAGATATTCAAATGCAATTCATGCAATTACGGAAGTGTCTCGTCGAAATATACATGCCCCGAATGCAGAACCGGCAAGCTTGAAGAGAAGGAAGTATCTCCGAAAGGAACTGTTTTCAGCTTTACGGATATTCATATCGCTCCGGCGGAATTTGCTGGCATCGCTCCTTACACGATCGCTCTCATTCAGCTCGACGAGGCCGATGTGAAAGTGACTGCCAGAATGGATAGCCCCGTGCAGATCGGTGATAATGTCGACTTGGAAAAGGTCGAGAATGGCGCTTATTTATATACGAAAATATGAGGGCTTGTGCTTGAAATCGGCTTGGTCGATTTTAGGCACATGTCTTTTTATAAAGGAGAGAATCCGTTGAAAGCTTTGCAAGTGGCGACAGGAATCGTATCGAAATATTTGCCTGTATGGATTGTCCTTCTATCTGTAATCGCATACTTGGTCCCTGATTTCTTTATCCTGATCCGCGGTTTGACAGGTGTTGGGCTCGGAACGATCTTTCTTCTGATGGGACTGTCTTTGTCGACAGATAAACTAATGGCGGTCATTAAAAATCCGAAATTCGCCTTTATCGGCGTCTTCCTCAAGTGGACGATGACAGTCGGTGTATCGATAGCGATCGCTTATCTGTTCTTTAAAGATGAAGCGGAAATTGCGACAGGCGTCATTTTGGCGGGGACCGTTCCAAGTGGTACGTCCGCCAACATTTACACATTTATCGCAGGTGGCGAAGTGGCATTGAGTATAACAATGGCAACGATGGATACATTTATCTCGCCGGTCTTGACACCGACTCTCGTTCAAGTGTTTGCGGGGAAGTTAATACCGATCGCATTTTGGCCATTGTTCCTCAATATCATTTACATTGTGTTCATTCCATTATTGGCTGGATTGTTCATTCAATGGAAGTGGACAAAAAAGGTAGAAGCCGTCAAACCATATACATCGGTCCTCTCCCAGCTCGCTTTATTTATCGTTATCTTGTCAGTCATTTCTAGTGCACAGCAATCATTGCAACAAAATTTATCAGTATTGCCATTGGTGTTCGTAGCAGTTGTGCTCCAAGTGTGCATTCCGATGGCCGGCGGCTATTTCATTGCGAAGTTATTGAAGGTCGCTGAGCAGAATGCGCGCGCTATTCTGTTCCATACGGGCATATGCAATACTGCGCTTGCGGCGACACTCGCAATGGAGCATGTCAGCTCACTCGCCGCCGTGCCGGCCGTCGCCAATATGGTCGTCAATCTGACTGTTGGAGCGCTCGTCGCAAGTCTATTTGATAACAAATTTAAATTGCCGAAGACTGAATCTGTAGTTATGAGTAAATGAATTCAGCACGACGGAGTATGCAGCCCCTTGATAGTTCATACGTTAAAGTATTAGCTATCAGGGGGTTGCATGTTGAAAAAAAGGATAATGAACGTTGTGGCAGTCATTTTACTATTGCTCATCATGGCGTCTTGCGGAGGGAAATCAGCAGTCGGTCAATCTGCCTTAACCCCGAAGGACGCTGTCGAACTGGCAACCGCATGGACAGGAGCAGAAGCGATTATTAAGGCCGGTGGATTATACAAGGAAGGTGAATATAAGACATTTGCCTACAAAGGTTCGGAATATCGTTATTTGGCGTCCTACTTGGATACCAAGAAAAAATTGAGAGCAGAGTTGCAGCAATTCGTGACGAAGAAGAAAGCGAAGCGGTTCTTGAAAGAAAACGGCGTTTTGAAACATGAAGGGAAGTTGGCGTCACCAGAAACCGAGGCGCCAGCCGACTCATTGCTGCTATGGGATATTGCAACGGCTAGGGAGCTGAAGTCGAAGAAAAGAAAGATGATATTAGAAATTACAATCCCAATCGGCGACACCCGAACCGCTGAAAAAATGATTGTCAGCTACGTCTATGTGAAAAAATCTGGCTGGCGCATCGATAAATTTAATGAATGAATAGCAGTCTCTTTTATTCCATCAAAAATCTTACTGAAAATCGCCATTCCACCAAACGATCTTCTTCCATTACTCCAAATTTTACTCATTAACCATTCTAGTCAACAACGAAATAAAAAATATTTTCAAATTGTCATATTTCCTTCAATATGCAATATATCGCTAATGTAAGCGGATACAAAATTAATCATAATTCATAATTGAACAATAATTATAAAAAGACTGTTGACGGGAGCAAAAATCCGATATATGATAGCAACAATCTATTTAGATATGTGATTCATTTCACATAATTCATTCAGTTCGTAAGGTCTTGGATGATTTGATTAGGAGAGATTGCAATGAGAAGTGACATGATTAAAAAAGGGATCGACCGTGCGCCACATAGAAGTCTGCTTTATGCGACTGGCGTCAAAACGAAAGATTTGGAGAAACCTTTCATCGGCGTCTGTAATTCATATATTGATATTATTCCAGGCCATAAACATTTGAATAAATTTGCTGAAATTGTTAAAGAGGCAATTTGGGAAGCAGGAGGAGTTCCGTTCGAATTCAACACGATTGGTGTAGATGATGGAATCGCGATGGGGCATATCGGAATGCGTTACTCGTTGCCGAGCCGCGAACTGATTGCCGATTCTGCCGAAACGGTCATTAATGCACACTGGTTCGATGGAGTGTTCTACATTCCAAACTGTGACAAGATTACGCCAGGCATGCTAATGGCGGCAGTCCGGACGAATGTTCCTTCTGTATTCGTCTCCGGCGGACCGATGGAAGCCGGTGTCTCGTCATCAGGTGCTCCTCTCTCCTTAACTTCTGTATTCGAAGGGGTCGGCGCATACAAATCCGGCAAGATGACAGCGGAAGAGCTTCTCGACATTGAAAACAATGCATGTCCGACTTGTGGATCGTGTTCGGGAATGTTTACTGCGAACTCTATGAACTGTCTCATGGAGATGCTAGGATTAGCGCTTCCGGGCAATGGAACAATCGTCGCCACTTCCGATGAGCGTCATAAACTCATCAAAGATGCGGCAAAGCACTTGGTCCGCATGGTGAAAGAGGGAGTTAAACCACGGGATATCGTCACGAAAGAAGCGATCGATGATGCTTTTGCACTCGATATGGCGATGGGTGGATCGACCAATACAGTTTTACATACATTGGCGATTGCACACGAAGCGGAAATCGAATATAGCGTCCAAGATATTAACAAAGTTGCCGAACGGGTTCCGTATTTAGCGAAAATCATGCCGGCATCTGATATATCAATGGATGATATTTTTAAAGCAGGCGGAGTCAGTGCCATCATCAATGAGCTTACAAAAATACCCGGAGCCATCCATCCAGATCGAATCACCATTACTGGGAAAACGATGAGGGAAGATGTCAAGGACTATCATATTACAAACGATCAAGTCATCCGGACGAAAGATAATCCATACAGTCCGGTAGGCGGCTTGTCTGTCCTATTTGGAAATATCGCTCCAGACGGCGGAGTCATCAAAGTTGGAGCAGTTGATCCATCCATCAAGCAATTCACTGGTGAAGCGATCGTCTTTGATTCCCAAGAGGCTGCGCAGGAAAACATCGACAACGGTACTGTCCGTGAAGGGCATGTCGTCGTCATCCGATATGAAGGTCCGAAAGGTGGGCCGGGAATGCCGGAAATGCTAGCTCCAACGTCGGCCATTCAAGGAAGAGGTTTAGGAACGAAAGTGGCGCTCATTACAGATGGCCGTTTCTCCGGTGCATCCCGAGGAATTTCCATCGGCCATATTTCTCCGGAAGCAGCTGAAGGGGGTCCAATCGCGTTAGTCGAAGATGGAGATATTATAGACATCGATTTAACGAACCGCACAATCGAGCTGAAAGTTACAGAAGAAGTGCTGGCGGAGCGTAAAGCGAAGCTGCAGCCATTTGAACCGAAAATTAAAAAAGGCTATTTAGCCAGATATTCCAAACTCGTTACGTCCGCAAGTACAGGCGGCGTCATGAAGATATAATAATTCGATGATGGGGCAAAAGGGGATAGATTCTTGCATTCACAGAGAGCCGGTCGTGCTGGAAGCCGGCAATGCAACTATCCACGATATCACCCCGGAGTGGAGTGCTGAAAAGGAAACTTAGTAGGCAGTCCCGGGCTTGTTAACAGCAGGCTCGTTATCAGCGAATGGTTGTTATTTAACGGCCATTCACGAGGCGGCGGATGCTGCGAACAAGGGTGGTACCATGAAAAGCTTTTTCATCCCTTATACGAAGAACAAGGTTTCTTTGTGTGGGGAGAAAAGGCTTTTTCTTTTTAAATAAAATAATCAAATAGAAAAGTAAGGAGGAGTCCGTATATGAGTGCGGAAGTTCAAACGAAGCAGGCAGTAATGGAAATGGCGCCTGAGTCTACAGGTGAAAGACGGAATATTCAACCGATGGATGGTTCTGCTGTCTTGATTCAAGGGTTAAAAGACCAAGGTGTCGAAGTTATTTTCGGCTACCCCGGAGGAGCTGTCCTACCAATTTACGATGCATTATACAAGGATCCGATTCCACACGTGCTTGCCCGTCATGAACAGGGAGCCATCCATGCTGCGGAAGGCTATGCGCGAGTATCCGGCAAACCGGGCGTTGTCATTGCGACATCTGGACCTGGCGCGACAAATTTGGTGACAGGAATTACGGATGCGATGATGGATTCATTGCCGCTCGTTGTTTTCACGGGGCAGGTGGCTAGCACCGTCATCGGGACGGATGCATTCCAAGAGGCAGATGTCATCGGCATTACGCAGCCAATTACAAAACATAACTACCAAGTGCAGGACGTCAAGGATCTCCCGCGGATCATCAAAGAGGCATTCCATATCGCTTCAACAGGCAGACGCGGCCCAGTTGTCGTCGACATTCCGAAAAACGTGGCTACAGAAATTTTCGTCACGGAGGAGGAGCGCAATGCCGAGGTGAATCTGCCAGGATACCAACCGACGACTACTCCGAATTACTTGCAAATACAAAAGGCGGCAGAAGCGATCCGCTTTGCACGGAAACCGCTTATCCTCGCTGGTGCGGGCGTACTGCACGGCCAGGCGATGGAAGAACTGAAAACATTGGTTGAAACGAAACGGATTCCAGTAACGAACACATTGCTTGGTCTTGGCAGCATTGCAGGAGATCATGAATACTTCCTTGGCATGGCAGGCATGCATGGAACATACACGGCAAACATAGCGATTAGCGAATGCGACGTGCTGATCAATGTCGGCGCTCGATTCGACGATCGGTTGACTGGCAATCTGAAATCATTCGCACCGCATGCAAAAGTGATACACGTCGACATCGACCCTGCGGAAATCGGAAAGAACGTACCGACAGACATCCCGATTGTGGCGGATTCGAAAGAAGCATTGAAAGCATTGCTCAACCAGGAATTCGAAGCACCGGACACTGCAGATTGGCTATCATACTTGAGCGGCTTACAAGAAGAGGCGCCGTTATGGTACAACACCGATGAGCATGAAATCTTGCCGCAAGAAGCCATCCAAATGATCCATCGCATAACGAAGGGCGATGCAATCGTCACGACGGATGTCGGACAGCACCAAATGTGGGCGGCTCAATATTATTCATTGAACAATCCCGATCATTGGGTTACGTCAGGCGGTCTCGGAACAATGGGCTTCGGATTTCCTGCAGCAATCGGAGCGCAAATCGCGAAGCCGAATGAACGGGTCGTCGCAATCGTCGGCGATGGCGGATTCCAAATGACAGCACAAGAACTATCTCTTTTACAAGAGATGAGGATCCCGGTAAAAGTCGTGATTTTGAACAACGGAGCGCTCGGAATGGTGCGCCAATGGCAAGAGACATTCTACGACGAACGCTACTCGCAGTCATTGATTCCCGTCCAGCCGGACTTCGTCAAGCTAGCGGAAGCGTATGACTTGAAAGGGTACCGCATTACGAAAAAAGAGGACGCTGAACAGATCTTCCGGGAAGCCCTCCTATCAGATGAACCGGTGCTGATCGATTGCCGAGTAAAAATGTTGGAGAACGTCTATCCGATGGTAGCGCCAGGAAAAGGACTACAAGATATGATCGGAGTGAAGAGCAAATGAAAAGAGTCATTACGGTTACAGTCATTAATCAAAGCGGAGTATTGAACCGGGTGACAGGATTGCTAATGAAACGGCAATTCAATATCGAAAGCATCACCGTCGGTCATTCCGAACAGCCGGGCATGTCGAAAATGACGTTCATCGTCCATGTGGAGGATGAACAGAAAATCGAACAGCTCGTCAAGCAGCTGCAAAAGCAGATTGATGTCATCAAAGTGAATGACATTACTGATAAAGCGATCGTCATGCGGGAACTCGCACTTGTAAAAGTCGTCTCACCGCCGCATGCGCGCAGTGAAATTAACAGCATCGTCGAACCGTTCCGCGCAACGGTCATCGACTCAGGGAAAAACGTCGTCACCTACCAAGTGACCGGCGCACCGGAAAAGATCGAGGCATTCATCGATCTCGTCAAGCCTTATGGCATCAAAGAATTAGCTAGGACCGGAGCAACGGCATTCACCCGTGAAATCCAAAAGGTCAACTCACCACAGTTATCCATTTTAAAATAATAGATAAACCCAAAATCGAGGAGGAACTAACAATGGCTAAAATGTATTACAACCAGGATATCAATGAAGGACTACTACAAGGAAAAACGATCGCGGTTATCGGCTACGGCTCACAAGGGCACGCACATGCACAAAACTTGAAAGAATCAGGACATAACGTAGTTGTCGGCGTCCGCCCAGGTAAATCTTTTGATCAAGCAAAAGAAGACGGACTTAATGTAAAAACAGTTGCCGAAGCGGCAGAACAAGCAGACATCATCATGATCTTGCTTCCAGACGAAAGACAAAAGCAAGTGTATGACGAAGAAATCAAACCAGCATTAAAAGCAGGCAAATCACTCGTGTTCGCACACGGATTCAACGTCCACTTCGGACAAATCGTGCCACCAGCAGACGTTGACGTATTCCTCGTAGCGCCAAAAGGACCAGGACATCTCGTCCGCAGAACTTATGAAGCAGGCGCTGGCGTACCGGCACTATTCGCAGTATTCCAAGACGTTTCAGGCCAAGCGAAAGATGTAGCGCTTGCTTACGCAAAAGGAATCGGCGCTGCGCGTGCTGGCGTACTTGAAACTTCATTCAAAGAAGAAACAGAGACGGATCTATTCGGCGAGCAGGCGGTGCTTTGCGGCGGATTGACTTCACTCGTCAAGGCAGGTTTCGAGACATTGGTGGAAGCAGGTTATCAGCCTGAACTTGCCTATTTCGAAACGATGCACGAACTGAAACTGATCGTTGACCTCATGTATGAAGGCGGCATGTCCGGAATGCGCTATTCGATTTCCGACACTGCTGAATGGGGCGATTACGTATCGGGACCTCGTGTCGTTGATGCGGACACGAAAGCTCGCATGAAAGACATTCTGACGGATATCCAAGAAGGGAAATTCGCGGAAGGCTGGATTGCTGAAAACGAAAACGGACGTCCAAATTACAATTCGTATGAGGAGTCGGAAGCGAAGCACCAAATCGAAGTAGTTGGAGAAAAGCTACGTGAGATGATGCCGTTCGTAAATAGTGGCAAGAAAACAAAACAGGAGGAAGTGGTGGGTAGTGCGAAAAATTGACATCTTTGATACGACACTTCGTGATGGTGAACAATCAGCCGGCATTAATCTGAACACGGCAGAAAAGATGGAAATTGCCCGCCAACTAGAACGTTTTGGCGCTACGGTGATCGAAGCAGGATTCCCTGCTTCCTCACCTGGTGATTTCGAAGCAGTGCAGCGCATTGCAAATACAGTAAAGAATTCGACAGTGACTGGCCTTGCCCGCGCCATGAAAAGTGATATCGATACATCATGGGAAGCGCTGAAAGGCGGACAGCAACCACATCTCCACGTGTTTTTGGCAACTTCTCCGATCCATATGAAGCATAAATTGATGAAGACGCCTGACCAAGTCGTGGATATTGCAGTGGAGGCCGTAAAATACGCAAAAAAATTCTTTCCTCTCGTTCAATGGTCAGCAGAAGACGCATTCCGTTCCGACCCTGCATTCCTCGTCCGGATCATCAATGATGTAATCAAAGCCGGTGCGACAACGATTAATATCCCTGACACGGTCGGTTATGCAACGCCGCAAGAATACGGTGCTCTATTCAAATTCTTAAAGGAGAATGTGACGGGCATTGAGCGCGTAAAGCTATCTGCACATTGCCATAACGATCTAGGAATGGCTGTCGCAAACTCCATCGCAGCGATTGAAAATGGTGCCGATCAAGTCGAAGGCACGATTAACGGGATCGGTGAACGGGCTGGAAATGCAGCGCTCGAAGAAATTGCAGTCGCCCTCCATATCCGCAAAGATATTTATGGATTTGAAACAGGCGTCAATTTACAGGAAATCAAACGCACAAGCCAATTGGTCAGCCAATTGACAGGCGTCGTCATCCAGCCGAATAAGGCGGTCGTCGGAAAGAACGCGTTCGCACACGAATCAGGCATCCACCAAGACGGCATGCTGAAAAACCGGGAAACATATGAAATCATCACTCCGGAACTGATCGGTGAAACGACAGCTCCTCTAGCACTTGGAAAGCACTCCGGACGCCACGCATTCAAGGATCGCGCCATCACGATGGGATTCGAGTTAAGCGACGCACAATTGAATGAAGCTTTCGCGGAGTTCAAGAAGCTCGCAGATCGCAAAAAGGAAATTACCGAAGACGATCTATTTGTTCTCTTCACAGGAAAGCAAATTGCGAACGCTGATGCGGACATTTATGAACTGACAAATGTGCAAGTGCAATACGGAACTTCCAACGTTCCAACAGCGACCATTTCAGCGAATATCCCTTCCGGGGAGAACGTCGTTGTTGCAACAACAGGCGCAGGCTCCGTCGAAGCAATCTTCAATGCACTCGAGCTGCTCGTGAAAGGGCAAGTCAACATACTGGATTACCGCGTAACTTCTATCGGCAAAGGGCGAGATGCTCTAGGGGAAGCCGTCGTCAATTTGCGTTTCAACGGCGAAACATTCACTGGGCGCGACATCTCCCAAGACGTCCTGGAAGCATCGGCAAAAGCATACTTGAACGCGATTAATAGGAAATTAGTGAAAGATCAAGTGAAAGTGTTGGAAACAGTCAGTCAATAACGATTTTATACATCATTGAGTCGGAAGATTATGCAAACGGGAATGACAACAAGGAGGAGAAGTTCAATGGAAAAAAGAGTAGCTGTACTACAGGGCGATGGAATTGGACCAGAAGTGACGTCGGCGGCTGTGCGTGTTCTTGAAGTGGTTGCAAGACGATTCAACCACACATTCCAATTTAATTACGGTTCAATCGGAGGAGCGGCTATTGATTCATTCAATAATCCGCTTCCGAAGGAGACAGTAGAACTCTGTGAATCAAGTGATGCAGTACTCTTAGGGGCAGTCGGTGGTCCTAAATGGGATAACAACCCTTCGGAATTGCGTCCTGAAAAAGGATTGCTCGCCATTAGGAAGCATTTCGACCTATTTGCGAACTTAAGACCGGTAAAAGCAGTCCCTTCCTTGCTCCAAGCTTCTCCGCTCAAAGAGGAAATCGTTCAAGAAGTCGATATGATGATCGTCCGTGAATTGACGGGCGGCATCTACTTCGGCAAACCGAGCCGCAAAACAGAAACATCCGCAGTCGATACGCTCGTCTATACACGTGAAGAAATCGAACGCATCGTTGAAAAGGCATTTGAGCTCGCACGATTAAGACGAGGAAAGGTTACATCCGTCGACAAGGCGAATGTATTGGAGTCTAGCAAGCTTTGGCGCGAAGTCGTTGAAGAGAAGCGGAAAGGCTATCCGGATGTCGAAGTAGAGCATCAACTCGTCGACTCGGCTGCCATGAAGTTGATTACGAACCCGAAAGCCTTTGATGTTGTCGTTACTGAAAATATGTTTGGCGACATTTTGAGCGATGAGGCTTCCGTCATTACCGGATCGCTTGGCCTGCTTCCATCCGCAAGTGTTCGCTCGGATGGGTTCGGTCTTTATGAACCGGTCCATGGTTCGGCGCCAGATGTTGCCGGCAAAGGGGTTGCGAATCCGGCAGCAGCCATATTATCAGCCGCAATGATGTTGCGGTATTCATTCGGAATGGAAACGGAAGCGGCAGCGATTGAAAAAGCAGTCGACACAGTGTTCGAGGATGGTCATTTTACGATTGACCTAGCGGGAGACTCAGACCGTGCCCTTTCAACAACAGAATGGACGGATAAAGTGATTAACGAGCTTGATCTGCAGTTCGTCTCAAATAGCATCATGTTTTCCTACGTGTAATGTATATAAGAAAAGCAAAATGAATGAGAAAGGAGATGCTCAAATGCCGAAGACGATCATCGAAAAAATTTGGGATCAACACGTTGTATACGAAGAACAGGGGAAACCTGACCTATTATATATCGACCTTCATTTATTGCATGAAGTGACTTCTCCGCAAGCGTTTGAAGGCTTGCGGCTGGCAGGGCGGAAAGTGCGCCGTCCAGACCTCTGCTTCGCGACAATGGACCATAACGTTCCAACTCGGAACTTGCCGACAATCAACGATCCGATTGCTAAAAAGCAAATTACGACATTGGAGAAAAACTGTGAGGAGTTTGGCATTGCACTTGCGGACATGGAGCATCCGGATCAGGGAATCGTCCATATTATTGGCCCAGAGCTCGGTTTGACGCAGCCCGGGAAGACGATTGTTTGCGGAGATAGCCATACTTCGACGCACGGTGCATTCGGAGCCATCGCCTTCGGAATCGGCACGAGCGAAGTTGAACACGTCCTTTCGACACAGACGTTGTGGCAATCAAAACCAAAAACGATGGAAATACGGATCAATGGAAAGCTTGGCTTTGGTGTCACTGCAAAAGACGTCATCCTTGCGATCATCTCGAAATTCGGCATTGACGTCGGAACAGGACATATCGCCGAGTATACAGGCGAAGCAATCCGCTCCATGACGATGGAGGAACGCATGACCATTTGCAATATGTCAATTGAAGCAGGGGCGAAAGCCGGTTTGATCAGCCCGGACGAGACGACAATCGAATATTTGAGGGGACGTCGTCATGTCCCTGAAGGAGAAGCGTTTGAAAAGGCAGCCGAGCAATGGCTATCTTTGGCAACTGATGAAGGAGCAGTATACGATACAGTTCTTGAAATCGATGCAGATGAAATCGAGCCATTCGTTACGTGGGGCACGAATCCTTCTATGGGTTCAGGCATAAGCGCGCATGTCCCGTCAGCTGATGATTTTGACAATGAATCCGATAAAGAAGCACTGAAAAAAGCGCTCGCTTATATGGGGCTTGAAGAGGGAACACCGCTCTCTTCGATAGAAATCCAACACGTCTTCATCGGTTCCTGCACGAACGCCCGATTAAGCGATTTACGGGCTGCTGCGGAAGTCATTACGGGACAGAAGGTGCATCCGAATGTGACAGCAATCGTCGTTCCAGGTTCACGCACGGTGAAACGGCAGGCGGAAGAGGAAGGTTTGGATAAAATCTTCATAGAATCAGGATTCGAATGGCGCGAATCTGGTTGCAGCATGTGCCTCGCAATGAACGATGATGTCGTTCCAGCAGGCGAAAGATGTGCATCGACATCGAACCGAAATTTCGAAGGCAGACAAGGCGCTGGCTCCCGCACTCATCTAATGAGCCCTGCAATGGCGGCGGCGGCAGCGATTTCGGGACGTTTCACAGATGTTCGGGAAATGAAATTGGCCCACGTCTAATAAACAAAAGCAGCTAGCGCCCATAGCTGGATGAAGAAAGGATGATTCCATGAAACCGATTAATGAAGTGCGCAGCGTCATGACCCCGCTCGATCGAAAAAATGTAGATACAGACCAAATCATATCGAAGGAATTTCTGAAACGGATTGAACGGACCGGCTTCGGAAAATACCTTTTCTATCATTGGCGTTTCCAAGCCGACGGCACAGAAAACAGGGAATTCGTCTTGAACGACGACCGTTTCAAAGACTCGAAAATACTCGTCGCGCACGATAATTTCGGCTGCGGTTCCTCCCGGGAGCACGCGCCATGGGCAATCCTTGACTATGGATTCGAAGTCGTCATCGCACCGTCATTCGCGGATATTTTCCATAACAATTGCTTTAAGAACGGCATCTTGCCGATTCGTCTACGCGTTGAGGAAGTCGAAGAGCTGTTGTCAAAAGGCCAATCAGATTCGTATTCGTTGGAAATCAATCTAGAACAGCAGACGGTAAAAGGCGAGGACGGCAAAACATATTCATTTGATATCGACCCTTACTATAAACAAATGCTATTGAATGGTTGGGATGAAATCGCATTGACATTCCAATACGAAGAACATATCTCCGAATACGAAAAACAGCATGCATAATTACAAATCCACCTTCCATCACTGCGGGAGGTGGATTTTTGAATGAAGTTCTTTATTCTCGTAATAAGTTTTAAAAATAGTTCTCATTTTCGACATCTAATCTATTACATTCTCTGTCTACTACTGTCGAAATAGTGTACAATGGATAAAAACATGCAGATAAATGACTATGACATATATACTAATTTAACAAGGGGTGGGCATGTGTTTGTTTCTGTATTAAATGATCGACAATCCTTCTCGATGCAAGTCCGGGATACGAATAGCACGTCAGGCGACGGGTGGAGAAAAGTGTGGGGCAAGGAAGCTGCCGCCATCAATCCGCTAGCGGCTGTGAACCAAGGACGGAATTCCCTAATCCTAGAGGCAGTGCGTACAAATGATTGGTCGGACTACCATAACTTCCAAGCAAAACAGCATCCTGCCTGGTATGACAACGTCGGCGGAGTCATGAAGCAAAATAAGCTCTATTACGGCAATCTCATCGATGTGCAAAACCGTTCGTTAAAAGAAGCGATCCAATCAGGCGATAAGGAGGAAATTGCAAAACGGCAAGCGCACATGAAAGAGCTAATTGCCGATTTCAAAAACGCTCCGGGAGAAGTGCCGCACGTTATTGCATTCGCTCAAGACCCGGCATTGGCAGAAGCGCATGGCATTCCGAAGCCATCGAGTGCTTGGTTTAACTCACCTTACAATAATGCACTTGCTGCGTCACAAGGACGTTTTGAAGATAAATACTGGTATGAAAACCCTTATTTCGCGGATCATCCAGACGAAATGAACTTTGCATTAGAAGCTGTGAAAGAATATAGACCGGACATCGCAAAAATTGCAGCCTCCATTAATAAAGGCGCTTATGAGCGAAATGTTGCATCTTCTTCATTTAACGCGAAGCCGGTCGAACAAGTAGTTATTGAAGAAGTAAAAGAAAATAATCAAGTGGAAACTGCTGGAGTTGTGGAGCAAGCTTCAACTGCACTTGCCGAAGCGACTGCAGTGAAAGTGGAGCAATTTGCACGCCAGTTCAGCACACAAAATCTTGCGATGGAGATGTTTGCGAAAAAAGAGCAGTCACATACGCAAACAACCTTCGATGCTTTGCGAGACAGGTTAAATCAACAAGCGGCCGAACGAAAATATAGCATTGTATGACAAGAAACGTGCAAGCTGACCAGCTTGCACGTTTTACATGACTCGAATAATTACGCAGAAAATCAGCAATATAAATATAAATACCGCGAAAAAAGCATAAATGAATCGAAAGAAGCATAAACGCATTTGAAAATGCATAATTCGCCAAAAAAGCTCATAAACGCCTATACATGCGCATAAACAGTCAGAAAAACTCATAACGCATAGAGAACTAACTAGCAACCTCCTAAAATCTAGGGGGTTTTTGTGTCGAATTTTATGGTATGATAGGACAAGATTTACGATAAGGAATGTAGTAGGAGGGTGAAAAAGTAGTGACGAAAAAGAGAATGACGACGGTCGTGCTAACGAGCGTATTATCTTTAGCGTTATTGTTATTCGGATGCAGCCCAACGGATGCGAATACAATAACGATCGACCAAAACTTTTCTGACATACATAATGAGTTTTGGGCTAAAAACGAAGTGACGCAGCTTGTCGATATGGGCATTATTAATGGATATCCTGACAAGCAGTTCAGACCGGCTCTTGAAGTATCGCGTGGTCAGGCGGCGAATCTCCTGTCAAGCGCGCTTCAATTACCGGAAGCCCCGTATGAACCTGTTTTCAAGGACGTCAGCAGCAAGTCTTCCCATTTAAAAGGGGCGATGACTACATATAAGGCTGGGATATTCCTTGGAAAAGAGGACGGTACATTCGGCGTCGCTGATTCTTTGACACGTGAACAAATGGCGACGGTTATCGTGCGTGCCTTCGACCTGCAAGATACAGGCGAAGAAATCCACTTTAAAGACGAAAACCGGATTAGCGCATCGCATAAAGACGGTGTAAGAATCCTTGCACAGCACGGAATTACGACCGGAAAAGAAGATGGCACATTCGATCCGAAAACAGCGGTAAACCGTGCAACATATGTCGTTTTCCTTCATCGTGCGATGGTAGAAACCGGAAAGATCGAAGAAAGCAAAGAGATCGTCTTTAATAAGCCACAAACGCTTGGAAACTATGAAACGGTCCGATATGAACAAAATTTTGTTGAAGTACCGATTTCAGGGGAAAATAAAACATATCTTCGTTCCAATTATTATTTACAATTTGCTGGTGAAAAAACGAGAAAGCACGCCCATTCAACAGATACAACTTACACATATAAAGTGGGCGGATTGTCTCCAGCCGAAGTTAATGTAACAAAACGTCTCCTCGAAAACGGCGACTATTTCATTTTCACGGAACTGAGAAATTCTCAACGAATGCCGATTACAATCGATGTCATCCAGACGGAAGGCAATGTAGAAAAAGGAATACTACGGGAATACAGCCGCTATCCGATTAAAAAAGAAACAGACGGCACTTTTGGTTTCGATCTGACGACGTATCCGACAGGCGTATTTGAAAAAACAACAGAAAATGGTGACAAAGCGCAACGGATGATCGGTAAAGCATACCGCTCAAAAGAGCTGACAAAAACGTATCCGAACGGCGCAAGCAGCCATACGCGCGAGTTGTTGAATGAAAGCGAGTCTTTCAGCGGCATCCTTCTTGGAGATACACAGCTTTCTGTCTATACGTTGAAGTCGAGCGGGTATGATATTGTCGATCAATGGCTTCTCGTTTCCGACGAGCTGCTCTTCTCCAGCCATCAAAGTATGGATCGATGGATGCTTGAATCCGCTACTTATTATAAGAAGCGTAATAAATGGTATACAGCAAACGGACCGTACAATAAGATGGCGACGACTATTGAACCGATGCCTAAATCAGGCAGAGGATATGGCCGTAACTTGCTGCTCGTGAAAGAAGATCGTACGATGGCGATGTATAATGAAACGAAAGAGCGCTACTTTGAAAGCTTACTATACAATTCATTCGCGAACCTCGATATTTTCCGTGGAGACCGAACGTATTGGGAAACCGAAGTAACGAGCACATACTTAAAAAATCTGTTCGGCATTACAGCTCCATTCGTGGATACAAGATTCAACGAACAGATCGCTTTATTCCTTTATAATGGAGGGAAGGCGTTTGGACATGACGACTATACGGTCGGCTTGAAAAATTATGCAAACCTTCTCGTATCGCAAAAAGGGAAAGGCAATATTATTAAAGTCGATGCAAATTCGTTTTACATCCAAGATTACTTCCCGGCGAAGCAAAACGTGAAGACACATAGCTCGATGAACCATCTGCTTGGGGGAATGAACATCCTGTTGCTTGCTTACAAGGAACTTGGCGATCCTGTCTACTTGCAAACAGCGGAAAGCATTCAATCCGCGCTTGAGAAGGATGCCAATAAATGGATTCGACCGAACGGTGATATTTGGTACAAAATTTCGCCGGACCATACATTTGTCGGAGAGGATTATGTGCATTTGACATTGGAAGATCTTATCCATTCATATGAAATGTGGTCCGATATCGATCCATCCAAAACGGCGGTCTTTGAAAAGTTGATCCGCTCGAAGGCGGGCTATATGGATAAGAATAATAAAGGTTACACAACGAAAATTAAGGAAGGCCTCGACCGTATCGGCATGCCGGAATTATTGCCAGCAGGTGTTGAGCATACGGACGCACTATAAAGCGTAGGGCGACCAAAGCTGGATTGACCATAATAAAAATAGAAAGTCCCGTACGATGAAAATATCGTACGGGACTTTTTTTAGTTGATTTTATTCACTAGGTCGGAGCGGATCCATCCATAATCGGACGGAGGGTTAATATCCGCTAACACTTTATACCATACATATCCGTCGCTGCCCGCGACTTCTTCGACGATGACGACTGGATAGCCGAATGCCGCATTTAAGCCAGGATTTTTCGGTTTGTAAGTAAATAACTTGTTGTCAGAACGGACTTCAGGGCTCGTTCTTACATTGACCCCTTCAGGGCCGGTATAATTAATGCTGCCTAGTTGTACCTGATTATAATCACGTCCGCCGAGGAATGTATCCATTTTCCACATATGGCCCGCGATTTTACTGCCCCAGTTCGGGTCGGATGCGTATCTCACGTTGATGCCGACAGCTTTATTGCCCGGTACCGCGCCGTTCGCATGGGCGCCAAGCGGATTCGCATAATTCAAGTTCATATAGCGTTGGATGAACGCATTGACACTATTTTCAGGAGTCGCATATACTTCTCCCATTTCAGGGGAAGAATCAAAGACTCTGATTCCGAAAATATTATTCTTCGTCTGTGCATTGGGACTGATGCCGTAATCACTTTCATGGATTGCCGCAGCAAGGATGAACATTGCGTTGACACGATATGTCTCTTCCACTGATTTCAAATAATCCCCTAAGCCGATCAGCTTTGATTTGACCGTCGCATCTTTGTAGCGTGCGATGCCCGTGCTTTGACGGTCTGCAAGCGCCCAATTGATGTACGAATCAAGTTCGGCAGCTGTATAGGACGTCGGCTGCCTTACGGATTGGAATTGGAAATATGGGTAATAGGTGATGACATTCTTCGATCCGACTTCTGCGAAATGGACGCCATCGAAACTAGTATACTTCTTCCCGTTTGCCATGCCAGGTCCTGCAGGGCCGACGTTGTAAACGCCTCTCGTCTTGTTGAGATTATCATAGGTTGAGTGCGTCAGTACGCCGTTGATTACTTCATAGAAATCATAGCCCGTAACAAGTTCTGTCGGGACGAGGTCAACTTCATTATGCCTAGCGTAGAATGTAGAACCCGCAAATTCAACGATTGCATAATCAGCACCGCTTCCGATGTATTTCATCTCGCGGCCTTTCGTAATATACGTCACTTCATTCCGCAATGTCTTATCACTGTAAAGGGATGTGTATTGCTTCGAGTTTTGCGCGCCAAATGCACGGCCCGCCTTCATTTTAATGACATCGCTTCCTTTTTGGATGACCCGAATGGATGAAGATGCATTGTAGACTGCCAATGCATCTTCATATGTTTTGTACAATGCGATTGTTGGGACGACTTGACCATTAGAAATCGAGCTTACTTTGTAAATTTCCGGATCCACTTCAGGCGTCTCCGGCACTGAAGGATCTGTCGGTTCAGTCGGCTTCAAAAGCTCTGCCGCTGCATTCATTCTGAAAAGGAATGCTGCCGCATGGGCGATTGTTGCGCTGTCTTGCGGTTTGAAATAAACACCGTTCTTCTGATGATCTCCTCGGATAATGCCTAAGTACACTGCCGCTGATACAGCTTCGCGGAAGTTAGGCGAAATCTTATGGGTATCTTTGAATGTGAAGTTCGTCTTTTGAATAGGAAGATCCATATAACGGAATGCTTTATATATCATTCCCGCCATTTGTTGACGAGTGATCTTATCATTCGGTCTGAACGTTCCATCGGGATAGCCTGAAAGCAAACCCGCTCCAGCCGCGTTTTGGATTTCGATTGTCAAACCTGAACCTGCTTTTAAATCTTTGAACGTATATTTCGTAGATGCAGGCAATTCCAAAGCGCGTGCGAGATACGAAGCAAATTCGCCTCGAGTGACAGCTTTATTCGGATTGAATTTACTGTCTGTCCGAATAACATTTTTCTGGATCCAATAATTTAACTCCGTTTCCATTTGGTGTCCCGAGACAGAGCTCGCTTCCACCGGATTTTGGAATAGAGGAGCAAACATTAGTAGCATGATCAAGGCAAAAGTTATTATTTTTTTCACCGATAAACCTCCTTTTGTACATCATCTATTATAATATCAGATTCTTTATGAAATAATAAGGTGTAATTTGGTGAGATTTACCGATTTACTAGAAATGAATTGTTCGGATAGTTTGCTAGGAGTGAAAAGGAGAGGGTTTTTGGCAAGTTCATGTCGATTTTTTTGAAAATGCAACTAAACGGTAAGCCGCAACGTCGTATAAGATGCTATAATGACTAAGGGTCATGCCCATTAACCTATTGGAGATCATTCGTGGAAAGGGTTTTATTGTTAATGACAACACTTACAAACAAATTGAAGGAAAAAGATACAGTTTATTTCTTAGTTGCATTGGCGGTCGTCGTGGTCGCACTTTTCCTTCCATCGTCCATTGCACTCGTCGCGACATCATTGTTTTTTGTTCTTTTTGCATTTTTCAGGCCACAGCAAAGCCTATTATTTCTCGTCATCTATGTAAGCATCCGCCCGTTGCTCGTGGAAGTGAACTCAGGGCTGAAGTTGATCGGTGATTTGATCACTTTCATAGCGTTCATCAAGATTGTCATTTCAAGCGGACGTAATTGGAAAACATTGTTTTCATTCAAATGGTTCGAATGGGCGTTTTTCGCACTACTGATCGCAGGATCGATCAGCGGATTGCTTCAAGACGTTCTGCCGCAAGCGATCATCTTCCAAGTTCGGACATTTGTCATTATGTACTTGCTTTATTACATCATCGCAAGAATGACGTTGCCAGATGACTGGTTGAAAAGACTCGCTTGGGTAACGGTTTGGACGAGCATGATTTCCTCCATCCACGGCCTCATTGAAAAGCTTTCGATGCGCCAGTTGCTATTGCCCGATGTGTGGAAATATAAAACGTTAAGCTCAACGAACTTCGTGCGCATTTACGGATTGCCAGGCAATCCGAACTCAATGGCATTATTATTGCTTTTCGGAATTATGTCGTTGCTATTTTTACAACACATTTATAAAGGCGAAAAATATAAGTGGTTCTTGAACATCAACCTAGTGCTGTTCGTCGGGGTCTTCATCTTAACGTATTCACGAGGAACATGGATTTCTGCTTTTGTTCTTGGAGCGATTTTCATTCTGATGACCAAGAATTGGCATTTGCTGAAAAAGCTTGTTATCGCAGGTATCGCTGCAATTATCCTCATCTACTATCCGGTGAATTTAGGCGTTAGCTTTGTCGCAAAACTTGGGGTTGAACCGCCGGAAGATCCGGCAGGCAGCATCGCCGGACGTTTCGGCGAGACGTTTAACGAGCAAAACTTGGCGCTCATGTCTGAAAGCGGCCGTTTCTTCTATATTAAGAAAGGCTTTGAAATCTTCAAGGAATATCCGGTCGCAGGTTCAGGATTCGGCTCGTTCGGCGGATCCGCTACATTATCGTATGGATCGCCGATTTACGATCATTACGGAATCCGTTCGGATATTTACGGAGGCAAGTATTTCTATTCGGATAACCAATATATTCAAATCATTACGGAGACAGGAATTATCGGCGTAATCTTATTCGCAGCCTTTCTGCTCGGCATGCTGTACCTGTTCTGGAAGGAACGGAAAACACCGATGGGCAAATTCATGATTGCGCTTTGGTTCGCAACTGGCTTCTCCGGCTTTTACTATAATATATGGGAGCTGAAGCTTTACACGATGTTCTACTTCATCCTGTTCGGCGTCTTCGCTTCCATGACGAATCAATACACGAAATTCAAAACGAAAGATATTTGACTACTCACCATCCGGCCACTTCGCCGGGTGGTCTTTTTTATATAATGAAAAAATCTACTATAATTCCATTCTAAAAAATCCTCAGTTAGTCTCCTAGTATTGTAAGCAATAATGACGATTTCTTCCTGAATCAAACAGTATTTACCAATCGAATTACGTCGGAATCTAGACAGGACAACACTTTGTCCGCTATTTCCTTCTTATGGATTATAGTAATTTGTCGAAACGTTTGGTAAGCTGGACATTGATTCATAGAAAGGAAGGTGTCGACTTATCATTAATAAAGTAGATTCATTGAAAAATTTCGGGAAAAAGGTCGCGATGACAGCGGCTGCTGTTTCACTTTTAGTGGCAGTGCCAGCTGGAGCATCTGCGAACACGCAGACAGTGGATAGCTATCCGGTTTCTTCCGGAGTGACGTATACGCATTACACACATTCGGGCACGAACCATATTAATCATGTAAGTGTCAATTTGAATGACCCTTACACGAAGCTCGATGTCGGATTGCCATCCCCGCTAGCAAAACGGGACGCGACGACAACACTTGCAAATCGGGATACACGTGATGGGAATCGTGTAGTTGGAGCAGTGAATGCATCATTTTTCGACATGAAGTCAGGATTGCCAATGTATTTGATTTCGCAAGGAAATGAAATCATCAACGGCGGCGTCATTTCAAGTTCCCGTGAATATTATGTGAGCAAGCCTATTGCCTTTGGTGTCATGAATGACGGCCGTGCAGAAATTGATGAGTTCAATTTCGACATTCGCATCAACCATCAAGGCACGGATTACAAGATGACCGGGTTGAACCGCGAAAGGCAAGCTGATGAAACCATTGTATTTACACCACAACATATTTCATCTACGACCGGGTCTAATGAATTCGGTATCGAAATCGTCGTAGATACCGGTGAACCAATTACGTCTACATATTATGGGCAGCAATTGACTGGAAAAGTTGTGCAAGTGAGAGATTATGGATCAAAAGAAAAAGTCACGATTCCAAAAACAGGATTTGTCATTTCCGCACATGGATTGAAGCCGTTGGAACGATTAAAAGGGATTAAAGTTGGGGAGACCGTTTCTCTTAACTTATCAATAGACTCGAAGTGGATGGATTCATCTTTCATGTTGGCAAGTGGGCCAATGCTGTTAAAGGACGGCAAGCCATACATTACGATGGATACATCGAACTGGCGTGCAAAAGCGATGACGGCACGCACGGCAATTGCCATCAGCAAAGATAAAAAGAAAGTCGACCTCATCACAGTGGATAACAAAAGCGGATATAGCAACGGCATGACACTGACACAGTTCGCGAATTATTTGGCATCCCAAGGTTACGACCGTGCCATCAACTTTGACGGCGGAGGTTCGACGACGATGGGCATCCGCAAACATGGCAGCAATACGGTCGTTCTTGCAAACCGGACGACTGATACTAGCCAGCGGAAAGTATCAGCGATCATTGAAGCGATTAGCACTGCACCGCTCAGCGATCCAGCGCATATTAGTGTTTCACGTGGACAAGTTGGTGAAATGCTCGTTGGTGCTAGCGTTCCGTTGACAATCAACTACGTGTTGGATACGTATTACAATCCGTTGAAAGTGGATGCATCCCAATTGTCAATTACGTCCGCTAACGGCAAAGCATCCGTTTCAGGTACGACATTTACGGCAACAGCAGCAGGAACTGATCGCATTAACGTCCAATACGGCACTGCAACGCAATCATTCCCGATTACGATTGTTGATGCACCTGCAAAGTTGACGATTTCACCAAGTACTTCGTCAATCGAACCTGGATCGACAGTGACTTTCAAAGCAACGGCAACCGATGCACAAGGAAAGCCGGTCATTTATTCTCCTGAACAATTGACATGGAGCGTAAGCGGTGATGTCGGTGCTATTACAGAAACAGGAACGTTCAAAGCGTCTAAAGTGCCTGGCAAAGGGTCCGTAAACGTGAAGCTCGGAACGAAAACAGCATCACTTCCAATCGAGTTGTCCGATGGAATGCCTGCATTCACGGATATCCCGTCAGATTATGCATACTATACGGAAATCCGTTTCTTGAAAGACCTCGGTTATATTAAAGGAGATCTGGACGGCAAGTTCAACCCTGGCCAGACGTTATCAAGGGAACACGCCGCTGTTATTTTAAGCCGCGTCTTCAACTTGGATACTTCTGTTAAAGGAGCTCAAAAGTTCAGTGACGTTCCGACGACGCATCGTTACTTCAACGAAATCAACGCCATCGCTGAAGCGAAACTCGTCGGAGGTAAAGGGGACGGTACATTCGATCCTGCTGGTCAGTTGACGCGTGCACAAATGGCTGCAATTCTCGTGAAAGCTTACGAGTTGCAAGGGGAGTCCGAGAAGAAATTCAAAGACGTGCCTTCAAGCCACTGGGCATACAAACAAGTTCATATCCTTGCAAACCATAAAATTACGACAGGGAATGAAAAAGGGAACTTCGAACCGAATAAACCGGTAAACCGCGCACAATTCAGCGCATTCCTATACCGCGCCATTAATAAATAATCATGAAAATGCCGTCGGATCGTTTATACGGTCCGCGGCATTTTTTTCTTTACAATCGAAGCATGATATAATAAGTACATTATTTGTAGAAGGATGTTGGATTATGAAAATAGGAATTGTAGGGAATTATGGAAACGATAATAACGGGGACGAAGCGATCTTGCTTAGTCTTGTAAAACAAGTAACATCCACTTTCGATATTAATACGTCTCAGCTCACCATTTTCAGCAATAATCCGCAACAGACGGCCGAGAGATACGGTGTGGAAAGTTATCCGCTCTATTATAAAAAAGGGAATGCTGTCAAGACGTTCATCGAGACATTCCGCCAAAATAAGAGAGTCGTGAAAAAGCTGGACTTGCTCATTATCGGTGGAGGCGGCATCTTGATGGACTTGTACCGCCGGGAAGCGCCGTTGTACGGATCGTATGCGATGATGGCGAAACAGTCGAAAACGCCATATGTCATATATGGATGCGGGGCAGGCCCATTGCATACGTCGTTAGGAAAATGGTTCATCCGCTATATGTGCAAACATGCTGAAAGTGTTTCTGTCAGGGATCCGGAGTCTGCACAGTTATTGCGGTCTATCGGTGTCAACGAACAAGTAGATGTGATCGGCGATCCTGCGTTTTCATTACGTGAAGAAGGCGCTTCAGATAAATCTATTGTACCGACTAAAATTGGTGTCACTGCTGTCCCTTATTACAACGCCGACTACTGGCCGGAAGGGAATCCTGATATTTATCAGAAATACGTTGAAGGCATGGCGAAAAATCTAGATAAGCTCGCATCTGGGCGTGACGTCGAAATTTCATTTTTCGCAACGAAGTTTCCGCAGGACGCCAATGTGACAAAGGATATTCAGGAGTTGATGACTGAGCGTTCGAAAACGACAATCATCGATGAAAACTTATTGCCTTCTAAAATATTGGAAGTGACAGAGCAGCAAGATATCGTCATCGGAACTCGGTTGCACTCATTAATATTAGCGACGTGCACCGAAACTCCAGTAATGGCGATTTCATACCATCATAAAGTGAAAGACTTCATGAGTTTGGCTGGGCTGGACCGTTTTTCATTCCCAATCGATGAACTTCATGAAAACGACGAGTACTTCCTCGGTGCGTTCAATGAAATGAATTCTGATTGGAAGGAGACTTTGCAGCAAACCGAACAGCTATCGAAGAAGCTGTATGATGAAGCGATGAATGGAACTGTTCAATTTACGAATGCGTTGAATAAATGATAGAGTGTGCCGCCGGATAAATAATTATCCGGCGGCTTTTTATTGAGTAAGTGCACAAGAAATCAAATCAGCGCTCAAGAAGTTCGTCTTCGCGCTCAAAAAATCCACCCGCGCTCAAGAAATCAATTCGGCGCTCAAGAAGTCCACCCGCGCGCTCAAGAAGTCCACCCGCGCGCTCAAGAAATCGAATCGGCGCTCAAGAAGTCCACCCACGCGCTCAAGAAAACAAATCCGCGCTCAAGAAGTCCACTCGCGCGCTCAAGAAAACAAATCCGCGCTCAAGAAGTCCGTCCCCGCGCTCAAGAAATCGAATCGGCGCTCAAGGTTCCGCCCCCGCGCTCAAGAAATCGAATTTGCGCTCAAGAAGTCCACCCTCGCGCTCAAAATACCACCTTTTGCGCTCAAAGCCGCAACCTAACACGCTAAAACTCCCACCATCAAAACCCCAGCACACACTTCACATCATTCACATACGATTGGCTCACCGGCAATCCTGTACCATCCACTAACGTCACAACGAGATTCGACGAGAAATCGCGCGAAATCCGTGAAATCTTAGCTGTGTTCACAATATAAGAGCGGTGAATGCGCAAGAAGATTTCAGGCAGCCGCTTTTCCAATTCTTTCAGCGTGCTCGACACACTGAATTGACCGTCCTCTGTATAGAAGAAAGTCTTTTTCTGATAGCTTTCGATATGGGTGATCTGTTCAATCGGTACAGGGTACCATTCGTCGTCGAGCTTTCCGGTGAGAATCCGTAATGGATTAATTTGATCAGGAGTAAGGATGACGACAAGTGCAGCTTGTTCCCCGTTTATTTCAATCGGCATCCAATCCCCTTGCAGACTAGTTATTTGATGCAAGATATCCGCACGTAATTTTTTCTCCATTCATTTATCTTCCCCTTCATCGATTTCATCACGCTATTTTCTCATTCATCCTCTAAAACTGCCTTTTTGTCGGAATGCACAGACAGTTTTAATATTCTGTTATATAGTAATGTATAACAACTTTAACTGTTGTGGAACAGTAAGAAAGTATCAATTACTCTATTAATCGAAAGGTGTGGTGTGAAATGGCGAAACAAAAAGGACGAATGGAACAAATTGAGCAGTTGGAAAGAAGCTGGCAGGAGGAAGAACGTTGGTCGGGAATCGAGCGTGGATACAATGCCGAGGACGTCATCAAATTACGGGGATCTGTTCAAGTTGAGCATACGTTGGCGAAAAGAGGAGCAGAGCGGCTCTGGAAATCACTTCACGAAGAGGATTTCATCGCTGCGCTTGGCGCACTGACGGGCAATCAAGCCGTACAGCAAGTGAAAGCGGGGCTCCAAGCGATTTACTTAAGCGGTTGGCAAGTGGCGGCGGATGCGAATATGGCGGGACAGATGTATCCCGATCAAAGCCTCTACCCGGTGAACAGCGTGCCGAATGTCGTGAAGCGTATCAATCAAGCGTTGCAGCGCGCAGATCAGATTGATTATGCGGAAGGCAGGACGGACGAATTTGATTGGTTCGCTCCGATTGTCGCTGACGCGGAAGCGGGATTTGGAGGTCCACTAAATGTGTTCGAATTAATGAAAGCGATGATTGAAGCGGGAGCTGCAGGCGTCCATTTTGAAGATCAACTTGCCTCCGAAAAGAAATGCGGTCACCTTGGAGGAAAGGTGCTTCTACCGACGCAGAACGCAGTCCGGAATTTGATTTCGGCGAGACTAGCAGCTGACGTATTAGGCGTTCCAACAATCATCATTGCGAGGACAGATGCCGATGCAGCGGATCTGATTACGAGCGACATCGATGAGCGCGACCACGCGTTCATTACTGGAGAGCGGACGCCGGAAGGATTTTACCGGACGAAAGCCGGTATTGAACAGGCGATAGCCCGCGGCCTTGCATACGCGCCATACGCCGATCTCATCTGGTGTGAAACGTCGACGCCAGATCTTGAAGAAGCGAAACTTTTTGCGGATGCCATCCATGAAAAGTTTCCAGGCAAAATGCTCGCCTATAACTGTTCGCCATCATTCAACTGGAAAACGAATTTGGATGACGAAACAATCGCCAAATTCCAACGGGAGCTCGGCAAGATGGGCTATAAATTCCAATTCGTTACGTTGGCAGGCTTCCATTCATTGAACCATAGCATGTTTGAATTGGCCCACGGTTATAAAACTGAAGGGATGGCTGCTTATTCAAAGCTGCAGGAAGCTGAATTTGCGAATGAATCAAAAGGATATACGGCAACCCGTCATCAGCGCGAAGTCGGAACGGGCTATTTCGATGAAGTTGCGCAAGTTATCTCGGGAGGCACGTCTTCAACGACGGCTATGAAAGGGTCAACGGAAGAGGCGCAGTTCGTCTAATCCAAATCCATACATGATACGAAAGGATGATTCAACTGACTACTCAACGGACGCGTTTCAATTTGGATGTGCTTGGTGAGATGACTGTAGCAACGGAGGAGATTTTAACACCGGAAGCGCTTGAATTCATTTATAGCTTGCATGAACAATTCAATGGTCGGAGGAAAGAATTGCTTGCAGCGAGGGAATTGAGGCAACAAAGATTTGATGCTGGCGAGAAACCTCGCTTTCTGGAGGAAACGAAGCATATTCGTGAGGGAGATTGGACGATTGCACCGATTCCATCTGATTTGCAAGATCGGCGGGTTGAAATTACAGGACCTGTCGATCGGAAAATGATCATCAACGCACTTAATTCCGGGGCAAAAGCGTTCATGGCGGATTTTGAAGATGCAACTTCGCCTACTTGGTCGAATATGGTTGATGGACAGCTCAATCTGAAAGACGCTGTGAGACGGACGATTTCATTTGAGCAGGCGTCCAATGGAAAGAATTATTCTTTGAATGAAGAAACAGCTGTGTTAATGGTAAGGGCACGTGGACTGCATTTGGACGAAAAGCATATTCATATCGACGGCGAGCCGATGGCGGGAGGGTTTTTCGATTTCGGACTTTATTTCTTTCATAACGCAAAAGAATTGATGGAGCAGGGCACAGGTCCGTACTTTTATTTACCGAAGCTCGAAAGCCATTTGGAGGCGAGGCTGTGGAATGAAGTATTTATCTTCGCACAGGAAAAGTTAGGTATACCGACAGGCACGATCAGGGCGACGGTGTTAATTGAAACAATTCCGGCTGCATTCGAGATGGATGAAATTTTGTATGAATTGCGTGAACACATAACGGGGCTGAACTGCGGTCGTTGGGATTATATTTTTAGTTTCATTAAAAGACTTCAGCGACATCCCGATGTCATCTTGCCGGATCGCAGTCAAGTTACGATGACTTCACCCTTTATGAGAGCTTATACACAGCTTTGCATCCAGACATGCCACCGGCGGAACGCATTTGCGATGGGAGGGATGGCGGCACAAATTCCTATACGCAATAATCCTGAAGCAAACGAGGAAGCATTCAAAAAGGTCGCGGAAGATAAGCGCCGTGAAGTGACGGATGGACATGATGGAACATGGGTCGCACATCCCGGGCTTGTCCCGGTGGCGATGGCTGAATTCGATGCGCATATGAAAACGCCGAATCAAGTCCACAGGAAACGTGAAGATGTGCAATTGACCGCGTCAGATTTGCTGGAAGTGCCGTCTGGGACGATAACGGAGGAGGGATTGCGGATGAATTGCAGCGTCGGCGTCCAGTATATTGCTTCTTGGTTGAAAGGGAATGGAGCTGTTCCAATCAATCATTTAATGGAAGATGCAGCGACTGCGGAAATTTCCCGCTCCCAAGTATGGCAATGGATCCGTCATCCTCAAGGTCGCCTAGTGGACGGCAGGAAAATCAATATGGAATTGTTCAAGGAAATATTTGCAGATGAAATGAAAAAATTAAAAGAAGCAGTAGGCGAAAAGGAGTTCCGTTTCGGCAAATTTAACGAGGCAGCCGATCTGTTCGTCGAATTGACGTTGCAAGATGAGTTCGAGGAATTTCTGACGCTGCCTGGCTATACAAAATTATCATAGGAAAAGGAGGAGGTTCATAATGGTGAAAACGACAGGCGTGAATAGGAAATCGAAAAAGTATTGCCAAGAATGCGGGTGCGAAATCGTCGAGAAAGTTGAATCCCTGCTCTATGAGTGCGAGCGCTGCATCGGCAAACATAAAGAATAATGACGTGGCCCGGTCTCCTTGTTAGGAGAGCGGGTCATTTTAATAAAAGGGTTTCACTCCCTCTCTGACGAATGATGATGATATGATAGAAGGGAAAATAAAACGTAAAGGGGATGTTAGGATGCGCAATGAAGAGATGCTTTTAATTCCTGGACCTACACCGGTCGTCGATTCAATTTACGATGCAATGGCAAGTGAGACGAGAGGGCATACGGATCCTCGCTTCGTCGAAATTTACAAGCGTTCGATTGAGCGGACGCGCGAGATGTTCAATACGGACGGGGAAGTATTTGTCATCGCCGGATCGGGGACAATCGGGATGGAAATGGCGCTCGTTAATACGGTGGGTGCCGGAGAGCGGCTCTTAGTCATCAGCCATGGTTATTTCGGAGACCGTTTCATCCAGCTCGGGAAGGCATTCGGAATTGAAATCGATGTCCTCCAAGCTGAGTGGGGCAAACAAGTTGCGGCTGAAGAAGTGGAGCGTCAATTATCGGAGCATACATACAAGGCGGTGACGATCACGCATGCAGATACGTCCACCGGAGTGGCTGCCGACTTGGAGATGCTTGTCCCGATCGTGAAAAAGCACGGAGCGCTCGTCATTTTGGACGGGGTTTGCGCAACTGCTGCGATGGAAGAGGATATGAGCAAAGAGTATGGCGAAGCAGGATATAAGATTGACGTCGTCCTGACTGGCTCCCAAAAAGCAATTGGTGTTCCACCGGGACTTGCGATTGTCGCATTCAACCAAACTGCATTGGAAGCGCGTAAACAGCTCGGACGTATTCCTGCCTATTACTGCGATATTGAAAATTGGATTCCAATCATGCATGATCCGTCCAAATATTTCGCAACTCCTCCCGTAAACTTGATTTATGCTTATGACGAGGGGATGAAGCTTGTCCTTGAAGAAGGATTGGAAAAGCGTTATGCAAGGCATGAGGCATATGGACGCGGTGTGCGCGCCGCACTACGGGAATATGGCATGGCGCCATTGGCGGACGAAGAAGTTGCCGCTTCGACATTGAGCTGCTTCCATTACCCGGAAGGGGTCAATGACGCTGAATTCCGTGCTGCTTTGGCCAAGGAAGGACTCGTTGTCGCAGGCGCGTTGGCGCACTTGGCGGGTAAAGCATTCCGCATGGGCCATATGGGCAACACATCGGAACAAATGCTCATTTCAGCAATCGAAAAAATCGGCGAAGCGTTGAAAGAAACCGGTCGCGATGTGTCGATCGACCAAGCAGTGAATCAATTCAAACAAGCAACAGCATCGCTTGTTTAATAAAATTAAGCCCCCCAATTTCCTTCACTTGGAAATTGGGGGGCTTTTCAATCCTCCTGAAACTCCTTCAACACTTTAACCGCCACATCCGGCACATCTGTAAATATCCCGTCTGCACCGATTTCAATCATATGTTTAATGTCCTTTTCTTCATTCACCGTGAAAGGGTGGACATGCAGTCCTTCTTCGTGTGCAGTCTTCACTAACTCTTCTGTTGCTACTGTCTTATCGATACCGATGCCAGAAGCATACTTGGCGACTTTCCCCAATCTCTTTTTCGTTAGCATCGTTTCATTTTTCGCCGAATACAGTTGTATAAGCGGAATGGCCTGCTCCTGCTCATGGATTTTCTTCAAAGAGATGGCATCGAATGATTGCAGAATCACTTTTGGCATGTCTGCGTCATCCAAAGGTAACAGCCCGAACTCCAGCAGCTGCCCAAGCAACGCTTCCTCGATTCCAGGGTAAGAGGCAGGTGTTTTCAGTTCGATATAGTAATTGACGTCATCTTGGAAATACGAAAAAATCTCCTCTGTACTGACAATCCGCAACGAGTCAAAATCCAGTGGGAAAGAAACGGGCAGCTTACCGTCGTAACTCGACTCGCGCTGTATGTCCTTCAACTCTTGAAATTCGACCTGTGCTACAGTCTTGTTACCGTTCGGCGTATGCACAATCGAATCGTGCATCGAAACAAGCTCCCCATCTTTCGTCATATGAACATCCAATTCAATATAATCGGCTTCCATTTGGACTGCCAATCCATAGGATAATAAGGAATGCTCCGGCGCGTAGGCGGAAGCCCCGCGGTGAGCAATCACTAGAAATTTATCTTCAGGTAAAGAAGCCGCTTTCGAGGTAGTTGAACAAGCTGCTAGAAGGGCAAGTAAGACAAAAAGTATCCCTTTTTTCACGAATATTTCCTCCTTGATCGTAAAGTAATTGTAAAGAATGAGAAAAAAGGAAGGAATTGTGACTTCTTTTAGCGAAGTGTGTTGTAAGACTACTTTTTCAGATTACTAGAAAATTTTAGCGGAAAGGATTTTGATCAATGAAACAGGTTGAACTGATAGACGTCTCTAAATCATACGATAAACAAGTGGACGTTATATCCAATATAAACGTAACAATCGAGCCCGGCGAATTTTTTGTACTTGTCGGTCCTTCAGGCTGCGGTAAAAGTACGATGCTCCGTATGATTGCTGGCCTTGAAGAAATTACAGGAGGAACACTAAAAATCGGCGATAAAGTCGCGAATAATCTATCACCTGATAAACGTGACCTTTCTATGGTTTTCCAGAACTATGCGCTTTATCCGCATTTGTCGGTCCAGCAAAACATTACATTCGGCCTCGATGTAAAAAAGATGAAAAAGGAGGAACAGCGGAAAAAGGCGAAAGAAGTGGCAGAAATGCTAGGCTTGACCGAATATCTAGACCGGAAGCCGCGAGAACTTTCCGGTGGCCAGCGTCAACGGGTAGCCTTAGCTCGAGCGATTGTCAGTGAAACGCCAATTTGTCTCATGGATGAGCCGCTCTCGAATCTTGACGCGAAGCTGCGTGCCCATATGCGTTCCGAAATTAGAAGGATCCAAAGAAGTCTCGGCATTACGATGATTTACGTCACCCATGATCAAGTGGAAGCGATGACGATGGGTGATCGAATCATGATCCTCCATGAAGGGAAGATTCAGCAAATCGGCAAGCCGATCGACATTTACAATTATCCTGCAAATCCATTCGTCGCGACGTTCATCGGATCGCCTCCTATGAATCTCGCAAAGGCGGAATACAATGAATCGACTAGACAGCTTGATATCGGAAATGATTTCAAGCTGAATGTCCCTGTCGATGAAATCGGAACATTGCCAAGGACATCCATGACAGTCGGAGTTCGTCCTGAAAACCTCCATCCTGTAACGCCTGAAACTGCGACAGAGGACGTTTTCCATGTCGAAGTGACGAACGTTGAAATCCTAGGGAATGAAACCGTCTTTTCATTCAAACTCGGCGAGGAGGAATGGATGGCTAAATGGACCGGCCAATGGCATATCGGCATCGGCGATCGCCTGCCAGTTCGGATGGAATTTGAATCATTGTCCATCTTTGACGAACAGAGTGGAGAGCTTGTTAAGAAAACAATTGACTATGGCAACTATGTTACGCAGCAAGAGGTGTCGCCATGACACGGTTTGCAACAATGTGGAGGAAATCCATAGACGGCCGGACAGCTGCCCTTTATTTATTGCCATCTATCATTCTGTTTTCCATTTTCGTATTTTATCCGATGTTTCGGACGCTCTATTTAAGCTTTTTCCTGACAGATCAAACGGGTAATGCCGCCATCATGGTCGGGTTTGAAAACTTTCAATATTTGCTCGGATCATCTGAATTCCAGAATAGCATGAAAGCGACAGGGCTGTTTGTATTGTATACTGTTCCGATTACAATCATCCTGGCGTTGTTCTTTGCATTACTTGCCAATGAAAAATTGAAGGGAATTGGATTTTTCCGGACGATGTATTCATCGACGATGGGTATCTCCGTCGCTGCGTCATCCGTCATTTGGCTGTTCATGTTCAACCCGAGCATCGGGATGTTCAACCGTTTGCTGAGCGTCTTTAATTTCCCGCAAATCCAATGGCTTCTCGATCCGGAATGGGCACTGTTATCCGTGTCGATTTCGACAATTTGGATGAATATCGGTTTTTCATTCCTCATTCTTTTAGGTGGTTTGCAAAACATCGACGAGCATCTTTACGAGAGCTCGAGAATCGACGGAGCGGGCTATTTCTATCGGTTGAGACGCATTACGTTGCCGATGCTGTCACCGACGCTGTTTTTCATCATTACGATTTCCTTGATTAACGCGTTCCAGACATTCGGCCAGATCGATATTTTGACGAAAGGCGGACCTTCGCAGTCGACGAACTTGATCGTCTACTCGATCTATCGGGAGGCGTTCATCAACTATCAGTTCGGGACTGCCAGTGCGCAAGCCATCATTTTATTCCTCATCATATTAGTTGTCACCATCCTCCAATTCAAATTGGGTGAAAGGAAGGTGCACTACCAATGAAAATGGGGCTCGCTTCGAAAATATGGATTTATTTCTTATTAATTATCACTTCGGCATTCGTCTTCTTCCCGGTATTGTACGCATTCATGATTTCATTCATGACGGGTCCGGAGATCATCCAAGGAAAGTTTTTCCCGGAATCGATCAACTTTGACAATTACGTTAAAGTGTTCAGCCGGTTGCCGTTGCTGAACTACTTGCTGAACAGCTTTATCGTCTCTGTGAGCGTCATGCTCGGTCAGCTTGTCGTCTGCAGTCTTGCTGCATATGCGTTTGTCTTCTTTAAGTTCAAAGGGAGGGATTTCATTTTCTTCCTGTTCATATCGACGATGATGATCCCGTGGGAAGCGACGATGATTCCGAACGTGTTCACGATCCGCAAGCTCGATTGGTTCAATACGTATCAAGGGCTCACATTACCGTTTTTTGCGCTTGCATTCGGCACATTCCTTCTTCGCCAGCATTTTCTTACGATACCGAAGGAACTGCATGAAGCTTCTCAAATCGCAGGGCTCAGCCGATTCCGCTTTTTCTGGCGGGTCGTCCTCCCGATTTCGAAAACAAGCCTTGTCACGTTGGGCGCGTACGGCTTCCTGACAACTTGGAATATGTATTTATGGCCGCTGCTCATAACGACAAACCAATCTGTTCGGACTGTACAAATCGGCCTGAAGCAGCTGCAGTCCCAAGAAATCGCAACCGAATGGGGGGTGGTCATGGCAGGAGTCATTGTAGTCATCATACCGACGCTGCTTTTACTGTTCATCGGACAGAAGCAGCTGCAAAAAGGGTTATCCCAAGGTGCGTTAAAATGATCAATTCTACCAATTAAAAGGGGTGCATGTAATTTGAAGAAACTACTCAGTTCTTCTCTATTTTGGATGCTGATTCTTGCGGTTGCGATTTTGACGGCTTGTACGAACAGCGACAGCGATAAAAAGACGGATGAACCAACAACAAATGACTCGTCATCCGGAACGGAAGGGACGAATGCTGATAGCGCTGCAACCGGCGAAAAAGTGACAATCGAATTCTGGCATGCGATGTCAGGCACTGGGCAAGAGTCAATTGACGCCATCGTTAAAGGGTTCAATGAATCCCAAGACAAATACGAAGTGAAGGCGGAATTCCAAGGATCCTATGAGGAATCGTTGACAAAGCTACGTGGAGTCGGCGGAACGAAAGATGCTCCAGCCATTACACAAGTGTTTGAAGTAGGAACAAAATATATGATCGACAGCGGCTATATCGAGCCGATGCAGAAATTCATCGATGAAGATAATTATGATCTTTCCCAGCTTGAGGAAAATATTTTGAACTACTACCGTGTAGACGGCGAGTTATATTCAATGCCATTCAACTCCTCAACGCCGGTAATGATCTATAACAAAGATGCATTCAAAGCAGCTGGACTCGATCCTGAAAAGGCACCGGAAACGTTCTCAGAAGTGATTGATGCGGCGGCGAAGCTGAAAACAGATGAAATGTATGGATTTTCCATGTTGACGTACGGTTGGTTTTTCGAGCAGCTCGTTGCGACGCAAGGCGGCTTGTATGTCAATGAAGACAACGGAAGATCTGGAGACGCGACAGAAGCTTTATTCAATGGACCTGAAGGGCTGAATGTATTCCGATTCCTCGATACGATGAACAAAGCTGGCACATTCGGTAACTTCGGAACAAACTGGGATGATATCCGTTCCGCATTTGCAACGGGCAAAGTAGCGATGTATATGGATTCGTCTGCTGGTGTAGCGGGAGCTATCAAAAACGCTCCGTTTGAAGTAGGGGTCGCTTATATTCCGCATGCAGATGAAGTTCAACGTAATGGCGTTGTCATCGGCGGTGCTTCGTTATGGATGTCGAAGGGCATTGCAGAAGAAGAGCAGGAAGCGGCTTGGGAGTTCATGAAATACTTGACTACACCTGAAGTCCAAGCGAAATGGCATCTCGATACAGGCTACTTCGCTATCAACCCTGCAGCCTATGACGAGCAAAGCGTTAAGGATAAGTGGGCGGAATTCCCACAATACAAAGTAACAGTGGATCAGCTTCAAGACACGATTCCTGGCCTTGCAACTCAAGGCGCGCTTATTTCTGTTTTCCCTGAATCGAGACAGCAGATCGTAACGGCCTTGGAAGAACTATACCAAGGAAAAGATCCGCAAGAAGTGCTTGATAAAGCTGCAGAAGGAACAAATCGTGCGATGGAAATTGCGAACAAGACAAAACAATGACAATAGGCTGTCCGGTAATCGATTGTTGATTGCCGGACGGCTTTTTCGGGATGAAATGAGTGAATGTGAATTCATCCCTATTTCCAATTATGATATTGTATAGAATAGTAGATTACTAGAAATGGTTTTACGTGCAATATCGCACTTAAAATAAAAATTACAGTAGGGGAGATGGAATCATGTCTTTCATTCGAAAAGCGGGAATGTGGATTGCTGTCATGGCACTTGCATTCAGCGGTTTTTCAATGTCTGTCGCAAAAGCGGCGGGAGCTCAAGATGTGACACGCGGGGAATTCATAGCAGCCGTCGTGGAAGCGCTTGAACTGGAATTGGGAGATGGAAGCACGATCGAATTTACGGATGTCGACGAATCGTTGGCTCCTATCATTGAAGCGGCACAACAACACGGACTTATAAAAGGTGCCACTTCGACCGAGTTCAAACCTGATGAGAAGCTGACTCGTGAGCATGCGTTTCTAATCGCATCGCGTGCAGTGAAGTCGGAGGAAACCTATCCGGTCACGTTATTAGATCGTTTCAAAGATAAGGCGGACTTCAAAACTGATGAACTAGAAGAACTGGCGAAAAGTGTCGGTTTGGATCTGTTCAGAGGTTATGAGGATGGTACTGCGAAGCCGCAGCAAATCGTAACAAATGGACAGGTGAAGAAAATCATCGACAGGATGCTCGCAGTATATAACGCAGCACCTGAAGTGGATGAAACAAATAAGGACGCAATCGCTCTTCGTATACTCGGCACGAGCGATTTGCATACGAACTTCGTAAACTATGATTATTATCAGGACAAGCCGACGAATGAATTCGGATTGGCGAAGACTGCTCTTCTCATTGAAGCAGCTCGTGCAGAAAACCCGAACAGTCTATTATTCGATAACGGTGACTTGATTCAAGGAACTCCGCTTGGCGGATATAAAGTGTCTGTCGATCCGTTGGAAAAAGGAGAGTTGCATCCTGCATTAGCAGCACTGCAAGCTCTTGACTTTGATGCTAGCACTTTAGGTAACCATGAGTTCAACTACGGACTCGACTATTTGGATCTAGTATTGGCAGAATCGCCATTCCCAATAGTAAATGCGAATGTCTATGATGCTGAAACAGGAAAGAACCGCTATACGCCTTACGTCATCATGGACAAAGAAGTCGTGGATGGCAATGGGGAAACCCATGTGCTGAAAGTCGGCGTCATCGGAGTAGTAGCTCCAGGCATCATGCGTTGGGACCGTTCCCATCTTGAAGGGAAAGTGACGGCAGAAGACGCGGCAGATACGGTTGGAAAATTCGTTCCAGAAATGAAAGAAGCAGGAGCAGATGTCGTCATCGTACTTTCCCACTCAGGTATGGGAGATGAAATCCATACGAAAGAGGAAGACGATGTTGCCTACCAAATTACTGCAATCGACGGAGTCGACGCAGTTTTAACAGGCCATAACCACTCCGTATTCCCTGGCGATTATGCAGATCTGAAAAACGTTGACAGTGAAAATGGTACTGTCAATGGGACGCCGATCGTTATGCCAGGCAAATTCGGAAGCCATTTGGGTGTTATGGATCTAGTTCTTGAAAAAGATGGGGAAAGCTGGAAAGTAGTTAGCGGCAAAGGGTCACTACGTGAAATTGATTCCAAATCCGATGCTGCTTCGGAAAAAGTGATTGCAGCTGTGAAAGAAGCTCATGAAGGCACGATCGAGTATGTCCGCAGCCCTGTCGGCAAAACGACATCTGCAATAACGAGCTATTTTTCATTAGTGAAAGATGATCCTTCCATTCAAATCGTAACAAATGCACAAAAATGGTATGTAGAAGAGCAATTGAAAGGCACAGAGTATGAAAGCTTACCGATCCTTTCGGCAGGTGCACCATTCAAAGCGGGCGGACGCAATGGAGCAAACTATTATACTGACATTCCTGCGGGACAAGTTGCCATTAAGAACGTCGCTGATTTGTACGTATACGACAATACGGTGAATGCAATTGTTCTGACCGGTGCGGACGTGAAGGAATGGCTTGAAATGTCTGCGGGTCAATTCAATCAGATCGATCCTGCTTCAACAGAAGAGCAAGATTTGGTCAATCCTGAATTCCGTACGTACAATTTCGATGTGATTGATGGGGTGACATATGAAATTGACGTCACACAACCAGCGAAATATGATTATGCAGGCAAAACGGTCAATGCAGATGCAAACCGTATCGTCAATTTACAATACGACGGCAAGGAAATCGATCCTGAACAAAAATTTGTCGTTGTTACGAATAACTACCGTGCTAGCGGAAGCTTCCCGGGCGTCGTTAATGCAACCGATAAAATCGAATATGCATACGAAAACCGTGAAGCGATCATGGATTACATGATTGCAGAAGAAACGATCGACCCGTCAACGGATGACAATTGGAAGTTCGTTCCGGTCAAAGGCGATGTAAAAATCGTATTCGAAACAGCAGAGAAAGCGAAAGACCTCATTCCGACAGATAGCGGAATCGAATTCGTCGCACCGACGAAAGATGGCTTCGCGAACTTCTCCATCCAATTGAAATAAGGAAGTTGAATATGAAAGAGCAGGGGAAACCCCTGCTCTTTTTCTCATCTACATCTAAATTTCGGTAAGTGATCATAAATCTCTGCAAGTGATCATAAATCTCCGCAAGTGATCATAAATCTCGGTAAGTGATCATAAAACTCCGCAAGTGATCATAAATCTCCGCAAGTGATCATAAATCTCCACAAGTGATCATAAACCTCGCCTTTCTCTTCCTCCTACTGTCCCTTCGATTAAAAGACAGGATTATGGGTATCGTTAAGGTAAGAATGAAAATGGAGGAGCTGTTCACCATGAAAGACAACCGTTTTCAAACGAATCCTAATGATGAAAAGGGTGAAGGATTCACAGGAATGCCAAACGCTAAACGTTACCCGGACTTCGAGCCCGAACAGGACGCGGACAAGCAAATGATGCAATATCGTAATTCAACCGAATGCAGAGAACAGCCAACGGACCACAAATGGGAACAATAATACGAAGACCTATGCTTATTCCCGACGAAGCGTAGGTTTTTTTGCATCTTCCATATTTTTCAAAGTTGGAGTATAGTGTGAAAGAGACTACTACTTTACGACTGGGGATAGTTGTTTGAAACGTATTGCTATATTGTCCTTAGCATGCAGCTATTTATTAACTGGGTGTATGAAAAATAGAGAAGAAATCGTCCGTCCCGATGACTTTGCCTTACTGCAGTGCAATCCGTATGTCTTGGATTTACATGATAAATCATCCGACATGACAATCGGCATGATCGGGGACATCCTGTTGCATTATCCGCTCTATACATACGATAACTATGACAATTCCTTCAGTGCAGTGAAAGATGAGATGAGCGGAACCGACTTTCTGCTTGCGAATCAAGAATCGCTGCCAGGTGGAAAGGAGCTAGGTTTGTCCGGTTATCCGCTATTCAATAGCCCAAAGCATATTATTCGAGATTTGAAAGCGAGTGGGGTCGATATGCTATCTATCGCTAACAACCACACGCTTGACCAGAAGGAAAGCGGCCTATTGAAAGCAATCGGGCATTTGAATGAATATGAAATGCCGTATGTCGGTGCGTATAAGTCTATTGAGGACCGGGAAACTAAGCGGATCTTTGATGTGAAAGGCGTCCACATTGGCGTTTTGGCGTATACATACAGTTTGAATGGAGCTGCTATACCGAGAGGGAAGGGCCATTTAGTTTCATTAATTGACAAAGAACGCATAGAAACAGAAATTAAGGAAATGAAGGAAGAAGTCGATATTACAGTCGTCTCCATTCATTGGGGCGATGAATATGCGTTATATCCTTCTGCGCGCCAAAAGGAGCTTGCTGAGTGGCTTTCGTCGGAAGGGGTCGATATCATTTTCGGCCATCATCCTCATGTATTGCAGCATTACGAGAAAATAGGGAATACGGAAGTGTTTTATTCGCTAGGAAACTTTTATTCCGCCCAACAATTCGATTCGACAAATATCGGCGGTATTGCAAAAGTGCACGTATCAACTACCGAACTAGCAGGGAAACGCTTCGTGCAAATAGATAAATCGACATTTTATCCGACAGCTGTCGTCAAGGACGATAATAATAGATTTATAGTCGTACCGTTGAAGGATGCCAATACTCAATCTAATTTTAATGAAGAATGGGCGACGAACCATGTTGGCCTTCCATCTAAATAAAACATGCCCCCGCTCGCTCGCGAGAAGGGGCATGTTTTGTCTGTTACTCTGCTTTTTTCACTTGTTTCGTATTGTAAATATAATTCGAAACGATTTTTGCTGCTTGTTGATGCGTTGTGAATTGTTCTGGCATAAATTTACCTTCATAGCCTGAAGCAATTCCGAGCTCATGCAACATGGAGATTGCGTTTACCGCATCATCTGCATACTTTCCGAAATCGGAATAAGGTGCTTTCGCAGAAGCTGTATACTTCTCACCAGTGTAGTTTTCAAATGCACGCTCTAGTATTAAAGCAAATTGTGCACGCGTCACTTTATCGTTCGGGTTGAATTTACCGTCATTGCCTTTTACGATGCCGTTTTCGTAGGCAGCCGCAATATCAGCTTTCAAATCGTCGGATAGACCGTTGAGATCTGAGAATGGCGCTTGACCTTCAGCTTTTAATCCATTTGCTTTAACGATCCATGATACCATTTCAGCGCGAGTGATATGCTTACCAGGCTTGAACGTGGAATCTTTCGTCAAAATATCTCGATAGTAGAGATCAGAGATGTATGGATAAGCCCAATGGCCAAGTGATACATCTTTGTAAGGAACAGTCGCGATTATTCGACCTTCAATTCCTGTTGTAACTGTACCTAACGACTTAATATGATTTGCAAGGTTTTCCCAGTCGCTAAAACCAGGTTCGCTTGCACGGCCATCTTCGTATGCTTTGCCAAGAGCTTCAAAGCCGTCTCCACCTTTAGCAGTGAAAACGTTCGTTGCTGCTTTGTACATCTTGTCCGCTTCGACTTCTTCGCCATTGATTTTCAATGAAACGACTCGTTTTCCAGGCTCTGCAGTACCGTCAAAGACGACTTGCATGCCAGCGACGTGAAGAAAACCGCCACTTTCTTTCGGGTATTCCTTGACAGAATGCTCGAATGTTTCACGAAGCTCAGCTCCGGTCAATTCCATGATTGCAAGGCTGTTGCCGAATGGCAGGACAGTGAGGACCTCACCATAAGTGACTTCGCCCTTATCAATGGAAGTACGGATGCCACCGCCGTTTTGGAATGCTATGACAACTTCCGGATCGACTTCCTTCGCTTTTGCTAACATTCCGTCTGTAATGATGTTTCCAAGATTCGTTTCACCTGCACGGACGCCGCCCAAGTCGCGCAGCCCGCTTAGGAACACATCTGCAACTCCGCCAGTCGGTGAGTTTTTAATTGCTCCAACCTTATCGGCATATGGTTTTAGCTTCTCTTCTGCTTCAGCGTCTTTTTCTCCTTCTTTGGTGTCGACTGCATGAAGCACTCCATTGTACTCTTTAATAACTCCATTTTCATCGAATGTAATATCCAATTGTCCAAGGAATTTTTGATGTTCGTTTGCTTGTACAATGACGACAGGTCCTGCTTCTCCTTCATGTACAAACGGTTCATCTAATTTGGAATGCGTATGTCCGCCGACAATAATATCAATGCCTGGGACGTTAGCTGCGAGCAATTTATCATTATCGATAGCATCACTATCATTGAAGCCGATATGTGTCAAAGCAATGATTTTATTGACGCCAAGCTCTTCGAACGCTTCAACTGCTGCCTTTGCTTCAGTGATGTAATTCGTAAACTTTATTTCTTTCGGACTGGAAATATCGACAGTTTCTTCAGTCGTCAAACCAAATATTCCGATTTTCTCCCCATCAATTTCCTTTACAATTCCGTTAAAGATTTTGCCGTTTTCAGGCTCAGCCGTCACTTCTCGAAGCTGAAGGTCTTTGAAATTATTGTCGGCTGAGAAATCGACGTTTGCTGAAACGAATGGGAACTCTGCTTTCTTGATGAAGTCGGCAAGTCCTTTATGTCCGTCTTCCGAACTGCCTAGGTCAAATTCATGATTTCCAAAGGTCATTGCGTCATAACCAAAATAATTCATGAATGCTAGGTCCGCTTGTCCTAGGAATTCGTTGAAATAGAGGGAACCCGAGAACACATCACCAGCATGCAACAAGACATTGTGCGGCACTTCCGCACGTTTTGCTTTCAATAGTGCAGAGAAATAGGGGATGTTGTCCAACTGCGCATGGGTGTCATTCGTGTGGAACACAGTCATTGAGAAATCTTTTGACGCTTCTTCTGCGGAAACGGCAGCAGGGGTAATTCCCGCCATACTGAACAGCAACATGGACGCAGCCGCGCCTTTAAAATACTTCGTTGACATAATGCACCTTCCTTTTATGGGTTTTTCTTCATCAGTATTCCAATATAATTAACAGAGCTGGAATAATGATGAAAACTATTCATTTTAAGTTTATCATTATCATATTTAAAGGACAAACGAATTTTCCGTAAATATATAGATTCATAGAAAAAGCCGGAAAGAAGTACATTCACTTCTTTCCGGCATAATAGATCATTGTACTGCGTAATATTGTACAAGCCCTTGATAGATCGCTTCTGCGTAAATTTCTGCATATTGATCGCTCGATAACTTCTTGAAATCATCAGGATTCGTAATGAAACCGAGCTCAACAAGTACAGCGGCAACATTATTATTACGAATAACATAGAAACGTTGGTCGCGAACACCGCGATCGTTCATATTGGCGTTTTTCACAAGATTTGTTTGAATCTTGCTTGCCAACAGCTTGCTCTCAGAAGCATTCGGATTTGTGGAAGAGTCATAGTATACTTCCGATCCTTTTGCTGCTGATGAGCCAGCTGCATTCACATGGATGGAAACGAAAGCTTCTGCGTAATGCTTTTTAGCGAGTTCTGTCCGCTGTTCCAATGTCAAATACGTGTCATTTGAACGCGTCATCACTACTTTTGCGCCTGCATTCTTCAACTTGCTTTCTACAAGTTTACCAACCTTTAATACAACGGACTTTTCATTTAATTTATTGCTCGACGCGCCAGGGTCTTTTCCGCCATGGCCAGCATCGATAACGATGATTCGATCCTTCAACGGGTTGCCCGTCTGGTTGATAAGCTTCAAATAATTTTTATGGACATAACCAGAACCGCTTTGCAAATTGATTTTAGCCCAATTGCCGTTAATCGATTCGATATCCACTTTTTGATTGAGGGATAGCTTTCCTACAATTGCTGATGTGCCATCAGGTGATTTTCTGACATTCAAAACTTTAGTGGTAACTTTTCCGACCAATCCGCTTGATGGAGAGGAGTTGTCCCAATCTTCCTCAGGATCAGTTACTTCAGGATCAGTTACTTCAGGTTCTGATACTTCAGGTTGTTCTGGTTCCTCCATAGCTACATCATCGTCGGATGGTGTTTCAGTTCCGACTTCAACTGTGTAACGGCCATGGATATATCCGTTTTTACCGTCGATTAGGATAAGTAGCCAGTCGCCTGTCTGTCCAATAACTTCGACGATTTCACCGTCTTTCAATCGACTGACGACATCACCGGTAACTGCCGGATGAGTACGGACGTTCAAGTTGTCTCCGCCAGTTGACACTTTTGCAAAATACGTTCTCGAAGTTTGTTCAGGCAATTTGACCGTTAGCTTATAGTCGTCATTCAAAGCACGTGCTACAAACAATGCAAATTGCGAACGAGTTAACAGATCATTCGGCAGGAATTTGCCTGCATCTCCTTGTGTAACACCACCGTAGTACAATCCGTTAATTTGCTTTGCGTAAGCATGGTCTTTCATGTCGGTGAGCATTAACGGACGATCGACTGTCACATTCTCCGAAAGATTGAAAGCGACGGAAAGGGCATATCCCATTTCATCCCGTTTCAATTTTTCGTTCGGATCAAAGCTTCCGTCGGCTTTTTTCTTGAAATAGCCGAGTTCAACTGCACGGCTCGCAAATTCATACTGCTCAGTGCCTGGCTTTAGATCTTTGAACTGAATGTTTGGCGTAGGCATGTCCTTTTTGCCGGAAGCGATGACGAGCATCTTCGCCGCATGAGCACGTGTCAAATTGTTGCCGGGATTGAATTTTTCTGCTTGATTGACGATACCCAAATCAGCTATGTAATGTACTTGTTCGTAATACTCTTTCTGAGGTGAGATATCCGAGAATTGAAACTTTGCCGAAGAATGTCCAGGGACGATGGAAACAAGAGCGAAAAAAAGTAAAGCAACAGCTGCCCATTTAAACGTTTTCATGGTGTCCTCCTAAATAAGATGTAGATTAAGTTTACCAGTTTTATCAACGTAAATCTATAGAGGATTTACTATTTTAATAGAGTTATTCTGAAAAAAACCGAGTGTCCAATACTACGGAACACCCGGTTTTTAGGCTATCAATGAAGTCGATCAAGAATCTTTTGGAATTGCTTTTCAGTCAATTTATCGTTAAGACCGAAAGATCCATCTTCATATCCGCTTGCAATATGGTTATAGGCTAGTATATTAATATATTCATTAGCCCAATGATCTGCAGGAACATCAGTATAAGATGTATTTGTAGAACCTTGTAAATTGAAAGCTTCTACGATGACTTTTGCCATTTGCGCACGAGTCAATGAATCATTTGGATTGAATTTCCCGTCATTTCCGGTAAATAGCCCGGCACTTGCTACTTTCGAGATTGCCTCATATTGAGGATGATCTGCCGCTACGTCAGAGAATGATATATCAGTAGCGTTTGATTCCAGGCCAAGTTCAGTTACGAGCGTCTCTGCTATTTTAGCGCGAGATACATAGACAGGTGTAGTTGCCGTCGGTTCTTCGAAGGCGACTGTTTTTTCATTCTTGAAATCCGCGACGCGACGGGCGCCTAAATAACGTTTTCCCCAGTATGCAGGGTCGTTGACGGAAGAAATCATAACACCTTTGGATGTCGAAGCATGGATGAATCTGCTGGAACCGATATAGATTCCGACGTGTGAGACTCTGTTCCCGAAAGTGTTGAAGAAGACGAGGTCTCCAGTTTTAAGATCGCTTTTCTTAACAGCTGTTCCCATAGCAAACTGTTCGCCAGTCGATCTTGGAATATTGATGCCTTGCTTTTTAAAAACGAATTGTGTATATCCTGAGCAGTCGAATCCGGAAGTGGTTGTGCCTCCATAGGCATAAGGCGTTCCTATAAAGGTCCGCGCTGTACTGACGAGCGAAGTCGGTGAATTCGCTGAGGCCATGGCTGGTACGGACGTTGCTAACAAAAAGCATGCCAAAAACGAGAAAAACAGTTTCTTCATATGGTTCCCAAATTCCCCTTTCGCACGTTTACATACAGTGTGCTTTTATCTGAGAACATCCTACCATAGCTAAACCTTCATTTCGGTTACAGTTACATTACAATAACGTTACATTCTTCGACTAGTGTCGAAAAGGCGCTCATACCAACGTTTTATAAAGGGTGAATTTTGTAGGAAAGTTTAATTATAAAGACAATCTACTGTTATTTTTCAATTTTCATCAATATTTTAGGTATTTCACCCTGAGTTTCTTCGTAGCAAAAATGGTATATGACAGACATGTTACAAAAATGAAAGGAACATACTTATGGTATAATCGTTTAATGTGTATAGAGTACAGACTTACAGTAGATGGGATGAGAAATAAATGCGCAGAATCGCAGTTTTCAGTAATATGTACCCTTCGGAAAAGCACCCGACATACGGTATTTTCGTTAAAAATCAAGTGGAGCTGTTACGCTCAAAAGGAATTCAAGTCGATCTTATTGCAATCGATGAGCCGGGAAAAGGGAAAGCCGCCACTTTGAAAAAATATATGGCCTGGTTTCTGAAATCAATCGGCTTTTTATTACAGAATAAAAGGCATCTATCATTGACGCATGCACATTATGCATTTCCGACAGGAGTTCTTTCATTAATAGGGAAGAAGCTTTTCGGAATTCCATACGTTGTAACTGTGCATGGCGGTGATATTGATAAAATGGCCGCAAAAAGTGAACGTATCGCGGGTTATACGCGAAAGGTCCTGCAAGGGGCGGATGCAGTCATTACGGTAGGGGAACGATTGAAGAATGATGTCATTACAAGATTTGGTGTAAAGGAAGAGCAAGTCCATGTCATGAGCATGGGAGTCAACATGGAGATCTTCCAACCGATGCCGAAGGAAGATGCGCGTAAAGAGTTGGGCATCCCTTCGACCGAAAAACTTCTATTGTTCGTCGGGAATATGATCGAAGCGAAAGGCGTGCTCGACCTTGTCGATGCGTTCAACATCGTGCAAAAAGACCATCCTGAAGCTGCACTTCATATGATCGGATCGAGTAAAGACGAAAGATTCATGGAGACGTTGGCGAAGCGGCTGCTGTCGAATGGTGTCCGGATTTCCCATCAGGAACCGTTGCCTCAGAAGGACATTACAAAATGGATTGCAGCAGCGGATGTTTTCGTTTTGCCTTCCCACCATGAAGGCTTTGGTCTTGTTGCACTCGAAGCGATGGCGGTAGGTACAATGGTAGTTGGAACTGACGTCGGAGGCCTTTCATTCCTGCTTGGCAATGAAGCCGGTATTCTCGTTGAGCCGAAAAAACCGGAATCTCTAGCGGCCGGATTAAAACAAGCATTGGAAGAGCCGTCGGAAGCAGGAAAGAAAATTGCTGAAAAGAAAGTGGCGGAACATACGTATGATGTCATTGCCGAACGATTGACGGCAATCTATGATGCTGTGTCGAAAGGGAAGAATACAAATGAGTAAAATGATGAAAATCATCGGCACAGTTGCCATCATCAATATTGCAGCTCGGCTATTTGGCTTTTTGCGTGAAGTGGTCATCGGGAAACAGTTCGGGACAAGCGCAGCTGCGGATGCAATTGCTACTGCCTATACGATTCCGAATTTCATTTACCTCGTCGTAGGCGGCGGGTTGACGACGGCTTTCATTTCCGTCTATCATTCCTCCAAAACCGACAAAGCCATTTTCGTCAGAAGAATGTTTACGTCGGTATTGATGGCCGCAACAATTATCACGGTCCTTGCTGTCATTTTCGCAGGACCATTATTGCGGATCGCATTTAATGATTTAACGCCATCACAATTTGAATTGACATATACGCTATTCCTATGGATGATGCCTTCCACGATCATTCTTGTCCTTTCGACATGGATGAGCGGTTTATTGAATCTGAACGACAAATTTAAGCTGTCGAGTATTGCGATCCTCGTTTACAACGCTGCTTTCGTCATCATTTCTGCACCGCTTGTCAAATGGTACGGCCCGACTGCATACGGAATCGGAGCACTATTAGGTGCGGTGCTCATGGGCGTCTTTTTATTCGCAGGCATCAAAAAAAGCAAGCTTTATTCACTGAAGCCGACACTTGGCAAGTCGGAAGACGTGAAGCGAGTATGGATTATCGCATTGCCGATTCTACTAGGCGGCGCATCGATGCAATTCTATGCGTTCATCCATAGAATTGCTGCCGCAGGATTAAGCGAAGGCGTCATCTCAGCTGTCAACTACGCGTCCAAGCTGAGCAATTTCCCACAAGCGATTATGATGACAGCTGTCACGACTGTCATCTATCCGATGTTAAGCAAGAAGGAAGGCGAAGGGGATAATGAAACAGTTAAGAAACTGTATAAAAAAGGAATGCTCCTGCTAGCGGCATTAATTGCACCAGCCACTGCAGTCGCCTATTTCTTCGCTGATCCGCTCGTTCGACTCATTTTCGAACGTGGAGAATTCGACGAAGCATCGGTGTTAATTACAGTTCCGATTTTCAAGGTATTCGCGTTGTCAATGTTCTTCCTTGCGGCGAACACATATGTGACCCGTTTTTATTACGCAAAAGGCAACTCGATGCTGCCTGTTATTTTCAGTCTCATCAGTGTGCTAGGCATTAATATTGCTATCATTTATTTGTTCATCGATTCTCTCGGTCCTACAGCAATTGCATACGGAACCGTCATCAGCTCAGCTATCAACTTGCTCATGCTTGTTATTTATGCAAGAGTGAAATGGAAGCTGTAAACAAAATATCCCGCCGCAGAATCGACTGCGTGCGGGATATTTTTTTATCTATTATTCCAATTCGATTTGAGCTATTCTGAATAAAAGAAGAAACGAGAGTAGGAGAGATGACAATGTCCATTGAAAAACAGATAGGGGAATGGTTCGCCCATTTTCATACGAATCCTGAAATTAGTTGGAAAGAGGTTGAAACGACGAAGAAGATAGCTGAAATCCTAACGGAAATGAATGTGCAGCATCATACATTCGATGATGTGACAGGCGTGGTGGCGGAAATCGGGAGCGGGGATCGGATCATCGCAGTACGGGCCGATATGGATGCGCTATGGCAAGACGTGGATGGCGTATACCGGGCGAACCATTCGTGCGGGCATGATGCAAATATGTCGATGGTGCTCGGTGCGCTCTCCTATTTGCAAGAGCGGCAAATCGGCAGCCGCATCCGTTTCATTTTCCAGCCAGCGGAAGAGAAAGGGAATGGGGCTAAATCAATGATCGAAAGAGGAGCGATCGATGGCGTTTCCCATTTATTCGGCGTACATTTACGGCCACAGGAAGAGACCCCTTTCGGCAAAATCTCTCCTGCAATCCATCACGGGGCTGCGCTATTCCTTGAAGGGAAAGTTACAGGAGTAGATGCTCATGGTGCGCGGCCGCAGCAAGGAAAGAATGCGCTTGATCCGATATTCGCGATTGCGCAATTCCTGAAAACAATCCATTTCTCGCCATATGAAGCATATTCCGCAAAATTGACGAAAGTACAGGCGGGTGGCGAAAGCTTGAATATCATTCCGGGGAACGCAATGTTTGCGATTGATACACGGGCTCAGGCAAACTCAGTGCTGAATGAATTGAAGGAGCGCATCGATGCGGGAATCAAATCGATTGCACAGCTATACGGTGTACGTATCGATTTGAATTGGTCTGATTATACGCCTGCCGCAGAAGTGTCCGAAGAAGCCGCTTCAATAGCGAAAGAAGCGATTGTGGAGGCGCTTGGGGAAGAGGCGCTTGCACCTGCGATTATCACATCAGGCAGCGATGATTTCCATTTTTATACGATTCACAACCCTGAGTTGAAAGCAGCGATGATCGGGGTAGGAGCCGATTTAGGCCCGGGTCTCCACCACCCGAATATGACATTTAATCGAGATGCGCTCGACATGGGAGCGAAAGTGTTGGCGGCGACGTTGGCGAAAGCTTCATTTGAATAAAAACGAAAACTCTATCTACCGGACGATCGCCGGAAAGATGGAGTTTTTTAATTTATCATCTATTACGTTTAATCAGAATTAAGTGAAATTTAATTGCTTATTGAGCATATTTAAGTATAATTATTGGTAGACTCCTTTTTTCATAGCGTCAATACCTCTATAAGAGCTCCACTTTTCTTCATTTTTGTAAGCGCTTACGAGAAGGGAAAATGAAAAATGAGGGGGAACGACAGTGAAAAGAAATCGTGTAAAAGTTTTAGTGTTCATGCTGCTAGGTGCTTTGCTTGTGTTATCTGCATGTAGTGGTGGAGGGAAAAAGAATATTGCAATCGGCCCGCCGGCTAGTGAAACGAACAATGTATCCAAAATCATTTTGGATGCTTATGGAATTGGTGACGGCGACTATACAGCATTCCAAGAAGGCTTTGGAGATGCAGCTGACGGCGTACAAGACGGTAATATCGACATCTCAATCGGAATTTTAGGCCTTCCTGCGGCAAGCATTGAAAGCTTGCAAGCATCTGCCGGGGACGTGAAAATGCTAAGCCTATCAGATGAAGCGATTAAGAAGATCGAAGAAGAATCGGGCTACAAACGGTTCACAATCCCTAAGGAGTCCTATGAATTCCTGACAGAAGATGTGGAGACTGTAACAGCTTTCGCTATCTTAATGGGTAATACGGACACAATTGACGAAGAACTTGGCTATGAATTAGCGAAAAGCATGATTGAAAACGCAAGCGAAAATACGCATGCACAAGCAAAGCAAATGATTTTGGAAAATGCATTGAATGGTGCTGAAGGGCTGTTAATCCACCCTGGCGCGAAAAAGTATTACGAGGAACAAGGATTGACGGTCGACAATGAAGTGGCTGAATTGACAGCTACAGCAGGGAATCGAAAAGAAGAATTTACGCTAGGCACAGGAAGCCAAGGAGGAACGTATTACCCGCTTGGCGGTGAGATGGCAAACCTTTGGAATAAGTATATTGACGGTATTAACGTCACAAATATGGAAACAGGGGCTTCTGTAGAAAACTTATCGTCAATTAGCCAGGGCCAGATGGATTTAGGTATGACGGTCCATGTCCCTGCACTGAATGCTAGAAATGGAAAAGCTGATTTCGAAGGCAATCCTGTGGAAAACGCAGCGTTCATCGGACATATTTATCCGGAAGTTGTTCAAATCGTAACGAGAGAAAAAACAAAAATCAGCAGCTTTGAAGATGTGAAATAAAGGTCAATTTGCAAAGGGGAACCGGTTCATTCAACAGAATATAGTCAAGTCAAGAAAGGCGGCAAAATATGAAAAATCATAAGGTGGTAGATGCACAAGAGATACTTGAGAAATTTGACAAGGAAAGTCAATTCCGTGTTCAAATCGGTAGATGGGCATACGTCGTTACCTTTCTTGCAGTTTCACTCACGATTTTCCATCTATATACGGGGGCAACGAGTGTTCTGCCATCGCAACAGCAAGGAGCTATCCACCTTGGTACGGCTCTAGGAATCATATTCCTTCTTTATCCGGCAAAGAAGGCATGGAGGAAAACGCAGAAAAAAGTCCCTTGGTATGATGTGCTGTTGGCGTTTACAGCAATGTATGTGGCGTATCATAAAATATTTTTTTACGATTCAATTCTCCAAAGCAGGGTTTCGGGCTATAGCTCATTGAATATCATCATTTCAATCTTGGGCGTATTACTCGTATTGGAGGCCACTCGAAGGACAGTAGGTCTGCCAATCGTCATCGTTGCGAGCATTGCGATGTTATACGCAATGTATGGAAACCTCGTTCCGACTCGTATCTTATCCCACCAAGGATTTGCTCTCGATCGGACGATGACGAACCTTTGGTATCGTGAAAGCGGTGTTTTCGGAACTCCGATCCAAATTTCCGCGAAATTCATTTTCCTGTTTCTGTTTTTCGGGGTTCTTCTTGTCAATACACCGATCGGCAGGTTCTTCAATAATCTGGCGTTTTCATTAACCGGGCGTTATACAGGCGGAACCGCGAAGACAGCTGTTGTAGCAAGTGCACTTCAAGGAACGGTATCTGGAAGCTCTGTCGGAAACACTGTAGCGACTGGAAGCTTCACAATTCCGATGATGAAAAAGGCGGGTTTTAAGCCGGAATTCGCTGCAGCAACAGAAGCATCCGCTTCGACAGGAGGTCAAATCATGCCTCCTATGATGGGTGCTGCCGCTTTCATCATGATGGAGTACCTTGGCGTCAGCTACTCAACGATTATGCTGGCTGCTCTGATTCCAGCTATCCTGTACTTTACAGGGATTTTCATCGGAACGCATTTCGAGGCAAAACGGCTAAAAATTCATGGGCTGCCAAAGTCCGAGCTTCCGGTTTTCAAAAAGATATTTGTACGAGATGGTTATATGATCATTCCTCTCTTAGTCATCATCGTTACAATTATGTCGGGCTTTACGCCGCAACGCGCTGCATTATTCGGAATCCTATCGGCTGTTGTTATCTGGATTTTTAATGCGTTTTACAGAAAGGAATCCGAGTTTAGTGTAAAAAGAGTCATTTATGTACTTGAGCAAGGAGGTAGGGTCGCTCTTCCTGTCATATCGGCTGTCGCAACAGCCGGCATCATCGCCGGTGTTGTAAGTATGACGGGATTAGGCGCAAAATTTGCAGCGGGTATTATCGCCCTATCAAATGGCTATTTAATTTTGGCGCTATTCTTCACAATGATTGCTTGTATTGTGTTAGGAATGGGATTGCCGACAACCGCTAACTACGTTGTTACTGCAACGATTGCGGCTCCAGCGCTTATTAATGAATTCGGCATTGCGCCGATTGCTGCGCATATGTTCGTCTTCTATTTTGGTATCGTAGCGGACATAACGCCGCCGGTCTGCTTAGCGGCCTATGCAGGAGCAGGGATTGCCAAGGCGAACCCGTTCAAGACTGGAGTAACCGCTGTAAAGCTGGCGATTGCCGCTTTCATCATTCCATATATATTCATCTATAATCCGATTCTCGTATTTGTTGACGTCACTCCAGTGAAGCTCGTAATTTCCATCACAACCGCGTTAATTGGCATGATGGGAGTCAGCAGCGCCGTCATTGGATTCTTCGTACGGAATGCACGTATGTGGGAACGATTTGTCCTATTTGGTGCCGGTTTGATGCTTATCATCCCCGAGCTAGTATCAAGTGCTATTGGACTTCTGCTTATCGCAATCATCTGGTTCATTCAGAGGAAAAGACCGGAAGAAGAGGAAAAGCAGGCTATTAAAGAAGTTGTTGTATAAGATAAAAGCTGTCGCCCGAAAACAGGTGACAGCTTCAGAGTGTAGACAAAGTCGTTTTTGGACTTTGTCTACACTCTTTTTAAGGCAAGTGGCAATGTGCAGGAATTTCCTCAGCCTGATTGAAAACGCTTGCCAGCCTAGGCGCGAAGTCGAGCGAAGACGCGAATAGAACTAAAGTTCATGAGCGGACGAGCGAGACGAGCAACAACGGATGCGAGCGTTTGTCAACAGGCTGAAGCTGTCGCCCGAAACGAGGTGACAGCTTTTTACGTATTTTACATGAAGAAATTCTCTTCGCCTATACGGTTATACAATCCGCTCTTTTTGAACAAAGATAGTTTCTGCTTCGGCAATTTCTTCACAATGATTCTCACGTTCTTTTTGCTAGCGCTATCTAATAAAGCGGATAACGCAGCTTCGCCCGTCGCGTCGATCATTGATAAGTGCTCCAAATCTAAAATGATATTAGCCGTCCCATTCGAAAGGAGATCGGGCATCTTATCCTCAAACGTCTTAGCCGTACCGAAAAACAACGGTCCCTCGATACTATACTTCGTAACGTCTTCTCCGAACTTATGAATTTCGACATCGGAAACTTTATCCATCGCAATATGAAGCTTGCCACTCATCTTACGCAAGAAGGAAAGAGCAGCCAATAGGATCCCGACTTGAACAGCTACTGTCAAGTTAATAAATATAGTAAGTATAAATGTTATCAGCAAGACAATTGAATCGCTGGATCTGACAGATAAAATATGAATGAATGCTTTTCTTGCACTCATATTCCAAGCGACAAACATTAATATAGGAGCCATTGCTGCTAATGGGATATAGGAAGCAAACGGAGCAAATACTAAAATGAATAACAAGACGAAAACACTTTGGATCATGCCTGATACTGGACTGACAGCGCCTGATCGAATATTTGTCGCTGTTCGCGCAATCGCTCCCGTCGCGGGAATGCCACCGAATAACGGTGTAATGATATTCGCAATCCCTTGACCGAAAAGTTCCCGTTTCGAATCATGTTTCAGTCCTTCTTTCATGCCATCTGCAACGACTGCCGATAATAATGATTCAATTGCGCCTAGCGCGGCAATGATCAATGCAGGCTGCCAAAGGCTAACGAGTTTGGACAATGTGATTTGGGGAAGTTGAAATCCCGGCAATGATTGAGGAATACCGCCAAACGCTGTGCCGATCGTCTCCAGTTTTCCAGGATACAACAAGACGGATACGATGGTTGGAATTAAAAGAGCGAAGAGCAGCAACGGAATTCGAGGAGCGACTTTCGGCAAAATGAAAATCATAGCTAGACCAATTACAGCGGTAAGTACACTGAAGACATTCACCGTATGGAGATGCTTGGCGACATCGATCATATTTTCATGAAAGAATTCCTTGCTTTCCAAACCTGAAAGGCCGAGGAAGTTTCCGAATTGCCCTGTGAAAATGATAATTGCAATACCTGAAGTGAAACCGATCGTTACAGATCTTGGAACAAAATGAATGAGGTTGCTGACGCCTGCAAAACTCATGATCACTAGGAAAATACCAGCTAGAAACCCGGCAATTAATAGGTCTTCGTAGCCGTATTGAAGGACAATTGCTAGAAGGATAGGGATGAATGCACCCGTCGGACCGGCAATTTGAAAACGGGATCCACCTAAGAGGGCGACGAGAAAACCAGCAATGATCGTCGTATATAAACCATACTCAGGTTTAACGCCTGAGGCAATTGCAAAAGCCATCCCGAGTGGAATGGCTACGATACCGACAGTAATCCCTGAAAGTAAATCTTTCCGAAATCCCGACGCATTATAATCAACAAAACGCTGATCTTTGAACAAGGCGGTCACACTTCTTCCACTGTATTTGTAAAAATATTTCCTATCTTCATTATAAGTGAAAAATGCAGTGCTGACAAGGTCCCATGCTAAAAGTCAATGGTCCAAAGCTTACTACAACTGAGGGCAGCCGCAAAAGGTCAACTCTCCCTGACTTTCAGGGCAGCCCTTCAAAAATTACGCAAGTTCAGTTTCTTTCAATACAATATAATCATATCCCAATCGTTTCACTAGTTTCGTAACATGCGGCTGCTCGACCCGTGCAACCCGCAATGCTTCCTCCTGAGCAAACGCCTCGCGAGTCTCACCGTCGAAAAGCATTTCACCATTGCTGAAAATGATTGTACGCCCGAATGTTTCCGCGACAAAATCCATGTCATGCAAAATGCAGATGACAAGTTTGTCTTTTTCATAGAGCGAATGAATCATTTCTTTCACCTTCGCCTTCCCCCGTACATCCTGCCCCATCGTCGGTTCGTCGAAAATGACAATATCCGTATCCATCGCGAGTATCGACGCCATCGCAACCATTTTCCGTTCCGCAAGGCTCAAGTCATACGGATTTTCTTCCGCTTTATCGGCAAGACCAACTAGCGCAAGCATCTCTCTTGAATTTGCAAGAGCTTCTGCATCGGTTTGGCCGATATTCAATGGACCGAACATTACTTCATCAATCACTTTATGTTTGAATATCTGGTCGTTTGGATTTTGGAAGATGAGCCCGATTTGGCTTGCCAACTTTGCAGCGGTCATTGCAGATATTGGCATTCCATTCATTAATATTTCGCCGGAATCAGGTTTTAATAGTGCCTTTATTAGTTTAACGAACGTCGTTTTTCCTGCTCCGTTTTCCCCGATGATCGCAATTGGCTCACCACTCAACGAAACGTTCAGTCCGCGAATGACATCCCGTCCTTTTTCATAGCTGAAATGAAGATTCCGGACGGTGAGTGTCGGCGTCATTATTTTATGTGAATCCATTTGATCTACCGGCTTAAATTGAATTTCCCGATGCATTGGCATTTCATTCAGAGATATTGGATAATATCCGGTTGCATCATTTCGCAAGCCGAGAGCTCGTGCGATTTTTACATACATAGGAGGCTCGACTCCGAATGCATGCAAATCGTCTTTTGAAAAGACTTCGTCGGGCTTTCCGTCCTCGATTAACTTCCCATCATGCATCAAGAGAATCCTATCAGCGTATGCCGCAAGCTTTTCCATTTTCTGCTCCACCATAATGATCGTCATTCCTACATCTGCCAACTTTTCAACAATGCGGAACACTTCTTCAGCGCCTTGCGGATCAAGCTGGGAAGTCGGTTCGTCAAGAATGAGGATTTCAGGTTTCATGGCAATGACGCTAGCAATGGCGACACGCTGCATTTGTCCTCCAGATAACGAAAATGGATTCTTCTCTTGCAATCCTTCAATATTAAGCAGCTTCATACTTTCACGAATCCGTTCATGCATGACATGGCGCGGTACGCCTTGATTTTCCAATCCGAATGCAATTTCATCATAGACAGTGAACTTGGCTCCTGTCATTTGTGAAAAAGGATTTTCAAGCACAAGTCCGACTCGTGAGGTAATTTCACTTATGTCATGCGATAAAACATCCTTGCCGTCAATAAAAACATCTCCGCCATAGGAACCTTTAAAAAAGTGGGGGACAAGTCCGCTCAACGCGTAGCATAATGTCGTCTTTCCAGCCGTATTCATGCCGGCGACTCCAATGAACTCACCTTTTTCCACTGTAAATGAAATATTATCGAGTGCGAAATGGGGGCTATCCGGATACTTATATTTCAAATTCTCTACACGTAAAAGACTCATGAACTCACCCTCCATACGATGACAGCCAAAAAGAAGGCGATCAATGCAATCCGCATCGGCACCCCATATCGGTAGCTTGCCCTCTCATATAAAAACGTCCGTCTCACTTTGGCACTGAATCCGCGTATTTCTAATGCGATAGACCGTTCACGTGTTTCTGTAAGGGAATTCAGGACGACGGGACCTAGGAGGGGAAGGAATGACTTGAATCGCATCCAAAGTCCGCCTTCTGTCTCCATTCCACGAGCCCGCTGCGCATCAGTTATTTTGCCGGTTAGTGCGACCATTTGCGGGATGATCTGCAGAACTGACAGCAGCACATAACCGAACTTCGGCGACATACCTTTTTGAAGCAATGCCTCTACAAGATCATCAGGTTTTGTCGTTAAAATGAGCACACCGAAAGCCGCGACCATATTGACGACCCGGAGCGTGATAAGAAAGGCGATCGCAAAGCCTTCCTTATAAATCGTTATCGGGCCGATATCAAATAGAACCGTCATGCGATCAGGATGAAAGAAACCTTGAACGATGATGATGGATGCGATTAACAGAAAGCTGACCCCGATGATCGGCAAAATGTATTTGATTACTTTACCGATCATCAAGATGATGAAAGTGAACAGAAGGATTCCGAGCACGGCTAGATGGTCCGAGATGATATATGTTGATGCTATGGAAATGAAGACGAATAATAGCTTTGTCAAGGGATCCACGTTATGGACCGGTGAATTCCTATGCACGTACAATGTCATAATGTTCATTCGAATCCCTCCTGCAGGCAGTGCTTACAATCTTTCAATCTCACTTTGGTTGTTATACATAAGTTTCACGTTCTTCGGCAACCCTTTGAAGATCAAGAAACTGAGCAGTACTGTGACCACTTTGTCGGGTACATCGACGACGATGCTGTCCGCGAATGAAGCGAGCCAAAGCGGCATGTCTTTTGCAAGCATCGTTGCAAATAATGCATCGCCCCAAACGTTCCCTGTCGTCCCTTCCCAAAAAATAATATTGAGAGGAGTTGATACGATCGCCGCGATGAATCCAACGACGACCCCAAGAATGATTGCTTTGCCGATATTCGAAATCCACCCTCTATACGCCATGACCCCGACAACGATTCCGATGACTGCCTGGGTAATTGCATATACGAAAGATACTGGGTCCGTCGTGAACCCATAGACGATATTATTAACAATCCCGACAATGGCGCCGACAAGCGGACCTGCAAGCATACTCGCAAGTGCTGTCCCAATGGCATCGACCCATAATGGCAGCTTCAAAACGCTTGCAAACAGTTTTCCTAAAAAGTTGATGCCGACCGCTGCTGGAATTAATACAAACGCAGCCGTTGAAAATTGCAAAGACCACATACGCTTCTTTTTCATTCTTATTCTCCTTTTCTTTTGTAATCATGATAGATGTCAAGACACATGACTATACTAATCTAATATGAAGAAATAGGGAAGCGATTTTTAAAAATATCTCCTTATTCTCATCTTATGCGGGCACTTCTGCTTGGGCGTCTCGACTTACGGACAATAAAAAAGACCAAGAGAAGTTCATCTCTTGGTCTGATGCATATTATCTAACTGATTGAAGTTGAGTGAAGCGGGTGAAGCCGACGAATTTGTCTCTCCAGTAAGCGGAATCGACTGCCGCAATTTCAACTTTTTTTGTTCCGGCATGAATGAACTTGCCGTCACCTATATAAATACCCGCATGCGAAATGCCCTCGCGATACGTATTTTCAAAGAAAACGAGATCTCCTGGAACTGGCTCGTCCACATGCTGCGAATTCATGAACATGCTGATCGTGTCTAACCTCGGTAATTGAAGCCCTGCATTTGTAAACACATAATAGATGAAACCGCTGCAATCGAACCCTTCAGGCGTAACGCCGGCCCATACATAAGGTGTATCAAGAAGCGGCAGTGCCACTTCGACTGATGCAATTTGAATGTCTTGGGCTGATTTCGACAAGTTCGGTAAAAGGGGCTTGTCCTTTTCTTCGGCCGGTTTGAAGAAGCTTGTAGATGAAGTCGTCTTCGCGACTGTCAAGCTTTTATTGATTTCTTTCGTACTGATAGCGTTTTGTTTCTCTGGCTGCTTCGTCACAGCAGGCTTTTTTACAAGTAGTTTTTGAGAAACTTTTATGGAATCAGTCGTAAGATTGTTCATTTGTTTCAATTCGTCTACAGTCAACTTATGCAGGGAAGCGATTTTCCATAGGGAATCACCGGTTTTAACAGTGTACTCTTCAGTGGCGGCTTCCGCATTGCTGGCAGCGATGCATGTCGCAAGAGCAAAAGTGGCCATCACCGAAAAAACTTTCTTTTTCACTCATATTTCCCCCTCTTAGACAAACTTCTATAATTCTATTTTACTAGTAATCTATTCGTAACACAAGAGGGTAGAAAGCTGGCGAAACGTGAAATTCTGTGGAATAAAAAACGCTGTTTAATGTTTCGTAAACAGCGTGAACGTACTATTAGAATGTATATTGTTTTAATAAGTTTTCAAGCTTCAGCGCAAGACCGATATTTCCTTTCACTTTCAATTTTCCCATCATGAAAGCTGCGGTTGAATTCAAGTTGCCCTCAAGCAATTTCTTAAAGTCGCCAACACTCATCTTCAATGCACAATCGACGTCACCCGGGTCGCCATGAATAGTCTCCGCTTCACCATCTGCAAACTTCAAGCCGTACATGCCGCCATCCTCACCAGCTAAATCGAAAGAATATGACGCATTCATTCCCTCGATTGGTCCTTTATTAGCGCTCAGCTGTGAATCAATTTCAGTCCAAATCTCTTCCATCGTCAATTTTTCCAAATTCATTGGGGAACACCATCCTTACCGTTAAATGAGTGACTATTCATTCAGTATACCATATACTTCGAAAAGAATTATGTAAAAATACGTATTATCTCTCAAAAAAATTGGAATTTTGTCGATAGAAAGGGGTAGGTATAGTAGTAGGTAGAAAGGGGATGCATAACGCCGATGAATCGTACTCAAGAAGAACTCAACTTAATTTTAGAGGAGCTTCAAAAGAAGCAGGAATTCATATTTAAGCAGGCGAAGCAGTCGGACCTTTCACGAAAATCGATTGCCCCTGTCTTAGAAGAATTATGCATTCGCATATCAAAGATAATGGCTTGCGATCGTGTGAGCATTTGGTTATTTAATGAAAAACGAACGCTCTTGACCGCACAAAATACATTCCACAAAAATAGATCAACTCATACATCTGGAGAAATAATCCGTGCCGAAGAGTTGCCATCTTATTTTGAAGCGGTCCAACAAGAGCGGATATTAGCGATTTCAGACGTTTCAACAGATCAGGCAATGAAAGAATTGCTGCACAATCCATTTTACGCTGATAAGGAAGTGAAATCGCTTATTGACGCTACGATTATCTTAAGTAGAGGGATTGGTGGTGTTATCTGCTGCGAGTCGGTTCATTCGAGAACATGGACATATCTCGATAAAGTCCTAGTTGCATCCATTGCAGATATGCTCTCATTTATTTTTGACCGGCTTGAGAGAATCGAAGTGGAGGAACATGTGCATAGTCTTGCTTATGTCGATCCATTGACCGGGCTCAATAATCAATATTCATTCACAGAAAAGGTAATCGAGCAAATTGAAGGTTTCGAAAAAGGGCAGCGGGGAGTCTTCATATATCTAGTACTCGATCAATATACCAATATGCAAAGCGTGCTCGGACCTGATGGCGCAGATCAAATATTAATGATCACAGCGAATCGTTTGAAGAGATTGTTCCAATATCCTGCACAAACTGCAAGATTGGCTTTCGATCATTTCATCATTTTCCTTCCTTTTAGCGGAGAATTGGAAAGCGAAATGGAGAAGATCGAGCAGATTGTCAATCGATTGAAGCGTCCGATGCATGTAAGCGGACAAGAATTGTATTTGACTTTCAGCTATGGTGCCTCTGTCTATCCAGAGCATGCGACAAACGTGAAATATGGTGTTCAGGCGGCATATATGGCATTGCAATCAGGAAAAGAGGCGTTTGTCCGTAAAAGCGGGAGGCTTTACAATCCAGAGATGCATACATATTTGAAAGAGACGATGCTTTCGGAAATGAACTTGCGTAAAGGCCTCGATTTGAATGAATTCAAATTGCACTTTCAGCCGCAAGTGAATTGCCGGACGGGAGAAGTGATAGGCTTTGAAGCGTTGATCCGATGGCAGCATCCGGAACGCGGCCTCATTTTCCCAGGGGAGTTTATAGAGCTCGCCGAATCGACCGGACTTATCATACCGATTGGTGAATGGGTGATCAAGCAAGCAGCTGAACAGGTGCGGGAGTGGAAAGAGGAGGGGTTGAAGCATATAACGGTGTCGGTCAATTTATCACCAAGGCATTTCCTCCATCATAATCTTCCTTCCTATTTGGATACATGCATCGCTGAAGCGAACATTAAACCGAAAAATATTATGTTGGAAATAACAGAAAATGTCGCTTTGGAAGATACGGAAGCTGTCGCCAACCGGATTACTCTATTGCAAAAAATGGGTTATTCTGTTTCCATCGATGATTTTGGGAAAGGGTATTCTGCATTCATTTATTTACAGCATTTCCCGATCCAGCAAATTAAGATTGATCGCCAGTTCATCAATGGTCTCGGTAATGATCCGAAAAGTTCCGGCATCGTCCAAACGATCATTCATTTAGCCGAAATGCTCGGTCTGCAGACGATTGGTGAAGGTGTCGAAACGAAAGAGCAATGGGATCTTCTGAAGGAGTTCGGCTGTTCCGAGCTGCAAGGATATTATTTCAGCAAGCCTCTCCCTGTCGAAGAAATTAATGATTTGATCCACACTCATAGGCGAGGCAGAAAATTGCTTTTGCCTTCCGCGTTATAATGAAGATAAGCCTTACGCTACGGAAAATACCGAAGCGTAAGGCTTTATTATTGTTACAAACTTTATGCTCTTCGCTTTTGTATATTATCGCCCAATCGGCCAGTCGAATGGCAATGATCCCGGTGGGGAATGCTTAATAATGTCGAAGACTGGAATAGTATAAGCGAATAGGATAAGAGCGACTGTTATTCCGATCCATAAATACCAATTTTCCAAGATTTTTGGAGTCGGATCGGCGTCCACTTCTTCTTCCGCAATCGGGAATTCCTGAACGCCGCGTGGTGCAAAGAATGCGAGCTGGATGAAGATATAGATCATCATGATGATGCCGATGAAAAGAATTGTACCTCCGACAGCTTGCGCAATTTGATAGCTGATCCACGTATCGACTTGCGCGCCGCCAGCGTAAGTCGAAAAGTTTGAACGCCTCGGGCCGCCAAGGAGACCTTGAATATGCATAGATGTCGACATGATCGTCATCCCGACTGTCCAAACGATCGTTTGAATGATCCCAAGCTTGTTTAATTTCGGTGTTAATCTTCTTCCTGTCAAATGGGGAACGAGCCAATAGGCAATACCGAAATATGTTAAGATGACTGTCGTTGCAACCGTCAAGTGGAAATGTCCTGTCACCCATATCGTATTATGGATGAGCGTATTCATTTGGTGGGAAGCATTGACGATACCGCCAGCGCCGCCAGGAATGAATGCCACCATGCCGATGAATGGTGCAAGAAAACGAACGTCCTTCCAAGGCAAATGCTTGAACCAACCGAAAAGCCCTTTATGACCTTTCCGGCGGCCTGTCGTTTCAAATGTTGCAAAGATGGAAAACGCCGTCATTAAAGTCGGTATGACAACCATGAATGTCAAGACAACTTGGATGAATTTCCATGTGGGATCAATACCAGGCTCTGTCAACTGGTGATGGAATCCGACCGGAATCGAAAACATAAGCAAAAGGATGAATGATAGCCTTGCAAGCGAGTCGCTGAACAATTTGCCGCCAATAATTTTCGGGATGATTGCATACCATGCCATATATGCAGGGAGCAGCCAGAAATAGACGAGCGGATGGCCGAAATACCAGAAAAGCGTACGGCTCAATAAGACGTTGATTGTCGCCGCGTATCCTAAAGACCAAGGGATGAATTGAATTAATACGGAAGTAGCGACACCGAGAGATGCGATGAACCACATCGCCATATTGATAACGACCATGAATGCGAGCAATGGAGATTTTTGTCCCGGATTCGCTTTCTTCCAAACGTACAGCTGACGGAAGTTGACAAAAACAGCTATCCAGCTGCCGACGATGACTAATGCCAAACCGATATAAAATGCAGCATGTGCACGCAAAGGAGCATAGAATGTGTACAGTACGTTCGCTTGCCCTACTAAAATTGTCGTCGCTGCGATAACTGTACCGACGAGCATTGTCCAAAACGCAACCCAGCCCCATTTGTATTGTTTATCAGAAATACCGACCGTCTTCCCCATAAGGGCAAATTGGAAACCGACGATGAAAAACGTTGTTAATACTAAACCTAAAATGACGCCGTGCACCGTTAAAATCGTGTAGTAGTTAATTCCGAATGGCAATTGGAATTGGCCGGAACGGGACAGAGTTTGCAAGAGTCCCATAAGCCCGCCTATGAGCAAGGAAGCAAATGTTACATGCATGAACGCCATGTAGAGCCGGGCTTCCTTCTTCGGGAACAGATAGTTTTTCAACATCATTCATACACCTCCACGGTTGCAAACATTTGATGGTGGCCGATACCGCAATACTCATTGCAGACGACAGTAAATTCGCCGGTGTTTTTCATGACTGTTTCAAGCCGACTTACGTGTCCTGGCTCAACCATCATGTTGACATTCGTGCCTGCAACTTGGAACCCGTGCACGACGTCCTTAGTAGTGATCTGGAATAAAACAGTGGAACCTTTTGGCACGCGGATTTTTTTAACAGGTTTTCCGTCTGCATCTGTGCCAAAATCGTAGTTGAACGCGGAAGCAACGATATTGACGGTATATTTGCCTTCCGCCACTTCACGAAGGCCGAGATTTTCAGGTTTGAAAGATTCGTGCGCTTCGACGTTTTGTGGGTCGATCGTTTCGATATGACTCATTGGATGTGTCCCTTTCCAGAAAGCTGCGAATCCGATAATTACAAGGAAAAGTGCGAGAGAACCCAATCCGAATGTAAGCCAAATCTTTTCGTATTTATGCAAATGCATCGTATTTCCTCCTAATGAGTCTCATTATCTAGATAAAAATAGTGCGTAAAGTCCAAACCATGTTACTAGGATGAAGACACCTAACAGCATGACTGAGATGAAGGTCCCTTTCAGATTGATGCCGGTATGAGGATTGCCGGATTGTTCTGCCGGGCGCTTCTTGGAATTGCTTGTAGCCATACTTTCCACCTCCTGCATTGAAGTTGTTAGCTCATACTTTTATCATAAGCACGAGGGGAAAATAGAGAATTAGGGAAATCCCTATGAATCTGCAATTTACGAAAGAGTCCACATTTTGTTCACATCGTCTTCAAAAATTAGACATATACGTTTTCGCAGACGAAATGTGTTTCGGAAGAAAAAGAAAGGGAATAGAAGTGTGGTCAGTCTTTTTGTGTAAATTATTCGTTTTATTGACCATACTGTTTTTGGAAATTAAAATAAGACAGTAAGACCAAATCTATAATGAAAGTCGGTTGAGAAGAATGGAAAAATGTAAACTTATTCAAGTTGAAAGCCCTGAAAAAGGAGCGGAACGCTTTTTTGAGTTGATAAAAGAAGAACTTGAGCATAATCGACTTCATGTGCTTGGATTGGCAACAGGAAGTACAATGATCCCTGTCTATAAAAAATTGACAGAATCGGAGCTGGACTTTTCGGATGTGACGACATTCAATCTAGATGAATACGTCGGCTTGCCTGCATCCAGCCCGAATAGCTATGCATACTTCATGAAAGATAACTTATTCAGCAAGAAAAAATTCAAAGATACGAATATACCGGACGGCATGGCAGAGGATCTCGAAGCAGAGTGCAAACGATATGAGAAAGCATTGCAAGATGCAAAGCTCGATATTCAACTACTCGGCGTCGGTGAAAACGGACATATCGCGTTCAATGAACCTGGCACTCCGAAAGATTCCGTCACACACGTTGCAACTTTGACTGAATCGACACTCGGTGTAAACAGCCAATACTTTGAAAACGACGAGAAAATCCCTAACACAGCATTGACAATGGGAATCGCCTCTATTATGAGTGCCAAAAAATTGGTTCTCCTCGCATTCGGTGAGAAAAAACGCCCAGCGATTACAAAAGTGCTCGAAGGCAAAATCGATCCGGACTGGACGATCACATACCTGCTCGAACATAACGACGTAACAATTATTACAGACTTAGAATTATAATTTTAATGGAGAGCCGTGTCCTTGTCGGATGCGGCTTTTTCTTATGGGAAGAATAATGACAAGAATGTTTCAAAGAGAATATTTTGTGGATTTTTGTAATATTTCTGTTACCGAAATGTAATATTGGACGAGCATAGTACATGGTAAAGTAATCTCAGATGATTTATTCAGATAAATAAAAATTCGGGGGATCATATGAGAATACTTTCACGCATGCAAAAGTCGATTGCATTTTTTGCGATTGTCTTTGTATTATTGTTCACACCTACCATTGGTCAAGCTGAAGCATCATCATCCGACTCGGCTTCAATTTCAGAAACGGCTTCAAGCCTAATTGGCATTCGGTATGCTTATGGCGGCACAACAACAGCTGGATTTGATTGTTCCGGGTATGTAAGTTATGTCTTCAATCAACATGGCATTAAGCTATCCCGCACTTCATCAGGTATGTATGCATCCGGGGAAAAGGTCGATAAGAGCGATCTTATCGAAGGGGATCTTGTGTTTTTTAATACAACTGGCAAAGGGGTTTCCCACGTCGGCATCTACGTAGGCGATGGTAATTTTGCACATGCATCAACTTCAAAAGGCGTGCGGATCGATAAACTTAACGACCCTCATTACTGGGGCAAGCGATATGTCGGAGCGAAACGCATTTCAGGCGCTAATGACGTGGCGTTCAATAAATAAAGTTCAAAACGGATTCCTTTATGGGGAATCCGTTTTTTTTATTTTGATATGTTGATAGGTCCAAAGTAATGAGATGAGCATAATAGGTCTAAACTCGCGCAAAAGCCTACACAACTCGCGCAAAACGTTTTCTACCTCATAGAAAAAAGCCGCGAAATTCGCGGCTTTCACTTTTTTATCATTACTGTGGTACACGGATTGTCCAACGGGAGAAGTCTGGCTCTTCTTTTTGAACCATTTCCTTCGGATAAATGAACGTCCATGGCTTCGATGTGTTCGCTTTAACGGAAAGCGGTGCTAAATCGAATGAGCCGCGTGCGACGATTTCGCCTGTCGCATCGACTAGTTCCAATGGAAGCTTTTCGATATTGATCTGCTTTGAGTGTCCGTTGCGGATGAAGATGGATGCAGCAATGCTTCCGTCTTCTTGTTTTTTCACTTGGAAACCTGCGAAGTTCACTTCGCGCGGCTTCAACTTCGGCATGTTTTCAACTACTTTTTCAAGCGCCTCTTTTTGCTCGGCAGTTAAGCCGTCTTCCCAAGCTTGTTCCAGCTCAAGTTTATGGGGCACCATCGATTGTACGTTGAACGCGAGCTTCCAGTTTTCTGCAGGCGGCTCTTCCGCAAAGATGTTGTCCTTCGTGAACACGAATACCCAAGGACGAGCGCTCTTCCCTGGAATGTCGCCCAATTCCTTCAAATCGAATTCCTGTGACGCCAATGTTTTTCCATCCGCGTCAAGGAGCATCAATTCGACAGAGCCGACAGAAATCGACTGTTCCAATGAAGAACGGAAAAATGATTTGACGAGCCAGCTTCCATTTGCCGGTTCGACATCGATGTCGATGCCGGATAGGGAGATTTGGTTCGGTTTCAATGGTTCCAATTCATTCGCAAGGAAACGGAAAACATATTCCTGTTCTTGGGAAAGAGCCCACTCCGGATGAAGGGAAAGCGTTGTTTCCACTTCATCCGTGCCTTTCGCCTGTGCGCTGCCTTCTAGAATTTCTTCTGAATTAATTGTGCTGTCTGAACCCGTTTTTTCGGTTTTCTTAAATAAGTTGAAAAGTTTCATGATTCTTGGGCCTCCTGTTGTTGTGAAATAAGCTTCATAAAGCCGATAACTTCGGATGCGATATTCCGGCGTAGCTTCTGATAATGCGTACCGAATAATTGCAAGCCTTCACGTTGATAAATACGCATTGGATCTTCTTGTCCATATGACCGCAATCCGATACCTTCCTTAAGACGAGCCATCACATCCAGATGTTTCACCCACATCGTATCGATATGGCTTAACATGACTTGAGGGATGATTTCGTTCACCTGCTCATTTTCGGCAAATGAATCAAGATACGCAAACAGATCGGCAACCGGCTCTTCATAAAACTTCAATACGTCTACTGGTCGTTCCAAATTACGTGGGAGCGTGACCGTTTCTAGTAATAGTCCGTTCATCGTCCTCTCAATTCGGTCGAAATCAAAGTTATCCGGAGTTTCATGTTCCGGGCAGCTATCATAAACGACGAATTCCACAGCTTCGGACACCATTATCTTCAATTGGTCGAGAAGGTTTGTGCGCTCGAGAACTTTATCTCGCAACGAATAAAGAACGCCGCGTTGGTCATTAATGACATCGTCAAGTTTTAAGTTGTATTCACGCATAGCGAAGTGTGCACCTTCAACAATCCGCTGTGTCCGTTCTGTCAGTTCGTTCACATCAGCGTTTTGGACGAGTCCATCTTCGTTAACAACGACTTTTTTATTGAACTTCTCAAGGTCTTCCTTCGCGAAGCGTTTGAACATGTCATCTTCAAGCGAGAGGAAAAATTGACTTTCGCCATGGTCGCCTTGACGTCCTGAACGTCCGCGCAGCTGGTTGTCGATCCGGCGGCTTTCGTGTTTTTCCGTGCCGAGGACGAATAGACCGCCAAGTTCTTCGACGCCTTCACCGAGCATAATGTCTGTTCCGCGTCCCGCCATATTTGTAGCAACAGTAATATGGCCACGTTGACCTGCTTGGGAGATGAGATCTACTTCCTGCTCAACACTTTTTGCATTCAATAGATGATACTCAAGTTTTTCACGGTCTAAAAACTCCGCAACTTTTTCAGATTGGAGAATGGAAGTCGTTCCGACGAGCACAGGCTGTCCTTTTTTATGGCGCTCCGCTACTTCCTTCGCTACCGCTTCGTATTTTTGTTCGATTGTCTGATAGACTCGGTCCGGCGAATCGATGCGGGCACGTGGGCGGTTCGTCGGGATTTGGATGACTTCCATGTTATACACTTCACGGAATTCCTTTTCCTGTGTCTTTGCCGTTCCTGTCATACCGCTAAGCTTAGGATACATCCGGAAATAGTTTTGGATTGTAATTTGCGCTTGGGCTTTATTTTCATCAGTGATCGGCAACCCTTCCTTCGCCTCGATCGCCTGGTGAAGACCATCAGATAGGGTACGCCCCTCCATGATTCGCCCCGTGAACATATCGACTAGCTCAATCTTGTCATCTTTCACAATATAATCGACATCACGTTTGAAAATGACATAGGCGCGAACGGCTTGAATCATATAATGATAGAGTGTCTGATGCTCAAGTTCGTACAGATTATCGATGCCGAAAGCTTTTTCTACCTTCTCAATTCCAGTTTCCGTTAGTGAAGTCGCTTTCGTTTCTTCATCAAATTCAAAGTCCACACCTTTTTTGAAACGCTTCGCGAGTCTCGCTGCGATGAAATGAAGATCAGGATCCGCTTGCATTTTACCTGCAACGATCAACGGTGTTTTCGCTTCGTCGATTAAGACGCTGTCCACTTCATCGATAATTGCGAAGTGATACGGACGTTGAACCTTTTGGGAAGTATGCTGAACCATATTGTCACGGAGGTAATCAAAACCGAACTCAGTTCCGACGCCGTATGTAATGTCAGCCATATACGCTTTCTGCTTCGCAGGTCCTTGCATCATCGGGACGTTCAAGCCGACCGTCAATCCGAGGAAGCGGTGAATTTGACCGATCTGATCGTAGTCACGTTTCGCAAGATAATCATTAACTGTAATAACGTGCACACCTTTTCCTTCAAGCGCGCGCAAATAGGATGGCAGGGAAGCGACAAGCGTCTTTCCTTCACCAGTCGGCATTTCTGCAATATTGCCTTCAGCCAATACCATTCCGCCGATAAGCTGAACGTCAAAATGACGCATGCCTAATACTCGCTTGGATGCTTCGCGGACGACTGCGAATGCGTCTGGTAAAATTGCCTGTACAGTTTCGCCTTCTTGGATTTGCACTTTGAACACTTCTGTCATATGTGCAAGTTCTTCATCGGATAATGTTTCGTATTTTGATTCTAAGTCATTTATGTGTTGGACAACTTTACGATATTTGCGAAGTTGTCGTTCGCTCGTTTGATTTGAACGTTTAAAAATTGATAACATATGATGGACGCTCCTTTATTTAATCCTTCTATTAAGGATACAGGTTCTATTTTATCAAACTATATGCGAAAAGACTACCTTGTTAAGAAATTGTAGCGATATAGAAAGGGTAGTCTTTCTGCTAACCGGGTATAGTAGTCTCGAGTACCCAGATTCACGAACTTGGGTGCTTTCCATTGACAGCTGTGCTATAATACTTGTGGCTAATTAAATTATTGTTATTTACGGGGAGGAAGGACATGTTATTCCTTGCAATGGCTGCTGCATTCATAGCTTCCATCATACTGACTCCGCTCGTCATAAAATTCGCGTTCCGTATCGGAGCAGTTGATCATCCGAATTATCGGAAGGTGCATGCATCCGTTATGCCGCGTATCGGAGGGATGGCAATTTTCGGTGCTTTTGTCATCGGTTATTTATTGCTTCGTCCGTCTGATGAGCACGCTATCGGAATTCTTGTTGGAGCCGTCATCATCATTATTACAGGCTTCCTCGATGATATGCTTGAAATTACCGCCAAGGCGAAGATGTTAGGCCAAATGGCTGCAGCGATCGTCGTCGTTACGTGGGGCGGCTTACAAATTGAATTTATTAACTTGCCATTTTTCGGCCCGATTGATTTTGGCTATTTAAGTATCCCAATCACGATTCTTTGGATTGTCGGCATTACAAATGCTATTAATCTCATCGACGGATTGGATGGACTGGCGGCGGGTGTTTCCACGATCGCACTCATTTCCATCTCTGTCATGGCGATGATCATGGGAGAAATGTTTGTTGTCGCGACAGCTGCCATTTTGGCTGCGAGTGCACTTGGCTTCTTGTTCTATAATTTCCACCCAGCGAAAATATTCATGGGGGATACGGGAGCTTTATTCCTTGGCTATATGATTTCGGTATTGGCGCTATTGGGATATAAAAACGTCACGATGATTTCACTTATCATTCCGATTATCATACTTGGCGTTCCGATTTCGGATACGTTCTTCGCAATCATCCGTCGTGTGCGGATGAAGCAAAAGATTTCCGCGCCGGATAAATCGCATTTGCACCATTGCTTGCTGCGGGCAGGGTTCTCACATCGACAGACTGTCCTGATCATCTATGGACTTGCTATCCTTTTCGGTGTAGCTGCAGTTCTTTTCTCGCAAGCGACTGTATGGGGCGCGATTGTACTCATCATCGTCATGCTTCTCGCAATTGAGTTGTTCGTTGAAATCATCGGTCTCGCCGGAACGAATTACCGGCCATTATTGAATTTAGTTCGTATGATTGGAAAATAATGAATGCTGTATAATACGGTGATATGCGAAATCTCGCATATCACTTTTTTTATTGTGCATATAAAAAATACCCCACTGAAATGATCAGTGGGGTGTCTAATTCAATAACCATCGCTGCCTTCAGCGGTTTCATCCGTTGTTCCGACAACATTTGGATTGTTGCTATCCGTTAACGAGGAAGAGTCAGGAATCAAGCCTAAATGGGCTTTCAATAGTTGACTCACATTCTCTAAATCATTTTCGTTCAATTTATAATAATAGGTTCCTGTTGACCAATCGTCATAGCCTTGCAAATTGAGTGAGTCAATTTGTGGCATGCCGCCTTTTGCATATTCCCAGAAGGAAGTCATTTCTTTGAAAGTCATGTCAGTTTTCATATTGTCTCCGACAGCATCGATGACATCACCATATTTCGCGATGGATTTGACTGACACCATCTCTTTAATGATTGCTTGCAAAATCATTTGTTGACGTTTTCCGCGCTCCAAATCACTGTCGAGCTTACGTGTACGCGCTAAAGCGAGAGCATGTCTACCGTCAAGCGTTTGTAAGCCTTTTACTAATTGAATTGTGTTTTTATCGTTTTCATCTTTTTCTAGTCTATTGTACGGAACATCGACTTCAATTCCGCCTAATGCATCTACAACTTCGATGAATGCATTAAAGTTCATTTTCACGTAGTAATCGATTGGGATATCAAGCATTTCTTCAACTGATTCAATCGATGCATGCGTTCCGCCAAATGCATGGGCATGAGTGATTTTGTCTTTATACCCGACCTTCGGGATGTAGACGTACGAATCACGCGGAATGCTTAGCAATTTCACTGACTTTTCCTCTGGATTGAACGTAGCGACGAGAAGGGCATCCGAACGACTATGGCTGTCTCCTTGCATGCGCGCTTCACTGTCATCCACACCGATCAAAAGGACGGATACGTTGTCTTTCGCTGGCTCCACTTTCGCTTCGGCCCTCAATTCGGATTTCTGTGTAGCAGGAACGGCTTCATACGCTCGATCGACTGCCTGCTCCGCCTGGTTTCTCAATGAAAGTCCATATGCTGCAATTGCAAGCAAGGCAGTTAGCGAAACTAATAAGCCGATCTTAATAGCTAGACGACCTTTAGATGTCTTCTTTTTCATTTTTCTATAGTCTTTTCTTTTCATGGCTTGTTTTGGCCTCCACCATTGGCTAAGGAATCTTCCCAAGCAAATTTAATGTTCAATGAACAACGGAAAGTTGACGCAAACAAGAACAGAATCTTGCAAAATAAACAATGAATCGTCAACTTTCCCCATTATACTATTAATTTCCTTGGTCGTATACTATTATCACAAATCGAATTCGAGGAATGAAGTTGAGACTTCAGAAATTTCTGCTTGGCCGTTCGTCAATTCCGTCATCCAACTAATGAAGGCATCCGTCTTTGCTATAGGAACATTTAATAGTAAGCTGACGTCTTCTTCATATAGAATTTCTTTAAGTGGATAAGGCGATTGCCTAGCTTCATTCTCAACTTTTCCGAGCCATGTATAATCGATGGATACTTTCATGAGCGCGTGAAGTTTACGTTCGACGATGCCTGTCGCGGCGATTCCTTCGGTAGTTGCGCGGCCATATGCGCGGATGAGGCCGCCGCCTCCTAATTTAATGCCGCCAAAATAGCGTGTTACGACAACAGCTGTATCTTTCAATCCTTGTTTCTTTAGTACTTCCAGCATAGGGACCCCTGCTGTGCCCGAAGGCTCTCCATCGTCATTTGCCTTCTGGATTTGATCGTGCTCACCGATGATGTAGGCTGAACAGTTATGCGTTGCTGTATGATGCATCTTTTTTATATCTTGAATGAAGTCCATTGCTTCTTGTTCCGTCTCAACACGCTTGACGTACGTCAGGAATCTGGATTTCTGAATGACGATTTCACTTTCACCTGCCAAATTGACTGTTTTATAATCTGCTCGCATTTGCAGCACTCCTATCACTTGTAATACAATCTTAATACGCAATTAGTTTTATGATGATATAATAATAAAGTGTATAAGGAATCAAGGAATACTGCAACATTGCCTATGTTTAGCTTTTTTCGCATTCCAGAAGGGAGGGGTTGAGATGGCAGAAAAGACGATGGATATCCAAAACTTGGAAAAAATATTCGACAATATGGTTAATGTGATGGATCAATCCAAGAATGACATCTTCACTATAAGCGAGCAAAGCCGTCAAACCTTCCAAGAGATGCAAACCGAACTTGTTATTATTAAAGAAGATATTTCCCGGGTAATCACTGAAGGTGATTATTTGGAGGATATGACTCGCCAATCCCGACGACGGCTGGCGGATGTTTCTAAAAACTTTATGAACTACTCAGAAGAAGAAGTACGTCAAGCGTACGAAGTTGCTAATGATTTACTCGTCAGATTATCCATCAACCGAATGGAAGAAAAGCAATTGCGTGTTCGAAGGGACGAGTTGGACCGGCGCATTGCCGCCCTTTTGGAAACGATTGAAAAGGCGGATCATCTTGTCAATCAAGTGACGACGGTCATTACATATTTGACTTCTGATTTGAAAAAGGTCGGGGAAGTGCTTGAAACAGCCCGACAAAAACAAGAGTTCGCCATTCAAATCATCCAAGCTCAAGAAGAGGAACGAAAACGACTATCGCGTGACATTCACGATGGTCCAGCGCAGATGCTTGCCAATGTGCTGCTCAGATCGGGACTCATTGAAAAGACGTTTTCCGAAAAAGGTCCGAATGCTGCCTTGTCCGAACTGAATCAATTGAAAGAGATGGTCCGGAACGCCCTTCTTGAAGTCCGACGCATCATCTATGACTTGCGTCCGATGGCATTGGATGACCTCGGTTTGATTCCGACGCTCCGAAAATATTCTTCGACAGTCATGGAATATGAAAAAGGTGTCACAATCCATTTCATGAATAATGGAACGGAGAAAAGATTTGAGTCAAGCATCGAAGTGGCGATTTTCAGACTCGTCCAAGAATGTATCTCAAATGCACTTAAACATGGAAATTCAAGAGATGTTTGGGTGAAAGTCGAATGGCTTCGTGATACAATGAATATTGTCGTGAAGGATAACGGAAAAGGATTTGACCCGAATCAAACTAAAGATAAATCATTTGGCATTATAGGGATGCGGGAGCGCGTCGAACTGCTAAAAGGCGAGATGAAAATCATGTCGACAATTGGCAAGGGCACAACTGTACTATTCCGTATTCCGTTACATGAAAATATAATTGAATAGAGTATTGGGAGGGAATGACAATGACGAAAATTTTAATTGTAGATGATCATCAGCTATTCCGTGAAGGTGTTAAGAGAATCCTTGATTTTGAAGATTCATTCGATGTAGTAGGAGAAGGAGACGACGGCAGCGAAGTTGTTGAGCTATACCGCCGCTTTGAGCCGGATGTCGTATTGATGGACATCAATATGCCTGGAATGAACGGAGTGGAAGCAACGGAAAATCTAAAAAACGAATTTCCGGAAGCGAAAGTGATCATGCTTTCCATCCATGATGACGAATCATACGTGTCACATGCATTGAAATCGGGTGCGCTCGGTTATATGCTGAAAGAAATGGACGCAGACGCAATTGTACAAGCTATTAAAGTCGTCGCTGCAGGCGGATCTTATTTACATCCGAAAGTGACACATAACCTCGTGTCAGAATTCCGTCGCCTGAGCGAACGTGAACATAAAGGATCATTCCAACAAAACGACATTCGCCGTCCGCTTCACTTATTGACGAAGCGTGAATGTGAAGTATTGCAGCTGTTGACAGATGGACAAAGCAACCGTACGATTGGGGAGACGCTTTTCATTTCCGAAAAAACGGTTAAAAACCATGTTTCGAGCATCTTGCAGAAAATGGGTGTCAACGACCGTACACAAGCGGTTGTCACGGCAATCAAAAACGGTTGGGTTGAAGTGAAATAATGTTATAATAAAAGGGGCCTTCTTATAGAAGGTCCCTTTTACTGTATAGGAGGAAGAATAATGAAAAAAATGTTCGTTTTCTCAATGCTTATATTCGTGCTTATTCTCGGTGCATGTTCGAAAAAGGAAGATACTTCGTCAAACCAAGGTTCGGTGAATGACGGGGAAAAACCGAGTGAATTTGGTTCAATTGATCATGGCGTAGATGAAAATAGCGATGACAATAAAGTTGGCTTCAACTTGTCAGGCGGCACGATTGAAGAAGCTGCAAACGTGCCAGCGGAAGAGAAAGAGCTGATCATCAAGTCGTTCGATACATATATCCACGCGTTCAACAATCAGGACATCGATGAATATATGAGCACGCTTTCCAAGAAGCCGAAAAGCTTCAATTTGGAGGAAGAGCGCGAGTATATCGAAAGTGCATTTGAACAGTTTGAACTGTCTCGCGAGGCAAAAGATATTACAATTGTGAAGTTTGACGAGGAGACGGGGGAAGCCCAAGTGTTCGCCAATTTGGTAACGAAAATGAAACAAAAATCCACGGGCCTAGAGACGAACCGCGACGGCAGGCAAGTCACCGTCTTCACAAAAGAGGATGGAGACTGGAAAGTGAACTCCGTTTATTATATGGAAGAACAGAAATAACGTTTATATACAATTAAATATCCACAAACTAACACTATCCACAAACTAACACTGTCCAAGCAATTTTGCTGGGGCAGTTTTTTCATTCTGTTTATGAAATTATTAGTATTCGTGCTTGAGTTACTTGGAGTGGAAGGCGGCGACTCCAGCGGGAACAGCACGAGCTGAAAGCCCCGCAGACGCGAAGCGACGAGGAGATTGAAGCCGTGCCCGCGGAAAGCGTCCGCCTGAAACGGAAAGTAACGGCTCTTAACGGTTAAAATTACCTTCCTTCACTATATTGCTTTCCAGAAATGAAGGATGTATAATGGGAACAAATGTTCCTTTGAAGGGAGGAAAACGTAATGCCTTTAATTCCAGCGAAGGCATTGCCTCATTTTGAAAACATGATCTACTTGCCGATGGTTCTGATCGTGTTGCAGCGCGACCGGGAACTATTTGAAAAGGGCCCCTTCAAATTGAAAGGACCCTACTTGAAAAGAATTGACGCTTCGATCAAACAGATCCAAAGCGAGCTGCAAGAAACGACGTTTTATTTACGCCGCCATAACATGAAATTGATTCGGAAAACGAGGGATAGCATGTTCACGGAATACATTTTCATCCATGGCGGCTACGAAGACCACCGTCGCTATTTGAATGTCCGACTTCGCAATCGCACAGAAGAATTATTGGACCTGTATTTTACAAGGTCGGATAATCAGTCGGCGGGTCATTAGGCGGAAATAGGAAAGAGGAACGATCAAAGTTCTTATGCTTTCTTACAAAGTTCCTCTCAAGCAATTTTGCCAACGAATATTGGCGATACATCGTCGTGATTGAAATTCCTAATTTGTACCTTCCCCCATTCTCCAATGTAACAGCAATACCTAGACCGTCAGTCTCAAAAAAATCGATTGCATGGGAAGAAATCCATACATTTTGGTCCGATGAAGGAGATAACGTCGGAATAAAGATTAATGGAATGCCGAAAGCGTTTGCCGTCAGTAGAGGCGCCTTCTGCTTATTATCCCCAAATAATAGCCTAGACGTGTTCATAACATTTTTATAGCTCGCACCATAGAAAGTGCAGGAACCGGTTACAATATGTATCGGTTTTTGCAGGACTGTCAGAGTTCTATTCCGTTCAATCACCCTCGTGAAGATTTTATTGCCTTCTTCAATTGGCAATAACATGAGAGTATCGAATGATAAATAATACCTTGTTACGACTTCAGTCAAATCCACTTCCTCCTATCCTAATTATTCCATCCCTCACTAGTATTATAGGATAAGGAATTAGAAAAACAAGCCTTTTAAATGAATAATTTGAACTATACAATAAGACGTTCAATTCTACCATTTTATTGAATGAAAAAACCCCGTCGGTAAACGGGGAGTTGGGTATTATTCAGCTTGATAATCCAACGCGGCAGCGCCAAGCGTTTTCGCTGCAAGCAACATCGCCTGCTCCTCAAAATCGAATTTCGGATGATGGTGAGGATAGGTTGTTTCTGCTGGCTGGGCACCTGTGAAGAAGAAAGTGCCAGGCACCTTTTCCAAATAGTAAGCGAAGTCTTCTCCGCCCATTTGCGGCTTGCTTTCCACAACGTGCTCGACGCCAGGTATCGTTTCAGCAACGCGTTTCAAGAGCTCGGTTTCTTCTCTATGGTTCACGACAGCAGGGTATCCGCGGAAATAGTCGAACTGAATTTCACAGTTATTGGCAAGTGCCGTACCTTCCACGACCCGTGCCATTTCTCGTTCCATCATGTCGCGGACATCAGGATCGAATGTGCGCACCGTGCCGCCAAGCTTTGCCGAATCAGCGATAACATTAAACGCGTTATCCGCGATGAATGAACCGACCGACAATACGGCAGATTCAATCGGATCAACGCGACGGGATACGAGCTGCTGAAGGTTCATGACGAGCTGCGCACCGATGACGACAGCGTCCTTCGTTTGGTGAGGCGCTGCTCCGTGACCGCCTGCACCTTGAACCGTAATCTCAAACCGATCCGCAGCCGCCATGACCGGACCTGTTAAATATTCGATAGTTTTGAAGGGGATGAGCGACCAAAGATGTGTGCCGAAAATGACATCGACACCATCAAGGCAACCGTCCTCGATCATCGAAATGGCCCCACCTGGTGCGAATTCTTCAGCATGCTGGTGAATGAAGACGTATTCTCCTGCGAGATCTTCCCGCAATTCGTGGATTGCCTTCGCCAATTGAAGTAATGCAGCTGTATGTCCATCATGCCCACAAGCATGCATGACGCCTGGAACCGTCGATTTGTAAGGGACGTCTTTTTCATCTTGGATCGGCAATGCGTCAAAATCAGCACGCAAAGCAACAGTCTTGCCGGGACGTGCTCCTTTGACACGGGCGACTACACCGTTGCCGCCGACGCCAGCGCGTACCTCAACACCGAGATCTGCGTAAAAATCATGGATATATTGTGCGGTCTTCTCCTCTTTGAAAGATAATTCTGGGTGCATATGCAGATGTCTGCGGATGACGACCATATCCTCGTAAGCCAGATCTAATTTCTCGAACAATTGCTCATTCATTCCATTACCCCTCTCGAAACGCTGTTATTTATACTTTCACAATTATAACAATACGTTTCGGGGGTCGCAATGCGATCATCCGATCATTCTTGGGTATCTGTTTTCGCAGTATAAGTCGTTAAATAAGAAGCGCTTGCGAAAATATGTGTCGTATTGCCTGCAAATTCTTTCATATTCAGTGAATGAGGAGAGTCCTTGAACGCTTGCGAATTTTTCCAGCGGTCATAATCAATCGGATCTTCCCATTCCGTCATTACAATATAAGTGTCAGAATCGAGTGGGCGAAGAAGACGGAAAGCGATGAAACCTTTCTCGCTTTCAATCTTGCCGGTGTTTGTTGAAAAACGGTGCTCGAAGACAGGCCGTCCTTCATCTGTGACAGGTATGTTGTTGCAGACAAAATACCCTTCTGCCTTCAATTTACCTGCAGAGCTAACGACTTCATACCGCCTTGGTGCTTGGAAGACAGACTTTCCTTCTGTTTCATGCACAAGAAGGGACCGTCCTCCGCCATGCATGAGAATCATCTCTTCATTAGAATGACGCTGTTGAATCTTTTCCATGAAATCAATCGTACCGCTAGTCAAATACATATACATTCCCAATACCTCCTGCCAAAATTAAGTAGTACTCATATTTTCCCTTAACCAGACAATTAAAACAAACATTGTCGAATTGATGGCGGCAAGGATGAAAAGTGAGCACAATTTCATGACAAAACAGCTGAAACACTATACATTCAAAGTAGAAACGTCTATATTTGAAAGCGAATAAGTGAACTTCGATAATTATTATAAAGAAAGTGGGGAATCGATTTATGACAACATTTAACGATACACTGCTTCGTGCTGCTAGAGGAGAAAAAATCGACCATACGCCAGTTTGGTTCATGAGGCAAGCGGGGCGTTCTCAGCCTGAATACCGCAAAATCAAAGAAAAGTATTCACTAGAAGAGATTACGCATCAGCCGGAGCTTTGCGCTTATGTGACAAAACTTCCTGTCGACAACTACAACGTCGACGCGGCGATTTTGTATAAGGATATTGTGACGCCACTTCCGGGAATCGGCGTAGATGTGAAAATAAAAGCGGGCGTTGGCCCGGTCATTTCAAATCCGATTCGTTCGGTGCAAGACGTCCATAATCTCGGTGAGCTTTCACCAGAGGATCATATCCCTTACGTTATCGATACGATTAAAATCTTGAAAGAGCAATTGACTGTTCCGCTGATCGGCTTCGCAGGCGCGCCATTCACATTAGCGAGCTATATGATCGAAGGCGGTCCGTCAAAAAGCTATAATTTGACGAAATCTTTCATGGTATCTGAGCCGGAAGCATGGTTTGCGCTAATGGATAAATTAGGGGATACAATAATCACGTCCATTAAAGCTCAAGTGAAAGCGGGAGCGGCGGCCATCCAAGTGTTTGATTCATGGGTCGGCGCATTGAATGTGTCCGATTACAGAACGTTCATTAAACCTGTCATGACACGTATTTTCAGTGAGCTTCGCGAATTGAACGTGCCATTGATCACGTTTGGCGTTGGGGCTAGCCACTTGGCGAATGAATGGCATGACCTTCCTGTAGACGTCGTCGGTTTGGATTGGCGTTTATCTATTAAGGAAGCTGGGGAAAGAGGATTGACGAAGACATTACAAGGGAATTTGGATCCTTCGCTGCTGTTGGCGGATTGGAATATTATCGAGGAGCGCGCGAAGGTCATCGTTGAACAAGGCGTCGAACACGGCAGCCATATTTTCAACCTCGGCCACGGCGTCTTCCCGGAAGTCCAACCGGCAACATTGAAACGACTCACAGAGTTTGTTCACGAATATAGCGCGCAGCTTCGTAAATAAATTACGCAAATAAATTGTAATGAGGTGCAACTGATGACAAAAAGGAAAATGGGACTTTTAGTTATGGCGTACGGAACGCCATATAAAGAAGAAGATATCGAACCGTATTACACGCATATCCGGCGCGGTCGTCCACCTGCTCCTGAACAGCTGGAAGACTTAAAGTCGCGTTATCAAGCAATCGGAGGCATCTCGCCTCTAGCGAAAATTACGGAAAATCAAGCGAACGCGCTTGGCGACCGTCTGAATGCAATGCAGGACGAAATTGAATTTACCGTTTACGTCGGTTTGAAGCATATAACACCGTTCATTGAAGAAGCAGTTGAAAAGATGAATGCTGATGGCATTAAGGAAGCGGTGTCCATCGTATTGGCGCCACATTACTCGTCATTCTCCGTAAAATCATACAACGGGCGTGCGAAAGAAGAAGCTGATAAATACGGCATTTCCATTACGTCGGTCGACAGCTGGTACAAACAGCCGAAATTCATCGAATACTGGTCCGATAAAATCCGTAGCACGTATGAAAGCATGAGCGAGGCAGAGCGGGAAAAAGCATGCCTCATCGTTTCAGCACACTCCTTGCCTGAAAAAATCAAGCAATTCGGGGATCCGTATCCTGACCAATTGGAAGAGACTGCTAAATTGATTGCGGAAGCTGCACAAGTTGCAAATTATGCAGTCGGCTGGCAAAGTGAAGGGCAGACGGGCGAGCCATGGCTCGGGCCGGACGTCCAAGATTTGACACGTGATTTGCATGAGAAGGAAGGCTACACAACATTCGTTTACACACCGGTCGGCTTCGTTTCGGACCATTTGGAAGTTCTTTATGATAACGATTACGAATGTAAAGTCGTATGTGATGAAATCGGTGCATCGTATTATCGTCCGGCAATGCCGAATACGGACCCGCTTTTCATTAGCTCAATGGCGGACGCAGTTCTTGAACAATTGAAAGAAGCCTGATGGCAGCTAGGAAGTGATGATGGACATGAGTGAACAGAAGAAAAAGGTCGTCATCGTAGGTGGAGGGATCACCGGGCTTTCCGCGGCATTTTATATGCAAAAAAAAGCACGAGAAGAAAACTTGCCAATCGAAGTGATACTTATCGAAGCGACGAATCGGCTAGGAGGGAAGATTCAGACGGTCCGCCGCGACGGTTTTGTCATTGAACGGGGACCTGATAGCTTCCTCATCCGAAAGAAAAGCATGGATACGTTTGCGCAAGATCTCGGTATAGGTGAAGAGCTAGTACGCAACGCAACAGGGCAAGCGTATATACTCGTAAACGATCGTTTGCAGCCGATTCCCGGCGGTTCTGTCATGGGCATCCCGACGAAGTTCGGACCATTCCTGAAATCGGATCTGTTTTCATTAGCAGGCAAGCTGAGGGCGGCTGGGGACTTCGTCTTGCCGCGCTCAGGAATTGAAGGAGACCAGTCGCTCGGCCACTTTTTCCGACGCCGATTTGGCGCGGAGATTGTTGAGAACCTTATCGAACCGCTGCTCTCGGGAGTGTATGCAGGCGATATTGACCATATGAGCTTGCAATCGACATATCCACAATTTTACCAAGTCGAAAAGAAGCACCGCAGCCTCATCCTCGGGATGAAGAAGACGACGCCGAAGCAAGTACCGCAGAAGGACGGGCATGGAGCTTCCAAAAAAGGGGCTTTCCATTCATTGCGGAACGGGCTTGAATCGATCGTCGAGGCGGCGGAGCAACAGTTGGAACCTGGAACTGTGAGGAAAGGGATTCGCATCGAAAGCATTTCCAAGCAGGGAAATCAAACCATTCTCGAGCTGAATACAGGTGAGAAGATTGTAGCCGATTCCGTCATCGTGACGACTGGTCATATGGCGGCAAGCCAACTATTCGCTTCACACGGACTGCTTGATGGACTGAAGGAAATCCAAACGACATCCGTTGCGACAGTCGCTCTTGCATTTCCTGAAGAAGCGGTCGTCCAAGACATGGAAGGAACCGGCTTCCTCGTTTCACGAAGCAGCGACTATTCCATTACTGCTTGCACATGGGTCCATCGAAAATGGCCGACGACAACGCCGGAAGGGAAAATCCTTTTGCGCGCATTCGTCGGGCGAGTAGGGGAAGAAGCGATCGTCGATTTGCCTGATGACGAAATCGAACGGATTGTCCTTGAAGATTTGAGCAAAATACTGACAATTAAAGGCAAGCCGGACTTCACTGTCATTACGCGTTTCAAGGAAGACCGTCCCCAATACCGGGTTGGCCATCGCCAACGTGTAGATGCTGCTCGTGCAGAACTGAAAAAAGTATTTCCAAACGTCAAATTGGCAGGCGCCTCTTATGACGGTGTCGGACTGCCGGACTGCATTGATCAAGGCAAAGCGGCTATGGAAGAGGTTATCGCCGAGCTATTCGCGAATTAAATCGAAAAGTCCGCCCTCGCGCGGACTTTTTACATTGGAAGGATTTTTGTATGAAACAGCTATTATGTATTATTAGTACAGCAATTTTATTGTCTGCTTGTTCCATCGGAAACGATTGGGACAATCCGATGCCTGAGGAAGGCTTCCTCATTATCGGACATCGTGGCGCTTCTGCATATGAACCGGAAAACACGATGCCATCCTTTGAACTTGCTGACGACTTGAATGCGGATTATGTCGAACTTGACGTTCATTTAACGAAAGACAAAGAACTGATCGTCATGCATGATGATGACGTGAAACGGACGACGGAAGCTGCAGGGAAGATAAAGGATTTCACGCTTGCCGAATTGAAAGAGCTGACTGCAAATAAGGAAAAAGGCGGGAAAGTGGCCGTTAGCGGAAAGAACGAAGAAGCATATGAAATTCCGACATTGCGTGAAGTAATCGAGGAGATGAAAGGTGAACTCCGGTTTGTCATCGAGTTGAAGGATACAGAGCAATATCCAGGCATTGAAGAGGAATTGGTCAGTTTGATGAAGGAATATGAGCTGACGGGTGTCGATCGTAAAGGATATCCGAAGGCAGTCATCCATTCATTTGATAAAAAAGCATTGAAACAGGTGCATGAAATGGATTCAACAATTCCATTGTTGCAATTGATCTCCTTTGATGAGGGGGAGGAAGCGGAACTTTCGCAGAAGGAATTGAAGGATATTTTGTCATACGCTTCGGGCATCAGCGTAAGCTATGAAGCATTGACGCCACCTTTCGTCAATACGATGCATGGTGAAGGCTTGGCTGTCTATGCCTATACAGTGAATGACCCGGAAGCTGCCCTTAGGTTGCAGGCAATGGGCGTCAACGGAATCCATACGGATGAACCCGATATATTGAGTGAATAAAGAACAGCTGAGATATGATCTCAGCTGTTTTATTTTATAGGATATTGCACTCATCACATTTATTGCTGTAGCATTCGTGCTGTTCCTCAATCTCTTTTCCGCATTCCGCACATGTTTTTGCAGGCAGGTTCTTGAAAAACTCAATGACATTCTCTAGCATCGACGTTCCCTCCTGTCTTTTGTAATAATACTAAATGGGCGTATGGTCTATTGTGGTATAACAGTATGAGTAAAAAAATTAGACGATATTGCACTCGTCGCATTTATTGCTATAGCATTCATGCTGTTCCTCAATTTCATTTCCGCAGTTGGCACATGTTTTCGCAGGCAGGTTCTTGAAAAACTCAATGACATTTTCTAACATCGGTGTTTCCTCCTGTTCTTTTTGTACTAATACTCAATAGGACAATGGGCTATTATTATATAACAGTGTAAGTAAAAAAATTAGACGATGTTGCACTCGTCGCATCTATTGCTATAGCATTCATGCTGTTCTTCGATTTTATTTCCACAAACATCACAGGCTTTTGCAGGCAGGTTTCTGAAAAACTCTACGATACTCTCGATCATTTCATCTTCCTCCTATTGTTCTATAACTAAATGTAATAGTGTGATTGTAATATAACAGATAAACAAAAGTCAAGACTTATTCGTTCTTTTCAGATAAAATAAAAGTGAATTCATTTACATAGGGAGCGATTATCGTGTATTTCGTTGACAATAAAGGCATTACAGATCCAAGAATCAACCTTGCGATCGAAGAGTATGTATTGAAAAACATGGATATCAACAAAGATTCGTTTTTACTGTTCTATATCAATGGACCGTCGATCATTATCGGGAAGAATCAAAATACGGTCGAAGAAATCAATACAGAATTCGTCGATGCGAACGGCATCCACGTTGTCCGTAGACTTTCCGGCGGAGGCGCTGTATACCATGACTTAGGGAATCTCAACTACAGCTTCATTACAAAAGATGATGGGGAGTCGTTCCGCAACTTCAAGAAATTCACTGAGCCGGTCATCAAGGCTTTGGCGGATATGGGTGTCAAAGCGGAGTTGCTAGGACGCAATGACATTCTCGTCGAAGGACGGAAAGTTTCAGGCAACGCACAGTTCGCGACGCAAGGCCGTATGTTTACGCACGGGACATTGATGTTTGATACGGAAATCGAGCGTGTCGTCTCTGCATTGAAAGTGAAAAAAGACAAAATCGAATCAAAAGGGATCAAATCGATTCGCAGCCGTGTTGCGAACATTTCGGAGTTCATCGAAGAGCCGATGACGATCGAACAATTCCGTATGGAAATCTTGAAGTCAATTTTCGAAGGCGAAGAAAACATCCAATATTGGGAGCTGACCGATGAAGATTGGGACAACATCCGAGCTTTATCCGCAGAGCGTTATGGAAACTGGGACTGGAACTACGGTAAATCCCCAAAATTCAATATGCAGCACTCCCATCGCTTCCCTGTGGGCGGCATTGATGTGCGACTACAAGTTGAAAAAGGCAAGATTGATGAGGTCAACATTTACGGCGACTTTTTCGGTGTCGGCGATGTAACCGTTGTAGAAGATAGCTTAAAAGGCGTTCAATACGATCGCGATTCCATTACGAAAGCACTCGATGCAATCGACATCCCGACGATATTGGGCGGTATTACAAAAGAAGAATTCATTAACTTAATCTACTAAGTTGAAAACCGGTGCTTAGCCGGTTTTTTTCTTTTGCTATAGTTTATGCACGATTGTTTCAGCGGGTGTGGTCATCTCAAGTTTGGATGCAAGTAATGGCTGAGTGGTGATAACCTCACCACATCGGTGGTAAAGCCCTCCGCAGCGGTGATAACACATCGAATACCGGTGATAACCCCTCGAGAGTCGGTGATAAAGTCATCCAAGTCGGTGATAACGGGCAGAGAGTCGGTGATAAACCTCCCCGAGTCGGTGATAAACCATTTCCAAAGCGTCCTCCTCGCCCGCCGAGCGTGCATTCCAGTTTTGCGATATAATGTATGGAATAGTGAAGGGGGAATTTGCGATGAGGAACCACCGTATCTTCATTGTTGAGGATGATAAAAAAATTGCGCGGCTGTTGGCGGATACGTTGCGCAAATATCAATATGATGTAGCAATCGTTGAGGATTTTGATAATGTGGAGGCGGAATGTTCGGCGTTTGATCCGCATTTGATCCTGCTCGATATCAATCTGCCTTCGTACGACGGTTATTATTGGTGCCGACAGCTTCGGCAAACGACGACATGCCCGATCATTTTCATCTCCGCGCGCTCGGGGGATATGGACCAAGTGTTTGCGCTCGAGAATGGAGGGGATGATTTCATAACGAAACCTTTCCATTATGAGATCGTCCTTGCGAAGATCAGGAGCCATTTACGACGAGCCTTCGGTGAGTACGCGCCGAGCCAAGGAGAACGCACGGTGAAGCTCGGTTCACTTGAACTGTTTATCGAAAGGATGGAGCTGCATTTGCGGGATGAAGCGATTCCGCTTCAGAAGAAGGAATGCGTCATCCTTGAGCTGTTGATGGAGTCGTCGCCGAAAGTCGTGTCGCGGGAAACACTGCTTGAGGAGTTATGGGACGACCAGTCGTTTGTCGATGAAAACACACTCAATGTAAACATGACGCGCGTACGGAAAAAGCTGACGGATTACGGTGTGCAATCAGTGATCGAGACTGTTCGTGGGTCGGGCTACCGCTTTCTCGTTGCGCCGGAGGAGTCATGAAACAAATTATTTTATTCCTGAAAGAGCATTTATCATGGATCATATTTGAAGCGATGCTCGTCACGTTCGTTCTTGTCTTATATTGGTTGGACGGCTTCCGAGGTATTAATACTGCGATTTACTCGATTATTATGGCCTTGCTTTTGACATCAGGCTTTCTCGTCGGGCGTTTTATAATGCGCCGGTCGTACTATGCGGCGATTTTGCGCAAACCGGAACAGATGGAAGACGCACTCATCCGCAATGTGCAGACGACGGAGCAGCGCCAATCGACGGCGTTCATGCGGGATTTGTATGGGCTGTACCAAGCCGAAGTGCAATCGTTGTATGCTGCTCAGCATCGCCAGCTCCAGTTCGTCAATCAATGGGTGCATCAAATGAAGACGCCGATTTCAGTCATCAACTTGCTGCTGCAGGAAGAGGGAGAGCTCGACAAGAAGAGCCTCCGCGAGGAAGTCGATAAAATTCAGCGCGGTCTCGACGTCGTGCTTGTCAATGCACGACTTGAAACGTTCGAGGAGGATATGCAGATCGAACAAGTCGGCTTGAAGAGCCTCATTCAGCAGATCGTGACGGACCATAAGCGGCTGTTCATTACGAACGGCGTCTTCCCGGTCATTTCAATCGACGAGAAACTCGTCGTCGCGACGGATCCGAAATGGATGAAAATCGCTATCGGGCAGTTTATTACGAATGCTGTGAAATATACGTTTGAAAAAGGGAAGCGCCTTTATATATTAGCAAAACCAACCGCGATAGGCTTTGAGCTGACTATTCGCGATGAAGGGATCGGCATTCCGGCTTCCGATTTGAAACGGGTGACAAAGGCGTTCTTCACAGGGGAAAATGGCCGGTTGACCGGTGAATCGACAGGGATGGGGCTGTATATCGCCGATGAGATCTGTTTGAAGCTCGGGCATCCATTGACAATTGACTCGGAAGTGGGGCAAGGGACTTCTATTAAGATTCTGTTTACAAATGGAGAGATAGGTGAAGCGGATGAAAAGCTCGATCGTGGAATTGGAGCGGGTGACGAAGATCTATGAAGGGAAAGTGATGCACCGCGCGTTGAACCGCCTTGACTTCGAGGCGGACGCCGGAGAATTCATCGCCATCATGGGGCCTTCGGGGAGCGGCAAGACGACGTTGTTGAATATCATATCGACGATCGATATGCCGACGTACGGGCGTGTCATGATCGCCGGTATCGAGCCCGAAGCGTTGAATTCGAATGAATTGGCGCTGTTCAGGCGGCATAATTTCGGCTTCGTTTTCCAAGACATCAATTTGCTTAAAAATTTGACGGTAGAAGAGAATATCGTGCTGCCGCTCACGTTGGACGGATTGCCGATCATGGAAATGCAAAAACGGATCGACAAGTTGGCGGGGCAATTAAGCTTGAAAGAAATCCTCAACCGACGTCCGGATGAGCTGTCGGGTGGGCAGGCGCAAAGGACCGCAGTTGGACGGGCACTCATCCATAAGCCGAAGCTCATTCTCGCGGATGAACCGACCGGGAATCTCGACTCGAAATCGGCGAAAGAAGTTCTCGAATTGCTAAGCCTTGTCAATCAAACCGAGCGGACGACAATCATCATGGTGACGCATGATCCGATTGCGGCGAGCTATTGCGATCGCGTGCTGTTCATTAAAGACGGCGAATTTTTCAATGAAATTTATAAGGATGAACGGCGTCAGACGTTCTTCCAAAGGATTTTGAATGTGCTCAGCTTACTTGGAGGGAATGTCCATGATTTGCGGATGCTGTAAGACGGACAGTCGAATAGGGAGGAATTCGCGATGACGTTTCGCCAGTTCGCTTTCCGGAATGTCATGCGCAACCGGCGGATTTACGCTGCCTTTTTCATGGCGAGTGTTTTTTCGGTCATGGTGTTTTTCCTTTATTCCATGCTTCTCTTCCATCCGTCGATTGAAGGTAGTGCGGTACAGGATATTGCGGTGCTCGGCATGGGGATCGCTGAAATTGTTCTATACATATTCACGATGTTTTTCCTGTTTTATTCGATGCGGGCCTTTTTGCAAGCTCGAACGAAAGAGTTCGGGATCCTTCTCCATTTAGGAATGGAGAAACGGCAGCTGCATCGGCTCATTTTTATTGAAACGCTCATCATCGGCGCGGCATCAATTGGTGTCGGCACGTTTCTAGGTTATATGTTTTCGAAGTTCTTCTTCATGGTCGTAAAAAGGATCGTCATGCTGCCGGCACTCCCTTTATATTTATCGTGGGAGCCGTTCGCATTAACGGTCGGTGCTTTCCTAAGTCTATTTATCATCATTTCATGGGTCGCGCCGGTTTTCATCAAAACGGGCAAGCTCGATGAATTGATTCGTGGAGATGTAACCGGCATGGAACAGCACGGTTTTTCAAAAACCCGCGGGGTCATCGGAATCGTTCTTCTCGCACTGTCCTATGGCATGGCGGCTTTCACGTCAAACAGCATCGTCATCGGACTCGTCTTCATGCTGCCACCGCTCGCGACGCTCGGCACATATTTCTTTTTCACGGATTCATTGCCGTTCCTCCTTCATCTTTTCAAAGTGCGGAGGGAGTTCTATTGGCGGCATTTCCGCTTGCTCGCGATTTCCGAAGGCGTTATTCGACTGAAAGAAAACGCCCGGATGTTCTTCATCGTGACGATCGTATCGACGGTCGCCTTCATGTCAGTCGGCATCCTCGCTTCGCTCACTTCATTCGCTTCTCAATACCGGGAGTTAAACCCGCTCGGCCTTGTGTACGAAAGCTTACCGGGCAATGAAATGGAGCAGGAGCATATTAATCGGCTTGGGTATGAACTAAGGAAGAATGAGATCGACTACACATATGTGCGGTTTCCTGTGTTGAAACAGCGGTCATCTTTGACGGATTATACCGTCACGATCATCAAGCTTTCGAGCGTCAACAGGCTTTCGAAATCATTTGGCAATCAGGCGTTTGAACTGAAGGAAGGGGAAGCGCTGTTCCTGCCGCCGACCGCTACTACATTTGAACAGCTGAACAGGCAATCTGTCGAGACGGTCCTCGAGGAAAGCGGCATTCCTGTGCAAATCAACGGCGCCTATCCATACCAACTGTTCCCGCCTCATGCTATCGGCACGAACACGATCATTTTAAACGACGTCGACTATGAGAAACTCGCTTTGCTCGTCGAGCCATCATCCATCTATCACGCATTCGATATTCCCGACTGGCAGAAGACAAAAAACATTGGGCTGACAATCGAACATTCAGTGACGCAGTCGATTATAACAGGCACACGTGGTGAACTGCATTTTACTTTCGATAACCCAGGCCTGAATTATTCCGTCATGCGTACGACGTTCACATTATTGCTGTTCATCGGTTTATTGCTCGCAGGTGTTTTCCTGCTTGCTGCGGGAAGCTTTATCTATTTCCGGCTCTATACGTCGCTCGACAGTGATCGGAAAGAATTCGACGTGCTCCGTCGCATGGGCATTACCGACAAGGAATTCAAGAAAATCGTCAATCGGCAGCTCATCCCGCAATTTTTCGTCCCATGGGGTGTCGCGCTCGTCCATAGCTCGTTTGCGTTCTTGTCACTTCAAGTCATTTGGGATGCACTCGCGGAAATTTCCATCGTTCGCGAACTCATCATGGTGCTCGTCGGTTTCACAGCATTGCAAATCATTTATTTCTACCTCATCCGCTGGCGCTATTTAGCCCATATCCGAACACCGGAGTAAAAGTGGAATGTAATAAGCTCATGCCTTCCCTCGAATGACAGGGAAGGCATTTGTTTTCTTGGAATAAAAAAGAGAAGATGCTAAATTGCAATTTCCATAGATTTTCTAAAAGTATTGTGAACTTTTAATTTTTCTTATATAATAATAGATGGGTTAAATGAATGATGATTCATTCAATTAAAAGGGAGGATGTTCACGATGAATTTGGTAACACAAGTTTATGAAACATCGAAGCTGCAACCTGGGAAAACGGCCTATCACTTCATGGGGAAAGATACGTCTTATGCTGAGTTCGACCAGTCCGTGTCCATGTTTGCATCTGCATTGCAAGAATTGGGAATCGAAAAGGGCGATCATATCGCTTTATTGCTAGGGAATACGCCGCATTTCCTCATTTCGCTTTATGCGACGATGCGGATCGGGGCGACGGCGATTCCGATCAATCCGATTTACTCGCCTGACGAAATCTCGTACATTTTACATAATAGCGATGCGAAAGCGGTCATTGCGATCGATCAGATGTTGCCGCTAGTTGAGAAATCGGCTACGCTTTTTCCGTCGATCGGGCACTATATCGTTTGTGAAATGAGTGCAGAAGCGGGTGCAAAAGTGGCGGCGCTATCGGATAAGGCAAAGGCGAAAGTGAAACTATTTTCTGAGCTTATCATAACCGGGCGTCCAAATCTCGAACCAATATCCGTTGACGAAAATGAAACCGCTGTCATTCTTTATACGTCAGGAACGACGGGTCATCCGAAAGGCGCAATGCTGACGCATAAAAATCTGTACTCAAACGCTCGCGATGTCGCTGATTATTTAGGTTTCTCGGAAGACGACAGGGTCGTCGCAACGCTGCCTGTTTTCCACGTATTTGCACTAACCGTCGTCGTGAATGCGCCATTGTTGAAAGGGGCGACAATTGTGCTCGTGCCGCGATTCAGTCCTGCAGATGTATTCCAGACGATCAAGGAGCAGCGAGCGACTGTATTCGCAGGCGTGCCGACAATGTACAATTTCCTTTATCAATTCCCGGAAGGCGATCCGGCAGACTTCAGTACGATCCGCCTCGCGATTTCCGGAGGATCATCATTGCCTGTCGCGCTGCTGCATAACTTCGAGAACAAATTCAATGTGAAGGTGTCGGAAGGGTACGGCTTGTCCGAAGCATCTCCAGTTACGACGTTCAATCCGTTCGACCGAGAGCGCGTGCCCGGTTCAATCGGCACGAACATCGTCAATGTGGTGAATAAAGTCGTGGACGAATTCGGGGATGAAGTGCCTGTCGGCGAAGTCGGCGAACTCATCGTCCAAGGGCCGAATGTCATGAAAGGCTATTATAAAATGCCGGAAGAAACGGCTGCCGCCATCCGTGACGGCTGGCTGTATACGGGCGACTTAGCTCGGCAGGATGAAAACGGATACTTCTATATCGTCGACCGAAAGAAAGATTTGATCATCGTCGGCGGCTACAACGTTTATCCGCGTGAAGTGGAAGAGGTTTTATTCACACATGACGATATTGTCGAAGCAGCGGTCATCGGCGTGCCGGACCCCGACTTCGGGGAAGAAGTCCAAGCATTCGTCGTGCTGAAGAAAGGTGCCAAAGCGGACGAAGAAAAGTTGAAAGCTTTTTGCGGCAACCGTCTTGCAAAATACAAAGTGCCGAAAACAATTGAATTCCTGGACGAACTGCCGAAAAACACAACCGGTAAGATTTTGCGCAGGTCGTTGAAAGATCAGGTGAAGCAGTAACTATCGATTTTCCCCTAATGAATAGGGGAAAATTTTTTTTGTTATAGGCTTAGCTTGGCATAAAGATTTTATCGCAAATACCGATAAAAACAAAAAAATAACTAAAGGGGCAAACACCATGCGTTGGACTGTCGGGAAGAAATTATCGTCGATTTTGATGCTCATGATTATTCTCATTTTGGGAATGAGCGCTGCTGGTATCATCAGTACATTTACGCTGAATAAAAACACATCTACAATTAACGACATCATCATCCCGAAAATCGAAAACATCAATGCACTTGAAAAAGGAACTCAAAACGTGTTAAGCGTGACACAAAGGCATATCCTTTCGAAAGATGATGATTTCGAAAAACAATACGAAAGCGAAATCATTGCTGAAAAGGATTCTGTGAACAACGTTATCTCTACATATGATCAGTTGCTGTCGACAAATGCGGAACGAGAGTTATTAACGGACGTAACTGAGTATTGGAAAACCTTTACCGCGGATATCGATGCCATCATTGAGATGAGCGGCAAAGGACTGGATCAGAAGGCGACCGAGCAGTCATACGGCGCAATCATCACTAGTAATGAAATTAATAAGAAGTTGAGTGAGCTAAGTGCGCTTCATCATGAAGAACTGGAAGAAATCGAGCAAAAAGGAGCTATGCTTTATTCGACAGTCTTAATTACGTTATCGATTAGCGCATTGATTGCTGTCCTGATTGCCGTTTTGGGCAGCCGCTATTTAATGCGCACTATCCAACGGCCGATCGTTTCTCTTTCTGATAGTTTTAAGCAAATGGCGACCGGCGATTTGTCCATCAATCCGATCGTAATTAAGACGAAAGATGAAATCGGTCAGCTCGGCGATAATTTCAACACGATGCTTGCCAATTTGAACGAGTTGGTAGCGGAATTGAGAGAAAATGTCCATACACTGGCCGCAACATCTGGCCAATTCTCGGCCAGCGCAGATGAATCAGCCCGTGCTTCCGAGCAGATCACGAACTCGGTCATCGGTGTGTCGGAAGGTGCGGCTATCCAATTGGAAAGCGCACGCTCCAGCAGCGTGATCGTAGACGACATAGCGGATCAATTGAATCAAACGGTAGAGTCGATCCAGCATGTTTCCGAGATGGCTGTCGCTGCGACGGAGTTGACTGAAGCCGGCGCAGAAAGAATGACAGCGACTGTCGGAAAAATGGAAGACATCCAGCAGTCAACAAAGAGGACGGCAGCGGTTGTAGAATCGTTACATACAAAGTCGTCTGAAATCGGCAAAATTGTCTCGATCATTACGAATATCGCAGGACAAACAAACTTGCTGGCGCTAAATGCCTCCATCGAAGCGGCAAGAGCGGGAGAACACGGGAAAGGCTTTGCGGTCGTTGCTTCCGAGGTTGGCCACTTGGCGCTCGAATCAGGCAATGCGGCATCCGACATTCGAAAATTGATTGAAGAAATCCAACACGAAGTAAGCGGGGCAATCAAAGCGATGGAAACATCAACTCTGTTCGTGGATGAAGGGCTTGAAATGGTGCATCAGACCGGAGAAGGCTTCCAGGAAATCGCTCGACGTGTGAATGAAGTATCCACGCAAGCCGTCGAAATTTCCAAGATCAGTGAAGGGATAAATGCCAGTACGCAGCAAGTAAAACAACTCGTCGACGAAGTGGCGAACTTGTCGAATCAGTCCGATGAAAACGCCCAGGACATCGTGGCGGCAGCCGAGGAGCAAAGCGCCACGATGCAAGAAATCGCCGCTTCCTCCACAGTCCTCAGCTCGATGGCGGATACATTGCAGCAGCTCGTCTCCAAATTTAAAGTGAAATGAATATAAAGCGATCCATATACGATAGGGATCGCTTTTTTGGGTGGGCTGCGTATCTTCATGCATCACGTAAGGAAGGCAATTCGCTACGCAACTAATGCATGGCGTATCGCAATCAATTCAGTTCGCAACGCAATGAAAATGTGTTGCAACACAAAAATTAGGTCGCAACGCAATTAAAACTGGGTGCAACACAATCAATTTGGTGCGCAACGCAATTAAAGCAGGACGCAACACAATCAATTCGGTTCGCAAAGCAACAAATAGGTCGCATGGCAATTAAAGCTGGGTGCAACACAACCAATTCGGTTTGCAACACAATGAAAATGGGTTGCAACTCAAAAAAATAGGTCGCAACGCAATCAAAGCCGGACGTAACACAATCAATTCAGTTCGCAACACAACTAAGTCCCATTGCAACACAACCAAGTTACTAGCAATAATCCCGTATAACCGCCTACCCAAAATAATAAGCCGAAATCTCCCGAATAAACGCCTCTTCCAATTCACCTTTCTTTTTCACAAGAATGAACGTCGAAACGGTCGGCAATGGAAACAGATCAAAATGCGGCCGCATAAGCCGACCTTCCGTCAGTTCGCGCCGGACAATCGAGTGGGGGAGGAAAGAGACGCCTAACCCTTCTTGGATGAACCGCTTCGCGATATGCGCCTGCGTCACTTTCATCGTGCGAACCCCCGTCACATGCTTATGCAGCATGACAAGTAGATCGTCCCAGTAGACCGGATGATGATGTGTCAATAAATAATTGCCGAGAAGCGCTTCCACCACATCAACAGGCGGGCCGCTTTCCTCGTCGTAGCTGTCCGTCGGTGTAATAAAAACAATTGGATCATCGTAGATGCGTATCGATTCGATTCCTTTCAACGTCGCATCCAAGGCAGAAATGCCTAAATGGACTTCACCCGAATCGACGAGCTGCTCAATCATCTCGGACTCCTCAACACGGATTGTCAGCTCCACATCGGCTTGACTCACCATGAACGTCCGCAAGAAATAAGGCAAAATCGTCTCTGCCATGAGCGGTGAAATGGCGATCGTCCACATTCGGCGGTAGCCTTGCGCAAATGCGTGCATTCGATTCACGCTTTCATCCAGCCCTGCAAGCAATTTCATAGCTTCCACGTAAAACACTCTTCCGGCATCGGTCAATGTAACCCGATTGTTGATCCGGTCGAAAAGCCGGACGCCAACATGCTCTTCCAGCAGCTTAATATGTACCGTGACAGTCGGCTGTGACAACAGCAATCGCTCTGATGCTTTCCTGAAATTCAACGTCTCCGCCGCCACGACGAATGTTCTTAGCCATTGCATATCCACTCGCACTCACCCCTGATTAATAAACTTAATCAATCTATTCCAAAACATTCAATTTACCTAATTATACCTCCCGCCTATACTGAAGAAAAGGAGGAATGTATTATGTTTCAAAAAGGCTTGAAAGATGTCGTTGCAGTACATACGAAGATTGCGTCCGTAGAAGGGGATATCGGTGAACTTCGATACCGCGGAATCCAAGTCGGCGAGCTGATCACCAATCATTCATTCGAGGAGATTGCATACTTCCTTTGGAACGGAAAATTCGCAGACCGAAACGAATCATATACTCTTCAAGAGGGCAGGGACTTACCCGCGCATGTAAAAACGATCATCGACGCTCTCCCAACCGAAACGCCGTTGATGGATGTAATGCGAACAGCTACATCCGCATATGCACATCCCGCTTTCACGAATCAACCAATCGAACAGCAAGCACGCCAACTAACGGCTTCACTCCCGGTCATCATAGCGAGACATTATCGTAACGCAAACGGACTGCCGATTATCGAACCTGACCCAACTCTATCGCATACCGCCAACTATTTATGGATGTTAACCGGCAACAAACCTGCCGATGTCCACGTAGAAGCGCTCGAAACATACTTGAAATTAACGATGGAACACGGCATGAACGCCTCCACATTCGCTGCGCGAGTCACGATTTCCACTGAATCCGACTTGACAGCGGCCGTCACGTCAGCGCTTGGCACGATGAAGGGACCTTTGCATGGCGGCGCTCCGTCAGCCGTCATCGAACTGCTTGAAGAGATTGGTACAGAGGACAACATCAGTCCCGTCATCCAAACAAAACTAGAGAACGGCGAACGGATCATGGGATTCGGCCACCGGATATATAAAACAGAAGATCCGCGTTCCATCTTATTACGGGACAAATGCGCCAACTTGGCTGGTCAAGACGGCTGGCTAGATCTCGCGACAGCGGCAGAAAAAGAAATCATCGAGCTTCTGGAAGCATACAAACCAGGTCGCAAACTGTACACGAACGTCGAATATTACGCGGCCGCAATTATGCGGGCGCTCCAAATGCCACCCGAACTATTCACCCCGACATTCAGCGCAGCAAGAATGGTCGGATGGACCGCACATTCCATCGAGCAACTGAGTGACAACACGATCTTCCGCCCGCAATCCGTCTACGTCGGAAAAAAATCTTGAAATAATGCAAAATTAAAAAGGGAAAACTCCTCCGGCTGTCGAAATATGTAGAATAGAAAAGAGAAGGGGGAATTCCCATGAGAAACTTACAAACAGAAGATTTATTCAAACTGCAATCCGTCACGAACCCGCAACTCTCACCTGACGGAAAAGAAGCGCTGTTCATCAAAACGCACATCGACGAAGAAGAAAACAAATATATCGCGAACCTTTACCATATCGACCTTGAGACGAAGGAAACGGCGCAATGGACATACGGAAACCACCGTGTCAGCTCGCCAAAATGGTCGGCAGACGGCAAGCAAATCGCTTTTTTGTCAAATCGCGACGATAAAAATCAGCTATACATCCTTTCCGCCCGCGGAGGCGAAGCGAAGAAGCTTACATCATTTGAAAAAGGTGTTTCTGGCTTCGAATGGTCGCCATGCGGAACGAAAATCTGGTTCGATGCTTCGGTGAAAGAAGGCAAAACGTTCACGGACAAAGAAGAGAAGGATGAAAAGAAAAAACCGGAACCTGTCCGCGTAACAAAAATGAAATATAAAATGGACGGCGTAGGTTTATTGCCACAAGATTCATTCAAACAAATCGGCTTCATTGATATCGAGACTGAAGAAGTGACGCAATTTACGGAAGGGAATCACCAGCATACGTTGCAAGCCGTTTCGAATGATGGAAAGCAAATTGTCATCGGCGTAAACCGTAACGAGAATTTGGACTTTGAATTCCGTCAGCCGCTTTATTTGGTCGATGTCGAGTCGAAGGAAGAGACAATCATCATCGATGAGGAAGGCTATTATGGCGGGGCAAACTTCTCATTGGACGACGACTATATCGCGTTCGTTGGCTCGGATCGCGCGTTCCAAAATGCGACACACGGGAACTTGTATGTGTACGATACGAAGCGCGGCAATACGATCAACATTACGGAAAGCGTCGATGCTCCGGTCGGCGACTATACTGTGGCGGATCATCAGCAAGGGGCGAACGCGCCAGCAGCCGTCTGGACGAAGGACAATGATCTCTACTTCCAGCTTTCGTCGATGGGCGATGTGCGCCTTTATTTCGCAACGCTTGAAGGGGAGTTGTACCCGGCGTCTCAGGAAAACGAGCATGTTTACGGCTATGACGTGAATCGGGAAGGCGATTTCGCGTTGCTTGCGGTGAGCTCTGCAGTGAATCCAGGCGAAATTTATAGATTGATGATCGCGACAGGCGAAAGAGTAGCCCTTACATCATTCAATAAAGATTATTTGGAGGAAGTTCAACTGGTAGAGCCGGAAGCAATCGTCTTCAAAGGACCGAAAGACTGGGATGTACACGGCTGGCTCATGAAACCGGCAGACTTCAAAGACGGGGAGAAACACCCGCTTATCGTCGACATCCACGGCGGACCGCACGCCATGTTCGGCAACACGTTCTTCCATGAAATGCAGCTGCTTGCGGCGCAAGGATACGGCGTGCTGTATATCAATCCGCGCGGCAGCCATGGGTACAGCCAGGAGTTCGTCGATGCTGTCCGCGGCGCTTATGGCGGCGGCGATTATGAGGATATCATGGCATCAGTCGACTATGTGTTAGCGGAAAACGAATGGATTGACGAAAATCGTCTCGGCGTTACGGGAGGCAGCTACGGCGGCTTCATGACAAACTGGATCGTCGGCCATACGAACCGCTTCAAAGCAGCTGTCACACAGCGTTCAATCTGCAACTGGATCAGCTTCTTCGGCGTATCCGACATCGGCTATTACTTCAGCGACTGGCAAATCGCCGCAGACATGAAAGATGTCGAAAAGCTCTGGAAGCATTCCCCGCTGAAATACGCGGAAAACGTCGAAACGCCGCTATTGATCCTTCATTCAGAAAAAGATTTCCGCTGCCCGATCGAACAGGCGGAGCAGCTATATATTACATTGAAGAGCATGGGGAAAGAGACGGAATTCGTTCGCTTCCCGGATGCAGACCACAACTTATCGCGGACCGGCGCACCGAATCTCCGCGTCGAGCGATTGAACGAGATTACGGGCTGGTTCGCGAAATACCTATAATCTTGGAGGCTATTATTTGTCATATACAGTAGAAGGCGTAACAATTCGCCCGATTAGAGATGAAGATTTGTATCGCATGTGGGAATTAAGCTTCAAAGAGGAAAACCCCGAATGGAAGAAATGGGACGCTCCGTATTACCCGCATGTATCAATACCGTACGAAGCGTTTCTTGAACGGAAAGACCAAATCGTCGTGCAAGGCGATTATTGGGGCATCGAAGTGGACGGCGAGCTCATCGGCATGGTGAGCTACTATTGGGAGCACGAGCCGTCCCTTTGGCTTGAGATGGGCATCCTCATCTACGAGCCGAAATATTGGAGCGGCGGCTACGGAACGAAAGCGCTCACGATGTGGATCGATCATTTATTCAACGAAATGCCGCTTGTCCGCGTCGGCCTTACAACATGGTCCGGCAACGAGCGGATGATCCGCGTCGCCGAAAAGCTAGGCATGACAATGGAAGCGCGCATCCGCAAAGTCCGCTACTGGAACGGCGTCTACTACGACTCGATCCGCATGGGCATGCTGCGCGAGGAATGGGAAGCGCATAAGGCGAAATGAGATGGTCTAAGCTAAAGCAATTGTCGGAAGGATTTCTGTGCGAACCGCTTCAAGGGCGAATCCACTACCATTGGATCATCCATCGGAAAAGCCATGACCAGCCGGGAACATTCCGGATGACATTGGACGGTACGGAAATCTTCCGGGCCTCCGATATTCCCTTCAATATTGCCGTCAATACCCGCGGACAGGAATTGACCGAGGAAAGAGCGATCGACCCTTTACAATGGGAATCCGATTGGCGAAAGATGTGGGAGTCGAATGAACGGAAGCAGCTGCATGCCGCCTACGAAGATGCGGAGACGGAAATGAAAGAGCGTGGCGTATACCCGTCATGGGAGATTATCCATCTCCTGTTCGACTACATTCAAATGCCATTTGAAGAAGCGCTGACACATGAGCATCCCTTCATTCGGGCAATTTCCTTATTCGACAGGCGGCTAGGGAAGAGAAAATGGGATGGAATCGATGTTGAAACAGAAACAGATCTTGTAAGGAATTTCTACAAATTTCGCGATGAATTGAATGACTAGAAGTAGTAGAGGATAGTTTGCCGTCATACTGGCATCTATCCTCTTTTTCAATTGATTGTGCGTTAATTGTGTTACGGCTTATATTGATTGTGTTGCCCCCGGCTTTGTTTTCGTTACGGTATGGGTTAATTGTGATGCACTTCACTTTGATTTTGATGCACCCGCCAATGATTGTGTTACGACTCAACTTGTTTGTGTTCCGCTCATCCGCAGCCACACAAAACGAACGCGGCAAGATATCGTTACCCTCAGCATGCAATATCTCGTGCCAAATGCCTTTCACAAACTATAAATTATCTGGAGCAGGTGAATCTCCATGAATAATAGAAGGACCAAAGTCCCGAGACGAGCATAACTAATTGATCTAAGAGCATTTAGCGCGAAACTAAAACCTTTATTACCAGACACTCCCGCGTGATGAGTGATTACTCACTTTACAAACTGATTTTCAACGAATACAATAAAGTGAGTAATCACTCACTATTAAAAAAGAGGTGACCAACGATGAAAGAAAGTGAAGTATGTGTCTCCATCCGCAACGTCTCGAAAAGCTTTGGCAAGCATCAAGTCCTTCAAGACATCAATCTCGACATTTACGAAGGGGAAATCTTCGGGTTGCTTGGACCATCCGGTGCGGGGAAGACAACGCTCGTGAAGGAACTCGCTGGCCTAGACGAACCGACGGAAGGGGAGAATCAATTATTCCACGAGAAGATGCCATCCCTGAATCTCATTAACCGGATCGGGTATATGGCGCAATCGGACGCCCTTTACGAGGAGTTATCCGCGAAGGAAAATCTTCAATTCTTTTCGGAACTGTACGGATTGAAGGGGCAGAAACAAGCGCAGCGCATCAACGAAGTGATGGAGCTCGTTCAGCTTTCGGGCGACGTCACAAAACTTGTTTCGAACTACTCCGGGGGAATGAAAAGACGCCTTTCCCTCGCGATTGCATTGCTCCACGAACCGGAACTGCTCATCCTCGACGAGCCGACTGTCGGAATCGACCCAGTCCTTAGGAAAAGCATATGGAATGCATTTACAGACTTGAAAGCACAAGGAAAAACGCTCATCGTCACGACCCACGTCATGGATGAAGCCGATAAATGCGACCGGCTCGGTTTAATCCGTGATGGAAAACTGATTGCAGTCGGCACGCCTGCTGAATTGAAAAAGGAAACCAATTCAGCAACAATCGAGGAAGCATTCCTCGTCTTCGGAGGTGTGGAACGATGAGAGTGATGGCATTGGTTAAACGGATCCTCCGTCAACTCGTCAGGGACAAACGGACAATCGGGCTGCTTATCTTCGCGCCAATTCTCGTGTTGACGATGCTCTATTTCGTCTTTAACGGCGACGATTACACACCGAAAATCGGATTGGTTGATGTACCTGAAATGCTCGTCGACCAAATCAACACGGAAGGCGCAAAAGTAACGACCTTCGAAACGGAAGCGGAAGCGAAGAAACAACTAGCCGCTCAGGAACTCGACGGCTATTTGAAAATCGAAGACAATAAACCGTCCATCGTTCTAGAGGGAAGCGATCCTAGCGTCACAGGTGCTACGATGAAATGGCTGCAAAACGCATTGCCAAAACCGCCCCAAGCGGTCGATACACCGGAATTGGAAGTTGATTACTTGCACGGCTCAAGCGATATGGGGCAATTCGATTATTTCGGTCCAGTGTTGCTCGGATTTTTCGTGTTCTTCTTCGTCTTTCTCATCGCGGGCGTTTCATTCCTGCGCGAACGGACGACGGGAACACTCGAACGGCTTCTTGCCAGCCCGCTTCGCAAATGGGAAATCGTCGCCGGTTATGTCATCGGCTTTGGACTTTTCACGACAATCCAGTCTACAATTATAACAGCGTACGCAATTTACGTGCTTGGCATGGTTATGGAAGGAGCCTTCTTCTACGTGCTCCTGATCATCATCATCCTCGCGATGACTGCACTGACGCTCGGCATCTTGCTCTCATCATTTGCGCATAACGAGCTGCAAATGATGCAATTCATTCCGATTGTCGTCGTCCCACAAGTGTTCTTTTCCGGCCTGTTCAACTTGGAGACAATCGCCGAGTGGCTCAGCTGGATCAGTTACTTGACGCCTCTTTATTATGCTGCCGAAGCATTGCGCGACGTCATGGTGAGAGGCGCCGGATTCGGTGACATTTTGACAAACGTGCTCATACTTGCAGGATTCTGCCTGCTGTTCATTGCCATTAACATCGCCGTACTACGCAAATATCGCAAAATGTAAGAGGAGGCCGTCATGACAGACGAAAACATGCTAGAGGAAATGCTGCAGGAAGACGACAGCCTGACAGATAAACAAAGAAAAATCCTCGTTGCAGCGACAGAAATGTTCGCGGAAAAAGGCTTCGCCGCCACATCTACGAATGAAATCGCCAAAAAAGCGGGTGTAGCGGAAGGCACGATCTTCCGCCATTACAAGACGAAAAAGGATCTGCTTCTTTCCATCGTTACGCCGATGATGGTGAAAATGCTCGGTCCGATTATCATTAAAGACTTGAACAAAGTGCTCGACAAAGAATTTGAGCACTTTGAAGACTTCGTCCGGGCAATGATTAAAAACCGCCAGGAATTCCTCGAGAAAAACTTGAAAGTCGTCCAGATCTTTCTCCAGGAAATCCCGTTCCATTCTGAACTGCGCGATCAATTCATCGAACATATTGGAAAAAAGGTCGTCAACCGCTTTATCCAAATCATCGAGCATTACCAATCAAAAGGCCAAATCATCAAACTGCCCGCAACAACCGTCGTCCGCCTCGCAGCCTCGACGATTATGGGCTACTTCGCCGCTAAATACGTCATCGGCGTAAAATGGGATGATGAAGAAGAGATCAATCAAATGATCCACTTCCTCAAAAGAGGGCTAACTCCCGACGAATGAGAAAAGAAGGTCTCGCACCTTCTTTTTTTGTTGCAATTAAGAATGCGCTTAGATTTGCTTGCTCTATATCCCAATTCAATAGTATTTTAACTATAATCGATAATTATTTATTGATAATCGATAAATTATAAGTTATAATCAAAGCACATTACACATGCGAGGTGCTTTTAATGAAACGAGGATCAACATTATTTTTAAAACTGGCACTGTTTCTTATCGGGATGCCGGTTCTTGCATTATGTATATATGGGCTCTATTCGTTAATTAATAATCCATTCAATCCACAGTATGCCTACGCCCTCTATCCGATCGTGATAGGCATGTATGTATCCGTTATACCGTTTTTCGCCGCATTGTATCAGGCGTTTAAACTATTAAGTTATATTGACAAGAACGAAGCATTTTCCGAGCTATCCGTCAAAGCTCTCCAGAAAATAAAGTTTTGTGCGATGACGATCAGCGTATTGTATGTCATCATTTTGCCATTCGTTTATATCGTGGCGGAGCTGGATGATGCGCCAGGTCTCATCATCTTTGGAATGGTTCCTGTCTTCGCTGCTTTGGTGATCGCGGTGTTTGCTGCGGTCCTTCAAAGATTGCTGCAGGAAGCTATTCATATAAAATCAGAAAATGATTTAACGGTCTGAGGTGAAACCAATGGCGATTATAATAAACATTGACGTAATGCTAGCAAAAAGGAAAATGAGCGTAACAGAACTAACGGAGAAAGTCGGAATCACAATGGCGAACTTATCCATACTGAAAAATGGAAAAGCAAAAGCGATCCGTTTTTCAACGTTAGAAGCGATTTGTAAAGCTTTGGATTGCCAGCCTGGCGATATTTTGGAATACCAAAACGATGAAGAGTAATCACAAAAAGTCGGTTCCTGCCAATAGGAATTCGACTTTTTTGTACTAAAGCATATAACTGCCCGAGTAGACGAATAAATCCCGCAAATGCTCGTAAAACCTCTTAAATAGATATAAAGTCCTTTGTTCATAATACAACTTTCCTACAGTTCCTTAATTTTCCTTCAAATGTTACGATGAAGTTAGAAGCTCCATTCTAGGGGGTTATGAAACATGCCAGTATACAATGTAATGGAAGAAGTCGTCCAAGGCGTACTCCAACAATACGAAAAAGAACTACATCTATCGTGCAGTTGCGACAGATGCAAAGACGACATCATGGCTATCGCACTGAACGAAATCCCGCCGCGCTATATCGTCAACACCAATCTAAGCCCATACATCCGCGCCTCCCACGTCGCAGACCGGCAAGGCGCAACGAATATCCTCTCAACTGTCGTGAAAGCGGCACGCATCGTCTCCGCATCGCCCCGCTGCGAAAACGCAAAAAAAGAGTAGGCAGGGAGAAATCCCAACGCCTACTCACTTCGAAAACAACGACATCACACTATGGATATTCTGATTCACCTGTTTGACAAGCAGATGATCCCCTTGCTGACGGATATCCAGATTCACGAAATTCATCATTTCCTTCGCCATATCCGTATCCTCTAGCAATGAAAGCGACTTCGTCAAATTATTTTCGAACGTCAACGCATTCGTCAAATGATGCTCGACCGCTTCCATATTCGAACCGATACGTGTCAAATGGCTGGAAACTGTCTTAATTGCATCATCGATTTTCGTAATGAGCTCATTTGCCAAATCGCGCAACTCCAGCGACACATACTTGCCGTCATCCTTGCGAAGACCTAAAGCCTGAGCACTGACATCGACAAGCGTTATTTTCATTTGCTGCCCTGGATTCGCCCCGACTTGCAACGTCAATGATCCCTCTTGGCCCAATATCTTCTTCGTATTGAACTCAAGCTTCGAAGCTGTATCATCGACAGCGCCAAGCAAATTCTCAAGCTCGACTTGGCTAGCCGCACGGTCGTTCACCGTTAGCGTATCATTCGAACTCATCACCGCAAGCTCGCGCGCCCGCTGCAACAGGCCATTCACATTATTCAGCCCTTCATTCGAAGCCTCAAGAACGGACAACCCGTCCTGCATATTGCTCTGCGCCCGGGAAATCCCACGGATCTGCGCACGCATCGTCTCCGAAATCGACAGCCCTGAAGCGTTGTCGCTGCCCTTCGCAATCTTCACGCCGGACCCAAGCTTCATCAAACTCTTCTCAATCTGACCCGCATTCCGCATCGACCGATTCGCCGACACCGCAATATGCTCGCCGCTCAAAACACGCATTCCATCACCCCAATTCAAACTTCTACACGATCTCCATTTATATATCGGACGAAAACGATTGAAATGAACAGAAAAAAGCCGATACAAAAGAAAAAGCGACAGGAGGCACCTACATTGACAACCGTAGACATCGAAAAAGCAATCCAAATCTACAAAGAAGCGAGCGCCTCCACATTATCGATGATGGAATACGTCCTCCTCCTGCTCAACGAACTCCAAAAAAACATTCAACAATGCAAGCAGGCGATCGGGGCAGGGGATGCCGACGAGCGAGACCGTACATTGCAAAAAGCACAAGACTTTCTATTCGAACTCATGACGACGACCGACCACGAAGCCGAACGAAGCGAACGGCTCATGGCCATCTACCTTCACATGAACCAATGCCTCGTCCAAACACATATGACCAAAACGGATAGCCTTCTCGACCATGTCGAAGAAATGACTGTTCAGATAATCGCGTCATGGCAAGTCGCCAAACAAGTAACGCGCCGCAGGAATTTCACGACGGACCGCTTGTGAATGATGAATCTTTTTGGGGGATTAATAAATTTATGAAAATATAAGAGAAATGCTGCAATCCCTTTTTTATAAAAACTTATGGTTAATGGATTCCAAGGTTCCAAAGAAAGGATTCAAATCTTCATCGATAACTCTAAGCTTTAAATCCGCATGGCTGCCAAATTTATTATTAAAGCTAGTACTAATATTTTCGATTTGACACAGTGTTGGTGCAGGTTCTGTATCATAAGGGTCAAAAACATGGACTAAGTCTATGGGATTTAAGTTGTATATTTGCTGTGATTTTAAAGAATAGCCGTTTCCTACGAGGTGAGAAGCACTTCTAATACTAATCAAATTATCTTCGTTATAAATAGGTAGCTTGCTCTGAAAGAAGGATTGATAGATGAGTTGATTTAAAGTTTGTATTGATTCTCTTATACACATTAACGAGATAAAATATTTCAAGGGTATTATAGTTTTATCCCTTTTAGCATTTTCAATCGCTTCTAATATATCATCTGGAGAGTGCATGACCCCTGCTTTACGAATCCTATCCGTAAATAAAAAAATGATGTTTTCTATATTCTTGCTACTAATTTTATTTAGTTCGGAATGTAAACCACTAGGGATTTCACCAATCTCTTGAAACCCTTTGTGTTTTTTGAAATGCAATTGAAGACTTTCTAAAATTTCATCAGTAAAAATCAATGAATCATAACTATGTTCTTTAGTTACAACTTTTTCATAAATACTATAGGGATCTAAGATACTTCTGTGATTTAAATTATTTGGTAATAAATTAATTATTTTTTCGTTTATATAAATAATTTCCCTATGTAATTTAGTTAATAGTCCATACTGCTCTTTAGTTAATTGTGGTACTAAGCAATTAAATTGTTTTTCAATCTCTTTTCTTTGGCTATCAGCAACTAAATATCCATAGAATTGAATATTCGCTTTTTCTGCGCTTTGGTTTCTTATTATTTTTCCAAATTCATACTGATCTAGCCTTTCACCTATTTTTACGTCTTGAAATTTATTCAATTCACTCATCATCGAAGAAACTTCGTCCCTAAAGGATGAATTTTTTAAAATGGTTTTACACATTTCATAGGCAACTTTTACGATACTCATTTATATTTCATTCCTTTTCCGTAAAGTAAGTGTTCTAACTGTTCCTGCACAATCTTATTTATGTCTTCACTTAATGTTGTAAATCTTAAATCAGTTATACCCTCTGTTTCATTAACAAAGAAAATATCCTTATCCTCTATGAAATTCAAGACTAAATTAGGGAGGTGACGAACTGATACAGATAAAAACTTCTCAACCAATAATTTCTCTCCAGTTATGTCTTTTTGGATAAAAGGGTTCCATATACTTGGATTGTATCTAGATAAAAACCCAAGTCCGTATAATCCAGAATACATGGCTATTAAAAGTGATAAATTAACTAGCTTTCCTTGTTTCTTCAAAGCCAATTGGAGAAATTTTCTTCCGTGCAATGAATATACCCCTATATCCTTAAACTTGATTTTTCTATTTAGAATGACCATATCATTTTGAAATTCAGGAATTAGATAATTAACATTTAAATCTTTTACTCTATCTATTAGAGAAGTGTTGTTTTTTAGAAATGGGTATTCCCCAAAGTTTATTCTTTCTATAGTCCTGTCCCTCAGCTTGATAACCTCAATAGGAATAACATTTGAATTAGTAGAATAACACATTTCGAAATCATTTCTTAAATCGGGAATAATACTAAATACTTCTTTTAGCTTCCAACTCATTCCTTTTGGGAAATCGTCATCTGAAAAGACTTCGCAAAACTTCGTAAACCCACCAAACTCACTGTCTTTAATAGTGATAAGGGAATTTCCAATTCCTTCTGTCAAATCTTTTGGCGGTGATAAACTCATTCCATGACCTCTTATGTCAATTTTTTTACCCGTTTTCAAACTAGCAAATCCCACCAATAGGTTCGTTACCCCATAATAAATTAATAAAGGTGTTATATATAATGACGAATGCTTTGCAGACTCAAAATAGGCATGAGACTGCATAATTGAACCCGCGATGAAATCAATCAACTCATCATCAGAAGTATGATCCATTTTAAATAAATATTTTTCTATATTAGAAGGGTATCCATAACGTAATAACAATTTCCATTGTTCTTGTTCTGGATTTTCAGTAACTATATACTTTTTTTCCATTCTAAATCCATCTCCTAATTTTAATTAAAGTGAAACCCTTTATTAATTATCCCTTTATTCTTTTTTTATGAAAGAGAAATAATCGGTCCTCCGCAACCATTCCCATCATCATTTTCCTTTGAACTCCGGTTTACGCTTCTCCGCAAAAGCCGCAAGCGCCTCCAACCGATCTTCCGTCGGGATTGTAATCTCATACGCTTTCCGCTCGATCGCAAGCCCCGTCTGCAAATCGGTGTTCATTCCATGCTTTATCGCGAACTTCGCTTGCTGCAGAGCAATCGGTCCATTTGCGAGCAGCCCCTCTGTGAACTGGTCTACCGTTTCGTGTAAAATATTCGCAGGAGCGACGCCCGTCAATATGCCGTATACAAGTGCATCATCTGCCTTCAATCGTCTCGCCGTCAAAATGAGCTCCATCGCTTTTGCTTCACCGATCAGCCTCGGAAGCCGCTGCGTCCCGCCGGCTCCTGGAATGATTGCGAGCCCCGTCTCCGTCAGTCCCATTACCGCCGAATCCGCCGCGAACCTGAAATCGCAAGCTAATGCAAGCTCCATTCCACCGCCGAACGCATAACCGTTTAACATTGCAACTGTCGGCTGCGGCAAATTTTCCACCATCGTAAACACTTCGCCGATCTTATAAATATTCCGTTTCACTTGCGAATCCGACAGCAGCCTTCGCTCCTTCAAATCAGCCCCCACACTGAATGCACGGTCCCCGGAGCCCGTAAAGGTGACAACCCGGATATCAGGATTAATGCGAATCGACTCGATCACTTGTCCTAGTTCAGACAGCATATTGTAATTGAACGCATTCATTGCTTCCGGACGGTGCAGCGTCACCTTCGCGACATGCCCAACTTGCTCAAATAGTAGTGTTTCCATTGTGAAACCTCCCATTTCCTCAAACTTTCATCCAACATATCATTTTTCTTAATCTACTGCTATTAAAATAGTTTGAAAATTAATAGTAAAAGAGAACTAGTTTTGGTATACTGATTGCATTGAGAGGTGGGAACATGGAGGCACATATATTTGTAGGAAGACAGCCTATTTTGGACACTGAAGGGCGCATTTTCGGTTATGAACTGCTGTACCGCAATAGTGAAAAAAACAGCTTCCCGAATATCGATCCAGAGCAGGCGACAATCCAATTGCTTATCAATACATTTTTATCGATTGGCGTCGATCAGATTTCGGGGGATTCAAAGTCATTCATCAATTTTTCCGGTGACCTGCTCATTAAGGACATCTTTTCGAGTTTGAAGCCGGAATCTGTCGTCATCGAAATTTTAGAGGACGTTGAAATTACGCCAGCTCTTATCTCGAGAATTAAGGAGATCAAGCAGGATGGATTTCAACTTGCGCTCGACGACTTCATCATGCAAGACCAATACGCCTTACATAATGAATTATTCAAGTTGATCGATTATGTGAAAGTGGATTTTCTCGCTGTAGACGAAAAGGGTAGACGTGCGATTGAGAAATTCATTAAACAATACCCTCATATTCAAATGATTGCGGAAAAAATCGAAACCGAAGAGCAGTTTCAGATGGCGAAAAAAAGCGGATACGATCTGTTCCAAGGGTATTTCTTTGCCAAACCAGAAATCATTAAAGGCGTCGAAATCCCCGCGAACCTTAATTTGCATATGCAAATTATAAACAGGCTGAACGTTTCGGACCCGAACATCGACGAAATCGCAAATCTAATACTCCATGACATCTCACTAACGTACAAATTGCTGCGATTTATTAACACGATGAATTTCAATATCCCGAAAAGCGTAGGCTCCGTTAAGCAGGCGATTGTCTTGATCGGCTTGCGTGAATTGAGGAGATGGATGCGGATTTTAATGCTGCTCGATATCGGTGATCATTCATCGAGCGGCCGCATTAAAGCGCTCGTTTCCTATTCAATGTCACGTGCGAAAATGTGCGAGCTCATGGCAGTCCGTACAGGGTATCCGAACGGCGACGAGCACTTCTTCGTCGGACTGTTTTCATTGCTCGACGTCATTATGAAGCGCAACTGGGACGATATTATACCGATGTTCCCATTTTCCGAGGACGTGGCGGAAACGTTGTCAGGAAAGCAAACCGACTTGAGCCCTTACTTGGAGCTCGCAATTGCGACGGAGCGTTTTGATTTAAAAAGTATCGAGAAAATCGGAAAACAATTCGGAGTGTCGAAAGAGGAGATTGCTGCGTTTTCGAATAAAGCGAACCATTGGGCGCGAACACTTGAGAGATGACCTTTTAAACCTTTTCTTTTCACCTGCATATCAAGTAGAATATTATGCAGGAGTTGATTAGTAGTGAAAACAGCAATTGTAACAGATAGTACGGCATATTTGCCGTCTTACATAGTGGAGGAGTTCGATATCCACGTTATCCCGCTGACAGTGACGATTGACGGACAGGCTTTCGAAGAGGAAGTCGATCTGACGTCAGCGGATTTTTACGATAAAGTACGCGGCGAAGGACCGTTGCCGAAAACATCCCAACCGCCCGTCGGAAAATTCGTTGAGCTGTTCGAATCGTTGAAAGCGGACTATGATGCTGTCATTTCGATCCACCTATCTAGCGGTATTAGCGGAACTTATGCAGGTGCCGGCCAAGCAGGGGAAATGGTGGAAGACATAGACGTCCGCACTTTTGACACGGAAATTTCGTGCTATGTCCAAGGATTTTACGTCATCCGGGCAGCCGAAAGGGCGAAAGAAGGCGCTGCTCCCGACGAAATTATGGCGGAGCTCGAGGAAATGAAAAAGACGACGCGCGCCTACTTCATGGTGGACGACCTTGCACATTTGCAGCGTGGCGGCAGACTGTCAAGCGCACAAGCACTGATCGGCGGCCTACTGCAAGTGAAGCCAATCCTCCATTTCCAAGACAAAGTGATCGTCCCATTCGAAAAAATCCGCACACGCAAAAAAGCGATGAAACGCATCGCTGACATGCTCGCAGAAGACGCTGAAAAAATGCCTCTCGACGCGGCAATCATCCACGCCAACCAACCTGAAGAAGCGGAAATCTGGTTAGCTGAACTATCAGAACGCCTGCCTGACGTCAATTTCACCATCAGCCACTTCGGCCCGGTGATCGGTACGCATTTAGGTGAAGGATCGATGGGGCTTGGATGGACAAGACGAAAAGCGTAAGCGGCCGCCTAGATGCGACAGGCATAAGCGTAATGGAAGGGCTCCTTTATTCCGATAAAGGCTCAATTAATCGTACAAGGGCTCCTTTATTTTGATAAGGGCTCAATTAATCTGGCAAGGGCTCCTTTATTCCAAGAAGGGCTCAATTAATCGCACAAGGGCTCCTTTATTCCAACAAGGGCTCAATTAATCAATCAAAGGCTCAATTGGTCAAAAGCATTCAGCGCGGCACGACGCGTCATTAACCAAATTCTTGCCGCGTACAACTACAAAATAACAAAAGTGGGGGTGTGAACATGACAAAACCATTCAATCCGGCAATCCGGGATTTCCTGGACGGCCGCATTTGGCTGCGCATGCACACCCCTTTTCCGCGCGAAGAAATCGATGCGCTTATTGAAGCAGGACATATTCAAACAATCAAAGGCATTGAATCAAAACCATCTTTTCTGAATCAAAAACGCCACTTCTGCAAACGGTGTGAAAATGAAGACCCTACCCGCTTCACAATATTCAACTGTGCCAAATGCGAAGGAACATGCACGTATTGCAGGCAATGCCTCAAAATGGGCCGCGTCTCGTCATGCACGGAACTCATTATATGGAATGGTGAGAAACCGACATACCCAACAAACCACACAATCGCTTGGCAAGGCACACTTACACCGCATCAGCAAAAAGCATCCGACGAACTGACCGAAAGCCAAAATAAACGAGTGTCCCATCTCATCTACGCTGTTTGCGGATCAGGAAAGACGGAAATTCTGTTTCAGCCTATACATAAGCTGCTCAATGAAGGAAAACGTGTTTGCATCGCGGCGCCTCGTGTCGACGTCATTCTCGAACTCGAACCGAGATTGCGCGCAGCATTCCCTGATACGAAAATCGAAGCGTTATACGGCGGTGCCAAGCCGACGATGGAAGCTTCCCAGCTCGTCCTCGCGACAACCCATCAGCTATACAGATTCCAGCACGCATTCGATGCCGTCTTCGTCGATGAAGCGGATGCTTTCCCATACAAGTCCGATGCAACATTGCAAAAGTCCGTCCGAAAAGCGGTCAAACCTGGTTTTCCAGTCCATTACGTAACAGCGACACCTTCAGATAGGCTCCTCTCGGAAATGAAACGGGCAGGCTTCGTCTCTATCATCAACCGGCGCTACCACGGCCACCCATTGCCTGTCCCGACATTCACCCCGTTATGGAGCTACGAAAAGCAGATCCGAAAAGGTGTCCTTCCGAAAAAACTCGTCAAATGGACGGAACAACGGCTTGCAAACAAAGAACCGTTCCTCATCTTCTTCCATCATATCGGTTTAATGGAGGAAGCTGAGCCTTTATTCCAGCTCATCGACCCGCGCATCCGCTCCGTTCATGCGTCGCATCCCGACAGGAAAGAGCATGTGCAGGCGTTGCGGAATAAAGTACTGCCGGGCTTGCTTACGACGACTATCCTTGAACGGGGCATTACAATACCGAACGTGCAAGTAGCAGTCGTCGGAGCCGAACAGCAAATCTTCGACAAAGGCGCCCTCATCCAAATCGGTGGTCGAGTCGGAAGGTCGGCGGACTTTCCATCTGGTGATTTCATCCTGTTCCATAACGGCATTACGTACGCGATGGACGAAGCGAAGACGGAAATTGACAAATTAAACAAAGGAGGCGTCCGCACATGAATTGCCTCCTTTGTGAGCAGAAACTTGCCTCCACACCGAGCTGGCAATCCCTTTTTGCCATCGAAAAGACATCATTAATTTGCGAAAACTGTTCAAAAAGCTTCGAACGGGTCGACATAAAAGAGGAAGGCGATCCGGTCGATCACGTCACTTCCATCTATACATATAACGAACCGATGCGCGAATATCTCCATCAATACAAATTCCTACAAGACGTCGCACTCGCAGGTGTCTTTGCGGAGGAACTACGCACAGAACTGACAGGGAAGGACGCCATCATCGTACCGATCCCGATGCATCCGCAAAAGAAAATCGAGCGCACTTTCGCTCACGTCGAGGAAATGCTTAAGGAAGCGCGCATTCCATTCGAAGACCTACTCCTTAAGACAAACACCGAAGTGATGGGAGAGAAAACGAGAGAAGAGCGGCTTGCCATGCGCAATTTATTCACAATCAAACCCGGAAGCGAAATCCAAAATACGACCTACATACTCGTCGATGACATATACACAACAGGCACGACACTCCGACAAGCAGCAACCGTCTTGAAGGAAGCTGGCGCAAGTCGAGTGGAGGCAGTCACGCTCATCCGTGCTGAAAAATAGGAGGAACAAATCATGGCAGAACTAAAACATTGCCCGACATGCGGCGACTTTTTCAACTACACTGGTATCCGAGAAGTATGCGCCAAATGCGCACGCAGCGAAGAAGAAAAGTATGAGGAAGTGTACCGCTTCCTAAGAAGACGCGAAAACCGCGCCGCGACAATCGAACGGATTGTAGAAGTAACAGGCGTGACCGAAACGTTGTTGCATAAATGGGTACGGAAAGGCCGTCTACAACCGGCATTATTCCCGAATCTCGGTTATCCGTGCGACAACTGCGGCAAGCTCACGACGAAAGGCAAGCTTTGCGTAAATTGCACTGAGGAACTGAAAAGTGGGCTGCGCCAATTCGAAGCTGCTCAAGAATTCAGGGAAGCAGTCCAAAAAAGCGAATCCGGCACATATTTAGCCGATCGAAACAGAGATGATTAAGGAATCGGTATCGTTACGGCCATTACGCATCGCCGATTATGAAGCTGTTCTAAATTGGAGCAAGGACGACCTCTTCTGTGCCGCAAACGACTGGGAGAAAAATCGCGATGAAGAGGAGCTTTACCAATGGTGGGTGCGCTGTGTAAACATCCAAGCGGAAGATTTTATTAGATTGGGAATTGAATTCAACGGGAAACTGATAGGCTATGCTGACTTGGCAAATATAGAAGGGAACATCGCCGAAATAGGCATCGCAATCGGCGAATCATCCCTTTGGGGAAAAGGCATTGGCTATCGTTCGACGTTGAGTTTAATGAAATACGCTTCCTCGAGACTGGGAATCACTGACTTCAGCGCAGAAACACACGAAACAAATATCCGTTCACAAAAAATGCTGCACAACCTCGGATTCAAGGAAGTGAGCAGAATCGGCAGCGAAGAATATATGGGCGAGGTTAGCCAGTTGATTCAATTTAGGCTGAAAAACCTATAAATTCTAAGAAACACGCATATACGCCCTAAACCGACTTGCACAAGTCGGTTTTTTCCTCCTTTTAAAGGGAAGAATAAGCTAGGACTACCCCTGCAAAACGCACAAACTCCGTTTTCCTTCAAAAGACCCTAAACGTTGTCACAAATCTGCCGAAATAAGAGGTAAGACCAAATTGACACATCGAAAGGAGCGAGACAAATGAAAATCAATAAAATTAACATCCCGCCCGTCAACCCGTACCGGACGAACCAATTGAAAGCCGAGCAAGCGAAAGAACAGGCGAAATTCAAAACGGATAAACTCGAAATCTCATCCGAAGCGAAGCAGCTCTCCGAAACATCACCGATCACAACACAACGGAACGAGCGCGTGCAACAGCTGAAAGCAGAAATCGAATCAGGGAACTACAAAGTGGACGCTGAAAAACTCGCCTCCAATCTAATGAAGTACTACAAAAAATAAGGACTACGAAAGCAGGGGTCTCCATGTCAATAGATACAATCCTTTCCATACTCGACAACTTGGAAAAACTGCATAAGAGCCTGCTTCGCATTGCAAACGAAAAAACTGCGCTCATAAAAAACGGCGACATTAACGGCATCGACCAGCTTATGAAAGACGAGCAGGCTCATCTTGCTGCTATCGTCCAAATGGACAACAACAGGCAAAAAGCGGTCATCGCATACCTCAAAGGACAAGGACGTCCCGTGCCGATGAACCCGACAATCGCCAATCTGATCGAAGCAACACCCGAGCCGGAAGAGAACCAACTTGTGGAGGCGAAGGACCGTCTCCTGCATGCGATTCATGAATTGAAATGGCAAAACGACTTGAACCAAAAACTGACCTACCAATCCCTTCAATTCGTGAATCTGTCGCTGGACATGATCCGCCCGCGTCCGGAAACGGCTACCTACTCAAAAACTGAAATCAACGGCAGAAAAGAGAAGAAGGAACTACCAAACTTCGACTCGCAAGCCTAAGGAGGAACACTCACCATGCGCTCCACATTCATGGGACTCGAAACAAACAAACGCGGACTGTACACCCAACAATCCGCCCTCTATACAACAGGACACAATATTAGCAACGCCAACACACTAGGCTATACCCGCCAGCGCGTCAACATGCAGGCGACCGCCGGATTCCCAGGTGTCGGACTGAACACCCCAACAATGCCTGGATTCCTCGGTACTGGAGTAGAAGCGGGCTCCATCCAACGTATCCGCGACTCTTTCGTCGATCAGCAGTATAGACAGGAATCGAATAAGTTAGGGTATTGGGAATCAAAATCAAAAGCGATCACTCAAATGGAAGATGTCTTGAATGAACCGTCCAGTTACGGTCTTCAACAATCGCTCAGTGAATTTTGGCAGTCCTTAAACGACCTTGCCGTGAATCCGAAAAATGGCGGAGCGCGGGATGTCGTTGTACAACGGGGAGAAGCCGTTGCTGATTCATTCAACTATCTTCATGGTTCATTGACACAAATCCAAAAAGACATAGGCAGTGAAATTGGAATTGCAATAGAGGATGTTAACTCAATCCTTGACCAAATTGCGAAACTTAACGGCCAAATTGCCCAAGTAGAACCGAACGGCTATTTACCGAATGATCTCTATGATGCGCGAGATAATTTACTCGATCAATTATCCGCCTATTTACCAGTGAAGACAGAGAAAGTTGAATCAGGCGGAAGAGCGTTAAAAATTGCAGAAGGCTCACTTACTGTCACAGTTACTTTCGGTGGTAAAGAAATTAAAGTAGTTGAAGGTTCAAATTATGCCCAGTTCAAAACTGAAGGGGCTGTTGATAAAAATAAGACAACTCCAAATGAGTCTCCATTTGCAGGCTTCTATTTGCTTGATGGAAAATCCCTCGAAAAAGGGGAAGAGTCGTTTGTCGATTTCAATTTAGCGGAAAGTGAAAACAAAGAGCAAGTTACTTTTGTGAAGTCAAAAGACGAAGGTAAAATCAATTCCCTTATTACTTCTTTCGGCTACACGAACGACAAGGGTGAAGTAAAAGGCCTTTATCCTGAGATGATTGATAGCCTAAATGAAATGGCTAGAGAATTTGCTAAAATGTTCAATGAAGCTCATAGAGAAGGTTTTGAGTTGAATAGCGGTAATAATGGACAAAACTTTTTCGACCCTTATTCAGAGAATGTCGGCGACACTGATAATCCTTATGATTATAGCAGTATGACCGCAGGAAATATCGCTGTTTCTGATTATATAAAAGAAGATTCCAGTAGAGTTGCGGCCTCGTCCAAAGCAACTGAAGAAGGAAATGGGGCAAACGCCAAAAATCTTGCCGGTATTCAATTTAAGCCGATGGGTGATAACGGTCCGTCTCTCCAGACATATTTCCAAGGGGTTATAGGGAAGCTTGGAGTTGAAGGGCAAAATGCAGCAAAGATGGCATTCAATTCAGGGACACTGCTCGGAGCAGTTGATCAACGACGAGCTTCCATCAGCTCAGTTTCCTTGGATGAAGAAATGACTAATATGATTCAGTTTCAACAAGCATACAACGCCTCGGCAAGAATGATCACGGTCGTTGATGAAACATTAGATAAAATTATCAACGGCATGGGTGTTGTCGGCAGATAATAGGGAGGAAGAATAGCAATGCGTGTTACACAATCTATGCTCTCCAATAACATGCTCCGCAACTTATCGACGAGCTATAATAAAATGGGCAAGCTTCAGGATCAGCTGACAACTCAAAAGAAAGTGAACCGTCCATCCGACGACCCTGTCGTTGCGATGAAAGGTATGGCTTATCGTATGCAAGTAGATAAGGTGGAGCAATACCAAAGGAATCTTGGAGAAGTGCATAACTGGCTTGACACAACTGACGATGCACTTGACCATGTCGGTGAAGCGATGAAACGGCTCCAAGAACTCGTAACAGATGCTGCTAACGATACTAAAACGTATGAAGACCGCCAAAAAGTACTGAAAGAAATCGACCAACTGCGCGAACAAGTGCGTGACTTGGCGAATACGAAAGCGGGAGAGAACTATCTGTTTTCAGGAACGAAAACGGGAGAACCGCTTTTTCAAGGGGAGACAATCGCCGGGGTTGCAATTCCTCCGGATGGCGACTATCCAACTGCCTTTAACCCATCATTCCAACAGCCAGTAAATATTGAAGTATTTGATGGCGTCGAATTGCCGGTCAACACGGATGGAGCTGCACTGTTCTCCCAAATCGATGACATGTTCAGGCAACTATCTGCAACGATTCAAGATGAAGGAAAAAGCGGCTCGGACATCAGCTCCTTTTTAGGCAATGTAGATGACATGCAAAATCTTGTCCTAAAGGAGCGTGCAAACATCGGTGCCCGACAGAATCGTGCGGAAATGATGGAAAACCGTCTTGACTCCCAAGAGGTCATCTCGAAAAAACAAATGTCCGAAAACGAGGATATCGATATCGAGAAAGTAATCACCGAAATGATCACACAAGAATCCGTCCACCGCGCAGCACTTTCAGTCGGTGCAAGGATTATCCAACCATCTTTAGTAGATTTTCTACGTTAATAAATCAAAAGCGTTTGGTCACATGCCAAACGCTTTTCTAAAAGGTGAAGCTTATGAACATCCCACAACTTCAAATCCAAACAACACGCGGCATTCTTGGACTGCAAATTGATAAACCAATTCAAGAAATCGAGCAGCCAAAAGCGACGATCCACCAAGAGCAACCAGCCGCCATTCTAGAAATGTCGACGACAAGATCCCAGCTCTCCATAGACTCGACAGAAGCGCGTGCCGACATTGACTTGAAAAGTCCACTTCGAAGAGGCGACGAAAATGCGCAATACGGGATGCAGCAAATAAATGAAGGAATTGCAAGACGAGCACAAGAAGGCCAACAGCTCATGCAAATTGAAAATGGGGGAGACCCGATTGCCGACATAGCTAAACAAAACGCTAACCCGCCTCCTGCACCACTCGGCATCCGATTCGTAGGCGACCGGACAAAAATCCAAATGTCCTTCCAACCCGGCACACTCAACATCAACGCAACACCACAAAAACCGGTATTAGACGTCCAAATTAACAAACCGATCCATAACTATACTCCGGGCAAAGTCACTGGTCATATGGAACAATACCCATCCATCCAAATCGATTGGACAGTGTAACAAGAACGGGACAGCTCGTTCTTTTTTTATTCTCCCGACAATGGTACTCTCAATATAGCGAACTAGGTAAAGGAGCGAATAACATGCATATCCAAACAAAGTTTCATGGTGAAATCGAAATCAAAACGGATCAACTATGGAACTTCCCGAAAGGTATTCCAGGTTTCGAAGACGAAAAGGAATTTATTCTTCTACCTATAGAAGGAAACGATATTTTCCAAGTCTTACAATCAACCAATTCACCAACCGTCGCGTTCATCGTCACAAATCCATACACGCTAGTCGCAGACTATTCGTTCGACATCGACGAACCGACAATCGAACTGCTCGACGTCGAAAAACCGGAAGATATATTCGTACTCGGGATTCTTACACTGAAACAGCCATTCGAGACATCTACAATTAACCTGCAAGCGCCACTTATCTTCCAAATGAACAGCAGAAAAGCAAAACAAATGATATTAAATGATAACCGTTTCACAACTCGCCACACAATCGGCCAACCGAAGGAGGCAAAATGACATGCTAGTCCTCTCTCGCAAAACGAATGAAACAATCAAAATCGGAGACGACATCGAGCTCCGCATCCTTGAAGTTAAGGGCGACACAATCCGAATCGGCATAGAAGCTCCGAAAACTGTAGACATCCTTCGCGGAGAACTGGTCCAGTCAATCACCGAAACAAACACAGAGGCACTTACATTAGATGCTTCCCTTTTTTCTCAACTTACAAAGAAAGAGCAATAATACTTCAAAATGGATGCCTAGCAATACTGACTGGCGTCCATTTTCATTTCTCAACATACTTTTCTTTAAAATAAACCAAAATTCAACAAAAAAATATAGAAAACGCTAAACTCCTAACCAACTTGTCCGATACTAATATTGTAAGCGGCAGTAACGAGTTCGGCCGGCTCTTACTCCGTGAGCAACAAATTACTTAGGGTCACAAGGACGTGAACCCATAGACACTCAAGGAGGAAATTACAATGAGAATTAACCACAACATTGCGGCGCTTAACACTCACCGCCAACTAGGTGCTAACAACACACAAGCATCTAAAAACCTAGAAAAATTATCTTCAGGTCTTAAAATCAACCGTGCAGGAGACGACGCAGCAGGTCTTGCTATCTCTGAAAAAATGCGTGGTCAAATTCGCGGGCTGGATATGGCTCAAAAGAACGCTCAAGATGGTATTTCATTAATTCAAACGGCTGAAGGTGCATTAAATGAAACACATGCAATCCTTCAAAGAATGCGTGAATTAACTGTCCAAGCAGGTAACAGTGGTACCCAACAATCAAACGATCTTCAAGCAATTCAAGATGAGATCGATGAGTTGGTAAGCGAAATTGATGGTATTTCAACTAGAACTGAATTCAACGGCAAAAAACTTTTAAATGGAGATTCAACTACTACAGCATTAAGGTTCCAAATTGGTGCGAATGCAGATCAACAACTTTCCATATCAATAGCTAATCATAATGCTGCAACTCTTACTGTAGATGATTTGGATGTAACTGGAATGACTAGTACTGCTCTTTTTAATGCGGAATTGAAAAAAGTAGATGACGCAATTCAAACTGTCTCTGATACACGTTCATCACTTGGGGCTAATCAAAACCGTCTAGAACACACAATCAACAACCTCGGAACTTCTTCCGAAAACCTAACAGCCGCGGAATCACGTATCCGCGACGTGGATTATGTCTTAACTGCTGCGTAAGCAGTGACAGACACAGTCGTCCTGACTGGTAACGGTCAGAGAGTATGATCGGGTGAAATGCTGGAAACCCCTGAAGCTTTCTTCCCCACAACGTAACTGGAAACAGTAAGCGTGACGGGCCGAAAAGAAGAGAGATTGGGCAATCAGCAGCCAAGCTCCTGTCTCGAAAGAGTGGAGAAGGTTCAACGACTAGGGTATACCATCTACAGCACTTGCCATGATGATGAAACCCATAGGAAATGCAAGACTGAGTACCTTGCCGATCCGAAGTGCCCGACCCCTACCGAGCAATCGAAGGGTGAAGATATAGTCTAGTCATTAGTGAAAGCTAATGTTCGCACGATGGCGAAAGAAATGATGGAGTTCACAAAGAACAACATCCTAACTCAAGCAGCACAAGCTATGTTGGCTCAAGCAAATCAACAACCACAGGGCGTACTCCAACTTTTACGCTAATACTATTTAGAGCGCGACCCGAATATCTCGGATCGCGTTTTTTTGTTTTGAAATATAGAAGAAGCAACCTAAATTAAGGATAGAATTATAAAGAACAACTTCCTGGCTTTAGTTGTACAAGCAAAATTAGCCAATGCAAACTTCACGTACAGTGAGTATTATAACTTTTCCGCTAACCTTTAACAGAATGATCGATAAATCATATCATTCTATTTTTAATTAAATGCTAAATCAATACAAGATCTATCCGATAATAAATATGTAAGCGGCAGTAACGAGTTCGGCCGGCTCTTACACCGTGAGCAATATACTATCTAGGGTCACAAGGACGTGAACCCATAAAACTCAAGGAGGAAAATTACAATGAGAATTAACCACAACATCGCGGCTCTCAACACATACCGCCAACTAGGTGCTAACAACACACAAGCATCTAAAAACCTAGAAAAACTATCTTCAGGTCTTAAAATCAACCGTGCAGGAGACGACGCAGCTGGTCTTGCTATCTCTGAAAAAATGCGTGGTCAAATTCGCGGGCTGGATATGGCTTCTAAAAACGCTCAAGATGGTATTTCCTTAATTCAAACTGCTGAAGGGGCACTTAACGAAACACATGCGATTCTTCAAAGAATGCGTGAATTAACTGTCCAAGCTGGTAATAGTGGAACACAACAATCAGGTGACCTTGATGCTATTCAAGATGAGATCGGTGAATTAATTAATGAAATTAATGGCATATCGTCTAGAACAGAATTCAATGGGAAGAATCTATTGAATGGGACAGCAACAATTGCTGGTACAGCAGGTCAACCTGACGAAGTAAAAGGTTCATCATTTGTACTCCAAATTGGAGCTAACAAAGATCAGCAACTTGAAGTGAAAATTGAGAATATGAACGCAACTACATTAACAGTTAATGACTTAAACGTAACTGGAATGACGACTACTACTGCATTTAATGCTGAATTAAAAAAAGTGGATGATGCTATTCAAAAAGTATCTGACACACGCTCCTCTTTAGGTGCTAACCAAAACCGCTTAGAACACACAATCAACAACCTCGGAACATCTTCCGAAAACCTAACAGCTGCGGAATCACGTATTCGCGACGTGGATTATGTCTTAACTGCTGCGTAAGCAGTGACAGACACAGTCGTCCTGGCTGGTAACGGTCAGTGAGTACGATCGGGTGAATTGCTGGAAACCCCTGAAGCTTTCTTCCCCACAACGTAACTGGAAACGGTAAACGTGACGGGCCGAAAAGAAGAGAGATTGGGCAATCAGCAGCCAAGCTCCTGTCTCGAAAGAGTGGAGAAGGTTCAACGACTAGGGTATACCATCTACAGCACAAGCCATGATGATGAAACCCATAGGAAACGCAAGACTGAGTACCTTGCTAATCCGAAGTGCCCGACCCCTACCGAGCAATCGAAGGGTGAAGATATAGTCTGGTCATTAGTGAAAGCTAATGTTCGCACGATGGCGAAAGAAATGATGGAGTTCACAAAGAACAACATCCTTACTCAAGCAGCACAAGCTATGTTGGCTCAAGCAAACCAACAGCCTCAAGGAGTTCTTCAACTTCTACGTTAATAAGGATAGAAAACGCGGTCCATAAATTGGATCGCGTTTTTTCTTTATATATTAGAAATTCAACCGATATAAAATATGCAAAATAAAACAGGATTACTGATTTAAAAATAGGTAATTAAGAGAGGTGCTAGGCATTGACTACAAAAACCACCAGAGAATTTATTGCTCCAAACTATATGAAAGAGTTTCAATGTATTGGTTCAGCATGTGATGATACTTGCTGTGCTGGTTGGAAAGTTATTGTTGATAAAGATACATACAAAAAATATAGAAACACGAACCATCCAGAACTAAAATCGTTATTGAAGGAAAATGTGAAACGTAATAGGTCTGCAGCAACAGATGTCTCATACGCAAAAATAAAGATGGATAGTTCGGGTGCCTGTACGTTATTGTATGATGATCATCTATGTAGAATCCAAAAAGAGTTAGGCCCAGATTTTTTATCAAATACGTGTGCTGTTTATCCAAGGAACTTAAACATGGTAGATAATGTGGTCGAAAAGAGTGCTACACTGTCATGTCCTGAAGCCGCAAGACTTACTTTATTTAATAAGAATGGGATTGAGTTCTATCAAGATACTGAACCGGCCAATACAAAGGGTTTTGTAAAAAAAAATACTATGACGAAAAAACAGCAGGACCTATTTTGGGAGTTGCGAATTTTTATTATTAATACTTTACAAAATAGGAGTATCTCTATTGAAGAAAGATTAATTATTTTAGGGATGTTTCTGAGGAAATATAACACTTCTTCAAATGAAAATGAAAATCTTCAATTGTTAATATCTGAGTTTAATAGAGATATGGAGAACTTGGCGTTTTCCGAACCAATAAACCAATTGCCGAAAAATATACCATTTAAAGTGAGTATGTGTAAAAGCCTTCTTAAATATAGGACCTCACTTCAAGTAACTAGTAATCGATATCTGGAATGTTTAGATGAAACGATTAAAGGACTTGGATTGGACGTGGATATTGGTGAAGAAAGAATAATTTTAAATTATACACAGGCGTATGAAAACTCGTATAAATCTTTTATACAGCAACACGAATATATCCTTGAGAACTACCTGGTGAATTATGTATTTACAAATTTATTCCCGTTTGACAAGAAAACAGTGACAGATAGTTTTACTATGCTTGTTCTTAATATCTCGATGATTAAATTACATCTTATAGGGATGGCAAAATATCATAATGGATTGACAATTGATTTGGTAATAAAATTATTCCAATCGTATTCAAAAACTATTGATCATAATTCAACTTATCTTTACAATGTGGAAAAATTGTTACAGGATTCAGGATATAATACTTTGGCACATATGGTTGTTTTAGTGAAGGATTAATGAAAGGTATTTGCAGGAATTGAAATTATAAAATCCGGCAAATCGGAATCACGTATCCGCGACGTGGATTATGTATTAGCTGCTGCATAAGCAGTGACAGACAAAGTCGTCCTGACTGGTAACGGTCAGTGAGTACAATCGGGTGAATTGCTGGAAACCCCTGAAGCTTTCTTCCCCACAACGTAACCGGAAACGGTAAGCGTGACGGGTCGAAAAGTAGAGAGATTGGGCAATCAGCAGCCAAGCTCCTGTCTCGAAAGAGTGGAGAAGTTTCAACGACTAGGGTATACCATCTATCGCACATGCCATGATGATGAAACCCATAGGAAACGCAAGACTGAGTAACTTGCCGATCCGAAGTGCCCGACCCCTACCGAGCAATCGAAGGGTGAAGATATAGTCTAGTCATTAGTGAAAGCTAATGTTCGCACGATGGCGAAAGAAATGATAGAGTTCACAAAGAACAACACTTACTCAAGCAGCACAAGCAATGTTGGCTCAAGCACAGCAAACCCCGCAAGGAGTCTTACAACTTCTTCGGTAATGTTGTGACCGGGCGTCTAACTTGGTAACGAGTTAGATGATGACTGGGTGAATTGCTGGAACCTCCTGAGAGCTCTTCTGCCACAGCGGCACTGGAAACGGTAAACGCGATGGCTTAAAAAACGAAGAGATTGGACAATCAGCAGCGAAGCCCCTGTCGGGAAACCGTGGGGAACGTTCAACGATTAGGATATACCGTCTAAGGCAATCGCTACGACGATGAAATCCGTAGGATGTTACGAATCGTAACATTCGAAGTGCCCAGCCCCTCCAAGGAAATTTAAGGGTGAAGATATAGTCTATTCTGTAATCGAAAGATACAGTCGCAAAGCAAGCGAACCAACAACCACAAGGAGTTCTTCAACTTCTACGTTAATCTGGTTAATAAAATGCGGTCCGAGATTATTCGGATCGCTTTTTTAGTCTGTTTGTAATCATATTACTATGACTAGTGAAGATTGTTATAGGGTATTAAAGTTAGTAGAATCGGTTGTATTCGTTATTGGATGACGAAAATTGAGAGCGAGACGAGAGTAGTGATAATGTGGGGGGAGACGAAAAAATAATTTCACAGAAGGAATTGTTGGATGAGTTGGATAGATTTACTCCGTGGTCTGGTCCGTTTCTAGTAAGGATTATGGGAATGTTTCCCGATTTTGAAGAAAAACCAATTCCTTTAGGATCTGGTGGTCTGTTGAAATATCGTGGAAGACATTTTGTGATTACAAATCATCATGTTATTAAAAACATAGTCGATCTAAAAAAAGATATAAGAATCCCCTATAGTATTAAGAATGAAACTTATTCTATGACTGTGTTAGACGCATACTCTAATTCCGAAGATGATATAGCTATTATTGAAATAAAATTTAATTCTAATATTAATATTAGTAATCACGCGTTTGTAAATGAGGAGTTTATAGAATATAACATTAGGGATTATGTTAACAAGACTAATATTATATTTATTCATGGCTATCCATCTCTGAAAACTACTATAAACTACGATAAATTGGAAATCGAAGCAACGACATTTCCTTATTGTACTTTTATTGATAAATTTGACGAATATATAAATTCCCTTTTTGTTCTCATTGACGAGACTGGTGTATCTAAATTTCAAGAAAAGGAAGATGTACCTAATGTATCGGGAATGAGTGGATCATTTGTCTATGGATACTATTACAACCAGAATCCACGCTTTAAATTAATTGGAGATTTAACAAGTTGGGACAAGTCTGATTCGACTTTGGAAGTTTATCCTATTAGTGAGTTTACAGACTTCATAGACAAGTATTTTTACACACCGTAATTATTGATTTGATAATTTCAAATGCAGAAACACATCAATCTAATTATGAAAATTCAAAAAAGTTTTTTGTTTTCTCTTACTACTCTTTTTTTCGAAAATGTTAGTTAACATTATTTTCATATCAACCATTAATGATCTTCTAGTGCGTATCAAATTGGTAACAGCTAAAGTTTCCAGATAGAATTTGTTTAATCTATTTGAATAGATTTTTTTTCCAGATAGTAAATACTATGCGATTACAATATCTTGCTTTAATTGAAAACCAATCAAAGTTCTCTTCCGAACAGAATTGTATTGTCGTAAGCAAAACAACAATACTTCTTTAATTTCTACTCAACTATAAAATAAAAATGAGGTCGAACCGCGTTTTTATTTTGTATTTGAGTGTGGAAATCCTCTACTAATGTTCTTTATATTAAAAGTGGCTAAGATGACGTTAAGTGAAAAGAGTCAAAATTATTAAAGTAATTCATTTTCATCTGTTATTTCCACAATTGCTGCCATTCCTAGGAAGGCAGTTTTTTAGTTTTCAGTGGAATTTGGTTCTTATCTTCATTTTGATGAGTTTAACTTCCATCACCTTGTATCCTTGTCCAGAAGACCAGTCTATATAGCAAGTGAAGCGACTGTTCATTCAAACAACTAATTGAGGTGAAGGAAAATGGAACAAGGTTGGATTAAAGTACATAGGTCACTATTAGACAAGCCGATTTGGACAGAGGCGACATCCGAGCAGAAAGTGATTCTGGTGACATTGCTGTTGATGGCGACGCACAAAGAAAGGCAATGGGAATGGAAGGGGATGTCGTATTCACTGCAACCGGGTCAAATGATAACGTCACTCCCGTCTCTCCATCAAAAATGCGGTAAAAATGTGACGGTGCAGAAAATCCGCACTGCTCTCAAACGATTTGAAAGGTATGGATTTCTAACAGATCAATCAACAAATCAAAACAGGCTCATAACCATTGTGAATTGGGATGTCTATCAACGTGGTGACCGTTTTGGAACAGATGACCTAACAGACAGTCAACAGACGGCTAACAGGCAGTTAACACCTAACAAGAATGTTAAGAAAGAAAAGAATGCAATAATTAATTATCCAAGGGTTACTCACGATGAGTCATCCGAGTATTATCAGCTGGCGTTGGCCCTTCATGAAGAGATTCGCCTAAACCATCCTGGCTATAGGGAGCCCGATCTTGGAAAATGGATAATCGAAATGAGGCACATCGTTGAAAAAGATCAGCGTACGATTGAACAAGTACAGTACATTATTACGTGGTCGCAGCAACATCATTTCTGGCGGACAGTTATCCTATCCCCTGCAGCTTTGCGAAGAAATTGGGATCAGATGGTGGCGCAAATGAAACAGGAACGTGATCGGCACAAGGGACAAGTGTACCAGTTACCGAAAAGGCGAGTGGAAGAATTTGTGCTAGATTTGGCGAAAGGCGAAGCATAGTATTCTTCAGGAACGATATCCTCGTATAAAGCACTTTTGTTTAACTGAAATAATGCCCATACTGACCGATATAAACATTAGCACTGCAAATTTGGATTTGATGGAGGAACCATTTTGAAATTAATTATCGGAGAACAACATATTGAGTATAAAGAGAAGCCGTCAGCGGATGAAGTGATTGAACGGATTAATGAGAGCGTGACGGAAGGGCATTATTTCAGCCATTTTATTGCAGATGGTACGGAAGTTTACGACGAACATGAGGAGTTTTTGGAGAGCAACTTGGAGGGGATCAAGGAGCTTGAAGTTGTCATTAAAACAGAAAAAGAATTCATGAATGATGTACTTTTGTCGGCAGAGGAATATTTGCAGCGTGCAATTCCTGAAGTGACCGCACTTGCAAATGAGTTCCAACGTGTCCCAACAAGTCAGACATGGGACAGATTTGAAATGCTGTTAGGCGGAGTGGAATGGCTGAATGACATGTTGAAAGTCGTTTGCAATAGCAAAGAACGCCCTTCTAACTGGGAAATGTATCAACAGATGACGTCCAACATGCAAGCTGAGTTGTCAAAGCTAGGTAAGGCAGTTGAAAAGAAGAAGAACGTTCAAATTTCAACGATCATTAAGAGTGGCTTGTTGCCAATTTTTGAGCGGTTGGAGAAGGAGTTTGGGGAGACGATTGATACGGAGTTTGTTCGTAAGAATTTGAATTGACATAACGAATGTCGCCTAGTAATGAAATTTTTTATGGCAACATTGATTGATAAGGAGCTCCATCCAAAATCAGCTATTCAACCGAGTACTTCACTCATCTGAACAGCTGATTTTTATGTTATACTGATATGCTTGTGTTACTGAATACAATGAAGTTGAGGAATGCGTATGTTGAATGAACAATTGAAAAAAGGGAGTCTGTTGGCGTTTTTGCCGCTTATTGTTTTTGTTGTCCTGTTTATCGGGTCGGGGATTGTGACGAAGGACTTTTATAATATGCCTTTGAACGTGGCGATGCTGATTGCGGCTGCTGTGGCGCTCATGATGAATCGGCGGGAGACGTTCAGTAACAAGGTCGATGTTTTTATGAAGCATGCGGGGCATCCGAATATTATTTTAATGGCAGTCATTTTTCTATTGGCTGGCGCTTTTGCGGGAGTGGCGAAAGGGATGGGGGCTGTTGAGTCGACGGTCAATTTAGGGCTGTCGTTGCTGCCAGCAAATTTGCTCATTGTCGGCTTGTTTGTCATCGGCTGTTTCATATCGATTTCGATGGGGACGTCGATGGGCACAATCGTTGCACTGGCGCCGATCGGTGTAGGAATTGCCGCTCAAACGGATATCCCTGTATCGCTTGCGATGGCAACGGTCATTGGCGGTGCGATGTTCGGGGATAATTTGTCGATGATTTCGGATACGACGATTGCGGCGGTCCGGACGCAACAGACAAAAATGAAGGACAAGTTCAAAGTGAATTTCTTCATCGTTCTTCCGGGAGCGATCGTGACGATGATTCTCCTTGCTCTGTTGACGCAAGGTAATTCCGCGGAGCTAGCAGGTGAATACCCATTTGAATTCATTAAAATCTTGCCGTATGTAGCTGTATTAGTGGCGGCATTGCTCGGTGCGCATGTATTGGTCGTACTCGTTGGAGGAACGATTTTAGCTGGTGTCATCGGACTGCTGGATGGTTCCTACCAGTTGGCGAGCTTCTTGCAGACGGCATCCGAGGGCATTATGTCGATGGAGGATTTAGCGATCGTTTCCATTTTAATCGGCGGTATCGTTGGGATCATTCAGCATAATGGCGGCATCGATTACTTATTGCGGGTCATCTCCCGTAGAATCAAGTCGAAAAAAGGCGCTGAATTCGGAATTGCAGGATTAGTGAGCGCGGCGGATATTGCGACTGCCAATAATACAATCGCCATCATTATTACGGGACCGATCGCAAAACGCATCGCCGATGAGTACGGCATTGATCCTCGCAAATCGGCAAGTTTGCTTGATACGTTTTCAAGCGTCTGGCAAGGCGTCTTGCCGTACGGTGTCCAAGTATTGGCGGCCGCGGGCTTAGCGGCAATTTCGCCGTTAAGCATCATCGTCTATTCGTTCTACCCGGTACTGATGGGGATTTGCTGCATTATTGCAATGTTGATTGGATATCCGAAGTTCAATAAAACAAAATAAAGATCCCGCCTGGCATATAGCCAATGCGGGATTTTTTTTACATCTTGAAACGGTCAATTGCAAGGTTCAGTTTTTCACTCAAGTCTGTCAGTATTTCTGCAGCATCTGTGACAGATTGGATTGCCCTGAGCTGCTCGTCTGTTGAAGCGCTGACTTCTTCACATGCGGCTGCTGTTTCTTGGGACGTGGCCGCCATCGTCTGGATGGTCATTGCCACTTCGTCTTTACGACGGGCTACGCTCTCGATTTCATTTGAAATCGAATCGATGGAAGCCTGCATATTTTCCATCAAATCGGAAAGTTGGGCGAATGTCTTTTCTGTTTCCTGGACGACGCTTTCTTGGTCTCGGAACGTAGCGATTGTTTCATCCATCTGGGAAGTTACGAGTCGGGATTCTTCCTGTAATTGCAAGACGGTCTCTTTCACTTCTTCCGTAGCACGCGCAGACATTTCCGCAAGTTTCCGGACTTCTTCTGCGACGACTGCAAAGCCTTTTCCGTGTTCGCCTGCACGAGCCGCTTCAATGCTTGCGTTCAGTGCAAGAAGGTTTGTCTGTGAGGAAATATCAGTGATTGTTTCCATGACTCCACCGATTTCCTTAACCTTTTCGCCGAGGGTACTAATGGCGTCGTTCATCGACTTCAGATTTGTGCCTGATGATTCGAACGTCTGTTGAAGATTGTGCATCTGGGTTTGGCCATTCGTGTTCATCTTGCCTGTCTGTTCCGCGATTGTCTTCATTGAAACCGCACGTTCCGTAATATCGTTGATCTGTCTGCCAAGTTCATCTGCTTTTTCAGTGACCGTTTCGGCATCTCCTGCAGATCTGGAAGCACCATGTGCAATTTCATTTACGGCATTTGCAACTTCCGAGCTTGATGCACTCGTCTCTTCTGCCACGGCACTCAAACTTTCAGAGTTTGTCCTGACATGGTCAGCGGATTGATTCACAACGGAAATGATGCCATGCATGTTGGCAATCATTTTGTTGAAGTTTTCGCCAAGTTGTCCAATCTCATCTTTCGTTCGGATATCCGATTGGACGGTCAGATCGCCTTCTGCTACTTCATCCATCAAGCTTCGAAGACGTGCAATCGGTTTCAGCATTCTGCTAATGAGGAAGTACAGGCCGATTCCGACAACGGCGAGTGTGATGATTGAAATGATGAAGATGGAAATTAACAGCTGACGCGACATTTCCATAAGGTTGTTCTCCTCATATACTGTACTGACCTTCCAACCAAATTCGGGGATTGTCGAATGGACGCTGATCATCTGTTTGCCGTCCTCGTCCTTGAATGTCGCATCCCCCTGGTCCGAATCGTACATATTCTTGACATAGGCAATCTCCATCAAGTTTTCCCCGCCTTTTGTTGGGTGGGCAATCGCTGTGCCGTTTTCGTCAAAAAGCGTGGAATAACCATCGTACGGGATATACGCTGAGTTCAACATATCGGTAATAGCGGTCAACATGAGGTCAACCCCGGCCACACCGACTACTGTTCCGTTCTTCTCGACCGCAAAGGAAGCAGTGATCATGAAATCGCCGCTGACCTCATCGATGTATGGTGACGACCATTGCACCTTGCCCGGTTCTGCAATCGCGTTTTCATACCATGGACGGCTCGTCGGATCGAAGCCGGTCAAATCCGACACAGGATAAATATTGATATGCTTGGAAGGTAGTGCATAATAGACTGCAACTGCATCGGAATAGACTTCCAAAAAGTTTTTCAGTCTTTGAACTAACTCCGCTTCACTTACACTTGAACCTCTAGGACCAGTGAAGTTCATAATTTCATCCGAATCGGTAAGGGCATCGATTCCTTTCGAATATTGTGCAAGGAAGTTTTCGACAGAGTAACCCATCTGGCTCGAAATAGCGTCGCTTGAATCGATAACACTTTCCAGCGAACGTTTCTTCACCTGGCCATTAAGCATGAAGGCCATAAGTAAGGTTCCTATAAAAAATAGAATTAGAGCTGTGAAGATGATCTTAGTTTTTAGTGATTTAGCCATAAATATCCACCCTTCTTAGTAAATTTGGTCTATATATTTTATTTCGACAAATTTTGTGGCGATTCAAGTGATTTCTCAACCGGGTGAACAAAATATTTTGTCTTTTTAATTTTCATATTAGTCATGTGGGCAATGTTCTGCATGGCGTTTTCTATCTTAATTCTATAAAGCTTTGTGTGAAAGGGAATGAAAAGGGGGAATGGAATGCAAAGACGGTGAATGGGTGAACGGGGAGTATCGCGCTTCCGGATTATATGAAATGAACGAATGACAATATAGCAATACACCACGCATAAAAAAGAAAACGAGCTGCCGGAAGACAGGCACGTTTCCTTTTGATTTTATTTAAAAACTTTCAAACGGTCTTCCACAGGTTGAAATTCCTTCTTGTTCGGTTCCATGACCGGCTTGCCGAACGGCATTTGAGCAAGCAGTTTCCAGCCTTTAGGCAAGTTCCAAGTTTCCTTAACTTCGTCGTCAATCAGCGGATTATAGTGTTGCAGGCTTGCGCCGAATCCTTCTTCTTCAAGCGCCGTCCAAATGACAAACTGCAGCATGCCGGACGACTGGAGTGCCCAGCCTGGGAAGTTATCTTTGTATTCTTCGTTGTCCCGCTGCATCTGTTCCACTAAATCCATATCCTCAAAAAACAGGATTGTGCCGTACCCGCCGCCGAACATTTGCATACGTTGTTCAGTTGAAGCGAAATTCTCCTCAGGCACAATTTTACGCAATGTATTTTCAGTGATATTCCAGAGCTTGTTGTTTTCTTCGCCAAGCAGCACGACAACGCGTCCGCCCTGTGAATTGAAAGCAGACGGCGTATGTTTCACCGCATGAGCAACAATTTCTTCAATTCTTTCATCCTATAGTATACAAAAGGATACTACAGGAGGAATCATGTATGTCAGACGTTTCAAAATGCAAAGTCGAAGAAGCGCTCGAAATCGTTGTAGGCAAATGGAAACCGATCATCTTGCTTCATTTATTGCATGAAGGTACGAAACGGTTCAGCGAGCTGAAGCGCAGCATGCCAGGCATCACGCAGAAAATGCTGACGAAACAGCTACGGGAACTGGAAGAAGAGGATATCATCCAGCGGGTCGTCTATCCGCAAGTGCCACCGAAAGTCGAGTATTCCATGACAGAGTACGGACGGTCTCTCGGTCCAATTCTAGAAGCGATGCACGAATGGGGCGAGAATCATATCCAGCATAAAAATAACTTGGGCTGCAATTCGGATAGTGGTAAACAAGCGCAGTGATTATGATGAGGGCGTGTATGAATCCCGCCGTGTAAGGGTATAAAAGAGGCAAGTGACAGAAAGTGAGGTGGTGACATGTTTGGGGATGGAGAGGAGTACATAACACCGGAAGAAGCGGTGGATACGATCGAGGAATTTGCAGGGAGGTATCCCGGCTATCGGCGTGCGCATGCGAAGGGAATTGCGTTCGACGCGGAGTTTGTGCCGTCTGGAATTGCCGTTCCGTATACGGTGTCCCCGCATCTTCAAAAGGGGAAAGTTGGCGCAGTTGTTCGGTTTTCCCATAGCACGCCGTCACCCGACCCGCCGGAATGGCTTGTGCCGATCAAGGGAATGGCGGTCCGGTTTTCATTGCCGGACGGCGCATTCACGAATTTGGTGATGGCGAATGTGCCGGTATTCATTACGAAGACGCCTGAAGCGTTTGTGCGGCTGCTGAAAGTGATGACAAAGGGTGAGTTGTCATGGCGTGAAAAATGGCGCGTGCTTCGGAAAGACCCTGAATTTCGGACAGTGCCTACGTTGTTGAAGCAGCTCAAACCGCCTGCTAGTTTTGCAGAAGAAACGTACCATGCGCTCCATTCGTATTATTTGGTCAATGGGCAAGATGAGCGGCAGGCTGTCAGATTTCGATGGGCGCCCGTCTCTAAAGAGGAAGGTTCAATTTTAAAAACGATGAATGATTTGGAGGAGGAACTGCTAGCCCGTATGGAAGATGAGGGTGTGCAATTCCGCTTGATGATCCAGATCGGCGAGGATGGCGATCCGGTGGATGATCCGAGTGTCAGATGGCCAGAAGATCGACAGATGATCGATGCGGGTATTTTGACACTAAAGTCTGTACGGGAAGATGAGGCCGAATCTTTCGTATTCGATCCGACGCTTGAGGTTGAAGGTCTTGAGTGTTCGGATGATCCAATTCTCAAGTACCGCTCTCCCTTCTATGCCGAATCATCCGGCCGCCGTTTCCGTGAAAAGCGTCTGCCCGGTCAATGAATGATCATAACAATCCCGCTCGCTGGCATTCGGCCAATAGCGGGATTTATTTTTGCTTTTTGCTATTCTAAGGATTTTATTTCCGACAAAAACTACTATTCTAAAGTTTTCCTCCATTCTAGCGAAAGTGTCGTATAATAGAAGAAAAAACGGGGGAATTCCATTGGACTATTTATACAACCCACACCAAACAACTCGCCATACCGTATTCGCGCGGAAAGGAATGGTGGCGACGTCGCAACCGCTGGCGTCTCAAGCGGGCATTGAAGTAATGCAGAAGGGCGGGAATGCGGTCGATGCCGCGATTGCAACGGCAGCTGCGCTTACGGTCGTCGAGCCGACAACGAACGGACTTGGGGGCGACGCATTTGCAATCGTCTGGATGAAGGATAAGCTGTACGGCTTGAACGCGTCCGGACCTGCGCCGGAAGCGTTGACACTGGATGCGATGAAAGAGGCGGGGCACGAAAAGATTCCGACGTTCGGCTTCACACCGATTACCGTGCCGGGGGTTCCTTCTGCTTGGGCGGAACTATCGAAACGGTTCGGCAAGCTGCCATTGAGTGAAACGCTTGCCCCTGCCATCCGTTATGCGGAGGAAGGATATCCGTTGACGCCGGTTTTAGGGAAGTACTGGAAAATTGCCTATAATAAATTCAAATCGCTTGATTCAGCTGAATTCGACGAGTGGTTCAAAGTATTCGCGCCGGATGGCCGTGCGCCTGAAATCGGGGAAATGTGGAAGTCGCCGGATCATGCAAAGACATTGCGTTCCATTGGCGAAACGAATGCAGAGTCCTTTTATAAAGGCGAGCTTGCGGATTTGATTGATGCACATGTGGCTGAGAACAACGGCTACTTACGCAAATCTGATCTTGAAAACTACAAAGCGGAATGGGTCGATCCGATTTCGACGAATTATCGTGGCTATGACGTATGGGAAATCCCGCCGAACGGGCAAGGCATCGTGGCGCTCATGGCGCTCAATATTTTCTCCGAAATGAATCCTGCCGTTTCTGGAGACGTTCAGTCATTGCACGAACAGATCGAGTCGATGAAGCTCGCTTTCATTGACGGAAAGGCATTCATTACCGAACAAAAAGAGATGCCGATTGATGTTAAGGAATTGTTGTCGAAGGATTATGCAAAGAAACGTGCCACAGAAATTAAGGAACGGGCAACAGCGCCGGAACCATTCGAGCTGCCTCGAGGCGGAACGATCTATTTGGCGACTGCGGATGAAGAGGGGAATATGGTTTCATTCATCCAATCGAATTATATGGGCTTCGGGTCGGGAGTTGTCGTGCCGGGAACAGGCATTGCGCTCCAAAACCGAGGCGTCGATTTCTCGCTTGATCCGAACCATCCGAATGTCTTGAAGCCGGGCAAACGGACGTATAACACGATCATTCCAGGGTTTCTCACGAAAGATGGACAAGCGGTCGGCCCGTTCGGTGTCATGGGCGGTTTCATGCAACCGCAAGGCCATTTCCAAGTCGTCGTCAACACGGTCGATTATCATTTGAATCCACAAGCGACGCTCGATGCGCCGCGCTGGCAATGGATTGAAGGGAATAAAGTGCACGTAGAGCCGGATTTCCCGAATCATATTGCCCAAGCGCTCGTCAGGCTAGGGCATCAAGTCGTCCCTACATTGGACGGCGGATCATTCGGCAGGGGCCAGATCATTTGGCGCGACCCGGAAACAGGCGTCCTTTCTGGCGGGACCGAAGCGAGAACAGATGGATCGATTGCGGTTTGGTGATGAAATTGTAAACTAGTCATAACACCTTCTTTCCAGTTTCCACAGCGAAACTGGTTAGAAGGTGTTTTTTTACAGATGTCATCCAATTCAGAACCTTCTATGTTAAAATAGTTAGAAAGAGATACTAGGGTAGGTGAGAATCGATGCAGACAAAGCCCATTTTACTATCAAAGCTAATGCCGCCAACGCCGTCCGCCACGTATATGCGGAGAGCTTCGTTCATTAAAAAGATGAAGATGGCGGATCGGGTGAAGCTGACGCTATTGCATAGCGGGGCAGGGTATGGGAAAAGTTCGGGTCTTTCTGCGTATTTTCATGATACGAAAGCGACATACAGCTGGTATTCCGTGACGGATGAAGATGATGACGTCCTTCCCTTTATTACATATTTGACGCAAAGTATCCGTCGTGTCGTGCCGGAATTCGGGTCTTCCTTGTCTGAATGGGAGGAGCCGACATTGCATCCGAAAGAAATGGATCTTGAACGATGGCTTGCCCTTTTCATGAATGAACTTTGTGAAATCGACACCTCCCTTTTCATTGTCATCGATGATTTTCACCATGTCGACCATGTGTTTTTAGTCAATTATCTCGTTGAAAAGATGATCGGTTCATTGCCACCGAACATACATCTTATTGTTGCGACGCGGAACCGTCCGCGTTGGGCGAGCCTCGTCAAATTGAAGGTGACTGGCCAACTGAACGAGCTGACGGAGGAAGACTTTCTATTTTCGGAAGAGGAAGTCGCCGTTTTTTACGAGGATTATTTCGAACAGACGCTAACGGAAGCGGAGGCGGCATCGGTCATCCGTTTGACGGAAGGATGGGCGATTGCGGTCAATTTACTGGCGCTCCATCTTGCAGGTGGTGAAACCCATTTGCCGACCGCGATGAAGCCCGCCCTGCATGAACTGTTCGCCTATCTGTCCGAGGAAGTGTTCAACCGGATGAGCGAGGAAGAGAAGAATTGGCTGTTGGCCTATTCAATCTTTCCGACGTTTTCCTTGCAGCTTGTCGGTACGTTTTATGGGAATGAAGCGGCAAGCATACTCGAGCAATTAGCGGAGCGGCATGTGTTTATTCAAACACTCGGGGAAGGGACATACCGGTACCACGCCCTCTTCCAGCAATTTTTGGAACGGAAATGGCAAACGGCCGATCCGGATCGGTTTCATTCAATACAAAAAAAGGCCGCTGAATTTTATGTTCGGCTGGCAAACCCGATCCAAGCGATTTCACATGCTGTCAAAAGTGGTGACTCCGAATTCATCGGTCAAATCATCATCGATAATGGGGCAAGTCTCATTAAAGCCGGTCAGTTCGAATGGCTGCTTGATATTGTCAAAAGCTTATCGCCTGACGTGCTCGAAAGATTTTATCCACTCTATTATTTTGAAGGGGAGGCGCATCGGTACCGTGCTTTTTACGAGAAAGCGAGAGTGGCGTATTCGGCATGTATAGTAGCAGCCGAAAACCAGGGTGATGATTATTATGCAGGCCGCGCACATGCGGGAATCGCGAATATTTATCTCGACACGATCCAACCTGGGCTCGCAGATCCGTATTTGATGAATGCGATCCTTTTCGCGGAAAAGAGCGAAAGGACAAGCGAATTGGAAATGGAGTTGTTGAAACGGCAATTCGCAGAAAACCTCGTCAATCTCGGTAAAGCTGCCGATGCTGCAAAATGGGTGGAGCAGGAGATCCATGATAAAAGCATTCTCCGGGAAGGCAATTTAGATGCAAGAATTGCGCTTCGGACCGGCCAATTGCATGAAGCGCAAGCAATCTTAACGGAACGTATCGATGATTCAACATTGCCTGATGCTCACAGGGAAACCGACATTTTACTCTCTTTAATTTACTCGATGACGGGGCAAAATGAGCTCGCATTGGAGAGTGCCGAACGAGGGGTCGAGCTCGGAAAGGCGGAGAAATCGGGTTTCATTGAAGCGGTCGGTCTCATCCGGATGGGCCACGCGAGAACGATTGCCGATTCCGGCGATGCAGCAATTGCGAAAGAACATTATATCCGGGCGATCGAGCGGATGGATGAATTGAATGTGTCGCGCGGGAATGCAGAGCCGTATATGGGGTTGTCGATTGTGGCAGCGCGGCAAGGAGAATATGCGGAAGCGATCCGGTACGGAGAGGCGGGTTTGCGGGAGACGGAGAAGGTCAACGATGGCTGGCTTTCTGCACTGATTCATATTGGGCTCGCAATCGTTCATTATTATGCAGGAAATGATTCGGACATGGAACGCCATTTAAGTGAGGCGGACCGTTTATTCCAAACGTGTGGAGATGTGTACGGAGAAATGGTGACAGCGTTTTGGTCGATGAATTTGTACGGCAGAACCGGAAATGAAGCACGTTTTTCGGAGCACGCCGAACGATTTTTCACACTTTGTACGGTTTATTCCTTCTTCCTGACGGCCGACACCGTTTTCGGCCCGTTCGATCGCCAGTCCATCCATCCTTTAGTGCTCAAGTCGGCACGTATCCATAAGGAGCACACTGGTATTCAGCACGCCATTCATCTCCTTGGACTAGAGGAAACCGCTTCCCATCCAGGCTATAAAATCGATGTCCAGCTATTAGGGCCTTTCATGATTCAACTTGGGCTTGAAGAAGTCGACGACCGGAAATGGCAACGGGATAAGTCGAAGGAGATCTTTCTTTATTTATTATTGAATAAAAACCGTTTCGTCCCGAAAGAGGAAATCATGCAGGCACTTTGGGAAGATGCCGACGACAAGAGCGCTGACCGGGATTTTAAAGTGGCCTTGAATGCATTGCTGAAAGTGATCGAGCCGAACCGGAGTGCAAGGGAAAATCCGTTTTTCATTCTCCGCAAACAGACGATGTACCGGTTGAACCCGAAAGCCGACATCCGGACGGATCTTGATCGTTTCATAGAGTATGTGGAATCCGGCTTGGCGGAAAAGACCGCCGAGACAGCAGTAGACCAACTATTGAAAGCAACTGCCCTTTATAAAGGGAAACTGTTCGAGGAAAAGCTGTCTGTCGAATGGATTGCACAAGAACGCGAGCGCATCGAACAGCTCTACATCCAAGCACTCGAACGCCTCGCACAATCATATACGAGGCTGCAAAACTACGGAAAAACAATCGAATGGGCGGAGAAACTGCTGCGGATCGATCAAACATGGGAGGAAGCGTATCGCTTGCTCATGTACGCCCACTACCAGCTCCAAAACCGCCCGCAGTCTATCAAATGGTACCGCAAATGCCAATCTGTTTTGCAAGACGAGTTATCCATCGAACCTATGGAAACGACTGAGCAGATGTACAAAATGATTATGAATGAATTATAGGACGGTCTCGGATTCCGGGGCCGTCTTTGCATTGCCCGCGCTCAAGAAAGCCGTTTCGCGCTCAAGAAAACCGAATCCGCGCTCAAGATTTCCATTTCGCGCTCAAGAATTTCATTTCGCGCTCAAGAAAACCGACTCCGCGCTCAAGATTTCCATTTCGCGCTCAAGAAACCGAATCCGCGCTCAAGATTTCCGTTTCGCGCTCAAGAAACCGACTCCGCGCTCAAGAATTCCGTTTCGCGCTCAAGAAACCGAATCCGCGCTCAAGATTTCCATTTCGCGCTCAAGAAACCAAGTCCGCGCTCAAGAATTCCGCCCCCGCGCTCAAGAACTTCGCCCAAGCGCTCAAACCGGCTTGTCCATTGCTTTGTAACTCTTTTGCAACTCCGCATCGCTAGAGTAATAGACAGGAAGAAAGCGTTTACAAAACGAGTGGGAGAGAGGAGTTGCAGTATGAAGAAGAAATTGTGGTTAGTTCTATTATTTGCAATGATGCTAGTCATTAGCGCGGCTTGCAGCAAATCAGAAGAAGGAGATGCATCGTCTTCTGAAAAGGAAACGCCATCGAATACAACGCCTGTATCGGGAGAAGCGAGCAGTGAAGAAGGCGGCACGATTAAAATTGGTGTCCTCGCTTCATTGACTGGAGCGCTCGAATCATATGGAAAGCAAACAAGACAAGGCTTCGAGCTCGGTCTTGAATATGCGACTGGCGGCACGATGGAAGTCGCAGGCAAGAAAATCGAATTCATTTTCGAAGATACGGAAACGAAACCTGAAGTCGCTGTCCAAAAAGCGACAAAGCTTTTAGAAGAAGATGAAGTGGATTTCCTCGTCGGTTCCTCTAGTTCTGGGGACACGCTCGCAGTACTTCCATTAGCGGAAGAATACGAGAAAATTATGATCGTTGAACCAGCTGTAGCGGACAGCATTACAGGTTCGGAGTTCAACCCATACATTTTCCGGACGGCAAGAAACTCGTCTCAAGACGCTGTCGCAGGGGCTGCTGCAATCGCGGGTCCTGGCGTTAAAATCGCGACATTCGCACCGGATTATTCATTCGGATGGGATGGTGTCGCAGCATTCAAGAAAGCTGCTGAAGATTTAGGGGCAGAAATTGTTATCGAAGAATTCGCAGATCCAGCAGCAACGGACTTCACATCCAACTTGCAGAAGATCATTGAAGCAGACCCTGATTACATGTTTGTCGTGTGGGCTGGGGCGAACTCGCCTTGGAACCAGATCGCTGATTTGAAGATGCAAGAGAAAGGCATCAAAATCTCGACAGGTGCACCGGATATCCCGGCACTTTCCATCATGGAGCCGCTCGTCGGCATGGAAGGGTTCTCGGTTTACTACCATACGCTTCCTGACAATGAAATTAACGATTGGTTAGTCAAGGAGCACAAAGCGCGCTATAACGGCGAAGTTCCTGACTTGTTCACGCCAGGTGGAATGACTGCTGCCATCGCGATTGTTGAAGCGTTGAAGAAGACGGATGGAGACGCGGACGGCAATACGTTGATCGGTGTTATGGAAGGCATGTCATTCGACACACCAAAAGGAAAGATGACTTTCCGAGCCGAAGATCACCAAGCGTTGCAAACGCTTTATTCCATCAAGCTTGAAAAGCAAGATGGCGTGCCATATCCGGTTCCGGTTCTCATCAGGGAGCTTTCGCCTGAAGAAACTGAGCCGCCAATCAATAACTGATCACTTATAGGGAATTTGGAAGGACAGTGAACTCGCTGTCCTTCTCAATCACATCAAAACAGTTTGATCTGATTGAGAAGGATGGGAAGGAGGAAAACGAGTGGAACCGATTATACGAACAGAAAACCTGACAATCCGATTCGGCGGGCATACGGCCGTATCGCATGTAAATTTTGAAATGCCGCCACGGCACTTGAAGTCGATCATCGGGCCGAATGGCGCGGGCAAGACGACGTTTTTCAATTTATTGAGCGGTGAACTGAAACCGACGGAAGGGGACGTCTTCTTCAAAGGAGAATCGATGGCTCCTTTATCTGCAGTTGCCCGGACGCGGAAAGGGCTTGGCCGTTCATTCCAAATAACGAATGTGTTTCCGAATTTGACGGTGCTGGAAAATGTCCGGCTTGCAGTCCAATCAAAAAAAAAAATCCGGTATCAAATGATCCGGCATTTTATCCATTATAAGCAGCTCATCGAAGAGGCGGAGAAATTGATTGCCCTCGTGCTGCTCGATGGCAAAGAACATGCCATCGCAAGCCAATTATCCCATGGGGAGAAGCGGAAGCTTGAAATCGCGATGCTGCTCGCGCTCGACACAGAAGTGCTGTTGCTCGATGAACCGACGGCCGGCATGTCCCTTGAAGAAGTGCCAGCGATATTGGACGTCATCCGAAAAATCAAACAGACGGGTGAAAAAACGATTTTGTTGATCGAGCATAAAATGGATATGATTTTGGATTTGTCGGATTCCATCATGGTGCTCTTCAACGGCAAGCTGCTGGCGGATGGCAGCCCGAAAGAAATTATGGATAACGAAACTGTACAAAATGCGTATTTGGGAGGCCTTTACGATGAAAACCTTGCTGAAAGTTGATGGCATCCATACGCATATCGGCCAGTACCATATCCTTCAAGGCATTTCATTCGAAGCGCGTGAAGGGGAAGTGAGCGTTCTTCTTGGCAGGAACGGAGCGGGTAAGACGACGACATTGAAGACGATTATGGGATTGACGCCTGCTTCGAAAGGTAGCGTTGAATTCATTGGACAGGATATTACGAAAAAACCGACGTATACGATTGCAAACGCCGGAATCGGCTATGTGCCGGAAGACCAAGGTATCTTCGGCGATTTGACCGTTGAGGAGAATATGAAAGTAGCTATGCGGAAAGAAGACGAAGCGGCGTTTGCGCGACAAGATTATGTGCTGGAACTATTTCCGGATTTAAAGAAGTTTTGGAAGAAGGACGGAGGACATTTATCTGGTGGGCAGAAGCAAATGCTTTCGATGGCACGTGCGTTCGTCAATGACAGCAAGCTGCTCCTTATCGATGAACCGTCGAAAGGGTTGGCACCGATCGTCGTAGAGAAGGTAATGGAAGCCATTACGGAAATGAAGAAAAGCACGACGATTGTGCTCGTGGAACAGAACTTCATTATGGCGAGCCGGATTGGCGACCGTTATACGCTCATTGACGACGGGGAAACGGTCCATGCAGGGGATATGGCAGATTTAATCCACAACGAAGAAATAAAACGCAAATACTTAGGAATCGGATGAAGGGGGCTGCACGATGGATTTACTTATCAATTTAACGATAAACGGTTTGGCGACGGGCATGCTCATTTTCCTTCTCGCTTCCGGTTTGACACTCATTTTCGGACTCATGAGCGTGCTGAATTTCGCGCATGGCGGACTGTTCGCGTGGGGTGCGTTTTCAGGCGTATGGTTCTATACGATCTCGGGAAGCTTCATCGTCGGCATTCTTGGCGCCATCCTTACAGGAATCATCCTCGGTTTCATTACCGAAAAGCTGATCATTACGCCGGTGTATGGCAATCACGTCCAGCAGATCCTCATTACACTCGGCTTCATGCTTGTGCTTGCTGAAATGCTGAAAGTCGTTTGGGGGCCGAATCAAATCGCGGCGAAAGTGCCTCCGTATTTGGCGGGTAGCTGGGAGTTCGGGGACGTCCTTATCATTAAATATCGGTTATTCATTATCATCGTAGGCTTCGTCATTTTTGGCATTTTCCAATACATGCTGCAAAGGACAAAAATCGGCCTGATCGTTCGTGCTGGCGTATTGGATAAAGACATGGTTCAGGCGCTTGGCATCAATATTAAGCGCGTTTTCTTGTACGTTTTCATGGCAGGTGCTGCGCTTGCAGCGTTGAGCGGCGTTCTGTTTGCTCCGTATTCAGGTGTCATCTACGCGGAAATGGGTTTTGAATTTGCGATTTTGGCGTTCATTGTCGTTGTCATCGGCGGGATGGGCAGCTTCCCGGGCTCGTTGTTTGCCGCCATTTTGGTCGGTCTCGCGGGAAGTTATATGGCGTATTACGTTCCCGCTCTATCACTTGCGGTCAATATGTTGCTTATGGCAATCGTATTAATATTCCGTCCGCAAGGGCTTTTCACGGCAAAGGGGTGACGGCATGAAAAACAAATTCCAATGGAACAACCTGTTTCTTGCAATCATTGTCATTGTACTCGCCGTTTTCCCGCTCGTTTCGGATTCCAGGACATGGACGATTCTGTTGACGCAGATATTCATCTTTTCGATTTTGGCGATGAGCTATGATATTTTGCTCGGCTATACGGGCATCGTCTCATTCGGGCATGCGATGTTCTTCGGGATGGGAGCGTATACGACCGCAGTCATGCTGAAAAGGATGGAGCCAACGATCGGTGTCTTTATCCTGTCGATCGTTTGTGGGATGCTGCTTGCGGCATTGATCAGTTTCTTTATCGGACTCATGACGCTGCGGCTGAAAAGCCATTTCTTCGCGATGCTCACGTTAGCCGTTTCCGGACTGTTTTTAGTGCTCGCGGAAAAATGGCGTACAGTAACTCAGGGAAATGACGGATTTACGTTCAAGGCACCTGAGTTTTTCAAGGACAGGATGATGTTTTATTTCGCTACGCTCATCTGTCTTGTGCTCGTCTATTTGCTGTTGCGGAGATTCGTCAATTCGCCGTTCGGGCGTGTCCTCGTCGCGGTAAGGGAGAATGAACAGCGGACAAAGTCGCTCGGATTTAACACATTGCATTATAAAGTTATCGCGTCCGTTGTGGCTGGAGTTATCGCAAGCTTGGCGGGCTCGCTATATGCAGTCTCTCTGCGATTCGTCAACACTAGCGTACTGACAATGGATATTACGCTCGACGCGTTGCTCATGACGATCATCGGCGGCGTCGGAACGTTGATCGGCCCGATTGTTGGTGCAGGTGTCATCGAATTGGCCCAACATTATTTATCGGGCCTCGCGAAGGAGTATCCGATTTTTGAAAGATGGATCATTTTCTTCGGAATCGTCTATATCCTGGCGGTCATCTTCTTCCCACGAGGCATTGTCGGGACGATACGCGAGAAGTTCTGGAAGCGTAAAACGAAGACTCGTCCGCTCGGGAAGGAGGAAGTCTCATGACGTCTGTCGGTATTGTTAGTACGGGCACGTATATTCCGTCAACAAAAATGACTGCGGAGGAAATTGCGGAACAATCGGGATTGCCGGTGGACGTCGTGAAGACGAAGATGGGCATAACGGAAAAACCGATTCCTGGGGAGCACGATCATACTGTCGCAATGGGCGTATGGGCAGCCCGAGAAGCGCTCCGGAAAGGGCAAGTCGACCCGAAGGAAATTGACGTCATCATTTATATCGGGGAAGAGCATAAGGAATACCCGTTATGGACAGCTGCCATTAAAATGCAGGAGGAGCTTGGTGCCTATCATGCATGGGCTTTCGACGTCGCGCTCCGCTGCGGAACGGCGATCATGGCGATGAAAGTGGCGAAAAGCCTTATGCTATCAGATCCGGAAATTAAGACGGTCCTTCTCGCGGGAGGGTATCGAAACGGCGATTTCATCGATTATGGAAATGAAAGGACCCGTTTCATGTTTAACTTGGCCGCGGGTGGTGCCGCGATGATTTTACGGCGCGATCATCCTGAAAATATCGTCATGGAAGCGGAACTCATAACGGACGGATCCTTCTCGGAGGATGTCGTCGTTCCTGTCGGTGGGACGAAGAAGCCGCTCACGTCAGAAGATCTGGACAACGGCCTTTACCGTCTGGATGTGCTTGACCCGATCGGAATGAAAGCGCGGCTTGAACAGAAGTCGATGGAAAACTTCTTGAAGGTCATCCGCAGTTCATTGGAAAAAAGCAGACTTACCGAGAAGGACATTGATTATCTCGCAATCTTGCATATGAAGAGGTCGGCGCATGATTACGTCCTGCGCGAGCTCGGTCTTCAGGAAGAGCAATCAGTTTATTTACATGAATACGGTCATATTGGGCAAATGGACCAAATTTTGTCTTTAGAGCTTGCTCAAACGGAAAATAAATTGAATGATGGAGATATCGCTGTACTCGTCAGCGCAGGTATCGGTTACGCGTGGGGAGCGATTACGGTGAAATGGGGAAAAAGCGAGGGGGAAAAGGAAAATGGCACTTCAAAAAGTGGGACTGAATAAAGTGACCTTGGCGAACAATGAACAAATTGCGTATCGGGAAAGAGAAGGCGGCGAGCAAGTCGTCATTCTCGTCCACGGCAATATGACGTCGTCGAAGCATTGGGACATCCTCATTGACGCGATGGATCCGAAGCATAAGATTTACGCGCCGGATAACCGCGGGTTTGGGGAATCCACGTACAACGAAAGAGTGACAGGCATCTGCGATTTTTCGGAAGATCTTCATGGATTCATTGAAGCGTTGGGCCTGAAAGATTTTCATTTAGTAGGCTGGTCGACGGGCGGCGCGATCTGCATGCAATACGTGGCGGATCATCCGGGCAAATGTGAAAAGCTTGTCTTGCTCGCATCCGCTTCCACGCGGGGCTATCCGTTTTTCGGGACAAAGGAGGATGGCAGTCCGAATCTCGAACATCGTCTCCAAACGATCGATGATGTCGAGCAGGACGCTGGCAAAACAATACCGATGCAAGGATTGTACGATACGGAAAACCGGGAAGGGCTGAAAGCAGTCTGGAACGCATTGATCTACACGCATAATCAGCCGGATGCAGCGAAATACGATGAATATATTGATGATATGCTGACGCAGCGGAATTTGGCGGATGTGTATCACTCATTGAACACATTCAATATTAGCCCGCACCATAACGGCTTGAATGAGGGCAGCAACCAGGCGAAGGATATCGACATCCCTGTGCTCGTCTTGCGAGGGGACCGGGACTACGTCGTCAATGCGCAAATGACGGAAGAAATTATGGAAGACCTCGGCGACAATGCGACGTTCGTTTCGCTTGAAGATATGGGGCATTCGCCGTTAGTCGATAATGTAGACAAACTAACGAAAACAATCGAATCGTTTTTGGAGTAAGGAGAGGACAGCATGAGACTATCGGGGAAAGTGGCGATCATTACTGGAGGAGCGAACGGAATCGGCCTTGCTGCGTGCGAGCGTTTTGCGGAAGAAGGGGCTTCTGTCATTATGGCGGATTTTGACGACAATGCAGGAAAAGAGCAGGAATCGGTTTTACAGGAAAAAGGACATGACGTTACATTCGTACAAGTCGATGTCGTCAACCGTGAAAGCGTCGCAAGCCTCGTAGAGCAGACGCTTGCGCAACACGGGCAAATCGATGTGTTAATTAATAATGCGGGCATAACGAAAGACGCGACACTTTTAAAAATGGATCCTGCTGATTTCCAACGAGTTTTGGACGTGAACTTGACTGGCGTTTTCAATTGTACGCAAGCAGTCGCGCCTCATATGATTTCAGCCGGAAGAGGAAAAATCATCAATACATCTTCTGTCAGCGGCGTGTATGGGAATTTCGGTCAAACGAATTATGCGGCGACAAAGGCGGCGGTCGTCGGGATGACGAAGACGTGGGCGAAGGAATTAGGGCGTAAAGGGATTAACGTGAATGCGGTAGCACCTGGTTTCACGGCGACAGCTATGGTTGAAAAAATGCCGGAGAAAATCATAAAACAGATGGAATCGGTCGTTTCATTGCAACGGCTCGGAAAGCCTGAAGACATCGCGAATGCGTATCTTTTCTTAGCGAGCGGAGAATCGGACTATGTCCACGGACACGTTTTACATGTTGATGGCGGCATAACGATGTAATAGAAGGAGGGGTTCCGCGTGTTCCATGAGCATGGCTGGATATTGAAAAGGGCCGCACTCTCCGCGGAACGGCCCGCATTGATTGACGTCCATTCGGAGACGTGCTGGACTTACGCGGATTTAAAAGATCGAATCCTTCGATGGGTATCCTTTTTCCGAGAGCAAGGATACGAAAAAGGGGAGCGCATTGCTGTCTATTCGCCGAACAACCCGGAGCTCTTCGCCGTCCTGTTCGCTTGTGGACTGCAAGGATTACTATACGTCCCGCTTAATTGGCGGTTAAGCCAACCTGAATTGCAAGCGCTGCTCGATGACTGCAATCCGGTTTTGCTTCTTTTCCACGATGATTTCGAAGATCGTATGGATGGATTGTCAGCGAAGAATTCCATTTCGCTTTCCGTTATCGAGACGGTTCGTGAAACGGTAAGCTGGCAACCGTCCGATCTTCATGATCGATCCGACACGTGGATGATCATTTATACGGGCGGCACGACTGGGTTGCCGAAAGGGGTCATGCTTTCCAATGATGCGGTCAATTGGAATTCGCTCAATACGATTGCAAGCTGGGGATTGTCAAGCCGTGATACGACGATCAGTTATATGCCGCTTTTTCATACGGGCGGGCTTAACGCATTGAGCATCCCATTGCTTATGGCGGGCGGAACAGTCGTAGTCGGGCATAAGTTTGAACCGACGGAAGCACTTATCGCAACGGATAAATATGAAGCGACGATCTCATTGTTTGTGCCGACGATGTATCAATTGATGATTGGAACATCCTATTTCAGGCAATCTTCATTTCCATCGATGAACGTCTTCCTGTCCGGGGGAGCGCCTTGTCCGCAGACGGTTTACCATTCCTTCCGTGCAAAAGGGCTGCGATTCAAGGAAGGGTATGGTTTGACGGAGGCGGGACCGAATAATTTCTTCATCGACCCCGAATTGGCGGAGAGGAAGATTGGGTCTGTCGGGAAAAGCATGCTGTTCAATGAAATACAAGTGGTGGACGATCAAGGGAATCGTTGCCGGACCGGCGAGATCGGTGAATTGCTGCTGAAAGGTCCGCATGTCTTTTCCGGCTATTGGAATAAACCACGTGAAACAATACAAGTCATGAAGGACGGATGGCTTTGTACGGGTGATCTTGCGAAAATTGACGATGACGGAGATGCGTTTATCGTCGGTAGAAAAAAAGATATGATCATTACAGGCGGAGAAAATGTGTATCCGCAAGAAGTCGAACAGTGCCTCGTCACGTATGAAGGCATTCGAGAAGCCGCTGTCGTCGGTTTTGCCGATGCCGTGTGGGGAGAAACGGTCGTCGCATTTGTTGCGATTGACGCGGAATATAGTTTCGATGAGGTTTCGCTAGTAACACATTGCAAAGCTTCGCTGGCTTCCTATAAAGTTCCGAAAAAGTTCATCGTGCTGCCCGAGCTGCCGAAAACGCACGTCGGGAAAATTGACAGTGGGAGCTTGTGTAAAATGCTCATGAAATAATAGGTGTCTCTTAAGCCGCTTTTGGCTTGGAGACACTTTTTTATTCCAATCATTTTTCCAGTTTGGCTCAACTTTTCTCGACGAAGGCCGATAGAAAGAGTAATGGGATTTTCAAAAACAGGGAGGGTTTGGAGTATGGTCGGACGAATTGGGGGAGCGAACAGCACACAGCAAATGAGCGTAAAAGTGGAAAGTGCAGCACCGGATAGGGGAATCGCGGTAGCGGAAGTGCAAGCCGTCTCCGTACAAAACGAACAGCAAAAAGGGGAAGAACGTCAACTGCCCGTTGAAAAAGCGCAGCAGATGACCGATAGTATGAATAAGTTCCTCGAAAGCGTAAACACGCAATTACGATTCAAATTGCATAATGAACTAAAGGAATACTACGTGACAATCGTCGACTCGAAAACAGACGAAGTGGTCCGAGAGATTCCTTCGAAAAAACTGATGGATATTTACGCAGCCATGAAGGAGTTTGTCGGATTGCTCATCGACCGGAAAATTTGAGGAGGTACTTAACACATGCGAATTAGTGGATTAGCGACAGGAATGGATACGGAACAGATTATCAAAGATATGATGACAGCGAATCGTATCCCTTTGGATAAGATTACTCAGAAGAAGCAGTACTTGGAATGGCAGTTGGATGATTATCGCAGCATTAATAGAGATCTATTCTCTCGATATAACAATCTGTTTGACACAATTATGAAGGAAAGCACGTTTAATGTGAAGAAGATGAACAACTCGAATGAGGCCGCGGTTAGCATTCGTGCTTTGAACGCGACAGGTGAGTTCTCGGGAACAATTGAAGTTAATAGTTTGGCTACACAGGCGACTTTGCATGGAGACTCGTTTTTCGATCAAGGAAAACTGAAAATTGGTGGGAATGAAGTAACATCTGAGGAATTTTCAAAGGCTAAGTTTAGTGAACTTGGATTAGGTACTGGAACAATATCAATCAAAGCACCTAATCAGCAGGAAGCGGTTAACATTGTAGTCACTGCAGACTCAACGATAAATTCAGTACTTAAAGAGATAAATGAAAAGACGGGTGTAAATGCATTTTTCGATTCAGGTAAAGGTGTTATTGCGATGTCTGCTAAGAATACTGGAGCAGGGAAAATAGAAATTTCCGGCGATGCAGGACTGTTAAAATTGCCTACTGATCTCGCATCAGCAAATAATCGAGGAGGGACAGACGCAAGTTTCAAATTCAATGGTCTAGAAACAACCCGTCCTTCTAACACATTCACCATCAACGGGTTCGAAATCAACCTGAAGGAACCGACAACAACTGCTGTAACATTCAGCTCCGCACCTGACACTGACAAAGTGGTCGAGTCAGTCGTGAAATTTGTGGATGACTACAATAAGCTGATTGAGGACTTGAATGCTAAAATACGCGAGCCGAAATACCGTAATTTCCAACCACTATCTGACGAGCAGAAAAAAGAGATGAAAGAGAAAGAAATCGAGCTATGGGAAGAAAAAGCGAAGAGCGGTACGCTACGTAACGATCCATCTATTTCAAGTATGCTTACAAGTTTACGCTCCATCATGAATAGTTCGGTCCATGTTGGTCCGGGAGAGAATGATAAGATGAGCTTGCGTGATCTCGGGATTTCTACGACCATGAACTATAAGGATAATGGCAAGCTCGTTATTGATGAGAAGAAGTTGCGTGAGGCGATTTCCGCAGATCCTAATAAAGTATACCAATTGTTCAATAAAAAACCGACCGATGACAAAGATCCAAAAGACGGCGGAATTGCAGTGCAGTACCGTAAAGTGATCGGTGATACGCGTAAAATCATTGAGAAGAAGGCTGGTACGAGTGATGCGGTGAATGATACATTCGTATTGGGCCGTACCCTCAAAAGCATGAACCAACAAATCGAACGTTTCGAAGATCGCTTGAAAATGACAGAAAATCGTCTTTGGAAACAATTTACCGCAATGGAAAAAGCCATTCAACGTGCGAATGCTCAGTCAGCGAGTATGATGAACATGTTTGGCGGCCAGTAAGAATAGCAAGTAAAAGGGAACGTTCTCTATGAAGAAAGAAAGCCCCTTAAAAGGAGATATGCAATCAATGGCAATTAACAATCCATATGCAACGTATCAGAATAACTCTGTGAACACATCGACACCTGGTGAACTGACACTCATGCTCTATAATGGGTGCTTGAAATTTATTCAACAGGCAAAGAAGGCAATGGATCAAGGGAATATCGAAGAAAAGAATACGGCGACTCAAAAGGCACAGGCAATCGTGTCCGAGCTGATGGTGACATTGGACATGTCCGTTCCGGTTTCTGAAAATATGATGGTGCTCTATGATTTCGTCAATAATCGTTTGATTGAAGGAAATATTAAAAATGACATCACACTTTACGATGAAGCTGCAGACATTATTACGGAGTTTCGCGATACGTGGAAGCAAGTGATCCAAATCAATCGCACGAAGCAGTACGCGAATACGGACGAAATATGATTCGGCCGGCAATGATCCGGTGGCAAGAGGTTGCCCGGCAGCTTCTGTCAGCTACAAGCCGCACAGAGGAAGAACATCGGGATGCCGTCATCAACGAAATTAACCAGCTACTCGATGAAAGGGATGCGTTGCAGGCGGATATCATCGCTCCTTTCTCGCCAGAAGAAGAGGTATTGGGCAAGGAGCTCGTCGCACTCGAAAAAGAAGTCTCCGCAGCGCTTGCATCTTATACAAAAAGAATACGTATCGACATTACTGCGGCTCAATCCAAGAAAGAACATGTCAAAAGTTATGTGAATCCATACGGAAAAGTTGCCCGTGATGGCACATTTTATGATACGAAACAATAATAAGCGGACGAAGGAATATGTAGTATTTTCCTTCGTCTTTTTTTGTCCGCAGAATGTATCGTAAGGACTGTTATTAGGCGGTTATGATACTGTTTCAAGCGAATTAGTTTGTTTATCAAGCGGTCTGGCTGCCATTTCAGGCGGTTCCATCTAGCTTTCAGGCGAACATGGCGCCATTTCAGGCGATTCGCTCTGGTTATCAGGCGGTTCCATCCAGCTTTCAGGCGAACATCGCGCCATTTCACGCGATACTCTCTAGCTTTCAGGCGGTCCCGACATTTTCAACCGTTCCTCAGATTACTTCAGCACTATTTTTCATATGGAACAAATTTACTATTCATGATACATTGAAAATAGAGACAAGGGATTAACGAAACCGACAAGGGGGAATGGAAATGATAACTGAAAACGTGGATAAATTAATGCAAGAGCAATTTGCGAAGAAAAATTTCATATTGTTCATTACACTCGGCGCATCAAGCTTAATTGGAGCTATTTATTATTTTTTAACCGGGCAAGATGCGTTGAAGACGATCAGCATGACAATTCCAATGGCGATGTCGGTCATTTTCTTCCTTTTATCGCGGAAAATAATCATTATTGAAAAGTTGTTTCCATGGGCGATCATCGGGATTACCTCGCTTGCCGCCATTTTCAATGGAATCGTCGGGGATCCGTCCATTGCGACTGCCGGCATTGCCTTTTTCATTGCGGGAATCGCTAGCGTCCATGCTTCGATGCGGATCATGTCGTACGGCTTCGGTCTATCCATCGTTGTTATGATCATATTTTTGACGAACTATCCGTACCAGGAACAGATCGCGTCAAGCAAAGGAAGCATGATGCTCCCGCTTATCCTCATGGCAGTCGGACTGCTTATCCAAATTAGGCAGACAAAAAAACTGGAGTTGCGAGTGAATCAATACACGTTTGAACAGGCGGAACTTGCGAAAGAAGAGGAACGGAAACACCGCAGTTTAAACGCAAACGTCGAGCAAGTGGCGGATGATCTAACGTCAATCGGAAATACGGCAGAACGCCATCTTGCTTCTCAAAAAGAATTGTTGGACATTATGAATGCGATTGCGGCAGGTGTGGAGCAGGAAGCTGAACAGATTGGCAAGATTGCAGAAAATGCGAGTCGGACACAGAACGATGTCATCGATATGCAGAATGAGACGCAATCGATGGTTGAGGAAGCCGCAAAACTAAGATCGGAATCCGATGAAGTCGTGGTCCTGATGCGCAATGTGCAAGCCGGCATGGATGAGGTTGAACAGTTGTTGAATGATTTGAATGGCTCATTCGGCGCGCTCACCCAAAACATTGAACGGACAAATGCACTCGCAAAATCGATTGCGACGATTACGGAGCAGACGAATTTACTCGCTTTGAATGCGTCCATTGAAGCTGCGCGTGCAGGAGATCACGGAAAAGGGTTTGCGGTTGTTGCGGAAGAAATCCGGAAACTCGCCAATATGACAGCCGAGACGCTGACGGAAATCAATGGCAACTTAAATGACGTCAATACGATGAACGGCCGCTCCCGCGAGAATTTAACAGCGAGCACCGGCAAATTGAAATCGCAAGGGACGATGACTGTCCAGGCGGAAAAGAAAATTGAGCGGATGCATCAAACGTTGGATGGGCTGCATAGGAAGTTTGAAATGTTTGATTCCAAAATGAAAATCATTTCGGAAGAGACGTCCGATATCGGTGAAATGACTGGCACGTTCGCGGATCTGCTTATGCAATCAAGCGCTTCTCTGGAAGAAGTAAATGCAACGGTGCATGCGACAGTCGCGGATAACGAGCAGATTGTTAAGACTTTGGACGGAACGATGAGACGAACGAGGGAGATGGCTGAAGTTAGATAATACTCCCCAGATTTGGTATACTGAATATAGGGAATAGATAAGGAATAGGGTGATGAAATGCTGTATAAACGACATGAGTATTTCAGGCATTCATTTGGGACTCCCCTGAATGCAACTTTTCGGATCGTCATTGGAGAAAGTGCGAATGAGTCCAATCCGGGAGACTGTTTGTTGCTCGATATCAGTCCGGGTGGAACGAAAATCGCCACCGATTTCGATTTACCTACAGAGAATGGGCCACTTACTGTGCGGCTCCACTTCACCCTTTTCGAAACGCCGATCGATGTGGAAGGAAAGATTGCATGGAAAAAGCAATCCGCCGGCGGTTTCCAGTACGGTATAGACTTTGTTGAAGATCCTTCCATGGAGAAGTTGATCGTCGATGATCTGAAGCTGCGCAGGCGGACGGAAATCGGGACAACGGACAGGAAGAAGAGCTAAAAAACTCCAACGTGATGATTCCGTCACATTTCGACAAGATTTTAATTTTTCTTCGAATGAAAAGAAGGAAATTAAAATATAGATGTAGAAGTATACATTAACGGTTAATTAAAGGAGGAGTTCATATGCTAGACTTTAACATCCGAGGGGAAAACCTTGAGGTAACTCCGGCAATTCGTGAGTACGTCGAGAAGAAAGTACTGAAGCTCGAAAGATACTTCACAGAGGGCGCGAACGCAACAGCCCACGTAAACCTGAAAGTGTATAACGACAGACAGACTAAAGTAGAAATAACTATTCCGATGAAGAATTTGACTCTCCGAGCTGAGGAGCGCCATGACGATATGTACGCAGCAATCGACTTGATCGTCGACAAGCTCGAGCGTCAAATCCGGAAATATAAAACAAGAGTGAACCGCAAATTCCGCGAACGCGAAGGTGTCGCAGCCTTCCTGCAATCCGTCGAGAGAGAAAAGAACGGCAATGAAGACGTTGCGGCCGATGAAGTTGAATTCCAAGTTGTCCGCACGAAGCAATTCGATTTGAAGCCGATGGATCAAGAGGAAGCAATCTTACAAATGAACATGCTTGGCCACAGCTTCTTCATCTTCACTGATGCAGAATCTGACGGCACAAACATCGTCTATAAACGGAAAGACGGTAAATACGGATTGATTGAAACGAATTAATCGTCTACGAATCGCCCCCGGAGAAATCCGGGGGTTTTATTATGAGCGGGAAAATAATGTATGCACCTTTTGTGCCGTTTTTGCGTCTTAATAATTATTTATGAGTGTCTAAGCGTAATTATGCTCGCTTCTTTTGATTTATGAATAATGAACAGCGTTTTTGCGCTTTTCGAAGCTTTTCTCCGTTTTAAAGTTGCGAGCTGTTTTAGAAAAACGATTTTTCAAAAAATCTGTACTAATCTACCCAGACTATTTGCACCGTGCTTTTCAGAGTGTTAAAATGAAGGGTGAACTTAATGAGGATGTGACGTAAATGCTTGGCGTATTGAATAAAATGTTTGATCCGAATAAAAGAGATTTAAAACGTCTTGAAAAGATTGCAGATAGAGTCGAAGAGCATGCGGCCGAAATGGAGCGGCTTTCCGACGAACAACTGAGAGCGAAAACGGCGGAATTCCAAGAGCGCGTTGCGAACGGCGAGTCGATTGATGACATCCAGCCGGAAGCATTCGCGGTCGTTCGTGAAGCTTCACGCCGTGTGCTTGGCATGTATCCATTCCGTGTCCAAATCATGGGTGCAGCTGCGTTGAACGAAGGGAATATCGCGGAGATGAAGACCGGGGAAGGGAAGACGTTAACGTCGACGCTCTCGGTTTATTTGAATGCGCTTGAAGGAAAAGGCGTCCATGTCGTAACGGTGAACGAATACCTCGCTAGCCGTGATGCGACGGAAATGGGCGAGCTATTCGAATTCCTCGGCATGACAGTCGGCTTAAACTTGAATAGCTTGTCGAAAGAGGAAAAGCGCGAAGCGTATGCAGCGGACATTACGTATACGACGAACAATGAGCTTGGATTCGACTACTTGCGTGATAATATGGTCCTGTATGATGAGCATAAAGTGCAACGGCCGCTTCATTATGCGGTCATTGACGAAGTTGACTCCATTTTGATTGATGAGGCGCGTACGCCGTTGATCATTTCCGGTCAAGCGTCGAAGTCGGCGGAGCTATACCGTTTGGCGAACCGTTTCGTCATTACGTTGAAAAAGGAAGAAGATTATTCTTATGATGAGTCGACGAAAGGTGTCGTTTTGACGGAATCGGGTATCGAGAAAGCGGAGAAGGCTTTCGGCATCGAGAACCTATTCGACTTGAAGCATGTTACGTTGAACCATGCGATCAACCAATCATTGAAGGCGCATGCGAGCATGCATATCGACGTCGATTACGTCGTTCAAGAAGGCGAGGTCGTCATCGTCGATTCGTTCACGGGACGTTTAATGAGTGGTCGCCGTTACAGCGATGGCTTGCATCAGGCGATTGAGGCAAAAGAAGGCCTTGAAGTCCAAAATGAAACGATGACACTTGCAACAATTACGTTCCAAAACTTCTTCCGTATGTATGATAAGCTATCCGGTATGACCGGTACAGCGAAAACGGAAGAGGAAGAGTTCCGTAATATTTACAATATGAACGTCATTGCGATCCCGACAAATCGTCCGATTGCGAGGGATGACCGTCCAGATTTGATTTACGCGTCAATGGACGGGAAGTATAAAGCGGTTGCCGAAGACATTAAGGAACGCCATAAAAAAGGGCAGCCTGTTCTTGTCGGTACAGTGGCGATTGAAACGTCTGAAATCATCTCGAACTTCTTGAAGAAATATGGCATTCCACATAATGTATTGAATGCGAAAAACCATGGCCATGAAGCTGATATCATTTTAGAAGCAGGTCAAAAAGGTGCCGTCACGATTGCGACGAACATGGCGGGCCGTGGTACGGACATCAAGCTTGGTGAAGGTGTGCAAGATCTTGGTGGACTTGCGGTCATTGGTACGGAGCGACATGAATCACGTCGTATCGACAATCAGTTGCGTGGACGTTCCGGACGTCAAGGAGATCCGGGTGTGACACAGTTCTACTTGTCTCTTGAAGATGAATTGATGCGCCGTTTCGGTTCCGAGCAAATGAAAGGCATGATGACGAAGCTTGGCATGGACGATACAACGCCGATCCAATCGAAAATGGTATCGCGTTCCGTGGAGTCTGCGCAAAAACGCGTCGAGGGGAATAACTTTGATTCCCGGAAACGTTTGCTGCAATATGACGATGTGCTCCGTCAACAGCGTGAAATCATCTATAAGGAACGTAATGAAGTGCTTGCGTCCGAGAATATCCGTGAAGTACTTGAAGGCATGTTGACGAATGTCATCGATCGTGCCGTTGAGATGCATGCACCTGATGAGAAGGAAACGGAATGGAAATTGAAAGGTCTTGAAGATTTCCTCGGTGCGAACCTTCTTCCTGAAGGCCGGTTGACGGCGAAGGACATGGAAGGAAAATCAGAAGAAGAATTGAAATCAATGATTCACGATGCGGTCATTGAACGATATAATGAGAAGGAAGCTGAAATGTCTGAGGATCGGATGCGCGAATTTGAAAAGGTCGTCCTTCTGCGGGCGATCGATTCGAAATGGACCGATCATATTGACGCGATGGATCAATTGCGTCACGGTATCCATTTACGTGCATATGGCCAAACGGATCCGCTTCGTGCGTATCAATCCGAAGGCTTTGCCATGTTTGAGGAAATGGTGACGTCCATCGAAAACGATGCCGCGAAATATGTCATGAAGGCTGAAATTCGCAACAACCTCGAGCGCGAGGAAGTAGCGAAAGGGCAAGCCGTCAACCCGAAAGAAGACGGCGAAAAAGTGACGAAAAAACCAGTGCGCCGCGCTGTCAACATCGGCCGGAACGATCCGTGCCCTTGCGGAAGCGGCAAAAAGTACAAAAACTGCCACGGCAAATAATTGCTGTCAGGCACAAATTGCACCAACTTGACTTCCCATCAGCGAGCGCGGTTATCTACGCTTACTGATGGAAGTTTCATTTATGTCACTTCAATTTTTGAAGTAACTTGGATTGTAGTGAAAGGCGGCGACTCCTGCGGGAAAAGCGTGTCCAGGTGAGACCCCGCAGTCGCTTGCGACGAGGAGGCTCACGGACCGCCCGCGGAAAGCGTCCGCCTGTAGCGGAAATCCTGTTGAACACACATTTTTTTATTTTCAGGAGGAACAACTATGATGGAATTATCCGATGTACGGAACGAGCTTGACAAAACAGCTAAGAAATTAGCGGACTTCAGGGGGTCTCTTTGACTTAGAAAACAAAGAGGCACGTATGCAGGAATTAGACGAAGTAATGCTGGAGCCAGGCTTCTGGGATAACCAGGACAGCGCGCAAAAAGTCATTTCGGAATCAAATGCACTGAAAGCGTCAGTCGGCTCATTCCATGAATTGAGTGACACGCAGGAAAACTTGGAAATGACGCTTGAATTGCTTCGTGAAGAAGCTGACGAAGAGCTTCAAGAAGAATTAGTCTCCGAGCTGAAAGAGTTCAAGAAAAAAATGGAAGACTTCGACTTGCAAATGCTATTAAGCGACGAGTTCGACAGCAGCAATGCCATCCTTGAAATCCATTCTGGTGCAGGTGGAACGGAGTCCCAAGACTGGGCTTCCATGTTGCTCCGTATGTATCAAAGATGGGCTGAAGACCAAGGCTATAAAGTAGAGACGCTTGACTATCAAGCAGGTGACGAAGCCGGCGTGAAGTCTGTGACACTTTCCATTAAAGGCCATAATGCATACGGCTATTTGAAAGCGGAAAAAGGCGTTCACCGTCTTGTACGTATCTCGCCATTCGATTCATCAGGCCGTCGACACACATCCTTCTCATCTGTAGAAGTGATGCCTGAATTTGACGGGGACATCGATATTGAAATCCGTACAGAAGATTTAAAAATCGATACGTACCGTTCAAGCGGCGCAGGCGGCCAGCACGTCAATACGACGGATTCCGCAGTCCGGATCACGCATATTCCAACGGGCGCGATCGTGACATGTCAAACCGAACGTTCACAGATCAAAAACCGTGAGCGTGCGATGAACCTCTTGAAAGCGAAGCTCTACCAAATTAAAGTCGAAGAGGAAGAAGCGCGTTTAGCTGAAATCCGAGGCGAGCAAAAAGAAATCGGATGGGGAAGCCAAATCCGTTCATACGTGTTCCACCCGTATTCCATGGTGAAGGATCATCGTACAAACGAAGAGACAGGAAACGTAGGCGCAGTTATGGACGGGGAAATCGATATGTTCATTAACGCATATTTACGTTCGAAAATTTCATAAAACAATCAAAAAAGTGCACTTTTGTGCGCTTTTTTGTTTTATCCACATGCCGAGAATAAGAAATCGATCAGTTTCGGATGGATATCGTTCATTTTCACAAATGTATCGATCATTATCCGAAAGTTATCGGTCAATTCCCAAGAGTTATCGGTCAATTTCACAAAGATATCGTCATTTCGTGACTTAACACCTACGTCCAGAAAAGCTCGTTCTATGTCTCCCTCTGAAGTATGAAAAATATCTAAAGGGTTTGAAATACCGTTTTCCGTCTATAGTAATAGATAAAGGTGAATGGGAAAACCGTTAGGAGAAAAACTTACCAATTTGTCATCAATTTGATAAAAATGGGTACCTACCCTCACGGTGTATAATCCCGTTCCTTTGGTATACTAAGCATGTAGGATAATTTTTTACGACGGGAGGAAACAACATGAAGAACAAGCTACTAGCAACGTTGTTTGGTGCAGCGCTTGTACTTGGCGCATGTGGCGGCGGTAATAACAATAATAATGCCGGTGAAGGTGATACGGCGAGCGTTGACGCGGACAAAGTTTTCCAATCGAACTGTGCGACTTGTCATGGCGGCAATCTTGAAGGACGTGGAAATGCTCCGGCATTGGCGAACATCGGATCCGAGCTTTCCGAGAGTGAAATTCACGATATTATTCAAAACGGTAGAGGCGGTATGCCAGGTGGATTGATCCAAGGCGAAGAATTGGATGCAGTTACAAAATGGCTTGCTGAAAAGAAATAATTTATTTTTGAAAAACGCAATGGGTGAATTGACCTGTTGCGTTTTTTGTATGAAAATGAAAATAAGTGGAAATTAAATGCCGAAACTATTGCACAAATATTACATAGAAGCACTTTCCCTGTCGAAAAACCATACTAAAAATCAAATAAAAACATTTTATTTTCGTACTGAAAAAGGGAAGGTCACGCTTTTCGTGACGATTTGACATTAGGAATAATAAAGCTGTTGAATTGTGTCATCTCAAATGAAACATATCTGTAATACTTAGCAAGCCTTATCATGTTATAATAAATTTGTCGGCAAAAAATGAGGAATACAATATGATTCAGGTGGTTTTTACATGATTGTAATGAAAGATGTTTATAAGAAATACCCGAACGGGGTTGTTGCGGCAAATGGCATCAACGTCGAAATCGGTCGAGGCGAGTTTGTTTATGTCGTTGGACCTAGCGGTGCGGGGAAATCGACGTTCATTAAAATGATGTATCGCGAGGAATCCCCGACAAAAGGCGACATTATCATTAACGGCATCAATCTTGCGACATTGAGAAATAAAAGAGTCCCTTATTTAAGAAGGCAGATTGGCGTCGTATTCCAAGACTTTAAACTACTTCCTAAATTGAATGTTTACGAGAATGTCGCGTTTGCGCTTGAAGTGATCGAGGAATCACCGAAGCAAATCCGAAAAAAAGTGAATGATGTGTTAGCGTTAGTCGGATTGACACAAAAGGCGAGAATGTTCCCGAATGAGTTGTCGGGAGGCGAGCAGCAACGGGTTTCCATTGCCCGCTCCATCGTCAATGTCCCTAAGGTCGTCATCGCGGACGAGCCGACGGGGAACCTGGATCCAGATACATCTTGGGAAATTATGAAGATATTTGAACAGATCAATGCGCGCGGCACGACAGTCGTCATGGCCACGCATAATAAAGAGATCGTAAATACAATCAGACATCGTGTCATCGTCGTCGATGGCGGCATGATTACGAGAGATGAATATGAAGGGGTATACGGTTATGAAAGCTAGGACGATGGGGCGGCATCTCAGAGAAAGCCTTAAAAGCCTCGGCCGGAACAGCTGGATGACGTTCGCCTCTGTCAGTGCAGTAACAGTTACACTTCTGCTCGTCGGGGTGTTCATCGTCATCATGATGAACTTGAACCAATTGGCGGACAATCTAGAGAACGATGTGGAAATCAAAGTCATCACAGAGCCGGCGGCAGATGCTGAGGCGATTAAAATACTAGAAAAGCAAGTACGGGATACACCCGGTGTAAGCGAAGTTATCCATGCAACGAAGGACGAAGAACTGGATAAGATGATAAGTTCTTTCGGGGATGAATTGAATCTGTACAAGCAAAGCAATCCGTTAGGGGACGCTTTCTATGTAAAAGCGGCGGATCCTCATAAGACGGCCGAAGTCGCCATGAAGATCGATACGTATGACAATACGTACCAAGTCGTCTATGGCGAAGGGAAGATCGAGAAATTGTTCAATGTGCTCAATATGAGCAGAAACATTGGAATGGTGCTTATCTTAGCCCTATTATTCACTGCTATGTTCTTAATTTCAAATACGATTCGTCTCACAATTGTTGCGAGAGGACGAGAAATCGAGATTATGAAACTAGTAGGCGCCACGAATAGCTTTGTCCGCATTCCATTCGTATTGGAAGGGGTTTGGCTAGGTGTTCTTGGGTCGATCATTCCGATGGCCGTCATTTCTGTTTCGTATTATGAGCTTTATTCACAATGGCAGCCAAGATTACAGAACGAATTATTCCAATTATTAAGTGCTACACCTTTCATTCTCCAAGTGAATGCACTTCTTCTATTCATGGGTGTATTTATCGGAGTATGGGGCAGTTTCATGTCTGTCCGCAAATTTCTTAGAGTCTAATAAGCTGTCATGCAAAAGAGGGAGCGCTGTAGTCCCTGGCCACGGCTCGATTATGAACGAATCAACCTGCAGCACTAGCTTAAAGGGGGAAATAAGAAGTTGAACAAGCGTAGATGGATTATGGTGATGTTTGCCGTAGTCTTGCTGATGACCACAATCGTAGGTGAATCAGGAGCTTTGGCGAGCACATTGAACGATTTGAAGAAGGAACAAAAGCAAAACCAGCAAAAGAAACAGAACTTGAAATCAAGCATTAACAACAAAGACAATGCCATTAAAACGACTGAAACTGAAATTGAAAAGTTTTTGAAACAAATTAGTAAGTTGAATAAAGAAATTGAAGAAACGAACGCGAACATTAACCGTGTCATCGATAAGATCAACAAAACGACTGAAGAGATCGAAGAGTTGAAAGCATCTATCGTAGATCTGGAAAACAAGATTGCCGAACGTGACGTTGTCCTTCGGGAACGCGTACGTGCCATGCAAGTGAAGGGCAACGATGTCAACTACATAGACGTCTTGCTTGGGGCGAACAGCTTCGCTGATTTCATCGACCGTTTTTCAGCTGTGACAACGCTGATGGATGCGGACCGTGATATTATGCGGAGACAGCAAGAAGATATCGAGCAGCTGGAAAAAGAAAAAGCGCTCGTTGAAAAGAAACTGAAAGAGCTGGAAGAAGACAAAGCGAAGCTTGATAAGCTGAAAGCGAACCTGAAATCTAGAAAACAAGAGAAAAATAAAGTAATTGACCAATTGGAAGCGGAGCAGGAAAGGCTTTCAAGGGAAAAGGAACAGTTGGAAGAAGAGCTTCACGAAGCGATTGAAATCGATGCACAACTAGAGAAGAAAGTAATCGCCGAACAGAAACGGATAGCAGAAATTGCCCGTAAAGAAGCGGAACGTAAACGGAAAGAAAGAGAAGCGGCTGCAGCAGCTAAACCAGGCTCGTTGCCGCATGTTTCAAACGGCTTCTGGACAAAACCAGCGAATGGTCGATATTCATCTTCATTTGGTTGGCGTGTCCATCCGATTTATAATACGAAGCGTCAACACCGTGGCGCAGACATTGCCGCACCGATTGGGACGCCAGTCGTAGCAGCTGGTGATGGTGTCGTTTCCTATGCCGGCCAAATGGGCGGTTACGGGAATGTCATTATGATTACGCATTCTACGAACGGCAGCATTTTCACGACCGTTTACGCGCATTTATCGAAAATCAGTGTCAGCAGCGGACAAGTTGTCGACAAAGGCACCTATATCGGGGCTACCGGCAATACGGGAGCATCAACGGGTCCTCACTTGCATTTCGAAATGCATATAGGAAGTTGGACAGCATCCGGTCCTAGCGCTGTGAATCCTTTGAGATACGTATCATTTTAACTAAAAATGAAGTCTAGGAACTGCACCTCAATTCGGAGGTGCAGTTTTTTCTGTTGCAAACATTTTTATATTTGACGGAAGTTCACAAAGTCTTTCCATTTGTCTTAGATACTTGAGGCATTATGCTCGCATAGTCATTATATTTGCATTAGCATATACCCATACACGTATTAAAGGGGAGTATACTTGGATGACAGTCACTAAACTGTTTTACATCGTCAATCTAACGGTTCCATCGACGTGGATTGCTCTCATCATCGCATTCCTTCTTTCATATATTGCTATCCGGCTGAAATTTGGGAAACAGATTGCAAATCGTTTCGGCGACGCCATTTTTTATCTTATTATCATATGGAAACTGTCGGTGATCATTACAGATTTCAAAATCGTCATTCAGGCCCCACTCTCGATTGTTTACTTCAATGGAGGGATTGTCGGATTTATCCTCGGATTGGCATACGTGGCATTCCGGACATGGCTTGATTGGAAAAAGGGTCGAGTTGATAAGGATGTGCTCGCTGCATTATTTATTGGTGCCGTATCCGTCCAAGCAATATTCCAAGTGATGATGGTGCTCTTGAATGAAGGGAGCTTGCTCGCACGAGTCGGGACGGCAGTCGTGTTTCTTGGCTATCTGTTTTTCGTATGGAAAAACGTGGAGGTTAGCAGAAGCCATATTGTATATCTTTCGTTGCTCTTCATGGCGGCTCATGTATTTGTCGCAGTGATACAGCCGAAAGGTTTGATGAATCCGCCACTGCTTGTGACATTTTTGCTCGGTCTATTTTTTATAGTGATATTTGTGGATAAACGTACATCTGAACTAACGAACGGGGGATAACAGGATGAATAAGAAAGTGATCGGTTACATAATCGCAGCATTGCTCATCGGATCGATGGTCGTCATTATGATCAACCAAAATGTGAAAAAAGCGGATCCGATTGATTCGACGAGTGCACTCATCGAAACGAAGGAAGGATCCGAAGATGAATCTGCAGCTGGAGAGGTGGGGCTGGACTTCGGCAATCTCCCTCCCGATTTCGAATTGACGACATTAGACGGTGAGCAGCTCACATTATCCGATCTGAAAGGGAAAAAAGTCGTCCTGAATTTCTGGGCGACATGGTGTCCGCCGTGTAAGGCGGAAATGCCGCATATGCAAAATTACTACCGAAATTCCGCGGAAGAAGATAATGTAGAAATCGTTGCAGTCAATTTGACGGACAGTGAAAACCGTGGTGTGAAAGTCGTCCAGGAATTCATTGATTCATACGGCTTGACGTTTAAAATTCCGTTGGATGAAAAAGGAGAAGTCGGGCAAGCATATCAAGTATTTCAAATTCCGACGACTTATATGCTGAACACTGACGGCACAATTTCCCAAATCGTTAAAGGACCAATGGATGAAGCTACGCTAAAAACTCTTATAGACGATCTGGATTAAGGAAAGCCGGATTTCTGTTGTCGTAACATACTCATTTCGTTCATATAGTGGACGGAGGAGGGATGTTATCGATGCGCAGAAGCCGGTTTTTAGTTTTTGCGATACTAGCGGTAATCGCGGCAGGCGTCTTTCTATTGTTGGACGGTTGCTCCGCGGACAAGGGAAAAAGTGCGGATTCGACATTGAAAGGGGCGTTCCCAGTCATTGACGAAGCGTACAGCATCATTCAGGAGAAGGCGGTGTACCCGGTCGAAGGGGACAGGCTCATTGAAGGGGCACTGCGCGGCATGGCGGATGTAATCGGAGATCCGTATTCCACGTATTTTTCTGAAGAGGAGGCGGCAACGCATAGAGAGTCGCTCGCCGGGGAAAGGGTCGGAATCGGAGCGGAAATTACGAGGTCAGGTGGCAGATACATCATCGTTGCACCGGTTAAAGGTTCGCCTGCTGAGAAAGCGGGGCTGCAGCCATACGATGAAATCGTCCGCATTAACGGAGAGCCGCTCGGCGGATTGACGTTGCAGGACGTCGTGAAGAAAATCCGGGGCAAGGAAGGAACCGCTGTGGAAATGACGATTTACAGGCCTGATTTGAATAAGCATCTTGAGTTGAAAGTGATGCGTGACGTCATTCCAGTCAAAACGGTGACAGCTGAATTGATGGAGGAAAGGGGCACGAAGTTCGGTTACATAGCGTTGACGATGTTCGGCGATGAGACAGCTGCCGAATGGAAAAAGGCTACCGATGAGATGATTAAAGGTGGTGCCCAAGCGCTCATAATTGATGTGCGCGGGAACCCGGGAGGTTATTTACGAGCTGTCGGTGAAGTGGCTGGAAGTTTATTGCAGCAAGATACCGTCTTCGCTTACATGCAAAATGCGAAAGGCCAACTGACACCGCTCGTCGTGGAGCCTTCCGAGACATTTAAGTTTGATGAAAAACTGAAAAAGATGCCGGTCGTCTTGCTTCAGGATAAAGGAAGCGCATCGGCAAGCGAAGTGTTGAGCGGTGCGTTGAAAGACTTGAAAAGGGGCTTCATCATTGGGCAAGTGAGCTTCGGAAAAGGGACGGTCCAAGATACGATGGAGCTTTCGAACGGCGGTGAGATGAAGCTATCCACGCATAAATGGCTCACTCCGAAAGAGACGTGGATTCACGGGAAAGGCGTCCCCGTTGACTTGGAGTCAGAGCAGGACCGGCTATTCACAGAGCATATCCGTTTCTCGACAGACGTCTATGCAGTCGGCGATTTTCATGAAGATATCGCATATGCCCAAAGGCTTCTTATAGGACTCGGCTATTCACTCGAACGGGATGACGGCTATTTTGACGAGTCGACATCCGTCGCTGTCCACGAGTTCCGCGTGAATGCAAAAATTTCACCGGAAAGCATCATGGACCGAAAATTCTTCGCCGCAATCCGTGATCAAGTCGAGGATTTCCGCAAAGATCAAGAAAACGATATCCAACTGCAAGTCGCAATTGGTTATGTGCATCATTTGCTGAGCAATTGAAGTAGGCAGGGGCTCATTTAATCTAGCAAGGGCTCATTAAATTGCACAAAGGCTCAATTATTCCAACAAGGGCTCATTAAATTGCACAAAGGCTCATTTATTCCAACAAGGGCTCATTAAATCGCACAAGGGCTCCATTATTCCTACAAAGGCTCAATAAATCGCACAAGGGCTCCATTAACTTCACCATCCCACGCTCCCTGCGCCAGTAGGGAGTTTTTTACTGCGCATATAGGACGAAGTGAGAGAATTTTTTCGGCTGTCTCACACGTGAGACGTATCTTTTGATACAATAGAGAATAATCATGTTTTCGGGGATGGGATGGTGACGGTTGATGAGTGAACAAGTACTGATGGATCTGTTAGAAGCTATTGCACTATTTTTCCTGAATCCAGTTTGGTTGGTTGCCTTAATGGCGGCGGTCGGGCTAGGGTATTTCCGGGTAAAGCGGGAACGGCGCAGTTTCCTTGTGCGACTTCATCCCGGTTTGACGGAAATGAAAAGATTGCTCGCTGAATCATGGTTGCCGGCGCTGATTATATCCGTAGTCATTTGTGGAGTCGGTTTATCCGTCGATGTCGGGTGGATTGCGTTATTTTCAGCAGTTGCCATATTGTCGATGATCTCGTTTTATTACCAAGCCGCATCACCGATCTATTTTGCAACGATTGCATTTTTCGGTTTGTTTGCTCTTCAGCAATGGGGTCCGGAAACTCTTACATATCGCGGTTGGTCTCTCGGCGATGTCGATTTGTTCGGAGATTTGGCGCTGACAGTACCTGTCATTGCAGGACTTTTCCTCATCGTAGAAGGCTTCCTCATACGTCGTTATACTGCCGCCTATGCCTCTCCATTCTTGACGAAGACGAACCGTGGATTGCGTGCAGCTGCATATAAATCCAAACGGCTCTGGCTGTTGCCGGTAATATTTCTCGTGCCTGGAGATCTTATCTCGGAATACGCACCTTATTGGCCACAATTAACGATAGGCTCTGCGTCATTCAGCTTTCTTCCAGTGCCGATCATTATCGGATTCTCACAAGTTGCAAGGGCTAGTTTTCCGGATGTGCTGTTCCCGAAAGTGGGACAAGCGGTTACCGTCATTGGTGCTGTAGTTGTCCTTGTAGGAGCATTTGCTTGGTGGATGCCGATTCTCGGATGGGCTGCGCTGATCATCGGGGTCGTCGGCAGGGCAGCGCTATCAATCCTTGTCGCTGTACGGGAGCGAAAAGGCGGATTTGCAGCCGCTCCACAATCGGCTGGTGTCATCATCGCTGGAATCTTGCCGGAATCACCTGGTGAAAAACTGGGATTGATTCCTGGGGAATGCATACGGGCTGTAAACGGCATCCAAGTGTCGAATGAAAAGGAATTGTACGATGCGATTCAAGTGAACGCTGCCCATTGTCGTCTGCAAGTGATCGGCCGCGACGGTGAAGTGCGGCTTATGCAGCAAGTGATCTACCGTCATGATCATCACCGATTAGGACTGCTCGTTGTCCGTTAATTGAATTCAGCAAAAAGGTTTGGTGAAAAATGGATATCGCTGCATTGGAAACGAAATTGATGCTCGCATTGCTTTTGCCTGGATTGCTCGTCGTGTTTTTCACCCGCGTTACTTTTCATCATTTTGTCGGGCTCGCATTGACGATAGCGCTCATTGCGGCGTCTGTTTATGCGGGTTATACGCATAACTGGATTTTATACGTGGCGGATGCGCTTTCGCTGACGGTCGGTTTTTGGTATGCAACGCGGATGGTGAAGAAGGCAAAAAAGCAAGGCGAACAGTTGGATGAATAAGAAAAGGCTGCCCTGAAAGTCGATAATGACTTTCAGTGGCAGCCTTTTTATGATCACTTGCAAAGATTTATGATCACTTGCAAAGATTTATGATCACTTGCAAAGATTTATGATCACTTGCAAAGATTTATGATCACTTGAACTGATACTTCATGTATTGCGGGCTGGCTGCTAATTCGCGCAGCGTACACACACTTTGACGCGATTCACATAAAAAAGCTGTAGACGGCAAGTACGCCGATCGTGCCGAGGACGACGGGCATGACGCCTCCTCCTAAAAAGGCGATGAGGAAAGCGGTTGCAGCACCGATGACGCCGAATAGGATATTGCCTTCCTGAACGAAAATGATGGCTGGGAAGATGAGTGCTCCGAGTACGGCGTATGGGATATTGCTAAGAACGCCGCTAATGATCGGAGGCAATTCCTTGCCGTCGAGGAATGTGAGAGGCACCATTCGCGGAATGTATGTGACGAGCGCCATCCCGAATAGCATCCACCAATATGTAGGTCCCATTAGTATTCCTCCTTTTCCTTATGCAAAGCTTGCATGCTTTTGCCGCGGCGTGCGTAGATAATTTCTATAAGTATTGCCGACCCTAGCGTCGAGACGAGGATCGCCCAGCCGGTGGATAGCAGTTCGCCGATATAAATAATGCAGTGGATGACAGCTGCGAGTGCCGCGAGCATGACGACTTTGCGGTTCCCTTTCATAGCAGGGACGAGCAAGCCGATGAACATAGCGTAAAGGGCGATGGACATGGCGACTTGCAGGAAGCCGGGGAGATTTGCGCCGACGACATGTCCTGCCATCGTGAAAATGACCCAGCTGCCGTACGCGATAATCGTCACTCCGAATGCATATGCGGTCGGAATTTTTCCTTCTTTTCCTGTTGCAAGGACGGAAAATGATTCATCCGTAATGCCAAAGGAGTAGATCGCTTTCACCCATTTTGGCGCACGATGCATCTTTTCATTTAGGGAAGCCGTCATTAGGAAGTGACGGATGTTGACGATGAATGTATTGATGACGATTGTGAACGGGTCTACTCCGAAAGAGATAAGATTGAGCGATATGTATTGAGCTGCACCGGCGTAAACGAATATACTCATGGCAGTCGCCTCGATGAGTGACAGACCGGTTGTCTTTGCAAGCAGCCCGAAAGTGAGTGCGATTGGGAAGTAGCCGATCGCGATGCTGAGCCCCGCTTTTAGGCCAGCGACGAATTGATTTTTCATCATTTTGTCACGTCTTTCTCATTATGTATGATTGAAATTATACTATATTTTGATGTTTTGGTGTTATTCTATAAGGAAAAGGGAATATTCGAAGTAGTATATTGATAGCAGTAATCGGGAAGGCCGACTGTTGATAGGCGAGGGTGTTGCTCATGGAAGAATGGTTGGATGTTGATAAGATTATTGAATTGTCAGGGCAATATAAGGCGTTGGGGCCGTTTATCGGTTTGTTATTGCCTTTCATAGAATCCTTTTTGCCTTTTTTGCCGCTATTTGTGTTCGTTTTTGCGAATGCGGGCGCGTATGGGCTCTGGTATGGGTTTATTCTGTCGTGGGCGGGCACGGTTGTAGGCTCGTACGCGGTGTTTTTGATTATCCGAAATTATGGCCGTAACCGTTTTTTACGATTTTTAACGAGGAATGCACGAGTGCAGCAGTTGATCGGCTGGGTGGAGCGGAACGGGTTTGCTCCGCTATTTTTGCTCATCTGTTTTCCTTTTACGCCTTCCGCGTTAGTAAATCTTGTGGCGGGTTTGTCAAATATGAAAAAGAAGACTTACTTGCTCATTTTGATGGCAGGGAAATTTGTTATGATTTTTACGATCAGCTTTATCGGTTATGATCTGAAGGCGTTGTTGACGCAGCCGATACGGACGGGAATTGTCGTCGGAATCATCGTTCTTCTATGGTTAGTCGGCAAATGGCTTGAAAAGCGGCTTGATCGGAAAGTGGAAGAGGAATCGAGTTCGATTTTTCAAGAGGAAGAGGAGCGCGACTGAGTACGGTTATGTATGGGAATCTCGGTTTCTGTACGAGTTTTTAAATTTATGCATGCTGCTTTGGCTACGGAAGGTTATGACGTCAGCCTTTTGGTTGGATTTACCAATACAATGTTAATAGTTCCTGTCCTCCTTAACTTTCGGTACAATGAAAGAAAGGAAGATAGGATTTTTTCTTTGCTTGCAAGAAAGGAGAGAAGGCCATGTCATTACGGTTTGTGACCGGTAGAGCCGGAACGGGGAAAACGACGGTAATTGAGCGAGAAATTGCGGCAGATCTTGAACGGGATCCGTTGGGACCGGCAGTCATTTTGATCGTCCCTGATCAAATGTCGTATTCGATGGAGCTTAGCCTATCGGTGAACTTCGGCTTGAATGGCTTGATTCGTGCGCAAGTTTCGACGTTTAAGCGGCTCGCGTGGCGGGTGTTGCAGGAAACGGGCGGCATTACGCGGAAGGAAGTTGACGGATTCGGCTACAGGATGCTTGTACGAAGTGTGCTTGAAGAGAACCGGGAAGAGCTGAAGCTGTTCAAGCAGGCTGCCAATAAACGCGGCTTCACAGAAAAAATCGGCGACCTCATGAAGGAGTTCAGCCGTTATTGCCTCGACCGGGAAACTTTGGCTGCGTTCCGAGAGCAGCTCGCAACAGCCGATGCGCCGAGGACGTTGCAGGATAAAGTGAGCGATCTTTCATTGCTTGTATCGAAAATCGAGGAACGTCTCGGCACGTCTTACGTTGATAGTGAAGGTCATTTGGCGTTGCTCGCTTCCCAAATTAAACATTCGGATCTTATGAAAGGCGCACATATTTATATAGATGGCTTTGAAAGTTTCACAGCGAGAGAATATGAAATTATTACAGAATTGATGAAGTACGGAAATCGGGTGACGGTTGTATTGCCGATGGAATCCGATTTGTCGGGGCATGCGGATCATGAGCTGTTCTTCAATTCTGTTCGTACGTCTATGAAACTTCGGGACATTGCCCGAAAAGAATCGGTCGAAATAGAAGAGGGGATCCAAATGGGACAGCCTCTCCGGTTTGAAAACGACGAGCTTCGTCACTTCGAGAATGAATTTGAGAAATACCCTCCGAAAGAAAGAGCGTCGGAGGGGGCGGTTTCGTTGATCGAGGCGACGGATCGACGGGCGGAAGTCCATGCTGTGGCGAGAAAAATACGGGAACTTATCATGAAGGGCGAGCGGTATAAAGAGATTTCGATTTTGTACCGGCAGCCGGACAAATACGATGAGCTCATTGAGACGATTTTTTCGCAATATGATATCCCGGTGTTCATTAGCCGGAAAAAACCGATGCTCCATCATCCGCTTATCGAATTTTCAAGATCTGTCCTTGAAGCTGTAACGGCGGGCTGGACGTATGAATCAATATTCCGCGCAGTGAAGACGGATTTGTTCTTTCCGCATCGGGAAGATAAGCTCCTTTGGCGTGAGCGGGCGGACCGACTCGAAAATTATGTGCTCGCGAACGGAATTTACGGCAATCGGTGGTTTGACGAATCGCGCTGGAAAGTGAAGCGGTATCGGGGACTCGAATTGCATACGACTGTGCAGACCGATGAGGAGCGGCAATTGGAGCAGGAGCTGCATTTGATCCGGGATTTGATCCGGGAGCCGCTGGCGCAGCTTGAAGGCAGGCTGAAACGGTCGAAAAGTGGCCGAGAAGTCGCAGAAGCGCTGTTTTTATTCATGGAATCGCTGCAAGTATACGACAAGATCATCGACTTGCGAGCGGAGGAGGAGCGTGCAGGCCGCCTGTTGAACGCGACTGAGCATGAGCAGGCTTGGGATTCGTGGATCAATGTTTTGGACCAGTTTGTCCTCATGTTCGGAGAAAAGAATATGGAGTTGAAGGAAGCGGCGCGTATTTTGGATGAAGGGTTCGATACACTCGAATTTACGCGCATTCCGCCGTCCCTCGATCAAGTGACAGTGACGACGATCGAGCTTGCTAGCCTAATGGAAATCGATTGCGGATTTGTCATTGGCGTCAATGACGGCGTGTTGCCGCAACGGATTGACTCGGAAGGGCTTTTGTCCGACTCGGACCGCGAATGGTTCACGATGAGCGGCATTGAGCTTGCTCCTTCGTCGAAAATGAAGCTTATGGATGAATCATATATGGCATACCGGGCGTTCACGTCGGCGAGGGAAAAGCTGTTCATTTCCTATCCGATTGCGGATGAAGAAGGGAAATCACTATTGCCTTCGCTTTATATCGCAAGAATTCAACAGCTCTTGCCGGGAATAGAGCTGCAGTTGGCAGTGTCGGATCCGTCTGAGCTGTTGAATGAAGAGGAACAGGCGGATTACATTATCCATCCGCGAACTGCATTGCCTTACGCATCGATGAAAGTGAAGGAAGCGGAGCATACCGGGGAGCTTTCGGCCGAATGGCGGGCGGTGCTCGCTTATTATGAAGATGATCCGTTATGGTCGTCTGTATTGGACTATATTACGAAGCCGATGACGGACCGGAATGAAACGGAGCGGCTTGCACCTGCCATTACGGAAGGGTTATACGGCAAGAATTTCGTATCGAGCGTCTCACGGATCGAATCGTATTACAGCTGCCCGTTCCAGCATTTCGCTTCCTATGGACTTGGCTTGCAGGAACGGATAGAATTCACACTTGAAGCTCCGTCGATCGGAGATTTATTCCACGCGGCTTTAAAATGGGTATCGGATGAAATGAACCGGACGGGAAGATCATGGACGGAGTTGTCGAAGGAGCAATGTTGGCAATTGGCGAGAATGGCGATGGAGCATATCGCGCCGATGTTCTTCAACCGTATTTTGCTGTCGACGAGTCGGTACCATTATATCCGCAGGAAATTAACGCATATTGTCACACGGACGATTTTTGCGCTCGGCAAGCAGGCGGCAAAAAGTTTGTTCCGCCCGATAGCCATCGAAGCGGCATTTGGACCGGGGGAACAGCTTCCGCCACTTGAAATTCCATTGCGGCGTGGCAATCAAATGAATTTGCGCGGAAGAATTGACCGGGTCGATGCGACGGAGATTGACGGGAAAAATTACGTGAGAATCGTTGATTATAAATCTTCTTCGAAGCAACTCGATTTGACCGACGTCTATTACGGCATTTCCTTGCAAATGTTGACGTATCTTGACGTCGCCGTGGAGCATGCGGAGGAATGGATCGGGTTCAAGGCAGATCCAGCGGGAGTGCTCTACTTGCACGTCCATAACCCGATGATCCGGACGGAACTTGAGCTGACAGAGGATTCGATTGAAGAAGAAATATTGAAATCGTATAAGATGAGAGGCTATTTGCTCGATGATCCTGAAGTCGTCATGGGGATGGATGCGCAGCTTGGCAAGACGTCGGCGGTCATTCCTGCTGCATTTAAGACAGATGGTTCATTTACAAAAGCTTCGAAAGTGTTGTCGACGGATGACTTGCAAGTCGTCCGGAAGTTTGTAAGGCAACGCCACCAGCAGGCAGGAGACGGAATGCTTGCAGGAGATACCCGGGTGTACCCATACCGATTGAAGGATAAAATGCCTTGTCAGTATTGCTCGTATCGTTCGGTATGTCAATTTGACCCGACGAATCCCGAGCAGAAATACAGGCATTATGAAAGCATGAACCCGGAAGAGTCCCTTGAAAAGATGCGGAAGGATGTGAATGATGATGAACATTCCAGTTAAACCGGCAGACGTGACATTCACGGACGCCCAATGGAAGGCAATATGGGCGACGGGGAAAGACGTTCTCGTCTCGGCTGCGGCCGGTTCCGGGAAGACGAAGGTGCTCATTACACGGATGATCGAAAAAGTGTTGAGTGAGCACAATCCGATCGATGTGGACGAATTGCTCGTCGTCACATTCACGAATGCCGCTGCTGCTGAAATGCGTCACCGGATGGCGGAAGCGTTGGAAGAGGCAATTGCCGTCAATCCGGAATCCATCCATTTGAGAAGACAATTGAGTTTGTTGAATAAAGCACAAATTTCTACATTGCACTCCTTCTGTCTGAACGTCGTTCGCCAATATGCATATTTGATCGACATTGATCCGGGGTTCCGTATAGCGGACAGCACGGAAGCGGCATTGCTTCGCGACGATACGATCGGTGAAGTGCTTGAAGATGCTTATAATGCCGATAACCCGGAAGCAATGTATCGGCTTGCCGACAGCTTTACGTCGGACAGGAACGACCAATCGATCGAGACGCTCATTGACAAGTTGTACGATTATTCGCGCGTGCATCCGTCACCGGAAAGATGGCTGCGGATGATTCCGATGCAATACGAACTGGATGATGACGTAACGATTGATGAGCTTGACTTCATCGGACCGCTGAAGACGGCGATTCGTCATACGCTCGAGGAAGCGATCCATCTGACGGAGGATATGAAACGAATTGCACTAATGCCGGAAGGCCCCGAACCGCTAGCTGCAACAGCTGATGCTGATTTGCAATGGATTCGGGAAGCGAAGCGCCGGATTGAAGAAGGCACTTGGGAAGAGACGTATGCATTTTTCGGGTCACTCACTTGGGTGAAGGCGGGCACAATCCGGAAGAACACTTGCGACGAAGAATTGGCGAAGCGTGCAAAATCGCTACGGGATTCCGTAAAGAAAATCATCAATTCATTGAAAGAATCGTATTTTACGAGGACCCCAAAGCGTCTGTTGGATGAAATCCGTCTCATGGCGCCAATGATGCATACGCTTGTCGAGCTTGTCATCGATTTCGGCAAAAGATACGGCGACGTCAAGATGGACAAAGGTCTCGTCGACTTTTCGGACTTGGAGCATTTCGCATTGCAAATTCTTGCAGTGGAACAGGATGGAGAGCTTGTGCCGTCCGATATCGCAGTCGATTATTTGAATCGGTTCGCGGAAGTTCTTGTTGATGAATACCAAGACGTCAACTTGCTGCAAGAGGCAATTATCCAGCTTGTAAAGCGTGGCAGTGAAGAGGATGGGAATTTGTTCATGGTCGGTGACGTGAAGCAGTCGATTTATCGGTTCCGATTGGCAGAGCCGGGACTATTTCTTGGGAAATACAATCGTTTTACGTCGGATGATGGGGAAAAGGGTCTGAAAATCGATCTGAACGCGAATTTCCGGAGCCGTAAGGAAGTGCTGGACGCGACGAACTTCATCTTCTCACAAGTGATGGGCGAACGGGTTGGCGAAGTCGAATACGATGAAGCCGCCGCTCTGAAATACGGTGCGCGCTATCCGGAAAAGGAATCACCAGCCGCTTTGACGTTGTTATACGAAGCGGACGAAGAGGATATGGAAGATGAGGCGACGGAGCTGACGGGGCAAAGCTTGAAAAGCTCGCAGGCGGAAGCTCGGTATATGATCCGGAGAATTAAAGAGCTAATGGCGTCAGGTGCGGAAGTAACAGACGCATTTACGGATAAAAAACGTCCGCTTGAATATCGGGATATCGTCATCCTTATGCGTTCGATGACATGGTCCGGGGAAATTGCGGAAGAGTTCAAGCTTGCGGGCATACCAATCTACGCGGAGCTCTCGCGCGGCTATTTCGAGGCAATCGAAGTGATGATTATGCTTAATACGCTTCGGGTTATTGACAATCCGTATCAGGATATCCCGCTCGCATCAGTCCTTCGTGCGCCATTCGTCGGCATGACGGAAAACGAATTGGCACAAGTGAGGCTCGCCGCGAAGAACAAGCCATTTTACGAGGCACTGAAATTGTTCATGGCGACGGGCGGAGCGGGAATTGCTGCCGAAACGCAAGTGAAATTGCAGCGTTTCTTCCTCATGTTTGAGGACTGGCGAAATTTAGCGCGACGTGGTTCATTGTCGGAGCTTATTTGGCAAGTGTATAACGATACGCATTACTATGAAATGGTCGGCGCGATGCCGAACGGCAAGCAGCGGCAAGCGAATTTACGTGCGCTGCATGACCGCGCCATCGATTATGAGAAAACTTCCTTCCGTGGACTTTTCCGTTTCCTCAGGTTCATTGATCGGATGCAGAAGCGGGGAGATGATCTTGGTGCTGCCCGTTTCGTCAGTGAGACGGAGGATGTCGTCCGGATTATGACAATCCACTCGTCTAAAGGGCTTGAATTCCCATACGTGTTCGTCGCGGGGGCAGGAAGACAATTCAATAAAATGGACTTCAATGAACCTTATTTATTCGACCAGCATTTCGGCTTGGCGGTAAAGGCAATCGACCCTGAATTGCGAATTACGTACACATCCGTTCCTTTCCTTGCGATGAAAGAGAAAAAGGAGCTCGAAATGCGTGCTGAAGAGATGCGGGTGCTTTACGTGGCGATGACGCGTGCGAAGGAGCATCTTGAATTGATTGCCACTGTCAAAGATATTGAAAAGGCGATCGGCAGCTGGCAGGACGCTCAGTTAATTGAAGCAGGCGAAATGCTTCCGGAATATACGCGGTCACGTGCGAATGGCTATTTGGATTGGATTGGGCCGGCCATTGCACGCCACCCGGATTTCGAGAAATTCGGTTTCATGTATGGAGGGCGTGCCATCGATGATCCTTCGAAGTGGGAAATCGCGGCATATCCTGTTTCTTCCTTCAATACGATGGAGGAGCAAGAGGAGGAAGTCGTCGAAAGGACTGTGCCGACGTCAACGGACGACGTAATCGATGCGGATTGGTCCAAGGAAGTGACACGGAGATTCGACTACGTCTATCCATTCGTAGCTTCCGTTGAGAAGCGTTCCAAGCAGACGGTGAGCGATTTGAAAAGGGTGGCACTGCTAGAGATGGAGCCGGACTTCGACGACTTCTTCACAACGAAAGATGATGAAGTGAGCACTCCTTATTTACATGACCGTCCCGCATTCATGCAATCTCGGGCGTTGTCGGGGGCTGAAATCGGTACAGCGATGCATACGATCATGCAGCATATCGATCTGTCGAAGACGCATACAGTGCAAGACGTGGATCGTTTCATCACTGAGCTGACGACGCGTCAATTACTGACAGTGGAAGAAGCGAATGCAGTCGATGTGAAAGCGGTCGTCCGATTTTTCGGAACGTCTCTTTTCAAAAGGCTGTCAGGATCTTTAAGGATGCTCAAAGAAGTGCCATTTACGTACGCATACGACGCAAACGATGGCGATCATCAGATTTTGCAAGGGATTGCCGACTGTTTATTCGAAGAGAAAGATGGCTGGGTACTGCTAGACTATAAAACAGATCGGATCCGTGGAAGATTCCGGTCCGATGAAGAAATACAGATTGAAATGCAAAAACGTTACGGCATCCAATTGAGCCTTTATAAAAAAGCGGTCGAATCGATTGCGGGTATTACGATTAAAGAAATGGTCCTCTATTTGTTTGACGGGGAGAGGATTGTGCATGTTCAGGAGGAGACAGTTTGAACGTATCACCAACTATAGGGAACCGCATTGAAGCGTTGGATACACTGAGGGGCTTTGCGCTCCTCGGCATTTTCATTGCGAATATGCTCATTTTCCATTCACCTTATTTTTATATCGATCCGCATTCCTATTTTAGTACACCGAGTGATGTGGCATCGTATAAGCTGATCAACATTTTTGTCGAAGCGAGCTTTTACCCGATTTTCGCGATGTTGTTCGGGTATGGATTGAATATGCAATACGAAAAAGCGATTGCTAATGGAACGTCCTACGTGCCGATGATGGCGAAGCGCCTTGTGATACTGATGGGATTTGGCCTCATTCATGCATTGTTCGTCTGGTCCGGTGATGTTTTATTCACGTATGCAATTATGGGATTCATTATGCTAGCGGCAATCAGGATTCCGAAAAAGTGGCTTTTTTGGATTGCGATCATCATTTATTTGATTCCGACATTTCTTTTCATCGGCGTAATCTATTTACTTGCGAAGCTTGATCCGAATCAACTGATGGACGGATATGTCAATATTCAACAGATTGAGTTGGCAATTACTGCATATGCGCACGGAACATATGGCGAAGTATTCGTTTTCCGTTTTTCGGAATGGCTTTTATACGGGTTGACGAACTCCTTCTTGGGCATCTTTATGGTGTTGCCATTGATTATGATAGGCGCAGCATTCTCGAAGGGGAAACTGTTTGAACGTGCAGCTGAAATGAAAAGCAAAATTGCTATTGTCGGCATCATTGCGTTAGTTGCCGGGATTTTTATAAAATCATGGCCATATATGGATAGCCACGCCTATCATAATTTATTGACCCAGCAACTGATCGGCGGTCCGATTTTAGCAATTGGTTATGCATCTGTTATCATCTTGCTTTGCCAATTGCCGATTTTCCGCACGATCTTCTCACCAATATCTAAGGCAGGACGCATGTCATTAACGACATATTTGACGCAATCGATCGTCGCAACAATCCTCTTTTACGGATACGGCTTCGGTCTATATGGAAAAGTGGATTTAGAGACAGGTACGCTGATTGCTGTCGGCATTTTTGCCATCCAAGTCATTTTCGCAGAGCTTTGGTTGTTGAAATTCCGGATGGGACCTTTCGAATGGCTTTGGCGGAAAGGGACGTACGGGAAAAACATGACGAAAAAAGAGGAGAAAGTGCAAGCTTTGTAGAATTGTAGATGAGTATTACTTTTATTAGTTGAAAAGGTTTTCCACATTATTAGGAAGGATGGGCTTTTACATGAAACTTTTGTCGTTCCGGTTTGAAGGAAGAACATTATTCGGTCCGAAAGTGAAAAAAGAGGAAGCGGTCTGGGATGTGAAATCGATTGCCGAAGCATTTGGCGAAACGGATTTCCCTTCAACAATCATCGAAGGCATCGCAGGAGGTTTGGAGTTTGTTGAAAAGGTGAGGAAACTTGCCGAGCAAGCTCGGAATAGTGAAAATCCGGAACAATTCAAGTATGCATTCACGGAGATTGAATGGCTGTCCCCGATTCCGCGCACGCCGAAAAACGTCCTTTGCGTCGGCAAAAACTATGCCGAACATGCCGCAGAAATGGGAGGGGACGCGCCGCCTGAAAAGCTAATGATCTTTACGAAATCGCCTACTGCAATCGCTGCAGATGAGCAGGATCTTCCGGCGCACGCAGCCCTTACAGACAACCTTGATTATGAAGGTGAATTGGCAGTCGTCGTTAGCAAGAAAGGCAGCAATATCCCGAAACAGCTCGCGTATGACCACGTATTCGGCTATACGATTGCGAATGATATTACGGCTAGGGACATACAATACGGCCATAAGCAGTTCTTCCTTGGAAAAAGCTTGGATGGCTCTTGCCCGATAGGTCCTTATATCGTCACGAAAGATGAAATTCCGAATGCACATAATCTTTCAATCGTCACAAAAGTGAATGATGAAGTACGTCAAAACGGAAATACATCTGACATGATTTTCAAGATCGATGAATTGATTGCCGAAATCTCGAAATTTGTAACGCTCGAGCCGGGCGATGTCATTTTGACAGGGACGCCTGCAGGGGTCGGAAAAGGATTTACTCCACCGAAATTCTTGAAAGCCGGCGACACGGTGAAAATTTCTGTAGAGGGCATCGGGACACTCGTCAATCGATTTGTATAAGGCCATTTCCTACTCTGGAAAGCTTTGCTATGATAAGATAGATAAGATAGAGTAGAATTTATTATCGATGAGGTGAACAGTTTGGACTTTTTATCAAGTACGCCCCATTTTCATATTTTCACATGGGTCGTAGGCATTATCATTTTCCTCGTTTCGGCAGTGATGGCGAACGGCACAAAAGGAAAAAAGATTACGCATATGATTGCACGCTTATTTTACATTCTTATCCTTATTTCCGGAGTCGCACTCTTCATTAAAGGGATGGACTATGGTAGAGGGGCAGAATACGGCATTAAATTCCTTCTCGGTCTATTGACGATCGGAATGATGGAAATGGTCCTCGTACGTTCCGAAAAAGGAAAGAAAGTGACGACATTCTGGATTTTGTTTTTCGTCTTCCTTTTTGCAACAATGTTCCTTGGCTTCAGATTGCCAATGGGCTTTGAATTTTTCTAATATGAATAAACATGGAAACCGTCGGTATGATTCCCGGCGGTTTTTTTATGGTGTTACCGTCTAAACTTCATGCGCACCCTCCGCTTTGGTTATCGTCTAGACTTCGGGCGCCAGAAGCTCGGGGTCATAAGTCAAAGTTGCTCTGTGGCAAAGAACGCCACGCTGCAACTTTGCCTTATGCCTGTCGCTTCTAAGCAGGCGCCCTCCGCTTTTGGTTATTCACAAATTCGACTAATTCTTTTATCCTGTATGGATTTTTCATTCCATTACATGGCGAGGTGCGTTCTGTTTTGTTAAAATGGCAAGAGATAGCTTGTCTGAGGAGGATTTTTTCGTGAAAGGGAAACGTTTGATTGGCATAGCTGCCATTTTTTTATTGTTTATTTCTGCATTCATGCCTGCTGCTGCTTTTGCCAAGGCGGAACGGGGCATTCTGGATGAGAGTATATACGATCTGCTTGTAGACCGTTTCAATAACGGCGCACGCAACAATGATATCGATGTCGATACACATAATGGCAACGCCTTCAATGGCGGCGATTTCGTCGGTGTCCAAGCACGGTTGCAGCATATTATCGATATGGGCTTTACGATGATTTCGTTAGGTCCGGTCTTCAAGACAGAGACGTATGATGGAAACGGGGTTCTGTCCTATACCGAGTTGGAACCTCATTTCGGTACGGAAGAAGAGTTAGATGCATTAGTCAAGGAAGTCCATGAGAAGAAAATGAAAGTGATCGCCGATTTTCCTTTGGGGAAGGTCAGTGCGGAACATGAATGGGCGAAAGGACAGACATATCAATTCGTCCATTCCGCTGACGGCACGGTAGATTGGAATTCGTCCGATGAAAACGTGCAGAACGCATTAATCGAAGCAGCGGTAGATTTCATCACGACTTACGAACTAGATGGAATCCGTCTGACAAAACTCGACGGGTTTGATGAGGCGTTCTTGAATAAAATGATCGACGCAATCCATGACACTAAGGAAGGCGCATACGTATTGACGAATGAAAAAAGCGGGGCAGCCTTTGATTTGCAGCCGAGCGATGAGAAAATGGAAGCGCTCCGTCAGTCATTCGTTAAAGCAGATCCGGATTCAACTCCGCTAAATATTTTCAAGGAAAGTGAAGACCGCGGCTTGCTGCAGTACGATGATTTGACGGGACCACGTTTCACGTATGATATCGTGGAAGCCCGGATGTTCCCACCGACCCGCTGGAAAGTGGCTGCAACTGCATTATTTACGCTTCCTGGCGTGCCACTCATGACATACGGGACGGAAATAGCAGTCAACGGTAAAGAAGCACCTGAAAGCCATCCGCTTTTCAATTTCAAGACGGACATGGAATTCAAGGATTTAATCGGTAATTTGAATTTGCTTCGCAATGAATCGGAAACTCTTCGGAACGGTGAATTCGAATTGTTGCACAATGAAGATGGCTTCCTTATCTTTAAAAGGACTTCGGAAGATGAAACATGGTTGATCGCCATTAACAACACATCGAAAACTGCGAGTTTGTCAATACCTGCCGAAAAGATCGGTGCAAACAAGAAATTGCGTGGAGTATTGGATGGCGATTTAATCCGGGAATCTGATGACGGTATGTTCCGTGTCATTTTGGACAGAGAACTTGCGGAAGTGTACATTGCGGATGATGATAAAGGTTTTAATACTCCTTATTTGATCGCGTCGATTCTCGTTTACGTTCTTTTCCTAGGTTTCTTGTTCCTCGTTATTAAAAAAGGACGGGAAAACAGGAGGAAGGGAAAAGAAAAAGTATAAAATGAAGATGCCTTTTCGGACTTGGTGGCGGCCATGTCTGAAAAGGCATTTTATGATGGAACGTATATTATTGATTGACCTTATTCAAAAAGAAAATTGCAATCGTGCCAGGTCCGGAATGGGATCCGATAGCTGACCCAATCATATGGATTTCGACATTTTTCGGCTGTAATTTCTCTTCAATAAGTGCTTTCATTTCAAGAGCTGTGCTTTCGTCATCCCCGTGACTGATGGCAATTGTCTGTTTTGAAAATTCGGCTCCCCGTTCTTCCATCAGCTCAATGATGCGGCGAAGCACTTTTTTTCGGCCACGATGTTTTTCGATCGGGACGAGCTTTCCGCCTTCGACATGAAGGAGCGGTTTAATGTTCAAGAGGCCGCCGATGAAAGCGCTCGCCTTTGATACGCGTCCGCCTTTCGCCAAGTAATCGAGATCGTCCACTGTGAACAGGTGCTCCATATGGGCGGCCATGTCACGGATTTTACGTTCAATTGTCCTTACATCATCGCCTGCATCCCGTAGACGGACTGCTTCCTTCACAAGAAGACCATGTCCTAGAGAAGCACAGCGTGAATCGATGATGACGAGATTCATGCCCGGATTTCCTTCTTTGACTTGGTCCTTCATCATGATTGCTGTGTTGTACGTGCCTGATAGCTCGGACGAAAAAGCGATGTACAGACCGTCTTCTCCTGATGCGGCAAGTTCCTTCCAAGTGGAAAGGAACAGTTCGGGCGATGCTTGTGATGTTTTTGGATGCTTTCCACTACGGATGGCACTATATACTTCCTTGGAATCAATCTCAAGGACATCATCGCCTTCCTTGTCATCGATTAACACGCGTAATGGGATAAGCGTAACATCGTTTTCGTCAAAAAATGATTTCGGCAAATCTGAACCACTGTCAGCAAAAATTCTCATTGTAAAGTCCCCTCACATTCTTTTTATATTTTGTTTGTTAATAATAACCGTTCTTTCAGTACTTCGGCAATTCCATCTTCGTTATTCGTCAACGTCACTTCGTCAGCAATGGATTTCAGTCTGTCTATTCCGTTGCCCATTGCGACGCCGACACCTGCGTAATCGATCATTTCAAGATCATTATCTTCATCGCCAAAAGCGATAATACGCTCGCGCGGGATTCCTAGATATTTAGCGACATGCGATATGCCGACTGCCTTATTCAACCCGTGGCGTACAATTTCGATGACATCAAATGGAGCACCCCATCGTCTATGGTCGATCGCTTCTGCGTGGACTTCCGCCAAATGCCTTCGGATCGTATCGACATTCGTTGGATCCGCTTGAATAAGCAAGCTCGTAGGTTCGACTTGCAAGGATTCCCGTATATCGCCTTGTTTGATGACAGGAGCTCCGAAGCTGAGGATATCCAAAAGCTTTTCATCGTGATATTGCAAGTATACATCGTCCATCACTTCCGCAATGATATTATGGAATCGGAAATCCTGCATCGCTTCGACAACATCATTGACGACGGGAAGAGCAATCGTTTCATGGACCGTTTTCCATGAGCGGTCGGTCGGATTATGTACGAACGCTCCATTAAAGTTGACGATCGGTGTAGTTAAGCCAAGCTCGCGGTAGTAAATCGAGCTTGCACGATATGGCCTTCCAGTCGCAATCATTACTTGGTGGCCTTGTTCTTCCGCACGCTTTAATGTATTGGCAGTTTCCTCCGAAATCACTTTCTCGTCTGTTAACAATGTCCCGTCCAAGTCGAGGACAATCAAATGCGGCTTCATAATTCCGCCCCCTTTGGAAAGTTTCTTTGTTCTATACCCAATTCATTCAGTGATTCAACGAGCTAATACAGCTTGTTATTATACTGTCCAGTTTATCGTTATCTATCTTGGCAAGTCAAAACATTCCAGCGGAAAACCGTCCTTTTTGTTTTTCTAGTAAAACTTTGATACGATTTAGAAAAAGTACAGAAGGTGTTCGAATGATTGTCAAAGAGGAAAATTGGAGCAATATACCATTACTGCATATTGTGGATGAAACAATGGAAAATAGCAATATACCAACCGTCATCTTCCTACACGGCTTTACGAGTGCCAAAGAGCATAACTTGCATTACGCATATAATATCGCAAAGAAAGGATACCGCGTCCTGTTGCCCGATGCCCATTTGCATGGTTCACGGGATGAAGGTTTGGATGAAGTCCAATTGAGCTTGCGTTTTTGGGAAATCGTCCTCACATCGATTGAAGAAATGGATGTGCTATATAAAGAGTTGAGGGAGAGAGGCGTATCAAAAATCGGCATGGGCGGCACTTCTATGGGCGGAATTACTACGCTTGGCTGCTTGACTGCGTATCCATGGATTGACGTAGCGACCGTCATGATGGGAGCACCAGGATATGTAGAGCTTGCTAAAGCACAAATGTCTCAATTTGAGCGTCGCGGTTTCAAATTGCCAATTACCGACGAAGAACGGAAAGCGCTGCTTGATACACTCGCTATTTTCGATTTGACGAAACAAAAGCAAAAGCTCAACAATCGTCCCGTTTTCTTCTGGCACGGGCAAAACGATACGACCGTTCCGTTTGAACCGACATTTAATTTCTTCAACGCGGCGAAGAAGGATTATGAAAATGAACCTGAGCGATTTGAATTTATAAAAGATCCAATAGCAGGGCACGCCGTTTCAAGATCTGGCATGCTTCGGTCGGTCGATTGGTTCGCATCTTATTTGAATGAATAAGCCATCCTTGCTATGATGAAGGCAGAACAGATTCGGAAAGGGGAATTTCAATGAATGATGATATGAAAGGCAGCTTGATGGGTGCCTTGGAAAATGTGATCGATCCCGAGCTCGGTATTGATATCGTCAACTTGGGACTTGTCTATGATGCAGAACTGGACGAAGAAGGTACTGCCAAAGTAACAATGACATTGACATCACTCGGTTGTCCGATGGGACCTCAAATCGTCGCCAACATCAAACAGGAACTGCAAGAGTTGCCTGAAGTGAAAGACGTGGATGTCAACATTGTTTGGAATCCGCCATGGTCGAGAGATAATATGTCACGCTATGCGAAAATGGCGCTTGGCGTGCGTTAATAAACCATAAAAAAAGGTTGTTTGACTTATTGTCAGACGGCCTTTTTTGTTTAACGCTTTTTAGGAAGGGTAGAGGAAAAAAGTAGGCAGTTTGCTTTACTTATAGGAAGGAAAAGCATATAATTTTAATTAATCAAAGATAGTCAAAGTCAAACAATGAGGTGATTGTATATGAGAATGGATGGCGTACAAGAAGACCAACGTACACCACTTGAACAATTTGGCCGAAATCTCGTTGAAGATGTGAAAAACGGCAAAATGGATCCAGTCATCGGACGAGATGAAGAAATTCGGAATGTCATTCGGATTTTATCAAGAAAAACGAAAAACAATCCCGTACTGATCGGGGAGCCTGGTGTCGGTAAAACCGCGATTGTCGAAGGGCTTGCCCAACGGATCGTCAAAGGTGATGTGCCGGAAGGGCTTAAGGATAAGCAGATTTTCGAATTGGATATGAGCTCGCTTATCGCCGGCGCCAAATACCGAGGGGAATTCGAGGAGCGGTTGAAAGGCGTTTTAAAGCAAGTGAAGGAAAGTAATGGAGAAATCATCCTTTTCATCGATGAAATTCATACGATTGTCGGGGCAGGCAAGACGGAAGGCGCGATGGATGCCGGTAATATGTTGAAACCGATGCTTGCGCGCGGAGAGCTGTATTGCATCGGGGCGACGACGCTCGACGAATACCGAATGTATATTGAGAAAGATCCGGCACTGGAGCGCCGCTTCCAGCAAGTTATGGTGCGCGAACCTTCCGTTGAAGATACGATTTCAATCCTACGTGGCTTGAAAGAACGTTTTGAACTGCATCACGGCGTTCGCATCCATGACCGTGCTTTAGTTGCGGCTGCGACATTATCTGACCGCTATTTGACGGAACGGTTCATGCCGGACAAAGCGATTGATTTGATGGATGAAGCGAGCGCGATGATCCGGACGGAAATCGATTCAATGCCGCAGGAACTTGATTCGGTCACACGACGGATCATGCAGCTCGAAATCGAGGAGCAAGCGTTGCGGAAAGAAAAGGATGCAATCAGTCAAAACCGTCTCGAAGCATTGCGCACCGAGCTGCAAGAGCTGAAAGATTCTTCTGCCGGTATGCGGGAACAGTGGAACAAAGAGAAAGAGGCTTTGCGTAATATTCAAGCGAAACGGGAAGATCTTGATCGGTACCGCCGTGAGTTGGAAGATGCGCAAAATCGTTTTGATTTAAATAAAGCCGCAGAACTCCAATACGGCAAAATTCCAGAGCTTGAAAAACAACTTCAGGAATTGGAAGCGCCGCTTGCGAATAGTTCAGACAGCCGTTTGCTCCGCGAAGAAGTGACTGAGGACGAAATTGCAATGATCGTGGCCCGCTGGACGGGAATTCCGGTCACGAAGCTCGTTGAAGGGGAACGGGAGAAGTTGCTGCGTCTCCGCGAAACATTAGAAGAGAGAGTTATTGGTCAAGACGATGCCGTGCAGCTCGTTACTGAAGCGGTTTGGCGTGCACGTGCAGGCATAAAAGACCCGAATAAGCCAATCGGATCCTTCCTGTTCCTTGGTCCTACCGGGGTAGGGAAGACGGAGCTTGCGAAAACGCTGGCAGCAACGCTGTTCGATTCGGAAGATCATTTCATAAGAATCGATATGTCCGAATATATGGAGAAGCACAGTGTATCTCGCCTCGTCGGAGCGCCTCCAGGTTATGTCGGCTACGAAGAGGGCGGACAGTTGACGGAAGCGGTACGACGCAATCCGTACTCGGTCGTACTTCTTGATGAAATCGAGAAAGCGCATCCAGATGTATCTAATATTTTGCTGCAAATATTAGATGACGGTCGGATTACGGACAGCCAAGGACGTCTCGTCAATTTCACAAATACTGTCGTCATTATGACGTCCAATATCGGCTCGGCATACTTGCTGCAAGGCCAGTTTGATTCGGATGAGCATGCCGCAGAGGATCTGGTCATGGCGGAGTTGCGCCGCCACTTCAAACCGGAGCTTTTGAACCGGATGGATGATATTATCATCTTCCATTCGTTATCAGGCGACTCGTTCCGTTTGATTGCACGTAAAATGCTCGAGGATCTTGTTAGACGGCTCGATGAACAAGAGATCGACTTGGAGTATAACGATGATGTACTAGACTGGATTGTCAAGGAAGGCACGGACGCGGAGTTTGGTGCAAGACCGTTGAAACGATTCATTCAACGCCACGTCGAAACAGTCGTCGCGAAGGAAATCATTAAAGGTGATTTGAAAGATGGCCAGAAATTGGTGTTGACGATGGAAGACGGGAAATTGAAGATTGATAAACAATAAAGAAAGCCTTGGTCACCGATTTAACATCGGCTACCAAGGCTTCTTTGCTTCTCGCGCCCAAAGAAGCGTCTCTCGCGTCCAAAGTGGCGTGTTCCGCGTCCAAAGTGTCGTGTTCCGCGTCCAAAGTGGCGTGTTCCGCGTCCAAAGTGACCTGTTCTGCGTCCAAAGTGGCGTGTTCCGCGTCCAAAGTGGCGTGTTCCGCGTCCAAAATGGCGTGTTCCGCGTCCAAAGCGGCATGTTCCGCGTCCAAAGTGGCGTGTTCCGCGTCCAAAATGGCGTGTTCCGCGTCCAAAGTGACCTGTTCTGCGCCTAAAGCGACGTTTTCCACGCCCAAAGTTACGACTACCGCGCTTAAAATATCAACTTCCACATGCAATGGACTTAGAACAAATAAAAAAACCATCCACAATTAAGTGAACGGCTTTACAGATGAATCAATAATCTGCGACTTGCTCGTCAGGAATGACAGCAGTTACGCCTAGTACGATAACTGACAAGATGACCGAAGCGATGACTCCGCCCATGAAGTCGAAAGATGCGATTCCGGCGATTGAACCGGCTACGTAGTTCAACATCGTTACAAGTAGAAAAGACCAAACAAATGTAATGATATATTTCATCAAATTCACCTCATTGTAACTATTTCCTCGTTCATCATACCATAGCACCACCAATCAATAAACAAAATTATATGCAATCTAGATTTTCTTTGGCGAAATCGTGTCGACATATTGAAAAACGATGTGTTATCTTCTATAATTAATACCAGGTACTAATATTAGATGATAAGGAACGGGGTATGTAATATGAATGCAGGGTTGATCGGTGTAGGGAAATTTGTTCCTACGCAAGTTGTGACAAACCATGATCTTGAACAGCGTATCGATACGACAGATGAATGGATCCGCACGCGCACAGGTATTGAAGAAAGACGCATTGCAGATGACAATACCGATACATCCGACATGGCGTATAACGCAGCAGTGGACGCTATTGAAAATTCAGGTCTCCATCCGGAAGATATCGAAATGATCATCGTAGCAACTGTGACGCCAGACCGTCCATTCCCATCCGTCGCAACGATGATCCAAGAGCGACTAGGTGCGAAAAATGCGGCAGCGATGGATGTATCTGCGGCTTGTGCGGGCTTCATGTACGGCGTTGTCATGGCTAAACATTTCGTTGAAGCGGGAACGTATAAACATGTCCTCGTCGTAGGTGTAGAGAAACTATCAAAAATTACGGATTGGGAAGACCGCAATACAGCAGTCCTTTTCGGAGACGGTGCAGGTGCTGCGGTTGTTGGAAAAGTAAGCGAAGGCCGGGGAATCCTTTCCTTCGAATTAGGAGCGGATGGTACGGGAGGCAAGCATTTATACCAAGATAAATATATCCATATGAATGGGCGTGAAGTATTTAAATTTGCGGTCCGTCAAATGGGCGAATCAGCTGTAAATGTAACGAAAAAGGCTGGTCTGACGACAGATGACGTCGATTACTTAATTCCGCACCAAGCGAATATCCGCATTATGGAAGCATCTCGTGAAAGGCTCGGACTTCCTATTGAAAGAATGTCCAAATCCGTCCATAAATACGGAAACACGTCAGCTGCATCGATTCCAATCTCGTTATTCGATGATTTGCAGGAAGGCCGCGTCAAAGATGATGACGTTATCGTCCTAGTCGGCTTCGGCGGCGGACTCACATGGGGCGCCCTATGTATAAAATGGGGAAAATAAAATAGGATTACTATATAATAAACGAAGCGATATAACTAATTATGAATTGTAAAAATGAAGGGGAGTTTTCAATAATGGAAAAACGTCGTGTAGTCGTTACAGGAGTTGGAGCAGTTTCTCCAGTAGGAAATTCCGCAGAAGAATCATGGGAAGCGGTATTGAACGGAAAATCTGGAATCGGACCTCTTACAAGACTGGATAGTGAACAATTTCCGGTAAAAGTAGCGGCAGAAGTGAAAGATTTTGATATCGAAGAATACATTTCTCGAAAAGATGCGCGGAAGATGGACCGTTTTACACATTACGCATTGGCTGCGTCCATCATGGCAATGAAAGATGCAGACCTCGAATTGGATGAAGAGACAGCATTGCGCACCGGCGTCTGGATCGGTTCAGGCATCGGCGGCATGGAAACGCATGAGCAGCAATTCAAGACATTCCTTGAAAAAGGATACCGTCGTGTCAGCCCATTCTTCGTTCCAATGATGATTCCTGATATGGCATCAGGTCAAGTATCGATTCATTTCGGTGCGAAGGGCATCAACTCATGTACAGTGACAGCATGCGCATCCGGAACGAACTCAATCGGAGATGCATTCGAAGTAATTAAACGCGGTGATGCAGACGTCATGATTACAGGAGGCGCGGAAGCACCAATTACAACGATGGCGGTGGCAGGCTTCTGCTCCAACACAGCATTATCCCTAAACCCTGATCCCGCAACAGCTTCACGTCCATTCGATAAAGAGCGGGACGGCTTTGTCATCGGGGAAGGCGCGGGCATCCTTATTCTTGAGGAGTATGAGCATGCAGTGAAGCGCGGTGCCAAAATCTACGCGGAAATCGTAGGATACGGCTCAACAGGCGATGCGCATCATATTACAGCACCTGCCCCTGAAGGAGAGGGTGCTGCACGTGCAATGCGTCAAGCTCTTGACGAGGCAGAGATTAGCCCAGATAAAATCGATTACATTAATGCCCACGGTACGAGCACACCGTATAACGACTTGTTCGAAACGATTGCTGCGAAGACGGTTTTCGGTGAACATGCGTATAAGCTTGCAATGAGCTCAACGAAATCGATGACTGGACATTTGCTCGGCGCTGCAGGCGGACTGGAAGCAATCTTTACGGTAAAGGCATTGCAAGAAGGGATTCTTCCTCCGACAACGAATTATGTGAATGAAGATCCTGAATGCGACCTCGACTATGTCGTTAATCAAGCAAGAAAAGCGGACATCGAATATGCGATGAGCAACTCTCTCGGTTTCGGTGGACATAACGCATCACTCGTTTTCAAGAAAATATAATTTTAGGCAAGTAGTAATGGTCAGGAGTTTCTTCAGCCTGATTGAAAACGCTTGCCAGCCTAGGCGCGAAGTCGAGCGAAGACGCGAATAGAACTAAAGTTCATGAGCGGACGAGCGAGACGAGCAACAACGGATGCGAGCGTTTGCCAACAGGCTGAAAGCTCCCCTTTTGATTCTTAAAGGGGAGCTTTCTTTCATACACTGGAAGAAAAGAAAAAGGGCGATGTATATGATGCGTATCTTCCTCTTCCTCATCAGCTACGGACTTATAGTCGTTACTGTCACACATATGATATTCTATTTCAATTATCTTTCGCTTGGATATAGTTGGCAACGGATTTTGCTGTTCATTATCCAAACGCCCGATTTCACGCTTTTTGTCATGGCGGTCATTCTATTAGCGATTACCGTCTTCTTCCAAGCCCCATCGCGGACTCCATTTTTTTGAGAGTAGCAGATGCAATCTCATTTGCTTTTTCTGCTCCCCTGTCAAGATGTCCATCAAGCTCCGAGGAATTGAGAAGCTCTCCATAGCGCTCTTGGAATGGTGTAAGATGCCCGATAACTGCTTCAGCGACGCCAGCTTTAAACGCTCCATAGCCGAGTCCTTCGTACTTCGATTCGAGGTCGGTAATTGAGATGCCACTTAATGCCGATTCAATTGTCAGCAAGTTGGACACCCCAGGCTTGTTTTCAACATCAAATTTTACGAAGCCGTCAGAGTCCGTCACAGCACTCTTGATTTTCTTTTCGATTTCCTTCGGTGTGTCCAATAGCGTAATCGTTCCTTTTTTGTTTGGATCCGATTTGCTCATTTTCTTTAATGGATCTTGCAATGATTTAATGCGGGCTCCATTTTTCGGTATGCGTACTTCCGGGATGGTTAACACCTCGCCGTATCGTTTATTGAAACGTTCCGCCAAGTCTCTTGTCAATTCAACGTGCTGCTTTTGGTCTTCTCCGACTGGCACGATGTCTGAATTGTAAATAAGGATATCTGCGGCCATTAGTGGCGGGTATGTGAGAAGCGCTGCAGAGACGCCTTCTTTCCCCTCGGATTTATCTTTGAATTGAGTCATGCGCTCAAGCTCGCCGATATAGGAAATGCATTGCATCATCCAGCCTGCTTGGGCGTGCGCTGGCACTTCAGATTGAATGAACAGCAAAGATTTCTCCGGATCGATTCCGCTGGCGATATAGATTGCAGCAAGCGAGCGGATTGTTTTTGCCAATTCATCAGGATCTTGCTGTACTGTAATGGCGTGCTGGTCGACGATGCAGAAACGGCAGTCGTATTCATGCTGAAGTTCTGTAAATTGTTTAAATGCACCGATATAGTTCCCTAATGTTACTGTTCCTGTGGGCTGAACACCCGAAAAAATAGTTTTCATCCAATATTCCTCCTCTGAAAATAAAAAAACACCAGACATCCCTAAAAAGGGACGACTGATGTGTATCAACCGTGGTACCACCCGAATTAGCCTGCGTGCAGGCCACTCAAACCCCTTAACGCGGGGGGACGTGAATGGCTACTGGAGAAGCAATCCTTTTTCGCCAATCAAGCTCAGGAACCCAATTCCTCTTGTTCGCCATACCTGGTCGCACCAACCACAGGCTCTCTTCAATGCCATAACAAGAATACTCTTTCCGTCTTCGCTTTTCATAATAGTTGTCAAAAGTATAATACGACATTTGAAATAAAGCAACTATAAAAAATTGATGTAAGAACTAGGTCTATATGCGGAATCTGACAAAAAAATAGGTTTTTCGACTCGATATCCAGGGAATAGATTACTTTCCCTATTCATTGTATTTTTGCTTTGATAGAATAATTGAGAGAGAGGAAGTGTCGTATGAAAAAAATAAAATGGATGACCTCTGTGATGCTTGCAAGCGCAGTTGCCATGCCGATTGCAGTGCAAGCTGACGAGGCGAATACGGATTTTGAATTCGCTGAACGTACATATGGATTTGAAACGATAGATAGTGGAATTGTATCAAGCTCAAAATTATTTCGTTATGATTCCGGACTTGTATTTGAGTACCCGGATGCAGTAAGAGGAATTTACGTGACGGGACATTCGGCAGGGGGTTCCCGATTCGATAGATTGTTAAAACTAATCGACTCGACGGATTTAAATGCAATGGTTATCGATATTAAAGATGATTTCGGCAACTTAACGTATAAGCCTCAAGAGGATTCGCCTTTATTTAAACTGGATATTGGAAAGCCGTACATAAAAGATCCACGTAAAATGTTAGAGACGCTTGAGGAGCAAAAGGTTTATCCAATTGCGAGGGTCGTAGTATTTAAGGATAGCGTGCTTGCGGAGCAACGGCCAGAACTGTCATTCATGGATGGAAATGAAGTTTGGAAAAATGGGAGAGGCGAGTCATTCGTCAATCCATTCATGAAAGAAGTTTGGGATCACAATGTTGATATAGCGATTGAAGCCGCAAAAATGGGATTCAAAGAAATTCAGTTCGATTATGTTCGTTTTCCGGAAGGATTCGAAAAACGGCATGAGACATTGAAATACTCAATGGATGACTACGCAGAGTCGGATCTTGATCCGGTTCAGCGCAGAGTTGAGGCAGTTACGGATTTTGTGGCATATGCACGAGAACAACTGAAGCCATATGACGTGGACGTATCCGTTGATATTTTCGGCTATTCCGCTACTTTGCCTGAAGCGCCTGGAATCGGACAAAACTTCTCGAAGATTTCCGAGAATGTAGATGTCATCTCGTCAATGATTTATCCAAGTCACTGGACGTCGTATTTTGGCATTTCCAAACCCGACCTCGAACCATATCGACTTGTGACCGAATATGCGAAAGTAGAGAACGCCAAGCTGGGAGCCCTGGAAAGCCCACCGGTTTCACGTCCTTGGCTTCAGGATTTCAGCGCACCTTGGCTCGGGAAAGGGAACTATCTTCGCTACGGCAAAAAAGAAGTAGAAGCACAAATTAAAGCACTGAAAGAGAATGGAATCGACGAGTATCTATTATGGAACGCAGGGAATAATTATACAGAAGGTGTAGATTATACGCCATAAATCATTTCCGGAAGCCTTCGTTAATAGGTTTCCGGAAATTTTTCATTGTTTACTGAAACTTTTTATCGTTCCATTTCGTACTACTTAGTGTAGAATGACATTTTTCATTCAACGAATTCTAAATGAGAAAATGATTTTTTTGAAGTAATGATGTTTAAACAATTCATTCGCCGGGTATAACAGTAAAGAAGTGTCCAAGTACATAACTTAAGGAGCTGTAAACCCTACAATATTGCGAAAATGTGACAAAGAAATCATCTGTTCCACTTTTCTTTGAAAAAGTGTATTCATTGAGAATGAATATGTGTATAATAGGAGTTAAGCTCGTTACTTTAAAATTATTCTAATTTAATTTTCTAAATATAAGATAGTTAGCCGACTGAAAGGAAGTGTCAGCGAATGGGAGTTACATTATTTACCTCACCTAGTTGCACATCATGTAGAAAAGCGAAGGCTTGGTTAGAAGAACACGAAATTCCGTATTCTGAAAGGAACATTTTCTCAGAGCCTTTGAATATCGATGAAATTAAACAAATTTTGCGGATGACGGAAGACGGAACGGACGAAATCATTTCAACGCGTTCGAAAATCTTCCAAAAACTAAACGTAGACGTAGAAAGCTTACCGCTGCAACGTTTATATGAACTAATCCAAGAACATCCGGGCCTATTAAGAAGACCAATCATCTTAGATGAAAAAAGGCTTCAGGTAGGATATAATGAAGATGAAATCAGACGCTTCCTACCTAGAAAAGTAAGGGCCTATCAGCTTCTTGAAGCGCGGCGCATGGTAAACTAACTAAAGACATAGTAAAGCTGATAGGGAGATAACAGGCATTTAGCCAATCCTATCGGCTTTTTATTTTCTCCTTGCTTTGTGGGCTGGTGTTCTCTACAATGCTAGTAACATTATTTAACTCCCTGAGGATAACCCTTTCAAAACCTCATGGACGGTCATATAGTAAGTATAAGCATTGCAGGTTTATTGCGAAAATAACGAAATGGGCTCAAGCCTGTTTGTAGGAAGGGAGAGAAAAGGGATGGAAATAGAGCGAATTAATGATAATACTGTAAAGTTTTACCTTTCGTATATAGACATTGAGGAACGGGGCTTTACACGTGAAGAGGTTTGGTACAATCGCGATAAAAGCGAAGAGCTCTTCTGGGAGATGATGGATGAGATCAATGACGAGACTGAATTTGAAGTGGAAGGTCCGTTATGGATACAAGTCCATGCGATGAATAACGGAATTGAAGTGACAGTGACGCGGGCTCAAGTTTCGGATAATGATGAATCGGATGGCCAATTCGGTTTGGATGATTCCAGAAAGCCTTTTGAACCAGATCCCAGCATGTTTGCCAATTCCGAACAGCTTATGAGCGAGTTGAACGATGAGCCAGTTGTTTGGACGTCCGATATGTTCGTCTTTGATGAGTTTGAAAACGTCATTTCGCTGTCAAAAGTCATTCCGCAATTTGCTGTTGAATCATCTCTCTATTCGTTTGAAAATAAATTCTATTTATACGTAGTTTATGATGAATCGAAAATGGACGATGATGATAAATCCGACTACTGTAGCCTCGTTTCTGAATACGGCTCGTTATCCCAAGTGACGATCCACCGCCTTGAGGAATACGGCAAAGTCATTATGGAATCTGATGTAATGGCAACTGTGAATAAATATTTCGGCTAATAACGATAATATAGCTGTTTCCCGGTAATAAGGGGGGACGGCTTTTTTGTTGTGAAATGAATTTATAGTTAGATCCAGACTTAATTACCAGTTAAATAGGTTAAGATTCATAATATTTGAAATCACATGCCGTGTTTCCTACAATACAATTGAAAGGAGTGAGGGTCATTTTAACAGCTTGGACAAATGAAGGCCGACTGATCATTCTATCCCCAGAGCTGGGAAGGAAAGAATTGCGAGAATGGAGGCAGAAGCAAAGTTTTTATTGTCCGCAATGCAAAAGTCCGGTCCAGTTGAAAGTCGGCGATATTGTGGTACCGCATTTTGCACACCAGAGGAATACTACTTGTATCGATTCTTTTTCCGAAGGGGAATCCCAACAACATTTGAACGGAAAACGGTTATTGTATCAGTTGCTGAAGGAACGCGGGCAAGAAGTAGAATTGGAGCCATTATTGAACAAGATTTCACAGCGTCCCGACTTGCTCGTCAAAGTAGGAAAAAAGAAGTTTCCGATTGAATTCCAATGCAGTACAATCCCCATTTCCGATCTAGAAGAGCGGACAGGTGGATATCGCAGAGCAGGCATGGAACCAATCTGGATTTTGCATACACCTGCAAAATTCGCTAACACCCCAGAAGGCGTCGGCATTTTTCAGTTTTCTAAGTTTCAAGAATGGTTCATCGTCAGTACCCATCCTAATGGAGACGTTCTCCTCACTTTTAACCCCCACACACTAACATTTCACTATTTCAGTAGTCTGCTGCATGTAGCCGGACAGCGGTATATCGGAATGCACCGCGTTCTTCCCCTTGGTTTTCAAATTTTCCCTTTCGCACGCCCGAAGTCACCAACCGAAAATGATATTAAACTATATGGAAATCTTTATGCTGCACATCGGCAAAAGGATTTGCAAAACAGGATTTTATTGAATAGAAAAGGCATCAAAGACCCATTCTTAAGAAGCTGCTATGAAATGAAAATGCTCCCTACACAGCTGCCGCCATGGATCGGTATACCGATTATAGGAAATCAATCATTCCGCGAAGCAGATGTTGAATGGCAGTTCCGTTTTATTCATTTTCTCAAGCGGAACAGAATTCCGGTTTCAGATGTTTCAACATATGCAATTGAGCGTTTTATCCACGGATTTGATAGGAAATTCAACGGAAAAGTCATGGCTTGTAAAAACTATGTCGAATTATTAAGCCAGTTCGGCATAGAGTCAACTGCGTCAAAAACAGATTTTGGTGAAAATGTAATTTTGCAATTAATTTCAGAAAGATTTCTTGCAAATGAGGAACGGAATTGAGAGAATAAAAATGATTCGATTTACGAAGAAAAATGATGGGGAGGTTTTTGAATGTCGACAGAAACTAAAAACAAAGTGTTGACGCGTGATCAAGTGAAAGTAGAAGAAACATGGCGTCTCGAAGATATTTTTCCAAATGATGAGGCATGGGAAAAGGAATTCAAAGAAATTGAAGAACTCTCAGGAAAGGCTGAAACATTTAAAGGCACTTTGAATGAAGGTGCAGATGCATTGTTCGCGGCGCTTTCATACCGAGATACGATTTATCAAAGAATGGGGAAACTGTATACGTATGCCCATTTGAAAGGCGACCAGGATACGACGAACAGCTTCTACCAAGCGATGGAAAGCCGAGCGAAAACTTTGTACGTCAAAATTTCGACAGCACTTTCTTACTTCGCGCCTGAATTGCTTGCTATTCCTGAAGAGGAATTGAATAGCCTCGCAGAAAACAACGATAAATTGAAAGTGTACAAGCATGAATTCGAAGAAATGAACGCTTATCGTGCACATATCCTCCCGGCTGAGCAAGAAGCTATCTTAGCACAAATGGGTGAAGTGACGGGCAGTTCTTCCGAGACATTCAGTATGCTAAACAATGCAGACTTGACGTTTCCGACGGTGAAGGATGAAGACGGGGAAGAGGCAGAGCTGTCACATGGCCGATATATCCGTTTCCTCGAAAGCAAAGATGCTCGTGTACGAGAAGACGCATTTAAAGCAATGTACAGCAAATACGGCGAATTCAAGAACACATTCGCTTCAACGTTGAGCGGAAATGTTAAAAGAAATAACGTCAACGCGCGCATCCGGAAATACTCATCTGCGCGGGAAGCCGCATTGTCAAATAACCATATTCCAGAGCAGGTATATGATAACCTCGTCAATACGATCAATAAAAACCTTGAATTGCATCATCGCTATGTTGCATTGCGAAAAAAGGTCCTCGGTTTAAATGAGCTCCATATGTGGGATATGTTTGCGCCGATGGTGAAAGACGTGGAAATGAAAATTCCATATGAAGAAGCGACAGAAACGATGCTTGAAAGTTTCCATCCGCTAGGTGAGGAGTACACTTCAATTGTAAAAGAAGGACTTGAAAACCGTTGGGTGGATGTCCGTGAAAATAAAGGGAAGCGTTCAGGCGCTTATTCATCTGGCTCATATGGAACAAATCCGTATATCCTTATGAACTGGCAAGACAACGTAAATAATATGTTCACATTGGCTCACGAGTTCGGGCATAGTGTGCATAGCTATTATTCGAGGAAGAATCAGCCGTACAACTATAGCGGTTATTCAATCTTCGTTGCAGAAGTTGCGTCTACAGTAAACGAAGCGATCTTAAACGATCATTTACTGAAAACAATCGATGATAAGCAAAAACGTATTTATTTATTGAACCACTGGCTAGAAGGCTTCCGTGGAACGGTCTTCCGCCAAACAATGTTCGCGGAGTTCGAGCATCTGATCCATCAGCTTGACCAACAAGGCGTCGCATTGACTGCAGACAAATTGTCGGAAGAATATGCTGCATTGAACAAGAAATACTTTGGAGATGCAGTCGAAGAAGATAAGGAAATCGCTCTCGAATGGGCGCGCATCCCTCATTTCTACTACAATTATTATGTGTATCAGTATGCGACAGGCTTCAGTGCTGCTGTGGCACTTAGCCATCAGATCTTGTCAGAAGGGCAGCCAGCTGTCGATCGTTACATCAATCATTTCCTAAAAGCCGGTTCATCGGATTATCCGATTGAAGTATTGAAAAAAGCAGGAGTCGATATGACAAGCACGGCGCCGATTGAAGAGGCGTGCAAAGTGTTTGAGGAAAGATTGAACGAGCTGGAAGAATTGCTTGGTTAATCTAAAACAGTGAAAAAGAACCTGACGCAGCGCTTTCGGCGACTTAGTCAGGTTTTTTCATTTAAGTTGTATTATGATTATATTTATATAACAATAAGTTAAGCGCTTTCATTTTGGTGAGTGAGTAAATGTGTATTTTTACAACTTCTTGAAAGTCTTTAGGTATAGGATTTATCTCGTGTTTTATTTGTGACAGAGATGTGAATTTTTATGTGAAATGTTGATGTTACTATTATTTTATGATAAGTTATAGATGTGAAATAAATCACATACCAAACATACACCCCTTTTGTTTGAACGTGAACATTTCTCCCATTCCCTTTGTAAAAGAGCATCCCTCTCCCCCAAGAGTGGATGCTCTTTTCTTTTATTGTTTACTATAATGTAAAAAGCAGATTGCATGGGATTCGACGACCATGCAATCTGCTTTTTTCAATTAATGCGTTTACGCCATAGCGTCATGTTTGTCAAAGGTAGTCTTTCTATCTTTTGGAGAAGAAGCTGTTTCTTTAATTCGCGCTCGGCCGATTTTTCCGGGATGTTGTATATTTCGGCGATCTCTTTCGTTGAAAGTGAATCGAAACGCAGGAACAATTCATCTAAAGTCGGTGGGGCGTCTGGTCTGATTTCGTACCCGACCATCTCTTCCAAAATCTGTTCATATATTTCATAAGAATGTAAACCATTCACTTTCAAGCCTTCATCTTCAATATTTTCATTGAAGAAAACAAAGGAAGGTGCGTCCTCGACTTCCATTTCATTCGCTAAATGCAAATCGACTTGCATGGAACGCAGTACATGATGTGATGAAAAATCAAGGATGAATTCATCAACATCTAAATTAATACTTTCTGCTATTTCGACGAGCACTGAAAAGGAGAAGACGTTCCTCTTTTTCAAATATGTGTATTCGAATAGTTTCGATAGGAATCGGAAACCTGCACGCTTTCCTTGAAACTCCGCGGCTTTTAAAGCGATGCTCGGAAATGCAGGATGATTTTTATCGCAAGCTTTCGCATCATTCAAGTTGACGAAACAGCATGAATTCGTCTTTGTCAAGGAAGTTCTAAGAACGACTTTCAATGTGAAATAACGTTCATATTCGACTTGCAATCTGCGCAGCAATGGCTGTAGCGCCCAACTGTTCATGCATAAGGGATCTACGAATACGTAAATCTCGATGGGCTTCGACAAGGAGGCTGAAGAAGTAGCGCTGCTTTCCAACAGAGTTTCCCGGTTCACCGCTCATCCTCCTCGCTTCTATTCACCATATGATTTGCAGTTAGTACGAGTCGTTGATAATATACGTCCCGCAATGGTCCTTCCAAACCTACATCATCCATCGCTTCTGCCATGCAGGCGAGCCAAGCTTTTGCACGTGTTGGAGTTATCGGAAAAGGCATATGACGCGCTTTCATCATCGGATGGCCGTGCTCTTCCGTGAATAAATTCGGTCCGCCTAAATATTGTGTTTGAAATTGTTTCTGCTTTCGTGCTGTTTCCGTCAGATCTTCAGGGAAAATCGGATATAGGTCCGGGTGGACAGCCACTTTTTCATAAAAACGATCGATGAGCTCCGACAATTTTTCAGCACCGATTTCCTCATAAGGAATCAAAGGTTTTCGAGTCATGTATGTCAATCTCCTTTGTTCTGACTGTATGGACATTTTATCAACCAAACAATTCTTTCACAAACATATTGCTTTCAACTGAACTAGGAAGCTGTCAGACTTCAAAGCGATTGTAGTAGTTTAGCACTTTAGATACATATTGTTCTGTTTCCTTGAAAGGCGGGATTCCGCCATATTTTCTAACATTTCCGGGGCCGGCATTATAGGCAGCCAATGCCATTTCGACATTGCCGAATTGGTCAAGCATTTGCCGTAAATATTTTGCCCCGCCCATTATATTTTGCTCTGGATCGAATCCGTCTTGCACACCTAACAGTCTAGCAGTGCCTGGCATGAGTTGCATTAAGCCCATGGCACCTGCGCCACTGACTGCTGAGCTGTTAAAGTTGGACTCCTGTTTAATGACAGATGAAATCAAGTTCTCTGGTAAGCTATATGTTTCCGCCGCCCGCTTAATGAAAACTGTGAAGTTGTTCTCTCCAGCAGGTACAGAAGTTTCACTGTTCAACGCTTGAGAGTTGAAAATAGCCGATTGAAGGCCATTTGGTACATAAACGTTATTCGAACCTGCGTATTGGAGACTGTTCATCGACTCAAGTCCTCCAAGCATTCCGAACGACTGTATTGGAAATGTCTCTGTTCGTGTAGAATCTTCTGTCATGCCATTCAATAGATCATTTATCATAACGCTGAATAGCGAGGAAGTTGAATCCTGACTGTTCGCGATAGTTTGCACCGAACCTAGTGTCTGCATCGCCTGGATATCCATCAAAGTGCGTATTGCACGTGCATCCATTTTGCTACTCCCTTTCTTTAGGACTTTCTACTGTTGCTTATGAATTAAGTATATCAAGTTTGACATAAAAACGCATGTTACAGACTGCACCGACGGCTCTCATATGGTAGACTGAACGTAAGATAATTGAAAGGAAGAAGACCTATGCGAATTCAGAACCGAGTAATTAACGGGCAACAGAGCGGTGACGACATCCTGTTTTTGTTGGAGGCGGAAGCTGACCGTCCGACTGGGGTCCCTGCAAAGAAAATGATAACCGATTCCGAAGAACATTCATTTGTCTATTTGATGGACGAAGATGAAGGGTATACATACATACATTTCCCAAAAGAAACTTGGCCATATATGGCGCTTGTATTGGAAGCCGGAACAGACCCGGTTCTCATGTGGAACGATGAAAAAATTCCCTTGCCAGGTTTTGTAGAAGAGCTGACGATGCTCGTCTATAATATCGAAGGGAACGACAATTATGGAGAGGCATTCACGACTGCGGTGGAGCAGGAATTCGAGGCCTTCCTCCAAAACATCAACTACTAGTTTGGAGGGCTACTCATGAAGGAGTGGAAGCAATTTCTTGAACCGTATAAACAGGCCGTTGCCGAACTGAAGGTGAAACTGAAGGGGCTTCGCACGCAGTATGAACTTGAAGGAGTCCATATGCCTGTAGAATTCGTGACAGGCCGAGTGAAACCGCTCGCAAGCATTTATGATAAAACACTTGAAAAGGGTATTCCTTTCCAACCTTCCGCGGAGTTGGCGGAAGAATTGCCGGATATCGCGGGGGTCCGCATCATGTGCCAATTCGTTGATGATATTGGCAAAGTTGTTCATACATTGCGGCAGCGCACCGATATGCAAGTCGTTGAGGAGAGGGACTATATATCTCATAAGAAACCGAGCGGATACCGTTCCTTTCATATGATCATCGAGTACCCGGTTCAAACGATCCACGGGGAAAGGACGATACTCGCGGAAATCCAGATCCGTACGTTGGCAATGAACTTCTGGGCTTCCATCGAACATTCCTTGAATTACAAATATCAAGGCGAATTGCCGAACGAAATCAGACATCGACTGGAACGGGCAGCAGAAGCCGCATTCAGATTGGATGAAGAGATGTCATTGATTCGGGATGAAATACATGACGCCCAGCAATACTTCAGCGCATTTAAAGAAACAGCCGATAGGGATTACGGCAAAACGAAACGGAAAAGGGGAGTCAATGATGAAATTCGCCATCCAGACGAGAAATGATTCATTATCGAATCGGTTAAAAGATGAAGCGAAGGATTATTTGACTGATTTCGGGTTAGTTTTTGACGAAGATGAACCTGATATCGTTTTATCAGTCGGAGGGGATGGCACTTTGCTCCATGCTTTCCATAAATATATCCACCGACTGAAGGATACTGCATTCATCGGCATCCATACGGGGCATCTCGGATTCTATGCCGATTGGAAGCCTGCTGAAATGGAAAAGCTTGTCTTGTCCATTGCCCGGAAGGAATATAATGTCATCGAGTATCCCCTTCTCGAAGTGACGATCAACTATCGGAATTCGGAAAAAGTCGCAAAATATCTTGCGCTCAATGAATCGACGGTAAAATCCCCTGAAGTGACATTAGTCATGGACGTAGAGTTAAATGGTGTACATTTCGAAAGATTCCGCGGGGATGGACTTTGTATGTCGACGCCATCCGGATCAACCGCCTATAATAAGGCACTCGGTGGCGCGATTATCCACCCGTCTTTACATGCCATTCAACTGACTGAAATGGCTTCTATCAACAACCGGGTCTTCCGGACAGTCGGTTCTCCGCTCGTTCTGCCAGCGCATCATAGTTGTGTACTGACGCCGGTCAAAGGGCCGGATTTCATGGTGACGATCGACCATTTGCAACTATTGCATAAAGATGTGAAATCGATTGAATATAAAGTGGCAGATGAGAAAGTTCGGTTTGGCAGGTTCCGTCCTTTCCCATTTTGGACGAGGGTCCACGATTCGTTCATCGCGAGTGATGAGTGAAGTGGTTGTGGATAAAAAGAAGTTCATCCTGGAATTCATTGTTGACGAAGACCGGATCCTACTCCGGGAATTCCTTCATAGCCATGGAATTTCCAAACGGACTTTGACGGCTGTAAAATACGACGGAGGCTGCCTGCTTGTAAACGGGACAGAGAAGACGGTGAGGCATATGCTCAGTAAAGGCGATGCTGTCACAGTTCAGTTTCCGCCGGAAGAGCCAAGCCTCGGTCTAGTTCCTGAAACTGGCAATCTGGCAATCGTTTATGAAGATGAAGCGATTTTGATTATCGATAAGCCTGCTGGTCAAGGAACGATACCTTCACGCGATCAGCCGAACGGGACGGTCGCCAATTTCGTAGCTGGAAAGCTCGAAGCTGAAGGCGTCCCATCGACCGTGCATGTCGTGACGAGGCTGGATACGGATACTTCGGGAATTGTTTGCATAGCAAAAAACCGACATATTCACCATCTGCTCAGCGAACAGATGCAGACAACCGGTTTTGACCGCAGTTATATTGCAATTGTTGAAGGGTATATAGAGAACGATGCCTTCACAATTGAAGAGCCGATCGGACGGAAGGACGGCAGCATTATTGAAAGGACAGTCCGGGATGATGGGCAGTACGCAAGAACCGATGTGAAAGCAGAAGGCCGCTTCGAATGGAACGGCGAAACGTACACAATCATTTCTTTGAAGCTGCATACTGGGCGAACTCATCAAATACGAGTTCATATGCAATGGCTCGGTCACCCGCTTGCTGGAGACGATTTGTACGGCGGCTCTCTTCAATTGATCGATCGTCAAGCGTTGCATTGTGCAGCAATTGGCTTCTGCCATCCGCTGACAGGTGAACCGATGACCTTTACGAGTAGTCTGCCATCGGATATGGCGCAATTAATTCCTCAATCAAAGTGAGTGAACTTCTCCGGGATGAACGGTTGCTGTGATGGAACTGATACGATTTCCATTTCAGGATAGCGGACGGCGGTAAGTTTGCCGCCAAATACGCATCCTGTATCGATATTGACAGTCTGGTTGACGAACCGTGCATCTGTTACTGGAGTATGTCCGTAGACGATCCACGCGTCGCCAAAATACTTTTTCGCCCAATCCCTTCGAACGGGACGGCCGTCCGGAAGCGTTTCGCCGGTCGTATCTCCATAGAGGACGAACGATTGTATTTTCTTTGAAAATGGTTCTCCAATCATCTGTTCACGAATTCCTGCGTGTGCGATAATAAGTTTTCCATTGTCCAGATTTTCGTATAAAGGCAAAGCCTCGTAGAATTGTCTATACCGATCCAGAAAGCGCATTTTGTCTTTAGGAGGTAGGGCATTCAACTCGGCCACTGTCGTTTCAAGCCCATTCTTCAGCTGGACTTTGCTGCCTTTCGAGAAACGGTACAGTTTGTTGCAATGATTGCCGGGAGAATAAATAAGTCGGTGATTATCCTGCAGCTTGAACATCAATTCCAAAGTTTTTAACGAAGCCGGACCCCGATCCATCGAGTCTCCTACAAAAGCGAGCTGCCTTCCATCGTTATGGAAAGGCAAACCCGATGTGAATGAATAACCAAGCTTGTCCATCAAAGACAGCAATTCATCATAACATCCGTGTATATCACCAATAATATCCAGTTTCATATCTATCGATTCTCCTTTGTAGAGATTCTCTTTTCATTATCATACATTTAGGAATGCATTCATGCATGTCGGAGCGGAAAGGAAGGTGCAGCCATGACTGTAAACGAAGAAATTCGCGATGAAATTATTATCGACGAAGAAAATCTTATAAATTCATTGGAGCAGCAAGATATTAAAACGTTCCGTGATGAATATTTGATGCTTCACCCATATGATCGAGCTGTTTTTTATGAAAAGGTGGAAGCAGAACAACGAAAATTGATGTATTTTTTCCTCTCTCCGAAAGAGTTGGCGGAGATATTCGAGACGAGCGAAATCGATGAAGATGAATATAAGCAGTTCCTTCAGGAGATGGACACGACTTATGCCGCGGATATGATTTCTCACATGTTCGTCGACAATGCGGTAGATGTCCTGAAAGAACTTGATAAAGCGCAGATTGCCAGCTATTTGACGTTAATGAATAAAGAAGCGGCTGCACAAATCAAATCGCTCTTGCACTATGAAGAATATACTGCCGGTTCGATCATGACGACGGAATATGTTTCGATTCCGCAATATTCGACTGTTCGCTCCGCCATGACGATTCTTCGGAATGAAGCCCCCTCTGCAGAAACGATCTATTATGTCTTCGTCGTCGATGAAGATAATCGTTTAACGGGCGTCGTTTCGCTTAGGGATTTAATCATTACGGACGAAGATACGTTAATACAGTCTATTATGAATGAGCGTGTTGTCAGTGTACTTGTCTCCGATGACCAGGAAGACGTCGCAAGGACGACACAGGACTATAACTTGCTAGCTGTTCCTGTCGTTGATTTCCAACAGCATATGTTAGGGATCATTACGGTCGATGATATTATCGACGTATTAGACGAAGAAGCATCTGATGACTATTCAAAACTTGCCGCCGTATCCAATATGGATTCCTTTGACAAAACGTCATTTTCAGCTGCGAAGAAACGGATTCCATGGCTGATCATTCTGTTAGTGCTCGGCATGTTGACCGCGAATCTAATCGATCTATTCACCGATACAATTTCGCAAGTCGCATTGCTCGCTGCATTTATTCCATTAATTGCAGGTACTGCGGGTAATAGCGGGACTCAAGCATTGGCAGTCGCAGTTCGCGGTATTGCGACTCGTGACGTTGAGGATGAGAGCAAGTTCAAACTGCTATTGCGGGAAGCGGGCACTGGCTTGATTACCGGACTAATTTGCGCAATCTTCGTTGTCGGCCTCATTTTTATATGGAAGCATGAATTCATTATCGCGTTGCTCGTCGGGGCGGCCATTTTAGTTTCGATATTTGTTGCAACCATTTCCGGATCGTTCATCCCGCTCTTCATGCATCGGATGAAAATCGATCCTGCCGTCGCATCAGGTCCATTCATCACGACATTGAATGACGTCATTAGTATTATCATTTATCTCGGATTGGCAACAGTGTTCATCGGCAGCCTTTGAACAGAGGAAAGAACTTCATTCCGAATAGGCGCATATACTACGGAAAAAAGGGGGAATCAACATTTCCTACAATGAACCGTTACTATTTGTGCAGGGGCCGCCCGTCTATATAAAGGTGGCCGTCTATGAGGAAGAAAGCACGTCAGTCTTCGTTCCGAACGATGTATCCGTGAGAGAGGCGATTGACGTCAACTCATCCGTTCAAGCTGAAAGCCATGTTGTCAACCCCGCCATCATGAGCAAAATACGCTATTTGAGCGAACCGTTCAGGAAGCAGGCATATAAGCCTCTTCAATTCGTCATAGAAGGCAATCTCGTAAAAGGCGCAATCCATAAAGTCGAAAATGGCATTGTATGGATTGAAACGGATAATATGATTTCTGAAGTTGAAATCGCAAAGATAGAAGACGTCCTCTGGCGCGGGCAGCCATTTGACGAGAGATAGTAAAAACAGGACGGACCAGCAAATGGTCCGTCCTGTTTTTGGGTATAATAAAACGAAAAACTGCCCGATCGGATCGATCGGGCAGAGTCAGCATCACAGGTTATTCCTTCAATCTTCGTCACAATCGATGAAAACGTCTTTTACGCATTGAATTGCACAGAAGCATGTTAAATCGACAGTGACGCAAGTGCCTGTCGCTTCGAAGTTTTCTACTTCGCATACTGCATCGAGGTCTAATTTGCCGCCTTTGAATAAGTCGACTTTGCGACCTCTAGCATCACGCGGTTCAAGTACTTGGATTGTTGCGCAGCAATTGTCGAAAATATTTTGAACCCTGAAGAAGATCGAGAAACAAGTTGCACAGTCTCTACGCCCTTGGTCGGAGGCCGGTGCGCTATCACTCTCGTCGAACCGTCTTCTTCTTCTGAACATTGCTTTGAATGGATTACCTTTTTCGTCCAATAGCATGAATACACGCGTATTGGCCCGTTGACGTGCAGGGCTTACAAGGCTACCGAGCGGAGTCAGGAAACAGTCAGTTCTGCAATCGTCGCAATCTAGATCATCGCGGATATCCTGCACACGTTTAATGGCACGGACAACCTCGCAAATGCAATTGTCGTTGCGCCGTACATCTCCGACTTCTTCATTTCTTCCACATCCCATTCATTCCACCTCCTTTTCTCAACTCTTTATACCTTATGCGCTTGATTGCTCAGGGCTAGGGCAAACATCACGCATGAATAAAAAACAACAGCGATCGCCATACTGTTAAAAAAAGGGGATGGTGAATATTCGTCAGCTCATAACGTTGCTATGCTTGCTTCTTCTGCTATCTGGCTGTATTCCAAATGAATACAAATTCGAAAATCATACAGACGAGGATGCAAGTAAAGTAGAAGAGTTAGTGAAGGGAGATGATCGAATTAAAGGGGCTGCTGCCTTGTTTTATGAGGATCATTTGCTCGTTGGAATCCGTGTAAAAACCTTTTCCAGGTTTAATAAAAGGAAAATTGCCGCTGAACTTGAAAAGAAGTTGAAGGAAGAATACCCAGATTTATCGGTTTTCGCTTCTGCGGATAGCAAGATTTTAACGGAAACGAATAAACTCATCTTAAAAGACGATGAAAAGGGAATGAAGAAAAAAATTCATCATTTGATATCACTAGCGGAGGAAGAAACATAATGGACAAAGACAAATACGCGAAACTGGAGCAAGGGATCACTCCCAAGCCGCCATTACTCAAAAACATGATTAAAGCATTTCTTGTAGGCGGCACGATTTGTCTCATCGCGCAGTTCATAGCACTTTTCTATATGACTTTCTTCGACTTCACCGAACGGACAGCGAGCAATCCGACAGTTGCGACGATGATTTTCATCTCTATGCTGTTAACTGGATTTGGCCTCTATAAAAAAATTGGTCAAGTTGGTGGGGCAGGAGCGGCAGTCCCGATAACTGGGTTCGGCAATGCGGTTGTGTCAGCGGCGATCGAGCATAAGTCAGAAGGCTATGTGCTAGGTGTCGGGGGCAATATTTTTAAATTGGCTGGTTCAGTCATCGTGTATGGTGTTTTTTCAGCCTTTCTCGTTGCCCTTATTAAGACGATTTTAGTGAAGATGGGAGTCGTTTCATGGTAATGAAAGGCTTGTTGACATTCCAATCGACCCCTTCCATCGTTGCAACAGGCGTAACGGCAGGACCTCTTGAGAAGAAAAGTCCATTTCACACTAGCTTCGATAAGATATATGAAGATGAAAGATGCGGCATGGAAACGAATGAACAGGGACATTCAAAATTGATGGAAGATGCATGCATGATTGCGTTAAGTAAAGTGGATAAAATTCCATCGGATGCCGATTTTATATTAACAGGGGATCTTGTCAATCAAATGACCCCTACCAGTTTCTGTGCAACGTCAGTTGGAATCCCATATGTCGGCATGTTTTCGGCATGCGCAACTTCTGTCTCGTCCTTGCTTTTTGCGGCATTATTGGCGGAAGCGGGAATGTCGAAATTGGCAATTGCGGGTTCATCTAGCCAGCATAATGCGATCGAAAGGCAATTCCGATATCCGATTGAATACGGCGCGCAGAAAGGCAGTACCGCACAATGGACTGCGACTGCAGCAGGAGCTGCTGCCATTGCACCTTTCCAAGAAGGAGTTCCTTCTATAGAATGCGGAACGATTGGCATAGCGATAGATATGGGAATGACAGACCCATTGAATATGGGAGCCGCCATGGCGCCCGCCGCAGCTGATACGCTGAAGCGGCATTTGACTGGCCATGGAAAAGCTGCGAGTGACTATGATTTGATTATGACTGGCGATTTGGCTCAAGTCGGATTTTCAATTTTTCAAGAGCTAGTTAAAAACCAAGGAATAACTGATTTAAAGAACTTCAGTGATGCTGGCATGGAATTTTACGGCAACAATCCTGATTTCATGGCAGGAGCGAGCGGGGCGGGTTGTTCAGCCGCCGTTTATTTTTCGGAAGTCTATAAGAAGATGATGGATAAGGAATATAAACGAGTACTCCTGATTGCGACTGGTGCGCTTCTTTCCCCATTATCATACCAACAAGGAGAAACGATTCCGTGCATCGCGCACGCGATCGAACTAACGATGAAATGAGTGGTTTGATTGTTTTCGATTTACATTACCTCCTTTATAGTCGGCGGTCTCATTTGTGTCATTGGCCAGCTGATGTTTGATGTTGCAAAGCTGACACCGGCGCACACGCTCTGCATTCTTGTCGCAGCAGGCTCTGTATTGGACGGCTTTGGCCTTTACGAACCGCTTATTGATTTTGCAGGAACAGGTGCAACGATTCCGATCACGTCTTTCGGTAACGCATTGACGCATGGAGCGCTTGCGGAAGCTGAAAAACATGGCCTTATCGGTGTGCTGACAGGGATGTTTGAAGTGACAAGTTCTGGAATCAGTGCTGCGATTCTATTTGGCTTCATTGCTTCGTTTCTTTTCAAGTCTAAGGGCACCAATTGAAAAAATCTGTGCAAACGCCCCCTTCTTCTCTCCGCTATCTGCATAGGATAGACGGAAGGGAAGGAGGGATTTTTATGTTCGGTGGATGCTATTCTGGCGGAGGCTTTGGCGGCGGATATGGCGGGTATGGAAGAGGCTATGGCGGTTCCACTTTCGTACTGATTGTTGTTCTCTTCATCTTGCTAATCATCGTTGGCAGTAGCTTTGTCTAAGGAGGAGGGATGACAATATGAATGACTCGTTTTTTAAAAAGATAGAATCAAAAACCGGCGTTCCGATGGAAGAAGTATTCGCATTGGCGAACGCAATTCAATATGCGGATTTCAGCGATGAGCGACAAGTGCGGAAAATCGTTAAAAAAGTAGGCAGACTCGCAAAAAAAGAAGTCCCGCAACATATGGAAGATGAACTCGTGAAATCGATCGTAAACAACGGAAAATCAGTTAATTTCAATGATATTCAGCGGATGATGGGGTAACCCAAAAGTAGCTGGATGACGTCCAAATACCCACGCCTGTATCATTGTCCACATAACCGATGACCCGGGCTGGAAATAGATTATGCCTAGTTGATCACTACGAAAATAGGTGAAACCATTCATTTTCAGTCTTATATGTTTCATAAACTATAAATGAGGTTAAAGGGTATGTGAGAAATTAATGTAAAGGGGTGTGGGAAATGGGCTATATACTACCGATTCAGCAGACGCAGGCTGAAATGTACGCGAATCGAATGAATGCAGTGCGTAACAATTTCGCATATGTCGATCGAGTGGAAAAAGTTAAAATGGATCCGGATTTGATGGATAAATTTGATGATACACTTCGAAGTGAACAGGAGCGAATCATGGAGGAAGGAGAAACAGTTATCGTAAACTCCCGCCCTCCTTACTTAAAAGGGTTCATCTATCCGAATCCTGCCAACCTATCGCCTGAAATAGCGCAACTTGTAGGAAAAGGACTCGCGGTAAACGAATATGTGTAAAACAAGATGGGCGGCATCTATATTCTATTAAAAGGATTAAAGATGACGTCAAAAAAAGAGCAGACTCGCAACCGGTCAACGGAAGCGATCTGCTCTTTTTATTCATTAAACTAGTTTGAAACTATTTCCTTTTCCATTGCGCGATGCGGAATATCCGCATCCATGAATTCAGGTGATGTGACCGTATACCCGAGTTTCTCATAAAAAGGCACGGCATAAGATTGTGCGTTCAGTACGATTTTCGTCATCCCGACAGATTTCGCATGTCTTTCAAGTTCATGCATTATCAAATTCCCGAGATGCTTTCCACGTAACTCTTTCACTACGCACACCCGCTCTACTTTAGCGATTCCCGATTCGATTTCCCGAATGCGTCCAGCTCCGATCGGGCGCTGTTCATCATAGACGATGAAATGGGTAGCGGATTTATCAAACTCATCAATTTCAAGACTAATTGGTACCCCTTGCTCATCCACAAAAACTTTTTTTCGCACGTCATACGCATCTGCCCGTTCACGCTCTGAACGGGCAATTTTTACTTCGATCAATCTTTAGCTTTCCTCGCCGAGACGGAAAGTTTCATAAACTGTCCAAGACCCGTCTTCAAGTTGATAGAGTAGGTGAATGCGGTCGATAGTCTCGGTATGGTCTACGCCAAACATTTTAATTTGTCCGATAATATCGTCATGTTCACCAGAATTCAATTTTTGTGCGATTGTAATATGCGGAACGAAGGAATATTCAGGTTTTTCACCGAAAAAGTCTTCATTTAGGTCTTTATGAAGTGAAAGGATATCTTCATTTGGTGTAACTTTAAAGAAAATCGTGTTGGTGATGGGTGCAAACGTGCTAACTTTCGATACATTCAATTCGAAAGGCTTATGGCTGCGAGCAACCTTCTTAATGGCTTCTGCAACTTGCTCGATCTCCTTATCATCTGCCTCGAAAACACCTTTGACGGTCATGTGAGGCGTAATAAGCGCATAATGTGGATCATAACGTTTCCTATACCCATTCGCCAAGTCTTGAAGTTTCTTTGAAGGGAAAGCTACAATACCATATTTCATAATAAAAGACCTCCTCGTAAAATGTTTACATACATCTTAGAATTAATTATAGCAGAATGAACTACTCTTTGAAATGTTTGGCATCATTCCTCTTGAAAGGATTCCTTAATTGCTCTTCGGACGTCCTGTTGCCAATACTTCCATGTATGGTTCCCTTTAAATTCTTCATAGAAGTATGAAAACCCTTTTCTTTTGATCAAATTATGCAATTCCCTGTTTGGAGTGAGGAAATCGCGGATGCCATCTTGTGTCGTTTTCACTTCCGTTTCCTCTTCGCCGATGACATGGTAAACGGAAAATGCTGATGGATCTTTGAATCCTTCCACTTTTTCCATTACATATTCATCAACATAGGGAGAATGGAGAATCACCTTCCCGAAGCAGTTCGGATATTTCAAAGCGGTCAAGAGCGAAATTGTTGCAGCCAATGAATCGCCGATTAACCCTCGACCTGCGCCGACTTGGTAGGTCGGGTAATTTTCATCGATATAAGGGACAAGCTCATGCGCAAGAAAACGGATATAATCTTCATGCCGGTCGCCTTCCGGATGGTACATCCTTCTGCGTTCCTCTACACTTTTATACGGGATGCCGACAACAATCATATTATTGATGTCACCTTCGTAAACTAATTCGTCTACAACCCGTCCGATCCTTCCGTACTGAAAATAATCTTTCCCGTCTGAAGCAATTAGAACTGAATACTTGTAAAGTGGTGAATACTGATATGGCAAATGGATGAGAAGTTGCATCTCCTCATCGAGTGCCTTGCTATATAAGTTTATTTCTTCGATTTTTCCGTACTTCATCAGCAAGTCCTCCCAGTTGTATTATGTAAGAAGATTGTAACATAAGTGAATGAACAGGTATAATGGTTGGATAACCTGTTACATGTTGGAAGAAACAGTCGCAAAATTGAGTAAACATCTGAAAGGCTGCTGTCATATTATACGTGACGGGCAGAGGAAAGAATAAGGAGGTAGTAATTATGTTCACGGGAAAAAACATTGTCCATTCCGACGTTGTTGCAAAAGCTACAAAAGAAGCATTGATCCGAAGAGGCGTTACATTGGAAGATATAGCTAAAATCGTATACGAAATGCAAGTGCCTTATAATGAAGGTCTTGACCTTGCCGAATGTGTAGATTCAGTCGAAAGAGTGTTGCGGAAGAGAGAACTTCAGCATGCAATACTTGTCGGAATCGAATTGGATGAGCTCGGGGAACAAGGGAAACTTTCGGCTCCGCTTCAACAAATCGTTGAATCCGACGAAGGGCTCTTTGGCGTGGATGAAACAATTGCATTAGGCGCGGTCTTTACTTACGGATCGATTGCGGTAACGACATTCGGCCATCTTGATAAAAACAAAATAGGCATTATCAATGAGCTGGATACGAAAAAGGGAAATGGTGTCCATACATTCCTTGATGATCTAGTCGCAAGTGTCGCATCCTGTGCCGCATCAAGACTCGCACACCGAAAAAGAGATTTGGAAGAAGCAGGAATCACTTATTTCGATGAGACAAACAAAGAACTAGATTGATCAATAAAGAGGAAGGTGATGGATTTCATCTTCCTTTTCAGTATTGAAATCGCTTGCAAGTTACTGAAAGTTGCCAAGAATGATTGACAAGCGAATAACCTTTCGTGTTAGAATAGGTGTTAAGTTGCAAAAATACTATATAAAAAGGGGAGAATGGAAATATGAATACAAAGAGATTTCGTATTCTTGCATTCATTTCGATGATCGCGTTGCTAGTCCTGTCAGCTTGTAATTCAGGTGATTCAAGCAAGGGATCAGGCTCTGATTCAGGCAAAACAAAAGAAGATTATGATTTTCTGAGTGTATTGACGGGTGGTACACAAGGTACATATTACGCACTTGGAGGCGCACTTGCGGATATCATCTCGCAAGAAACGGGTGTTAAAACGACTGCTGAAGTTTCACAAGCGTCAGCAGCGAATATGACTGCTTTAAAAGACGGCAGCGCTGAAATCGCTTTCGTACAAACAGATATCGCTTATTATGCATCTAAAGGTGAAATGATGTTTGATGGAGAAGTCATCGACAACGTTTCAGCTATCGGTGCTCTATATCCTGAAACAGTTCAATTGGTTACATTGGAAAAGACTGGCATCAAAACGTTTGAAGATTTGAAAGGTAAAAAGGTTTCTGTAGGAGCACCTGGTTCCGGTACGTATGCGAACGCGGAGCAGTTGCTAGAAATTCATGGCTTATCGATGGATGATATCCAACCGCAAGACTTGGATTTTGGGGAATCCCAAGAAAGCTTGCAAGCAGGTCAGATCGACGCAGCTTTCATCACTGCAGGTACTCCAACTGGCGCGGTTGAAGGTTTGAACGCTGTCGCACAAGTTTACATCGTACCTGTCTCTGATGAAAAAGCAGACGAATTGATTTCAAAATATCAATACTACGCAAAAGAAGTCATCCCTGCAGGAACATATGGAATTGCAGAAGATACGCCGACTGTTTCAGTTGGTGCAATGTTGATTATCCAAAACGACGTTCCTGAAGATCTTGCTTATGAAATCACAAAAGCGATCTATGACAATGCATCTAAACTAACACATCCAAAAGGCGCGTTGATCAAAGCTGAAACAGGACTTGATGGAATCGGGATCCCTGTTCACCCAGGCGCTCAAAAGTACTTTGACGAACAAAAATAATTGAATGAAATTTGATTGTTGGACGGGGCGGTGAGGCGTATGCTTCAGCCGTCCCATTCTTAATTGCTAGTGTGAAAGGGAGAAATGTATGAAGAAGAAGCAAGTAATTCTCCCCAGTCTGCTATTTGCACTACTCATTTTCCTCGTCACTATTTTCCTGCCGATACATAAGGTTTTCACCTTTACGGAATATCGAACTGATCATCCAAAAACGTATTACTATAAAATAGAGGATGAGCGAGATTTTCAAATACGCTATGTACACTCCATATTTTTAACCGATGTCGTTGAATCCTATCGTATTACTGATCAAAATGCCATCCAATTACTATCGATGCAATATGAAAGTGTTGGAATTGGATTGCCGGGCTATGCAGAGGAAGGAGAAACGCTATCAGTAAATGATGGAATGTATACGCTTACGTACGAGCAGAACATTATTCAATCATTTGTCCTTTTCGTAGGCGATGTCAATGCTGATCTTGCCTTCAGATATAAAGGAAATGAAGTGGATTTGAAAAGCTATTTGACTAGAGGGAAATCGTACACATTTCGTGTGCAACGCCAATCATTCTATCAATTGATGAAAGGAGTAAATTTGAATGGCTAAAAATAAGAATCGGGAAGAATCTCTGAAAGAGTCCCAAGTTGACAGCCTTGAAACATTAACAGAAGAACAACAGCTTGAAATTCTTCAAAAATATGATCCCGAATCGAATACACGGAATGTGAAAGGGTTCTTTAAAATCGTCGTTTTTGCAGGATTGTTGGCTTTCTCGTTATTTCAATTATATACGTCAATCGGGACACCGTTTACTGCATATATACAACGATCCATCCACTTAGGATTTGCTCTAGCATTAATTTTCCTTTTGTTCCCTGCTATTAAAAAAACGGGAGTCAAGAAAGACAAAGTGCCTTTCTACGACGTCATTCTATCTTTGCTGGCCATTGCGGTAGGTTTATACTGGCCATTATTTTATGATGATCTTGTCTTTCGAGTAGGAAGGGTATCCGATTTGGATCTATTCATCGGAATTGTCGCTATTCTATTGACATTGGAGGCTGCAAGACGTGCAGTCGGCTTGCCGATTACAATCATCTCGGTAGTTTTCCTAATTTATGCATTTTACGGCCGCTATTTCCCTGGCTTCTTGGCGCACCGCGGCCAAGACTTAAAAAGCATTGTCCAGTTAATGTTCTATACGACTGATGGTATTTTAGGAACGCCGATCAGCGTATCTGCTACATTCATTTTCGTCTTCCTCTTATTCGGTGCATTCCTTGTGAAGACCGGAGTTGGAAACTACTTCAATGACTTAGCTGTCGTCCTCGCAGGCCGTTTGACAGGAGGTCCTGCTAAAGTTGCTATCTTCTCAAGTGCATTGCAAGGAACGATTTCAGGAAGCTCCGTTGCAAACGTAGTCGGATCAGGTTCTTATACGATTCCAATGATGAAGAAATTGGGGTATCGTAAGGAATTTGCAGGCGGCGTTGAAGCGGCTGCTTCAACGGGTGGGCAAATTATGCCTCCGATCATGGGAGCTGCAGCATTCCTAATGGTTGAGTTCATTGGCGGCATCACGTATTGGGAAATTGCAAAAGCAGCTGCGATTCCTGCATTGCTCTACTTTACAGGAATTTGGATTATGACGCATTTTGAAGCGAAGCGTGTCGGTCTAGAAGGCATGTCTCCAGACCAGATACCTGATCGGAAAGCGACATTGAAAAAGATTTATCTCCTATTGCCGATTTTAGGAATTATCTTATTCCTATTATTAGGGATTCCAACAATGAAAGCTGCATTATTGGGGATTGTCCTCACTTTAGTTGTCAGCTTCTTTGATAAATCGACGAGACTCGGGCCGAAAGATATTATTATGGCCCTCGTTGACGGGGCGCGTACTGCATTGGCCGTTGCCGCGGCGACTGCTTGTGCGGGTATTATCGTCGGTGTCGTCGTAAAAACCGGTTTAGGACTAAGCCTTGCAAACGGCCTCGTTTCTGCAGCGGGCGGTAATATCCTATTAACTCTTATCTTTACGATGTTGGCAGCTCTAGTCCTCGGGATGGGCTCACCAACAACGGCTAACTATGTTATTACATCTACAATTGCTGCTCCGGCAATCATTTTGTTGCTGATGGGCGGCGAAATGGGACCAGGTACTACAGTTCCGGTTGTAGTTGCCGTCTCTGCACATTTGTTCGTGTTCTATTTCGGAATCATCGCGGATATTACACCGCCAGTTGCATTGGCAGCATTCGCCGCATCTGGAATTTCTGGCGGAGATCCGATCAAAACTGGCGTCAATTCTGCGAAGCTTGCGATTGCGGCATTTATTATTCCGTATATGTTTGTCTTCAATCCAGCTATGCTCATGATCGACTCCAGTCTCTTTGAGATCTTATGGGTCACCTTCTCCGCTATCATCGGTATGATTGCTATCGGGGCGGGCATGATCGGCTTTTGGTACCGGAAGTGTAATTGGATCGAGCGTATTCTCGCTGTCGTAACAGGATTATTATTGATATTCCCTGAAACGATTACGGATATTGTCGGTTTAGTTCTATTCGTCATCCAAGTTGCCATTCAATGGAAAACAAAGAACAACACACCGAAAAATAAAGAAGTAGCAGTGTCATAATTAAAAAGGCTGTCACATTGTCAACTAGACAATTGTGACAGCCTTTTACATTTATAGAAACGCTACGTAAATAAAATAGAATAAAAGAACCAAGTTCGATTAATTAAAAGTTTATGGACTATTGAAATATTACAATAATATGTCTATAGTGTAATAAGACAAACAAAAATTTGGAAAAACTGAAGACGTTGGAATCAAAAGGGAAGCTGTGATGAATCGGAACTAACTAAAACACGAGTTTAATGTGAACTTTCGTCGGGGGAAAGCGGTTGTAAGAACAAACTGAAAGGCGGAAAAACAAATGCTGAAATTATCAAATGTGTCAATTACGTATAATGATAGAGCTGTTCTCGATAAATTGGACTTAACTGCAAATATAGGAGAGATCATTGGGGTGGCGGCTCCTAATGGTACGGGGAAATCTACAATGTTTAATGTTATGGCAAACTTTGTGAAGCCCGATTCGGGACATGTGCTGTTTGATGGTAAATACGCATACCGAAATGAAAAAGAGGAGTTATTGATCCATAAGCAGTTGTGCACGTTTCCTGAACAGAAAGATCTGTTCGAGGAACTATCCGGAGTGGATCATTTGAAATTATATGCAAACATGTGGAAAGGTTCATCGAAGCATGTACCTACAGTAATTGAGCGACTTCATATGGGCAATTATGTTAAACGGAAAGTACGTACGTATTCATTAGGAATGCGACAACGTCTATGCTTTGCTATGATGATGGCCGCTGATACGCCGGTCATGCTAATGGATGAGGTGATGAATGGACTGGATGTAGATAATGTAGCGTTAATTTCAGAATGCTTAATGGAAATGAAAAAGGATAAGCTTATCTTTGTCGCATCCCATTTACTATCCAACTTGGATCTATATGCGGATAGGGTCCTATTCCTGAAAGACGGAAAGTTTGTCCATGAACATAGATTTACAGGTGAAAACGATGTGTTCCTGAAGATTGAAGTAACTCCGGACCAATACGAAGCATTGAAAGAAAAAGTTGCACTTCCGCAAGGCTACATCTATATAGCGAAACACTTATTATGCATCCCTCTTAAGGGGATGAGCGAGTCCGAACAAACAAAGTGGATTGAGCGGATGCTCGATTATAACGAAAAAGAAATGACGGTCGGGCCTTTGGGTACAGTGGAATACTATGATAAGTATTATTCCAAAAATGTTTAATAGTAAAGCGGAGCAATGGAAAATGCCTTGCCTTTAGGCACTTTTTTCTTAATACTTAACGACCAAAAGGGGAAGCTGGGATGAACCGTAATTATTTGAAGCATGAATTTCTTATAACAGGCAGAAGCAGGCGTAATATACCTTTTCTTTTGTTCATCAGTGTATTATTGCTGAGCTATTGTATTATTTTGCTGCCGAACGAAGAGACAAAAGAAACATATAAGCCTGACGAAGTTAGAAGCTATTTAATAGATCTAGAAGTGGAACAAGAATTAAGGGAAGCAAAGGGAAATACGGGCATTATCAAGATGACAGGCATGCCTGTCTATGCCTATAATGCATACTATTACAAACTGAATCACGCAATGCTTACAGCGTATGAGGATAACAACTATCCACGGTTGCTTTATTTAAGGAACTTTTCCCTATTAGGAAATGAATATGAATATACGTCAGATGAAAACCTTTTTGCGCTATCTCCATACCCAGGGAAAGATCGCTCTCATTTATATAAGCAAACGATGATGCGATATGAAGATTATTTAACGAATGACTATCCTATTACATATGGTTTGATGTATGAAAAGACAGGGTTGCAAGCATTGCAAAAGTTCCTACAGACGAATGGGATACTATTTATCTTATTTTGTGCAATCTTTTTCAGCAGTGATATGTTATCGAGAGACCGCAAAAATCGATCGGTATTGCAAGGCGTTCCTCTATCCTGGTATCGCCAATTGAACTTGAAATCACTATCCGCATTCTTCTATTCGTTGCTCGTTATTATCGGAATCCTTGTTGCAGGGGTTGTCGTGATGAGTGTGCAATTCGGCTTTGGTTATTTCGATTTACATGTTCCCATCATGATCGCACAAGAAACTTTTACATTCGAAGATTATGATGTCATTTCAATTGCAGTCTTTTTAGGAAAAACACTAATAGTCGTTCCTCTATTAATCTTCCTCTTTATCCGATTGAACGTCATTTTAGGTCTTCTGTTTAAAAATGAATGGCTCGTCTTGCTAGTCAGCAGTTTAATTCTCTTCTCAGACCGCCTATTCGTTTCAAGAACGACAAGAGAGATTTTCGGAAAAGATATTAGTTTCTTTCCTCAAACGTATTTTGATTTCGGTAAAATTGTAAACGGGGATAAGAACTTTCTATTAAATACAGAGACGATTACATATACGAAAGGTATTATCGTATTGCTAGTAACGATTGCTGTTATTGAACTTGTGCTATTCGCACTTTCAAAGATCATTAATAAACGACGTTTCTATTTTGAGTGAAAAATATGAACGAGGAAGGATACAATTATGTTTTGGAAGTATTTATTATTTGAAACAAAACTATTGCTCCATAATCGGAAAAACTGGTTGCTTGGAATTGGTCTCATCCTGTTTTTCCCTTTGTACTACTCCCAATACAGTCAAATTGACATTAAAGATATGCAGAGACTCAAAAACGAGGAAGCACAGCATTTCCATACAGTGTTTAATGCGTTTCCTGAGGAATTGCGGGAGACGGCAGAAGGAGAAGCAATCTATACCAACTTGACCCAACAATCTTCATTGATTAATATGCAAAGGTTTTATTTATGGAAGAAAGACGATTATGACAAATATATTGAAGATGGCATTAAATTGAACGAATTGCGCCTCGAATTACATGAGTTGGGAAACAAAGGAATCCATCCTAACTATGTGATTCCAAAGAATGTCATTCAAAAAGAATTGGCGATTTTGCGCTATTACAAAGTACATAAATTGCCGCTAGTGCCAAATCCATTCGTAGCCAGCAATTATTTGCCCGTTGCATTGAGCATGATCAGCGGTTTGCTATTTTGTATTTTCGTATTAATAATCGGAAGCAGTATGTTGTTGAATGACCAGCGACATCGATCAGTTGTTGGAGGCTTTCCGATATCCTTTATGCAAAAGGTAAGCAGCAAGGTTGCTATCCATCTAGTCCAAGTTATGTTATTCCTAGGTCTTGGCGTACTGATCGGTGGTTATTATGTTGCCCAAAAAACGGAATGGGGAAACTTCACCACGCCTATTCTTATTTATCAAGACATGGATTACATTGCGGTATCGACAATTAGGTATTTAACTTACATGTTCATCGCATTTGCGTTAATTGCCTTATTCCTGTTGCTCGTATTTGTTCTCATCAATGTCATGACGAAGAATTTATACGCGACCATTTTGGCGATGCTTGTCATTTTACTGCTGCCCGATGTAATGAGTGTCGCGGATGTGAAATTCAATTGGCTATATCCATTGAAATTTATCGACATTAGCTCCGTTTTGAATGGGGAAGCAGCTATGGAATTCGGCAATGAAAAATTGGACTTCAAACATTCTTTTCGTTGGTTAGTAGGTCTCAATCTGCTAGCCGTAGCTATTCTGTACGGGCGGAATAAACTTCTATACATCCGAAAAGGGGAAGTCGCATTACCATCAAACTGATAAGATGGCAAAGGATGCGACCTCAATGGAAAATAAGGAACGGTGGAGTATTATGAAAAACACTATGCAGAAATGGTTCCAATTGTTAGGCGGCAAGACAGGTCCAACGATTTTAATTGCCTCATGCCTACTGATCCTGTCGGCATGTCATCCTTTACAAAAATCGGAACCCGAAAAGTTAATTCCTTATGAGAAGAACTTTGAAATTGTTGGTCCTGAAAAGGATGCATTGATCGGAAAAGTGAACCCGGCAATTTACACGACAGTGGATCGTAGCAACGAAAACGCTGAACAGGTTGAAAGCGAGGTCTATACGAAAGAAGGAGTCAAGGTTACTCTTCAACCGGGGAGATATTCAATCACGGGATATCCAGTAGGAAACATTTTTATTTATGATAAAAACGGAGATCTTGTCATTCGTGAAATACTAGGACATTCAGCGGGAGTCGGCAGTTTAACAGTCGATATTGACGGTACATATACTGTTTTTGCGGATGGTGGGTATGATTACGTCAGTTTCGTACCGATACCGACACAGCTGTCTACTGACTTAAATGCAGGTATTTGGGAAGTAGGACTAGATATTGAAGCTGGTGAATATATATTTGGCAGTGAGTACGGTCTCGGATATTTGGAACTTCACGAAGAGGGGAAGGAACCTGTCCTTTATGAAGTAATTGGTGGCATTGAGACCGGATCAAAAAGCCGCGTGAAATTGACAGAAGGGCAAAAGATTAGGATTACGGGAATCTCTCTCGTGAATTTTAAGCCGATAGACGAATAAATGGAACGGTGGATCGAACAGGATCTGCCGTTTTTCAATAAAACTATGGAAGTGAGTGACGTACAATGCAAAACGTAATTGACATGGAGAAAGTAATGTTTCGCAGAGGCGATAAGGAGATTCTTACAAATATCGATTGGACGATCAGGGAGAATGAGCACTGGGCGATTTTAGGGTTGAATGGTTCCGGTAAAACGTCGCTTCTCAATATTATATCCGCACATCAATTTCCGACTGAAGGAGAGGTTCACGTTCTAGGTAACCGATTTGGTGAAACGAACCTACCGGAACTACGAAAAGAGATCGGCTTTGTAAGCAGTTCGTTGGAGCGATTCGCGCAAATGTTTCAAAATGACACGGTCGAGCGAGTTATCATTAGTGGTAAGTTTGCGAGTTTCGGCTTGTATGAGCATCCATCCCCTGTTGATTGGGAAAGAGCGGACGAGCTGTTGCATGATTTCCGGTTATCCTACTTAAGAGGAAAGCGCATTAACTCGCTTTCAGAAGGTGAAAAACGTCGGATTTTAATTGCTAGAGCACTCATGAATAAACCACGAATGCTCATTATGGATGAACCATGTTCCGGTTTAGATATATTATCAAGGGAGCAATTTTTACATACGTTGCAAGTTGTTACGAAAAATGACTGTCATCTCGTCTATGTGTCGCACCACGTCGAGGAATTGGTCGAAGACATTACCCATGTCCTTCTTTTAAAAGAAGGAAGGATTGTGGCATCCGGAAAGAAAGAGGATGTAATGACGGATGAATTGCTGACAGAAACATACAACGTTCACGTTAAAATTCGATGGGATGAAGGAAGGCCATATCTTTCGATAAGAAGAAGTGCCCCCGTGGGGATAGAAAGTTGACCGAATAAAATTGTTCACGTAAATGTACGTTACCGGTCGGTGCTTGTTTTCTTTCTATACTACAATGGTTGTAATGATATGAAGAAAGGAACGAGGTGCCTGTGCAACTCACGCTTACATTCATCATTTTAGGAATTACGGTCGTTTTATTCATGACGAATAAAATACGCGCGGATCTCGTCGCGATTCTCGCCTTGCTCGCTTTCGTTCTGACGGGTATCTTAACGCCCGTAGAAGCGTTATCCGGTTTCTCCAACTCAGTCGTCATTATGATTGCTGCCCTATTTGTAATAGGAGCCGGTATTTTGCGGACTGGGCTAGCACAAATGGCCGGTACATTATTATTGCGGTATTCAGGTGATAGTGAGGAACGGCTGTTCATTCTCCTCTTGGTCATTGTCGCTTCAGTGGGCGCATTCATGAGCAATACAGGAACAGTCGCCCTTATGCTGCCAATTGTCATTAGTATTGCCATCAGTATTAACAGCAGCCCGTCAAAGTATTTGATTCCGCTTTCCTATATGGCAAGCTTCTCAGGATTGCTCACGCTTATTGCATCACCGCCCAATTTGATCATCAGTCAAATGCTTGTTGATAATGGGTATGAGAAACTTGGCTTTTTTCAAATCACCCCAATCGGTGTCATCGGGGTTATCATCGGCCTCATTTATTTGTATTCGATCCGAAATTCATTGCTGCCGAAAGGGAAGAAGGCGTCCAATTCCAATCAGGCTCAAAAGCTATCGACGAAGCAATTGGCGGCTGACTATAAGCTTGGAGGAAACTTGTATGTAGTAAAAATTCCAGAAGGGTCTGAAATGATTGGGAAGCGGCTCGCTCAATTGAAGATCCCTGCGACGTATAAGTTATGTATTTTAAAAATAAGTAGGAAATCGAAGGAAGGTCTGAATTTATTGCCGATGACCTATCAAGAGATGGCGGGGCCAAACAGCATTATTCAGCCGAAGGACCGACTTTACGTGCAAGGATCGGCCGATAATGTGGAACAATTCATCGAAGATTACGGGCTGGCGATGGAACGAGGTACGTCTGAGACGGATGAGCTCGTTTCGAAGCAGCTCGGCATCGCGGAAGTGCTGCTTACTCCGCATTCAAAGTTAATAAATGAGACGCTCCGAACAATCAACTTCCGCGAAAAGTACAATTTGAATATTCTAGGCATCAACCGTCAAGGTGAGTATGTCGTGAAAGATATGTCGAAGCAAAAACTCCGGTTTGGAGATGCCCTTCTCGTTCAAGGATCTTGGGATTCGATCGAATTGCTTTCACGTGAAACGAATAACGTTGTCGTCATCGGCCAGCCGAAGGAACATGCAAGCATGGCGGCTGCGAGCGGGAAGGCGTCGATCGCGGGTGCCATTATGATTTTAATGGTTCTGCTCATGGTGTTTGAAGTGTTTCCGGCAGTCATTTCTGTATTGATTGGCGCTACACTAATGATTTTAACAGGTTGCGTACGGAATATGGATGACGCATACGGGCAAATCAACTGGGAAAGTATCATCCTTATCGGAGCTATGCTTCCGATGGCAACCGCGCTTGAAAATACAGGCGGAATGGTGTTGCTTTCAGAAGGAATCATCCAATTGCTCGGCGGACTCGGACCATTGGGCGTGCTAGGGGGAATCTTCCTATTGACAATGACTTTTGGTCAATTCATTAGTAATACCGCGACAGCTGTCTTGTTTGCGCCGATTGGATTAAGCGCTGCCCTCAGCATTGGCGTCAGTCCTTATCCGTTTCTCATTGCAGTCGCGGTCGGGGCAAGCATGGCATTCTCAACTCCAGTCGCCTCACCGACGAATGCGCTCGTCATGACTGCTGGCGGCTACCAATTCAAAGACTTTGTAAAAATTGGCGTGCCGCTTCAATTCATCATGCTTGTCGTTATGATGATCGCTATTCCGATATTGTTTCCATTTTGATTCATTATCGATTTGCAAGAGGGCTTGTACATGGTAAACTGAATTGAATGAATATTAGGGAAGGGGTAATGGCAATGGCAGTAGAAGTCTATTTGAATTTCAATGGAAATTGCAGGCAAGCGGTCGAGTATTATGCGGAGGTCTTCAATACGGAGAAACCTGAAATTATGACATTTGGTGAGACTCCACAACATCCTGATTATCAACTGCCTGAAGAAGCTAAAAACTTGGTTATGCATACAAGGTTGAATATTAATGGAAGCAGAGTCATGTTCTCTGATACTTTTCCAGGTTCTCCTTTTATCGAAGGAAACAATGTCAGCCTTGCCTTTGTCAGCAATGATGTCGAGCTAATCAAAAATGCCTTTGATAAGTTAAAGCAAGACGGAACTGTAGTGATGGATCTTCAGGAAACGTTTTGGAGCAAAAGCTACGGCTCGTTGAAAGACCAATTTGGCATCGAATGGCAGTTCAGCCACGAAGAATGAATAATTGAAAGTAAAACGGCGGGAGATTGCTTCCTGCCGTTTTTGTTTAAAGCAAGCCGTCGCGCGTCCAAAATCGTTCACTCCACGTCCAAAGGAAGCCGTCGCGCGTCCAAAATCGTTCACTCCACGTCCAAAGGAAGCCGTCGCGCGTCCAAAGTCATTCACTCTTCGTCCAAAGCAAGTCGTCGCGCGTCCAAAGTCAGCTACTCCACGTCCAAAGGAAGCCGTCGCGCGTCCAAAGTCAATCACTCTTCGTCCAAAGCAAGTCGTCACGCGTCCAAAGCAAACCCCTGCCTAGTCCATTCTTTCATCGAAATCCTGACAATGATACAATAATAAAAAACAATTGCCATTGTGAAAGGAAGACACATCTTGAAAATTAAAGAAATCGAAATATATGCAATCAACCTGCCTTTACATGAACCGTTCATTATAAGCTACGCAAGATACGACACAATGCCTTCCATCATCGTCAAACTGACAACAGATAATGATATTGTCGGATATGGCGAGTCAGTGGCAGATGAGCATGTCACAGGGGAAAGTTGGGAAAGTACATATGCTGTCCTCAAAAATACGCTTGCGCCGAAGCTCATCGGCATGAATCCTGCCCATATGGAAAAGATTCACGAGCGTATGGACGCGGAAATTTATGGTGTGCCTGCAGCGAAAGCCGCAATTGATATAGCTTGCTACGACGCTGTCGGAAAAGCGTTAGGTGTTCCTGTCTATGATTTGTTAGGCGGGAGGTACCATGATGAATTCCCAATCACACACGTACTGAGCATCGGTACACCGGAACATATGGCCAAAGAAGCGGAACAGCGCGTCCAAGAAGGATATCGTTCGTTAAAAATGAAAGTCGGCACCGATGTACTGGAAGATGTGAAACGAATTCAAGCTGTCCGCGAACAGGTTGGTGAGTCAATCGCCATCCGCATTGATGTAAATCAAGGATGGGTAAACAGCTCGGCGACGTTGCAAGCGTTACGAAAACTTGAAAATTGTTCGCTCGATTGGTTGGAACAGCCGGTGAAAGCGGATGATATCGACGCAATGGTGGAGATAAAAACGAAAACGTCCGTGCCTATCATGATTGATGAAGGCTTGCGCGGAAATCGTGAAATGAGGGAAATCATCGCTAAACGTGCCGCAGATAAAGTGAACATTAAATTGATGAAATGCGGCGGTATTTATCCGGCAATGAAACTTGCCCATATGGCTGAAATGGCGGGAATCGAATGTCAAGTCGGCTCAATGGTTGAATCGTCAGTCGGTTCAGCAGCTGGATTCCACGTTGCCTTTTCTAAAAAAATCATGACAAGCGTCGAATTGACTGGGCCATTGAAGTTCAGCGAAGATATCGGAAACTTGAAATATGACGTTCCTTTCATTCGTTTGACTGAAAAGCCGGGTCTGGGTGTAGATGTTGATGATGCTGTCTTGGAAAAACTGACTGTCTTTTCGGAGAAGGTGGTTGGATGAAGAAAGAAATAATCTTACGAAATGGCCAACAGGTGACGATTAGAGAATTGGCTCTGAGCGACCTTCCGGTAATTAAGGAATTGCAGGAAAGAGTGATTGCTTCCTTGGAAGTCACTTCTTTTTTGCAACCTTTGTCCGACGAGGAATTCCGTTACATATTGAACGGCAATGGCTCAATGATCGGGGCTATGCATGATGACCGTCTCGTCGCGTTCAGAGCGATGCTCGAACCGGAAATTGACGAACATCATTTAGGGAGAGATGCTGGCTTGCCGGAGTCTGAACTGCCTTTCGCATTGTATTCGGAAGTGACAAATGTGGACCCGGATTATAGAGGGAACAGCCTCCAGCAAATTCTTGGCGAACTTCTTATAAAGCAAGTTGACAGAGATCGTCATCGATATGTATTCGCCACTGTAGCCCCTTTCAATATTGCAAGCTTAAAAGATAAGTTTGCATTACATATGCACATAATTAAATTAGAAAAGAAATATGGAAATCTACTTAGATATACATTGATGAAAAAGCTTTGTGAAGATAGTAAAACAGGTTCACTCACTGTCAAGGTGGATATGTCCGATGTGATGAAGCAGCAGTATTTATTGAATGACGGATGGATAGGCATCGGCTTGGAAAAAGACGAATTATCGTGGAAAGTGAAATTCCGAAAAAAAAATAATTGAAGTGAAACCGTACAGAGTGGAATGGCTCGGTACGGTTTTTTTAGTTAAAAAAGACTATTATTATCATCATGTTCATTATAAATTAATATGTCAGGGTACTTCCGACTGATTTTTACATTCTATCTACCTATGTCTATACGAGTAAAAGATAGTAGTTTATAATATGGAAGGCTACTATTATAGGAGGAAAACAATGAGATATTCAGTAAGTAAAAAGTTGTGGACAGGTTTTTTATTACTATTAGTTTTGATGGTCATTTCAGGTGTTTTAAATTATTTGACCATTCCAGACATTGCGGGGAAGTATAGGTCGCTTATTGATGACCAGATGGAAAAAGTTATCTTATTAGAACAGCTATCAACCAATCAAAAAGAGCTTTCAAATGATTTGCGGGGCTATTTACTTTATAAAGAAACAAAATACTTGAAGAATCGCAAGGAACTGCTTGAAACAACTGATGAAATAGTGAATGAAATTGAATCTTCACTTCACACAGAAGAAAGCATTACGTTGCTCAATGAATTAAAAATCGCATCTGAACAATATAATAATCTCTCTGAAAAAGCAATTGCCGCTTTTAATAACGCCAAGGATGATGAAGCGCTAATGTATGCCGAAGAAGCGGAGCCCTATCAGTCACTTATAATAAATAAGGCGGATAAATTGATTTCTCGCCAACACGAGCAGATGGTTGATGTTGAAAAAATGATTGATAAAAGATTAAAATCAACTGGCATTTTCATTATCGGCCTTCTTGGATTAGTAGCAATTCTAAGTATGATCATTGCGTATATTATTAGTAAAAGTATCACAAAGCCAGTTACAAAGATGACAGTCGCTTTAAAGCAACTGGCACAAGGAAATTTAGCTTTAGAGCCTTTACATATTAAAAATCGTGATGAAATAGGTGAAATGGCAACAGCTTTCAATGAGATGAAGTCTGATTTACGCAGTGCCATTATGAGCAGTAGGGATACATCACATCAATTGGCGGCCCAAGCGGAGCAATTAACAGCAAGTTCCGAAGAAAGCCTTGCTGCTTCCGAAATGGTAGCTGAAATCGCCGAAAAGAATTTGCTTGCAAGTGATATGCAAGTTAACCTTGTCAACGATTCTTCTCAAGCGATGGCTGAAATGACAAATGGTATAAATCAAATTACAAATAACAATGAATCGATGCTTGCATCTTCAGATGAAGTGTCCCGCCTTGTGGGAGAAGGCGCGAATCTTATGAAAGATGTAACAGATCAGATGTCCAGCATATCAGCATCAATCCGAAACTCTGCAAGTATCATTACCGACTTGTCCGTCCATTCGGAAAATATCCGAAATGTAACAGGTCTTATTACAGGAATTGCCGAGCAAACGAATTTACTAGCGCTGAATGCTGCGATTGAAGCGGCACGAGCTGGAGAACAAGGCAAAGGCTTCGCTGTTGTCGCGAATGAAGTCCGAAACCTTGCCGAGCAATCGAAGGATTCTGCCGAAGAAATCGGACGGATGATTGAAGCAGTTATTCAAAACGTTTCAAGGGCTGTTGAAAGTGCAGAAGCCGGAAACGACCGTGTGCGAGACGGAGTTAATATCACAGAGCAGGCTCATGCGGTGTTCGATCGAATTGAAATGGCGTCTCAGGATGTCAGCGACAAAGTCCAAACAGTTTCTACCGCTATCGAACATATCCGCACGATGAGCGAGCAAGTGATGGAAAGCTCGAAAAAAGTGCAAGAACTAGCAATTCAATCGTCTGCCGAGGCTCAGTCCACGAGTGCGGCAACAGAAGAACAACTAGCTTCCAACCAAGAAATCGCTTCAAGTGCACAAACACTTTCCGGAGTAGCAGAAAAACTGCAAAACGATATGGGACGTTTTACAGTGTGATAAAATCTCCACGCCAAACAAAAGGCGTGGAGATTTTTTATTTCATGAATGTGCTGCTCTCTTATCAAATGATTGAAATTGATAATCATTATCACTTGCTGTATAGTGGATAGTAAGAATACGAAAAATTGAAAAAGGGGAATAGATAATATGCAAATCTATTGGACAAAAATAAAAGAGATAATTGAAGAAGCGCCTGAGGTTAAAACGTACTTGCTAGACTGTCCGGATGGCCTTACATGGGAAGAAGGTTCCCACATCCACTTGGCACTGGAAGGCTTTAATGCTGGGGATAAACCAAACCGCAGCTTGATCCGTCACATGTCCATCTCTACGCTGCCGCATGAAAACTCGATCGGCATAACAACACGCATTAAAGAGCAGTGTTCTGAATTTAAATCGACGTTAAGAAATCATAAAATTGGAGATGAAGTTGCCATATTTAAAATCCATTCGAATGTTCCGCTAAAAAGAGAAGACAAAAATGTGTACCTCCTCTCTTCAGGAGTCGGATTGGCAACTTTTAGACCGCTTGTACTCGATTATTTCGACCGTGCTGATAACGTCAATCAAATCCATTCCCTGAACATTGATTCAACAAAAGATTTCTTGTTCCCTGATGTGTTTGCACCTGCAGCTGATAAGAAGTTCACTGTCCAGTTCGTTGATAATCGTAAAGATTATTATGAAGAAGTGAAAAATCTTGCTGCAGACAAGGAAGGCCTCTTCTATATTGTCGGCAGCGACGAATTTCTCGTGCAGAATATCGAAGTGCTACGTGAGCAAGGCATTAAACCGGATCAAATTATGCTCGACAAGCGTGAACAGCAACGGACCGAGTTTTTCCCTGTTGAATTGTCTATGTAAGAACATTTGTATAGAACTGGTATGTCCCCGTTTTTCAAAACGGGGCTTTTTTTAATTAACGTGAAGTATGATTATAATGATTCTGAATAAATCATATTGCCTAAAACATTCCATAATGGTACAATCAATTTCTGTTTCATTTTAACCCCAACATCTCACCTAGAAGAGCAGGACGCAAAATACGCAAAACGGAGGACTGTCTATGCAGAAACATCCCGATTTTGAGTTCGAATTGCAGCGCCTTGACTACACGAAGCACTATATGCAAAAGCTCTTGGAAGAGTCGATGCGTGATGTGCAATCCTCGCAAGATGAAATCCGACATGCGATGGCCGACTTGGACTATTTGGATTCTAGTTTAAGCTACATCAATATTTTGACGAACACCCGATTTTTTGAAATGGCCCGTTCCCAGAAGGAAGGGCTCGAAGCGATTCAGCAAAAGCCTTATTTCGCTCGCATTCATTTCCAGACTGAAGGGGAAAAGGATGAATTCCTCTATATTGGAAAAACATCCGTCTTTCATCAGGAAACCCAAGAACCAATCATCGTCGATTGGCGGTCGCCTGTCGCAAATGTTTACTATGATGGAAGATTAGGAGACTTGACGTATAAAGTGCGGGATGAAGAAATTAGTGGACATCTTTTTTCGAAACGGCAGTACAAAATCGAAGAAGGAGAATTGCTGGACGTCCTTGATATTGATTTAACGACGAATGATGAACTGCTTCAGGAAGCACTATCAGGGAAAGCAGATGTCCGTTTAACGGAAATTGTTTCAACCATCCAAGCAGAGCAAAACGAAATCATTAGGGCAAATCTGAAACAGCCGATCATCGTTCAAGGCGCTGCGGGCAGTGGGAAGACGACGATCGCCCTTCACCGGATCTCCTATTTCCTTTATACGATGGGCACCGATTTCCCTTCAGAGAAGCTGATGATTTTGGCACCTAGCCGATTGTTCATGGAATATATCGGAGAAGTGCTGCCAGAGTTGGGAGTCGGGCGAATATGCCAAACGACATTCGCCGAGTATGTACTTGACGCTACAGGTCTGAAGTTGAAATTAACTGACCCGAATAAAAAGCTGGAGCTGTTGACCGCAGCTGCATCGGTAGATGAAGAACAACTTTTCATTGCCCGCATGAAAGGAACGCTTCACTATCGTGAAATCATGCAAAGGTATGTTAATAAGCTGGAACAAGAAACAGCAGCCCTCTTTGAAGATGTCTATATTGAAAAATACCGAATTATGCGCGCAAGCCGTTTGAAGAAGTTATTCCTAGAAGACTTCAAATATATGCCTCTTGAAAAAAGGATCGAACGTATTAAGCTCATTATGCAGAGTGAAGTGAACCGAAAGCGAAAACAGCTGTATAAGCTCTTATCCGACAAATATGAAGAAGCGCTCGATAAAGCGTTGTATGGTATACGTGATGATGTGAAGCGGAAGGCACGTATTACAAGGGTTATGGATGAGCGTGACGAACGGCTTCCTTCTATTGAAAAGGAAGGGAAGAAAACCGTTTCCACTTACATGAAGAGATTTAATAAGTTTAATATTAAAAAACTGTACAGGGATTGGTTAACAAAACCTCAATTACATAAAGAACTGGCATGCCACTGGTCCGATTCGGAAAGGGATGCTTTTTTTGCCGCGCACGTTAGTGATGCATGGGAGACGGAAGACCTGGCAGCTCTCTATTTTCTCCACGCCAAGTTGAAAGGTGTGACGGATAAATGGAAAATGCGAGTCGTCTTCATTGATGAAGTGCAAGACTACAGCGAATTCCAGCTGGCAGCACTGCAAGACGGATTAGAAACGGATATGTTCACGATGGTCGGGGACATGGCACAAGGAATCCATAGTTACAGGGCATTGACATCATGGGAACCTGTGAAGGAAATGTTCCCGCGGGCCACGTATACAACATTGCAAAAAAGCTACCGGACGACAATCGAAATTATGCAGTTGGCAAACAAGGTTCTGGAGCAGATGGAAGAGGATCTTCCGCTTGTCGAACCGGTTGTCCGCCACGGAAGAGAGCCGGAGTTTTACGAAATGCAAACACTCGATGCTTCAAAGGTGAATGAAATTCATGAAGCGATTAAAAGCAGGGGACATCGATCGATCGCTTTAATTTGTAAAACAAGGAAAGAGGCGGGGGCTATTTATAAGCAACTTGAAAAAGCCGGCTTACCTGTCCAATTGTTAGGCGAGGACTCCGACATAAACGGCGACTGCTTGTTAATCGTGCCAAGCCATTTATCAAAAGGCCTTGAATTCGACGCCGTCATCATCGCCGCGTTCGATGAACCATTCCGCGACCATCCGATCGATCGGAAGCTTTTGTACGTAGCGATGACAAGACCAATGCATGAATTGCACTTGCTATCCGACTCATTGCTACCATTGATAAGGCCGAAAAAAGCATAACCAGCTCACGCATAAATCGAACGAAAAGCTCATAAATGAGTGAAAGGATTCTCCACGAGGGAATCCTTTTTTTATTCTCATAAAAACTTAAAACCTTTTCCAAAGAAAATACGAATATACTTATAGGCAAAGATATCGGAAAGCATGTGATCAATGAATGGATAACGACCTACGCTGGATCAAACAGATAAAGAAGAATGCCAGTGAGTCTGCGGCAAATAATCTAGTCTCAAAATATTATAAGGAAATGTATGCTTTTCATTACAAGCAGACGCTCGATCCGGATCTGTCCTTAGATGTAACGCAAGAGTTATTCATCACTGTCTTGCAATCTATTCATGCATACGACCCGAAAAAAGCATCGTTCAGGACGTGGCTATACAGAATAGCCTCTAACCGAATAGTCGATTATTTCCGCTCTAAGCACTATCGATATGCACAATTTACGCAGCCAATTGAAGACATTCATCAGGAAGTTGAAGATGAATACAATTTGGAAATCGAGATTGAACACAAAGAACAATTCGAATTTGTTAATGCAGTGGTGAATCGACTTGATGCACATTCTCAACAAGTTATTCGTCTCAAGCTATTTGGCGGCTATACGTTAAAGGAGATTGCGGCCATTGAAGCCATCCCCTTATCAACTGTCAAAACGAGATACTACGTAGCACTGAAGTGGATCCGTAAAGAAATGGAGGCGGCGAACATTGAAGAGAGATAAATTACATATCCCGATACCAGATGACAGCACCATTGAAAGGCAGATCAGTCAAATTGTCTTTCAAGGCTTAGTGAAGAAGGAAACGTTCATTTCCTATTTGCAATCAATGGTTCAACAAGTCGGATGGCGGCATCTGTTATCTGACCGATTGGAGCTGAGCTTCATTGCAATGATTGCCATCGGATTATACAGCCTATTTCTCATCATGCCAATTCATGGTGATGTACAAAATCTGTATGCCTATATTTTCCTTTTATCACCAATTCTGTTCCTTGCCTTTTCAATCTATACGTACATGAATAAAACACAAAATGCCACCTATGACGTGGAAATGGCTTGTAAATACAACGTCTATCAAGTCATTGCCTTCCGGATGCTGGCGTTTAGCGTTTCGACAATGATTCTGAATACGCTTGCGATTGCTCTCATTGTCATGAAATATGAAGAAATTCACTTCTTACGAGCATTCATGATTTCCGGTACATCACTATTCCTGTTCTCCATCATTCTTTCGATCGCCCTCATGAACCGGAGGACAAAAGGAATTGTCATCGTGACGATTACTGTATGGCTACTCGGAAACAACATCTTGAGATCAGTCAATAACGAGTATTACAATGGCATGCTCCTCCATATTCCAGTATTCATTTACGCAGTCGTTCTAATTGGTTGTCTGATCTTGTATATGAACTACTTAAAAAAACTAATCATTTTCAAACAGACGGAAGGGGTATTTTAATATGTTAGTCGTGAAAGATGTGAGCAAGCGTTATGGGGATTTTACCGCATTGCAAAATATCAATTTGGAATTCAACACAGGTCTATATGGATTGCTTGCTCCGAATGGTGCGGGGAAAACGACGCTAATCAAAATGTTGGCGACTTTGATTACGCCGAGCGAAGGGGAAATCCATTATAACGGGAAAAACATCCTCGAGATGGACGAGAATTATCGTGAACTGTTAGGATATTTGCCACAGCAATTCGGCTATTACAAAAATTATTCGCCAAAGCAATATATGTTATATTTAGCGGCATTGAAAGGAATCGGCAAAAAAGAGGCACTCAAAAAAATCGAGGAGCTGATGGAAAAAGTCGCTTTGGGTGATGTAGTGAATAAAAAAATGAAGAAATTTTCGGGTGGAATGATACAACGCGTCGGCATTGCACAAGCATTGCTGAACGACCCGGAAATCCTGATTTTGGACGAGCCGACAGCTGGCCTTGATCCGAAAGAAAGGGCGCGATTCCGTCATTTACTCACTGAACTTGCTCGTGACAGACTCGTTATTATATCTACCCATATCGTATCGGATATAGAATCGATTGCGAATGAAATTATAATGATCAAAAACAAACAGTTGTATTATAAGGATTCTGTTGAGGATATTTGTTCAACTTTGAAAGGCAATGTGTTTGAAACAACCGTTGATTTTGAACTGATGGATGTATTCCGGAAGAAATATGTCCTTCTTACCGAGAAGCAAGAGTATGGCAAGATGATTGTCCGGTTCATTCATAAAGGCGTGCCCGAGCCTGAATGGAAGCCAGTGGCGCCACAGCTGGAGGATGTTTTCCTTTACGAATACCGTGATGAAATCGAAGGGGAAGTATGATGCGAATTATCTTCCATGAATGTAAGAAGGCACTGTCATCGCCTATATTGATTGCACTGCTCATCGTATTTTCTGCTTTTAATCTATTTATCATCATAAGTTCGTCCGACCATAAAGAAGAATTGAAGATGACGAATGAAATCATTGCTCAATACGGCATGGATATTACAGACACTTCATTGAATCAATTCGAAAAGGATATCCAACTTGATCTCGTAAAGTTAATGGATATCACGGGACAGCAATTCAGCAGCATTTATGATTTTTTGGACGGATTGCGATTTGAGGATCAAGAGAAGTATAGCGAAGAACAATGGGAGTTTTTTCACCAGCTGCAACTGAAAGAAATGTATTTGAACATGGCAAATTCAATAGATGATAGCTATGAAGAAATTGACATACGAAAATTTGCCGAAATAGAGATTGAGCGGTACGGCCTTAGTGGCAAAGCTGCCGAAATATTTCTGAATGAAAACAAGCAGTTCTCTGAACGATTCGAGGAAATGGTGAACAACGGGGAACATAAGCAATGGTTTTTCGCGGGAAAAGCATATTTCATGCATACCTTTCTTTTTAAGACGGTCTTTCTGCATATCATTATCGAATCTCTTCTATTAATTGCCTTGACGACAGCAATGATTACGACGTTTGAGTTTGAAAACAAGACGCATTTAGTTGCATTCACCACGAAACGCGGCAGAGAGCTGATGAAGAACAAGCTTCTGGCTTCTTTGGCAATGGCTGCATCTATTGCAGTCTTCCTATTCTCGCTAACACTTGGAACGTTTTTCACTGTTTTTGATTACACGCATGTATGGCAAACATCCATCAGCAGCGCATTCAACTGGGAATATAATTTTCCGTATGTAGCTTGGTGGGATCTAACCGTAGGGACCTTTTTAATCGGTGTGATTGTACTTGTTTTCATCTCGCTACTGCTATTTTCAGGTTTGACATTTGCATGTTCAGTTGCGGTGAAAAACAGCTACATTACTTTCTTTTTGGTCACAGCATTATTCGTCCTTGTATGGCTATTACCAAGCTTTATTCCAAAGTCTTCAATCTTGTTATTCGTCTCTGCGTATACATTGCCGACTATACTCTTGGCAGTTACATCTTCGTTCATGGGAAGCAGCGGATTGATCCTATTTCAAAACTTCGAATGGATGACCATAAGCTGTTGGATGATGATTACGATTGCAGTTTGTTATATGTCGTATAAACGTTTCAGTAAGATTGATATTTCATGAGGAGGTGCAGCAATGATAATTTTATGGAATGAATTGAAGAAAATTTTCACGTGGAAAACGATGCTATTGTTGTTGTTTATCAATAGCGTGCTATATTTTTTATTGATTGAATTTGATATCAAGCATTTCCCGAACGGCAGCGCGGTTTATTCGTATAACATCGGAGTTGAAATGGTAGAGAAATATGGTGTGACGATGGATGAAAATGAGTTTACTGACTTTAGTAACATGTACGCGGAAAAAGTGGAAGAAACAAATCGATATTTGGAAACTAGAGAGGATTTTATTGCAGAGGGGATAGATACATATGAAAAATTCCAAGCATATGATTGGGATAATGCATCCCAAGAAGCGCGCAATCTTCGAGATGATGTTGTTTTCTATAATAAAATAGATCTCTTTTGGGAGTTGCAAGAGTTTGAAAGGTTGATGGAATTTTATAACCATAGAGAAGATATTCCTGATATGCTTTCTGATAGCCAGAGAGCCCGTTATGAAGAATTGATTGTAAAAGAGAAATTCGACATATATCCTGAATTGGTAATTACTAATTTTCAGGACTTCATTGTCAATGTCGGTGTTGCTATTCTGTTCAGCGTTGTGTTAGTTACTTCGCCAACTATTTTGAGGGACCGTTCAAGAGGGCTGCTTCCGTTGCAGTACACGTCCAAAAAGGGAAGGAATCTTTTCAAGACGAAACTCTTGGCCGGATATATCGCCACATTCACTATTGTTACTGGTTTGTTGGCTGTCTATTTCGTCTTGTATTCGTCGAATGATACATCTATGTTTTTTAATGTGCGTGTCAACACTTTTATTGGCAATCAATCTTGGTACGATCCGACATTCTTTCAATTTATCATGCTTTGTATTGCTGCAATTTACTTGATCGGATTTATATTCGTCACTCTTTCCATGAGTTTTTCAAATGTAGTTCCAAATTTGGTGTCCTTAATCGGCATTCAAATCCCGTTCATTGTAGGATTCCTTATATTCGGACTGAATCGTTTATTACCGTATATGATTCTTATCTGGAATCCCGAATGGCTAGCCGTTATATCTTACGGCAGCATGATTATTGTAAGCTTCATTATTATTTATTGTCTTGTGAAGCGAGAGGGAAAGATGGATGTTTTGATATAAAAAAACACCTTTTTATTCGTATTAAATGAATAGTTGGCAATGGAAGCGTCTCGCCATGGGACGCTTCCAATTCATGAACAGGTAGGGATTACCGCCATTTCTTCAAATTTACATGATCTGGCGTCCCGTCTTTGCCGATGACGAACTGCAGTTCAAAGTCATTAAGATGATAACGAATATTCTTCTCTCCAGTCGACTCGATTCGGCGACTGTCCGCAGGTTTGCCGAGTTGCTCGATCAAATTCTCCTCAGTGATCCCGCCTAGATTTGTTTGGCGTTCCACATTTGTTCCGAAGTAGCGTGCTTCCTCAAGCACGTCCTTTCCGTCATATTTGAATGCGACTGAAGGATTGCCCATTGAGCCATGGTAATGATCATAGCCGCCTATCTTTTCCTCAGGCTCTCCAATTGCTTTTACTATGTCATTCCGTTTCGTCTTTCCAATTATGAATCCTTGGTCTGGGCGGTAGACTTTCCCTTCCTTCGCATCATTAACCAAGTCGTTGAGCATATCAATCGCCATCTGCTTTTGTTCATCCTCCAAGGATTCGGCAGAAGAATTATCGGTATTTCCATCGGTAGTTGAAGAGTCACTGTCGGTTGTACTGTTATCCGTTGTTCCTGCATCTTCTATATCGTCGGTAACTGGTGAATTGTTCCCCATCGCTTCTTTCCCGTCCTCTTCGTTCGCATCAGTGCATCCCGCGATAAGGATGGAGATTGTTGCTACTATTAGCATCCATTTTATCGATTTCATATACTATTACCCCTTTTTATAAAATGTCCGTTCTATTCATTATTTTACCCTCAAAGAGCCAATTGATAACGATACGGGAAATTCCTCTGAATTGCGGAATATTTTTTACAGTAGTTGTCACAAAAACCCTTTCTCATTCGTTTTGATTACAAAACAAATTAGGAGGGTTTTTCATGCTTCAATATGATGTTGCAATCATTGGTGGCGGATTAGCTGGATTGACAGCAGCTAATTTTTTGGCGCAGGAAGGAAAAAAGGTCGTTATTTTGGAAAAATCGAAACGACTAGGTGGAAGGGCGATGACCAATGATAAAAATGGGGTTCTTATGAACTTGGGACCGCATGGTTTGTATGTGTCAGGGGATGCGGCAAACATTATAACCGAACTAGGAATATCTCTTCCTGGTGGAAATGCTACGAAAGCTGTTAAGATTCATGGCATTTTAAATCATGCTGTTCATGTCATACCAACAGATGTACCTTCTATCATGTCATCTACACTATTATCATGGCAAGCTAAATTTATGTTCGGCAAACTAATGGTAAAGATTATGAAGTTAAATATTGATTCCATACCCGAAGTTAGTCTCAAGCAGTGGGTAGATTCTGAAGTATCCGATCCGATGGTGAGGCATATATTTAATTCGATTTGTCGATTGTCTTCCTATACGTGTGCCCCGACACTGCAGCTTGCAAGGCCAGTTTTAAAGCAAGTGAAGCGTTCATTACATGCAGGTGTCTTATATATCGATGGAGGTTGGGAGACAATTGTTCAAAAACTTATGAAGCAGGCAGAAGCGCGGGGTGCTGAAATAGCAACGAATAAAAATGTAACAATTATTGAACATCACGAGCAATATCAAATCATACGATGCTCAGATGGTACGGTCATTCAAGTTCCCATTTGCATCATTGCAGTCCCTCCCAAAGAGGCAATGAACATGTTGAATGGCGCACAACATACTTCTTTGCGTTTGTGGAATGAACAATCAATTCCTATTACGGCATGCTGTTTGGATATCGGGATTAATAAGTTGCCTACACCAAAACATCAATTTGCGATAGGACTTGATCAAGCTTTGTTTTTCACGAACCAATCAAGGGCAGCAAAGTTAAGTGAAGACGGGACATTGGTAGTAAGTTTAACGAAATACCATAATCCAATGGAAGAAATAAACGTAAACGAAGATAAGCAACAATTAGAATCAGTAATGGATTTGCTTCATCCTGGATGGCGAAAGGAAGTTGTGGTGCAACAATTTTTACCGAAACTAACGGTAACGTATGACTTTCCACATGTAAAAAGAAGAGAAAACCCTGGCCCGAGCATACCAGAAATGAAAGGAATTTTTATAGCAGGAGATTGGGCAGGACATGAAGAAGTATTAGCTGACGCCGCAGTTGCGAGCGGGAAGCGTGCAGCATTAGAGATTTTACGAGCAAACGAACTAACGTTAGCGAAGGAAGGTTAAGTGTTTGGAGACTGAACAATTGTATCAAACGTATAAACCTTTGTTGTTTTCAATCGCCTACCGAATGACTGGGAGTATTACAGATGCAGAAGATCTTGTCCAAGAGGTGTTCTTAATATATGACCATGTTAGTAGTGAAAAAGTAATTGAAAACGAGAAAGCGTATTTATGTAAGATTATGATGAATAGCTCTATAGACAAATTGAGATCGGCTGCAAGTAAGCGTGAGGTTTATGTTGGAGAGTGGCTGCCAGAACCATTAGTAGAGGTAAGAAATGACCCTGCACATACTTATTTGATGAAGGAGTCTATCTCGACCGCTTATCTTTTGCTTTTACAACAGTTAACTGAAGATGAACGGGCTGTCTACTTATTAAGGGAAGTTTTCCAGTATAGCTATGAAGAAATTGCTGTTATTATTGAAAAGTCCTCTACCAATTGCAGGCAGATTTTTCATAGAGCTAAAAAAAGTATGGATAATCGACCGAAAACTTCTACATTGGATTTTCAATCAATGAAAAGTAGTATTGAACAATTTACAGTAGCGCTTCAAAAAGGGAATATACCCAAAATGTTAGAGTTATTGAAGACAGATTCTATTTTTATTTCTGACGGAGGCGGCAAAGTAAAAGCTGCGCTAAATCCAATCCATACATCAGAGCGCATTGTCCTATTGTTTACAAGCATTATGAAAAAGCTGCCTGAAAACTCAAGAATGGATTTCGAAGTTGTAAATGGGTACCCAGGCGTAGTCGTGTCAATTAATGACTATGTCGCTTATGTCGTCTCGATGGAGTTTCAAGACGATAAAATTTCTCGGATTTACATGGTGTCCAATCCGGATAAATTGGAGCACTTGCAAAAATAAAAAGGGAAATGAATAAAAAGACGGTTGAAGAATAGTAAAACACTAATCTTCAACCGTCTTTTATTAAAACTTCTCGTTCTTTCCGAAAAGTTCTCATTCCAACTAAATTACATTCACTTCTTCACCTTATCCTCATAAAACACATTAAAATTCGGATCAATCGTGCCGATATTCAAATGCCTTGCTTTATAATCCCTCAGCAGCTCAAAGAACTTCTTACTTAAGAACATGATGACAATCAAATTGATGAATGTCGGAATTGCAGTCGTGATATCTGCAAAATACCAAACAGCTTTTCCAGGCATGTCATAGTAGACGGCATAGATGACCATGAGTAAGCCCGGAACTGGATAGAGCCATTTATAGAACGCAATGGTTTTATTCTTCACCTTTACTTTCTTCTCTCCACCAAATAGATGGCGTAAAATGATTTCGTAATAGGTGTACCAGCCGGTCGTCGTCGTCAAGCCGAATAGGAAGACGGAAAGAGCGATGATATACCTGCCTGTTTGTCCGATACCAGCTTCAAATGCCGATAATGTGAGTGCCGCTCCGTCAAGGCCGGATGACCAAGCACCTGTAATAATGATTGTAAATGCAGTCATCGAACAGATAATGATTGTATCGACAAATACTTCCATAGCTCCCCACATTCCTTGCTTGACTGGGTGGTTTGTTTTCGCTGTTGAGTGGATCATCGGTGAAGTACCCCAACCAGCTTCGTTACTATAAACTGCTCGGGCTACTCCCATCCGGATCACTTGAGCAATGACTGCACCCGTAAAGCCTCCGACTGCGGCCATTCCTGTAAAGGCACTGTCAAAAATAAGTGCAAACACTGGGCCGATTTGATCGAAATTCTTGAGGATGATAAAGAGAGAGGCAAGTACATAAAAGATGCTCATGAAGGGAATCAGTTTCGTCGCAATTTCGCCGATCCGCTTAATTCCCCCGTAGATGATGACGTAAATGAGAGTGACGTAAATGAGAGAAGAAGGTATCATGCCGATATTAAACGTTGAGCTAACTGCTTCAGAAACCGTATAGTTTTGTAGGGTAATGAAAAATGTCGTGAAGATTCCGAATCCGAAAAGAATGGCAGGTATTTTCCAATACTTGAATTTCTTTTCCTCGCCTAATCCTTTTTCCATGTAATACGTCGGTCCGCCATAAGGATTGCCTTTTTCATCAGTGCCGCGGTAATGGACAGCTAATGTGACTTCTACCGTTTTTGTCATCATGCCTAAGAGTGCTGTAATCCACATCCAAAATACCGCGCCGGGACCACCTACCGCAATGGCAGTCGCCACTCCTCCGATATTACCGACCCCGACACTGCCCCCAATTGCAGTGCTGACAGCCTGGAATGGCGTCAATATGCCTTTTGCATTTTCAAGCTTTTCCTTTTTTGTAAAGAGCTTACCGAACGTTGCTTTGAAGATATGAGGTAAATAACTGATCTGAAAAAACTTGCTGCCGATTGTAAAGTATAGCCCGACAAACAATACTGTAAAGATGAGCGGCAACCCCCATAACCACCCGACGATTGTTTCTAAAATCTTGTCCATTCTTTATCTCCTCTCTATTGAGTCAGAATCTTTTGTCTACTGTATGTGGAAAGAGATAAATTGATTACTTAATTTCGAGATATGAATAAATTAAATTCATAGTATAATATTGGAAGAGGAGGATGTTGCTATGGTCCACGTTCACAGTTACTGGGGAATGCCGGATGAGGAAACATTGAAGGGGATTATACAAGTACATAATCAAATTTTTGCTAATGGCGATGAATTATTGGAGAAAGTAGCTTCAAAGCCGAGTGTTCTTTTTGTTGTTGCCCTTGTGAAGGATGAGGTGGTCGGCTATAAGATTGGATATAGTCTTTCAGAAGACCGCTATTACAGCTGGTATGGGGCCGTTAACGAGGAATACAGAGGAAGAGGGATTGCCTCTAAGCTTATGGAACTCCAACATCGTCTCGTTAAGGAAGCGGGCTATGCAATAATCGAAACGAAGACGAGAAATAAATGGAGAAATATGTTGATTTTAAACATTCAACATGGGTTTGATATTTTTGAAACATTTTATGATGATGAAGGGATTCATCGGATCGTATTACAAAAAAATCTGTAAAAATATAGGGGGAAGGTGAGCTTAAATTGAAAAGAATAATGATTGGATTATTCATAGTAATAATGTTGTTGAGTGGCTGTGGCAAGGGATATTGGGTAATGAATAAGAAGAATCTTGACGATGAGCCCGCTGTCAGGGCATATGTGAACTATTTGCAAAAAGATAAAACAGAGCGTAAAGGCTTCAAAGTGATTGATGTTGCAGAAGGGAAAAAGATGGTAGTCATTTCAACAGGGACGCGCGATCTTGAACTCGAAGCGGTAAGTGTTGATTACTTGGATGACCAAACAATCGTTACTGTTCGCGAAATTGAAGCAAACAGTGATGAAGTAAATCCTTATACTCTGATCGGTCTTAAACATCCAGTTAGCAAGTTCAAAGTGGTTAATGAAGACGGAGAAGAGTATGATATCGGGTTTTAATTAATTTTGACTGTATAACAAATTCTTATCCCTTTGTATAATAACTATCGATTTTTCTAATGGACATTAGAGGAGTATAATTTAGTTATACACAGGGGGGTGTCTTTTATGGAGTATATTTCACTCTTTTTCATCGGTGCAATTGCAACGACAATCGGTACGTTAGCTGGAGGAGGCGGATTGATTAGTCTTCCTGCGATGCTGCTACTCGGCGTGCCGATCCACTCTGCAATTGGCGCGAATAAAGTATCCAACACGATCAGTTCATTCTCGAGTTTCCTATTCCTTTTAAGACATAAGCAGATTTCTTTGCGAGAATCATTCTGGATTATGCCTGTCAGTTTAATAGGTGGAATTAGTGGTGGGTTCATTGCAACAAAACTTTCAGAAGATCACTTATATATAGTGGCGATTATTCTTTTATCATTTGCGTTCATCACATCGTTCATTGGAAAAGGGGATTTTGACGGTCAGGAAACATTGAAATTCGGTAAATGGAGTGTGCCTGGATTGTATAGTATCGGAATTTATGATGGACTTTTCGGACCTGGGCAAGGCACATTGATGTTGTATTTATTTGGCCATTTAAAAGTGGCATATATAAAGGCAGTCGGCTATGTTCGACTCGCTACATTCTCAAGTTGTCTCGGGGCGGCGATCACTTATATCGCAGCAGGAAAAATCATTTGGCCGCTTACACTTATGTTAATGTTAGGGTCAATTGCAGGAGCACAAACTGGCGTCCGGATTGCGGAGAAACTGAAACCAAAATTTGTGAAGCCAATCTTACGAGTTGTGACGGTTATGTTGATTGTACAAATTATTGTTGAGAATATCGGGTGACAATAATAAAATAGCAAGAATACGAAAGCTGTCCGGAGAATTTCTGGACAGCTTTTGTCATTATGAGTGCTCCTTCAATTCGGAAATCGAAACTTCTGATCTTTCTTCCATCGCCTGACGTAAATGAACAGTGGCTGTCCGGTCGTCATCATGGACTTTATCAATCCAGACAGACACCCCGTTATAACTGACCATGATTTCATCCGGCGACGACACAATCTGACGTGCTCGTTGACTATCCATCGCAATTTCCTCCCTACTTATGCTCTCCTAACCATTTCCAATAGCAGGCGGGAAAGGACGCCTTGCTCTTCTTTAGACCCCGACTTCCAAAGTTCCATTAAAACCTTTTCTTCACGGTTACGAGGCTCTTCGTGGTTGGCGAGATAATTTGCAACGATTTCGGTCGTTTTAGCGAGCTTTTCATCACTTAAGCCCATATTTTCCCCAAGCTCCACTTTTTCCGATAGATACTGTTTGAATCGATTGAAATTCTCTAAAATCTGATCCTTATCTTCTCCGTTAATCTTCGACAGTTCTTTTTGGACTTTATCTTGCATTTCCATAATGACACCACTCCTTTGTTGTTCTACACATACAGTGCGCTTATCGGTAGTAAAGTAAACATAGTAAAATTTGTATACGTACAATTCCCAGACATAAAGCATAGACTAATTTACAAGTTGTGAAGGGGTTGATGACTATGTATCATGCTCCAAATGTGTATTACCACAATCCGTATTACTTCCACGTACCAATGCAGCACTATGGAGCGCAGCAGCCAGGATTTTGGACGATTCCTGATTATGCTGGATATAATGCTGGAATGAATAACAGCATTGTACTAAAAGACTATGGAGGAGAACCGTTTGTTGTAAATATTAATAATGCAACGAAACAAAACAATACGTTCCGTACTGCTTTATGGACAGGAGATCATTTGCAAGTGACGCTCATGAGTCTAAATGTCGGCGAAGAAATCGGCTTGGAGATGCACCCGGACGTTGACCAATTCCTGCGAATCGAACAAGGACAGGGAATCGTTCGAATGGGCAAGAGTAAAGACAATTTGAATTTTGAAAGAAATGTATTTGATGATTCTGCAATTATGTTGCCCGCTGGAACATGGCATAATCTCATCAACACAGGAAATGTTCCACTAAAGCTTTACTCCATCTACGCACCTCCTAACCATCCTTTTGGTACTGTTCATCCAACGAAAGAGGCAGCCGCCGCCGAGGAGGAAGGACGGAGTCATAGCAATGGAAATCTTGTTTTTGGCAAGACTCCAGACGATTGGATAAGGCATACTCAGTTTTTAGTGAACGAAGGATTGGAAGATGTAAAGAGAGGCATAAATGCGACGCACATTCTGCAAGAGTTCATATTAATGGGGGTTCTTGTCGGGAAAGGGTATTCTCCTGAAAAAGCATATGAGACAGTAGAGGAATGGGAGCGGACGGGAGAATCCAAACTCCTTCAGCAAAGTAAAAATATGTAGCATCTTCTCAAAGCTAGAAAGGCTTGGTGAAAACATCCAAGCCTTTTTTGCGTGAAAATTTCTCGGTAGAGAACTATCACTAAGTTTCACTCTGAATATGTAGGATATAAGGTTAAATTGGACATGATACGGTAAGGATAATCAACGGATTCGGTATGGATATCGTTCTTATAAAGCGAAGAAAGGGTGGTAACATGATCCGCACAATGGGCGTAACAACAGAAGGTCAATTCATTTTCGACTTCCCATTACACGAAATCTCAATGCTCTCATTGCAATGGTACTGGGTTGATTTTGATCAGCCGGATGCAGAAGAAGCATTTTTGCTACAATCGTACTTTGCCTTCCACCCGCTCGCTTTGGAGGATTGTTACGGCCGCATTCAGCGTCCAAAACTGGATCATTATGACGATTATACATTCTTTGCCTTGCACTCGATCTGCCATGAAGATTTGAATGCGGAAGAAGTGGACTTGTTTCTTGGTGATAATTATGTCGTCTCGTTTCATTACACAAAACTACAAGAAATCGACAAGGCAAGAGAAGCAATCATGCAATCTTCCAGGCTTTGGGAACGGGGACATGTACACGTCACTTATGAAATTTTAGATAAAATCGTCGATCAATACTTTCCAATCCTTTACAATATTGAAGACCAACTAGACGAAATCGAGGAGAAATTATCACCGAAAACCGTTCAATTATCAATGGATTATGTATTTGAAGTGCGTGGAGACCTATTACGTCTAAGGAGAACAATTTATCCGATGAGAGAGTTGCTATACAGAATGCTCGAGTCTAAAAAGTTAGATTTCATTCCCCATGAGCAAACGTACTTTTCGGATATATACGACCATCTCATTCGACTAAGTGACATGCTCGATTCGAATCGACAGCTCACATCGGATATCCGCGACAGTCAGCTGTCCATTAATTCCAACCAAATGAATAGCGTCATGATGACGCTGACGATCATCTCCTCAGTTTTTATTCCGTTGACATTCATTGCCGGTGTGTATGGAATGAATTTCGACCGTATGCCCGAGCTTCATATGCGGTACGGGTATCCAGTAGTCCTTATTGTAATGCTGATTATAGGAGTCGCGATGGTAGGTTGGTTTACGTACAAAGGATGGTTCCGAATAAATAAGACGTAATGAAAACCCTCTCGAATTTAATGAGAGGGTTGTTGTTGTAGTGAGAAGGTTTGGACAGCTTCGTATTTTGGATTTTTAGATGGGTGTATCCTAAAAAGTGAAAATTCATCGATGTAAAAAGGAATAGGTGTACAAGTCTCTTTCTGTATGGGTAACGGTCTATCGATTTTCCGCTTTTTAGCAATCGTAATATGAGGGGTGAAGTGATTATCGGGTTCGATACCTAACTGTTCTGACCCGATTGCGGCAACCGATTGTTGCAGCGCATCAAGCTCTTTTGATTGCTGGATAGACAAATAAACAACACGAGGACCTTTCGGAGAACCGAAAAATGAAAGACCATCAACGTTTACAAGAAAGTTGCTATACTTGTCGGCTAACGCGGCCAGGCTTTGCTGCAAAGATTCAAGTCGTTGTTCAGGGAGTGCTCCGATGAACAGCAATGTAATATGCAGGTCATCCATATGAGGGATGACCTTATAAACGTTTGATAAATCGTATTTTTCCTTATACAGCTTTACAAGCTTTTCAGTTGAAGCAGGAGCTTTGATTCCAATGAAATAATGCATCGTTTGCGCCTCCTCTTGAATATGTATCGTCTCCTATTGTAACCTAATTCGGATTTGATGAAACATGAGGAAAGTGCCCGAATGGTTTTAAATTGCATATATATATGGATGGTGAATTAAAAATATGTGGAAGGGGATTTTGTGGAGAATAGCCAAAATCGAAAAAACGCTCAGCTTGACCAATTCAGAGTTAATAACTATGGAAAGAAAATGACGACGAACCAAGGACTGAGAGTGTCGGATGATGAAAATTCTTTGAAAGCGGGAGTGCGCGGACCGACATTACTGGAGGATTTCCATCTGCGTGAGAAGCTTACCCATTTCGACCATGAACGGATACCGGAAAGGGTCGTCCATGCGAGAGGGTTTGCGGCTCATGGGGAATTTGAACTTCATAAATCCATGGAGGAGTTTACGAGAGCCGGTTTCCTGCAAAAACCTGGTTCAAAAACACCCGTATTCATCAGGTTCTCAACGGTTGTTGGAAGTAAAGGGTCTGCAGATACAGTAAGGGATGTACGAGGTTTTGCAATTAAGTTCTATACGGAAGAAGGGAACTTCGACCTCGTCGGAAACAATATACCCATCTTTTTCATCCAGGATGCAATTAAGTTCCCGGATCTCGTTCACGCCATCAAGCCTGAACCGCATAATGAAATGCCCCAGGCTGCTTCCGCCCATGACACATTCTGGGATTTTGTTGCAAATAATCAAGAGACCGCACATATGATCATGTGGCTTATGTCCGACCGAGCCATTCCAAGAAGTTTCAGGATGATGCAAGGGTTTGGTGTGCATACGTTCCGCCTTGTCAATGCGGCAGGGAAAGCGACATTCGTCAAATTTCATCTAAAGCCGATTCTTGGCGTACATTCACTCGTTTGGGATGAAGCCCAAAAGATCTCCGGGAAAGATCCAGATTTCCATCGAAGAGATTTGTGGGAAAATATTGAGCACGGAAATGTCGTTGAATATGAAATCGGAGTGCAAATGATCAAAGAAGAAGACGAGTTCATGTTCGATTTCGATATTTTGGATGCTACAAAAATTTGGCCGGAGGAAATTGTACCAGTCCAGATGTTCGGCAAAATCACATTAAACCGGAATGTCGATAATGTCTTTGCGGAAACGGAACAAGTCGCAATGCATCTCGGCAATATCGTGCCTGGCATCGACTTCACGAACGACCCGCTTCTGCAAGGAAGATTATTTTCATATTTGGATACGCAACTGCTTCGTCTAGGAGGGCCGAATTTCGCTGAGATCCCGATCAATCGCCCAATTTGTCCGTTCCATAATAATCAACGGGATGGATTCAGCCGCCAGCGGATTGATGTTGGGCAAGTCAGTTACCATAAAAATTCACTCGCTAGAAATACACCTTCCACTTCCACTTGGGAAGAGGGTGGGTATGTCCATTACGCAGAAAAAGTAGAAGGGCGCATCATTCAAGCACGAAGCGATTCATTCAATGACAACTTTTCGCAAGCACGCTTGTTCTGGAACAGTATGACAAGTCCTGAAAAACGACATATAACCGATGCCTTCATCTTTGAAGTGGGGAAAGTGAAATCAGTCGACGTCAGACAACAAGTCGTCGATATGTTTGTCAATGTTGACAAAGGATTGGCTACGGAACTTGCGGATGCAGTCGGGGTCAACCGTCCGACCGGAGAAAATGTCGACGTTTCAGCTTCTTCACCAGCCCTTAGCCAAGAACGGACGCCGAGATACCCGAATACTCTTAAAGTCGGCGTGTTAATAGGTGAAGGCTTCAACGGCAGAGAAGTGAAAGCAGTCGTTAAAGCATTATTGAACAACGGGGTTACTGTCGATATTGTAGGAGAGCGATTAGGCAGCCTGACGGGAGTGGATGGTGTAAAAGTTGTGATGAATGAAACCTTTACAACGACTTCACCCGTTCTTCATGACTCATTTTATGTCGTCGGAGGAAAATCTGCAAATCAGGCGAAATTTGAAAGTGACATTAAGGAGTTCATAAACGAAACGTATAAACATTTTAAACCGATTGGCGTTGCTTCGACAGGAGAAGCTATCTTTATGAATTCAGATGCAAGTCCAGGACCAGGCGTCGTTATTGCATCAGAATCTGGAGCCGATTTCTCGAATGATTTCATTCAAGCAATTGCGCAACAGCGTTTTTGGAACCGAAATATCTATTCCAATTGAAATATCCGCTCCAATCCCTTTTGGAGCGTTTTTTTTGTATAATCAAGCAAAGGGGGAATGACCGATGATACGGACACTCATTTTCGATTTGGATGATACGCTTTTATGGGATCAGAAAAGCATTGCGACAGCATTCGAGAAAACTTGTCAATATGCTGAGGAAATGCAAGACGTTGATGCATTACAACTGGAAGCAGCCGTTCGCGAAGCTGCAAGGGAACTGTATGCCGCGTATGATACATATGACTACACACAAATGATAGGAATCAATCCTTTCGAGGGATTATGGGGAATATTTGACGACCCCGGCGAAGAATTTCAGCGAATGAAAGAAGTCATATCAGATTATCAGCGCGATGCATGGACGAAAGGGCTCAATAAACTGGGGATTGATGATGGGGACTTCGGTGAGTCGCTAGCCGCGCGGTTTATTGAGGAACGAAAAAACTCACCATTTGTTTACGATGAGACATTCCCTGTTTTGGATAGGTTGAAAGGCAAATTTAAACTTGTCCTATTGACAAACGGCTCTCCTTCGCTCCAACAAACAAAGTTGGAAATTACTCCAGAGCTGGCTCCATATTTCGATCGAATTGTCGTTTCAGGAGCATTTGGCAAAGGAAAGCCGGATCCTTCCATTTTCGAGCATGTGTTGGAGGAAACAGGGACATCAGCAGACGAAGCTCTTATGGTCGGCGATAATTTACTCACAGATATTTTAGGTTCTTCCCGTGTAGGAATGCGTTCCGTATGGATTAATCGAGAAGGGAAATCGGTGCATCCGGACATTCAGCCGACGTATGAAATAAAACATTTGGACGAGCTTTTTCCGATTTTAGAAAAGATGAAAAGGTGAGTCCCGCAACGGGAACTCACCTTTTTAGCGCAAGGGCTCCATTAATTCATCAAGGGCTCCTTTATTCGTGCAAGGGCTCCATTAATTTTACAAGGATTCAAAGATCAATCGCCTTCACTTCATAAATATCTGCAAGATCAGTCAAATCTTCAAGTTCCGCCTGCTCAACCCGATTATCAATCGTGAGCATCATGATGGCGTCGCCGCCGACAGTCGAACGTCCGACTTGCATCGTTGCGATATTGATGTTTTTCTCTGCTAACAACATTCCGACACGTCCAATTGCTCCGGGCTGGTCTTTATGCTTGATGAACAACAGATGTCCTTCTGGCACAACATCGACCGCGTAATTATCGACTTTCACAATACGTGCTCCTAAGCCGTTCAGCATAGTGCCTGCAACGAGATGTGTACATTTCGCTGTGACGATTTCCGCAGTGATCAAATGGAGGAATCCTTTACCGGCAGTCGTCTTATGCTCATTCACTTTAATATCGAACCGCTCGGCTAAAAATTTCGCATTGACGTCATTGACATGATTTCCGAGATTCCGTTTTAAAATACCTTTTACCGTATTGCGTGTCAGGGCACGCACATCATAGTTTGCGAGCTCCCCGGCATATTTTATGTTCACTTCTTCAATCGCTTCGTTGGTCATTCGGGAAAGGAAAACTCCCAGCTTTTCGGATAAATCGAAGAATGGAGCGATTTTTGCCATCACTTCTTTCGGGACGGAAGGGAAGTTGACTGGATTTCGCACAGATTCTCCTGTAAAGAAATTCACGACGTCCATACTTACATCGACCGCTACGCTTTCTTGGGCTTCCACAGTGCTCGCTCCGAGATGCGGCGTAGCTATTACTTCAGATAATGTAAGTAGTGGATGATCGACGAATGGCTCCGTCTCAAAAACGTCAAGAGCTGCCCCGGCGACTTTGCCTGACAAAATAGCGGCGTAAAGAGCATTTTCGTCAATAATTCCTCCTCTTGCACAGTTGATGATCTGAACGCCATCTTTCATTTTCGTAAATGCTTCTTCATTCAATAAATGTCTAGTCTCTTTTAATAAAGGAGTATGGATTGTAATGAAATCAGCCACCCTTAATACGTCCTCGACGGTCCCAAAGCCGATCCCCATTTTTTGCGCCTTTTCCTCCGTTAAAAAAGGGTCATAAGCAATAACATTCATCCGTTGTCCTTTTGCACGTGCTGCCACTTCCGCACCAATTCTTCCAAGTCCAATGACGCCGAGCGTTTTATTTTTCAGCTCGACACCGATAAACGACTTACGATCCCATTTGCCGTTTTTCAATGAGTTGAACGCTTGTGGAATTTTCCTTGCCAACGCCGTCAGCATCGCGATTGTATGCTCAGCTGCGGAGTTCGTGTTGCCGTCAGGTGCATTGACGACGATGATTCCGTGCTCCGTGGCGGCATCCAAATCGATATTATCGACCCCGACACCTGCACGTCCAATTATTTTTAAGTTGCTCGCAGCTTCAATCACTTCTCGTGTCACTTGTGTTTGACTGCGGACGAGCAAAGCATCGAAGCCTTTAATCCTTTCAAGCAATGCTTCTTTTGATAAATCGGTGGCAATAGTGATCTCCAATCCTTCCGCCTGACGTAGTGGATGGATTCCTTCTTCGCTTAGCGGATCGGCTATTAATATGTGGTATGTCATCGGTAGTTCGCTCCATTCTTCAAATAGATTCGCTGTGCTGCCGCAACTCCTTTGCCGAGCTCAATTTCATTTCCGGATTGGATCAAACCGATTTCGATCATGCTAAGTGTCTGCAAAACATCGGCAGGGGAGCAATAGCCCATATGCCCGATGCGGAAGATTTTCCCTTTCAAACGTTCCTGTCCGCCTGCTACTGATAGTCCGAATTCCTTTTTAATCACTTTCCGGAATTGCTCCACGTCGATCTCATCTGGCCTGACGGCAGTAACTGTATCTGATGCATCTTCATCATTCGTTAATAGCGGGATATCTAGTGCCTTGAAAGCTCCGCGTACCATTTCTTTCAGTAGCGCATGTCGACTGTACACGTTTTCCAACCCTTCCTTTTCCAGTAAATCAAGCACTTGATCGAGCCCAAAGAGAAGGGAAAGAGCAGGGGTGAAAGGTGTCGTATCCTTTGCAAGATTGTCTCTATACTTTGACAAATCCAAATAGAAACCACGGTTCGGGTTTGAATGAATTACATCCCATGCACGCTCGCTTACCGCGATGAACATCAATCCGGCGGGCAGCATAAATGCTTTTTGTGATCCAGTCACCATAATGTCGATAGCCCATTCATCCATTTTCGTTTCGACTCCTCCGACACATGAAACGCCGTCCACTATTATGAGTGCATCGGAAACTTCTTTCACCGCGGCAGCAAGTTCGTGGATTGGATTCATTACACCGGTAGAAGTTTCACAGTATGTTGCAAAAACGGCGCTTATTTTTGGAATAGTACGGAGATGCTGTTGAATTTCAATAGGATTGAAAGCTTTCCCCCACTCAACTTCGTATTTATGCACGCGGATGCCATATGCTTCGCAAATATTCACAAAACGTGCCCCGAATGCACCGGTTACAATGACGAGCACTTCATCCAAAGGTTTAACGGCATTGACGACAGCTGCTTCCAATCCTGAAGTTCCGCTTCCCGTAACGATCAGGACATCCTGTTTAGTCCCAAACACTTTATTCAGTCGTGGTTTGATTGAACGAATCAATTCCGATGTCTCATTGCCTCTATGACCAATCATCGGTTTAGCCATCGCTCGTTGAACACTTGGCGGAATCGGTGTCGGTCCTGGAATTCGTAAGTATTGTTGATCTTGCAACATGTCAATCTCCTCCTTTAAGTAAATGAAAAAAGCCTTTCGTCCCTTGCAAAAAAATGCAAGGGGCGAAAAGCTTTACGCTACGCGGTGCCACCCTTTTTCGCTGTCGTTCGGACAGCCTTCATTGCATGCGTAACGGTCATGTGCCGGATGAACGTACTTTACAAGTTTCTGTCCATCGATTCAGGAGTGCTGCCTTACGTCGAAAACGCTGATTTTCACCAACCATCAGCTCTCTAGAGATTCCGTTCCGCAAAGCCTGTCTCCGTCCAAATCATTATCGAGTTATTTAATTAGTCACAATCATAACACGGTTCTTCTGGATGTCAACCTATCATTCGTGTATTTTTTAGAAAATACTACGAAATACTTATTAAGTAGTTCGTTTTACATTCAAAGACGAATAATATTATTTTATTTTTTATAAAACATTCGCCTTTAATGTAATTTGTGAAATGTAGAGAAAAAATGTATTGCATAACATATTATCAAACATTCCGAAAATGTCAATCTGATTTATTTTACGCGGACCTAGTGTATAAAATAACAATTTCTTCACATCATAACTGCAATTCCATAAACACCAATGGAAAAGTTTAAGAAAAGAGGGAGAAAAATTGGGCATTTTAAATGGTAATCCGAAAGAAGAGCCAATGCACTATGGTGAAGTACTCGGTTGTTGGGCATATGCAGGTGCAAACAAAGGTTTGATCAGCGGATATGAAGGCTTCATCAATCATGCTGGAGACGAGGAACTGATTAAATTATTGAAAGATGCAGTTGAGATGATGAAAGAAGAAAATAATGCTGTTGAGAAAGTGTTGAAGGACAACGGTGTGACACCACCTCCCACATTGCCAGAACGTGCAAAAGCGAATGCTGAAGAAATTCCAGTAGGAGCGCGTTTTATGGATCCGGAAATCAGTGCGGCAGTATCCATAAACGTTGGGCAAGGTCTTGTATCATGCAGTCAAGTAATCGGCCAATGTCTCAGAGAAGATATTGCAATGATGTTCAGTAAATTTCATGCAGATCGACTATTGTTTGGAATGAGATTGCTTCGTCTAAACAAAGAGAAAGGCTGGATCATCCCGCCTCCATTACATGGTGCGACATTCAATAGCCATAAATGAATTTTGGCAGCTGAGTTTATTCAGCTGCTTTTATTATGCTCACTTTTCTGAACTGTATGGTAAAATGTCAATTGTAAGTCATTAAAGGGGGATTTGAAATGGTATTATTTACTAGAAAAGAAGATGTAATTGAGAACTTTCATGGAACTGAAATACGAGATCCATACAGATGGTTGGAAAATCCGGAAGACCCGGAAGTACAGCAATGGGTCGACAACCAAAACAAACAGACACAAGACTTTATCTCAACCTTTCATAATCGCGAAAACGTGAAAAGCAAACTGACGGAAGCGTGGAATTTTCCGAAGTATACTGTTCCGACCAAAGAAGGGGACTATTTCTATTTCCACAAAAACGATGGACTCCAAAACCAGGCTGTATTTTACCGTACTAAAGATCTTCATTCCAAGGAACTGGAAGAAGTGTTAAATCCAAATACGATGAATGAAGAAGGTACAGCCGCCATTACCAATTTATCTTTCACAAGTGATGGAAAGAAGTTAGCATACGGCATTTCTCTTAACGGAAGCGACTGGCAGGAGATCAAAGTTCGAAACTTGGAGACAGGGAAGGATGAAGCTGATTTAATCCGTTTTTGCAAATTCTCGAGCATTGCTTGGAATGAAGAAGGGACAGGCTTTTACTATAACCGTTTCCCAGATCCAGCAACCGTATCTCCGGAAGAGCAAAGCTTCTACAATAAAGTATACTGGCATGAAGCAGGGACGTCCCAAGAGGATGATGTGCTCGTTTACGAAGATACGGACAATAAGGAGTACTCTTTCAATCCGATATTTTCGGATGACTACCGGTATTTGATCCTGAACGTATGGAAAGGTACTGAAAATAAAAGTCGGATTTATTATAAGGATCTTGAAAAAGAAGAGGAATTTGTTCGCCTGTTTGATAAAGGGGATGGAGAATATTCGTTTATCGGAAATGAAGGGAATACATTCTATTTCGTTACAAATGTCGACGCACCGCGTGAAAAAATCATAGCAGTCGATCTCGAAAATCCGTCTAAGGAAAATTGGATCGACATTATTGCAGAAAAAGAAGATGTATTGTCATTCGGTAAAATTGTAAACCGTCAACTAATTGTCTGCTATTTGCATAATGCTCATTACGAACTGAAGATTTTCGACTTGGATGGCAATCATGTAAAGGATGTGCAATTGCCGAATTATATTTCGTTGACAGGTTTAACAGGGAAGAAAGAGGAGGCGTGGATGTATATCGGATATACATCTTACTTGTCGCCGAACGAGATTGCTAGTTATGATTTCGCTCAAGAAGAATTGAATAGTGTTTTTCAAGGAGAGAATAAATTCAGCACGGAAGGATTCGAGACATCCCAAATTTTTTATGTCTCAAAAGACGGAACGAAAATTCCGATGTTTTTAACACATAAGAAAGGATTAGTCCAAAACGGAGAAAATCCTGTCCTATTATACGGGTATGGCGGATTTAATGTGAGTTTGACCCCATCTTTTTCGCCTGCGGTTCGTATGTGGATTGAACAAGGCGGCGTCTATGCTGTCGCAAACTTGAGAGGCGGCGGAGAATTCGGAGAAGAGTGGTACAAGGCAGGAACACTAGCGCAAAAACAAAATGTATTTGATGATTTCGCTGCGGCGGCTGAATGGCTTATTTCTGAAGGGTATACGAAGAAGGAAAAACTTGCAATCATGGGCGGCAGTAACGGTGGTTTGCTCGTCGGTGCAAGCATCACACAACGCCCAGATTTGTTCGGGGCGGCAATTTGCCAAGTGCCCGTCACTGATATGCTCCGCTATCACAAATTCACAGTAGGGCGCTACTGGGTGACGGATTACGGAAATGCCGAAAAAAATGCCGATGATTTTGCGTTCATGATCAAATATTCCCCGCTTCATAACGTCAAGGAAGGCGTTGACTATCCACCGACTTTAATAACTACTGCCGATACGGATGACCGTGTCGTTCCAGCGCATGCGATGAAATTTGCAGCGACTTTGCAGGCAACTTATGAAGGAAGTAATCCAATCTTACTCCGCGTCGAAAAAAATGCGGGACATGGACTTGGGAAGCCGACAGTTAAAATTATCGAGGAACAGACGGATGTCTACTCGTTCTTATTCAAGACGTTAAACGTAAAAATATAAGAAGAGAGGCTGTCTCAAAATCGAGACAGCCTCATTTTTTCTGTTCCCAATTTCGAAGTGCAGGAAACGGATCAAAGGCCCATTCAACCCGGCCGTTGTATTTGTATACTCCATAATGGAGATGGGGAGGAAATTTACCAGATGTACCTTCTTTTCCATATCCTGTGCTGCCTATGAATCCGAGAAGCGTTCCAGGTTCTACAATATCGCCTTCCTTAATGCCTTTATCAAAATACGCCAAATGGGCAAAGTAATGATATGTGTTATGGTTGTCACGAATGCCTACGCGCCATCCACCATATTCATTCCACCCTAATACTTCAATGACGCCATAGGAAGTTGCGACGACGGGAACACCATAGCCTGCAAAAATATCCGTTCCTTCATGAATACGACGTCCTCCCCATCCGCGGCTTGAGCCCCAAGTGCTGCGGTATGTGTAGTGGTGTCCTTTTGGAATCGGGAATACATGTTTATCCAGTTCGACAGTTTCAAAATGCTTATACAACTTGGCTATTGTCACAATCTGATTGACGGTCGCTTCCCGCTTATAATAGTGCCATAATGCCGCTTTGAATTCATTTTCATCTGGTCCGTACATGGCTAAATGTGAAGCCATTGTTTGCAGCACATCCATAGGGTCAGACAAGTCAGCCATCCCATCTCCGTTGCCATCCGTCCCTTTACCGCCAAAAAGCGTGATCGTCGTAGCAGAAGCGTCCGTATAGTCAGGATTCAATGCGCCAAACCAATGATCAACAGAGTACTGAATGGAAATCGGTCCCTCCACCTTCGTTAGATCGTTGCGAACTTGTTGGATGTTTCGTTCAAATTGATCGATCGCTGCAAGGTGGTACCACGGAACGAGTTCACTTGCGAATTGCAAATAAAATCCCATCCGTTCTTCCATAATCTCCTTATCGCTGCGTTCGTCGGAAGCAGAGGAAATGGTAGGCGTCATACAAAGACAGATCATTATAAATACAGATGCAATTATATAAATACGCAATGGGAAACCTCCTTTGTTGAATGATTAGAATTCCCCGATCGTTCGATTTCATGACTTTTTTGTTTCTGCTAAAAATCGTCATTATATGGCTGAATATACGTTGGATGATATACTTTAAGAGAGATGAAAATAGAAGGAGAGAGTATGAATGGAAAAACTTCAATCGGTTGAACAGTTTGAGCAATTGAAAAATGAGGAGCGGACGATGTTCATGTTTTCGGCGGATTGGTGCCCTGATTGTAGGGTGATCGAGCCGTTCTTGCCTAGTATTGAGGCGGATTATCCGGAATATACTTTCATTTATGTTGACCGTGATGATTTTATTGATGTTTGTCAGCAGTTGGATGTTTTTGGGATTCCGAGCTTTATCGCTTTCCATAATGGGGAAGAGGTTGGGCGTTTTGTAAGTAAGGATCGGAAGACGAAGGAAGAGATTGAGGAGTTCATTAACGGTTTGGATGCATGAAAAAAGAGATATCGCTAATCCTTAGATGGATGGCGATGTCTCTTTTTTATGATGTCTCTTTTTGCCCTTCGCCTTTTTCCATTTCAATCCTATCCCCAATTTACTTTTATTTAGAGAAAAAATTAGCCATTTTTTCTGGGTAGTCGGTGAAGATGGATTGGACTCCGGCTTGTTTTAGTATTGTTGCGTATGATTCGTCGTTCACTGTGAAAGTTCTGACGGGCATGCCGCTTTTTATAACTTCAGTGATGGAAGGGCGGATTGCGGCAGGGAATAGGATGTGAAGCGCATCCGCAGGTATTTTGTGTAAATAGTCCAACGGGTGGACGAGTACTTCCATGAATAATGCTGCTGTCTCGATTTGAGGATTGATTCGCTTGACGAGCTGGATGGCAGTGTGGTCAAAAGATGAAATGATAACGCGGGATTCCAGTTGCCTTTCCTCAATTAATTCAAGCACTTTTTGAACCATTCCTTCATAAGGAAAAATATCCGATTTCAACTCGATATTTAGTTTATGATCTGTCGAATCGAATATATCGAGAACTTCCTTCAATGTTGGGATTGTTTCACCGTGGAATTCGGGTGCAAACCAGCTGCCGAAGTCATATGATTTCAATTCTGCCAAGGACATATCTTTCACATAGCTTGTTCCATTTGAAGTACGGTCAATTGTTTCATCATGGATGACGACGAGTTCACCATCCGCTGCCATATGTACATCGAATTCAACGCCAAAAACAGGGAGACGTGCAGCTTCCTTGAATGCGGCAATCGTATTTTCCGGATAGTTTCCGGATGCGCCTCTATGTGCAATAATCTTCATTTAGCTTCCTCCGTTTTCATAGATCGGATCATTTTTCCCGCAGCAAAAGGGCCACGGTACTTTACCGTTGCCCTCTCATTTGGAACTAGTCAATCCCAAGTTTTATTTGCTTCGATTTCTTTTTTCAATATTTCCGCTCCTTTAGGACTTATATACATGCCATTTGAAAGTTTTGTATTTTCGGGGGTGATTTCTCCGGTTACGATGCATGCCGCATCCACCACATATTTTCGAAGAATGATCATATCATCGTCAACAAAGATTTCCATTGGTGCTCCTTTTTCGAGCTTCAATGTATTTCTTAATTCTTTTGGAATCACGATTCGGCCAAGATGGTCGACTTTCCTGACAATACCTAAACTTCGCATAGTATCCTCCCTGACTTATGTTTTTTTTTTACTATTGTCTACAATTATACCAGTTAATTAGAAAAATACAAAAAAATGAATATACTTTCATTTAGTCTCCTATTCTCTCTATTCCTTTTATCTATGCTTTAAAACGTTTCTGAACAACGTTTTTTCTGATAGAATAGTTAAGTCTTTTAAGAAAGGAGAACAATTATGTCATTATTTCATAGGAAGTCGGTAGTTTTCGACTATGTTCAAATCATTATCGGAGCGACATTGGTCGGTCTTTCATTCAATATATTTTTATTGCCATCGCGCATAGCGGCGGGCGGCATTTCTGGTGTCAGTACGATCCTCTATGAATTATTCGGCTATAATCCTGCGTACGTTCAATGGCTTATTAATATTCCACTTATCGTGTTGGGACTATTGCTTGCAGGGAAGGAATTCAGTACAAAGACAATCGTAGGTACTTTTTTTGTTCCATTCGTCATCTATTTGACGCATGGTCTCCATTTACACGTTGATAACCCGCTTCTTAGTTCCATCTATGGGGGCATAATGCTCGGGATTGGACTTGGGATTGTGTATAGAGGGAATGGTTCCACAGGCGGCACAGCTTTGATAGCCCAACTCCTAAAAAAGTATACCGGTATTTCAAGCGGCTTTTCCCAATTGATCGTGGATGGAATTGTCGTTGTCACTTCAGCTTTTGTTTTCAATTTTGAACTTGCTTTATACGCCCTTATGTCGATTTACGTAACGAGCAAGGTAATAGACTTCGTACAGTTGCAAACTTCACCGATAAAACTTGTTCTCATCATTACGGAAAATGAAGAGAAAATCCAGTCGGTCATTCAAAATGAAATTGACCGGGGGTTGACGAAAGTGAAATCGACGGGAGGATATTCGAATAACGAGAAGACAATGATCTTCTGCGTCGTGGAACAGTCAGAAGCTGTCTATTTAAAAAAATTGCTTCAAACCGCTGAACCGTCATCATTTGTCATTTTCCTTAACGCTTCAGAAATATTAGGACTTGGTTTTTCAAAAGCGAAAATTCATCGATGATAAAAAATCAGTATACAATTCAAATAATGATGATATAATAGTTTCAATTGAATATTTCTTATCAAGAGAAGCTGAGGGATTTGGCCCGATGAAGCTTCAGCAACCTCTGCGTCTGCAGGAAGGTGCTACCTCCAACAAGATGTTACATCTTGAGAGATAAGAACGGAGAAGTTTTAAACGAATCCTCGTTCCTATCTAATGGAACGGGGTTTTTTAACGTCTAGGCTTCGGGCGCAATGCGCTTTTGAATAATAAGGGGGAGACGAAATGCCAATCAATATACCTGAACAATTGCCGGCACGTGAGCTGTTGAAAGAAGAGAGGATCTTCGTAATGGATGAAGGGCGGGCGACGACACAGGATATCCGTCCGTTAAATATTCTTATCTTGAACTTAATGCCGGAAAAAGAAAAAACAGAGCTTCAGTTGCTTCGACTGCTAGGCAATACGCCGCTGCAAGTGAATGTTACGTTTTTGAATACCGCTACGTATGAATCAAAAAATGTGAGCAAAAATCATTTGGATTCTTTTTATACGACATTCGAGCACGTCAAAAACAGACGTTATGACGGGCTAATTATTACAGGCGCGCCGATTGAGCATTTACCGTTCGAGGATGTCGTCTACTGGGATGAATTGAAACAGATTATGGATTGGTCCAAAACCAATGTCACTTCGACACTACATATTTGCTGGGGCGCTCAAGCTGCCCTTTATCACCATTATGGCATCAATAAATTTGAACTGCCGAAAAAACTATCGGGCATATATAGTCATCAACTGACCGATCCGACTGTTGAATTGACACGTGGCTTCAACGATGTTTTCACTGCTCCACATTCGCGGTATACGTCAGTGTCAATCGAGGAGATCGAGCAAGAGCAGGATCTTCAACTATTGGCGGTTTCAGAAGAAGCTGGCGCATTCATCATCCTATCAAAGGATTCCAGACAGATTATGATTACGGGTCATTTAGAATATGATGCATGCACACTTGGCGAAGAGTATGCGCGAGATTTGAAAAAAGGGATCGATATTGAAATCCCTGAAAACTATTTCCCGAATGACGACCCCAAAAAACAACCGTTAAATACATGGCGTTCCCATACACATCTTCTTTTCTCGAACTGGTTGAATTATTATGTGTACCAAGCGACACCGTTCGAATGGGAATAAAAATAAAATAGACTAACGCGAAGCACGAGTTTTGAATTTCGTGCTTCGTTTTTGTGTTTTATACATTTTTCGTCCGTATATTGTCCAAGTACTTTCACACACTAATTGTAGTGGAGGTGTGTACGATGATTTCGGAAGCTCTTGAAAGCATGCATTTTTGGGAAATGGTATCTCGAACTACATTTGCTTTTATAACACTTATGATTCTTGCCAGATTGATGGGGAAAAAACAGATTTCACAGCTTACATTTTTTCATTACGTCACTGGAATTACAATCGGCTCAATTGCGGCTGATATAGCTGCGCAATCGGAAACCCCTTTTCTGAATGGTGCGGTTGGTTTGATTTGGTGGGCATTGTTGACTGTTTTCGTGAACTATTTAACAATGAAATCGAAAAAAGCAAGGAAGCTTTTCGATGATTCACCAACTATCGTAATACACAGAGGAAAAATAAGTGAACAGGGGATGAAGAAAGCTCGCCTCACATTGAATGATCTTAATATGATGCTCCGCGAGCAAAGTATATTTACGGTCACGGACGTGAACTATGCTATTCTCGAAACGAATGGGCAATTAAGTGTCATGAAAAAAGCAAGCCAGGAAGCAGCTACCCGCAAAGATGTAAAAGCACCTGGCCAAGAGCCAAAGTATATACCAACAGAAATCATTTCAGACGGGAATTTGATCAAAGAAAATTTGACCGAGCTGAACTTAACAGAAGAATGGGTATATGAGCAACTAAAGAAAAATGGGATTGGTAAAGTGGAACAAGTATATTACGCTGAAATCACTGGCGACGGAAGCCTCCATATCGACATGCGTACAGAAGATAAAAAGTAAGTTACGATGCTAAAAAGGGGGCCGAATTTTACCGCCCCCAAATATTTAAGTAGACATTACGACAACTAATGCTACTTTTATGTTATAATGACTGACAGTCATTCATTCATTTAGTGGAGAGGTGGACGGCAATTGGATAAAAAAGAAAGAATTATAAAAGCGGCTATAGAAGTCTTTCGTAAGCAAGGCATCGAGAAGACAAAGATATCCGATATTGTGAAAGTGGCAGGAATTGCGCAAGGAACATTCTATTTATATTTTCCTTCAAAACTGTCGCTCATGCCAGCAATCGCTGAAGTCATGGTCGCAAAAACATTGGAGATTGTAATCGACAGAGTGTCGGATGATGCGCCATTTCCAAAACGGATGGAGCAGCTCGTCGATGCGATTTTTGAAGTCAATGAAGAATACCATGAAATACAAGCACTCATTTACTCAGGATTGGCATCAACAGAACATCTGAAAAATTGGGAGACGGTATACGCCCCATTTTATCAATGGGTGAGTGATGGACTCCAGCAAGCGATTGACGACGGTATAATACGTAATTCAGTTAATCCAGACAGGACGGCTAGACTTGTCATCGGCCTCGTCGAATCAGCTGCTGAACAAATTTATCTATACGATACAGACAAAGAACACGAAGCGATTATCCAAAAGAATGAAGTGAAAAACTTTTTGAAGCATGCCCTTGCCATCGACTAAATGGTTATCGGATAGTTTAGTTCAAAAAAATCATTATTATTAGGCAACTCGTCATCACGTAAAATGAATGACAGTCAGTCATTAAATAGGGAGTTATTAATATGAACAAATCATGGATTTATGTAGCACTAACAAGTTTTTTCGAATTGGTTTGGATATTTGGTTTTAACATTGCCACTGAATGGTGGCATTGGGTTCCGATCATTGTTTTCATTGTTTTCGATTTTCATTTCTTGGCGAAAGCTTGTGAAAACCTTCCAACAGGTACCGTCTATGCAATATTTGCTGCAATCGGTACAGTCGGGACTGCTTTGATGGATGTTTTCCTATTCGGCGAAACGCTTGGTGTAGGCAAACTATTTTTCATTGCCATTTTAGTTATAGGGGTTATTGGGTTAAAGCTTGCTGATGATGCGGAAGAGAAGAAAGGAATTGTGAAGTGATGGGTTGGTTATTTGTAAGTATTGCAGCGATAAGCGAGTTTGTAGGCGTTGTCGGGTTGAATAAATATAGTGAACAGAAGTCATTTGCAAATGCGCTGCTTTTCGGCGGTGGATTCGGAGCGGCGTTCGCGTTTCTTTATATGTCCTTCAATTATTTGCAAGTAAGCACTGCGTACGCAGTGTGGATTGGTATAGGAACGGCTGGTGCCGTACTCATCAATATGCTGTTTTTCGGTGAATCGAAAAGCAAGGGGCGCATCGCCAGTCTGCTTCTCATAATTATCGGTGTTATTGGATTGAAAGCTTTATCGTGAAGCTATGAATACATGAATGGGGAAGCAACTTGAAATAATAGTTGCTTCCTTTTTTAATATGCCAAATAAACTAGTAAGTTATATGGCAATATAATACAATAAGTTAAAGTAGATAGTATTTTTTATTTTCAAAAAAGTTACGGTGGTCAGTACAAAGGGGAGTGCTAATGAATAGATCAATAGGAAACCGATATTTATGTTTGATGTTATTTTTACTATTTGCACTATCTGCATGTGCTTCAAGTCCGGATTTCGAGTTATATCAAGGGCGATCACTGAAAATCGCGGTAGTTGGAGAAGTACCTAAAGTGAAAGAGGAGCATGTGGAATTTGTAGAGATACCAATTAATGAAATGAATAGTGAAGAACTAAATGCTTATGATGCAGTTTTTATTAGGGAAAACAATCTTTTAGAGGCTTCTGAGAGTCAATATACAGATATTTACTTACAATCATCAATTCCATTTTTCTTTATCGGAGCGTCTAATCCAATACCTTTTACTGTAAAGGACGTGGAGTACGACGAGACATGGGAGTGGACTGCCGGTACTGGATATGCTGTTGGTGTACTTGTATCGCAAGAAGAGGATACAGAAAGGCATTGGCGTTATGGTTTGTACAATGATGAAAAGACTGAAGAACATCTTAAGCAAATGTATTCACTAATTTTCAATACAATTAGTGAACTAAATCCTTAATAAGAAGGAGTATTCGGAGGGGAAGGGGCTATGTTCAGTAGGAAAAAGAAAGTAAAAGATATTATTATATCCTTAGTTGTGGTTTTACTAATCAACGTTGGGATTTTGTATTATGTACATTTCTACACACCTAAGAATTCACTTGAATTATATCAAGATATTACATTCGCGGACAGTATGGAAGAGGTGCAGAAATTATTCTTAGACGGTTATGAACCAAATATTTCAGAAGATGACTTAACGTATATCCAAGATCATACGGCTAATAGAGTAGGGCAGTTTACACTTTTCGAGTACAATGCAAAGTCATATGTAATTATGACTTCTCCCAGAACTAAAAAGTTAAAGGTTCTCGCTGTGGAAGAATTGCCTGAAGATATTAGAGTATTCTTTTCGGAACTTAAATGAGAAATTGCTTGACTTAAGGATAATGATAATTGATTAAAGTTGTGCTGGAAGCTTGTATCGAAGATTCCAAATGAAAAATTAGTATTTAGATGGAGGAGTCATGTTAACTTCTACAATGATCCTGGGTTGGATAGGAGTATTATTATTTTTGATCATTATCTCCACATATAAGAAGATGGCAAAACGTAATGAATATGCTATCTTGCACCTTTTGATGGCACTTATGTACGCGATGTGGCTACCTTTACCACTTTCGTTGTATCTTTTATTAGGTTCAGACACTTTGTTAGTGGGTACGATCTTTGGCTTAGCCTATTTATTCATGTTGGTTATATCAATGGCACTTCAAACGGGACATATTGCATTTATAAATAAGCACAACGAGGATCATTTGATACCAGAAAAACATGCAGAATATATGATGGCAACATTGACTAACCCATTTGAAAGTTTACTAGGCGTTTTTAAATGTTTGTGGGCCATATTTTTAGCAATCTCCTTCTGGGAAAATGGCGAGATATTGATGGCGAGTATCATGCTCCTATTCGGTTTGTTCATTTTTTATTATTTGTTTATCACGATTGACACCAGTTTAATGAAACGGGTGAAACTGTTTTCCAAAGTTAAGCCTAATATAGTTTTAGTCAACCTTGAAACTTTAATCTTTTTTATTATTTTGATGTGCTACGCCACTATTCGTATTTGAATAATCGTCCATGGTTTAGAAGAAATGAAGTGAATTGATTGTTTGAAATTTATTGAGTTTGGGATAGGGAATACTTGGCTTGTCAGGACGGAGATAGAGTTATCAGATGGGACTGAATGTGAGGAAATAGGAATAGTTGGACCCATCCAATGTCACCATTGGGAAATCTGTTTTGAAAGGGAAGTGAAATAGATAATGTGGATATTCCTAATGCCTATTTTAGCGCTTATAACTTTTGGTATGCTGGTTGATTGGAGAAACAAAAGAAATAGGAACATTCACCACGAATCCATTAATCCGAATGCAGAATCAGAAGAAAGATTGAATTACACAATGGAAGGTGACCGAAATTCACCGCAGAGCTATTTGTAAACGTTTAATAAAAAGGGCGGCATTGGCTGCTTTTTTATTTTTGAATATCAATATTTGGCACGTACCAAAGATGATGTTATCCAGGCAGGCTATTCAGTTAAAACGTCTTTGCAAAATGACCCACGACATTTTGAGAAAGTCCCTGAATTAAATATGAAATAAAAGAACAAAAAGGATTTCAAAAAAATTGAAGTCCTTTTTGTTTATTGTTTATATAATCTTCCAATTTCGATCTTCCGCAATCCGCTGCAACCGCGCCTCAGGTCTGACAGCAACTGGATTTCCGACTAGCTCAAGCACAGGAAGATCTGAATAGCTGTCTCCGTATGCAAAGCTATTTTCCCAGTCAACTTGCTTTCCTTCAAATGTCTTCATAATCATTTCGGTTTTTCGTTTGCCTTGGATATGATAAATTTCCGTTTCGCTGTCAAACGCGCCAACTGCTGTAAAAGGTATGTCAGTTCCGATGATTGTATCGAATTCAATGCCATCCGTCACGGCATCCAATAATTGTGTATACGCACCGGATACAAGCATGACATGCATACCTTCTTCTTGGTGCTGTCTTACCTTTTCTACGACTTCTTCATTGAAAGCTTGTCGCATGACTTCCTTCATTTCATCGAAATATTGCTCATACTCAGCTTTTGATAAGGTTTGTAAGGAGTTCGCGTAAATTTGCATCGATCCTTCCCTCATTTTCGCTTCCGGAACGATTTTTATTTTGTATCCTATGTAGAGTGGAAGAATCCTTCGAAAGAAAGCTTTATATTTTGAGCTGTGTGTCGGATGGCGCTTCAAATGATCCATTAATAATTGAAAAGTCTCTTTTGAATAAAGAGTACCGTCAAAATCGAATATCGCAACTTTCATTGAATAAATCCCCCTATTTATACAAACAACATTTAGTAATGATGATACAGCGTTTGAAATGAAAGGGCAATTTGTGGATAATTGATGGAGAGAGTGAGGAGACAGGACATGCATAAGAATCAAAAGAAGAAAAGGGAAGATTCTTTCCTTTTCACAGTGAATGAAGAGGCGGAGTTATTACCGTTTTTATTAGAAAACATGAATAAGAACAGCCGGAATTCCATCAAGTCGATGTTAACGAGAGGACAAGTCTCCGTAAACGGCAGGGCAGTAACAAAGCATAATCATCAACTGTTGCCAGGACATAAGGTGGAGATTGTCACGAATAAAGCTGCTTTGAACGAGAGCAAAATTACTGGTTTGACAATTATCTATGAGGATGACGCAATTATTGTCATTGATAAGGAAGCAAGCCTCTTATCAATGGCAGCAAAAGATAAAAACGAAAGAACGGCGTTCAGTGAAGTATCCGCTTATGTTAAACGTCAAGATCCACGGCAAAGAATATTCATCGTCCATCGATTGGACAGGGATACTTCAGGTGTCCTTCTGTTCGCGAAAAGCGAGCAAGTGAAAATGGCATTGCAAGATCATTGGGATGAGGTCGTGAAAGAAAGGATCTATACGGCGTTAGTGGAAGGGAATGTGCGCAAGGAATCAGGCACAATCAAATCGTGGCTGAAGGAAACACGTACCTACAAAGTCTATTCGAACCCGACAGACAATGGCGGACAACTTGCCATCACTCACTTCCGAAAATTAAAATCGAACCGCCAATATTCATTGCTTGAGGTCAAATTGGAAACGGGACGAAAAAACCAAATCCGCGTCCATATGGAAGAAATCGGACATCCTGTCGTCGGAGACAAAAAATACGGCTCGACCGTAAATCCCATTAAAAGACTCGGTCTGCATGCAACAGCAGTAACGATCATCCACCCGGTTACAAAAGAATTAATGAAATTTGAATCCCCGATTCCATCATCCTTTATCAATAAATCGGTATGAAAAAAGCTGCCCTGACAAATAAGTCAAGGCAGTTTTTTCTTATTGCACCGTATGATTTGGCATGCCCGGCTGACCTACAGATGAGGCGTATGCATTCAAAATCGCCTGCATATCTTGTTGGGCAAGCTGCGGAACTTGATAATAATGATGCTTGTTCTGATAAATTGACAACTCATAAGCCATCTCAATGCAGTTCGGAATTGAATCCTGCAACACACGTCTTACGACTGGATTCGTTGTTTCAAGAGCTGCCATCGTTTTCCCTGACGCATTCGCTTTCGCAGATCCGAGTAGGAAGCCCGAAATTACTTCATCCGAAATTTCGCTCGCATTTTGCATCGGCTTCTTCGGTTGCGATTGCTTCATACCATAAACGAAATCATTGCCTTGCTTCATTTTGTAGCTGCCTGTCGGATGCGATGGGTCCTTGCCCGTTTTGAAAGCTTCCACCGTAATATTATATTCATCCAACGTAAAGCGGTACTGCCTGTCCAAAATGTCGAGCAACTCTGGATCCTTGACATGCGGCCGTAAAATCATTGCCTGATTCATTGCTGCAATAGCATTTGATAGTACCTCATGGACATCGAATAGCTCATGGCCACCATGATTCATCTGTGGCGGGACTGTGCCTGTATGCATGTTTTGATGCGTTTCTCCACCGAAATGATTTTGTGTCAATATATACATCCTCCTTTGTCAATGTATTTTCAATCGGAAATAGTATGGCTTCAAAGACACGGCGTATGCGCGTAAAAAATTCTAAATACGCATAATCCCCGACTATGAAAAATAGCATATGATAAAGGACATTTTGTCAATGAAAGGCAGTGGATGAATATGCTAATACATGTCGTGCAACAAGGGCAGAGTTTATATGGAATCGGTCAAACATATGGAATTCCATATGAGGAAATCGCGACAGCGAATGAGTTAATCGATCCTTCTCGTATCGTTGTTGGGCAAGCGCTCGTCATCCCGGTTACAGGCAGTTATCATTGGGTGTTGCCTGGACAATCGCTTTATATCATTTCTCGACTTTACGGCATAACAGTGGAGGAACTTGCCAAAGTCAATGGAATTTCACCAAACAGCATTTTGCAAATAGGGCAACGATTGTACATCCCTCAAAGACCAAAGCCGGTAAAAGAGGTTTTCCTTTATGTAGAGCCGAGAGAGGCGATAATGCAATCAACCGTCCAAGAAGTACGTAACCGGGCACAAGATTTGACTTACTTGGGAATGTTCAGTTATGAGGCACAACGGGACGGATCGCTGAAGGCACCGCCGATTGATGATATTCCTGAAATTGCTGCAAGAGCAGGTGTTTTAAATGCAATGGTTGTCAGTAATTTAGAAAACTTCGCGTTTAGTGCAGATTTGGCACATATCCTATTTACCGATCAGACAGTGCAAAACCGTTTATTTGAAAATATACTCCAAACTGCAAAAAGATTTGGCTTCAGTGACATCCATTTTGATTTTGAATTTATTAGACCGGCGGACAGGGAATTGTATAATACGTTTCTCCGGAATGCACGTGCCCGATTTCACCCGGCCGGCTTGACGCTATCCACTGCATTGGCTCCGAAAACTGCAGACGATCCGACTGGATTGTATGGTGGGATTGATTACAAAGCGCATGGGGAAATATGTGATTTCGTCACATTGATGACATATGAATGGGGTTATTCATATAGCGACCCTCAAGCTGTCAGTCCAATCAATCAAGTGCGCAGAGTTGTAGAATATGCAGTGAGCCGGATACCGCGAGATAAGATCTTTCTAGGGCAAAACTTATATGGATATGACTGGAAGTATCCATATCCACCAGAGACGGGAGTTGCTGCAAGGGCGCTCAGCCCACAGCAAGCAATTAATTTGGCGATTAGCCGGAATGCGAATATCCAATATGATGCTGTTGCGCAGGCGCCATTTTTTCTCTATTGGGATGATAATGGCGTGCGGCATGACGTCTGGTTCGAAGATGCACGCAGTATACAGGCGAAATTCAATTTGCTTAAAGAATTCAATTTACGGGGAATAATGTATTGGAAGCTAGGTTTAGCTTTCCCTCAAAACTGGCTGCTACTCACAGAAAACTTCACAGTCCGAAAGCGATAATTAAAACGAACCATATGTGCTGTGGCACATATGGTTCATTTGATGAGGCAACTATTTTTCTTTTGAAATGTAATTTATTGCGTTTTGGAAAAAGTCCATATCCGGATTGATCAACAGAGCAGGTAGGAATGCAAAAGCCATTAAGATTACTAAATTGGCTCCTAGTACGGCACGTAGCAATTTGCTGAATTTCATAAAGCATCTCCTCTTTCTCTTTTAGTTGTTTTCCAAATCGCAATGTCTTTGGATATCCCTAATAATAATCTATGTTCAGAAATATGAAAATGATTTTATTTTCGTTTTACTAATTTCGACAGGATTAGTGAAACCGACTTATTATAGTTATCGTAAATACGGGCAAAATGAAAAAGTTGTTGTATATATTCATATTTTCAGTAATACTTAATAAAACGAATAATGATTTTGAAATATTAATTTCCGTTGAAATATTTGACACTAGTCTTTTTTTCTTCGGTATTTTCAAGAAAGGATGAGGCATATGACAAATATGGATAACAACCGGGAATTCCGGAATCGGGCGAATGATTACGTTCATGAAGTTTATGAACTGGTAAAGAAGAGAAATCCGGATGAAAAGGAATTTTTGCAAGCTACGAGAGAAATATTCGATTCGCTTCGCCCGGTCTTTGCCAAGCATCCAGAATATATTCGAAACGGCATCCTAGAGCGTATAACGGAACCGGAACGAATTATTTCATTCCGTGTCGCTTGGGAAGATGACAAAGGAAAAGTACATGTCAATCGTGGATTCCGCGTACAATTCAATAGTGATCTTGGTCCTTACAAAGGCGGCCTCCGATTCCATCCTTCCGTAAACAATAGCATCATGAAATTCCTAGCATTTGAACAGATATTCAAAAATGCTTTGACAGGACAGCCGATCGGGGCGGGGAAAGGCGGCTCCGATTTTGATCCGAAAGGCAAATCCGAACGTGAAATTATGCGCTTTACTCAGAGCTTCATGACCGAATTAAGCAAGCATATCGGACCTGATATAGATGTGCCTGCTGGTGATATCGGTGTCGGTAAACGAGAAATCGGTTATATGTTTGGCCAATACAACCGCTTGAAGGGCGGCTATGAGGCTGGCGTTCTAACCGGAAAAGATCCGAATCATGGAGGATCATTAGGACGGAAAGAAGCGACTGGATATGGGACTGTCTATTTCGTCGAAGAAATGTTGAATGAAAACGGACTTTCCTTCAAAGATAGTACGGTCGTAGTATCAGGATCTGGAAACGTATCGACATATGCTATTGAAAAAGCCCAGCAGCTTGGAGCAAAAGTCGTTGCATGCAGCGATTCGGGCGGCTATATTTTTGATAAAAATGGCATTAACCTCGATACAGTAAAGAGGTTGAAAGAAGTCGAAAATAAAAGGATTTGGGAATATACGAAAGAACATCCGGAAGCCGAATATCATGACGATTGCTCGGCGATCTGGTCCATTCCTTGCGACATTGCTCTTCCATGCGCAACACAAAATGAAATCGATGAAATTGCAGCCCATATGCTAATCGCTAACGGCTTAAAAGCACTTGGAGAAGGTGCGAATATGCCTTGCAATATTGAAGCGATCAATATTTTCCTTGAGAATAAAATCCTTTTCGCTCCAGCAAAAGCGGCAAACGCAGGCGGAGTGGCAGTATCTGCAATGGAAATGTCACAAAATAGTATGAGGCTCGCATGGACAGAAGAAGAAGTGGACATGCGCCTAAAAACAGTAATGGAAAACATTTATGCAAGCTGTAAAGACGCGGCCGAACGGTTCGGCAAACCAGGGAATCTCGTCATGGGCGCCAACATCGCAGGATTCTTGAAAGTCGCCGACGCAATGGTCGCTCATGGTATAAGATGAATAACCGAAACTACCTTGCAATTAATAGTAAGGTAGTTTTTTATTTATTTTAAAAACAATTCCAGCTCTAAGTTCTCACAGCCGCGCATAAACCACATCAACCACTCTTAAATGTCAATACCCGCTCATAACGCTAATTATCCAATTCATCAATAATTTTTCACTTTCCTTATACAAATCTATTGCTATTCAAAAAATGTATGTTATTATAAAAATACATAAAGATGAATAAAGATACATTTGGTTGAATAAAGGAGGACGTAAAAATGGGAAATAAAAAGGTTGTATTAGCATATTCTGGTGGTCTTGACACTTCAGTGGCAGTTCAATGGTTGACGGATAAAGGGTATGACGTAGTCGCATGTTGCTTAGATGTCGGTGAAGGAAAAGATTTGCACTTCATTCAACAAAAAGCGTTGCAAGTCGGTGCGGTGAATAGCTACGTCATCGATGCGAAAGAAGAGTTTGCTCAGGATTATGCATTGCTCGCATTGCAGGCGCGCACATATTATGAAGATAAATATCCTCTCGTTTCAGCGTTATCGCGTCCTTTAATTTCCAAGAAACTTGTCGAAGTCGCGAATAAGGAAAATGCGACGGCCGTAGCGCATGGCTGTACTGGAAAAGGAAATGACCAAGTTCGTTTTGAGGTTGCAATCAAAGCCCTTGACCCTTCACTTGAAGTCATTGCACCGGTACGTGAATGGAGCTGGTCGCGTGAAGAGGAAATCGCGTATGCGAAGGAGAAGAATATTCCGATTCCAATCAATCTAGACAGTCCGTATTCGATCGACCAAAACTTATGGGGGCGCAGCAATGAATGCGGGATTCTAGAAGATCCGTGGGCAGCACCGCCCGAAGAGGCATTTGGTTTAACAGTATCGATCGAAGAGGCTCCGGATACGCCGGATGTAATTGAAATCGAATTTGTAAAAGGTGTGCCTGTCAGCATTGACGGAAAGAAATATCCATTAAGCGAACTGATTTTGAAATTGAATGAAGTTGCTGGAAAACACGGGGTAGGAAGAATTGACCACGTCGAAAATAGACTAGTCGGCATTAAATCGCGTGAAGTATACGAATGTCCAGGTGCCGTTACTTTGCTGAAGGCTCATAAGGAATTGGAGGACATCACGCTAGTAAAAGATGTCGCACACTTTAAGCCGCTCGTATCCCAAAAGCTAAGCGAACTGATCTATAACGGATTATGGTACTCGCCGTTGCGAAATGCATTGGAAGCGTTCGTGAAAGAGACGCAGCAGTATGTCAACGGTGTCGTGCGTGTGAAGTTGTTCAAAGGGCATGCGATCGTAGAAGGAAGAAAATCATCCAATTCACTTTACGATGAGAAATTGGCGACATACACATCCGAGGATGAATTCGATCAGTCAGCTGCTGTCGGCTTCATTCAATTATGGGGTCTGCCGACAGAAGTGCATAGCACGGTGAATAAAAAACAAAAAGTGAAAAACTAACTAAGTTGTAGCCTCCTGCAGAAAAGTGCAGGAGGTTATTTTGTGTATAGGAAATATTTACTAAACTTGTTGACTAGCTAATAATAATCAATTTACGAATTAAGGAACATTTATCCTTTTTTTGTAGTAGAATTTCTATGATGCATGAGATTACCAATCTTTGAAAGTTATTTACGACAGGGAGGAAGTTTGGGTGGAGAATGTACAAGAAACGAAAGTGAAAAGGAAGTCGCCCGCACTATTGATTGCCGTGCTGACAGCCGTGCTTGTAATAGGTGTCGGATCGGTTTCCGCATTCTTTCTTTTAAACAAGTCACCAAAAGTGAAATACTTGCTAGCTGAAACGAAAACGTTTACGCAAATGGGAGACCTTTTCCAAGAACGCTATCAAAATGAGTTTGACTGGATGGATGTTCAGAAGAAAAAGCCAGTAGAAACGACCCAAGATCTTACCTTTGAATGGAATGATCCAAACGCAGACTATGATATGGTCGAAATGCAAAGAATTCTTAACAACACGACGTTTACAATGAAACAAACAAAGGATCCTGTGAAGAAAGAATGGGAAATGGATTTCAGCGGGAAATTCGGCTCCGTTTCTTCAGAAATTGTGACATTTTATTTTACACCTGAAAAGTTGATGGCAGCAATGCCATTCACTGATAAAGTTCTATTTTTCATGGATGAAGACTTCGGTAAAATGATGAAGGAAGCGGACGCTTTTTATGAAGGTCCGGAAAAGCTTGGTTTATCCCGTATATTCGAAGAACAATTTTCTATGGATGGAGAATTCCAAAAGTACGTGAATGAGGAATATATGGAATACCTTTACCACGAGTTGCCTGAAGAGGCATTTACAAGTGAAAAAGAAAAAATTGAAGTGTTCGGCGAGAAGATAAAAACAGAAAAAGTGGCAATGAAACTTTCAGAAGAGCAAGTTAAAACTTTGCTTATAGATCTATTTAAGAAAGCGCGCGATGATGAGAAGCTGAAGGCGCTTTTGAAGGAGCAGATCGCATTTTCAACGATGACTGACGATGTATCTGATCAGCAACTTACCGATATGATTACTGATTTTGAGGATTCATTAGATGAAGCTGTCAATGAAGTGAATGGGTGGCATATTCCAAATGGTCTTGAATCGACCATCTGGCATAAATCGAACAGCATTGTAAAGCGGGAATTTGCTATGTCGTTAGGAGTTAATGAGGATGAAATATCCTCATTAAAAATTGCAGGTGTCCAATCCTTAGAGAAATCCGGTCAAAAATGGGATTATTCATTCACAGGAAAAGACTCTTATACGCAAGAAGACGAGACCGTCAAATTCACAGGCAACTTAACATGGAAAGACGGAAAATCGGACGATACATTGACATTGACTTTGCCAGATGCCGATGCCACGTATAAAGGTAAAGAAGAATTGGATGGAAAAAAACGTACATTCAATCGCGAGTTCTCTATTTCGGACGGAAGCTTTTCTCCTAGACTCGTTTGGAGCGGTACAGCAGAACATGAAAAAGATTCAATGAAGGCGGATCATGAATTCACAATTATCGACCCGTCTGGAGCTATTTCCACATCAGACATTTACCTTCGGCTAAAACAAGAAGCGAAAATTGCGAAGAAAGTGGATATGCCCGATGACTCTGACAACCTCGTTGATGTTGGTAATATGAGTAGTGACGAGTTGGATGAACTTGGAAATGATTTGTCTGCAGAATTCGAGAAATGGGTAATGGATCTGATGGGCGACCTCCAAAGTGAGCTTGAAAACTTCTGATGATTGGAAGTGAGCTGTTTGCAATCGATACGAAGGATATTATTTTTTACGAATGAAAACCTGAAACAGTTGAAGAAGAAGCGGGCAACCCTTCTTCTTCTTTTTCTATTTCCAATAGTGTTAATTGGAATGTTGGTCGGCCTTGCGGCGGGTCTTATCATACCGGCTGAGAACTCTCCGATCCGTGTTGCGTTAATTGACGAAGATCAGACGAAGGAATCGAAGCTGATCAGCACATTGTTGACGGAAACGGCTAACGAACAGGCGTACATTGAAGTCTTTCAGGCATCGGAAGAAGAAGCCGAGCTGATGATTGAAAAAAATGAGATTAGCACTGCTTTTTCATTGCCGAAAAATTTCACTGACGACCTTTATGACGGGGAATCTGTAACAATCCCGATGGTCGGAAATCCGTCAAGACCGATTGACAGTTTCATTGCAAAGCAGCTTGTCGATAGTTTGGCACGCTACATTGCTGCCGCCCAGGCGAATATTTTAGTTATCAACGACTATGCAAAAGAAACTTCGATGCCCCGTGATGAGCGGATGGAAATGATGTTTGATCAATTCGTTGATTTTACGCTTTTTACATTAGGCAAAGATAAGATTTTAGATGAAGAAGTATTGAAGAATTCGGCAACAATGTCGCCGATGCATTACTTTGTGCTGTCAGGCTGGTTCATTGTCTTCTCAGTATGGCTATTGTCCTTTTACACTGTACTTGAAAAGGAAGAGTCGAAAGCGATGGCAACGAGGCTGAAATTATTCGGCGTTAGCGTTGGCCAGCGGGTTGCAGGAAGGCTGATCATTTCGCTAGTTACAAGTTCATTGCTCGCAGGATTTGCTTTTTACATTATGATTAAAACTATTCAAGTTGAGTTTTATGCTGTCGATATGATGCGTTTTAGTTTATTTTCATTGTTGTATGCTTTTATCCTTCTTTGCGGCATTGCAATGATCGATGTTTTGCTGCCATTACAGAAGATAGTTCTTTTTGTTCAATGCGCATTTGTTTTCGGCGTTGTCATAGTGAGTGGTGCATTAATTCCTACTTTGTATTTTCCGCAAGTTTTTCAAGAGTGGCTTCCTTATTTGTTCTCGCCGAGTGCACTTGGATGGATGATAGATCTTGTACTGGAAGGGCGTAATTATGCGGATTTCACTTCATTAGCAATTTATGCGCTCATTGCATGCATCACCTTATGGCTGTCACTCAGCTGGAAAGAAAGGTGGAGCAGATGAATCGACTACCCGCTCAATTTTTCAGATTGAAAAAGGAATGGAAAAATGTAATCTGTTGGCTGTTTGCCCCACTTTTACTGACCGTGTTCGTTATGAAGACATTTGGCATATTGCAAGACGAATCGAAAGTTCCGGTTGCGCTCATCGTTGAAGATTCTTCTTCGTTGGCAAAGCAGTTGGCTGAAGAAATAGAGAAAAACGAAATGTTGTCCGTTCAATATATAGAGCTTGACAATGCCCTTCATAAGTTGGCGCAACATGAGCTTGACAGTGTTTTCGTCATCCGGGAAGGGTACGGCGAATCTGTATTGGCGAATCGGCGGAACGGTTTGATTGAAGCTTATTCTTCCAATCGATCCTTTGCTTATCCAGCGATTTCAGAAACGATTATGTCTCTTGCCCAACAAGATATATCGAGGTCAAAAGCAGCAGGGGTCATTCAACAACTGTTCAAAGATTATGGAATGGAAGATCAATGGGATTATGAAGAGATCATTCAAAAGAGCATAGAGAAACAGCAGAATGAAAGTCTCCTCCACACAAGTTTTTCATATGGCAAACAAACGGGACAACTGAATGAAAAGCCGATGGAGCTCTTGAACAGCAAAGCAGTTTGGGCGTTTTTCACAATTATCTCTGCCTTTTTCCTTTTCGATTGGATGATTAAGGAAAGCAGGCCTTCAATGCGAATGAGATGGTTATACACGTCTACTTCGTTTAAAAGCCATGCAGTACGTATGTTGGGTTTGTATTCATTAATGACGATTTTATCTGACGTGCTTGCTATGTTTGTTTTCCACTTTGTATTGCAGGAGACGGTCACTTTATCTTTTATCCTCCCGATGCTCGCATTTAGGGTGACGTTAAATCTGTTCGCCTTTTTGCTTGCGGTCGTCTACCGTCAGTTGTTTATGTACTACCTAACGGGAATTGCCGCAGCACTTTTATTGACCGTAACGGGAGGGGCTATCGTACCACTCGACGCTCTATCGAGAAGATGGGAATGGATCGAGATTCTCAGTCCAGTACGCTCATTAATGACTACGACGATACCCATTGGCTGGCTTGTGTTGTTGATGTTGCTATTGGCTGCATGGATGGTGAAAGGGGGAAAACGAATTGCTTGAAGTGAAAGGTGTCCAAAAACGATACAAAAGGAAAACTGTGCTGAAAGATGTTTCTTTTCAAATGAATGAAGGCGAAATAGTCGGACTGGTTGGCGAGAATGGAGCCGGAAAATCGACATTATTGCAAATTTTAGCGACGGCAATGGAACCTTCCGCTGGCGAATTGCGTTTAGATGGTAAGCGATATGAGGACGATTTCAAGAAATTGCGGCAAATCATCGGCTATGTGCCCCAAGATATTTCGGTTTGGGAAGAGTACACAGTCGAAGAGAATATGCGTTTTTTTGAGAAGCTTTCATGGAAAAGGAGAACGCTTGAAGAATGCAGGAAGCTCTGTCTTGACATGCAGCTGACACAATGGAAGGAACCGGTCCATTCACTGTCTGGAGGAATGAAGCGCAAGCTCAACTTGGCTATTAGCCTACTGCATGACCCGATTCTTCTTTTGTTGGACGAACCGACAGTCGGGATTGATTTAAAGTCAAAAACGGAGATTGGGAATTATTTGTTGAACTTAGCCAGGGACGAAAGAAAAATGATTCTTTACACGTCCCACGACATGGATGAAATTACGAATGTATGCGACCGTGTCTATTCAATCGGAGATGATCCCTTTTATCCATCCTTGCTTACGGAACGCGGCATTGGCGTCGAAAGGTTATCCTGAAGGAACTTGCCATTTTTTCAGCGGCCCCCTCATATACTAAAATTGACTTGAATAGGTGATCAAGTGAAGAAAAAAAAGAAATTGGGGATGACGATAGGAATTGCAGCGATTTTACTCGGGTTAGGAACTTGGTTCTGGTTAGGTAAATGGATGACAGATGGACAGAAACCAATGGCGAATGGATCAAATGAATATGCTATCATTCTTGGTGCTAAAGTGAACGGAGAGGCACCTTCGCTTACTTTGCGCTTTCGGTTGGAAGAAGCGTTAGCCTATGCAGAATCATATCCTGATGTGAAGTTCATTTTATCGGGAGGGCAAGGGCCGGACGAGGACATTGCCGAAGGGGAAGCGATGCGGCGGTATTTGACAGAGAATGGTGTGAAGGAAGATCGGTTGCTCCTCGAAACCGAGTCGACATCGACGTATGAAAATATCCTTTTTTCTAAGAAGCTGCTGCCAGAAGAAGTGAATGAAATAACGATTATCACAAGCGACTTCCATCTTGCGAGAGCAAGGATGATTGCAGAAAGTTTCAATCTTAAAACAGATGCTTTGCCAGCCAAAACACCGAAATCCGTAGAAGCGCGACATCACGTTAGGGAAAGACTCGCACTTATTAAGACGGTTGTTGTAGGAAAATAAAAAAAAGCAAACAGCCCGCGTCTCATGCGGGCTGTTTTGCGTTCAAAGCGTGGCTCGCGCTCAAGACTCAGCTTTGCGCTCAAGAAAAGGAATCCGCGCTCAAGACTTCTACCTCTCGCTCAAAGTTTTTCAATCGAATGGAAACTCGGCTTTAATCCATCAAACGTTGAAATATATCGGAAACCGATCGACCGCAACAGCTCGAGTGACTCCTTGAAGTCGAAAGCGATATCTTCCGGCTTATGTGCATCCGATCCAATTGTGATGATCTCTCCGCCACATTCCTTATAAAGCCTCAAAACATCATCACTCGGCAATCCGTTCGGCAATCCATATCGCACTCCGGATGTATTCAACTCAATCCCTTTACCTGCAGGAATAATTACGTTAAAGATTTCACGCAACACATCATGGAAGTCATTTTCGACTACCTTAGGGGCATACCGTTTAATCAAATCAACATGTCCTAAAATGGAATAGTTCGTATAGTTTTTCACGCAATGCAACAATTCAGTGTAATACTTCAAAGACGCTTCCTCTACCGTAATCCCCTTAAAGAGATCTCCATAATGCAACCCTTTTCGCGCAACCGTATGCATCGAGCAAATAATGAAATCAAATGATTCCTCATTCAGCATTTCGTCATAACGTCCCAATAAATGCGGCTGCACACCAATTTCGACACCTTTCTTAATGCGAATATGCCCGTCATACAGCCCCCGCAATTCATCGATCCGCTTACTGTATTTCTTTTTGTCGAAATCAAATTCAATTGAATCATCGGGATAATCATAATCAATATGTTCCGTGAAGCAAATTTCTACAAGGCCTTTTGAAATTGCTCCCTTCACCATTTCTTCCATGTCTACATTACAATCTCCTGAAAATGAACTATGCATATGGTAATCAAACATTTAAAAAATTCCCCCTATCTGTTGACAAATAAGAAATATAGTTTTATAGTACGTTATAACTTTAACGAGGTAAAGTGATAAAGTGAATGTAAAAAGGTGGTTGGCAAATGATTCCGAATTTGACTGAAGATGAAAAGTTTGATCAAGTCACGAGCGTATTAAGCAAACGTTTTTCCACTCACGGGTTCCATCGAGTCAGGACACCGGCATTTGAAAGATACGACCTTTATTCCAAAGTGACGAGCTCGGTGAACAGGAAAGAGATGGTGAAAATAGTCGATCCTGCTGGGGATGTACTTGTCCTCAGACCGGATGTGACGATTCCGATTACACAGGAATTGTCTCATTCTGAAACCAAACTGACAAGTGAACGACGCTTTTATTATATACAGGAAGTGTTTCGGCGGTCATCCGATCCGACTGAAAAAATTGAAAGGACACAATCGGGTATTGAATATTTTTGCGAAGGGTCACCAGAAGTTGATGCAGAAACGATTGTTTTGGCCTTACAAACGATGAAGGATTTGAAGTTCCAAGATATCAAAATTGAAATTGGTCATACCGCTTTTTTTCAAGAAATGATTGCAAAGCTACCGTTGACCGAATTGCAGCTAGATCAGTTGAAGGCATTGATTCAAGCGAAGAACAGTGTTGAAATTGAACCGTTACTGAAAAATGTAGATGCAGATCCAGAAATGAAATATGCCATCATGCAAATTCCACACCTCTACGGAAAGCCGGAAGATGTCTTGCGTCGTGCAAAGGAAATATCTACAACTCTTCGAATGGAAGAAACACTTTCATATGTTGGGGAGGTTTGTAGGAGGTTATGTGCACAAGGCTTTGAAGAGCAAATCGTCATAGATTTCGGGTTGATCAATCGAATGGACTATTACTCAGGCATCCTATTCCAAGGGTATGTAGGGCATTTTGGCAAGCCGGTGCTAATGGGCGGAAGATATGATCGTTTAGGCCATGAATTTGGAGCTGATTTGCCGGCGATTGGCTTCGCTTGTGAAATCGAATCATTGTTAAAGGCTTCCGATAATCAAAAATTGTTGAACGGATAGGAGGGAATGAAAGATGGATACGATAACAATTGCAATGGCAAAAGGGAGGATCGCAAACGAGGCGCTTTCCTTATTGGAAAATTCGGGAGTCCTATTTTCGGACTTTGATGAAAAAAGCAGGAAACTCATCTTCACAGACAACGGACGGAGCATCAAGCTGATCTTCGTCAAAGCAGTCGATGTTCCGACGTATGTTGAGCTCGGAGCGGCGGATATCGGGGTCATTGGTAAAGATGTCGTACTGGAAGACCCGAAAGATGTATATGAACTATTGGATCTAGGAATCGGAAAATGCAAACTAGCGGTTGCGGGCTTTCCAGGCGAAAAAATGATAGATAAACCGAAGCTCACTGTAGCATCGAAATATCCGAATCTGGCAAAAATGCATTTCGAACAAAAAGGCCTCCGTACCGAAATCATCAAGTTGAATGGATCGGTAGAATTAGCGCCGCTTTTAGGTTTAGCAGATTGCATCGTCGATATTGTCGAAACTGGGGCAACGTTGAAAGAAAATGGATTAGTTGTTCTAGAGACGATTCGAGAAGTGAGCGCAAGATTGATTGTGAATAAAGCAAGCTATGCGATGAAGACAGAGCGGATACAACAATTCATAGCTGGTGTAAAGAAAGGTTTGGAGGTGTATTCATGAAAATTGTCACCGCGGCCGACTATACGGTGGAAATTAAAAAGCGGAACAAACAATCAACTGATTTGGAATTGGATAGGAAAGCGCTCGCAATCATAAATGACGTCCGCTTGTATGGAGACGCGGCAATACATACGTACACGGAGCGGTTTGACGGTGTAAAACTAGAAAGCCTAATTGTTACGGATGACGAATTCGATGAAGCATACACGCTCGTCTCCCAAAGTTTCATTGCTTCTCTAATGAAAGCGAAACAAAGAATCACTGACTTTCATGAAGAACAACGGGAACGTTCATGGTTCATCCGACAAGAAAAAGGAATTTTACTCGGTCAGCAAGTGTCCCCGATTGAAAAGGTTGGCATCTACGTGCCTGGTGGGAAGGCATCCTATCCGTCAACTGTTCTCATGAATGCTATTCCTGCAACAATCGCAGGGGTCGATCAAATTGCTATCACGACTCCGCCGCAGCCAGACGGGAAAGTGAATCCATATGTGCTTGTAGCGGCGAAAGAGTGCGGTGTCGATATTGTCTATAAAGTGGGCGGCGCGCAGGCAATAGCCGCATTGGCCTATGGGACGGAATCGATCGGGCAAGTAATGAAAATAACTGGTCCCGGCAACGCTTATGTAGCTAGGGCGAAGAAATGGGTATTCGGTGACGTTGCAATCGATATGATCGCAGGTCCGAGTGAGATTTGTGTTTTGGCGGATGAAACGGCAAACCCTGTGTTTGTGGCGGCAGATCTGCTGTCTCAAGCGGAGCATGACGAAAGGGCAGCCGCCATTTGTGTGACGACTAGCGAACAGTTTGCAGGCAAGCTTGTGGCAGAAGTCGAAATCCAGTTGTCTAAATTAGAACGGGTGGACATTGCAAGTCGGTCCATAAACGATTTTGGCAGAATCATCATTGTTGATTCGCTGGAGGAAGCGATTGGCGTCGTGAATGAAATTGCACCGGAGCATTTGCAGATCATGGTGGAAAATCCGATGGAACAACTGCCGTATATCCGAAATGCGGGTGCTATTTTTCTAGGATCGTTTTCACCGGAAGCATTGGGTGATTATATAGCGGGACCGAATCATACATTGCCGACTAGCGGAACTGCCGCATTCTCGTCACCGTTAGGCGTTTATGACTTTCTTAAAAAATCGAGCATAATTCAATACACAGAGGAAGCGTTCAAGGCAGTGGCGGATGACATCATCGTTATGGCGGAAGCGGAGCAATTGACGGGACACGCCGAATCGATCCGACTGCGGAAGGGGGAAGCGGAATGAGAAGCTGCGAAATCTCAAGGAACACTGCGGAAACGGTAATTGATCTTGAGTTTGCGATCGATGGAACAGGTAATACGGATATACGGACAGGTGTCGGCTTTCTAGACCATATGCTGACATTATTCGCGAAACATGGCAGATTTGACTTGATAGTCGAATGTAATGGTGATCTCGCCGTCGATCAGCATCATACAGTCGAAGATATAGGCATTGTACTTGGGCAGGCGTTCAACCGGTGCATCGGAAAAAAGGAAGGTATCGAACGGTATTCGATGGTGTCGACTCCGATGGATGAGGCACTTTCAACTGTATCACTCGACATAAGCGGGCGCTCTTTTCTCGTTTATAACGTAGACGGACTGAAAGATAAAGTAGGGGAATTCGATACTGAATTGGTAGAGGAATTTTTCCTCGCGTTCACGAGACATGCCGATGTAACATTGCATATCAATTTGCAATATGGAAAGAACAGCCATCATATTATCGAATCGGTTTTTAAAAGTTTTGGAAGGGCTTTGCGTATTGCGAGTTCCATAAATCCTGAAATAGAAGGGATTCCATCGACAAAAGGCATTTTATAAGGGGGGGTCGTCAATGATTTTATTTCCGGCAATTGATATTAGAGGGGGCAAATGCGTTCGTCTCATACAAGGCGATTACGCACAAGAAACCGTTTATCATGAAATGCCTTCGGAAGTGGCGAAAGATTGGGAAAGGCAAGGGGCCGAGTACATACACGTCGTCGATTTGGATGGCGCAAAGACCGGTGATTCGTTGAATAAGGAAGCGATCGCGCAAATAGCGAATGCTGTTAAAATCCCTGTACAAGTCGGCGGAGGGATACGGACGATGGAAACGATCGATTCACATATTGCAAACGGCGTCAGCAGGGTTATTATCGGGACGGCAGCCATTCAGAATCCTGGGTTTGTCGTAGAAGCGGTTACTAAATATGACGATAAAATCGCAGTGTCAATTGATGCGCGAAATGGATTTGTCGCAACAGACGGATGGACGGAAACGACTGATGTTAAAGCGGTCAAGTTGCTGCGATGGCTTGAGGAAATTGGCGTCAAAACGGTCGTTTATACCGACATTATGAAAGACGGCATGCTGCAAGGTCCGAATTTCGACGAGTTATATGTGGTGAACAAAGCATCCGACATAAACATCATTGCATCCGGTGGTGTATCAACCAATCGTGACATCGTGAAATTAAATATGATGGATCTGTATGGCGCTATTATTGGAAAAGCATTGTATGAAGGAAATCTATCCTTAGAAACAGCATTGGAGGCGGTGGGAAAATGAAAAAACGAATTATACCATGCATGGACGTTGATAACCGGAAAGTCGTGAAAGGGAAAAAATTCTTAGATGTTCAAGAGGTGGCAGATCCGCTTGAACTCGCAAAAAAATATGTCGCGGATGGTGCGGATGAGCTCGTTTTTTATGATATATCTGCCTCTACGAAAAACCGGGGAATGTTCCTTGATTTGATCGAAGAAATTGCAAAAGAAGTCCCGATTCCATTCATCGTCGGTGGTGGAATTCGGACAATCGAAGATATTGAAAAAATCCTCAGCATCGGCGGGGATAAAGTTTCTATTAATAGTGCTGCATTGGTGAACCCTGAGTTGATTCGAGAAGCAGCTAGTAAATTCGGTTCCGAACGAGTTATGCTTTCGATGGATGTAAAGAAGACCGGTCCTCGAAAATGGTCCGTCTTTGCAAAGGGTGGCATGGAAGAAACGGAAATCGATGCAATTGAATGGGCGATAAAAGGCGAGCAATTGGGCGCAGGTGAACTCGTCGTCAATAGCATCGACGGAGATGGCGTAAAAGAAGGTTATGATATTGAACTTTATAGAGTGTTAGCTGATGCCGTTACTATACCGATCGTTGCAAGCGGTGGGGCGGGCAAACTGGAAGATTTTGCAGAAGTATTGACGGAAGGGAAAGCGGGCGCAGCCCTTGCAGCTTCCGTATTCCACTTCGAAGAAATTAATATAGGGGAATTGAAGACGTATTTGGAAGAACAAAAACAAGTTGTTAGGAATGAATCATAATGAATATCGATGAACTTAGATTTGATGAAAACGGTTTGATTCCTGCTATCGTTCAGAATGAGACGACAGGTGAAGTGCTCATGCTCGCATACATGAACCGGAAATCCATTCAAAAGACGCTTGAAACGAAAGAGACTTGGTTTTACAGCCGTTCCAGGCAGGAACTTTGGAATAAAGGAGCAACTTCCGGCAATCGCCAAATCGTTAAACGTCTATCAGTCGACTGCGATCAAGATGCAATCCTCTTGCATGTGGAGCCGGTAGGACCCGCTTGCCATACGGGTGAAACGACCTGCTTCTATACAAATGGATTTGAAGAAGATCGTTCAGTGCGTACAGTCGTTCATGAAATCGTAGACGAAATCAAGGAACGCCGGGTACACCCGATTGAAGGCTCTTACACTTCGTATCTATTCCGAGAAGGGGTAGACAAAGTGTTGAAAAAGATTGGGGAAGAATCGACGGAAGTCGTCATCGGCGCCAAAAATCAGGACAAGGACGAATTGACGAACGAACTTGCTGATTTGACGTATCACACACTTGTTCTCATGGAGCTATTGGACGTTTCAATCGATGATGTGAAGTCGACTTTAAAAAACAGAAGGCCACATTTAAACAAGAGGTCCCAAGATGAATAAGTTTTGGAGTGAAATCGCGAAACGGGCCGAGCCATATGTACCGGGTGAACAATTGAATGAGCCAGATATCATTAAGTTGAATACAAATGAAAACCCTTATCCACCAAGCCCGCTTGTTAAAGAAGCGATATTGGAGCAATTGGAAGGTCAACTACGATTATACCCATCTCCGACAGCAGACAGCTTACGCCTTGCCATTGCAGAAACTTACGGAGTTTCGAAGGACGAAGTGTTTATTGGGAACGGGTCGGATGAAGTGCTCGCTTTTTCATTCATGGCTTTCTTCCATCCAGACAATCCGATCCGCTTTCCGAACATCACGTATAGCTTCTATCCTGTATACGCCAAACTGTTCAACATTCCATATGAGCCCATTCGTGTAAATGAAGACTTCACGATCCCTGCAGAATCTTTCTTCAACTCGGAAGGCGGTGTCATCCTTCCAAATCCGAATGCACCGACAAGTCTTTATATGGAACTTTCAACAATTGAATCAATTGTAGTGAATAACCCTGAATCGGTCGTCATCATCGATGAGGCGTATATCGATTTCGCAACCGCATCTGCTGTGGAGCTAGTGAAGTCATATGACAATCTGCTCATCATCCAGACGACATCAAAATCCCGGTCGCTTGCAGGCATGCGCGTCGGCTATGCGATCGGCCATCCCGATCTAATTCAGGCGCTCGTGCGTATCAAGGATTCCATCAACTCGTATACGGTCGACAGGCTTGCAATCTCCGGGGCGACGGCAGCATTTAAAGATCAGGAGTATTTCGATTCAACTATTAAGCAAATCAAGGAGACGCGGAATCGTTTTACAGCAGCATTGAAGAAAATGGGATTCCATGTTCTCCCGTCACAGGCAAATTTCATTTTTGCCTCCCACACGGAAAGGGCAGCGTCAGAGTTATATGTACAGTTAAAAAAAGAAGGGATTCTCGTGCGCCATTTCAATCAGCCCGACATCAATAACTATTTGCGCATATCAATCGGAACAGATGAACAGATGAATTGTCTGCTAAAGAAACTAGAAGAGATTCTAACCCTAGTTTGATAATAGGATGGCAATGCAGGATAGGGAACTGTTATACTGTAGTCAAATGGAATGTTTTGCACGAAGGGGGAGCCTCCAGTTTGACGACACCAAAATTTATTGATATTGCACTAATCATCTTCTTAGGTTATTTTGCAATTGATCGTTTCATAAAAGGACAGACGGGTATCGCCATCTTCTTCACGGTCTTGGCGGTAATGAATGTATTTGTTCTCGTGATGAAAATAAAACAGGATAAAAATAGAACGAATGAATCATAATAAGAAAAGCTGACATTGTAAAATGCAGCTTTTTTCTTCTGTTTTTGTAACTATTATGGTATAATGACTGAATGCAAATCTGAGAAGTGAGGAATTGACATGAAAAAATCAATTTACGGCTTGACGTTGGATCAATTGACAACTTGGCTAGTCGAAAATGGTCAAAAGAAATTCCGTGCTGCACAAGTATGGGACTGGCTTTACAAAAAGCGTGTCACAAACTTTGCAGATATGTCGAATATAAATAAAGAATGTGTTCAATTAATGGAAGAGAACTTTGTAATAGAGACGCTTGAACAGTCGGTGAAGCAAGTTTCAAACGATGGAACGATTAAATTCCTTTTCAAAATGCAAGACGGGAACTTGATTGAAACCGTTCTAATGAAGTTTCCATATGGGTTCTCGGTATGTGTGACGACGCAAGTCGGATGCAATATCGGCTGCAGTTTCTGCGCAAGCGGTTTATTGCGTAAAAACAGGGATTTGGATGCCGGGGAAATCGTCGGGCAAATTATGAAAGTGCAACAGCATCTTGACGAAGTAGGCAATGGAGAACGTGTCAGTCACATTGTTGTTATGGGAATCGGTGAACCGTTCGATAACTATGTAAATTTGATGAACTTCTTACGTGTCATCAATGACCAAAAAGGCTTATCGATTGGTGCTCGACACATTACTGTTTCAACGAGCGGTTTGACACCGAAAATCCGCGAGTTTGCAGAAGAAAACATCCAAATCAATTTGGCTGTTTCCCTTCATGCGCCGAACAATGATTTACGGACGAGTATTATGAAAATCAACAAAGCGTACCCGATTGAAAAGCTTATGGACGCAATCGATTATTATTTGGAAACGACAAACCGCCGGATCACTTTCGAATACATCCTATTGGATGACGTGAACGATCACGTAACGGAAGCAGAGCAATTGGCAAAATTGCTTTATAACAAACGACATTTGTCGTACGTCAACCTCATCCCGTACAACCCGGTCGATGAGCACGGACAATACCAACGAAGCAAACCTGAAGCAATCAAATCATTCCACGACACATTGAAAAAACGCGGCATCAATTGCGGAGTCCGCTGGGAACAAGGTTCGGACATCGATGCAGCCTGCGGACAATTGCGAAGCAAGCAAATCAAGAAAGAAAAAGTTGCGAAATAAATACAAAAAAACGCATGCTCAAAATGGCATGCGTTTTTGTTTTGATCAAAGGCTTCATTCACACATTAATTTTCTTATTCTCTTCACTAATCAACTCTCCATTTTCTGCTAACGGAGCAAAACGTGCATTAAAGAAGCGGAGCGTCGGTGGCTCGTAAACCATGCTTAATCCGCAGATTGCTTCCCTTTTCTCATATAACGCCAATATGGAATCGACAACAACATCCATATGATTATTCGTATACACTCTTCGTGGAATCGTTAGCCTTACCAACTCAAGGTTCGGCCGATTGTGCTCGCCCGTCTTGCTATCCCGTCCTGCTGAAACAATGCCGCGTTCCATGCTGCGAACTCCGGAATCCAAATAAAGGGCAGCGGCAAGCGCTTGTGCAGGGAATTCTTCCTGTTTCAAATGAGGAAGGAAAGCGCGTGCATCCAAAAATACCGCATGGCCGCCAATCGGTTGCACGACCGGAATGCCAGCATCTATTAGTTGTTGTCCAAGATATCTCACTTGGCCAATCCGATGCTCGATATAATGATCATCGACTGCCTCTCGGATACCGATCGCCATAGCTTCCATGTCACGGCCAGCCATTCCGCCGTAGGAAGGCATCCCTTCATAGACGACAACGAGCTCGCGCGACCGGATATACAGATCCTCATCATTCATCGCAAGAAATCCACCAATATTTACAAGGCAATCCTTTTTACCGCTCATCGTACAACCGTCGGAATATGACATCATTTCTTTTAATATATCCGCAACAGTGCGGTCCGCGTACCCATGCTCACGCTCTTTAATGAAGTAAGCGTTTTCAACACAGCGTGTCGCATCGAGCATGACGTCGATATTGTGTGACTGGCACAGCTCATATACTTCTTTCATATTTTGCATACTGACAGGCTGGCCGCCCGCAAGATTTACCGTCACCGCAAGACAGACGTAAGGGATCTTGTCAGCACCGACTTGTTGAATCAAGTTGCGCAGTTTATCCAAATCAACATTCCCTTTGAAAGGCAGGTCGATGGAAGGATCATGCGCTTCGTCGATGATGATGTCGACAAACGTAGCACCGTTCATCTCCTGGTGCGCACGCGTCGTCGTAAAATACATATTGCCTGGAACGTAGTCACCTTCTTTAATTTTCAGCTGCGACAAGATATTCTCAGCGCCCCTACCCTGATGCGTCGGCAAAACGTATCGATAGCCGTAAACATCCCGGACTGCTTGCTCCAATCGCTTCCAGCTTTTACTCCCAGCATACGCTTCATCGCCTGTCATGAGCGCTCCCCATTGCGCATCACTCATCGCCGTCGTTCCGCTGTCCGTCAGCAAATCGATGTACACATCATCGGAGTCAATTAAAAACGTATTGTATCCGGCGCGTTCGAGAGACTGTTTGCGTTCCTCGTAAGAGAGCATGGAAAGCGTCTCCACACTTTTAATCTTATAAGGTTCAGCAGTTCTTCTTTTCAATAAAAACATCCCCTTTTGAAAATTTTCTCCCCACTTTACTATATCCCTTGCAATTCTACTATTCAATCAATTCACAAAAGTTTACAATAAAAAGCCGCCATACATATATATGTGGCGGCCATTTGATAAATCCTATTCCTTTAATTTTCTGATTCCTATAACGATGAACTGCACAATGATGCCAAGCCCAAATCCGAACGTCGTAATGATGAATAGGGAAAGGACGCCGATTAAATCGCCAAACCCGCTTTTATCCATCAGGAAGCTCCTGAAAAACTCAGCAAATCCTAAAAGGAGGGCAGCCATGAAAATCCTGAAGGCAATTTTCAATTTATAGAAGAGCAAGGTCGATGCTAGAATACCGACAATTAAACTGAATACCCCGAACGTCAAGTAATTCTTCACGACCAATTCCGTCCCTAAAATCGTTCGAATCCCTAAAATAAGAAGAACGAAGGAAGTCAGACCTGTAAAAAAACCTATTTTCCATAACTTTTTATCCAATGAATTGCACCCGCTTTCAGTACATATCATAACGGAAAAAGGGAGCGAAGTGTAGAGTATAGATGCGGAAAAAAGCGGCTGCTCCTCCCTGAAAGGGAAGGAAACAGCCGCCAAGGCTACTATTATGTTGTAACGACGTTTATTTCTTCGCAATCAATACGAGTTTTCCATGATCGAGCTCTTTCTCCGCATCAGCTGCGTCCTCTGCCGTCAATCCTGCAGCCTCCATCTTGCTGCGGAGTTCATCTCCTCGGGATGTGAACATGTTTTTCATACTGTCGAGGAATCCTTGTTCCTTCATACCGACTGATTCTGTTTCAAGTGCATCTGTAATGTCTGCAGTTCTTTTTTTATCATGAGCAAAGATATAAATATCATCATGTGTATATCCTTGCGTCTCCAATTGCTCAATTTCTTTTTTAGCCTGTACTGCATTCTCGACGATTTTTTTTACTACCATAAGAAAATTACCTCCCAATTGTATTTGTTCTATCTATACCTCACATAGGACAAATTAAAACAAAGGGAAGTTCATATTTTAATAAGCAAAGGGATCCCCTTTAAGACGCTTATATGATTTGATGAATTCATTAGGATTTTCGTTCACACCAAATGTGTAAACTCCGCGGTTCGTATGGAGATAGAAAAGTCCAGTGCCATTCGAAAATGGACGGTACGAGACGTCATGGACATGCTCCAGCGAAAAAGTATTGTCAGAAGAAGTAATCGATTCTTCGTATAAGAAAAGTTTTCGATCCATCTGTCGGTGCTTTTGCTCAAACCAATCGATTGAACGCTCGATGATGAAATAATTTAATGAAGAGATAGATTCTTTCAAGCAGATGCCTCCCAAGGGAATGATATGCATCTATGCTACCAGTTTTACGCTTTGCCGCCAATCAATCCGGTATCATTTGACAAGGCGCTTCACTTCATCGAGAATCTGTTCCTCAAATGACTCTTGCATATAACTGTATTCATTCACAATATATCCTTTTTGATCAATAATATAAAAATTCGATCCGTGGATGAACTGGCCTGACGCATCCGGCTTTTGTACAATTGTTTGAAATTGATTCAACGCGATCTTTTCAATCGCTTCCTGAGAATAGCCCGTCAATAAATGCCAATTCGATTCGTCTGCCGAGAACTGTCCGATATACTCCTTCAAAACTTGAGGAGTATCGCTGTCCGGATCGACCGTGAACGTGACGAATTCCACTTCAACGTCTTCTTCCTTGAATGTTGTTTGCAAGTCGGACATTTTACGCGTCATCGGGGTACAAACAGTTTTGCAATTCGTGAAAATAAAATCCGCAATCCACACTTTTTCGGCAAGTTGATCAGTACCGAATGGCTTCCCATTTTGATCGGTAAATGAGAAAGAGGCAACTTTTCTGCCCGATTTGTTAGGTTCGCTGCAAGCGGACAAAAGAAGTATTGCAATGAAAAGAACGGACAGCATTTTACTTGTTTTCATTGTTCATCCCCATCTTCCATTTTATTCACAAAACGGACAGTAACAGTAGTTCCCGTGGCAGTATCGCTATGAATCGAAAAAGTGCCTCCATGAAGCCGGGTGATCTCCTTCACAATCGATAGACCGAGTCCCGACCCTCCAGTCGTCCGGTTCCTCGCTTTGTCAGTACGGAAGAAACGTTCTCCGATCCTGTTAATATCTTCTTTTGGAATAACAATTCCTTCATTAGTCACTTTGAAAGAGACAATTTCTCCTTCACTTTTCAACTGAATGCCGAGCTTTCCGCGATCGAATGAATATTTCACTGCATTGTCTATAATATTGTAAAAGACTTGTTGGATTCTTTTTGGGTCTCCAACCAATATAAGGTCTTCTTCAATATCGACTTGCAGATCCAATCTTTTTTCAGTGATGAGGATGTTAAATAAATCAAGCGTGTCCAAAATGATTTGAGCAATGACAATCGGCTCTTCAGCGAGTACGTATAACTCTTCCTGCAGATGATTCAACTCAATGAGGTCATTGATCAATTTATTCAAACGAACGGTTTCTTTTTCAATCGTCGTCAAATAGCTTTCTGCTTCTTCAGGCGATGAATAAATTTTTTCCTTCAACACATGCGTGTAGCCGCCAATATACGTCAAAGGCGTCCGCAATTCATGGACAAGGTTTGACGTAAATTCTTTTTTTCGTTTTTCCTGCTCTTCCAAAGAAAGACTCATTGAGTTGAATGCTTTTGCCAATTGTCCAATTTCATCTTCGCGGTCAGTTTCAATCCTGCTGCTATAGTTTCCTTTCGAAACTTCCACCGAAAGACGTTGGAGCTCTTGCAATGGTCTGAACAGAGATTGCCATGTACGGTTGAGACCGAGAAATAAAATGAAAAAGAACAATGTACCGACGATAACGAGTAGAGGAATGCTCTCCCGAAACACGTCTTGAATGGCTGCGAGAGGGACATATATATAGATGAAACCGATTAGCCCTGTTTCGCCCTTTATTGGAAAAATCGCTCCAAGAATTTCACGGTCCAGTTCCTCGACATATCCCTTTTTCATAATATAGGCGCCTTTATTCAACCTTGCCCGTTCTTCATTGCCGATAAGATTTTCATAATTAATCTTATAAGGGAAATATGATGAAAAGTCATCTAAATTGTCGACGACAATCACTTCGTATTCGGAAACGATATTATACCATTGGATTTTTTCAATGATTTCATCGCCCAACTCGCCATAATGGTAATGGGATGTAGTCCGCTTACCTTGATAAACGATTGATTCCTCAATACTTGATAGGTAAAGCTGAGAATAGAGGAAGTGAATGAAGAAAAAAGAAAAAAGAATCGTGAAAGCAAGGCTAGCTACAAGGATAATTAATATCTTTTTGCTCAATGTGAGCTTTTTCATCATTTCACCTCAAGCTTATATCCGATGCCCCATACCGTTTCAATCATGTTGCCTGCTTCGCCTAATTTCAATCGCAACGTTTTAATATGCGTATCGATCGTCCGGTCAGTACTTTGGTGATGATCTCCCCAAACGATGCTCAAGATCTGTTCCCTCGTATAAACACGGCCGGGTTTTTTAGCAAGTGTCTCCAGGATGCCGAACTCTTTCACAGTCAATGAAACCGGTTCGTTATCTAAAGTGACCTTATGCGCAAGGTGATCGATAACGATCGGACCGACTGTCAATACTCGTGACAAAATTTGGTGCTGATACGATCTTCTTAACACCGATTCAACCCTTGCAATGAGTTCGCCAGGCATGAACGGCTTGACGATATAATCGTCTCCACCGATCTTTAAGCCTTCCACCTTGTCCCATTCTTCACCTCTGGCGGATAAAAAGATGATTGGGATATTGGTCGTTCGTTTCAATTCTTTCGCAAACTCGAATCCATTCATATACGGCATCATGACATCGACAATGCATAAGTGAGGCTGCAGCTTGTACACTTTTGTCAAAGCATCCATGCCGTCTGTCGCTTCCTCAACAATATAGCCTTCCGGGGTAAGGAAAGTGCGTACTAAATTTCTCATTTGTTGTTCATCATCTATTATTAAAATCGTATATGGATTCATCAAAATATCCTCATTTCGCACATATAATCAATTATAATATACTTGTCAGTTGTGAAATACTTATGAATAGGTCTGCTTCATAATTACTTCGTAATTACTTGATAATATCATACTAGGTTACATATGTTTTGCAAAAGTAGAAACGACGGAGGTATTAACTGATGAGAAAGAAATACAAACTGTTTGGCCTGATCATCGGATTAAGTATGTTGGCTGCCTGCGGAAAAGAAGCGGTTGACGGATCGGCGGTAGAAGTGCTCCCGTTGGAAGTGGAGCTGACAGTGACTGAACAGGCGCAAGTCGGTGATACTGTTAATATGAAAGCACTCGTCACATACGGAGACGAAAAAGTGGATGATGCCGATAAAGTCGTCTATGAAGTATGGGAAGAAGGAAAGAAAGATGACTCGGTCATGATCGACTCTGTTAATGAAAAGGATGGAACTTATACAGCGGAAACAACATTTGACCATGATGGCCTATTCCACATCCAAGTACACGTAGATGCGAGAAATTTGCACACGATGCCTGTGAAGCAAGTGACAATTGGTGCAGGAGCGGAAGCACAAGCTGAAGATGAGGAGCATAGCCACGGACATGATCATGGGCATGCAGAAGGATTCGCACTCCATTTTGTGAAACCAGAAAATGCAGTTGCTGGTGAAGAGACGGAATTGATGACTCACTTGCAAATCGATGGAGAGCCCCTTGAAAAAGCGAATGTCCGATATGAAATTTCAAGCGACGTCCTTGGAGAAAAGCATCTTTGGATTGATGCAGAGGAAACAGAAAAAGGCGAATATATTGCGGATTACTCTTTCGAAGAAAAAGGTACGTACACAGCGAAAATTCACGTGAAAAATAGTGAAGGCTTGCATGAGCATGAGGAATTTACATTTGAAGTGAAATAAGATAGTTCCCGATCGTCCAACTGTATTGTTTGTGACTGTATCGTGAATTCTTATTTAGGACCACAAAGTTTACGATTGTTACTTATGGATTTACCGATTGAGAATCGATATGATAGAGGTAGATACAGAAGAGGAGCGATGTAGTATGAATGAATTACCGGAAAAAACATGCTCAGTTGAACGACTTGTTACAATCCCTGCAGATGTCGAAAAAGTATTGAACGGCGAAAAAACAGCAACGAGAAGAAATGGTGTCTACGCGTATCCGGATGAAATCATGGTGTTGGACGGAAAAGAGTTCAAAGTTGATAAGCTATATAAGCAAACACTTGGTGAAATGACGGATGAGCATGCTAAACAAGAAGGATTCGCAAATTTGGAAGAGTATAAGCAATCTATACTTGCCTTACATCCGAAAATGCCGTGGATTCCGACAATGAGCGTATGGGTACACGAATTCAGCCCAGTCGCTAAGTAAGATGTCATGAAGTTCATGTATGGGACAATGGTATTTGTCCACGTCGTCTCCGCAGTCCTTGCCATCGGTCCATTATTTTTATTGATGCCGACGATCAAAAGGCTGCGGAACGTCGATCTACCAACTGAGAATGCATACTTGACGATCATCAAAGTTATTATTAGGTTAGTCATGCATGCCGGTCATGTACTCGTCGTATCAGGTGCATTACTGTTGCTGATGGGTCCATGGCCTTGGTTCACTTCTTGGGTGATTGCAACACTTGCCATCTTGCTCATTTCTGGTGTATTCCTTTCAAGTGGATTTACAAAGGTGCTGAAAAGATACCATCTTCCTGACAGCAATAAAGGGGAAATCCTGACTGTCTTGACGAAGACGTCTTGGGTCTACATCGGATTGATGCTCATCATGCTTTGGCTCATGGTGCAAAAACCAATGCTCTGGTAATTTGAGTAATAGACTACATAAAACGAGGACAAGCAGCGTTTGCATGCATGTCCTTTTTAATTTCTCAAAAAAAGTATCGTGACAATTCGATTTTTTACATATATAATGCTCAAAAAGAAATGGGGAGATTTGGATGAAGATTGTTCAATACGAGGATTCCATGCAATTTGCGGAAGTGGCGGAACCAATCATAGCAAAAAATGAGGATGTGTTCAGCCTTTTCTTCGGCGTACTACAAGCGATAAAGGCGGGGAAGTATGCAGATCCGTACATGGCTGCCGTGATGGAAGGGGAAGATGTACTTGCGCTAATGCAGATGACACCTCCGCATCCATTGAATCTTGTTTTAGTGGGTGAGAGCAGGAAGGATGAAGTGATTGATTTGATCGTACGGGAATTGCGTGGAAATTCGATTGCTGTTCCATCTGTCATCAGTTTGAAGCAATGGGCGAAATCTTTTGCAAATGCGTGGGAGAATGAAACAGGGGAGACGCAAAAACTGCTCATGGACCAAGGGCTGTATCGGTTGGATGAAGTTGAAGAGACTCTCGAAATGAGTCCCGGAAGCTGGAAATACGCTACAGATGCAGATGCTCCGCTCATTGAAAAATGGTTTGCGTTGTTTGAGGAAGATACGAATTTGGACAGAACATCACCGGATATCATTCGAGAAAAGGTGTCTGCATTTTTAGAGGCTCGAGAAGTTTTCCTTTGGGAAGACGAAGGGAAAGTTGTCTCAATGATGAAGAAATCAAGACCAACTACAAACAGTGTCACTGTCTCTCTTGTCTTTACACCGAAGGAGGAGAGGAAGAAGGGGTATGCCCGAACGATGGTTGCACAAGGTTCGAAGGAACTTTTAAAGGAATATGAATTCTGCGTGCTCTATACAGATATGATGAATCCGACATCGAATAAAATTTATAAGGAAATCGGATACAAGCATATTGCCGATTCTATTCATATCGGATTTGAGAAGTAAGGAAGCTTATTAGACTTACGGGGTGAGATAAAGCTAGTAAAAAAACGCTCAATGTGAGCGTTTCAGCCTGTTGACAAACGCTCGCATCCGTTGTTGCTCGTCTCGCTCGTCCGCTCATGAACTTTAGTTCTATTCGCGTCTTCGCTCGACTTCGCGCCTAGGCTGGCAAGCGTTTTCAATCAGGCTGAGGAAATTCCTGCCCATTGCCACTTGCCTTAAAAAAGACTGTAGACAAACACCAGGAATTTTTGGTGTTTGCCCACAGTCTTTTTTCTTTTAATATAGAAGTAAGACTAGAAGAGTTGATTTCCGCTACGAACGGACGCTTTCCGCGGGCACGGCTTCAGCCGCTTCCCTCGCTGCGCTCAGTCCAGGGTCTTCAGCTCGTGCTGTTCCCGCAGGAGGCGCCGTTCTTCGCTCCAATCAACGGAGCGTTCTATAAAATGAATGAGGTGATAGATATGATGACGAAAAATCAAATCAATGAACGCGGACAATTAGAAATGTTGACCATTGAACAGTTGGTTCCACAAGACCATCTTGTTCGTAAGTTAGATGCGGCAATTGATTTTTCCTTTATCTATCCATTGGTTGAAAACCTTTATTCGACAATAGGAAGACCTAGTATCGATCCAGTGGTACTTATCAAGATGACTTTTATCCAATATACCTTCGGCATACGATCCATGCGCCAAACCATCAAAGAGATTGAAACGAACATGGCATGCTATGGACAACCCTAAAGGGTCTTAAAAAATTGTCCATGCAGGCGATGCTAACTTTTGCTGCCATAAATTTGAAGAAGCTGGCAAGTTGGACGTGGAGAGCGCTGGCTATGAAGGCTGAATTGATGCCCCTGTCCCAAGGGATCTCCAGTTGATTGGAGTGCAGGGCGGCGACTCCTGGGGGATCAGCGCAGCGTGAAGACCCCGCAGGAGCCGTTACGAAGAACGGCTTTTGCGACCAAAAGCGAAGCGTTGGGAGCACATCCGAGGAGGCTGAGGGCAAGCCCCCCGGAAACATACTAACATTAGTAGCACAAACCAAGGCCATGGTTTGTGCTACTATTTTTTATGTAGAAGTGAAGGGAA
>NZ_JBQCKP010000003.1:255804-463381 GCF_051966875.1 Sporosarcina sp. SAFN-015 | reverse complement strand
TTTTTGTGTTTATTCAAGCAATAGTATTCATTAAAGTGGACCATTTTCCAGATATTCCTTGACCTGCAACGCTAATGGAGAGGGTGCATACTTATGCATCCTCTCTGTTTCATTACTTGCCAATAATGATATCGTAAACTGGGAAAAGCCGATCAATCGTCTCTTCGACAAGGTTGAAGAACTCCTCTTCCGAAAGCTCGGTCGCTTTGTTGCGGGAAATATGTCTTCCAAGGACAAATTCTGCTTTTTTTACCGATGCTAACCGATCCAATAGATTTTCAACGCCGTCATTCCCGATTTCATTCACTTTAAGAGCATCTGGCTTCATGTGATCACCTGATACAACAAAGTCTTCAGGCAAAGAGGAAAACTTCTTCAAATTATTCGATAGTCGTTCCGCGATTCCCTTCTTGTCCGGGTTTTCATAAATGACGGCCAAAATAATAAAAAGATGAGTCCCCCATAATCCAACTTGGAAATGAGGCAGCGCTTTATACCCGCGCTTTGCCGGGGCGAAAGCAACCCAGCTGTCGTTAGGTGGATTTACCGTTCTTCTTGCATGCTTCGCAACGTGTGGATAAAACTCGCCTGTCCCTCGGGAAGATAAATATGTGGAAAGGTGTTCACCGATCACTTCGAATTTTGGCTGAATCTTCGTTTGAAGAGCATTCATCCTATGTTCCAATCCTTCAATTGAAAAGACATTAAAATCATTATTGGTCCAAAATGCTTGCGTCACTTTAATACCTCCATTTCATAATCCACGTTTATCGTAACAGAAAATGGGGAACAATCTTATACAAGAAGGCTTATAACTAACCAAAGTAACTCAGGCAGCATAAGTTAGAAGTAAGTAAATGGATCGTTGAAAAAAATTACATTCAAAGGGGTGTTAGTAATGAAACAAGTCGTTCATATTATTCGTAAAGCTGAAATCGAAAAGGAATATGTCAAGCTTCTGCATCTCGAATTGGACTATGAGCTAGCTACACTGTACGATGCTGTACAAGAGAAGGACTCTAAACAAGTCGAGAAAAGCAAAACGAGACTCACTGAAATTCATGGTGAGCTGGAGACTTTCAATGCTTTCGCTTAATCGAAAGACGTTGAACCGAATTAGGCGCCTTCACTGAAACTCTTCAATCCGGGGGGAGACAGTGTAAAGGTGCCTTTTTGTTTGGCTGTATACGGTATGCTATAATAGTAGAACATGCATGTAGATAGAGGTGTTGACATGAATTGGGGAGCAATTGATCGATATGCAAAATCGTTAATAAAAGAAGCGGGCCATAAAATTAGAATTTCTTTCTTTAGTAAAATTGATGTTGATTCGAAGGCGGAAGCGAATGATCTCGTTACGAATATCGATCGGGATATTGAACGTTTCTTTATTAGTCGGATTAAGGGTGATTTTCCGGATCACCGAATTTTTGGTGAGGAAGGATTCGGTGATGAAATCGAGTCTTTGGAAGGGATTATTTGGATGCTTGACCCGATTGATGGCACGATGAACTTCATTCATCAGAAAAGGAATTTTGCGATTTCACTCGGTATATATGTTAACGGAATTGGAATGCTTGGATATATATATGATGTCATAAATGATGATTTTTATCACGCTGTTAAAGATGAAGGTGCATATTTCAACGATGAAAGACTCCCGATGCTTGAGAACACGCCGCTTTCAGAGGCAATCATTGGCGTGAATGCGAGCTGGGTGGCGCCGAATCGAAGAATCGAAAATGCCCCGATTGCAGAAATGGTCCGTAATTGCAGAGGGACCAGATCATATGGCTCGGCGGCAATCGAGCTTGCATACGTGTCTTCCGGCCGTATCGATGCGTACTTATCATTGAGGTTATCCCCATGGGACATTGCTGGAGGGATGGTCATTGCTCAGGAAGTTGGTGCAGTGACGACAAATCTAAAAGGCGAACAACCACATTTGCTAGGTCAAGATACATTTATCGTTGCTAGGCCTGGTCTACATGATGAAATATTAAGGAACTACATTAAACTCAAATAAAAAAGGGGCTGCCGACTCGCAGTCCCTTTCCTAAGTTATCATTACAAAACGCCTTGTTCACGCATTTTCTTCTTTGTCTTAAATCCATTGCCCATAACGAAAATGAGAGCAAGGATAGCGATTATGGCAACGGGGATACTACGCATACCGACTCCGATGCCGATGCCACACATTGCAGCGACTGCGGCGATGGAATATAATACGAAAACCCATTTAATATTCTTCAAAATGAAACATCTCCCGAATAAAAATGTTTTTAATACTGTTCTCATGTGCTATAATAACACAGTTAATCATCTGATAAAAGATAACGGAGTGAAAACATGACAAATAATCGTAATGATTTACGAAATATAGCAATCATTGCCCACGTAGACCACGGAAAAACAACGTTAGTCGATCAGCTTTTGAAGCAATCAGGAATTTTCCGTTCGAATGAACATGTTGAAGAACGTGCCATGGACTCGAATGATCTTGAACGTGAACGCGGTATTACAATTCTTGCAAAAAACACAGCAATTGAATACAAAGACACGAAAATCAATATTCTTGATACACCAGGACATGCCGATTTCGGTGGGGAAGTGGAACGAATCCTACGAATGGTCGATGGTGTCGTGTTAGTAGTCGACTCCTTTGAGGGATGTATGCCGCAAACCCGGTTCGTTCTGAAAAAAGCATTGGAAACGAATTTAAAACCGATTGTAGTTGTAAATAAAATTGACCGTGAATTTGCACGTCCCGAAGAAGTAGTCGACGAAGTGCTTGAATTATTCATTGAATTGGATGCGAATGATGAACAGCTCGAATTCCCAGTTGTTTATGCTTCAGGTTTCAATGGAACAGCGAGCATTTCTCCTGACCCTGCTGAACAGGAAGATACACTTCGAGTATTGTACGATGCAATTATCGAGCATATCCCTGCTCCAATCGACAATAGAGAAGAACCGTTACAATTCCAAGTCTCTTTGCTTGATTACAACGACTATGTCGGCCGTATTGGTATCGGACGCGTGTTCAGAGGGACAATGAAAGTTGGCCAGCAAGTAACAGTCTTAAAGCGGGACGGTTCGACAAAGAACTTCCGTGTAACGAAGATGTATGGTTTCCTTGGATTGAAAAGAATCGAAATTGAAGAAGCGTATGCAGGTGACTTGATCGCTATCTCGGGCATGGAAGACATTGACGTTGGTGAAACAGTTTGCCCGGTTGATCATTTGGAAGCATTGCCAGAACTTCATATCGATGAACCGACTCTCCAAATGACTTTCCTCGTCAATAACAGTCCTTTTGCCGGGAAAGAAGGTAAGTGGGTAACTGCTAGAAAAATCGAAGAACGGCTTGAACAACAATTGCAGACGGACGTTTCATTACGTGTCGACCCAACTGATTCACCGGATGCATGGGTTGTATCCGGACGTGGAGAGCTGCATCTTTCCATTTTGATTGAAAATATGCGCCGCGAAGGATACGAACTGCAAGTATCGAAACCTGAAGTAATTATTAAAACGATCGATGGTGTGCGTTCTGAGCCGGTTGAACGTGTTCAAATCGATATTCCTGAAGAGTATACTGGGGCAATCATCGAATCGATCGGTGAGCGTAAAGGTGAAATGCAAGACATGATAAATAACGGAAATGGACAAGTCCGTTTGATTTTCTTAGTACCTGCACGTGGTCTTATTGGATATTCAACGGAATTCCTTTCTGCTACGAGAGGGTATGGAATTATTAACCATACATTTGACTCCTACAAGCCAGTGGCACAAGGAAGAGTTGGCGGTCGTCGCCATGGCGTGCTCGTTTCAATGGAAACAGGTACTGTTACTGGATATAGTATCATGCAGTTGGAAGACCGAGGAGTCATGTTTGTCGAAGCTGGTACAGAAATCTACGCAGGTATGGTCGTTGGTGAAAACAACCGTGATACGGACTTGACGATCAACTTAACAAAAGTTAAACATGCGACAAACGTTCGATCTGCGACAAAAGACCAAACAGTGACAACGAAAAAGCCACGTATACTTTCATTAGAAGAGGCGTTGCAATATGTTGGCGACGATGAATATTGCGAAGTGACTCCACAATCGATTCGTTTGCGCAAGAAGATTCTTGATAAAAACGAACGTGAACGTGCTCAAAAGAAGAAAAAACTTGGCGAGTGACTTATAATAATAAGTAGTAGTATAAAAAGAATGCGTACAATCGCTTTGTTTAGAAGGGAATGTGCTACATGAATGGTGCTCTTAAGGATGAAGATACAATTGAAGCGATGTCTCCAGTCGTAAGAATGATTTATGAGACTACTTCATCTTCTGTCACTGGAATTTTGTTGTTTGTAGTTGTATTCATCCTTTCAGCTATTGTTTATAAGTTGGGCTTTGCTCGGAAAATCAAGTTTTGGCAAAACATAGTCGTGTATAGCTTCCTGTTTTTTGGCTGTATTATCTTGACGTTTTTCGCCATTTTCCTTCCGATTGTCGAAGGGCTCACCGTTGCGGCGCTCATATTGATTATTTATAGGGTCCGCAGGATGAATGAACATAAAGAAAACTCCACCGTTTGACGGTGGAGTTTTTTTCAGGTTGTGACCGAACTCCAGAAATTTCGGCGTTTGGTTACAGTCTTTTTTTAAAATAGTAATACTGGAATAGTTGATTTCCGCTCCGAACGGACGCTTTCCGCGGGCACGGCTTCAGCCAATCGAACAGCGAAGGGTTCGATTTGCCTTAATTTCTGCGTTCTTTGCAGAAATTAAGGCATCCCATAGTTGTGCTCGCAACGCTACGCTTTTGCTCGCAAAAGCCGTTCTTCGTTACGGCTTTCGTTGCGGGGTCTTCAGCTCGCGCTATTCCCGCAGGAGTCGCCGTTCAACTCCTGCTTACTGAAATATTTTTTTGGGTTTTTAAACAAATCTAAAATAAATCATATAAAAATGGATATTTATGCTATAATAGACCAAATGTTAAGAATAGTTTGAATGGAAAAGAAAGGGGGGTATGGATGAGGAGTAGTGTCATAAAGATTAATATGCTAAGTAATTTGTTGTATATAGTATTACTGCTGCTAACAGGTTATGGGGTGGGTTATTATAATAGTGCGTTGTTCCGTGGTTTTGGAAATCTTGTTTGGTTAGTAATCTTTATTTTCCTTACCTTTTATTTTGGATCAGTCAGACAGTTGATTGTCCCTTTACTTACTTTCAAGCCATTTAAGAACCCTAAGACTTACCTATATATATTAGGCGGAGTTTTTATACCCTTTCTAATATTAAAGCTCAGTATTCATTACGAAGTTTTAATGGACCGAAGACTAATCGTTTATTACAAAAATGGGTTGCTTGATGGTTTACAGCCATATCCTTTAATAGAAGCTGTCCTTTTCACTCCAATTTGGGAGGAGCTACTTTTTAGAGGGGTGCTCTTTTTCGCTTTATTAAAAGTAGTAAAGCCAATATGCGCTGTAATCATTACTTCAGTCATTTTTTCTCTATTTCATCCTGCGTACCTATTGCTCATGCTTGTTGCAGGGATTGTTCTTGCTTATATTGCTTTAAAAACTAAATCCGTCGTACCTTCAATGGTCACTCATTCCATTTGGAACTTGTACACCGGAAAGTTATTTCTATTTTTATAGGTAAGAACAATTTCTTTTATACTACAAAACTAATTTAAAAAAGGGGGTTGCTTCAAAGTCTCTTTCCATGACTTTTTGAGCAACCCCGTTTTATTAAAAATTCTCTTCTGCGGAATGTGAGCTGCGGTGGAAGACGAATTTTCCTGTGGAAATTCTCATGTTTGTTTGCTCCGTAATCCGTTGGCTGCAAGCTTCGCACATATACGTATTGATCGGATGATTCCTCAGCTTCTTTGCAAGCGGGGTATCATCCACAAGTTGTCCAATTTCATCACATAGAACGCATTTGACTCTCATGAACTCAACTCCTTACTAAGCATGGCCTTTTGCATCAATTGATGACGATATCGGTGATTTTTCGTAATGGTTGTTCGAGGTTTGAGCCGTCTTTGAATAAAAGATGGGCTGGTCCGTCTTCTGTCAACGGTTTACCGTCTTGGCTGAATTTGAATAGGAAATTCCCTACTTCAGAAACCGGAAACGTTTCCTTCGAGCCATCCATTGTCAAAAAAGAAATCGTTTTTGCATCTTCTGCTGGTATTGCATTTTTCACGAAATGGTCGAGGGAGATGCCGAATGTACCTGTCACCATCTTTTGTCTGTCAAACTTCTTTTCTGTTTTTAAAGTAGGTGGGAAAGTCGCACCTTCCATAATTTCGCGAGACCAATGTTTGCCCATGCTTCTTTTATATTCTTCATCTTCATCTCTTTCGACATGATCTTCCGTAAAGAAAGTGTTTAAGTCGACTTTTCGGTCATCAAAGATCCAAACTGTCGGATCGAGAGTGATCGTATGCTTTACATTGCCTTTTATTGTAATGATTGTTTCCAATTGAATAGCCTCCTACAACCGATATTGAGCATTTTCATATAGTACATAGTATACCGCTTCCCAAGGAAAGTGGAAAGCCATTGAATTTATACCGTACGTTCCTAAGGGAAACACTTGCAATTTACCTTCTTGAAAGATACAATTTATTCATAATCACCACGCAAGGATAATAGGTGAATGGGGGCGTCCTCATGGATATTGAATTACAGGAAACCTATCAAGAAAAAGCATTGAAACAGCTACAGGCTGATGCGGATAAAATTGCACAACTCATAAAAGTACAGATGGATCATTTGACGATGCCTCAGTGCCCGCTTTACGAGGAAGTGTTGGATACGCAAATGTATGGCTTGTCTAGAGAAATCGACTTTGCTGTTAAATTAGGGTTGATTGAACGTGAGAAAGGGAAAGAAATCCTTTCATTGCTTGAAAAAGAGATGAATGTCTTGCACGAGCTATATACAAAAAAATAAATGAAAGACTCAAACTCATCATTGGTTTGAGTTTTTTATTTAAGATGAGGGAAATGTGATGGGAAAATACTTTAAAAAAATGCTGCGGAACTTTGATTATCCGTTATTCACTACATATCTCATACTATGTCTGTTCGGACTTGTTATGATTTATAGTTCGAGTATGGTGTGGGCTGTCAATCGATATGGTTATGAACCTGATTATTTTTATAAGAGACAGCTGCTCAATCTAGCAATTGCCATTCCTGCTTTCTTATTTGCCTCCTTCTTTCCTTTTCAAAACTATAAACGAAAAAAATTGATGGTCTTTTCAATTGTTGTCATGTTTATCCTCCTTGTTCTCGTCCATTTCCTCGGCTCCGGCGACCATGTCGGTGCACAGAGTTGGATTAAATTACCTGGCTTCGGCAGCATCCAGCCTTCAGAAGTTGCTAAGCTTGTTATTATCGTTTATTTCGCTAGTGTATTCGCAAAAAAGTATGAAGCGGGGACGCTTGATTCCATTAATAAATCAATTGGTCCGCCGGTCATCATTCTTATTTTGGCGATTGGTTCGATTATGATGGAGACGGATATCGGAACGTCTCTCATTATCATTATTGGAGCATTATCCGTTATTGCAGCAAGCGGAATAAAATTGAGGACATTCACGAAGCTAAGTGGAATTGTCTTCCTTGCGATGATTCCGGTTGCTACCATTCTTTATTTTGCTTGGGATACAGTCATGACAGATGGTAGGAAAGGACGAATTTTGTCGTTCTTGGATCCATTTGATTATGCACAAGGCTCCGGCTATCAAATTGCAAATGGGTACATAGCGATTGGATCTGGTGGAATGAAAGGTCTTGGTTTAGGCAACTCCATTCAAAAGATGGGCTATTTGCCAGAGCCTCAAACGGATGTCATCATGGCAGTCATTTCGGAAGAAACCGGGATTTTTGGAACGATAATTGTAATTGGTGGTCTAGGATTCATCGTTATGCGAGCACTTTATATTGCGATGCGTACGAAGGATCCTCAAGCTCGAATGCTTGCCGCGGGTATTGGAAGTGTCATTGGAATTCAAACATTTGTCAATGTCGGTGGTCTGACAGGGCTAATTCCACTTACAGGAGTGCCGTTGCCTTTTATTAGTTATGGCGGAACTTCGATGATTCTGTTATCTTTGTCTTTAGGAATATTGATGAATGTATCAATGTTCGTAAAATATCAAAATAATAAATAGAGAAGGAAGTGCTTTCGTGGTGGAAATGGATCAGATTAAAAAAATTCTCGTAGCAAACCGTGGTGAGATTGCTATTCGTATTTTTCGAGCGTGCACCGAATTGGAGATACCGACTGTCGGGATTTATTCGGCAGAAGATCGGGGTTCTTTCCACCGTTACAAAGCAGATGAGTCCTATTTAGTCGGAGAAGGGAAAAAGCCGATTGATGCCTACTTGGATATCGAAGGGATCATTAAGATTGCAAAATCATCAGGAGCGAACGCTGTACATCCTGGTTATGGTTTCCTAGCAGAGAATGAAGAGTTTGCTCGTAGGTTGGAAGAAGAGGGAATCATCTTCATCGGTCCCACATCAAAGCATCTTGACATGTTCGGGGACAAGGTGAAGGCGAGAGAACAAGCTATCAAGGCAGGCATCCCTGTCATCCCTGGAACGGATGGACCAGTTGCTTCAGTTGCTGATGTTGCTTCTTTCGGTGAAACATACGGGTATCCGATTATTATTAAAGCTTCCCTAGGTGGTGGCGGCCGGGGCATGCGGATTGTAAATTCCGCAGATGAAGTGCTTGAAGCGTATGAGCGAGCCAGATCAGAAGCTAAGTCTGCTTTTGGTTCGGACGAAGTGTATGTCGAAAAGTACATCAATAAGCCAAAGCATATTGAAGTTCAAATATTAGGCGATACATACGGCAATGTCGTTCATCTATATGAGCGCGATTGCTCGATACAACGTCGTCACCAAAAAGTAGTGGAAATTGCTCCGTCCATTTCTTTGCCGGAAAATTTGCGTCTTGAAATTTGCGAAGCTGCTGTAAAATTGGCGAAAAATATTTCCTACATTAACGCAGGAACCGTAGAGTTTCTTGTGGCGGACGGAAAATTTTACTTTATCGAAGTGAATCCGCGTATCCAAGTTGAGCATACAATTACCGAAATGGTAACTGGAATCGATATCGTCCATGCACAAATCCATATTGCGAATGGTGGAAATCTCCATGAAGGAGAATCTGCTATTCCGAAGCAAGACGATATTCCGTTATTTGGCTATGCAATTCAATCGCGGGTGACGACGGAGGATCCATTGAATGACTTTATGCCTGATACAGGCAAGTTGATGGTCTATCGGTCAGGCGGAGGGTTCGGCGTCCGTCTAGATGCCGGCAATGGCTTCCAAGGGGCTATCATCACTCCATACTATGATTCCTTGCTCGTCAAAGTATCAACATGGGGGACTTCCTTTAAGGATGCAGCGGCAAAAATGGACCGTAACCTTCAAGAATTCCGGATTAGAGGAATCAAAACAAATATCCCCTTCCTAGAAAACGTCGTTCGTCATGAAAACTTCCTGACTGGCAATTATGATACAAGCTTCATTGATACGACTCCTGAATTATTCGAGTTCCCTGTTAAGAAAGACCGTGGAACGAAGATCTTGAATTATTTAGGGAATGTTACTGTCAATGGGTTTCCGGGGATAGCGAAACAGACTAAACCGTTATTCAATTCAGTTAGGAAACCTGCTGTGGACCTTCTTGCACCGCCTCCTTCAGGGACGAAACAGATCTTGGACGAGAGAGGTCCTGAAGGATTGATCCAATGGATAAAGGAGCAGGATGATGTTCTATTGACCGACACAACGTTCAGGGATGCTCATCAGTCATTACTTGCGACCCGTGTGCGTACATCGGATATTGCAAATATCGCAGCTGAATCTGCTAGGCTTATGCCGGATCTTTTCTCATTTGAAATGTGGGGCGGAGCAACATTCGATGTTGCATACCGTTTCCTGAAAGAGGATCCGTGGGAAAGACTTACGAAGCTTCGGGAGCAAATTCCAAATGTCTTATTCCAAATGTTGTTCCGTGGTGCGAATGCTGTCGGCTATTCCAATTATCCTGATAATGTCATACGTGAATTCGTCAAAACTTCTGCGGAATCAGGGATTGATGTATTCCGCATATTCGATAGCTTAAACTGGATTAAAGGTATGGAAGTGGCAATCGATGCGACCCGTCAAGCGGGGAAAGTGGCAGAGGCTGCGCTTTGCTATACCGGGGACATATTGGATGATTCCCGCGCCAAATATACAGTCGGGTACTACAAAGAAATGGCAAAGGAGCTTGAAGCAGCAGGAGCGCATATTCTCGCACTAAAAGACATGGCAGGGCTTTTGAAGCCGGAAGCTGCGTATCGCCTCATTTCAGAGTTGAAAGAGACTGTTGATATACCGATTCATTTGCATTCACATGATACGAGCGGAAATGGCATTTATATGTACGCGAAAGCGATAGAAGCTGGAGTGGATATTGTAGATACAGCTCTCGGTTCCATGGCTGGTCTTACTTCACAACCGTCCGCAAGCTCGTTGTATTATGCGTTGCAATATGGCAAGCGCCAAGTGAAAGCCGATGTCGATGCTCTTGAATCATTATCATATTACTGGGAAGATGTACGGAAATATTATCAAAACTTTGAGAGCGGCATGGTTAGCCCTCATTCTGAAGTGTACGTACATGAAATGCCAGGCGGTCAATATTCAAACTTGCAACAACAAGCCAAAGCTGTCGGACTTGGTGAGAGATGGGATGAAGTGAAGGAGATGTACTCCCGTGTCAATATGCTCTTTGGAGACGTCGTAAAAGTGACTCCTTCTTCCAAGGTCGTGGGTGATATGGCGCTATTCATGGTGCAAAATGATCTGAATGAAGAATCTGTCATTTCACGTGGGCAATCCATCGATTTCCCTGAATCTGTAATCGAATTTTTCGAAGGATATATCGGTCAACCGTATGGCGGGTTCCCGAAAGAATTACAGCAGGTTATTTTGAAAGAAAGAACGCCGATCACTGTCCGGCCGGGTGAGCTTTTGGAAGATGTAGATTTTGATGCATTGCTTCAAAAGACAGCAGAACTTCTTGGACACCAGTCAACGATGAAAGATGCGCTCGCATATGCGCTATATCCGAAAGTGTTCGAAGAATATTCGACGATGAAAAAGGAATTCGGAAACATATCAGTCATTAACACACCTGAGTTTCTTTACGGTATGCGACTAGGCCAGGAAATCGAAGTGGAGATCGAAAGAGGGAAGACACTTATCGTCAAGCTCGTTTCCATTGGCGAACCTCAAACGGACGGCACACGCATCATTTACTTTGAACTGAACGGCCAACCTAGGGAAGTTATCATTCAAGATATCAATGTGGAATCAGATGTTGCTCGCAAACAAAAAGCGGATCCTTCAAATGATTCTCACATTGCAGCGACAATGCCTGGAACTGTATTGCAAGTTGCTGTCTCCAAAGGAGCAAAAGTACGTCGTGGTCAACATCTACTCATTACGGAAGCTATGAAGATGGAAACGACGATCCAAGCTCCATTTGACGGAATCGTCAAAGAAATCCACGTCACCTCAGGAGAATCCATCTCTACAGGCGACCTCCTTCTCGAACTGGAACATTAATAAAAATAAGCACCCGCGTGGAAAATCCACGCGGGTGCTTTTGTTATCTCTACTGTCTGCTTCTCGAAACAAGAAGCACCATATAAGTCAATAATCCGAACAGAAGGATTACAAACAATGAATGAGCTAAAGCTAAATAAAGATTTAAACGGGTAAGGATAACAGCTCCACCCGCCAAAACTTGCAACGACACTAAAATGAATGCAATGATCCATCCCCAGTATATAACTCGTTGATTTTTATAATGCCTGATTGCATGAATAGCAATAACACCGAGCCAAATGAATATCAATGCCGCAGCGGTCCGATGACTCATCTGGACCCATTCCCAGAAATTAGCGGGAAGGGAAAAATCCCCGTTCCTACACATTGGCCAATCTGTACAGCTCAACTCGGATTCGGTATGACGGACAAGTGCTCCGGTGTATACTACGATGTATGAATAGATTGTGACACCGATTGTATGGAATCGAAGCGTCCTACCGATCTTTAGCCTATCAGCGTCAAATTTCTGATCGACCTCAAAGATGAGCAATGTTAGAAGTAATACTGATGCAAAGGAAATTAGCGAAATGCCAAAATGAAGTGCAAGAATGAAATCCCCTTGTCCCCAAAGAACTTGGGCAGCACCGATTAACGCTTGGAGAATGAGGAAAAATATTGCCAAAACAGACAGCAATTTTGTTTCCCTTATATGTCCGATCGCTTTCCAAGACCAAACTGCTAAGATGACGATCAAAATTCCGACCGAGCCCGTAACGACGCGATGAGAAAATTCGATAAGGACTTCCGGCGTGATTTCATCCGGGATCAATTGACCGTTACAACCAGGCCAATGCCTTCCGCAACCCATCCCACTATCTGTTTTCGTAACGAGTGCACCACCCAAAAGGATTAACAGCATACCGATCGTAGAGGCGACCCCGAACCATTTCAAATACTTATTATATCGCAAACAAGACACCTTCTTTTAGAGATGATGACCATATGAAAAAAGGCCCCGTTTGTTGATGATATCGAAAAAAAGTCGAAAAAACAACGCATATTGACCGAAATCAGCTTTGCATAAAGCTTTTTCACAAATTGTTCATAAAATAGACCCTTTAACTTCACAAAAGGCATAGGGAAATGATTTACTATAGATAGGGCAGATGCATTTATATCATAATATACTTAACATATCGGATGAAATTCGGTTTATATATAGAAATCATTGCCGGATTTCGATATAGTAAAGTATAGCGGTCCTTGCCGACATCGTTGAAAGGAGGGTACATATGTCAAACGGTCGAGCGATTTCTTCATCCGTTGAACCGGATATCGGATCGGCTTCCATATTGAAGGATTTTCTAGCACTTATAAAAATCGGCATTGTGAATTCAAACCTGATTACAACATTTACCGGTCTATTTCTTGCATTCCAGTTTTCAGGCAAAAGTTTCATTAGCAATCTGGATTTGTTACTGTATGGACTTTTCGGTACCGGGTTAATCATCGCGGGCTCGGCGGCTTTGAACAATCTTATTGATCGGGATATCGATCCGATCATGTCCAGAACAAAGTCACGTCCAACGGTTACTGGCAGATTTAAAGCGCCGGCTGTCTTGGCACTGGCGTTCACTTTCATTATCTTAGGCGAAGTGATGTTGTTTGCTGCGTCACCGGCGGCAGGGCTATGGGGACTTGCAGGCGTCTTCAGCTATGTTGTACTCTATTCAATGTGGTCTAAAAGAAAATATGTTAGTAATACTGTTGTAGGCAGCATCTCAGGAGCCATCCCGCCATTAATCGGTTGGGCTGCGGTCGAACCGTCGCTCGGTATGGGCGCATGGGCGCTGTTCTTAATCATGTTTGCATGGCAACCGCCACATTTCTATGCGTTGGCGATGCGTAGGACTGAAGAATACCGGGCAGCCGGCATTCCGATGCTTCCAGTCGTAAAAGGATTTGAAAGGACAAAGAAGTCTATTTTCGGATGGGTTCTGCTATTATTCCCGTTGCCATTCCTTCTACCGGAGCTCGGAAGCGCTTTTATTGTGCTGGCAACAGCCTTGAATATCGGTTGGCTATATTTGTCGATAAAAGGATTCAAAGCAAAAGAAGATTTAAAGTGGGCTACATCCATGTTCATCTTCTCCTTGAATTACATGACAATCCTTTTTGTAGCAATGATCATTTTTTCGATATTCATCTAACTGATGGAATTCTTTCTTTTTGACAGGAATTCATTATAGAGAGGTCAACAGTCCTCATTTGAAGAAAATCATTTTTTAGAAAGAGAGGTATTAGTTAGCGATGATGAAAGGACTCAAAAAATGGCGTCTCTTTTCTCTATTGGCTGTACTGACAGTTTTCCTTGCAGGTTGTGGACAAGAAGAAATTTCAACGCTTCTACCTGCCGGACAAGTCGGTCAAGATCAATTCAACTTGCTATTATTGTCGTCAGGAATAATGTTGCTCGTCATTATCGTTGTAGTAGCAATTTACTTAATCGCGTTAGTACGCTTCAGACGTTCCAAATTAGGTGAAGATCATATTCCTGAACAAGTTGAAGGCAGCCATAAGCTTGAGCTTGTGTGGACAATCATTCCAATTCTATTGATCTTGCTGCTAGCTGTTCCAACTGTTTACTACACGTATAAGCTTGGTGATGTATCAGCTATGGGCGCAGTGGATGAAGATGGAAATGCCGAAAACCTAGTCGTTGACGTAACAGCGAAACTATACTGGTGGGAATTCGAATATCCTGACCTTGGTATCGTTACCGCACAGGAATTAGTAGTTCCAATGGATGAAAAGGTTTACTTCAATTTGATTGCAGCTGACGTGAAACACTCCTTCTGGATTCCAGCAGTCGGCGGAAAGCTTGATACGAACGTAGAGAACGTCAACAAATTCTATTTGGTATTTGAGAAAGATTCCAAGGATTTGAAAGACGGAGTATTCTATGGGAAATGTGCCGAGCTTTGCGGTCCGTCGCATGCGTTAATGGACTTCAAAGTGAAGACGATGCCACGTGCTGAATTTGACCAATGGGTAACTGCAATGCAAGCTTCCGCAGAGAATCAAGTCGTTGCAAATCCAGCTGGTGAGGATGTATTCCAGCAAAGCTGTATCGGATGTCACGCCACTTCTGGTGTTGGAGAATCTGGGGCATCCGGACCGAACCTAGCAACTTTCGGAGATCGTAATCGTGTTGCAGGAATCTTGGACCATACAAAAGAAGATTTGATTGATTGGATCAAGTATCCACAGAAACATAAACCTGGTAATAAGATGCCAGGATTCGCTGATCAACTTTCCGACCAGGAATTGGATGCATTGGCTGAATACTTAATGGGATTATCTGTTGAAAAATAATCTTTTGCGATTTTGAAGAGGAGGTAAACAAAGTGAGTTCAGTTGCTCAAAAAAAGGGTTTTGGCGCAACGCTATGGGACTGGCTGACTACAGTCGACCATAAGAAGATCGGAATCCTTTACTTCCTTGGTGGCGGATTCTTCTTCGTACTCGGCGGTATTGAAGCGATGTTAATTCGTTGGCAGCTTCATAAGCCGAACAACGATTTCGTCAGTGCGGGTCTTTTCAATGATTTGATCACGATGCACGGAACGACGATGATCTTCTTGGCTGCCATGCCTTTATTATTTGGATTTATGAACGCTATCATGCCGTTGCAAATTGGTGCACGTGATGTTGCATTCCCATTTGTTAACTCATTAGGGTTCTGGATGTTTTTCTTCGGAGGACTTTTCCTGAACATTTCTTGGTTCTTCGGTCAAGTGCCTGACGCGGGATGGACATCATATGCGTCACTTTCCATTGCATCGGAAGGACATGGTATTGACTTCTATGCAATCGGTCTTCAGATTGCCGGGGGCGGTACGTTGATGGCAGGGATCAACTTCCTAGTAACAATCATCAACATGCGTGCTCCAGGTATGACTTATATGCGTATGCCGTTGTTCACATGGACAACATTTGTAGCATCTGCGATGATTCTTTTTGCATTCCCTCCATTGACAATCGGTTTGTTCTTCTTAACATTTGACCGTATGTTCGGTGGTAACTTCTTTGATCATACGATGGGCGGAAACACGATCATCTGGGAGCATATTTTCTGGATTTTCGGTCACCCTGAAGTATATATTCTTATCTTGCCTGCTTTCGGTATTTTCTCTGAGATTTTCTCGACATTCTCTCGAAAGCGTCTTTTCGGATATCCATCCATGGTCTTTGCGACTGTGTTAATTGGATTCCTAGGATTCATGGTTTGGGCTCACCATATGTTTACGGTAGGGCTTGGGCCAACTGCGAACGCAATCTTCGCTGTTGCAACAATGGCGATTGCTGTTCCAACAGGGGTTAAAATTTTCAACTGGCTATTGACTATGTGGGGCGGCAGCATCAAGATTACAACGCCAATGCTTTATGCACTCGGTTTCATCCCTTCATTCGTAATGGGTGGGGTGACAGGTGTTATGCAAGGTGCGGCACCGCTCGACTATCAATTGCATGACTCTTACTTCATCGTTGCTCACTTCCACTATGTAATCGTTGGTGGGGTTGTCCTTGCAATTTTGGCAGCAACACATTATTGGTGGCCAAAAATGTTCGGTACGATGCTAAATGAGACACTTGGTAAAATTACATTCGTATTCTTTTTCATCGGTTTCCATTTGACGTTCCTTATTCAGCACTGGCTTGGATTCTGGGGAATGCCTCGTCGTGTGTGGACATTCATGGACGGACAAGGTTGGAACTTGGCAAACTTTATCAGTACAATTGGTGCATTCATGATGGCAATCGGTGTCATTGTACTCGTCTACAACATCATCGTGACATCTATTAAGAATGTGAAAGTTGCAAATGATCCATGGGGAGACGGACGTACGCTTGAATGGGCAATTGAATCTCCTCCGGTATATTACAATTTCCATGCGACACCACTTGTCCGTGGGCTTGATACTGTGTGGATCGAAAAAATGGAAGGCAATGAGTCAGGATTGACTCCTGCTGAACCGATCAAAGACATCCATATGCCGAATGGATCTTTCATTCCATTCCTTATGACACTTGGTCTCTTCATTGCTGGATTCGGAGCTATGTTCCGCACTGAAGAGTCATGGGGTCTGCCAGTCCTAATATTTGGTCTACTTTGGACTTTCGTAGCGATGGCTGCCCGTTCATTGAAGGATGACACTGGGTATTACATTAAAAAAGATGAGATTCTCCGTGATATGAAACGTAAAGGGGGTCAAAACTAATGGACTTGAATAAAAAATTCACCCCTGAAACTTGGCCCGATCATCCTGAAAAAGCGACACTTGAAGCGAAAAATAAGTTCGTCGGCTTCTGGTTGTTCCTTGGTGGAGAGACAATTCTCTTCGCAACGTTGTTCGCAACATATGTTGCATTGAAGAACTCCGGTCCGAGCGGTTTTGGATTCTCGACACAAGAGCTTTATGAATTGCCACTTGTTTTTGTAATGACAATGTTGCTATTGACATCTTCATTGACGAGTGTGTTCGCTATGTACCATCTGCGTAACTATAACTTTAAGAAAATGCAGCTTTGGTTAGCCATCACTGCGTTTTTAGGACTTGGTTTCCTCATGCTTGAAGTATATGAGTTCTCACATTATGTACATCTAGGCTTTACGTTTAATAACAGTGCTTTCAGTTCTGCGTTCTATACGCTTGTCGGAACTCACGGATTCCACGTAGCTGTTGGTCTTGTATGGATCACGTTGTTGATTTTCCGTAACGCGAAACGCGGTCTGAATCTTTATAACGCAACGAAGTACTATACATTTTCACTATATTGGCACTTCATTGACGTTGTTTGGGTATTCATCTTCACTGTAGTCTACTTGATGGGAGTGATAGGTTAAGATGGCAGACATCCAAGTTTACAAACGTACACCTGCGGAGCAGCAGCTTGCACAGAGACGTGCAAAAAAGTCAATGCGTGATCAGGTCATGATGTTTTCGCTAATGATCTTTCTCACACTTGTTTCATTTTCAATGGTTGTTGCTTATCAAGCTGATGTTGCAGGGTTCTCGAAGTACTTCATCATTCCGATGGTAATGCTGTTCGCAGCAGTACAAGTCGGTTTGCAACTGTATTATTTCATGCATATGAATGAAAAAGGGCATGGCATTCCTCAAATGTTCATGTTTACAGGAGCTATGTTGGGCTTCCTTATCCCTTTGACTTTTGTAACAATCGTTTGGTGGTAATCAATATAGAAAAGCCTGTGGATCTCTTCCGCAGGCTTTTCGCATTTGTTTTTGTTAACGTCTAGCTTCGTGCGACCTTCGCTTTTGTATTGTTCATTGTTCGTTCATTGTGTTCGCGCCATGTTCGTTTTATAATAGAGAAAGACATATTAAAGGAGCGATGGCAATGATGCCTTTCAGCATATTTGGGTTTCGAGCATTATGGAGTCCTTATTATTTCTTAACATTAGTATTGATCGTCGTACTTTATTTCCTTTTGACTAAAAAATGGAGACATTGGTTTGAGGGGACGGAACCTGTAACGACAAGGGAAATCGGATATTTTTTAGCTTCGATGGTGCTTTTGTATATCGTTAAAGGCTCACCCGTTGACTTAATAGGACATATTTTGTTTTCCGTTCATATGACGCAAATGGCGCTTCTTTTATTAGGTGTTGCTCCATTAATGATCATTGGGATTCCAAATTTCATATGGAAAAAAGTTTTCAGCGTAAAAATCATCGACAAAGTTGTACGTTTGTTTACGAGGCCTATTATTAGCTTATTGATCTTTACACTTGCTTTCTCACTGTATCATTATCCATTGATTTTGGACTATATTAAATTGAGTGCAGTTTTGCATGCGATCTTCACGATCACGGTATTTATGGCAGCCTTAGTGTTATGGTGGCCGGTTGTGAATACGTTGGAAGATCATCCACAATTGCACGGTTTGAAGAAAATTGGGTATGTTATTTTAAGTGCTCTCCTAGTGACGCCTGCCTGTGCTTTAATCATCTTTGTCGACGTCCCTGTGTATGAAACTTATAGTAGCGGAGAGGCATGGTTACAGGCTATGGCATTATGCGTGCCTGCAGGGACGCTTTCTGGTTTATCTATTTCAGGTCCTGAATTATTTACAAATATGCCTACAGTGTATGATCAGCAATTGGGCGGTATTATTATGAAAATTATCCAAGAATTGATTTATGTTGTCGTAATCGGCAAAATCTTTATCAAGTGGTATCGCGAAGAACAATTGAATGCTGATGAAATAACACAGAGAGATTTATTGGAACGACAAAAATTTGAAATGAATAGATGATCGAATTCACTGCTGAAGGGGTATTATTAATGAATGTTCCTTTTTTACCAACGTTAAGTACTTTTTTCATTGTGCTATCGGCGATTCTTGTCGCAATTGGATGGAAACTAGTGCGTGATGGGAAAATTGAAGCCCATAAGAAGACAATGTTAGGAGCAGCCGTAGCAGCGGTTCTGTTTTTTATCATTTACGCCTCCCGTACGATTTTCATCGGCAACACGGCGTTCGGCGGTCCGGAAAATCTGAAGATCTATTATACCGTCTTTCTTATTTTTCACATTATGCTCTCAACGTCTGGGGCTATCATGGGCATATTGACAATCAATTGGGGCTTGAAAAATAAGTTGGATAAGCATCGAAGAATAGGACCTATTACGAGCGTTGTATGGTTTTTTACTGCAATAACAGGTGTGGCTGTCTATTTGTTGCTCTATATCTTGTATGAAGGCGGAGAAACGACTTCGATGATAAAGGCCATTTTAGGTAATTAATAAAAGAAACCGGCAAAGGAAATTTTTCCATGCCGGTTTTTTGATAACTAAATTTTAAAGTTCATCTTGATGATGCCTGCTTCGCGTGCTGTATTGAATAGGATGACGATCATCGGACCGATGAATAAGCCGATAATACCGAAAAGCTTTAACCCGATAAACATACCGATAAGCGTTGGAAGCGGGGATAAGCCGATCTGGTTGCCCATTACTTTTGGTTCAACAATCCTTCGAATGATTAACAGGATTGCTGCCAAAACCGCCAATTTTGTCCCCATGCCGATATCTCCGCTGACGAATTGATACAAAGACCATGGAGCAAGAATGACTATTGAGCCTAAAATTGGAATGATATCGATGATCCAAATAACAATTGACATGACTAGAGCATATTTAGGAGCGATAATTAGCAACCCTACGAAAGATGCCGCTAGAATAATCAAGCTTATTAATACTTGAGCTTTTATGAATCCGAAAATAACCGAGTTAAGTTTAACTGTCATATAACGGACTTTTTTCGCAGTTTCATCCGTGAAATGCCTGAATACCATCTTTTTCAATTCAGGCAATTCAAGCATGAAAAGGAAAAGAGCTACCATATAAACGAGAAGGCTTACGAGGAAGTTCGGGATTTCAGAAGCGAGTGCAACGATTTTATCGGAATTGACCAACTCCAAAAGCGATTTCCGGAATGACTCCAAAATCTCATTGAAACTGCCTTGTGCCGATTTTACGACATCATCAGGCAATCCTGATGTATATACAAGAAGTTTATTCTGAAAATCGATCCAGACGCCAGAAAGTTTGTTTAAATAATCGGGAGCTGTTTTTGAGAGTTCGATTAATCTACCTATCAATGACGTGATTGTATAATAAATGATAATAGCAAGCATTACTAAAATAAAAATGAAAACCGATATGACTGCAATTTGACGCTTCCATTTAAATTTTGTTTCAGTCAATTTGACGAGCGGCTCAAAAAGTAGAGCCGTTAAAAGTGCTAAGATAATCGGAATGGATATAGGAAGAATAAAGATAAAAACTAATATGACGACAATAAGTAAAAAGAGAAGTAAAATATTCCGCTTTGTAAGCAATCGGGACAACAGTCATTCCTCCAAATTGTTAATTGGTTACAGTATAACCAAATTTCAGAGAAAGAATAGGTAAAAAAACCGAAGAACAGTAAGTTCTTCGGTTTTCATGATAAAATGATTATTTTGTTAAAATAAATGGTTTTAGATCTTCTAAGACGGCTTTGAGTGTTGCTTCGCAATCTTTCACAAGTCCTTCAGGGAAGTGCTCGCCCTCACCATATTCGACGCCATGTGGATAATAATGCTTTCCGATAACCGGCTTTTTAAGGTGCATGATTGCATCGCGAGTATCAACGTCACCATCTGGTGTGAAACCGAAGACACGCAAATAATAAGTGCCTTCTTTAATTACATACTTCTTATCGTATGTAACACGCTCGTAGTCCCATTGTCCAGCACGTACAAGATCGTGTTTCAGCATGATTTCGTCAAGTAGTGACAATTCAGCAACAATGCCTTCAATACCTGTATTTTCGATATACATTGTTCAAAGTCCTCCTTCATATTCAACCAGTCGAATGCCTATACTTAATTATCATAGAACAAATTAGTGTTACTTGCAATGACAACATTGTGTCTTGAAATCGATGAAGTCGTTAGGTACATCATTATTTCGACAGTGTGAGATTATTTTATGCGTAAAGGATGACTTTCACACTTGAAATTCGTTAAAGTTAACTTATACTCAAATTAATGCTATATATCAAGAATTGAAGATTTTCTGTAAGTAATCTTTTTTATGGAAGCAGTTCAGTTTTTATGTACTTAAATAAAGTTTTGATTAGAACTTGATGAAAAGGTGGCGAGAAGACTTGAAAGTATTGTGGAAAATTGCATTATTACTGTTTGTCCTTCTCGCAGTGTTTTATATTATGGGAAGCAGGATTCAGGAAAATGAACCGCTCGAATCGCCAGTCAAACATGGAACGGCAATACCGAGCCCTAATAAGGAAGTCGTTGAATTGACATCTGGTCCAAAACGACCAGAAAAAGGACTTTCCACATTTGTAGGAAAGTCATCTGATGTATTGGTCGAATTGATGGGGGAACCTGACAGAATTGAACCGTCCGCATACGGTTACGAGTGGTGGGTGTATACTGAAGAGACACAAATGATGGTTGGTGTGGAAGATGGAACTGTCAACCAGGTGTTCAGTGCTGACAAAGATGCCGACCTAACGCCTATCTCAATCGGTCAGAATATTAGTGAAGTGTTCCGCTTTTCGATTATTGAATCTGAAGTGAATGTGATTTTGGATGATAATATGTATACATTTACTTTGAACAGCCAGGATTTGAAAGATAGAATCTTGCTTAAGTATGATAAATTATATGCGCAAGTGTATGTTGATGCCGAAGACGAAGTGATTGAGGGGGTCCGATATATTGATCCGAAAACGCTTGTCATCCATCAACCTTATGACATGGAATTCGCAGGAGAATTGGTAGCGATTCCTCAGCCATCTTCAACAATTCAAATGGAAGTTGACCGTTCGATGGAACGGCAAATTCTTGAGCTCACGAATATTTATCGGGAACATCATGATGTAAAGCCGCTTGAAAATGATTATTGGTTATCATTGCTAGCCCAAAACCATAGCAAGGATATGGCGATTGAAAATTATTTTTCACATGAGTCGCCATCGGCAGGCAACTTATCAGAGCGGTTGAAAAGTTTCGGGATTGAACATAAAAAAGCCGGGGAGAATATAGCCGCAAATTACGTGGATGCTATTGAAGCGGTCCATGGTTGGCTGAATTCCCCCGCGCACCGTAGTGTCTTGCTAGATTCGGATGCGACTGATATTGGTACTGGAGCGTACGGAAAGTACTATACACAAGTTCTCATAAAATCAGACAAAAAAGAAAACCCAAACTCGAATTTTTTACGAAAATGATTCATGGTAAAATCCAAGTCCCTTTCTCACTGGAAGTGATGCCTCTAACATATAGAGGTATCGCTTTTTTCATTGCGTAAATTGCAGCACGCTTCTGAATGACAGGGCGATCTGTTTCCAAAAGGGGCAGCAACTGATCAATGGTCATGTTATCGATTTTTTTGGTGTTTACACCGATTCGCGGATCATTGCTCATGACTCCTGGGACGTCCTTGAAAAATTCGACATGTGATGCTCTCAGAGCAGCCCCAAGTGCAATGGCTGTCAAATCACTGCCGCCTCTTCCGATTGTCATCACTTGGCCAAATTCATTTATTCCTTGGAAGCCCGGAACAATGACACATCCGGATTCTTGTAAACTGTCGACAATCATAGTGGGGTCGATATCACTAATTGTTCCATCACCAAAATCGCCGGATGTCCAGATGCCAGCTTGAATTCCATGAAGAATTCTATTTGGAACTCCAGCCTCTTCCAGTTCTGCAGAAAGAACCGCTGATGCAATAAGCTCACCACATGACGCAGCGAGGTCACTTGCAGCTTTAGCGTGTTTGAATGCGTCTGTCAACTTCAATAACTGATCCGTGGAGTATGGATCTTTTCCCCTTCCAATTGCTGAAACGACTACGACAACATTTTGATGGTTTTCCAATCCGGATTTGATGTGTGCGATGCATATTTTTCGAGATTGTTTGTCTTTCATGGCTACTCCGCCAAATTTTTGAACTATCATTCAAGCTCCCAACTTTCTTCGTGTCGTTCCTTCCTTTTCCTTCATACGATAAAGTATGGTTCGCTCTCAATATATTCGGTATTCATGAAAATTGTTCGGGAAGGGGAGGGGGCTTCTGTTATTATCTGAGATCTTGAAAGACTGGCCCTGTACGGTTTCGGGAAGTGTAGGCATACCAATTAACGGTATTACGGAGAGGTCTGGAAATGTGAAGGAAGGGTATATTTTCGTTGCGAGGAAAGGTTGCAGCGATGATGGAATTTTGCATGTGCAAGAGGCGATTGAACGGGGGGCAATAGCCATCGTCGTCGATCGAAATGAGGAAGTGAATTTCGAAACAAGTACAGAAATTACCCTTATTACAGTGCCGGACGGTAGAAGATTCATTTCGCATGCGAGCGCGAAGCTTGCGGGCAATCCTTCAGAATCAATGACAATTATAGCTGTGACTGGTACGAACGGAAAAACGACTGTCACGCATTTCATAGGCCAATTAATGGCGATGCTCGGTGAACAGGCAGCGGTTATTGGGACAACAGGACTTTTCATGAACGGAAGGAAAGTCATCATTGATATGCCCGAAATGACTACGTTGCCTGCAGAGTTTCTCCATCCACTACTTCGAAAATGTGTAGATGAAGGAATGCAATATATTGTAATGGAAGCCTCTTCTCTTGGACTTTCCACATCAAGATTGGATCATTGCAAAATCGATATTGGAGTATTTCTGAATATTGGAGTTGATCATTACGAAGAACATGGCAGCAAGGAAGCGTATATTGCAGCGAAAAAGAGGCTTACAACAATGGCGCGGGAACTTGTTGTCAATGCGGATGATCGACAATGCGTGAAGCTTGTAAATGGGGCTAATAGGCCGGTTCACTATTTCAATGAGCTGATGGTTGCTGGAAGAGTAGTGCCATACAACTTATATCCAATCAATTTGCCAGGGAAGCATAATAGACTAAATGCACTTGCAGCTGTCGCTGTTTTGCAACGACTCGGTTTTGACCAGCATAAGGTTTTACCGCTTTGCAATCGGCTTGAACTGCCAGAAGGGAGATTGCAACGTCTGGATGGTGGCGATGTGACAGTCTATATCGATTATGCCCATACACCCGATGCCCTTCAAACAGTGTTAGCTTCTTTAACAGAAGAGTCTACAGGCGAATTGATCACAGTTTTTGGTTGTGGTGGTAATCGTGACAAAGGTAAGCGTCCGCAAATGGGAATGGTCGCTGCAACTTATTCCTCAAAAGTGTTTATTACGTCTGATAACCCGAGGAATGAAGAGCCTTCTTCCATCATTGAAGAAATCCTGATGGGAATAAATTGTGAGAGTGAGAAAATCGACGTGGAGCTTGATCGAAGAACAGCGATACAAAAAGCGGTTTGTTATGCAAAAGATGGGGATGTCGTTTTGATTGCAGGGAAAGGACATGAGAAAACACAGCAAGTCGGGCAAGAGCTTCTCACATTTTCGGATTATGATGTGGCACAAGCGGCGTTGCGTGAAAAGAGAAAATAAATCAGGTTAGAATACATGCACAAAGCACGCTTTTTCTGTTATGATAAGTTGGAATGGAGGGAAAGCCCTATGATGATGACAGATGAATGGATGTCAATCATTGAGCAATCAGAAATACTCTCCGATATGTTGCTCTCTTCCGAAATCATCCAAGAGTACAGAAGAGCGAATCATGCCGTGTATTCCAACAAATTGTTGGCAGAAGCGATTTATGATTTTACGAATATGAAGGAGCGTTACGAAGAAGTGCAACGTTTCGGCAGATACCATCCTGACTATAAAACAGTCATGAAAGATATACGAATACAAAAGAGGGAACTAGATATGAATGAGGATGTCGCTGCTTTGCGTCTTGCGGAAAACGATGTCCAAGGACTGTTGAATGAAATCAGTTCAATCATTGCAAAATCTGTTTCTGATTCTATCAAAGTGCCTACGGGAGATAATTTCTTTGTAGATTCATCTTGCGGCGGTGGATGCGGCACTGGTGGAAGCTGTTCTTGTTCCGCCTAAGGACGTTGTAAATGCGTTTCGTCAATATACTAAAAGCGGTTGCCTGCAATTGACCAGGTAACCGCCTTTTTTTTATGTGTTTTGCTGGATTACTTCCATTGCCACTACAGGATTATCAGTTATGAAACCGGCAGCTCCAGCATTCAATAATTTTTCAAATGATTCTTTGTCATTGACATGATTATAGTAAACGGAAACGTTCAAATTGGAAAGGAAGCTTATGAAACTTTCCGTATTCATCGGAAACAAACCCATTTTTTCAGCGATGCAAAACAAATCGGCACGAGGATTGTATAAATGACCAAATTTACTTGAAAACGACGCGTATGCTTTTTTCACTTCGTCATTTCCAGCACCGATGGCCACTTTATTTTGAGCATATAGATTAAACCGATCCGTCTGCTCGTCAAAGGCACTCATGACAATAACACGATCCTCTGATCCTGTTTCTTCTAGAAGTCGCCAGAGTTTTGATGGCATTAGGCTGCCTTCATATGTATCAGGCGAGTCCTTTAGATTGATAGCAATTAGCATATGTGGATAAGCGGATAACAGTTCACGCAAACTAACAATTTTCTCGCCTTTATCTCGGAAAGGGAAGTTCCCCTCCTCATCTTGGAACATATATCCGGAATCCGCTTTTTTCAATTCATCTATTGTATAGTCTGAAATTCTGCCAGAGAAATCGGTCGTCCTGTCCGCAGTTTCGTCGTGAAAGAGAACGATTTCTTCGTCTTTTGTCAATCGGATGTCTACAGCAAAACCATGGACTCCTAGTTCTGCTGAATTTGAAAACGCCGCCAACGTGTGCTCCGGAGCGCATTTCATTCCTCCGCGATGCGAAAGGACGACCGGATCCTTGAATTCTAGCGCTTCCTTCGTGGGTCGGGGTTGAGGCTTTGCAACTACTTTGGATGCGGCCCAAGCAGCAACTCCGGCTGCTCCCACCGTAAGAGCCACTTTCGTTTTTCTTCCCATTTTCGTATCCTCCTCATTTATCGATCAATTACGCCTTTGCGTAAACTTACATAGCAAGTTAACATGTCCTTTCCTCATTATAGGGGAAAAAACGGAAGATGTCAGCAATGTTCGGTTGCAGGTCATTTCTCTACTATGGTATTGTATGGGGTAGGAAAAGAGGGGAAAATCATGATTGATCGACAAGGGATTATAGTATATCTCCATCATTTGAAACAGGCTAAATCTCTACGTAAATACGGCCACGTCCATTATATTTCCAGAAAAATGAAATACGTCGTCCTTTATTGTGATCAAGTGGACGTTGACGATACGATACGAAAACTTGAACGACTTCCGTCTGTTAAAAAAGTACTTCCGTCTTATCGTCCATTTGTTAAAACTGAATATGAGAACGCCAAACCTGATAAGGCAAAGGAATATGACTACAAAATCGGATTATAAAATTTTCTAATTTATCGCAATGGCGGAACAAGATGATTAAGACGAAGGATTCCTGTTATATACTGATAGAACAGTTTGGAATCGGCGAATTCAGAAGAATGCTTCAACCCAATAAAAATCGGTTCCTGGCCATTCTGCAAGGATACTTCTTCAAAGAGGAGCCTTCTTTTTGACTTAGATTCCCCAGGTTGTATGATTCCTTCCCTGCAAATGTATATTGGCATGAAATTGCTGTTTCGGGCAGGTTGGAATGCAGCTGCTACGGAGATCGCTTGTCCGCTGTTAGTGTTTGAAGAAAAGATGAAAGTTCTATGGAGGCGATGTTGATTCGTTTCGATTAGTTCTAAAAGCTCATAGATGTCTCCATAACCTTCACCCAATTCGATAAAGTACTGTTGTAACATACATGACACTACCTTTCTCCATTCGGAATATAGTTCATCATAGCATTTTTCAAGTACATTAAACATCCCTTGCAATGAGGTGCAGCAATTGAAGATCACATTCCGCATCGTCGGTCTATTAATTATCATGAATTCGGTTTTACTCTATATGCATTATAGTCAATTGGCGGATGCAAGTGGGTCGTCTGAAAAATTATCCCGCTATGTCCAGGAAATTGAAGTGATCAATAGAGCGGACGCTATTTTTATTACACATCATTTTCACAACTTGGATGAGGGACGATACGAAATTATTTATCCTGCAGAGAGCAGAAAGCATGCTTGTTTTCTGGAAACTGAATCTTCATGTATAAGAATGAATGAAAATGCCACAGCAATTTTGGAAGGGGAGCATAGCAGGCAATCCATCTCGTACGAAATACCGATATCCGGAACGTTAGAAAGCCGAAAGCTTTTTAAGGAACCATTTGCCAAGCTGAGAAATGCGAAACCGGATTCTACGATTTTACATGTAACGGATGAAAGCGGCATTGGTGGAATGTGGATCAGCGGTCTCCCGTTGGTGGGAACCAAAAAAATGGACATGGTCGATTATTCAATGTTCAAAGGGAACGGTACAGTCTCGGATCTTTATTGGCAACGCAAAGTTTATCCGGAAGCATATCGAGGCGATCGTCTTTCGATATTCGCGGATTCAATAGATGCTGATGTCGCAGAGCAGTTAAATGGCGACTTGAAAGACTTAAATACCCGACATATTTCTGTCGTATTGGATCCAGAAGGGAAACCTCTTCAATCTTCCCGATTTATTATTACCCAGCTGAAAGCAACGGAGCTGTCTGACTTAGTTTTGGAAAGAGGAGTCCGCTCGATGTATGCCATATCGGAGCGAGAGCAACTTGTAGCAAGTTTAGTCACATCGATTTCCATTGATACGCCAACTGGTACTAAAGAAGCCAAAGCGGTATTTGAATCAATGAAAGGTTCATTGACAGAAGAACAGTACGAAATATTGCAGTCCCGTCTCACTGAGAAATACGGCGAGCATATTGATGCATCTATACTGGATGAGCTGATAGGAGAAGTTGCCGGGTGGAAAACTTCCTTTGTTCAAAAGAACACTGAAGGAAGCTATCCTTTCGTACTTGAGGACACGCGAACAGTTTATATGAACGGTGAAGCTCAAGAAGACGTTCAAGTTATTATTATGGACAAGCAGACACTTTATCCGGCGAGTAAATTGTTATCCAGAAACGGCTATGATGTATCTGCAAATGAAAGTTCTATTTATATTGAAAGTGAAGAAGAGAAATTCAGATTCTCGTTGCGTGACCCTTTTTATGTATTAAATGAAAAGAGGTATGAATTACGCGAAAAGCCATATGCATTCATTGGAAACGAGTATTATTTTGCGGAAGATGCATTAAGGCGGATATTCCATTTATCCATTCAAAAAAATGAAGATACGATTGTAGTGAAGTCGTTGTTAGGAGGAGAATTAAAATGAGGGTCGTATCCGGATCCAGAAAAGGAACACCATTAAAATCATTGCCTGGCAATTTGACAAGACCTACATCAGATAAGGTAAAAGAATCGATATTCAATATGATTGGTCCTTATTTTAACGGGGGAATCGCTGTCGAACTGTTTGGCGGCAGCGGTTCACTTTCCATTGAATCATTATCCAGGGGAGTAGACGAAGCTTATATTTTCGAGAAAAATCAAAAGGCATGTTCCGTCATTCGTGAGAATGTAGAAAAATGCCGCTTTACTGATCAAGTACATATTGTTAGAAATGATGCGAGGAATGCTATTCGGGCATTGCCAACAGATATTAAAATCGATTTACTTTTCATCGACCCACCATATGCCGAAACGAAATTTTATGATTTAGCGGATACGATTGCTCAAGCAGGCATGTTATCCGACGATGCAATCATCGTTTGTGAACATGATAAGCAATTGACACTTCCTGATGCTTATAGTGATTTTGAAAAGACCAAAAACCCGATCTATGGGAACAGCGCGGTTTCCATTTATATGAAATGAGGTAGCTTCTATGACAAAAAAGAGAATAGCAGTTGTGCCTGGCAGCTTCGATCCTATTACAAACGGTCATCTTGACATTATCGAAAGGGCAGCCAAAGTCTTTCCCGAAGTGAGAGTCGCTGTCATGAATAATTCGTCTAAAAATCCTTTATTCTCTGTGGAAGAACGGATGGATTTAATACGTGCAGTCACATCGAAATTTCCGAACGTCATCATCGATTCTTCATCAGGTCTTCTAATTGATTATGCACGCAGCGTTGAAGCTTCTGTCATTGTAAGGGGGTTGCGGGCAATCTCCGATTTTGAATATGAAATGCAAATCACTTCTATGAACAGAATGTTGGATGAAAGCATTGAGACATTCTTCGTCATGACGAAAAATCAATATTCATTTTTAAGCTCCAGTATTGTCAAAGAGGTTGCGCGGTATGGTGGTGACATTTCCGGCCTCGTCCCTGCCGTAGTCGAAAAGGCGTTGCGAGAAAAGTACATAGGTTCATAAAGTAGTGGAAAATGGTTATGACAAGGTATTTGTCATAACCATTTTTCATAATAAAAAATACAAGATGAGCGGCACGGTGATCACACTCCACACTCTGCTGAGAAAGTATGGGAAAAGGGGTGTATCTACCGTTTTCGCAATGACGAATACTTGCATATGGATGCTAAGACCGTTCAAAGAAATGATTGCAGCGATTAAAAAAGGGAATACTGGGCTTGTGAAAAAGTGGTCAGTCGCTGATTGTACGCCAGAAGTCATTTCGAATATAGCAAGAAGCACTGTTTTTGTGATACCTAGGTCAACTGTGAATGCTTTCGAAATGGCGGTTGTCAACACGTTGCCGAGGGAGGAGAAGAAAATGACCGTCGTCGCAACAAGAATGATGACAGTTGAACTGTCTTTTATCGACTCTAAAAAAGGTGAACTCGACTGTTTTTCTTTCAATTGAAGCTTTGAGCTATTTAATTCTTTACGTCCCTTCCTCATGACTAATAAAGCAAAAAGAAAAAAGAGGATATTTGCAATATGAATGGACGCCAAAAGCTTCCAACCGGACGCCGTGTCACCGAACAGTTCGGTGCCTACAAATCCTAATATGAACATGGGTCCTGGTGCATGGCATGCAGCAAGCAAGTATCCGCTTTCCCTTCTAGATAGCTCACCGTTTTTCACCATTTCTGTTACTGTAACAGCTCCGACAGGAAATCCTCCGAATGAACCGAGGATATACGCTTTCAAATATCGTTTCCAACTGCTCACCGACGGGTTTTCCACAGGCACTTTCAATAGCCATTGGGTCAAAATGATGTATGGAAGCAAATAGGGGAGCAAGGCGTGTACAAATAATTGAGCACCGGCTTCTGCACCGTCATGGGCAATACCGGGCTGTAAGATGAAGAGGATGATCAATCCCCATATAATGGCGATGCTGATCATAGAGCTTGACGTTGCATAGTATCTAAAGTGGTGAACATTCGTGTTCCTCCTTCCATGAAGAGTGTTGCAAATGATTGTTGTTAATGCTTTATTATGGATATTTTCGGTGGTACACTAATTACCAGCTGCCTTATCAATCAGCGAATACTGTCTGTCTAGGCTACGGGTACTTTTGTTGTGTCTAGCTTCGGGCGCTAGCTTCTCGGGTCATAAGTCAAAGCTGCTGCGTGGCAAAGAATGCCACTTCGCATCTTCGCCTTATGCCTGTCGAAGCTGAGCAAGCGCCCTCCGCTTTTCTTGTGTCTAGCTTCGGGCGCTAGCTTCTCGGGTCATAAGTCAAAGCTGCTGCGTGGCAAAGAGTGCCACTTCGCATCTTCGCCTTATGCCTGTCGAAGCTGAGTAAGCGCCCTCCGCTTTTCTTGTTATATATATGTCCCATCTGTACAGGCTATTAATGGAGGTGTGTAGGTATGAAGGCGAAAAGGGTTGGATTGACAGCTGTAGCAGTGCTTTTATTAATGTTTTTATTTGTTTATCCTCTTGAGGCATACATATCGAAACCAGGCGGGGCTTATGATTTGGCACCGATTGTAGAGGTCGAGGATGGAGATAAGGATGATGTAGGAACCTTCAATCTCATGACTATTTCGATAGGAAAAGCTACTCCTTTTTCCTATATTGCCTCAAAATTTTCTGATCGGATGAAATTGTTGCCGATCAATAAGGTGAGAAGAGAAGGGGAGGATGATAAAGAATATAATATTCGTCAAAAAAAGCTTATGTCAGATTCCCAATTCAATGCAATTACCGTAGCATTCAGTAAAGCTGGTATCCCAGTCGATATTACGTATGATGGGGTTTTCATCGTATCTGTCCTGCAAGACAGTGCATCTGATGGTAAGCTCGAAACGGGTGATAAAATCCGCTATGTCGATGGAGTGCAGTTAAAAGAAGGCGGACAGTTTGCATCATCTATTTCTGGCAAGGAAAAAGGCGACAAAGTCACCGTCACTGTGGAACGGGACTCAAAGATGGTGGATGTAGACATCACATTAAGTGAAATACCGAAATCGAACGGACGAATCGGTTTAGGTGTAGAATTCCAGGAAGATCGTGAACTGTCAACGGATCCGAAAGTGGATATCCACACGGCGGATATTGGCGGACCTTCCGCAGGACTTATGTTCACCTTGGAAATTATGAATCAGCTGCTTGACGAGGATTTGACAAAAGGGTATAACATCGCCGGAACCGGAGAAATGCTTTCCGATGGAACTGTCGGTAGGATTGGAGGAGCCGATTTCAAAATAATGGCGGCTGATCGGGAAGGCGTTGAAATCTTTTTTGCGCCAAACGATTATTTACCGGATGAAGTTCGTGAAAAGAATCCAGGAATATTGACGAACTATGAGGAAGCGGTAAAAACAGCAGAAAAAATAGGCACGAAAATGAAAATCGTGCCCGTGACTACAATCGATGATGCTCTAAATTACTTGAAAGATTTGGAAGAGAAGTGATTTTCCATAATTGGTGAGGTTACGTAATCCAAACCGATTTTCGAATGGTCGCTACCTTTTCCAAGCGCTAGCGCATATATGTCGGATGCGGAAATATCCATCTTCAACGCAGGATCGGAAAAAGAAGCGACTTTACTAATGAGTGGCAATCCAAGATTCTTTTTGCGGCCGCTTAAATAAGAACGACCTTCATTTGTCATTCCGAGTAAACGCAAATAAGACGGTTTTTCCATTTTAGAGCGCATTTCTTTCGTAAATCCAGTTAGTATATGCGTCAGCATCCGTTGAATCCTAGTCCATGTGTACCGTTTAGATTTGACGGCATCCATGAATGATTGGAATGAATCATGAGATTGTGCTGCGCGAAAGATGAGATTTTCAATTCCTTCTGAAACGTCTGCAATCGAACGAAGCCGGGAAGGACCATCTCGCAAAATTATATATCGCAAGTATGGGTAAAAGGTATCCCAGTTGCCGAAGGCCTTCCTTTCCGCATCCCATTCTATGAGCAGACGTCTTGTAGCTTGCGGAATAAAATCTGAAACTTCGTCAAGTGTTTCCGTGCTAAAGAACGATTTGCGGATTCCTGTTGCACTTGCAATTTTTTGGCTATCCAATGTGTCATCATGATAGCCGGCTCCCATTCGCTTGATCGTTACGGCTTCCATCGATGAACCGATCGATTGTACGGCTGCCATATAATGAAACCCTAAAATGTTGTTCGGCATGGACAAATCGGCCACAGGAATCTCTGGATGTCCCGCTTGGATTATTTTATACGCCTTATTCAGCGCCATTGGATAGCTTATTCCTTCTGCGACTGCATTCTTCACTGCTGATTCGTATTGAACGGTATGGCGGTCAATTAGCCGTAAGCTATTTTGAAAAGGCTCGATATTGCCGTCTTCGCTACCGAAACAAAAAGATTCACATCCAACAGCATCAAGCAGCTCGACTGCACCTTGCGCAAATAGAGGAGCGTTGGATGTTGCAAAACGGTAAGGAAGTTCAAATACAATGTCCACGCCGGATGCTAACGCCATCTTCGTCCTTGTCCATTTATCGACAAAAGAGGGCTCGCCCCTTTGTAGGAAATTTCCGCTCATCACTGCGATGATAACATCAGCATTCGTAGCGTTCCTCGCCTGCTGAGCATGGTAGACATGTCCATTATGCAATGGATTATATTCAACGACGATACCTGTAGCTTTCAATCTGTCCACCCCTTCGGTATAATCTAATTTACATTATACTTTGATGTGATTTAGGTGACAAGAAAATATCTTGACATCCCTTTTTATCCATTATATAATCAACAGTGTTGTCTTGAGGTGATATAGACGTGAAATGGTCCATTCATCAATTACAGAAATACAGACAAGGAGCAATGCCGCTTGACGAAGCGGTCAACCTTGACTCCGTCAAAAAACGGAATCCGGAAATCCGGGATATTAAGCCTGTCCATGTAACGGGCAGCTGCATAATCGGTTCGAAAAAACTAACTTGCCATTTCAAGCTTGAAGGTGTAATGACATTGCCTTGTTCACGAACTTGGGAAGATGTCGAATATCCTTTTTCAGTGGAAACGGACGAACAGTTCAGTTGGGATGAGGCTACACTTGCAACGGATGACATGATCCACCCGGTTGTCGGCGAAATCATTGATCCGACCCCGATCTTTGAAGAATTAGTTCTTCTCGAAGTTCCTATGCAGGTTTTCAGTGAAAAAGCTGAAGAGATGACAGGGGCAGAGGGGAAAGGCTGGTCTTATACAACCGACGAAGAATTCGAAGAGCGGCTCCGTGAAGAAAAGGAAAAGAAAGTTGATCCTCGATTGGCTGGATTAGCAGACTTTTTTAATTCGGACAAGGAATAGGCGATACGATACTAAGGAGGTGCCTCAAATGGCAGTACCAAAAAGAAGAACTTCAAAAACAGCTAAAAGACTTCGTCGTACGCATTACAAACTACAAGTTCCAGGCATGACAACTTGTGAAAATTGCGGCGAAATGAAACTTGCGCACCGCGTTTGCAAATCTTGCGGTCATTACAAAGGAAAAGACGTAGTAGGCGAATAAGTTCACCTGCTTAAAAACCACCGTGAGGCCATGGCTCCGGTGGTTTTTTTATATTATAAAGCTTCGGTTGGAGGTTAACTGCCACTCGAAGCTGGATTGACAGAAAAGCAGAGGCGGCACAGAGTAAAATAATTAAAAAAGATGAGTCAAAGATCCCGAAATGACAATAACTCTTGGGAAATGACCGATAAAGGCTGGAAAATGATCGATATGTGCTCTGAAGTGATCGATAACTCTATGGAAATGACCGATAACTTTTATTCAACTACCTAAGGAGGGGTTTGCATGTCCTATAAAATCGAAATCAATAATGGAATCGCAACTTTCACGATCAATCGGCCAGAAATGAGGAATGCGATTAATCACGCAGTCATGGATGGTCTTGAAATGTTTCTATCAGAAGTAGAATCGGATGCTAGCATAGCGTATGCAGTCGTAACAGGTGAAGGCGACCGTGCATTTTGTTCGGGCGGTGACCTATCTGAATTCCATGGATTCCGTACCGCGGACGAAGCTTACCCGATGTTGAGCAAGATGGCAGGGCTATTGTACAGATTGGCGTCATTGCCTGTACCTGTCATAGCACTCGTCAACGGAGCTGCAGTCGGTGGCGGATGCGAAATTGCCACAGCATGCGATTATAGGCTTGTCTCATCGAAAGCGAAAGCGGGATTCATCCAAGGTACATTAGCGATCACGAGCGGATGGGGAGGAGCTTCTCAACTATTCGTTAAAATGAACAATCACGGTACAGCATTAAAATTATTATCAGAAGCAAAAGTACATACAGCGGAACAATTGCAAACAATCGGTTGGGCAACAGGAATTTACGAAGGAAATGCACAAGATGCTTTAGAAGAATTCATTTGCGATATGAAGAAAATACATCCATCCGTTCATAAAGCGTATAAAAAGATAGCGATAGTGGATTGGGAGCAAAAAGGGCTTAAAGAAAGAATGCTCGAAGAATCAGCGCAATGCGCAAAACTATGGGAAAGCGATGCCCACCATGAAGCCGTTGCAAATTTCTTAACTAGAAAATAAATGAAATCCGTTATGTAAGAATATATGCAAGATCAGATTTTCAAAGGAATTCAGACAAATAGTTGAAAACGGTTTCATTCATCGTATAAACTAGTAATGGGGAGAAGTTTAAACAATGCAGCTTGGGGGGTTACTATATGAATAAAATACTTATTGCGAATCGTGGGGAAATCGCATTAAGGATCATGAAGACGTGCAAACGGCTTGGCATAAAGACTGTCGCTGTCCATTCTGAAGCCGATGTGCATATGCCGTTTGTCAAGTACGCGGATGAGGCAATTAGTATCGGACCTGGTCCTGTAGTGCAATCCTATTTGAAAGCGGAAGACATTATCGACGTAGCTTTGAAAGTTGGGGCGGACGCTGTTCATCCTGGCTACGGACTGTTATCCGAAAATGCATCCTTTGCACGTAAAGTGCGGGACGCAGGTTTGACATTTATTGGACCGGATGCGGAAACGATCGAATTGATGGGCGATAAAATTGCCTCGAGAATAAAAATGAAAAATGCGGGTGTACCGGTTGTGCCTGGCACAGATGAAGGAGTCTCCTCTATTGAGGAAGCGATTCAGGCTGCAGAAACGATTGGATATCCGATCATGTTAAAAGCGAGTGCGGGTGGTGGCGGCATCGGAATGGTGCGATGTGAAAATGAGCAAGCGCTCAGTCAACATTTTCAATCTGTTAAAAGCCGAGCGAAAGCGTATTTTGGTGATGATATCGTTTTTCTTGAAAAGTTCGTCGAAAACGCACGCCATATTGAAGTGCAAATTTTCGGGGATGATAAAGGGAATATCGTCCATCTATTCGAACGTAATTGTTCCGTACAGAGAAGGAATCAGAAAGTGATCGAAGAATCTCCATCGCCTTCCTTGAAGGGAGAAGTGGCTGAGCGGCTATATAAGGCTGCTGTTGCCGCGGGGGAAGCGGTCGGGTACCGGAATGCTGGTACTGTCGAATTTATTTTATCGGAAAATGATGAGTTTTATTTCCTCGAAATGAATACCCGTCTTCAAGTGGAGCATCCCGTTACGGAAGAAGTAACCGGATATGATTTAGTCGAGTGGCAGATTGAAGTGGCCAAAGGTAATGAATTGCCGGTAAAGGATCAGCAACAGATCAAAAGCCATGGGCATGCGATTGAATTCCGTATTTATGCGGAGGATCCAGTTACGTTCATGCCTTCCCCAGGGACAATCCGTAAAATGGCTTGGAATAATCATGCAAATGTGCGCATTGACTCGGGCTATGAAGAAGGCGGAAATATAACACCGTTTTATGATCCAATGATAGCGAAGGTGATCATACATGCGGAAGGACGACAAGAAGCGATTAGCGAAGCGGTTAATTTTTTTGACACTTTCACGATTGAAGGAGTGAAATCAAATATTCCACTCTTTAAACATTTCATAGGTTCAGTAGAATTTAAGGAAGGCAATTATAATACGAATGTACTGACAGAATGGTTGAAAACCGAAAAGGAGGAAGCGGAAAAATGACACAGATAAAAGCGGCAATGGCAGGTACGGTATTTACAGTGAATGTATTTGAAGGGGAAGAAGTGCAAGCGGGCCAAGTGGTCATCGTTCTGGAGTCGATGAAGATGGAGATTCCTGTCGAGACGGAGGTTTCTGGAAAAGTGACATCCATTAATGTCCAAGTTGGAGATTTTGTAAATGAAGAGGATGTATTGGCGGTAATTGAGGGATAAAAACTGTTTTGGTAAAGCAATGAACTGATGGGAATGTGATCGGAGGGGGTATAACGATGACGAATATGACAAAACAGACTAGTTATAACGAAAAGCTGGGAAAAAGAATTGAGAAGGTGCTCTCAGGAGGACATCCAAAATATCATGAAAAATTAAAAGAGCAGGGTAAACTGTTTGTACGCGATCGCCTCAAGCTGCTATTCGATGATGGCAAGTATATGGAGGATGGACGGTTCGCAAATTGTGAAGCTGAAGATTTACCGGCGGATGGCGTTGTTACTGCTATTGGGAAAGTGAATGGGCAAACTGTTTGCGTTATGGCAAATGACTCGACGGTAAAAGCGGGTTCTTGGGGATCGAGAACTGTTGAGAAAATTATCCGCATCCAAGAAATTGCTGAGAAGAACAGAGTGCCGATGTTATACCTTGTCGATTCCGCAGGAGCGCGTATAACAGATCAGCTTGAAATGTTCCCAAACCGCCGTGGTGCGGGAAGGATATTCCACAATCAAGTAAGATTATCGGGTTTCATACCGCAAATCTGTCTGTTATTCGGACCTTCAGCTGCCGGAGGGGCTTATATTCCAGCGTTTTGCGATATAGTCATCATGGTGGAAGGCAATGCTTCCATGTATTTAGGGTCTCCACGGATGGCGGAAAAAGTGATTGGCGAAAAAGTGTCACTGGAAGAGATGGGCGGCGCTAGAATGCATTGCACTGTAAGCGGATGCGGCGATGTGCTCGTAGAAAGCGAAGAACAAGCGATTAGCGAAGCGCGGCGCTATCTCAATTATTTTCCAGCTAACTACACTGAAAAACCTTCCATGAAAGAGGCAATTGCAGCTAAGGCGGGCAGGTCTTTGGAAGAGATTATTCCTGAAAACCAAAATGCACCGTTTGATATGTATGAAGCAATTGGTGCTTTGATTGACGAAGGTAGTTTCTTTGATATTAAGAAATTATTCGCACCGGAACTTATTACAGGACTCGCTCGGATTGAAGGGCAGTCAGTAGGAATTATCGCAAATCAGCCAAAAGTGAAAGGAGGCGTCCTTTTCGTCGATTCGGCGGATAAAGCGGCCAAATTCATTAACTTATGCGATGCATTTTCTATCCCGCTATTGTTCTTGGCGGATGTCCCTGGCTTCATGATCGGTACAAAAGTGGAGCGTGACGGTATTATCCGGCATGGTGCGAAATTGATTATGGCGATGAGTTCGGCAACTGTTCCTAAAATTTCTGTCGTCGTCCGGAAAGCTTATGGTGCTGGACTTTATGCAATGGCAGGACCTGCTTTCGAGCCCGATGTATGCATTGCGCTGCCGACTGCGCAGATTGCAGTGATGGGTCCAGAGGCTGCGGTCAATGCAGTCTATTCAAATAAAATCGAAGCGATCGAGGATCCGAAAGAGAAAATAGCTTTCGTTCAGGCGAAACACAAAGAATATAAAGAGGAAATCGATATTTATAAAATGGCTTCTGAGCTGATTATCGACGAGATTGTCTCGCCTTCGGATTTGAGAAGCGTACTTGCCGATCGTTTCCGCTTTTACTCAACAAAAGAACTTCCATTACCACCTAAAAAACATTCTGTCTTTCCTGTATAATTGAATATAAGGAAAAATAAAGGGCGCCTTTCTAGAGGTCGCCCTTTTAAAAAAGGGGAGAAATGGATGGAGGTTGTTATCGCAGGTGCGGGTTCTATTGGTTTGCTCATAGGCTCCTATTTAATAGAGACGGGGGCAAAAGTTGTGTTTTATGTAAGACGCGAAAAACAGGCGGCTACTATTAGAGAGCATGGAATAAGGCGGATCAATAGCGACGGTTCAGAAGTGGATTTGAACGCGGAAGCAGAAACCGATATTGAAAAATTGCCAGGAAATGCCCCGTGGATCGTCGCGACGAAGTACGGTGGAGTCGCATCGATTGTTGATGACATTCTTGAAAGAAATATAAAGAGTCCAGTCATGTTCGTTCAAAATGGATATGAACATTTCCATTTTGTAAGCGAAACTTCAATGCCCAATGTGTTTTTTGCGACTGTTGAACATGGCGCGGGACGTTTGGATGATCGCACTGTATCACATAACGGAGTAGGTACTATAAAGATTGCTCCTTACAGAGGAGATGGGACAAGTTTTGATTTTATGAAGGATGCAAATTCATCTTTGTTTCCAGTGGCGTTTACAAATGACGCACAACAAATTGTTTTGCGCAAAGTATTGATAAATTGCATGATCAATCCATTAACAGCTATTTTGCAAGTGAGGAACGGGGAATTAGTGGAGAATAGGTACGCTAAAACACTCTTTGATCAATTGTTTGAGGAAATCAATGCTGCTTTTCCTGAAATGCAAGGAGATTTATCGAAAGCGGTCGTTGAAGAAGTTTGTATTAGAACCGCAAAAAATAAATCATCCATGTTGATCGATCGGATGAATGGGAATCCGATGGAGATTGAAACGGTTGTTTCGTCAGTTATTCAAATGGGCGAGAGGCGTGGGGCGCGTTTGGGTTTATTGCAAACTCTCGAAAAAATGCTGCTTGCGATAGATAGGAGTTGATCGGCATGATAAATGGCTTCTTGTCTATACTTACAGGAATCATCGTTTTATTTCCATTTCTCATAACGATTCTATTCCTGATCGGAATGAGGAAAATGGGCACAGCGCCTGCCGCAGTTATCGGGAAAGCGGCAGACTTTACAACCCCTTTTTTGTTTTTATCGGTGTATATTACATCTATGACGATTTTTGGTAAAGGAACTGGTTTTTATATTTCAGCTATCGCCATTTTGATCGCCATTCTCTTTACGGTTGTTGAAAGGCTGAAGGAAAAGGAGTTCCAAATAACTCGTGTCATGCAGAAAACCTGGAGATTGTACTTTCTCGTATTGTCCTTTACTTATATCGTACTTCTCATTATCGGTCTTAGCTTTAAAATATCGGAATATGTAAAATGACGTAATTCAGTTCAGATGGTAAGCGTATATTTTTCATTCCGATGATTGAGAATGATATACTCTGTTCATACAAGTAAAAAAGGGGCATCAATGATGGAAATCAAGTCAATGACATTGAATAATGGAAATAAAGTAATGCAAGCTTACAATCATGATGAACAATTCATACATAATTTTTTTGATTATAGAAATGAAAGCAGGTCCTATCCAGAAAGGTTGAAGGAATTATCCAATCGGCCGTTTCTTAGGAAAGAGCTTTCTTCAGTAATTCGTTCCTTCATGGAGCCATTTGGTATTTCAAAAAAGGCATCTATGCATCTTGAAGAACTTACTGGAAATGGAGTTGTCGTTATTGGCGGGCAGCAAGCAGGCATCATGACTGGACCGCTCTATTCCGTTCACAAAGCGATTACAGTTATTCTACTTGCAGAGGAGAAAAGGAAAGAGCTTGGGGTTCCTGTCATCCCTGTGTTTTGGGTCGCGGGGGAAGATCATGACTTGAATGAAATCAATCATGTCTATACAGAATCCTCCCAAGGAACGACAAAACATAAGTACCCGGAGAAATTCATTCTGAAATTAATGGCGTCCGATGCAACATATAATCGCAAGGAAATGACTTCATTCGTAGAAGGTGTGTTTCGCCAATTCGGTGAAACGGCGCATACTCGTGAATTGCTTGTGGAAGTGTTGACTGCAGTCGAGGCAGAAGAAACTTTCACTAGTTTTTTCGTTCGATTAATGAATGGTCTTTTCCAAGAGCAAGGACTCCTCTTCATCGATTCAGCGTACAAGCCGTTGCGTGAAATCGAAAAAAGCCATTTTGAAAAAATGATAACGGGATCTGATGAGATTGCCCGATTGGTCGTCGAAAAGGAAGAACAATATTCCGGTTTAGGATTTGGAAAGCCAATCGAAGCAGAAAAGGATGGGGCGCATCTGTTTTATGTACATGAAACTGGCCGAGTCCTTCTGTCCAGGGAGGATGGGCATTTTGTGAACGACAGTACAGGCATCCGCTTCACTCGCGAAGAAATGCTGAATATCGCTGTCGAAAAGCCTTGGCTATTAAGCAATAATGTTGCCACACGTCCTATCATGCAGGACCTTGTGTTTCCGGTGCTTGCATTCGTCGGAGGACCTGGTGAAATTGCATACTGGGCTTTATTGAAAGACGCTTTTCATCTTTTCGGAATTCAGATGCCGATCATCGTTCCCCGTGTATCGATGACATTGGTTTCCAAACGGGCAAAGCAGGCAATGGAGTCAGTTTCTTTGACGCTGGAAGATGTGTTCTCTGGAAAAGTTCTAGAAGTCAGAGAGCAATTTATTGATTCGTTACAAAACGAACAATTTGAAAAGCTGCTTACGGAAACGGAAATGCTATTAAAAGGGAAATACGAAAAGCTCAGAGAAGGCTCAAGCACGGCAATGTTGCAGTTGCTAGAGAAAAATCTGAAGTTCCATGAAAAGCAGTTGGATTATATAAGGAAGAAGGCGGAGGAGGAGTTGTTGATTCAACACGAAACGGCCCTTCGCAAATATAGCATCCTTGAAAACGAGCTATTGCCGGAAGGATCTTTGCAAGAGCGTATTTTTACTCCATACATTTTCATGAATCAATATGGACCTGAATTAGTACAAGACTTGCTTCGCCAGCCGATTACAATGGACGGAACTCACCAAATCGTATATTTGTAAATAATGAAGAACGCCGATGCGGGCATTTGTTGTCTGCATTTGGCGTTTTTTTGTTTGTTTAAGACAGGGAATGCGAAACTTTTTTTGAGCAATTATGAGCTATTTAGAGAGTTAATGCATTTATGTAATCTAAGCGTGAATTTTATCGATATCTCAATGAAACAAGTACTATATACACATTTTACAAGGAAAATAGAATTTGAGTGGAGGAATGTGGAGGGATGTGGTACATTAAAAACATATAGTGGGGTGAAGAGTATGTTCATGGGCGAATATCAGCACACTGTAGATGCAAAAGGCCGTTTGATAGTCCCTTCGAAATTCAGGGAATATCTAATGGATGGTTTTGTGCTGACTCGTGGATTGGATAACTGCCTCTTCGGTTACCCTATGGAGGAATGGAAGCGACTAGAGGAAAAATTGAAGGCGTTGCCGGTTACGAAAAAGGATGCCCGCGCATTCGCCCGATTCTTTTTCTCAGGTGCCACAGAAGTTGAAATTGACAAGCAGGGCCGTGTCAATATTCCATCCTCATTACTCGATTACGCGAAAGTTGAAAAAGATTGTGTCGTTATCGGTGTTTCAAGCCGCATAGAAATTTGGTCAAAATCGTCTTGGGATTCTTATTACGACGAGTCGGAGCAATCATTCAATGAAATCGCGGAAAACATTATTGATTTTGATTTTTAACTTGATGATTTATTAAAAAATGGAAAGTAGGCGGTTTCAATGTTCGATCACACAACAGTATTACTTCACGAAGCCGTCGATGGGCTCAACATTAAACCTGATGGCATTTATGTCGATTGCACGCTTGGTGGTGCAGGGCATAGCTTAGAAATTGTGAAGAAGCTAACAGCTGGCGGCAGATTGATTTGCTTCGATCAAGATACGACAGCTATTGACGCTGCGGAAGTGAAGTTGAAGGATTATTTGGAGCAAGTTACATTTATCCATTCAAATTTCAGGAATTTGAAATATGAATTGGAGAAGATTAATGTTCATTCGGTGGACGGCATTCTATATGATTTAGGTGTTTCCTCGCCCCAGCTCGACACTCCGGAACGAGGATTCAGTTACAATCATGATGCTTTGCTTGATATGCGCATGAACACTGAGGCGGATTTGACTGCATTTGACGTAGTGAATGAATGGTCTTATGAAGATTTGGTTCGCATCTTTTTCAGATATGGGGAAGAGAAGTTCTCCAAAAGTATTGCCCGAAAGATCGAAGAGGCACGGAAAAACGCACCCATCAAGACAACGGGCGAGCTTGTCGAATTGATCAAAGAAGGGATTCCTGCCGCAGCACGCAGAACTGGTGGACATCCAGCGAAAAGGGTTTTCCAAGCAATCAGAATAGCTGTGAACGACGAACTTGGAGCAGCGGAAGATTCCTTGACCGAAGCATTGACGGTTATGAATCCGGGTGGACGCATTAGTGTCATCACTTTCCATTCACTTGAAGACAGATTGTGCAAGACGATTTTTAAAGAAGCGTCATCCATGCCGGAACTGCCGCCTAATTTGCCAATTGTTCCTGAAGGTATGGAGCCCGATTTTAAATTAATCACAAGGAAACCGATCCTTCCAAGCGAGGAAGAAATCGAAGTGAATAAAAGATCCAGATCTGCAAAATTGCGGGTCATAGAGAAAAAATAAAGGGGGAACTTGTTAAATGGCATTGGAACAGAGAAGCTTTCAAATGAATACAATACATGAAGTACATGCACCTCAACAACCTAAGACACATGAGACCCAACAGCCTGCGAGGCGTTCACGAAAACTATTCTCGACAGGGGAAAAATTCCTGTTCGTGCTGTTCGCGGCAGTTCTCGTTATCCTCTCTACAATGGTTTTGCATACACAAGCTCAAATTAATGATACAAACAAGGAAGTACAAGAAATCAACAAAGAAATTGCAGAAACTACAAAACAAAATACAGAGTTGTCCATACAAGTGAGCGAAAAATCTACATATGAAGTAATTTGGAATAAAGCGAAGGAGCTCGGCTTGAATCTTAACGAGAAAAACGTAAAGGTCGTGCCTGGACGATGAAAAAGAAGTTTCGATTTCAATGGGGAGCCTTTCTGATGTTCGTAGTTTTCGGAGGGCTCTTTTTTCTTTTGTTTGGGCGGTTGTTAAGCATTCAAATCACGGGACAGGCCGAAGGAAGACAGATGGCTGCCATGGCTGAAGCGAAATATGCAAGGGAGTCCATCCTTAAAGCCGAAAGAGGCAAAATCGTCGATCGAAATGGTGAATTAATTGCTTCCGATACTTTGAGCTATCGATTGATCGCAATATTGAATGAAAAAGCGACTGAAAAAGGCGCAAAAAAGAAAAGGCATGTAACTGACTTTGATAAGGCTGCGGATTTGCTAAGCAGGTTCATCCCGATGGAGAAAGAAAAAATGATCCAGATTAGGGATTCGGCTGTAAAGAAAAATTCGGAAGTCTACCAAATCGAGTTTGGAAAAGCAGGACGCGACATTAGTCATGAAACGATGCTAGCCATTAAAGAAGCTGCGGAAAAAGAAGGCGTTACGGGTCTGCAATTCATTGAAGATAAAAAACGTTTTTATCCAAATGGTGATTTCGCATCTTATTTGATTGGGTTTGCGATGCGAGAAGAAGATAAGGACAAGAATGTGTCTACAGTTGGTAAAATGGGTCTCGAAAAGACATATAACGAAGCGTTAACCGGAACGGACGGTAAGGTGGATTATAAAACTGATATATGGGGATATCTCTTGCCAAAATCAGAGGAGAAAATTGTTGCGGCAAAAGATGGAATGACGATTCAATTGACGATTGATAAAACGATCCAGAACTTTGTCGAAGATGCAATGAATCAAGTCAATCAGAAATATTCTCCTAAAAAAATGCTTGTCGTCGTCACCAATCCGAAGACCGGGGAAATCTATGCGATGAGCCAACGTCCTTCTTTCCATCCTGCCACTCGTGAAGGATTGACGGAAAACTGGCTGAATGAAGCAGTTCAGAATACGATTGAGCCTGGTTCTACGATGAAAATGTTTACATTGGCCGCTGCAATCGAGGAGAAGAAATGGGATCCATACGCCGAGTATCAGTCAGGACAATATACAATCTATGATAAAACAATTAGGGACGTTAATCGTACCGGCTGGGGTAGAATCACTTTCTTAGAAGGGTTCCAAAGATCATCGAACGTATCGATGGCCTATTTGTTAGAAAGAATGGGCGACCGGACATTCATCGAATATTTACATGGTTTCGGCTTTGGTGAAAAGGTCGGAATCGACTTACCAAATGAAGTACCGGGCATAATTTTGGATATTAATCCAAGTGAAAGATTAACAACTTCATATGGACAAGGATCTACTGTCACCCCTATCCAAATGATCCAAGCCGCGAATGCAATTGCGAATGACGGCAAGATGATGAAGCCGTATGTCATCGATAAAATTGTTGATCCGAACACTGGTGAAGTCGTAGAGGATCATAAGGCGGAAGAGAGGAAATCCCCGATCTCAGCGGAAACTGCGAAGCAGGTCCGAGAGGTTTTAGCTTCTACAGTCACTTCTGACGTTGGTACAGGGCGGAAATTTGCGCTTTCTGGATATTCCGTCGGTGGAAAGACGGGAACTGCTGAAATTTCGGAAGGCGGGGGCTATCTGTACGGGGACGGCAATTATCTTTATTCATTCCTCGGAATGGCTCCAATCGATGATCCGCAATTATTGACATATGTAATTGTCCAACAGCCAAAACTTGAACCAGGACAATATGGATCGGATCCCGTCGCCGAGTTGTTTACTTCCATAATGGAAAGCAGCTTGAAGTATATGAATATACTTCCAGAGGATAGTCAAACATCATCGACAAAATCACTCTCAAACCATATTGGAGAAGATGCAGCATCCTCGATGGCAACACTTGAACAACAAGGATTTTCTCCGGTGTTGATCGGTGAGGGGGGCAAGGTGAAAAGCCAATACCCAGAAGAGGGTACAAAGTTGAGTGATGGCTCACTAGTCTTGTTGGAAACTGAGGGAGATACAACCCTTCCAAATTTTTCCGGGTGGTCGAAAAAAATGGCTCTATCATTTAAAATGTTATCTGGACTTGATATTCGATTGAACGGCGATGGATTTGTGACCGAACAAAGTCTTTCTGCGGGAGCTGTCATTAGTAAAAATGATCCCGTTGTACTTCAGCTAAAATCACCCGAAGATCAGCATACACCAATTGAACAAAATGAAGCGGAAGAAGATGAGGAAGTAGAAGAGATAATTGGTGGATGATGTATAGCTGTCCCCGCCCATTCATAGGTTGATAGAAAAACGAAAGGTGTGGGGCTCTGCGTAAATATGCTGATTTGCAATCAAAGAAGCGATTGCGGGCAGTTTTCATCATTTTTCTCATATCCATTTCCATGGTTATAGCAAAGCTCTTCCACGTTCAAATCATTAAACATGAATGGTTGAAAGCGCGTGCGGAAGAGAACTGGGATCGGGAAATCCCTTTTGGCGCAATCAGGGGGGAAATCCAAGATCGAAACGGTCAGCTGATCGTTGGAAACCAACTTGCTCCGACGCTATATTTTATGCCTTCTCAAAACAAAGAACCGGAAAAGGCGGCAGCACTGCTAGCGGATATATTGCAAGTCGACAAGGAAGTATTGTTGAAAAAGATGACAAAGAAATCTTATATGAACAAGTTGGCTCCTGAAGGCAAAAATATCACTCAGGAACAGGCGACAGAAATTTCCAAGTTGCAAATCGATGGCTTGTATACGGGAGTGGATTTTGTTAGGAACTACCCGTATGGTGAAATGCTTTCGAGGCTGATCGGTTTTACGGGTTTCGATGGAACAGGCCTTGCGGGCATTGAATATGCGTACGATGAAATTTTGCAAGGCACAGGTGATAAAATTCGCCTTTACACTGATGCGAAGGCGATACCGTTGCCACATGTCGATGATGGTTTCCAAACAGGTAAGAATGGTGCTACATTAGGACTGACAATTGATGTCGATATGCAAAAAGTTATGGAACGGGAACTTATTCAGGCGATGGAAAAATATGATGCGACACAGGCAATCGGAATTATTATGAATCCGAAAACAGGTGAAATTCTTTCGTTAGTTTCAATGCCTACTTTCCATCCTGCGGAATACCAAGATACAGATCAGGCGATTTATAACCGGAATTTGCCGGTATGGATGACATTCGAACCGGGATCGACTTTTAAAATCGTTACACTCGCTGCTGGCCTTGAGGAAAAGGTGATCGATCTTCATAATGATTTTTTTAATGACCCTGGCTACACGATGGTTGCCAACGCTAGACTGCGTTGCTGGAAGCGGGAAGGGCATGGTCACCAGTCATACTTAGAAGTTGTAGAAAACTCCTGCAACCCAGGATTCATCGAAATCGGCCAGCGTTTAGGCGGTGTAAAGCTTGATCAATATATACGGGATTTTGGCTTTGGCGAAACGACAGGCTCTGGTATAGCCGGCGAAGCAAAAGGGATTCTTTTCTCAAAAGATGCATTCGGCCCAGTTGAACAAGCAACGACTGCCTTTGGCCAAGGGATTTCCGTAACACCGATTCAACAAGTGCAGGCTGTGGCGGCTGCTATAAATGGCGGATATTTGTATCGTCCGTATATTGTAAAGGAAATTAAGAATGATAAGGGAGAGACGTTGCAAACGTTTGAACCTGAAATGAAACGCCGCGTCATTAGCGAGGAAACTTCTGCCCAAGTAAGAGAAGCATTGGAATCTGTTGTCGCGAATGGCTCCGGCCGAGGCGCGTTCAACGATGGTCTCCGTGTCGGCGGCAAAACAGGGACTGCACAGAAAGTCGTGAATGGCACTTACAGCGACGGCGATTACATCGTTTCATTCATGGGGTTTGCTCCAGCAGACGATCCCGAATTACTTGTCTATGTAGCAGTTGATAGCCCGAAAAATTCAATTCAATTCGGCGGAGTCATTGCAGCACCGATTGTCGGCAGGATTATCGAAGAAATCGCGCCAATTGCCGGTATTGAAAAGAGAGAAGGGCAAATTGAGAAAGAATATAGATGGGGCGACCCTATTACACATCGAGTTCCTGATTTGACGGGCATGACGAAAGGAATGGTTGCCCGCCAATTACACACGTATCGTATAGAATGGCATGGTGAAGGCGACGTCATTAAATACCAAATGCCAGTCCCAGACTCATTAATGTCGGTGGACGATATCATCCACGTTTATACCGAAGAGTAGAAAAGCGGAAGGCGTTAGAAATGAAAAAACTTTCTAGCGCCTGAAGCTGGACAATAAAAATTAAGACAAACAACTACAGTTTCAAAACAGGTAAGGAGAACATACTATGACACTCGTCAATACAATTACGGTTATTGCCGTAGCATTTGTTATAACAGCAATTATCGGGACCGCTATCATTCCGTTGCTTAGAAGACTGAAATTCGGTCAGAGCATTAGGGAAGAAGGTCCTGAAGCCCATAAAAAGAAAGCGGGCACGCCTACAATGGGCGGCCTTATTTTCCTGGGCTCCATTATCATTACGATGATTGTCCTATCATACATATATGAAGACGTACTGACTACACAATCCATCGTATTGATGATTGTGCTTGCCGGCTTCGGTGTGATCGGATTTTTTGACGATTTCATCATAGTCGTCATGAAACGGAATTTAGGATTGACTTCCATCCAAAAACTTATTGGTCAAATCATTATTGCGGTTATCGCGTTTTTCTTATTAAAGATGGGTCCATTTGAAACGACGGTTGTAATTCCTTTCACGAATTTCACAGTAGATCTCGGCATTTTCTATGTCGCTTTCCTCATTTTTTGGCTTGTCGGTTTCTCGAATGCAGTCAACTTGTCGGATGGTCTCGATGGGCTTGTTGCAGGTACATCAACAATTGCTTTTGCCGCATTCGGTGTGCTTGGACTTGTTTATGAGCAATACGACATTGCAACTTTCGCATTTGTTGTAGCCGGGGCGATGCTTGGCTTTTTATTATTTAATATGAAGCCTGCTAAAGTATTTATGGGAGATACGGGTTCTTTAGCGCTAGGCGGTACGATTGCAATGCTTTCGATCCTTGTGAAACAGGAACTTCTCCTCGTTGTAATAGGGATTGTATATGTAATCGAAACATTATCTGTCATGATTCAAGTGACAAGCTTTAAGTTAACCGGAAAACGGGTATTTAGAATGAGCCCGATTCATCATCATTTTGAATTGTCGGGCTGGTCTGAGTGGAAAATCGTCATCGTTTTTTGGGGTGTGGCCCTTTTGGCCGCAATGATCCCTATTCTGTGGGAGGTGATGTAAATGCGAGAGCGATATGAATTCGAGGGCAAGAGATTTCTTGTGCTTGGTCTTGCTAAAAGTGGCTATGCCGCAGCGGATCTACTACATTCGCTAGGGGCTGATGTGGTCGTCAATGATTCATCTCCAGAGACGGGCAGCAAAGAAGTAACAGCATTGCGGGAAAAAGGGATTACAGTAATTTGTGGCGGACATCCGGAAAATATTTTGGATAAAGGCTTCGATACAATTGTTAAAAACCCGGGAATCCCGTATCATAATCCGGTTCTCAAACAAGCTGTGCAAAAAGGGATTCCGATTTGGACTGAAGTCGAGCTTTCTTACTTAATTAGCGAAGCTCCAATCATCGCCATCACTGGTTCCAACGGTAAGACAACAACGACTACACTTCTTTATCACATATTAAATATTGGTGGTAAACAGCCGTTAATCGCAGGAAATATAGGAACTGTTGCATGCACAGTCGCACAAAATGCAAAACCAGATGAAGTGATCGTCATGGAAGTATCCTCTTTTCAATTGGCAGGTACGGAAAGCTTCCGTCCAAAGATCGCCGTATGGACAAATTTATATGACGCGCATCTTGATTACCACGGAACGTCTGAAGAATATGCATTAGCTAAAGCGAAAGTGACAGATAATCAGACCGAGGAAGATTTCTTTATTTATAATGCCGATCAACATGAAATGCTGCCATATATCGAACGATCTGCTGCCATGAAGATCCCTTTTTCATTACAAGGGAAAAAAGCGGAAGGAATTTCCGCAGACGATGAGATGATCTATTGGCAAGGGGAACCGTTTGTGAAAAGATCGATCATCAAATTGCTCGGTCAGCATAATTTGGAAAATATTTTGGCTGCTACAGCTTCTGCAATTCTTATGGATTGCGACAAAGAAACGATAGAAAATGTTTTAAGTTCATTTACAGGGGTACGTCATCGGATGCAGTTTGTCAAAGAATTGAAAGGTAGGACGTTCTACAATGATTCGAAGGCAACAAATACATTGGCAACGAAAAGCGCTCTTTCCTCCTTTCAATCACCTGTCGTACTAATAGCTGGCGGATTGGATAGAGGGCACTCATTCGAGGAATTGCGACCTTATATGGGAAGAGTGAAAGCTGTCCTAGCACTCGGAGAAACTGCTGAAAGGCTCGTCGATTTCGCTGCTACATGTGGTGTCCCGCTTGCGGTAAAAGTGAGGTCAATGGAGGAGGCGGTACAGGAAGCCTATGGGGTCTCAGTTGAAGGGGATCAAATCTTGCTGTCGCCGGCTTGTGCCAGCTGGGACCAATATCCGAATTTTGAAGAACGTGGCGATGCATTTATAGAGGCTGTAATAAAACTTTAAGTCTACCATTCACTCCTTTACCAATAAGACGGAAGGATGCGTTCACTGGATCAAAAATTAAAAGCTGCCTTTATTATTTCGGCAGTGTCGTTATCGTTAATCGGATTAGTTTTTGTACATTCGGCAGGCTCTTACTGGGGGCAGGTCCATTATGCGGATTCATCTCCATTTATCGTGAAGCAAGGAATTTACATGGCTGTTTCAATATTTGTTGCCTTTATGCTAATGAAAGGGCGGTGGACTTCCAGTGAGTCATTTTGGACTGCCTTTTATTACATAACAATCTTATTGTTAGTTGCCGTTATGATTCCAGGCATAGGCGCTGTAAGGAACGGTTCCCAAAGTTGGATAGCTCTTGGTCCTTTTAGCATTCAGCCTGCTGAGTTCGTAAAAGTGGCGCTCATTGGTAAACTCGCTTGTAATATGAAGCAATCTTCTGGAAGGAATCCATTTAGGCTAAGCCATTTTGTTTTAATTTTATTGCCTGCAGCCTTAATCATGCTCCAACCAGACTTAGGTTCAGCAGTAATTATGATTGTTTCAGCTTTCGTCATTTTGTTTTTGGCGGGGTATCCGCTATCGTTCTTCGGTATACTGGGCCTCACAGGAATTGGGGCATTTGTTGCACTTATCGCAGCAGCTCCTTATCGTTTGGAACGCATAAAATCGTATATCGATCCGTGGAATGATCCGCTTGGAGCAGGCTTTCAAGGGATTCAGTCTTTATTCGCGATAGCGCCTGGAGGGTTGTTCGGTCACGGCTATGGCAATAGTAGGCAAAAGTATTTGTATTTGCCGGAACCGCAAAATGACTTTATATTTTCGATCATAGCCGAAGAGACAGGTTTCATTGGGGCGACATTCATTTTAGTCCTCTTTTCTGTTCTTCTTCTGTCTGCATTCGGAATTGCCATTCGGACGCATGATTATAAATCATTCTTAATGACGGCAGGGATGGCTTCAATGATCATCTTTCAAACATTCCTGAATGTCGGTGTTGTCTCTGGTTTATTGCCGGTTACAGGTGTGACATTGCCGTTCATTAGCTATGGAGGTTCATCGTTGCTAACAACTTGGATGGCGGCGGGGACTATTTTGCATTTTGCTTTTTATAGAGAACGAAGTTGAGGGGAGGGCAGCATATGGATAAAGTAATAGACATCGAAGAACGAATTCCATCCATGAGGGAAAAACGGAGAAGGAAGACGAATAAAAAATTTTTATTCATCATCGCCATATTCTGTATCGCCCTCCTTGTACTTTTGTATTTCCAATCTCCTCTAAGCAAAGTTGGTGAAGTGAAAATCCATGGGGCTGCACTTCATGATGACCAATTTTACTATGAAAAAAGTGGGGTTTTAAAAGGAACATCATTTTGGGGATTTACAACAAAAGAAGTGGAAGAAGAACTTTTGAAGCTCGATGGCGTCAGTAGTGTTGCTGTTACGAGGAAATGGATAAGAGATATCGATATTACAATTAGTGAATGGAAAACGGTCGCGTATATGGAGAGCGGGGGAGAGTATGGATTATTGCTCGAAAACGGAGAAGTTTTTCCGGAAGACGGAAACTATCCGAACGTACCGATTTTAAATCATGTGGACAACCCTGACCTTCGGAAAAGACTGACGAAACAATTGTTAAAAATGGATAAAAATGTTCTCCAATTGATTTCCGAAATCATCTATACTGGGACAGAGGAGAATCCTGATACGATTGTTGCTTATATGGATGATGGTTATGAAGTCCATGCAATCCTCCAAACCTTTGCAGAAAAAATGGAATATTACCCGGATATCATATCCCAGCTAGGTGATATGGAAAAAGGAATTGTCAATATGGAAGTTGGTATATTCTTCACGCCTTTTAGCGAAGTTTATGGAAAAGATAGCGTGGAGGAAGGGGAAGGTGATGAAGTTGGCGAAGAAAATGAGTGAGGACTACAAAAATAGAGGAAGATATATCTTATACTCTTTTGTCTTTCTCATCCTCGGTTTCATCTTCGCATTCTCCTATCGAACATTAGGGAAGGACAATGGAGAATCAGCTCAATCTCCTGCGCTTCAACAGGAAGAACAATATCGGGAAGAATTGATTGTTCAGAAAGAGAGAAATAAAGAGCTCGCTGATGAAATTCAGGCAAAACAAGATGAAATTAGAGACTTTGAAAAATCTTTTTCGGAGAATGAAGACAATCACACCGTGCTAGTTGAAGAGGCAAAAGATCTTCGATTGCTTTTAGGGGTTATTCCGGCTAAAGGACCTGGAGTACGTGTCACATTGAAGGATGGCGATTATGATCCTGTAGAACAAAACCCTAATGATTATATCGTTCATGAAAGCCATGTGCTGCGTGTTGTAAATGAATTGAAGATTTCCGGTGCACAAGGAATTGCGATAAATGGGCAGCGAATTTCTTCAAATTCAAATATTAAATGTACTGGCCCCGTCATTACAATCGACGGTAGAACACTTCCCGCTCCGTTTGTCATCGAGGCGGTAGGCGATACAGATGTCTTGTCAGCATCATTGAATTTAGGCGGCGGAGTGATTGATGGATTAGTGCATGACAATATAGTTGTCACTTTAGAGCAGTTGAAAGAGATAAAGCTTCCCGCATTAAGGGAGGAGGCATGAGTGGCCATTAAGAGGGAGGGTGTTCGTTGAAGAAAGCTGTCAATTGGAAGTTTACAATTGTCCTCCTGCTAATCGGATTTATGATTGCTGTCCAATATAATACGTTGGAACATCCTAAGGAACGTGATACGAGGGATATTTGGGCAATTCGCCAAGAGCTGGCAGAAGAGAAAAAGCTCCATTCAGAGCTTTTAACTGAAATTCGCGATATAGATAGAACGATCGCATCGTACAGAACGTTAAGCGAATCAAGCACAGGACAAGCCTTAAAGGAAACAGTGGACAAGCTGCATAGAAAAGCAGGTACGACAGATATTACAGGTCCTGGCTTTACGATCGAAGTCCGCCCTTCGGTGGAAAGCATGGCGTATGGAATACCAATCACGAGTATTTCATCTGATTTACTAACCCGTTTCGTCAATGAAGTAAATCGTTTTAAAGGCATTCATATGGAGATTGACGGAAAACGGTATACGATGATGAGCTCGATTCGTGTCATCAACGGAGCGACTTCCGTTAATGGACTGAACGTCTCAACTCCCCCATTTACAATAAAAATTGTTTCACCTACAATGTCGGATAGTGAGAAGCTTTATAATTATTTGTTAGCATCGTCCATACATGACGATTTTTATATTGATAATCTAGTACTTGAAATAAACCAGCCGGAAAAGGAAGTGACGATTCGGGCATATCCCGACAAATTTAAAAATCTTTATTTACAAGAACTTCCGAAAGGGGAATGACAATGTGGTTGCCACTGCTAGGTTTAATACTTGGGGTTTCGCTGGGATTGTTATCAGACATACAAATCCCACAAATTTACAGCAACTATTTGTCCATCGCCGTGTTAGCTGCATTGGATACACTTTTCGGGGGAATTCGGGCGCACCTGCAACAAATATATGATGATAAAGTGTTTATTTCCGGCTTCTTCTTCAATATTGTTCTTGCGGCTGGATTAGCATTTTTAGGAGTGCACCTTGGAGTGGATTTATATTTGGCAGCCGTCTTCGCATTTGGAGTAAGGTTATTCCAAAATATTGCTGTGATTAGAAGGATTTTGCTGACGAAATGGTCAGATCGAAGTAAAGTTTCTGAAACGAAAGTTCAGGAATGAAGGGAATTGATTATCGGATGGAGAAAATATTTAGACAATACGACTCTAATACAATAGAATGTAAGATAAGGACTGTAATGGGAGGTGCCGAAATTTGAGTCAATCTACAATATATGTATCACTAGATATAGGATCTTCGTCAGTCAAAGTACTGATCGGCGAAGTGGATGGCGGATCCCTCCACGTAATCGGAGTTGGTAACGTTCAATCTGCAGGCATAAGAAAAGGGACGATTATCGACATTGATGCGACTGTCCAATCGATCCGTAAAGCGGTGGAACAGGCTGAACGGATGACAGGCATGCAAATACGAGACGTCATTTTAGGCATCCCGGCCAACGGCGTGCTTTTACAAGACGTCAAAGGCGTTGTAGCCGTCAATTCGGAGAACAGGGAAATTACCGATGATGACCTGGACCGGGTTATGAAATCTGCACAAGTTATGTCGGTACCACCTGAACGGGAAATCGTAAACATTATACCGAAACAATTTATCGTGGACGATTATGATGAAATAAAAGACCCACGTGGAATGATCGGCGTCCGATTAGAAATGGACGGTACACTTATAACGACTTCCAAAACGTTAGTGCACAATATTTTACGATGTGTCGAACGAGCGGGTCTCGTAATACGTGAAATTTATTTGCAACCGCTCGCAGCGGGAACATTTGCACTGACGGATGATGAAATGAATCATGGAACTGCATTTATCGATATCGGTGGAGGTTCAACGACGATTGCCATTTTTGGCGATAACCGCTTCATTTCAACTGCTGTCATTCCGGTGGGCGGAGACCATATTACAAAAGACTTGTCGATCATTCTGAAGACACCTACAGAGCAGGCACGAAAAATTAAACATCAATATGGACATGCTTTTTATGATGATGCATCGGATGATGAGCTTTTTGAAGTTCCTGTCATTGGTGCTGATTCGAAAGATCAATATAGTCAACGATACATATCGGAAATTATAGGTGTCCGATTGGAAGAATTATTCGACTTGGTTCTTGAAGAGCTGTACCGCATGGGTATCCATGATTTGCCGGGTGGCGTCGTTTTAACTGGCGGCACGACGAAACTCGATGGGATTTTGCAACTTGCAAGACATGTATTGAGAACAAGAGTCCGAATCCACACACCAGAATATATCGGTGTGCGTGAACCGATGTATTCGACTGCTGTGGGTCTTATCCGTTATGCTAGTATGGAAGATAGCTATTTTGGGATTGCAGCTGAATCTCAAACAGTAGCTACGAATAGTGAGATGGACTATCCAGCTCCTAGTAAAAAGAAGGTAGCTGTCCAGTCAAAAGAGAAAAAGACAAGCTTCATGAGCAAAACAAAGAAATTTTTCGATGGATTTTTTGAGTGACTGTTTAAATATGGTCATATAGGGATTAGGAGGAGAGAGCATGCTAGATTTTGAAACGAATGTCGATGCACTCGCAGTCATTAAAGTGATTGGAGTCGGTGGCGGAGGAAATAACGCGGTTAACCGCATGATTGAACATGGTGTGCAAGGCGTGGAATTCATCGCCGTAAATACGGATGCGCAAGCACTTAAATTATCTGAAGCTGAAGTGAAATTACAAATCGGAGCTAAATTGACTCGCGGACTTGGTGCAGGGGCAAATCCTGATGTCGGAAAAAAAGCGGCTGAAGAAAGTCGTGAACAAATAGAAGAAGCTCTCCGCGGTGCGGATATGGTTTTCGTAACTGCAGGAATGGGTGGGGGAACAGGTACTGGTGCCGCGCCTGTCATTGCACAAGTGGCAAAAGATCTTGGAGCGTTGACAGTAGGTGTTGTCACACGTCCATTCACTTTCGAAGGAAGAAAGCGTCAGACACAAGCAATCGGTGGAATTGCAGCTATGAAGGAATCGGTCGATACGCTCATCGTCATTCCAAATGATAAGTTGTTGGAGATTGTCGACAAAAACACGTCGATGCTTGAGGCGTTCCGTGAAGCCGACAATGTATTGCGCCAAGGGGTTCAAGGTATTTCAGACTTGATCGCTGTCCCTGGACTTATTAACCTTGACTTTGCCGACGTGAAAACGATCATGTCCAATAAGGGATCTGCATTGATGGGTATCGGTATGTCTACAGGTGAAAACCGGGCTGCCGAAGCTGCGAAGAAAGCTATCTCGAGCCCGCTACTTGAAACATCAATTGACGGAGCAAAAGGTGTTCTGATGAATATTACGGGCGGTTCCAATTTAAGCTTGTTTGAAGTTCAAGAAGCAGCAGATATCGTAGCTTCCGCTTCCGATGAAGACGTCAATATGATCTTCGGTTCTGTCATTAATGATGACTTGAAAGATGAAATCCTCGTTACAGTCATTGCGACAGGGTTCAGTGAAGAACAATTGAATCAACCGAAGCCTTCGAGGAATCCAGGGTTTGGTGCTACGCGTCAACGTGAATCACAATCGCAATCAGCGCCGCAACCGTCTTATACTCGTCGAGAAGAGCCTCAGCAACAATTCCAACAGCCTGAGCCGACTCGACAACAACAGCAAAGCCATCAGCAAGATGATGCATTGGATATTCCGACATTCTTGCGCAATCGCCAAAGAAGATAATAAAAAAATTGAAGGAAACTCTCCAGCAGTCCAATTGGACAAGCTGGAGAGTTTTTTTATGACCGTTGTTCCGCAACAAATAAACGGGGCGCGCAACGCAACAAATTCGGGCCGCAACACAATCAAACTCCAACAACGCAATCAACGTGGCGCGCAACGCAAAGAAATCGGGCGCTACACAATCAAACTCCCGCAACGAAATAAACGGGGCGCGCAACACAACAAAATCTGGCCGCAACACAATCAATTAAGAATGCAACACGACGATCTCAGCTCCTAGCACAACTTCTTGGGTCTCCGCTATTCATGTCGAATATTTACTTTATTTTCTCCTTCGTTCCGACAAACATTGCATTCACGGAGTGTTATCCTTACGTACAAGGAGGGCGGGCAGATGTATGGGGAACTCATTGTTGCTATTAACATGGTATTCAACTATGCAATTTTGTCCTTTGCCAACCGGATGGTCAAGGCACAAGCTACTAGGCGCCGTTTATTCCTGGCTGCATTCGTCGGCGCGTTGCCGGTTACATTTTTCCCTGATTCCCGTCTCGCCATCTTCATCGCTTTCGGTGTAATGATTGTCTGTGCATTCGGGTTAACAATTGCCTCACTAGGAAGCCCAGCTTTCATCGTATTGATCGGTGCGCTTTTTGCCGGAGGAGCACTGACGGTCATCACAGAAAAGTTCTTGTTTTCGGATGCCAAATTCACAGTCTTTATCAGCGCACTACTTGCTTATATTATCCTCTATTTACTAAAGACTAAGTGGCTCGATGTAAGAACAGCTCGCCAATTGTCTTCCTATTCCGTAGCAACGGTTTTATCCATTTGGAATGAAACAGTTTCCATCCCAAGTTTTATCGATACAGGAAACCGCTGTACGGAGCCGCTAACTGGCGAACCAGTACATTTTGTTTCATTTAAGTTTGTGGAGCGCTTGATTCCTGAAGAGTTGAGAGGGCCGTTAGTTTCATGGAATGCAGAAAACATGCCACAACTTTCAACATTCCCAAAGCGCTACCAAAAAAGTTTAAGACTCATCCGGCTGCAAACAGTCCAAGGGGCTTCGTGGGCTGTTGGTTTTAAATTCGACCAATGGGTCATCGGGGAAGGAAGTGAGCTGCCAGCGGGCTATATCGTGTTTACAAAACAAGATAACCGTTATCCGGAAGGTGCAGGTGCTATTTTGCATGTCTCGGCATTGGAATCCATTATGAATGAAAGGGGAGCAAATCATGTTGCAGGGACTTAAGAAATGGTTATCGATCGTTAAAAGCTTCTTCACTAGAAAAAAAAGTGGGACTTATTATATCGGTGGACATGAATCACTGCCAAAACCGTTGTCCAGGGAGGAAGAAGCGATTGCGATCAGGGCTTTCATGGAAGGAGACATGGATGCCAGAGATACGCTCATTGAAAAAAATTTAAGGCTAGTCGTTTATATTGCCCGTCGTTTTGATAATACGAATACGCATATTGAAGATTTGATCAGCATTGGAACTATCGGACTTATAAAGGCGATCGAAACATTTAAAAGCGATCGCAATATTAAATTAGCGACATATGCTTCAAGATGCATTGAAAATGAAATCCTTATGCATTTAAGGAAAACGAACCGGACTCGCTCGGAAATTTCGTTCGACGAACCGTTAAATTCTGATGCGGATGGGAATGAGCTGTTGCTATCTGATATATTAGGCACGGATGAACATATTATTATTGATGATGTTGAAAAAAAATTAGAAAGGCAACATATGATTGAAGCGATCAGCACGTTGGATGAACGGGAGAAATATATAATGGAATGCCGCTTCGGACTCACAGGCCGTCTTGAAATGACACAGAAGGAAGTCGCAGAATTACTCGGTATTTCACAATCTTATATTTCACGTCTTGAAAAGAAAATAATCTCCGAACTGCGTGACAGATTAAACCATCCTATCGCTTGATGGTTGAAATTGGAGAATTGGATTTCGCATATTCCGCAAGTGTGAGGACAAACTATTTTGTACAGTCATCTACAGAATGCGGAGGAAAAGCGAATGATGCGTACAAGAGTTGAAATCTGTGGTATCGATACGTCCAATTTGCCATTACTGACGAATGAAGTGATGAAAGAAACGTTTATCCGGCTTCAAAATGGTGACGAATCGGCAAGGGAAGAGCTCGTAATTGGAAATTTGCGGTTAGTATTAAGTCTTGTCCAAAGGTTTGCTTATAGGGGGGAGCAGGCAGACGACCTTTTTCAAGTTGGCTGTATTGGTTTATTGAAGTCCATCGACAATTTTGATTTGAAACATAATGTCCGATTTTCAACATATGCCGTTCCAATGATCATTGGTGAAATCAAAAGACATTTGAGAGACCATCATGCCATTAGGGTATCCAGATCACTTCGGGATATAGCTTACAAAGCAATCAGAGCAAAGGAACAATTTGTTAACGAGCATCAAAAAGAACCTAAAATCTCTGATCTTGCGGAAGCGACGGGCATTCCAGAAGATGATATTTTATTCGCGTTAGATGCAATCCAAGATCCAATGTCCCTTCATGAACCGATGAACGGCGACGGCGGCGATCCTGTTTATATAATGGATCAATTACAGGATAAAAAGGTGTCTGAAGAGCGTTGGTTGACGTATGTGTCGGTAAAGGAAACGGTTTCGGGCATGACGGAAAGACAGCAGCTGATTCTTTCTAAACGTTTCTATTTAGGCCAAACCCAAACTGAAATTGCAAAAGAACTAGGCATTTCACAAGCCCAAATTTCAAGATTGGAGAAAAATGCCATTCAAATAATTCGAGATGGCATGGAGAATAAATAGTTGACTTAAAAACGCAATGCTCCGGCATTGCGTTTTTTTAGGTTGTTGAGCATAAGCTGTATAAACACAAAATTTATTACTGATATCCATTGTGTAAGGATTATCAATAACATTAAAGCTGTTGCTTGGATTGCAGGCGCGAAACTCCTGAGAAAGCCGTTACGTAGAACGGCTTTTGCAAAAAGCGTAGAAATACTCTTCGTGGTTCGATTGACTGAGGCAACGCCCCCGGAAAGCGAGTGCCGGAACGGAAAGCAACAGCCCCTGTTAAGACCAAGATCAAAATTAACATTGGAGGGATAAGAATGCGTTTCTCGGATTTGCAGAAGAAAGAAGTGATCGAAGTGAAAAAGGGCTCTTTTTTAGGATTTGTGCAGGACGCGACAATTGATATGAAAAACGGTAAAATTGACGTTCTTCAAATTGGCGGAGCTGAAAGGTCGCTATTTTTAGAATCAAAGATGAAGGATTTGAAGCAAATCAAGTATGATGATGTCCTCACCATCGGAAAAGACATCGTTTTAGTGGGCAAAAGGGTTGATAAATAAAGACTAATCATTGATATGTGTCCTTCCAATTGATACAATAAAGCAAAGTAAGCAGAAAAGTAGTGATTTCAATGGACACACTTCAACAACGTATGCAAAAAATAGAAAAAGCAATACAAGCAGCATGTGATCGTTCAAATCGGAAACGTCAAGACGTAACAATCGTTGCAGTGACAAAGCAAGTATCTACCAATAGAGCCAAAGAAGTTATCGAATTAGGAATTACAAATCTCGGAGAAAACCGGCCGGAGGGACTGCTTGCAAAGCAGGAAGACATCCAATCAGAAAAACTAAACTGGCATTTCATCGGAAATGTGCAAAGTAGAAAAGTGAAAGATATTATTAACAAAGTCGATTTTCTTCATTCACTGGACCGTCTTAGTCTCGCCAAAGAAATTCAAAAGCGTGCGTCATCTACGGTCAATTGCTTCGTACAAGTGAATGTGTCAGGGGAAGAATCTAAATCAGGGATAAATCCCGAGGAATTAGAGGATTTCATCCTTCAATTGGCCAATTATAATAAAATCCGAGTTGTAGGTTTAATGACGATGGCTCCATTCACTGAGGACGAAGAATGGATTCGAACTGTATTCCGTTCATTGCGCAGCCTTCGTGATCAAATCGCTGCAAAAGAAGTAGAACACGCGCCGTGCACACTATTATCAATGGGAATGTCGAATGACTATAGTATCGCAATCGAAGAAGGCGCAACTCACGTTAGAATCGGAACCGCATTAGTCGGAACGGAGAGCGAGGGAGACGAATGAGCATAAAAAGACGATTTGAAAAATGGTTCTATCTTGATGAGGAAGAGGAATTCCAACAAGAGCAACAGCCTGTCCGAGAGCAACAGCCCGTACAAGAGCAGCAGCCGAGAAGAGTGGTTTCACGGAAACCGCAAGTGGCGGAAACGCAACAGCAACAGCAGGGAACTGTTGTCAGCTTGCAAAGCATCCAGAAATCTTCAAAAGTTGTTCTTTTTGAACCTCGTGTCTATGCGGAAGCGCAGGACATTTCGGAGCATTTAAAGAATAAAAGAGCCGTTGTAGTCAATTTGCAAAGGATTGAGCGTGATCAAGGAATCCGCATCGTCGATTTCCTAAGTGGCACCGTCTATGCACTTGGCGGAGATATTCAACGGATTGGCACAGATATTTTCCTTTGCGTGCCAGAAAATGTGGAAGTGGCAGGAACCATTTCGGATTTTTTTGAAAGATAGAATTAGATGAGGTGTACAGATGGGATTAATAGATATAATTAACTTGATTTTTTCGCTCATTATTAGAGCAATAGATATATACTTAATACTCCTCATTATTTACATTTTAATGTCATGGGTACCTTCTACAAGGGAAACGAAGTTCGGCATCCTTTTAGGGAAAATTACGGAGCCTTATTTAGGGTTTTTCCGTAAATTCATCCCACCCCTTGGAATGATCGATATTTCACCGATTGTAGCTATCTTTGTATTGAATTACTTGATTTCTAGAGGTGTATATGAAGTTTATCGATTGATCGTTACCTCACTCATGTGAGGTTTTTTCTATAAGGGACCCGTGTATGAAAAGGGTTCTGTAAGGAGTCGTTAACTATGGATTCGATCATACAACATTTTAGAAAAGATGAGCAGCCATTCATCGAAACGGTAATTGGCTGGACGCGTGAAGTTGAGGATACATATTCTCCGAAGCTCACCGGTTTTCTTGACCCGAGACAGATTTTTATTTTAGAATCCATCGTAAAGAGTTCCGGTCTCCAATTCGGAGTCCATGGCGCGTTCCTTGAGCCCGAACGCCAACGAGCATTGATTTATCCGGACTATTTTGAACCGGTAGATGAGGATTTCCAAGTATCTGTTTTTGCAGTTAGATATCCTGCGAAATTTATGACACTGGAGCACAGAGATATTTTAGGTTCTCTCATGGCGCTTGGAATCGACCGTTCGAAATTTGGAGATATCCGCTTGGATGGAGATGTCGCCCAATTCTCCGCCGCAGAGGAAATGAAAGATTATCTGATCGCCAATCTGACATCGATCGGCAAATCAAAAGTACGAGTTGTAGAACTCGGTTCCACTGATAAACTGATTGTATCGGCAGAAACGTGGAAGGAAGAGAACCACACGATTAGATCACTGCGTCTTGACACGATTGTCGCTTCATTAGTGAACTGTCCGCGACAAAAAGCTGTTGCGCTCATTCAGAATGATAAAGTGAAAGTGAATCATGTCGTCCGAGACCAGCAAGCATTCGAAGTGAACGAATCAGACATTCTTTCAGTCAGGGGATCCGGCCGCTTCAAAATCTTATCGATAGAAGGAAGGACCCGGAAAGACAAAATACGGTTGTTGATTGGTAGGTTAGAATGATTTTTCAGACAACCGACTTAAAAACTGCTGTCTTATCTGTTGATGGTATGTATAATAGGGGATAGAAGATTTACTCGAAAGGGAGGAACAGAAGATGGCATTGTCACCACTCGATATACATAATAAAGAATTCAGCCGCGGCTTCCGGGGTTATGATGAAGATGAAGTGAATGAGTTTCTTGAGCAGATCATGAAGGATTATGAAAACGTGCTGGAAGAGAACAAAGCATTGAAGAACAGTTTGAAGGAGACGAAAGACAAAGTTTCCCATTTCAATTCTATTGAAGAGACTTTGCAGAAATCGATTTTGATCGCCCAAGAAGCAGCTGAAGATGTAAGACGGAATTCGATCCAGGAATCGAAACTGATCGTGAAAGAAGCGGAGAAGAATGCTGATCGTATTGTGAATGAAGCATTGTCGCGTGCCCGTAAGATAGCGATGGACATCGAAGACTTGAAAAAACAATCGAAAGTGTTCAGAAACCGATTCCGCATGCTCATTGAAGCCCAACTCGATATGATTAAAACGGACGATTGGGAAAAACTTCTTGAATATGAGCCGGATGCGGAACTACTGGAATCAGCAGCGGATGTAGAATGATTCGAAAGCTTGACATTTTGTCATATACAAACATATAATAATGACCATATAAGCAGGAAACAGGCGTTGAAAGAGAGAGTACTTTTCGAAATTCATGCAAAGCGAGCCGGGGGCGGTGGAAGCCCGGTCTGAATCGAAAACGAAAATCACTCTAGAGCCGGATTGACGAAAATCAATCCCGGATGCACCCCGTTATGGTGTTCTGAGAGGCAGTGTGATTTTTCATGCTGCAACTAGGGTGGTAACGCGAGAACAAATCCTCGTCCCTTTTATAGGGATGGGGATTTTTTATTTTCTGACCCCTAACTAATATACTGATTGATTATTACGGACTTTGTTGATTGAAGTGGAAGGCGGCGACTCCAGCGGGAAAGCGAGACAGGGGAGACCCCGCAGGGAGCGAAGCGTCTGAGGAGGCTCACCGCTCGCCCGCGAAACGCGTCCGCCTGGAGCGAAAATCAACAGTTCAAAGCCATTTACCAAGGAGGAAATAGTATGGATTACAAAGACACATTGCTCATGCCGAAAACGGAATTCCCGATGCGTGGCAACTTGCCGAACAAAGAACCCGATATGCAAGCGAAATGGGAAGAAATGAACATCTATGAAAAAGTACAAAAACGCACAGAAGGACGCCCTTTCTTCGTCCTACACGACGGACCTCCATATGCGAACGGCGACCTTCATATGGGCCATGCACTTAATAAAGTGCTGAAAGATATGATCGTCCGCCATAAATCGATGACAGGCTTCCATGCACCTTACGTACCAGGTTGGGATACGCATGGTCTACCGATCGAGCAAGCTCTCGTCAACAAAGGCGTCAATCGCAAAGAGCTTACCGTCGCCGAATTCCGGAAAATGTGTGAGGAATATGCTTATAGCCAAATCGATAGCCAACGTTCACAATTTAAACGGATTGGCGTACGCGGAAATTGGGAAAATCCGTATATCACGTTGAAACCTGAATTTGAATCGAGACAAATTCAAGTGTTTGGAGAAATGGCAAAGAAAGGCTATATTTACAAAGGTCTGAAACCAGTTTACTGGTCACCTTCAAGTGAATCAGCGCTAGCTGAAGCGGAAATCGAATACAAAGATAAAAAATCACCATCCATCTACGTTGCGTTTCCGGTCAAAGATGGTCTCGGTGTAATTGACGAGGATGTACGAATTGTTATCTGGACGACGACGCCTTGGACGATTCCTGCGAACCTCGGGATTTCGGTCCATCCTGAATTCACTTACGTTATTGTCAATGTGGACGGTAACAAGTTCCTCTTGGCCAAAGATCTCGTTGAGTTTGTTGCAAAAGAAATCGGATGGGAAACGTATGAAGTTATTAAAGAACTAAAAGGTTCGGATCTGGATAGAGTAATTGCAAAGCACCCTCTTTATGACCGCGATTCTCTCGTTATGCTAGGAGAGCATGTAACAGCAGAAGCTGGTACAGGATGCGTTCATACTGCACCTGGCCATGGTGAAGACGATTTCTACGTTTCGAAACAATATGGAATCGACGCTTTGTCTCCAATCAATGACCGTGGTGTTATGACAGACGAGGCTCCAGGCTTTGAAGGACTCTTTTATGAAGATGCAAATAAAGAAGTGACGAAAAAATTGGATGAAGAAGGCGCTCTTTTGAAGCTTTCATTCATCACCCACTCGTATCCGCATGACTGGCGTACGAAGAAGCCTGTCATTTTCCGCGCCACAGCTCAATGGTTCGCTTCCATTGAATCATTCCGTGGTGAATTGCTTGAAGCGATTCGCAATACGAAATTCACTCCATCATGGGGTGAGACACGGTTGTATAACATGGTTCGCGACCGCGGTGACTGGTGTATTTCACGTCAACGTGTGTGGGGTGTTCCAATTCCGGTATTTTATGCTGAAAACGGCGAAGCGATCCTTACAGATGAAACAATCGCACATGTTGCAGAATTGTTCCGTAAACACGGTTCAAATGTTTGGTTTGAACGGGAAGCGAGAGAATTGCTTCCAGAAGGCTTCGAGCATGAAGGCAGCCCGAACGGCCAATTTACAAAAGAAACGGATATTATGGACGTTTGGTTCGATTCCGGCTCAACACATCAAGGTGTGTTAGTGGAAAGAGACGATCTAGTCTACCCGGCAGATTTGTACTTGGAAGGCTCCGACCAATATCGTGGTTGGTTCAACTCGTCCTTGACGACAAGTGTCGCCATCAATGGCATTGCACCCTATAAAGGTCTATTAAGCCACGGCTTCACGTTGGATGGTGAAGGGCGTAAAATGAGTAAGTCGCTGGGCAACGTTATCGTGCCTTCGAAAGTGATGAATCAGCTAGGTGCTGATATTCTCCGTCTTTGGGTATCATCCGTCGATTATACAGCAGATGTGCGTGTTTCTGATTCAAACTTCAAGCAAGTGTCGGAAGTGTATCGTAAAATCCGTAATACTCTGCGCTTCTTGCACGGTAACGTAGCAGATTTCAATCCTGCTGCCGACCGGGTTGCGTTCGAAGATATGCGCCCGATCGACCAATACGTTTATGTGAAGTTGCAAGATTTAATCAAAGATGTGCTTGAGGCCTATGAGAAGTATGAGTTTGCTGGTGTTTATCACGCAGTGAACAACTTCTGTACAGGTGAATTGAGCTCCTTCTATTTAGATATTGCAAAAGATGTCGTTTATATTGAAGGCGTCGATCACCCACACCGCCGTGCGATGCAGACTGTTATGTACGATTCGCTACTTGCGCTCTTAAAACTATTGACACCAGTCATCCCTCATACGACCGATGAATTATGGGCTTATCTTGAGCATGTCGAAGAGGAGAGCGTCCAATTGACAGATATGCCGCAAGCGGAAGATCTTGGAGAGGCTGCTAATGCACTTCGCGAGCGTTTCAGCCGTTTGATGCTCGTCCGTGATGATGTATTGAAGGCGCTTGAAGAAGCTCGGAATGCTAAAGTGATCGGTAAATCGCTTGAGGCAAAAGTGACTGTCGCATTGCCAGAAAAGATGGCTGGCATTTTGGCGGCAGACGATATCGATTATGCTCAATTCTTCATCGTTTCCCAGTTCGAGGAAAGTGAAGTAGAAAAAGTGGGCTCAGATGCGTTGCAGCTCGATCATGCAACTGTCCTTGTTGAAAAAGCAGATGGTGAAAAATGTGATCGCTGCTGGACAATTTCTGAAACCGTTGGCGACGATGCTGATCATCCTGCACTCTGTGCACGCTGTGCGGATGTTGTTAAAAAATATTATTCATAAGCATTTTGGTAAAGGCTGTTTGCAACTGTGGCTGAGTCCCGGTTGCAACAGTCTTTTCTTGTTAGATGCACGCTGATTTCATGATTGATATCATTTTGTGGTAAAATGGAGCAGAAACTGTCGGACGGGGGTTTTTGGATTGGTACTTTACTATGGATTGGCTATCGTTTTAATTTTGTTTGATCAACTGACAAAATGGCTTGTTGTACAAAACATGAATCTTGGGGAACGAATCCCAATCGCAGAACCTTATTTGGCACTCCTCTCGCATCGTAATAAAGGGGCGGCATGGGGCATGCTAGAAGGGCAAATGTGGCTGTTTTATATCGTTACGTTACTAGTTGTAGGCGGCATCATTTACTTTTTCCATAAGGAAGCGAAAGGCAGCAAGCTTTTAAGTATCAGCCTCATGTTTTTATTAGGCGGAGCACTCGGAAACTTCATCGATCGTGTCTTTCGGAAAGAAGTGGTGGATTTTGTGGATGTACTCATTCCGATCATCAATTATGAATTCCCTATCTTCAACGTAGCAGATGCTGCATTGACTGTGGGAGTCGTCCTCATGATCCTTCATGTTTTTGTGGATGAAAAAAAGAATAAGAAAAAGGTGGCATAATGGAACCATTTGAAATAATTATTACAGAAGAGTATGGAAGCGGCAGAATCGATAAAGTTCTGTCGGATGCGAATGCCGATTGGTCCCGTACACAAATCCAGCAATGGTTGAAAGACGGGGCAGTTCTCGTAAACGAAGGAACTGTAAAATCGAATTATAAAGTGAAAGTTGGGGACGTCATCCAAGTGGTGGTGCCTGAACTTGAGGAGCTTGACATTGTAGCGGAAGATTTAAACTTGGATATCGTTTATGAGGATTCAGACGTGCTCGTTGTGAATAAACCACGTGGAATGGTAGTCCATCCTGCGCCAGGGCATGCGTCAGGCACTCTTGTAAATGGCTTGATGCATCAAGTGAAGGATCTTTCAGGTATAAATGGCGTCATGCGTCCCGGAATTGTTCATCGAATTGACAAAGACACTTCAGGTTTGCTCATGGTTGCGAAAAATGATCAGGCTCACGTATCACTCGTCGACCAACTCGTTGAGAAATCGGTAACGCGCGTTTATACAGCGCTCGTTCACGGCCATATCCCTCATGATCAAGGCACAATTGACGCACCTATCGGCAGAGATTCGAAAGATCGGCAAAGTATGACCGTTACAGATAAAGGGAAGCACGCTATTACGCACTTCAAAGTCTTAGATCGTTTTGGTGATTTCACATTAGTCGAATGCCGTCTTGAAACAGGCAGGACACACCAAATAAGGGTGCATATGAAGTATATCGGCTACCCGCTAGCGGGAGATCCGAAATATGGACCGAAGAAGACAATTGACTTCAACGGTCAAGCACTGCATGCCGGCACAATCGGCTTCAAGCACCCGCGCACTGGAGAATATTTGGAGTTCACAGAACCGTTGCCGGAAGAGTTTGAATCATTATTAAAAAAATTACGATCATAAAATCGTTGACAAAGCGAAAATGGGCAACTATACTTAACTAAGAAATTGAATAGCGACACCTTTAAAGTCAGTCCAGAGAGGCTGGGAAGGTTGCACGGAAGTACAGTGGGATAGCTGCGCGCTATTCTCCAGTACGTTTTTTCTGCACGTATACCCCCTGCCATCTTGGCAGGGGGTTTTTATTTTTACTAAGGAGGAATTATCATGACAGAAAAGGCAATCATTCTTGACGAACAGGCAATTTCCCGTGCGGTGACAAGAATCGCATATGAAATTATCGAAAAGAACAAAGGAATCGATGAATGCATCCTGGTCGGCATTAAAACAAGAGGGGCCGTACTTGCGAAAAGACTTGCAGATCGAATTAAGCAAATTGAAGGAAAACCGATACTGACTGGTGAGTTGGATATTACGTTATACAGAGATGACCTTCAATTGAAACATGAGAATAAGGAACCTTACGTCCACCAAGTTGATATCGAACACGATGTAACGGAAAAGAAAGTGATCCTCGTTGATGATGTGCTTTACACTGGAAGAACTGTGAGAGCAGCGATGGATGCGGTCATCGATCTGGGAAGACCTGCTGCAATCCAGCTTGCTGTACTCGTCGACCGTGGGCACCGCGAATTGCCGATTCGGCCTGATTTTATCGGAAAAAACATTCCGACATCAAGTGAAGAGCGCGTAGTCGTCAATCTTATAGAAGAAGATGGATCGGATGGCGTAGCAATCCATTCAAAATAAAACTGGAGACAGGTGAGAATTGATGAATGATAACAAAGTGTTAGACGTACTCGATAAGCCGGCTCCGGGAAGATGGCTAGCCCTCAGTTTGCAGCATATGTTTGCAATGTTTGGTTCGACGATCCTTGTACCACAATTGGTCGGTTTGAGCCCGGCAATCGCTTTACTCACAAGCGGACTTGCGACGATCATTTTCATCCTTGTCACGCGATTCAAAGTTCCCGCTTACTTAGGTTCATCATTCGCTTTCATTGCGCCGATTCAAGTGGCGACAAGCACAGGCGGCATAGGGAGCGCAATGATTGGCAGTATGTTTGTCGCGCTCGTGTACGCGCTCGTATCGTTGTTGATTTGGACGACGGGCTCAGGTTGGATTATGAAATTCCTTCCGCCAGTCGTAGTCGGACCAGTAATTATGGTTATCGGATTAGCGTTGGCACCGACGGCTGTGAGCATGGCAAGTACGATTCAAGTGAATGGCGAATCTCAATATAATCTACTTCATTTCTCTGCTGCAATTGTCACATTAGCAGCAGCGATCATCTGCCTCATGTTCTTTAGGGGGGTTATCAGTTTGATGCCTGTCCTGATCGGAATCGTCGTCGGGTACATATATTCTGCGGCAATCGGAATATTGGATTTTACAAAAGTTCACGAAGCTGACTGGTTTGAAATACCGAAATTCCTCATTCCTGGAATAGATTATGAGTTTGTTGTAACACCTGCATTGCTAGCAATCATGGTTCCAATATCGATCGTTACGATTTCAGAGCATATCGGTCACCAACTCGTTCTTGGCCGCGTAGTCGATAAAGATTTCATTAGAGACCCTGGCTTGAACAGATCATTGTTAGGAGATGGGCTTGGAACACTTCTTAGTGGATTCATCGGAGGTCCACCGAAAACGACGTATGGTGAAAACATTGGAGTCATGGCGATTACACGAGTCTATAGTGTTTACGTCATTATTGGTGCAGCGGTATTCGCGATATTGTTTTCCTTCATCGGGAAACTGATGGCGATTATCGCGACGATTCCCCAAGCAGTGCTTGGCGGAATATCAATATTGCTGTTTGGAATCATCGCTTCATCCGGATTAAGAATGCTTGTCGATCACAAAGTAGATTTTGGACAGCAACGGAATCTCGTCATCGCTTCAGTCATTCTCGTCATCGGAATCGGCGGCGCTTCCATCCATATAAGCGAAACGTTCCAAGTTGAAGGAATGGCGCTCGCTGCAATCGTCGGTGTACTACTGAACCTCATCTTGCCGGGTAGATCGAATGATAGCTTGGCAGATAGTCCAATTGAATAGGAAGACCTTTTAACATTGTACTGAGAGACAAGGAAAGGTTCAGTTGACGAACAGTCATTCAAGAATGAATGACGGTAGTTCAGTCATGCCCAACTGGCCTTTCCATGAAGTGGAAAGGCTATTTTTTATCCAATCGAAAGGGGAATTTCAACATGAAAAACCTATTATCAATGAAGGACCTAACAATTGATGAAATTTCAGCAATTTTAGATCGCGCTGCAATGCTAAAAAGGTATGGAATCCGTGCATTACCTCAAAAATATATGGTTAGCAATCTTTTCTTTGAGCCGAGCACACGAACAAAAATGAGTTTTGAAGTGGCGGAAAAGAAGTTGGGTCTTGAAACGATCCCGTTTGAAGCCGGTTCTTCCAGTGCGGTCAAAGGGGAGACATTATACGACACGCTTCGGACACTTGAGGAAATCGGTTTGGATGCAGTTGTCATTAGACACCCTGAAGAGCGGTATTATGAGGACCTCGTCGGAAAAATGAGGATGGCAATTATCAACGGAGGAGACGGTTCAGGTCAACATCCAACACAATCCTTGTTAGATTTGTTCACGATAAAAGAAACACTCGGCGGTTTTAAAGGACTGAATGTGCTCATTGCCGGTGACATTTCTCATAGTAGAGTTGCAAAGTCAAATGCAGACGCCCTTACAAAGCTTGGTGCAAATGTAAAATTCCTATGTCCTCCAGAGTGGGCAGGTGATTTTCCATACGTGAGTAACTGGGACGAAGTAATCTACACAAGCGATGTCGTCATGCTTCTCAGAGTCCAGCATGAAAGACATGATGGCAAAATGAGATTTACAAAAGAAGAATACCACGAAAAATATGGATTGACAGTTGAACGGGAGAGGGAAATGAAGCCTGGATCGATCATCATGCATCCGGCCCCGGTAAACCGGGATGTTGAAATAGCCGGAAGTCTCGTCGAATGCAATCGATCCATGATTTACAAGCAAGTTGAAAATGGTGTATATATACGTGCGGCCATATTAGAAACGATTTTACAAAAGGAGGAATTGGCATGGGAAAGATCATCAAGAGTGCATATGTTTTAAACGAGGAAAGTGAAAAGGTTTTAGTAGATGTCCAAATTGATGGAGACCGGATAACTGAAATTGGTACTGATTTGAATGTAGGAGATTCCGAAGTGATTGACGGAAGCGGCTTGTTGTTGGCACCTGGATTCATCGATGTGCATGTCCATTTGCGCGAACCTGGCGGCGAGCATAAAGAAACGATCGAAACGGGTACACTTGCCGCTGCAAAAGGCGGTTACACGACAATTTGTGCAATGCCGAATACGAGACCGGTGCCTGATACGAAGGAAAACTTGTCGCATGTTAATAAATTGATTGCCGAAAACGCTCATATCCGTGTTCTTCCATACGCATCTATCACAATTAGGGAAGCAGGGAAAGAACGGACGAATTTGAAAGAACTGAAGGAGAATGGAGCTTTCGCATTTACAGATGACGGTGTCGGAATCCAACAGGCTGGAATGATGTACGAAGCGATGCAAGATGCTGCAGAAATCGGAATGCCGATCGTCGCCCATTGTGAAGATAATACGTTGATCTACGGCGGAGCGATGCATGAAGGAAAACGGAATAAGGAGCTTGGACTTCCGGGCATTCCGTCCATCGCCGAATCGGTTCATATCGCTCGTGATATCCTACTTGCTGAAGCTGCCGGCGCACATTATCATGTTTGCCACGTAAGCACAAAAGAGTCGGTCAGAGTCATTCGTGACGCAAAGAAAGCTGGAGTTCATGTAACGGCAGAAGTGAGTCCGCATCATCTTTTGCTTTCTGAAAATGACATTCCTAGTGATGATGCAGATTGGAAGATGAATCCGCCTTTACGCGGGATGGAGGATCTACACGCATTGCGTGAAGGCTTGCTCGATGGCACATTAGATTTTATCGCAACAGATCATGCACCTCATACGGCGGAAGAAAAGAATGCAGGGTTCCAAAAAGCACCTTTTGGAATAACAGGTTTGGAAACGGCCTTCCCACTTCTTTATACCCACTTCGTGAAAGAAGGAAATTGGACATTGAAGCAATTGATCGATTGGATGGCTCAAAAACCTGCTGATGTGTTCGGGTTGCCTTATGGAAAGATTGAAGTTGGGGCACAGGCTGATCTTGTCCTCATTGACTTGAATAAAGAACAGACAATCGACCGGAACACATTTGTGTCGAAAGGAAAAAACACACCATTCGATGGTTGGACGTGTGTCGGCTGGCCAGTAAAAACAATCTTCGGTGGAAACGTCGTCTGGCAGGACAATTATGCAGTAGTAGATCGTACGATTTAAATGGAAAGCTTCGCCGTTTAATTAAAAGCTAGCAACCGAAAGGGGAAATACGATGCCTAAACGCCAAGATATTGAAACAATCCTAGTGATCGGATCCGGACCGATTGTCATCGGGCAAGCTGCAGAATTTGATTATGCTGGAACACAAGCATGCCTAGCATTGAAGGAAGAAGGATACCGCGTCATTCTTATCAACTCGAATCCCGCAACAATCATGACCGATACGGAAATTGCAGACAAAGTATACATCGAGCCGCTGACGCTTGATTTCGTCAGCCGAATTATTCGTAAGGAACGACCGGATGCCCTTCTTCCGACTTTGGGCGGGCAAACTGGATTGAATATGGCGATTGAACTTCAACAATCAGGTATCTTGGATGAATTAGGAATCGAAATTCTTGGGACGAAACTCGATGCGATCCATAAAGCGGAAGACCGCGATCTGTTTCGCTCCTTAATGAACGAATTAGGGGAGCCGGTCCCTGATAGTGCTATTATCCACAATTTAGAGGAAGCGCAAGCATTTGTAGAACAAATCGGCTACCCTGTCATCGTCCGTCCTGCCTTTACGCTTGGCGGCACTGGAGGCGGCATTTGCTATAACGAGCAAGATCTTAAGGAAATTGTAACAAGCGGTTTAAAGTACAGTCCTGCTACGCAATGTCTTCTCGAAAAATCGATTGCTGGTTTGAAAGAAATCGAGTATGAAGTAATGCGCGATTCGGCTGACAATGTTATCGTCGTCTGCGGCATGGAAAATGTCGATGCAGTTGGCATCCATACGGGTGATTCCATCGTCACAGCCCCTTGTCAAACGTTGACGGAACATGAAAATCAAATGCTTCAAGATGTTTCATTGAAAATTATCCGAGCTTTGCAAATCGAAGGCGGATGCAATGTCCAGCTTGCATTAGACTCTCACAGCTGCAACTACTACATTATCGAAGTGAATCCACGGGTAAGCCGCTCATCTGCATTAGCATCAAAAGCGACGGGCTGCCCGATAGCAAAATTGGCGGCAAAAATTGCAGTCGGTCTTACACTTGATGAAATGATAAATCCTGTAACGGGTACAGCGTATGCATCATTCGAACCGACAATCGATTATATCGTCACGAAAATTCCCCGATGGCCTTTCGATAAATTCGAATCCGCAAAACGGAATCTCGGAACACAAATGAAAGCGACCGGGGAAGTAATGGCGATTGGCAAAACATTTGAGGAATCGATCTTAAAAGCGGTACGCTCCCTTGAAACCGGTCGATTTGATTTGACATTAAAGAATGCTGAGGATCTGACGGACGAATGGATTGAAAAACGAATCCGAAATGCAGGAGACGAAAGGTTATTTTTCATCGGAGAAGCGTTGCGAAGAGGTACTTCGATTGAGACATTGAAAGAATGGAGTCACATCGATTTGTTTTTCCTGCGCAAATTCGAAAAAATAGTCCAGTTCGAGAAGAAGATAGAAGCGAATCCTTTCAATGCAGAGACGCTGCGCGCAGCAAAACAAATGGGCTTTTCAGATGTGACGATTGCCCGTCTTTGGAACGCCCATGAAACGTCCATCTATAATTGCAGGAAGGCATATGGGATCATTCCAGTTTACAGGAAAGTGAACATAGAAACAGCTGAGAATGAATCCGAAACTCCTTACTTTTACGGGACTTATGGAGATGTAAATGAAAATTGTAAAACCGAAAAGAAAAGTGTCGTCGTTCTCGGGTCAGGTCCGATTCGGATCGGGCAGGGAGTAGAATTCGACTATGCAACGGTCCATTCAATATGGGCGATTCAGCAAGCTGGTTATGAAGCGATCGTCATCAACAATAACCCTGAAACAGTGTCTACAGATTACTCAGTTTCAGATAAGTTATATTTTGAGCCGCTCACTATCGAGGACGTCATGCATATCATCGATTTGGAGGAGCCTGAAGGCGTCATTGTCCAATTCGGTGGACAAACAGCGATTAATTTGGCGGAAGGGCTTGAAAATCGCGGAGTGAAAATAGTAGGCACATCTCTTGAAAATATCGATCGAGCGGAAAACAGGGATCAATTCGAACGTGCTCTCCGTGAATTGGGCATCCCGCAACCACTCGGAAAAACCGCAGTTTCCACCACTGAAGCAGCAGCCATTGCGAAGGAGATCGGTTATCCAGTTCTCGTGAGACCATCATATGTATTAGGTGGACGCGCGATGGAAATCGTCTATGAAGAGATGGAGCTTCTTCAATACATGGATCATGCAGTCGAAGCGAGCCCGGAACATCCTGTACTAATCGATCGCTACTTGACTGGGACGGAAATTGAAGTGGATGCAATTTGTGACGGCAATACCGTATTGATTCCAGGAATTATGGAGCATATCGAAAGGGCGGGAGTCCATTCCGGTGATTCGATTGCGGTTTACCCTCCTCAGAATCTATCGACGACTATGATGGAAACGATTGTGGATTACACGGAACGATTAGCGCTCGGCTTAAGCATACAAGGACTGCTCAATATTCAATTTGTCATTTCAGATGGTCAAGTGAATGTTATTGAAGTGAATCCGCGTTCTAGTAGAACAGTGCCGTTCCTAAGTAAGATATCGAATATTCCGATGGCTAATATCGCAACAAAGGCAATCCTTGGCCAGTCCATAGTGGATCAAGGATATAAAGGCGGTCTTGCGACTCTGTCTACTGGCGTCTATGTAAAAGTTCCGGTGTTCTCATTTGCGAAGCTGAGAAGGGTAGATACTACACTCGGACCAGAAATGAAATCGACAGGCGAGGTCATGGGCAAAGATATAACAATCGAAAAAGCGTTATATAAAGGGCTCGTTGCTGCAGGAATTCAATGTAAAGAGTACGGAGCCGTTCTCATGACTGTTGCCGATAAAGACAAAAAAGAGATAGTAGACCTTGCAAAACGATTTGCAAAAATCGGCTACAAGATCCTTGCAACCGAAGGAACGGCGAAAGCATTGAAGACATCCGGTATAGAAGTAGAAACTGTCAGTAAAATCGACTCAGCCGGAACGACATTAATCGATGTCATTCAAAAAGGCGAAGTGCAACTTGTCATTAACACATTGACGAAAGGGAAACGTCCAGAACGTGACGGATTCCGAATCAGACGTGAAGCAGTGGAGAATGGTATCCCGTGCTTAACGTCAATCGATACAGCTAATGCAATGCTACGCGTTGTCGAATCAATGATATTCCAAACAGAAAATATGCCAAAACAGCAGGTGATCGTATGATAACTCAAGACAGGATGAAAGTGACAGGACAACGGGAAATTGCTAACAATATATTTGAAATGAAGCTCTCAGGCAAGCTGGTAGGTGAAATTGCTTGCCCTGGTCAGTTTGTCCATATTCGAGTGTCAGACTCGTTCGAACCATTATTAAGAAGACCGATTTCCATCGCTTCAATTGACAATGAAGCAAACGAAATGACAATCATTTATCGAGCGGAAGGGCGCGGTACTACATTGCTGTCATTGAAAAAAGAAGGCGATGAAGTAGACGTGCTCGGACCATTAGGCAACGGTTTCCCAGTAGAAGAAACATCGCCTGGTGAAACTGCGCTACTCATTGGCGGGGGGATAGGGGTTCCGCCACTATATGAATTATCGAAACAACTGACCGCCAAAGGAGTTACGTGCATTCATATACTAGGCTTCCAAACAGCAGACGTGTCGTTTTATGAAGAGGAGTTCATGCGATTGGGAGAAACGTTTATCGCAACTGTAGATGGATCGAAAGGGACGCCGGGGTTTGTGACAAATGTGATGGAAACGATCGGAAATAATTTTGCGACTTACTACTGCTGCGGTCCGATGCCGATGCTGAATGCTGTGCAAACAGCTTACACTGATAAAAAAGGCTTCCTTTCATTCGAACAGCGGATGGGTTGTGGAATAGGAGCTTGCTTCGCATGTGTTTGCAAGACGACGGAGAAAGCAGATCAAGAATACGTAAAAGTTTGTTCGGATGGACCAGTATTTCCAGCAGGGGTGGTGTCGATATGAATAGATTGGCAGTGGAATTGCCTGGATTGCAATTGAAAAACCCAATTATGCCCGCATCCGGCTGTTTCGGTTTCGGCAAAGAATATGGGAATTTGTATGACTTGTCACTGTTAGGAGCCATTATGATCAAAGCAACTACTTTGGAGACTCGCTTCGGTAATCCGACTCCACGCGTTGCAGAAACAGCGTCAGGCATGTTGAATGCAATCGGTTTGCAAAATCCTGGATTACAAAGCGTCATGGAAAACGAACTTCCGTGGCTGGAACAATACGATGTTCCGATCATTGCAAATGTAGCTGGAACAGAAACAGCAGATTATGTTGAAGTGGCAAAAACAATTTCGACTGCTCCGAATGTAAAAGCACTGGAACTAAACATATCGTGCCCTAATGTGAAATGCGGTGGCATTACGTTCGGCACAGATCCGCAACAAGCGCATGATTTGACTGCCGCTGTAAAAGAAGTTTCAGAAGTTCCGGTTTATGTAAAGCTGTCACCTAATGTTACGGATATAAAAGAAATTGCCAAAGCGGTCGAAGCCGGCGGAGCAGATGGAATTACGATGATCAATACGCTTGTCGGCATGAGGCTTGATCAACGGACAGGTCGTCCGATCATTGCCAATATAACAGGTGGTTTGTCAGGTCCGGCTGTTAAACCTGTTGCGATCAAAATGGTGTATGAAGTGAGCCAAGTCGTACATATCCCAATCATCGGCATGGGTGGAGTTGCCGAAACGGTGGATGTCATCGATTTTCTTTCTGCAGGCGCAAGCGCGGTAGCTGTCGGGACAGCGAATTTTGTAGACCCGTTCATTTGTCCGAAAATAATCGAGGAACTTCCGACAAAATTAGATGAGCTCGGCATCGAACATATTTCTGAACTAGTAGGAAGGAGCCACCGGTTATGAAAACATCTCCGATCATAGCGTTAGACTTTGATTCATCACAAAGGGTTTTCGATTTTCTACAACCATTTGAAGCGGGCATTAATGTGAAAGTCGGCATGCAGCTTTATTACAAGGAAGGACCTGCAATCATTTCTAAACTGAAAGAATGTGGCTTCGATATTTTCTTGGACTTGAAACTCCATGACATTCCGAATACGGTGAAATCGGCAATGGAAGTATTGGCAAGCTTAGGTGTGGATTTGGTCAATGTCCATGCAGCTGGCGGAAGGTCAATGATGGAAGCTGCGCTTGAAGGGCTAGATAAAGGAACGCCTGTTGGAATGAAGCGTCCTTCAATTATCGGTGTAACTCAATTGACGTCTACTGACGAACGGCAAGTTAGGGAAGAACAGCTTATCCATGCCTCCCTGCAAGAGTCGGTCCTACATTATACAAAACTCACAAGTAGTGCTGGATTGGATGGCGTTGTTTGTTCAGTACATGAGGCTGCAATCATTTCTGAAGTATGCGGAGCGGATTTCCTGAAAGTAACCCCTGGCATCCGTCTTCCTGAAAACGGGACGCACGATCAAAAAAGAATTGCGACTCCAGAGGAAGCAAGGCAAGAAGGGTCGACTCATATCGTAGTCGGCAGGGCCATTACAGGCGCATCGGATCCACGCGCAGCATATGAACAAATTAATGGAAGATGGAGAGGGGTAGAGCGAATTGGGTAAAAAGGAAATCGCGGAAATTCTATTGAACGTCGGGGCTGTGGAACTAAGCCCTGAAGATCCATTTACATGGGCATCGGGCATAAAGTCGCCGATCTATTGTGATAACCGGTTGACGATGTCTGATCCTGTTGGGCGCAAACAAATTGCGGAAGGGCTCGCGGAATTAATTAAAACACATTATCCTGAAACGACGTTGATTGCGGGAACGGCAACTGCCGGCATTCCACATGCGGCATGGGTAGCAGATATCCTTGGTTTGCCGATGGTTTATATTCGTTCAAAAGCGAAGGGGCATGGTCGTAGCCGTCAAATCGAAGGGAAAGTAAAGCCTGAGGATAAAGCGATCATTATTGAAGACTTGATTTCCACAGGAGGCAGCAGTTTGAATGCTGTCGAAGCGTTGCAATCTGAAGGAATTGAAGTTGCTGGCGTCGTCTCCATTTTTACATATGAACTTGAAAGTGCAGATAAAGCATTTGCTGAAGCAGATTTAACTTATAAGAGTTTGACGGATTTCGGAGCACTTACTGAGATGGCTAAGGCAAGCGGGGCCATTACAGCAGAGTCTATGGACGGCTTACTGGAGTGGCATACGAAATTGAAAGCTGGCCTTTTATAAAATCATATGAATACAATAAAACGTTATGCGAAGTGTAAACGACGCATAACGTTTTGTCATTGTTCTGCAATATAACTACGATATGGTAAACTGTGTATGAACAATAATTAAAATGGAGGAAGATAACGATATGAATAGGGCATTTGCATATGCTGCTCCAATCGTGATGGCAATATCTGTTGCATTTTCTCCAGCCGCTTTTGCTGCAAACGACAATCATCAAACGATTGAAAAGAAGATAGAACCGATATTTACAGACATCAATAACGATTGTTGGGCGAAAAATGAAATCCTGCGGCTCGTTGACAAGGGTTGGATGGAAGGTTATCGTGATTTGCAATTCAGACCAGCAACTCCAATTACAGCTGGAGATGCTGCCCAAACATTTTACAAAGCAATGGACCTGCCAATAACTAACATTGATTCAGTTTATGACGATATCGATGTTAAAGACCATCAACTGAAAAATGCTGTTCATGCAACAGTCGCAGCAGGCATTTTACACGCCCGTTCTCGTTCAACATTTGGGGTAGACGATCCTTTGACCGTGGAACAATTGGCAGCTGCGCTTACAAAAGCATTTGATGTTGAAGTGACGAAAGAAGATATTATGAAAATGAATCCAGCCCGCATGGATTTCTTACGTCCTGCGAGATTGAGCAAGCTGCCTACACCCGCGCAAGAGTTCGTACAAGATAAATTGCCGGTCGATCGTGCAACTTTTGCGGTTATCTTGTCCAAATCTTTAGAGGAAAAGGGTTTCATTGCTAACCAAAAGGATTATGTATTATCCGAATCGATCGCTTCAGAGTCGTTTAAACCAGTCCAATCTTCAGTCGATTTAATGAAAGTATCTTTTGATGAACATCCGATTTACCTCAGATCGACCGACACCATCCATTTTGAAAATCATGAAAGGATCGACTATGGATTTTCGCGAGACAATATTTACACCTATTCGGTAGGGGAACAAGGAGCATCAATAGAGTTGACGGTACGTTCGTTTGACAACGGGGATTATTTCCTATTCTCAAAACTCGAAAATCCTTCGGCAAAACCGGTTCAAGTAGATGTGCTGCAAAAGGAAAACTTTGTTGCCTCCTATGAGCTTTATCGTTTTGATAAAAATGAAATTAAAAGAAACAACGAAGACTTCTTCAATGCCGACATGACCTCCTATCCGACAGGGGTTCTACGCTTTATCAATGAAGATGGAACTATACAAGAAAGGATGGTTGGCCAATCGTATCGGTCACAACAATTGTCGATGGAGTACGCACATGGCGGCCATAGCCAAATGCGTGAGCTGTTGAAGGAAGAGGAAGCCCTTTCGTTTACAAAGGTCGGCTCTACTTTCATGTCTGTCCATGCACTGCAATCGACTGGAAAGGACATAGTCGATCAATGGTATTTGAATTCCCAAAACCTCTTATTTGAAAATGATCAACACCGTGAGGATTGGATGTTGGAAAGCGCCCAATATTACAAGAAGCGGAACAGCTGGTACACAGCAATTGGTCCGTTCAATAAAATGGTGACGACGACCGAGCCATTGCCTGAAAACGGACAAGGCTACGGCCGTAATCTTTTATTATTGAAAGAAGACCGGGCGATGACGCTGTACCATCAACAGCAAGACCGTTACTTTGAAAACTTGATATTCAACTCATTCGTGAATCTGAAAAACTTCCGTGGCGAAAAGCCTTATTGGGAGACCGAAGTGACTAGCACCTATTTGAAGGATTTATACGGAATTACGGCTCCGTTCATCGATACGAGATTCAACGAACAAATCGCCTTATTCTATTACCGAAGTGGTGATGAATTTGGTATTGAAGAATCGAAAGAACCGCTGAGGAATTATGCAGATTTATTGGTCTCCCGTAAAGAAGAAGGGCATATTATCCCGATTGCAAAAGATGCGTTTTATGTCTCTGATTACTTCCCGCTTATTCAGGATGTGCAGACTCATTCTTCTATGAACCATGTGCTCGGCGGAATGAATATATTGCTTATGGCTTATAACGAATTCGGCGATGAGAAGTATTTAAAAACGGCAACGTCCATTCAAAAGGCAATTGCTTTTCAAAAAGATGAGTGGATCCGAGACAATCGAGACATTTGGTACCGCATCGCGCCAGACATGAGCTTCAAAGGAGACGATTATAAGCATCTCACTTTAGAGGATCTAATCAACTCCTATCAACTTTGGTCCACCATCGATACAACCTATCTACCAGTGCTCGAAGAAATGATCGAATCAAAAGCGGCATATTTATCCGATGAACAACTAGGGTACACAACAAAAATTAAAAAAGGCCTAGAAGAAATCGGTCTTCTTCAATACTTGCCTGAAGGGGAAGAGCGGACCGATGCATTGTAAAAAAGATTGCCATCCATTGTGTGATGGCAATCCTTTTATTACTTCCTCAATTTCCTAACAACATCCTCATCAGGCGTCACAAACAACGTTTTCTGCTCGAAATAAATAACAAAACCAGGCTTTGCACCGTTCGGCTTCTTCACATGGCGTATTTCCGTAAAATCTACCGGAACAGACGACGAACCTCGCGCCTTGCTGAAATAAGCCGATAGAATCGCCGCTTCCTCTATTGTCTGCTCATCCGGATTCGTATCATGAATAACGACATGCGATCCTGGAATATCCTTCGTATGCAGCCATACATGATCCCTTGCCGCAATCTTGAACGTCAAATAATCATTCTGTTTATTATTTTTCCCGACAGAAATCGGAATGCCTGAAGATGACATATACGACTCAGGTGATGGCTTTTTCGGCTTCTGTTTTTTCTTGCCTCGTCTTGCCCGCATTAACCCTAACTCCGCCAGTTCCTCACGAATTTCATCGATATCTTCCGGAGACGCTTGCATAACTTGCTGTTTAATCATCTCAAAATAATCAATGTCTTCTTTCGCCTTCTCCAACTGTTCAGCAATCATGATCAATGCATTTTTAGCTTTCGTATAGCGGGAATAATAACGTTGTGCATTTTCAATCGGAGTCTTCCTCGGATCAAGTGGAATCGTCACAGTCGTCCCTTCCTCATAATAATTGTCTACGACCGCTTCCTTATCCCCTTTGTTGAGTGCATAAATATTTGCGGTCAGCAGCTCACCATACAACTGGAATGTATCAAGTTTTTCAGCCGCTTTTTGCTCTTTGATCAACTTATCCATTTTCAGTTTCAATTTGGCAATCTCATTATCAAGCCAACGCTCCAAGTCCGCAGCTTGGGATTTCACCCGCTCCCGTTCTGCCCTTGCGAAATACACTTTATCGAGCAGTTCTCCGAGAGTTTCGAACGTCGCGACCACTTTGTCCGCATAGGTTAGCGTTGTCGCTGAAAATATAGTTTTCGTCCCGACCTCCGCAATTGTTGGTGTTTGTGTTCCGCCTTTAAATGAAGAAAGGAAAGTTTTATAGACGTCATATGAGTCCTCTTCTGAAGTTCCTTCCAACCGATGCAGAAGTTCCTCTCCGTGAATCGGGGAAAATCCTGAAAGTTTGCCGACGACCTGTTTGGCATTCTCCCATTCTGGCAATAATGCTAGGAATTCCTTTTCATCCAACTCAAAAGGATCCAATTTCTCTTGAGGTGGTGCAGGAATATACGGCTGTCCGGGTAAAACCGTCCGATAACTGTTAACAGAAGGGGGCAGATGCTTCATGCTATCGATGATCATATTGCGCTCCGGGTCAATCAGCAGCAAATTACTATGCCTTCCCATAATTTCTACAATCAGTCGGCGGTGCATATCATCGCCGATTTCATTTTTTGCCCGAATATCGAATGAGATGATCCTGTCATTCCCCGATTGTTGGATTGACTCGATCATGCCGCCTTCAAGATGCTTTCGCAATACCATGCAAAACATTGGGGGCTCGGCTGGATTTGCAATCGTTTCATCAGTCAATTGAACACGGGAATATGACGGGTGAGCAGAAATAAGAAGCTTATAATTGCTTCTACCCGCCCTTACAATCAAAACTACTTCCTGCGCATTCGGCTGATGGATTTTTGAAATTCTGCCGTCTTTTATTTGTTGCAGCTCTTGCGTGATCGCTGCGGTGAATAAACCGTCAAATGCCATAATAATTCCTCTTTCAAACGTTTTGTTCCATTTTAGCACTCTCTGGGTGCGATATGTTATAATATGAGAACATTGTTTGCTATGATGAATGGAACAATAGAACCTTGAGAATACATAAGAAGAGGGATTGCATGTATAAACAACGTGGACTATTGATTGTCCTGTCCGGACCATCCGGGGTCGGTAAAGGAACAGTCAGAAAAGAGCTTTTTCAACAACCTGACACGAACTACGAATATTCGATATCGATGACGACGAGAAGCCCTCGCGAGGGGGAACAAGACGGTGTCGATTATTTCTTCAAGTCGCGAAATGAATTTGAGCAATTAATAAAAGAAGGAAAATTATTGGAGTACGCCGAATATGTAGGAAATTATTACGGCACCCCTCTAGATTATGTGAATGAAACACTTGATGCTGGAAGGGACGTATTTCTGGAAATTGAAGTTGTCGGCGCTGCACAAGTTCGCAAGTTAGTTCCTGATGGTTTATTCATTTTCCTTGCTCCACCGAGTTTGTCGGACCTTGAAGATCGTTTGGTCGGCAGAGGAACGGAGAAGGCCGATGTTATTGCAAGTAGAGTGTTGAAAGCGCGTGATGAGCTGGAAATGATGAACTTGTATGACTATGTAGTTGAAAATGATGAAGTTTCAAAAGCTTGCGATCGTATCAATGCCATCGTGACGGCAGAACATTGCCGCCGAGAACGTGTGGAAAAAAGATATTTACTTATGTTGGAAGGGGAATAAAATTATGTTATATCCATCTGTTGACTCTTTAAAAGGCAAAATCGATTCAAAATACACATTAGTAACACTTGCCGCTATGCGCGCGCGTGAAATGCAGGAAAGCAAGAATTTGCTGCTTCACTCCTACAAGTCACATAAGAATGTTGGGAAAGCTTTGGAAGAAGTTGCAGCTGGCGCATTGTCGAAACAAGTGCAAGATGCTTCGATCGTATATGAAGACGAAGTATGATGAGCATTCGTTAAGTAGAAGTATTTGAATAGGTTTGCATACTCCCTTAGAAACAGATTTTCTTTGGGAGTTTGTCTTTTTTGAAAACATTTTCCTGCAAGTCCATATCAACTGGCATTGGACAAACTTGACATATAGCGTATTTACGGAAAGGGTGGGACTGTTGTTGAATAAAAAAATACTTGTCTGTGTAACTGGCGGAATAGCTGTCTATAAAGCAGTTGCACTAGTAAGCAAACTAGCGCAATCTGGAGCGGAAGTGAAAGTAATGATGACTGCCTCGGCAATGGAATTCGTGACGCCGCTTTCTTTTCAGGTACTGTCACGGAATGATGTGTATTTCAATACATTTGACGAAAAAGATTCGAGTGTCATCGCCCACATCGATCTCGCCGACTGGGCTGACCTTGTCGTTGTAGCGCCAGCAACTGCAAATGTCATTGGAAAGCTTGCGAATGGTATTGCGGATAATATGGTCACGACAACTCTGCTTGCGACGACGGCGGAAGTGTGGATTGCTCCAGCTATGAATGTACATATGTACGAGAATAAATCGGTCATTCGGAACATCCAGCAGCTTCATGAGGATGGCTACCGCTTCATAGAACCTTCAGAAGGCTTTTTGGCTTGCGGCTATGTCGGTAAAGGGAGACTGGAAGAGCCTGAAAAGATAGTTCAACTTATTGAGCAAAGATTTTCCAAACCTGAAAATCTTCCATTGTCAGGGAAAAAGGTCGTTGTTACTGCAGGTCCTACCCGAGAAAGAATAGATCCTGTACGTTATATTTCCAACTTTTCAAGCGGTAAGATGGGTTACGCAATTGCGGAAGCTGCAGTCGCATTAGGAGCGGAAACAATTTTGATTTCCGGTCCGGTTGAAATGCAGAAGCCGAATGGCGTCCAGCTAATCAACGTGGAAAGTGCAGCTCAGATGCTTGATGCTGTAATCAGTACATTCGCTGATGCAGATCTAGTTATTAAATCAGCAGCTGTTGCGGATTACAGACCGAAAGAGCAGCACACACAAAAGATGAAGAAAAAGGATGGAGATTCATCAATTGAGCTAGAGCGCACGACTGATATATTAAAAACTCTTGGTGAAATGAAAAAAGAGCAGATCCTAGTCGGGTTTGCGGCGGAGACAAATGATGCAATCGACTATGGCATGCAGAAGCTTTCCAATAAAAATTTGGACTATATCATTGTCAATGACGTAACTGATCCAGGCGGCGGCTTCGGCAACGATACGAATGTTGTTACATTATTATCAAGAAAGGGGAAAACATATCCTTTCGAAGCAATGCATAAAAAGGAATTAGCCAAAGTGCTGCTCCGGACGATTCTAGAATTGGAGAGTGACAAATGATAGCTGAAGTCATTGTCGATGTGTCGGCTTATCCAATCGACCGTCCCTTTGATTACGCTGTGCCTGGCCGCCTGGAAACAGTGATTGAATGCGGCTCTCGTGTTAAAGTCCCTTTCGGACCGAGAAAAGTGATTGGCTATGTCACTCGTTTAAAAGCTGAAAGTGATATCGAAGGAAAAAAGCTGAAAAAGATTGATGAACTAATCGATTTGGACCCAATTCTTTCTTCAGAGCTGTTAAGTTTGGCAAAAAAAATGGCTAAAGAGACGCTATCCTATGAAATTGATGCACTGCAAGTGATGTTGCCTGCAGCGATGCGAGCGAAATACGAGAAATTCATCAGTATTGAAAAACCTGATGAAATAGCCGATGCACAATTTTTAATGTTTTTGAATGGACGTACTCGTATTCCATTGAAGCAGATCACTGATTCCGCAATTTTGAAGTTAGTGAAGGATTATTCTGAAAAAGGGATAGTTACAGTTGATACGGCAATTAGCCAACAGACGAAAGTGAAAAAAGTACGAATGATTCAAATCGGAGATATTGCCAAGTTAATGGAAATCCTCGGAAAGATCCATCCGAATGCTAAGAAACAAGCGGAATTGATCAGGTGGATGATCGATCATGCAGGGGAGTCGATGGAGGCAGCAAAACTGCTGAATGATTCAGACGTTCAAAATCCGGTCCTCAAAGCGATTATTGAAAAGGGCGGAGCGGTAGAAGCATACGTTGAAACGTATCGTGAACCCGATGCCCCGAAGCTTTTAGATACACCAATCCCACTTCAGCTGACGATGGAACAGCAAACAGCTCTCGACAAAGTGAAAACAGCAGCGGATTCCGGTAAAACCGAAACATTCTTGTTGCATGGCATCACGGGAAGCGGAAAAACAGAAGTCTATCTTCGAGCGATCAATCATGTTCTGGATCAAGGGAAAGAAGCGATCGTCCTCGTTCCAGAAATTTCATTAACCCCTCAAATGACCGCCCGTTTCCAGGAACGGTTCGGCAGCCTAGTCGCAGTCATGCATAGTGGTTTGTCTGCAGGAGAAAAATATGACGAATGGCGAAAGATTCATCGACGTGAGGTGAAGGTCGTCGTCGGTGCAAGGTCCGCTATCTTTGCACCATTTGAAAATATAGGGATCATTATCCTCGATGAAGAGCATGAATCGACATATAAACAGGAGGATACCCCCCGTTACCATGCTAGAGATGTTGCGATTTGGCGTTCAGAGTATTATGGCTGCCCTGTCATTCTAGGAAGCGCTACCCCTTCGCTTGAATCATATGCCAGGGCCACGAAGGGCGTCTATACACTATTAGAGCTATCAAAGAGGGCGAAAAGCCAATCTTTGCCGGCTGTCACGGTAGTTGACATGAGGGATGAGTTGAAGGAAGGGAATCGGTCGATGTTTTCCGTTCAATTGGCAGAAGCAATCCGCCTTCGATTGGAGAAGAAAGAGCAGACAGTCCTTTTTCTCAATAAAAGAGGCTTCTCATCATTTGTATTGTGTAGAGATTGCGGAACAGTCGTCCAATGTCCAAATTGCGATATTTCATTAACGTATCATCGGGCAAATGAAAGCTTGAAATGTCATTATTGCGGTCATGAAGAGCCGGTGCCTCTCGTTTGTCCGGAATGTGAAAGCGAACATATCCGATTTTTCGGGACAGGTACGCAAAAAGCTGAAGAAGAAATAACAAAATTATTCCCTGAAGCACGAGTGCTCCGGATGGATGTAGATACAACACGCCAAAAAGGTGCCCACGAACGCATTTTGAGACAATTCAGCGAAGGGAAGGCAGATATTCTCCTTGGCACACAGATGATTGCAAAAGGGCTTGATTTCCCAAATATTACGTTAGTTGGGGTGTTAGCTGCAGATACGACTTTGCATTTGGCGGATTTTCGTGCTGCGGAAAAGACGTTTCAGCTAATGACCCAAGTAAGTGGACGAGCTGGCAGGCATGATTTGGCAGGTGAAGTTTTCATTCAGACATACTCGCCCGACCATTATGCAATTGAACTTTCAAAAACCCAGCATTACGAAACATTTTACAACTTGGAGATGTCTGCACGTAAACAATACGGTTATCCTCCATTCTTCTATATAACACTCGTACAGTTTTCGCATGAGGATTTATTGAAAGTCGCCGATTTTGCGGAAAAAGGGACAAGATATTTGAAAAGTTCACTGTCACCAGAGACTGTCATTATAGGTCCGGCGGCGGCAGCGATCAGTCGTGTGAACAATAGATATCGTTACCAATGTTTGATAAAATACAAAAAAGAACCGAAGCTGATTGAAACGCTTCAGCAATTAATCAGAATGTATCGGACGAACTGGATGAAGGAAGGTCTGCTCATGACAGTGGATATGGATCCGACTTCAATTTTTTAACCGATATGAACTAGTTGGAAAAGAGGAATTGAATTGGCAATACTTGAAATCGTAAAAAGCCCTTCAACATTATTGACACAGCGTTGCAAGGAAGTAGAAAAATTTGACGAGAAATTGGCTAAGCTGCTCGATGACATGTACGACACAATGATTGCTTCGGATGGAGTAGGGCTTGCTGCTCCTCAAGTCGGAGAGCTACTCCGAGTCGCCATTGTGGATATGGGGGAAGGGGACGAAGTGATCGAAATGGTCAATCCCGTCGTCACTGCAATCGGAGGATCGGTTGTGGAAATTGAAGGTTGTTTAAGCTTCCCTGGTCTTTACGGAGAGGTGGAACGACCATTTTACGTGAAGGTAGAAGCGCAGGAACGGGACGGATCTTTGTACGAACTGGAAGCCGAAGACTATGAAGCACGTGCCATCCTACATGAAATCGATCATTTGGATGGGATTCTATTCGATTCGAAAATAACAAGAATCGTAGACCCCGAAGAATTTGAACAGGTTGATGAGGAGGATGAAGAGCAATGACAAAAATCGTATTCATGGGAACTCCTGACTTTTCTGTCCCTGTTTTGAGAATGCTACATGAGGAAGGATACGACATCATTGCCGTCGTCACTCAGCCTGATCGTCCTGTTGGCAGGAAGCGGGTACTAACACATCCGCCAGTCAAGGAAGAGGCACTCCGGCTCGGTTTGTCAGTATTACAGCCTGAAAGACTGAGATCGTCCGAGGAACTTGCGTCACTTATCGAGATGAAGCCTGATTTGATCGTCACTGCGGCATACGGGCAAATTTTACCGAAAGACTTGCTTGAAGTTCCTCATCTCGGATGCATTAATGTCCATGCTTCATTGTTGCCGAAATACCGAGGTGGCGCACCGATCCACCAAGCGGTCATCGATGGTGAAGCGGAAACAGGTGTCACGATCATGTACATGGTGGAAAAGCTCGACGCGGGAGATATCATTTCACAAATAAAGATACCGATTCTTGAAGAAGATAATACTGGCATCCTTTTTGAAAAATTATCTGTTGCCGGCACAGAGTTATTGAAAGAGACATTGCCTTCTATCATAGAAGGCACGAATGAACGAATTCCTCAGGATGAGAAATATGTTTCATTCGCAGGCAATATAACACGTGAACAAGAGAAGATCGACTGGTCTAAAGGCGGCAATGATATTTTCAATCAAATTCGTGGATTATTCCCTTGGCCGGGAGCCTATTCAGTTTTCCAAGGGGAAAACGTGAAAATCTGGAAAGCAGAAAAGACAGATGTCACTTCTACAGCATCGCCTGGAACAATAGTAAAATTACTAAAAGATAAATTAATCATTAAAACAGGCGATGATACTTCCGTCGCCATTACTGAATTACAACCTGCTGGAAAAAAGAGACTATCTGCTGAAGAGTTCTTGAATGGCGTAGGAGCCAAATGGAATGAAGGGGACCAATTCGAATGACAAACGCCAAAAAAAGAATTTGGAATGGCAATGTCCGTGATGCTGCATTATCAATACTAATGGAAATCAATCAGAATCAAGCCTACAGCAATCTGCTGCTAAACCGAACGATTAAAAAATACGACATTGATTCAAAGGACAGAGGTTTACTGACTGAATTGACGTATGGGACTTTGCAACACCGTTTAACATTGGATTATTATTTGGAGCCATTCGTAAAAGGAAAATTGGATCCGTGGGTAAGAGAATTGCTACGATTATCCATTTATCAAATTGTTTACTTAACGAAAATCCCCCCACATGCTGTCGTCCATGAAGCTGTAGAAATAGCGAAAAGAAGAGGTCATAAAGGGATTGCCTCTACTGTGAACGGCATTTTGCGTTCTGTGCTGCGAAAGGGTGTCCGTCCAATCGATGATATTGAGGACGATATTGAAAGAATGTCCATTGAAACGAGTCATCCTGCATGGTTGATCGAACGTTGGGTAAAGCAATTCGGCAAGGAAGAAGCATTGGCAATGGCTCACGAAAATAATCATCCCGCGCGCATGACAGCAAGGGTCAATTCATTGAAATCGACAGTCGATGAAGTGATGACAGCTTTGGCGAAGGAAGGGATTGAAGCATCAAAAGGCGAGGTCATTCCCGGGAGCATCCAAACGTCTAGCGGAAGCTTAGCGAATACGAATGCATTTGTTGAAGGTTCTTTGACGATCCAAGATGAAAGCTCCATGCTGCCTGTCCTTGCCCTCGATGTGAAGCCCGATATGAAAGTTTTGGACATGTGTGCCGCTCCAGGCGGAAAGACGACTTTTATAGCCGAGAAGATGAACGATCAAGGCGAAATTTATGCACATGATTTACACGAGCATAAACTTTCACTCATTGAATCGAATGCAAAACGCCTCGGCATTCAATCTATAACGACGAAGAGCGGAGATAGCAGAGACTTGGAGTCTGTTTATGGGCCTGCATCATTTGACCGTATTCTTGTCGATGCACCTTGCAGCGGTCTTGGCGTCATCCGGCGCAAGCCTGAAATCAAATACAATAAAACGGAACAGGATTTAGCGAGTTTAACTGAGATTCAGGAGCAACTGCTAGATACAGCTTATCGTCTAATTAAAGATGACGGCATTATTGTTTATAGTACATGTACAATCGAGTACGATGAAAATGAAGGGATGGTTCGCAGATTCCTGAAAAAACATTCGGATGTTGAAATGGCTCCGCTCGATGCGCTTGCCAACAATGATTCTTTGACAGTCAAAGATCATATGCTGCAAGTATTGCCGCAACACTTTGGGAGCGATGGTTTTTTTGTAGCTGCATTCCGTAAAAAGAAAGACTAAAGTTCTGTATACGACATATAGCAAAAGATAAGGGGAAATTGATAATCGTTTATTGAAAAGGGGGGACGAGTGTTGCGATTCGAAGTAGTGACAGATATCGGAAAGAAACGGACAGTAAATGAGGATAGTGCGGCGGTCTTTTCAATTCAAGACGGACCGACGCTCGCAGTTGTCGCGGATGGCATGGGTGGACATCGTGGCGGAGACTATGCAAGCTCGACAGCGGTCAAGATACTGGGTGAAGAGTTCTTGAAAGTAGAGGATTCGGCAAGTATGGACGAGGAAGACTGGAAAGATTGGCTTCTCGAAACAATTTTGCATGTCAATCGTACATTATATGAAATTGCGGAAAATGATACAGAATATAAGGGAATGGGAACTACGTTGGATGCGGTCCTAATTTACGGGAATAATGGACTTGTAACGCATGTTGGAGATAGTCGTGTTTATATGATAAAGCGAAATGAAATTATTCAAATTACGAAGGACCATTCTTTCGTCAATATATTGCTTGATTCCGGCGAAATTACTGAAGAGGAAGCGGCGACACATCCTCAAAGAAATTGGATCATGAGAGCAATCGGTTCCGAAAAGTCGATCATGCCTGATTTTTACCAAATCCAAATGGACGCGCAGTCATATTTATTGATATGTACGGACGGCCTCAGTAATAAAGTTGACAATGAACGGATTCGTGACATTGTCACTTCAGATGGGAATTTGCATGACAAGGCGGTTAAATTGGTTGAATTGGCCAATGAATTGGGCGGAGAAGATAATATTTCCGTCATTTTGGCGAGTCTACCGTCTGCGGAGGTGGCCGACAATGATTGGTAAACGAATTGGCGGCCGATACGAAGTGCTCAGAGGTATTGGAGAAGGAGGCATGTCGAAGGTCTATTTGGCACATGACATCATCTTAGATCGAGACGTCGCCATTAAAGTGCTGAACTACGATTTCGCAAATGAGCAGGACTTGAAAAAGAGATTCCAGCGAGAAGCTTTATCTGCCACAAGCTTGACTCATCCACATATCGTCAATATATTTGACGTCGGTGAGGACGAAGAGCTTCATTATTTGGTAATGGAATATATTGAAGGGCATACGTTGAAGAAGTATATCCAAACGAATGGTCCATTGCCAGTCCAGCAAGCGATTAAAATTATGAGGCAGCTCGTTTCGGCGATTGCTAATGCCCATCATAATGGAATCGTTCATCGAGATATTAAACCGCAAAATATTTTAATGGATGCAGAAGGCAATGTGAAAATTACCGATTTTGGAATTGCGATGGCTTTAAGTGCTACAGCGCATACGAAAACGAATTCTGTCATCGGAACGGTCCATTATTTATCCCCAGAACAAGCAAGGGGCGGTATGGCGACGAAAAAGTCAGATATATATTCATTAGGCATCGTCTTGTATGAATTGTTGACAGGTGAATTACCATTTTCTGCAGAGACTGCGGTTGCAATTGCTTTGAAACATTTACAGGAGGAGACCCCTTCTGTAAGACTGGCGTATCCAAATATTCCGCAAAGTGTCGAAAATGTCATTTTAAAAGCGACAGCGAAAGATGCTACATACAGATACCAATCGGCTGATGAGATGTATGAGGATTTGCTCACTGTTTTATCACCCGAAAGGCAGCATGAAGATAAATTTACGATTCCGCATGATGATGACCGTACTCGAATCATTCCGGCGATTACCGATACTTCAAATTTTGACGATTCAGATGCGACAAAAATTATCGAGCCAGTTGTTCCCCATCCGGTTCCACAACAGAAGAAAAAAAGGAAAAAATGGCCGCTATTCGTTGGTTTAACGGCATTTCTAGTAGCAATTGCAGCGCTTTTAATTATATTTTGGCCGACTTTATTCGGTCCTAAAACAGCCTTGATTCCGGAAGTTGTCGGTTTAGAGGAAGCAGAAGCGACTTCGTTGTTAGAAGAGAATGGATTTGTTGTTGAAGAAAAAGTGGAGGATTATTCGGAAGAATACCCGGCTGGACAAGTTTATAGCGTAAATCCGGAGGAAGGGAAAAAACATGAGATTGGATCGTCGGTAACGATTTACGTCAGCCTTGGAAAGGAAACGGCGGAGCTAGCCAACTACGTCAGCAGAGATTATGAGGACGTTGTGACATTCCTAGAAGGCCGAGGATTTAAAATTGCTGAACCGGAATGGGTATACGACGATGCACCGAAAGGGCAAATCTTGAAACAAACGCCAGAACCTGGAGAAGATGTCGTCCCTGAAGATACCGAAATTGAATTTACGGTCAGTTTGGGGAAACAATTGAAGACCCTTGCAGATCTGTCCAATTATACAGAGAATGAATTAAAGGATTATGCCGATAAGTCAGGCTTCAATATTCGGATCATAAAAAGGGAAGAATCCGATACGGTTAAGGAAGGCCATGTCATTTCACAAGATATACCTGCAAATACGGAACTTGAAATAGGGTCTAGAGTTGATGTCGTCATTTCAAAAGGCAAGGAACAGAAGCCAATAAAGTACTTCAAGAACATTGTTGATATTCCATATAAACCTTCGAACAATGATGAGGAAGATGATGAATCAACTGATCCAGAGCCGCAAACGATCAGTGTCTATATTCAAGATAGTAAATATTCAATGGCGGAACCTGTCGTTGAATTTACGATAACTGAAGATACGCAAAGAGAGATTATTGTCGCTTTGGAAGAAGGCCAACGTGGCCAATTCCAAGTCCGTAGAGGTTCAGAAATTATTGCAGAAAAAACAATCAATTATGATGACGAATAAGAAAGAGGGATTGGATGCCGGAAGGACAAATTAGAAAAGCGATCAGCGGATTTTATTATGTGAAAGATGAGAACGGGGAACTTGTCCAGTGCAAAGGTCGTGGGGTTTTTAAAATTAGGGGCATTTCGCCTCTTGTGGGCGATTTTGTCACGATTGTCCGTGATGGTGATAATGATGCGACAATCACTGAAGTACATGAAAGGAAAAATGAACTAGTCAGACCGCCAATCGCCAATATTGACCAGGCGTTACTAGTGTTTTCAATCGTGGAACCGGATTTCAGTCTTCACTTATTAGATCGTTTCCTTGTCGTTATCGAATCAGTCGGCGTCAAGCCAGTCATCTGTCTTACAAAGAAAGATGTGGCTAATGAAAAGGAACTTCAACAAGCCGAATCCGCAATCGCATACTATAAAGGGATCGGATACGATGTGATTGAAACTTTTATCGGGGACACGTCCCTTTTCCCTCTTCTTCATCCTTATTTGAATGGAAAGACGACGGTTCTAGCCGGTCAGTCGGGTGTTGGGAAATCGACATTGCTTAATACGTTGATTCCCGAGCTTTCCTTGAAGACCGGCGAGATTTCGGAAGCGCTTGGTAGGGGGAAACATACGACCCGACATGTAGAACTTTTAGAAGTGGCGGGGGGTCTAGTCGCCGATACACCGGGTTTTAGCTCGCTTGACTTCGATCATATCGAAAAAGAGGAATTACGAGATTATTTTATTGAAATGGAAACCGCGGCCCATGAATGTAAATTCAGAGGGTGTTTACATCTGAAGGAGCCAGGATGTGCCGTAAAAGAAAAAGTGGAGACGGGGGAAATACTGCAGTCCCGTTATAATAATTATTTGCAATTTCTACAAGAGATTACTGACCGAAAGCCGAGGTATAACTAATGATTAAAATAGCACCGTCCATATTAGCCGCGAACTTTTCAAAATTGGCAGATGAAGTGAAGGAAGTGGAACAAGCCGGAGCGGAACTGATTCATATCGATGTAATGGATGGCCATTTCGTTCCAAATATTACAATGGGACCTATCGTTGTGGAGGCGTTGCGTCCTGTAACGGATCTTCCATTGGATGTTCATCTCATGATTGAGAATCCCGATGCATATATTGAACAGTTCGCGAAAGCGGGAGCGGATTATATTACTGTCCATGTAGAAGCGTGCCGACATTTGCACCGCACGATTCAGTTAATCCGATCTTTTGGAGTGAAGCCGGGGGTTGTGCTCAATCCGCATACACCGGTTGAACAAATCTTCCACATCCTTGAAGATATCGACATGGTTTTATTCATGACGGTCAACCCAGGATTCGGGGGACAGAAGTTCATCCACTCCGTACTTCCGAAAGTGAAACAATTATCCGATCTGATTAAGGAAAAAGGACTGTCCATTGAAATTGAAATCGATGGAGGTGTCAATGAGGAGACGATCATTCCTTGCGTAAAGGCAGGTGCTACGGTATTAGTCGCTGGATCAGCCATTTACAACGAGGAAGACCGAACGGAAGCATTGCAGCGGATTAAAACGGCAGGGGAAAGCGTGTTGAATTGATGAAGAGGATCATCATTTGTGCCGGTGGGCCAGTCGAAGAATTGCCTGATTTAGCTGCTTACGAGTCGGATGAATCGATTTTTATCGGCGTGGATCGCGGGGCAATTCATTTATTGGATAAAGGAATTGTCCCTGCCGAGGCAGTTGGAGATTTTGATTCTGTGAGTGAAACGGAGTTTAGAAGAATTAGAGAATTAGTGGAACGTGTCGATTCATTCCAGTCTGAAAAAGACGAAACAGACACGGAATTGGCTATCGCTCGCGCTATTGCCTATCATCCGAAGGAAGTGATTTTGACCGGAGTCACGGGCGGAAGATTGGATCATTTCGAATCGGCATTGCATTTATTGTACCGGATGCAAAGTGAGCATAAAGAAATATCGTTTCTAATCCGCAATGCTACAAATGAGCTTTCCTTATTTTACCCGGGCGTCCATCGAGTTAAAAGAAATGCACAGCTTCCTTATATATCATTTTTCCCTTTTGGCAGTACTGTTGAGGGCTTGACGTTGACCGGATTCAAATACGAAACGGTAAACGCAAAAATGTCGATAGGTATGACAAAATTTACGAGCAATGAACCAATTTCAGAAGTTTGTACTATCTCATTCAGGCAAGGCATATGCTTAATGGTAAGAAGTTCAGATTCCTGAAAGGAGAAGGGAATTGCGAGTCTATACATTTACAATGCCGAAGTTTCTAAGTAGCTTTGTTCGCAAATGCATGGTAGTCTTCCAAAAAGAAGATAAGGCGAAAACCCAAGCTACTGCAAGCCAACGAAACAGAAAACGGAAAAAAGAAAAAACGTCAGGCTGAACTAATCGGCCTGGCGTTTTATTTCTTTGTCTTATAGTCGGAAAGTGAGTAAGTAATTGTCTAGCTCCAACGACCAGTCTCTCGGGTCATAAGCCATATTAGCTACACGGCAAAGTGCGCCGTTACGCTAATCTGTCTTATGCCTGTCGAGTCTAAGCGGTCGTTTCCGCTTTTCGTTTATACTCTTTGTACTTTACCTGATTTAAGTGCTCTTGCAGATACCCAAACACGCTTTGGTTTACCGTTAACAAGAATACGGACTTTTTGAAGGTTAGCTCCCCAAGTACGTCTGTTAGCGTTCATTGCGTGTGAACGAGCATTTCCAGAACGAGCTTTGCGTCCAGTAATAACACATTCTTTAGCCATTTTTATGACCTCCTCGCTAATAATGATTAAGCGATTCACTATCTAATTCGCATACCATAATACTTTATCACAGGAAATAATGGCTTGCAACCTTTTTTCACGATGCTTTCAAGTGAAACTCCTTTACACATTTATTGTTTGTTATGTTGTTGTTCTTTAATAATGTTTGTGTGTATAGTACAATGAGGGTAGTTATAAAGGATGCAGGAGGGGAAGCTTTCATGTCAATCGAGTTGAAAAACGATTATGGTACGATAGATATTACGAATGACGTCATTGCCCAAGTGGTGGGAGAGGCGGCAATCGAATGCTACGGAATTGTCGGCATGGCTTCGCGTCATCAGATCCGAGATGGACTAACGGATATCCTCGGGAAAGAGAATTATGCAAAAGGAGTCATTGTTAGGAATATCGGAGACGAGACGCACATCGATATGTATGTCATCGTCGGATATGGGACAAAAATCTCTGAGGTCGCATACCAAGTGCAATCCAAAGTGATCTATACATTGAAAAAGACATTATCGTTAACAGTGGATTCAGTGAATATATTTGTTCAAGGAGTTCGGGTGACGAACTGATAGAAGGAGGAAAACATTTCAATGAATTTTATTGATGGTGTGAAATTTGCCGACATGGTGAAGATGGGTGCTCATCACCTAAATCTGAATGCAGACTATGTCGATTCACTAAACGTGTTTCCCGTGCCTGACGGGGATACAGGGACAAATATGAATTTATCCATGACTTCTGGTGCCAAGGAGACTGAAGCGAATGTGTCTGCGCATTTGGGCAAGACCGCTCAAGCTTTGTCAAAAGGGCTGTTGATGGGCGCTCGCGGGAATTCAGGTGTTATTTTATCACAATTGTTCCGTGGTTTCGGGAAAGCTGTTGAAGAGGAAGGAAAGCTGGATAGCGTGAAGTTCGCCAATGCATTGGAATATGGTGTGCAAACTGCGTACAAAGCTGTCATGAAGCCTGTAGAAGGAACAATCCTCACAGTTGCTAAAGATGCAGCGAACAAAGGTGTAGAAGTGGCGAAATCTACAGAAGACATCATTAAAGTGATGGAAGCTGTTGTTGAAGAGTCGAAAGCATCATTGAAAAGAACTCCAGATCTTCTTCCTGTTTTGAAAGAAGTCGGTGTCGTTGATAGTGGTGGACAGGGCCTTGTCTATGTATATGAAGGCTTTTTGGCATGTCTGAAAGGCGAAGAGCTTCCTGAACGGACGAATATGGACGTAATGGATGATTTGGTCAACGCTGAGCATCATCGAGGAGTTCAAGGGTTCATGGACACTGCGGATATTGTATACGGTTACTGTACGGAGTTCATGGTGAAATTTGAGGATGACAAAGTGAAAAATCATCCTTTTGACGAAAGTGAATTCCGGCAAGATCTGAGCGAATTCGGAGATTCATTGCTTGTCATTTCAGATGAGGAAATCGCGAAAGTACATATCCACACCGAGGAGCCTGGAAATGCATTGAACTATGCACAAACATACGGTTCTCTCATCAATATTAAAATCGAGAACATGCGTCAACAGCATATCGATATCGTTGGAGAAAGCCATTCAACTAAAAAAGCGGAAACGGTTTCATATCCTTACGCAATTGTGACTGTTGCAATGGGTTCAGGAGTTGCCGACTTGTTGAAAAGCATAGGTGCCTCAGCTGTCATTGAAGGCGGACAGACAATGAATCCATCGACCGAAGATATTGTAAAAGCGATTAAAGATGTCAGCGCTGAGCGGGTCATCATTTTACCTAACAATAAAAATATCATCATGGCGGCAAAACAAGCAGCAGAAGTGATCGGTATCGAAGCGGCAGTCGTCGAAACGAAATCTGTTCCGGAAGGATTGGCTGCAATACTCGCGTTCAATCCCGAAGCTGGTGTCGTAGAGAATGAACAAGCTATGTCAAAAGCGGCTGCAGGCGTGAAAACCGGCCAAGTCACTTATTCGATAAGAGATACATCCATTGACGGCATCGATATTAAAAAAGATGACTTCATGGGGCTTGCAGGTAGTAAAATCGTAATCTCGAATCCATCTCTGGACGAAGTGATGAAGACATTGCTCGAATCACTGATTGATGAAGAAGATGAGATTGTAACGATTATCTATGGTGAGGACGTAACAGAGCAAGAAGCTGCCGAAATTGCAGAGTACGTGGAATCCACTTACGATCATACGGAAGTTGAATTGTATAACGGGAAGCAACCGCTTTATCCATATATCCTTTCCGTGGAATGACACGAAAGATGACGGTACCTTTCTACATAGAGGGTGCCGTTTTTCTATTTTGTCTTTATACGTAACTTACTGTAAAATGATAGTAAGCGTTTGCTTTTTTTATGAATGGGGGTAGTTTGTATGAAGTATAGATCGGTTTTTGAAATTATCGGTCCTGTAATGATTGGACCATCATCGTCACATACCGCGGGAGCTGCCCGAATTGGCAGAGTTGCCAGGGATTTATTCGGCCGCCAGCCTGAGTGGGCAAGAATCCATCTTTATGGTTCATTTGCTGAAACGTATAAAGGACATGGCACGGATGTTGCAATTGTCGGGGGATTATTGGATTATGACACGTTTGATGAAAGAATAAAAACAGCTTTTGAGGATGCTGCAGCAGCCGGCATGACGTTTGAGTTCATTCCGGAGGAAGAGGAAGCTGATCATCCGAATACAGCAAAAATTGTTATTGGCGATAGTCAGGGAGAAATGGAGCTTGTAGGCATTTCAATCGGTGGCGGAACGATGGAAGTTACCGAATTAAATGGTTTCCCGCTTCGTCTATCGGGCCATTTCCCTGCGCTTCTTGTCGTACATGATGACCGTGCGGGTGTCATCGCAAATGTTTCTAATGCCATCGCTTCTCAAGGCATGAATATTGCCCATATGGAAGTTGGAAGAAAAGAAAAAGGGAAAATGGCGCTAATGGTTATCGAAGTCGACCAGATGTTTGATGAAACGCTAATAAATGAATTGAAATCTTTGCCGAATGTCACGCAAGTTTCGACATTGGCGAATTGAGGAGGGAAATAAGAAATGGAAGTTCTATTCGGTACAGTGAAGGAACTAGTAGCTCTCGCAGAAGAGCAAAATAAACCGATTTCAGAAATTATGATCGAACAAGAAATGCTCATTACAAGACGGTCACGTGAAGAGATCGTCGCGCAAATGGAAAATAATCTTGCGGTCATGGAGAGCGCAGTCGAACAAGGTTTGCAAGGCGTGAAATCGACTTCCGGTTTGACTGGCGGGGATGCTGTTCTTCTTCAAAATTATATTAAGACAGGCAAATCGCTGTCAGGCGATCTTCTATTAGATGCTGTTAGCAAAGCGGTCGCGACAAACGAAGTGAACGCGGCAATGGGTATGATTTGCGCCACTCCTACAGCAGGAGCAGCAGGAATCGTGCCTGGAACACTTTTCGCAGTTAAAGAGAAATTGAATCCGACTCGCGAACAGATGGTGAATTACTTATTCACTTCCGGTGCATTTGGGTTTGTCGTAGCGAATAATGCTTCGATTTCAGGGGCTGCAGGAGGATGCCAGGCAGAAACGGGATCGGCTGCTTCAATGGCTGCTGCCGCTATTGTTGAAATGGCTGGAGGGACGCCTCAACAAAGCGCAGAGGCTTTTTCAATCGTTATGAAAAACATGCTCGGCCTCGTCTGTGATCCGGTTGCGGGTCTAGTGGAAGTACCCTGTGTGAAACGAAATGCGATGGGAGCCGCGAAAGCTCTTGTCGGAGCGGATATGGCTTTAGCAGGAGTTGTCAGCAGGATTCCTACGGACGAAGTGATTGAGGCGATGCATAGAATCGGCCAATCAATGCCTTCCGCACTCAGAGAAACCGCAAAAGGGGGCTTAGCGGCCACACCAACCGGAAAGGCGCTGGAAGCCCAGATCTTCGGAAAGGACAGAGCGGCGCGTGACACTGTCAATTCTTGATCCAGTCACAGCACTGAAAGGTGTAGGTAAGGCGTCTGCTGAACAATTTCAAAAATTGGGAATCGAAACGATTGAAGAATTGATCAATACATTTCCATACCGCCATGAAGATTTTAGACTAAAGAATTTGGCTGAAACGCCGCATAATGAACGGGTTACGATTGAAGGAAGGGTCGAAAGTGAGCCTTCCGTTCTTTTTTTAGGAAGGAATAAATCCCGTCTACAAATTCGGTTGCTTGCAGGAAATCATCTTGTCAAAGCGATTTTCTTCAATCAACATTACTTGAAGGATCGACTTTCAATCGGAATGATTGTTACGGTGACAGGTAAATGGGATCGCGGCAGGCAAGTGATCAATGTCAGCAATTTTAGCGAAGGACCGAAAACGGACCATGCAGATTTTGAACCTGTATACAGTTTGAAAAACGTCATGTATTTAAAGACATTCCGAAAATACATGAGACAGGCGCTAGATTTGTATAGCGGCGAAATGGAAGAAATACTTCCGCTTTCATTACGGGAAGCATATATGCTGCCTTCCATTGGAGAAGCACTAGAAATGGTTCATTTTCCAAAGTCCCCGAATGATGTAAAACAGGCGCGTAGACGTTTCGTATATGAGGAACTGTTGAAATTCCAGTTGAAGATGGTCGGAATGAAGAAAATCCGGAAAGAGAACGAAAAAGGAACTCCGATTCACTATGATCTTGACCGGTTAAAAGAGTTTATTTCTTCCTTGCCTTTTGAACTGACAAATGCGCAGAAAAAAGTTGTGAATGAACTTTGTGCTGAATTAAAAAGTCCGACGAGGATGAACCGTCTCTTGCAAGGTGATGTAGGTTCAGGGAAGACGGTCGTAGCAGCGATCGCTCTATTTGCGGCGATAACAGGAGGATTTCAAGGGGCTCTTATGGCGCCTACGGAAATTCTTGCAGAGCAGCATGCCAATTCCTTATCATCATGGCTTGAACCGTTCGCCGTGAAAGTCGCTTTTCTTTCAGGATCCACGAAAGGCAAGGCGAGAAGGATCATTATCGAAAAATTGCAGAGCGGGGAAATCGATCTGCTGATCGGAACGCACGCATTGATTCAACCAGATGTCAGTTTTTCTAATTTGGGTCTCGTAATCACCGATGAACAGCACCGGTTCGGTGTTGAACAACGTCGTGTGCTCAGGGAAAAAGGGCTGAATCCCGACGTTCTTTTCATGACGGCGACTCCGATACCTCGTACGTTGGCGATCACTGCATTTGGGGAAATGGATGTTTCCATCCTTGATGAAATGCCTGCTGGACGAAAAAAAGTCGAGACGTATTGGTTGAAAGAGGAATCCTTATTGCCGGTACTGCGGAAAATGGAGAAGGAATTGCAAGCAGGAAGGCAATCGTACGTCATTTGTCCATTGATCGAGGAGTCGGATAAGCTCGATGTGCAAAATGCGGTCGACGTCCACTCCCAGCTCACCCACCATTTCGCTGGTCGGTATACGGTCGGTCTTATGCACGGAAGACTTCATCCCGATGAGAAAGACGCAATCATGAGGGACTTCAGTGAAGGGAAAATCGATTGCCTTGTTTCTACGACGGTTGTAGAAGTTGGTGTGAACGTTCCAAATGCGACATTCATGCTCATTTATGACGCCACCCGTTTCGGGCTCGCCCAACTCCATCAGTTACGGGGGAGGGTCGGCAGGGGAGCGGATCAATCCTATTGTGTCCTTCTTGCCGATCCGAAAAACGAGGAAGGGAAAGAGCGGATGCAATCGATGACCGAGACGAATGACGGCTTCGTCTTAGCGGAAAAGGACCTTGAGCTCAGAGGAGCAGGAGACTTCTTCGGCAAGAAGCAAAGTGGAATGCCCGAATTCAAAATGGCCGACCTCGTGCATGACTACCGCGCATTGGAAACAGCACGTCAAGATGCCGAGAAGATGCTAGCATCCGATAGCTTCTGGACCTCTCCGGAATATAAATTCTTAAGAGAAGACTTGGAACAATCCGGCGCTCTTTCACAGGAACGCATGGATTAATATTGGTTACGAGGATAGACCTGCTGGTATATAGTTGCCGGTGGGTCTTTTCGCCTTTTCAAAGGTCGGTGAAGAGGTAGGATAGTAAAAAACTAAATGCATCAATCAATGTTTTGTAGAAATCAATGATGAACTATGATAATATACTGGTATTAGTACCAAGTGCTAATCCGGAAGGGTGAAACGAGTGAGAGTGCCAAAAAGGGAGAGGCAGCGCCAGCTTGAAATGAGCCTCGAACAAAATCCTTTTCTGACAGACGAAGAGTTAGCGAAACAATTTAAAGTAAGCGTTCAGACGATTCGATTAGACCGATTGGAATGTGGTATTCCGGAATTACGTGAGCGATTGAAAACAGTAGCCGCACGAACAATGGATGCAGAGGTGAAATCTCTTCAGTCCGATGAAGTGATCGGTGAAATCGTTGATATCGAGTTGGACAAGAGGGCAATTTCCTTATTCGACGTCACTGACGATCATGTCTTTCGAAGAAGTGGAATAGCTCGTGGCCATCATTTATTTGCGCAAGCGAACTCTTTGGCCGTTGCAATTCTCGATGATGATCTTGCTCTGACAGTCACATCGACACTCAATTTTTTGAAGCCTGTTAGATCGGGTGATCGCGTCATTGCACGCGCTACTGTGGATAAAGGGCGCTCAAATGAAAAGAGGACCTTTGTAGATGTTATTTCTACAGTCGAAAACGAGACTGTTTTTACAGGTGAATTCCAGATGTACCAGACTACGAACCACAGTAGGAGGGAATTATAATGATCATTGCTTTAGATGGGATGGGCGGAGATAACGCACCAGGTGAAATCATTGCAGGTGCTCTTCTAAGTTTATCGGAATTTGAAGATATACATATACATATTTATGGAAATGAAGAGAAGATGGCTCAGTATTTGAAGGAGCATCCACGTTTAAAAGTGATCCATTGTACAGAGAAAATCGAAGCAGAAGATGAACCGGTCCGTGCAATCAGACGGAAAAAAGATGCTTCGATGGTCAGAATGGCGCAAGCTGTAAAAGATGGCACAGCTGATGCTTGTGTCTCTGCTGGGAACACGGGTGCGCTAATGGCGGCCGGTCTTTTCATCGTCGGACGCATTGAAGGCATCGATCGCCCGGCATTAGCGCCGACGTTGCCGACGATTGACGGACAAGGGTTCGTTTTCTTGGATGTCGGGGCAAATTCAGACGCAAAGCCTGCTCATTTGCAGCAATATGCTATCATGGGCAGCATTTATGCAGAAAAAGTCCGTGGAATTCAAACACCACGCGTCGGTCTATTGAATATCGGAACTGAAGTAGGCAAAGGAAATGACCTGACAAAAGCAGCATACGATCTTCTTTCTGAAGCGCCTATTCAATTTGTCGGAAATGTCGAATCAAGGGATATTTTGAGTGGGCCGGCAGATGTTATTGTAACTGACGGATTTACAGGAAATATGGTATTGAAAACGATTGAAGGAACAGCTCTCGGATTCTTTTCGATGCTGAAAGAAGTATATGGTGCCTCATTGAAGTCGAAGCTGTCTGCTGCAATGGTGAAAGATGGCCTCAAAGGTTTGAAAAAGAAAATGGACTACACGGAGTATGGCGGAGCAGGTTTGTTCGGTTTGAATTCTCCAGTTATAAAAGCACACGGCTCCTCGAATGCCAATGCGATATTAAACGCGATTAGACAAGCAAGGACTATGGTCGAATTCGATGTATGCGGAACAATTAGAAGGACAGTTGGAAAGGTGGAAGCGGAATGACGAAAGTAGCGTTTATATTCCCGGGTCAAGGTTCGCAATCAGTAGGAATGGGAGCGGAGTTTTTCAAAAGTGGGGGTAATTTCCTTGAACGAGCAGATGAAGTGTTGCAGTTCGGCTTAAGCCGCTTACTTACAGAAGGCCCCCAAGAGGAGCTGACATTGACGTATAATGCCCAACCCGCCTTATTGACAGTCGGCGCTATGATCGCTTCAAAGCTTGTGGAAGAAGGCATTACGCCTGACTATACGGCTGGTCACAGTCTAGGTGAATATACTGCACTTGTCGCTTCGGGAGTACTGTCGTTCGAAGACGGCGTATCGGTCGTTCATCAACGCGGTCTATTCATGAATGATGCAGTACCTGCGGGTGAAGGAGCGATGGCAGCCATTCTTGGATTGGATGGCGAAAAGCTTCAAGAAGTGACGGATTCCATAACGGAAAAAGGCGACCCTGTCCAACCGGCAAACTTGAATTGCCCAGGGCAAATTGTTATTTCTGGCACGAAAGCAGGAGTCGAAAAAGCTTGCGTGGAACTTAAAGAAGCTGGGGCGAAACGAGCGATTCCTCTCGATGTGAGCGGACCTTTCCATTCATCCCTCATGAAGCCTGCAGCAGAACGTCTGAAAAAAGCTTTGGATGAAGTGGAAATGAAAGATACCTCTATCCCTGTCGTAGCAAATGTAAATGCAGAAACAGTTTCCGACCGCGAAGAAATCAAACAGTTGCTCGTGGAACAATTATACTCTCCGGTCCGTTGGGAAGATTCTGTCCGTGAGTTGATCAACCTTGGAGTCACACATTTCATCGAATGTGGTCCTGGAAAAGTGCTCAGTGGTCTTGTAAAGAAAATTGATAGATCTGTTACTGTGCTCCCTGTCTACGACGAAGAGACATTACAAGCAGTCATCGATGCATCGAAAGGGTGGGAATAATGGGTAGATTTGATGGAAAAACTGCGATTGTCACTGGCGCTTCAAGAGGAATCGGGCGCGAGATTGCGATTCTGCTAGGTAAAGAAGGTGCCCGTGTAGCGGTCAATTACAGTGGCAGTCAAGACAAAGCTGAAGAAGTCGTTGAATTGATCAAACAATCCGGCGGAGACGCTTTTGCTATTCAAGCAAACGTTTCAGATGCTGAACAAGTGAAACAAATGATTGACGAGACATTGAAAACATTCGGTTCAATTGATATGCTCGTAAATAATGCTGGAATCACACGTGATAACTTATTAATGCGCATGAAGGAAGACGAATGGGATGATGTCATCAACATCAACTTAAAAGGTGTCTTCCTCTGCACAAAAGCTGTGACACGCCAAATGATGAAGCAGCGTGCTGGGAAGATTGTCAACCTTGCATCGATCGTCGGTGTCATCGGTAATCCGGGACAAGCAAATTACGTCGCTGCAAAAGCCGGCGTAATCGGCTTGACGAAAACGACAGCAAGAGAGCTTGCTTCAAGGAATATTACCGTGAACGCGGTCGCTCCAGGTTTCATTACAACCGACATGACTGACGCTCTTCCTGAAGACGTGAAAGAGCAAATGCTAGCGACGATTCCTTTAGGAAAACTAGGATCCGCAGAAGACGTAGCAGGCGCAGTAGCATTCCTATTATCGAATGATGCAAACTATATTACCGGCCAGACTATAAACGTCGATGGTGGAATGGTGATGTAAGAATTTTAATATTGGAAAGGAGCGAAAGGCGGCGACTCCTGCGGGAAAAGCGTCAGCAGAAGACCCCGCAACGAAGCGTAGCGAAGTGAGGAGGCTGAAGCGACGCCCGCGGAAAGCGTCCGCCTGTAGCGAGTTTCCTGTATACATATTTGAAGGGAGGTGACTATGTTGTCAGTACTAGAACGTGTAACGAAAGTGGTTGTCGACCGTCTTGGTGTCGATGAAAGCGAAGTGAAACCTGAAGCTTCTTTCCGTGATGATCTTGGCGCAGACTCTTTGGATGTCGTTGAGCTAGTTATGGAACTAGAAGATGAGTTCGATATGGAAATTTCCGATGACGATGCTGAAAAGATCGGAACTGTCGGTGATGCAGTAAAATATATCGAAGAAAAAGTTAATTAATTTTAGTCGTATTCCGAAAAACGGGCGCGTAATTATATGACGTATTTCCCTTGAGATGCTTTCAACCTTTCTTTTGATACGAAAGGAATGAAAGTATCTCTTTTCGGTTTTGCATGTATGGCACGAACAATGTAAAATTAAATGGACTATGAACTGAAAGGCAGAATCTTAATGACAAATAAACGGAATATAAAAAGTAAATACCCTATAGTCCCTCTTCCAAGCGAGGTGCGTAAAAAATTCGAAGATCTACAACAGCGTCTCGACATCCAATTTAAAGACGTATCTCTTCTATACAACGCATTCACTCATTCGTCTTATGTTAATGAGCACCGCAGAAAAAACTTCACGGATAACGAAAGGCTCGAATTCCTCGGGGATGCCGTACTCGAGCTCGGTGTGTCACGTTTCCTTTATGCGACTGAACCAAATATGAGTGAAGGTGAGTTGACGAAATTACGGGCTGCCATTGTTTGTGAACCTTCTCTCGTCAAGTTTTCGAATGAACTCCATTTTGGTGATTTTATTTTACTTGGCAAAGGTGAAGAGCAGACGGGCGGCAGATTACGGCCAGCACTGCTTGCGGACGTATTTGAAGCATATATTGGCGCTTTGTTTTTGGATCAAGGAATGGAGCCAGTCACCCATTTCCTTGAAAAGGTTGTATTCCCGAAAATCGGGGACGGTGCTTTTTCGCATGTGATGGATTATAAAAGCCGCTTGCAGGAAATCGTACAACAGACGAACAGCGGTAGCTTGAACTATGAAATTGTCGAAGAAAAAGGTCCTGCGCATGCGAAAAAGTTTGTCACTGTCGTTAGATTGGAAAATCGTGAATTAGGGACCGGAATCGGTAGGTCTAAAAAAGAAGCCGAGCAGGAAGCGGCCCGTCAAGCCATCCAAGTATTAAAAGGTAATGAGGCCGAAGGGGAGAACTGATTGTGTTTCTGAAGAGAGTTGAAATTATTGGGTTCAAATCATTTGCTGAACGGATAGGCATCGATTTTGTTCCTGGCGTAACAGCCATCGTAGGTCCGAATGGAAGTGGAAAGAGCAATATAACTGATGCGATCCGTTGGGTGCTCGGCGAACAATCGGCCAAATCTCTCCGAGGTGCGAAGATGGAAGATGTCATTTTTGCAGGGAGTGATTCCCGGAAGCCGCTTAATTATGCGGAAGTGACGCTCATCCTCGATAATACGAATGGCCTTTTTCCGCTTGATTACACGGAAATTAGCGTGAGTCGCAGGGTATTCCGTTCGGGGGAAAGTAATTACTTATTGAACGGTCAACAATGCCGATTGAAAGATATTAATGATGTTTTCATGGATTCCGGTTTAGGTAAGGAAGCTTTTTCAATCATTTCCCAAGGACGGGTAGATGAGATACTGAACAGCCGGCCGGAAGATAGACGAAGTATATTTGATGAGGCAGCTGGCGTGTTGAAATACAAAACACGCAAAAGGAAAGCTGAACATAAGCTTTTCGAAACGGAAGACAATTTAGATCGTGTACTTGATATTCTCAAGGAATTGGATACAAGAATTGGCCCTCTTGAAAGGAATGCCGAAGCGGCCGAAAAACATCAGTTGCTGTCCGCGGAAATTAGAGAAGCGGATGTCCGCCTTCTAAATCATGATGGTGCGAAATTGCGTGAAGAAATCATTGCGAAAACGGGCCGGATCGAAGAAAAGCGATTGGAGCGCGATCGATTAGTATCGGAAATATCAAAGGCTGAACAAGAGTCCAATGCACATAAGATGCGACTGGCCCAAACAGACCGAAATATTGAAACGCTTCAAAAGCAATTAGTGGAAATCAGTGCGGAGTCCGAAAAATGGGAAGGTCGTCGTCTCTTATCACTTGAAAAACAGAAAAATTCTGAGCAGCAACTTAAGCGGATCCGACAAGAATTAGCGGAAGCTGAAAGCAATAAAGAAGACCTTGTTGTCAAATTGGCCGCTGCAAAAGAGAAATTAGCTATAACAGGATCGGAACTGGAAAAGATTAATTCGGAGATAAACGAAATTACTCAAATCCTGAAAAGGTCGGCAAAAGAGACTGAAAATGAAATCGACGAATTGAAGTCTAGCTATATCGAAATGTTGAACGAAGAAGCGACGATTCGGAATGATTTAAAGCATATCGAGGAACGGATGCAAGGTGAAAAAACTTCTTCTGTCCGAATCTCAGAACAAACTTCCGTATTGAAAAGCAGACTTCAAGAGTTGAAGGCAAAAAGATCTATCCAGTCGGTTGAACTCTCCTCTTTGCAAGAGAAGAAGGAGGAGGCGGAGGCCGCTTTCAAGCAGTCTGAAACACTTTATCGTGAAGCTGAAGAGGAATTGACAACCCAACAGCAATTTATGCAAAATGCGATGAACAAGCAGTCTGAAATGCAAGGTAGGCTGCGTGTACTCCAAAGCTTGGAAGCTGATTTTTCAGGTTTCTATTCAGGTGTCAAAGCTGTGCTGATTGCGGCTAAAGAAGGAAGATTGCGCGGTGTAGATGGAGCTGTCGCAGAGCTGATCACAGTCGGAGATTCCCATATAAAAGCGATTGAAACTGCTTTGGGCGGCGCGATGCAGCATATCGTCACGTCGACGGAGGCGGAGGCGCGGAATGCAATCGGTTATCTGAAGCAGAAAAATGCTGGTCGTGCGACATTTTTGCCGCGTGATGTCATAAAGTCTAGGAAACTTCCGATAGCATCCCTCCGTATTGTGGAGCAGCATCCCGAATTCGTCGGCACAGCTGATCAGCTCGTGCAGACGGATGAAGCGTTTTCCGTCATTACGGAAAACTTACTTGGAATGACAATTGTTGCTAGAACATTGGCTGGAGCTTCAGCTATCGCCAAATTGTTAGGATATAAATTCCGGATTGTTACACTTGACGGAGATGTCGTGAATGCCGGCGGTTCGCTTACTGGCGGAGGAGCGAAAGGGCAGTCGACAGTGTTCTCACGTAAAGCGGAATTGGAAACGCTAAGTACACAACTATCAAGAATGTCCGCCTCCATTAAAGCGGCTACTAGCAAAATAGGCAATTCAAAAATGTCTGTCGCACAGCATATGCATGATACGGAGAAGTATCGGCAACTGCGGGATGCAACTCGACAAGAAATGATTGCAATCGAATCCGTCATTCGGGAACTGGATATGGAAATTAGAGCAATCGAGTCGGAAATCTCATTAGCTGAAAAAGGAATTGAAGGCTCGGAAAGCGTTGGGGCAGAACTCCAAAATAGGAAAAAGAAATTGCTTGAACGGCATGAATTCATCAAGTCATCGTTGGATTCCACCCAGAAGGAAGTTGAAACACTCGAGCGTTTGGCTGCGGATCGTCGAAATGAAGAAACTGCGTTGATGACTAAAAATAGCGAGCTCCGGGAGCAGGCTGCCATCCTTCGAGAACAGAAAGGACATCAACAGTCTACGATCGCAGAGATGGAGCAATCGCTAAACCAACTGGAACAAAAAATGGCCAATTTGGTATCCGACCAAGAATTATACGCCGAGCGTGAATTAGGTATCGATCTCACACCAGAAGAAATAGCTGCACAAATAGATCGGTCGACGAGAGAGAAGTCGGCCATCGAACAATCATTATCTGATGAACGGGACAATAGGAATCAACTAGCCACTGTACTCGAAGAGCAGGAAGACCTTTTAAAACGTCTACGTCTCGAGGAAGGGAAGGCGGTCTCTTCGTTAAATGAAATAAATGTTGCAGCTTCACGTCTGGAAGTGAAATATGAATCCGTCACAAATCGCTTATTGGACGATTATGGCCTTTATCCTGATTTTGAATCGGAAAGTGACTTTGATGTGGATGTCACACGTAAACGTGTCGAGGAATTAAAAAGCGAAATCGAGTCTCTTGGCTCAGTTAATCCTAGTGCGATACAAGAATTCAAGGAAGTGTCGGAGCGTCACGCATTTTTGACAGAACAACGTAACGACCTGTTAGAAGCCAAAAACACTTTGAATGAAGCGATGTCAGAAATGGACCGTGAAATGGAAATGCGATTCAGTACGACGTTCAATGCAGTACGGAGTCGATTCCATACTGTTTTCAAGGAAATGTTCGGTGGCGGGGATGCAGATTTGATCCTTACTCAACCTGACAACTTATTGGAAACGGGAGTTGAAATCGTCGCTAGGCCGCCTGGTAAAAAGTTGCAGAATTTGAGTCTGTTATCGGGTGGTGAAAGAGCGCTCACTGCGATTACTTTGCTGTTCTCCATAATTGAAGTGCGTCCTGTTCCTTTCTGCATTTTGGATGAAGTTGAAGCTGCGCTCGACGAAGCGAATGTCATCCGGTACAGTAAGTACTTGAAGAAGTTCTCGGACAATACCCAATTCATCGTTATCACCCATCGAAAAGGGACGATGGAAGGGGCTGATGTCCTTTATGGAATTACGATGCAGGAGTCAGGAGTCTCGAAGTTGATTTCGGTCAAGCTTTCCGAAGTTCCTGCCGAAGTGTTAGGGTAAGTATTGACAGAAACGATAAAAGGAGAGAGTCGGATTGGCTTTTTTTAAGAAACTGAAAGAAAAAATCTCAGGCACAAATGAAACGGTAACTGAAAAATTTAAAGAAGGTTTGTCGAAAACCAGAAATTCATTCACCTCCAAGGTGAACGATCTCGTGGCACGTTTCCGTGAAGTCGATGAGGAGTTTTTCGAAGAGCTTGAGGAATTGTTATTACAGGCAGATGTAGGCGTTGAAACGGTCATGGAGCTAGTTGATGAATTACGTTGGGAAGTTCAACGGAAAAACATTAAAAATACTGAAGGCATCCAATCTGTCATATCTGAAAAGCTCGTGGAAATTTATAAGGCTGGCGAAGAGCTTGACACCGACTTGAATATGCAAGATGAATTGACTGTCATTCTCATGGTAGGTGTCAACGGTGTAGGAAAGACGACGACGATCGGGAAGCTTGCGGCGCGCCTGAAAGATGAAGGAAAGACTGTCATGCTTGCGGCTGGGGATACATTTCGGGCAGGTGCGATCGATCAGCTAGTCGTCTGGGGCGAGCGCGTCGGTGTTGAAGTGATTAGGCAATCGGAAGGGTCTGACCCCGCGGCGGTTATGTACGATGCCATTCGTGCAGCAAAAAGCCGTAAAGTGGACGTGTTAATTTGTGATACTGCCGGCAGATTGCAAAACAAAGTGAACTTGATGAATGAACTCGAGAAAGTCCACCGAGTAATTGGCAAGGAAATCGAAGGGGCGCCACACGAAGTCCTTCTCGCACTTGATGCGACGACTGGGCAAAATGCATTGATTCAGGCCCAAACGTTCAAAGAGGCGACGAACGTGACCGGAATCGTCCTCACGAAGCTTGACGGGACGGCGAAAGGCGGTATTGTATTAGCGATCCGCAACAAACTCAACATTCCTGTTAAATTTGTCGGCCTTGGCGAGGGAATGGACGATTTGCAGCCGTTTGATCCGGAAAAATATGTGTACGGTCTATTTGCAGACGGCTTGGAAAAAGAAGCGGAAGAATGATTGTTCATACTTTTCTTCTCGTCTAGACAAGTATTTTTACTTGACAGTTCATTTCCGGCATACTAAGATTAACAGAGGGGGCGAAGCGCAATGCTTGAAAAAACGACTCGCGTCAACTTCCTCTATGATTTCTATCAGACACTGTTGACCGAAAAACAAAGGGTTTACATGCAACTCTATTATCTCGACGACCTATCTCTCGGTGAAATCGCAGAAGAATACGGTGTGTCGAGGCAAGCTGTCTATGACAATGTCCGAAGAACGGAAGCTATGCTGGAAGATTATGAAGAAAAACTGAAGTTGTTCTCCAAATTCCGAAAGCGGATGGAGATTATTGATAAGCTGGAAGAGCTTATGCTCGGAGATGATGAAGCATCCAATGAAGTTCGTATTTTATTGAACTCATTGAAAGATCATGAATAGGGGGTTCTATGCATGGCATTTGAAGGTTTGGCCCAGCGCCTGCAAGGGACGCTTCAGAAAATAAAGGGCAAAGGTAAAATCAGTGAAGCCGACGTCAAGGAAATGATGCGTGAAGTGCGATTTGCACTTATTGAAGCCGACGTCAACTTGAAAGTCGTAAAAGAATTCATTAAGACAGTAAGTGAACGTGCTGTCGGTCAAGACGTCATGAAGAGTCTGACACCCGGCCAGCAAGTCGTGAAAATCGTAAAAGATGAATTGACGAACTTAATGGGCGGAGAACAAAACCCGATCCAATTTGCAAGAAAAGCACCAACAGTTATTATGATGGTTGGTTTGCAAGGGGCGGGGAAAACGACGACGACAGGCAAGCTCGCAACAGTCCTCCGTAAACGACATAATAAGAAACCGCTCCTAGTAGCGGCGGACGTTTATCGTCCAGCAGCGATCCAGCAATTGGAAACGCTCGGTAAACAATTGACGTTGCCTGTCTTTTCATTAGGGACGGAAGTTTCTCCGGTTGAAATTGCGCGCCAAGCGCTAGCAGAAGCCGAAAAGGAACATCATGACGTCGTCATCATCGATACGGCGGGACGCCTGCATGTCGATGAAAATCTAATGCAGGAATTGAAGGATATCCGAGAACTAAGCAAACCCGACGAAGTATTCCTCGTCGTTGATGCGATGACAGGGCAGGATGCTGTAAATGTAGCAAAATCATTTGACGAAGCAATCGGAATAACGGGAGTCGTCTTGACGAAGCTCGACGGAGACACTCGTGGCGGTGCTGCATTATCCATCCGTTCTGTTACACAAAAGCCGATTAAATTTGTCGGTATGGGTGAAAAGATGGACGCCTTGGAACCGTTCCATCCCGAGCGGATGGCATCCCGGATTTTAGGGATGGGAGACGTCATGTCTTTGATCGAAAAGGCGCAGGAAAGTGTAGACGAAGAGAAGGCGAAGGAGCTTGAACAAAAGTTCCGCACGCAAACATTTACGCTCGATGACTTCTTGGATCAGCTCCAGCAAGTGAAAAAGATGGGTCCTCTTGATGAAATATTGAAGATGATGCCTGGGATGAATAAAATCAAAGGGCTTGAAAATGCCCAAGTTGATGAAAGCCAGATGGGACGCGTAGAAGCAGTTATCCGTTCGATGACAATTGCGGAACGTACAACACCTGAAATTATTAATGCAAACAGACGTAAGCGGATTGCAAAAGGATCGGGAACTTCCATTCAAGAAGTAAACCGTCTATTGAAGCAATTCGAAGACATGAAGAAGATGGTCAAACAAATGACCAACATGCAGCAAAAGGGTAAAAAGAAAATGAAAATGCCTGGTTTCGACTCTTTATTCAGGTGAAAACTTGCAATTTCAACGTAATTTTAAGGTGTTAAGAAAAAACACTTTACAAACATGAAAAACCTTGATAATATACTATCTTGTGTGAAACTATTCGGAGGTGCAAGAAAAAATGTCAGTAAAAATTCGTCTTAAACGTATGGGAGCAAAGAAAACTCCTTTCTATCGTATTGTTGTAGCAGATTCACGTTCACCACGTGATGGTCGTCAAATCGAAACAGTAGGTACGTACAACCCACTTACAAAACCTGCTGAAGTGAAAATCGACGAAGAATTGGCTCTTAAATGGCTTCAAAACGGTGCTAAGCCTTCTGATACAGTTCGTAATCTGTTCTCAGAACAAGGCATCATGGAGAAATTCCACAACGCTAAATACGGTAAATAATCAGGAGGGGTGGACATGAAGCAGCTGATTGAAACGATTGTCAAACCTTTGGTCGATCATCCCGGAGATGTTCAGGTCGACAAAGATGAGCAACATCATCGTGTCACTTACAAACTTTCCGTAAACCCCGAGGATATGGGGAAAGTGATCGGAAAGCAGGGGCGTGTCGCAAAAGCGATACGAACTATTGTTTATTCAGCAGCGGGAAGTCGCCACGGTAAGAAAGTTTACCTTGATATTGTTGATTGACATTCGTCATGAACAACTGGTTTCCGAGAGCAGACTTAATGTTTGCAAAAGAAACTATCACAAAAAAGGAGGGAGCTCATGTTCCTTCCTTTTTTGTCTACTTATGAAATGCATCCAAGTCCCGATTGAAAAGGAAGGTGTATTGTATGCAATGGTTCAACGTTGGAAAAATTGTCAACACACATGGAATACAAGGTGAAGTACGCGTCATCTCACGCACCGATTTCCCGGATGAAAGATATTCGGTTGGAAATGAACTCTCTTTGTTCATGCCGAATGAAAAAAAGCCGATTAAGTTGATTGTAGCAAGTCATCGCCGCCATAAGAACTTCGATCTTCTCACATTTGAAGGGCATTACAATATCAACGATGTTGAAAAGTACAGAGACGGCTTATTGAAAGTATCTGAAAAGCAGCTGGGCGATCTTGGTGAGAACGAATTCTATTATCATGAAATCATCGGTTGCATTGTTTATACGGATGCTGGTGAAGAGCTAGGCGAAGTGACCGAAATAATCGAAACTGGGGCCAATGATGTGTGGACTGTAACTCCTAAAAATGGGAAACCACATTATATTCCATATATCGAAGATGTTGTCAAAGAAGTTGATATTGAAAAGAAACAAATTATCATTGAGCCGATGGAAGGACTTCTTTCATGATGAAAATAGATGTCCTTTCGCTGTTTCCTGAAATGTTCGAAGGCGTCCTGCATTCTTCCATTATGAAAAAGGCACAAGAAAACGAAGCTGTTTCCTTTAAAGTTACCGATTTCAGAGATTTCTCCGGCAACAAGCACCATAAAGTGGATGACTACCCATATGGAGGCGGTGCAGGGATGGTTTTGAAACCCGAGCCGCTCTTCGCTGCAGTCGAATCACTCGCCCTTGAAGAATCAAAGAAGCCGCGTGTCATCCTTATGTGCCCTCAAGGCGCTAGATTCAATCAGCAAAAGGCCGAGGAGCTTTCCAAGGAAGAACATCTAGTCTTCCTTTGTGGCCATTATGAAGGCTATGACGAGCGTATACGCGAGCATCTTGTCACAGATGAAATATCGCTCGGAGACTTCGTGCTGACAGGCGGGGAGATCGCATCCATGGCAATCATCGACAGTGTCGTTAGACTATTGCCCAATGTATTAGGAAACACGGATTCCCCTGTCCATGATTCATTCTCGACAGGGCTCCTCGAACACCCCCAATATACAAGACCAGCTGATTTCAGAGGAATGAAAGTGCCTGATATATTGCTTTCAGGAAACCATGCCGAAATCGAAAAATGGCGCCAAGAACAATCTCTAAGACGCACATTCGAACGCAGAAGAGACCTGTTGGTAGATGCCCCATTAACAGACCATCAACAAAAGGTATTGAAACAGTTAATTGAAAAAGAGACTGATTGATAGGCGTTTCGTTGATTGAAGCGAAAGGCGGCGACTCTTGGGGGATAAGCGGGACAGGTGAGACCCCGCAACGAAGTGAGGAGGCTCACCGCCCGCCCCCCGGAAAGCGACCGCCTGTAGCGAAAATCAACTTTTTGGGCTTGCATCAGTTAGCCCTTTATGATAATATCTACTATGTACTTCTATGGGGAGTACATACTGACTGGTGTTCCGCTGCAAAGGCAAAAAGTGCAAGAGCATCTGTGGATAAGGAGAGAAAAACATGCAAAACATTATTGCAGAAGTAACAAAAGACCAACTTCGTACAGACCATCCTGATTTCCGTCCTGGGGACACTGTCCGCTTGCACGTGAAAATCGTTGAGGGCACGCGCGAGCGTATCCAATTGTTCGAAGGTGTCGTTATCAAGCGTCGTGGTGGCGGGATCAGTGAAACATTTACTGTCCGTAAAATCTCCAACGGTGTAGGTGTTGAACGTACATTCCCTGTACACACACCGAAAATCGCTAAACTTGAAGTTACTCGTCGCGGTAAAGTACGTCGTGCGAAATTGTACTACCTTCGCAGCCTTCGCGGAAAAGCTGCACGTATCAAAGAAATTCGATAAAATTCAAACAGCGGGGATTACATCTCCGCTGTTTCCTATTCAACAGAAGGAGACCAAAAAAATGGTCTCCTTTCTTTTTGCCTCCATACTAAATAGAATGTACAATGAAGGTAGTGACTTGGCAGGAGGCTTTGTGATGAATGATGAGAAGAAAAAAAATGAAACTTGGGAATGGATAAAAGCGCTATTAATTGCGTTTGGATTGGCGGCAATCATCCGGATCTTCCTATTCACACCGATAGTTGTGGATGGTATTTCAATGATGCCGACGCTTGAACACGGCGACAAAATGATCGTCAACAAAATCGGCTACACACTCGGCAAACCCGACCGTTTTGACATCGTCGTATTTCATGCACCTGAAAAGAAGGATTACATTAAAAGGGTCATCGGCCTTCCAGGGGATAAAGTGGAATATAAAGATGATGTTCTCTACATTAACGATCAACCTTATGACGAACCATACCTTGATCAATATAAAGCCGAAGTAACAGAAGGCACTCTAACCGAAGATTTCACACTGGAAGAGAAAATCGGTATGCAGACAGTTCCCGAAGGCCATGTCTTCGTAATGGGTGATAACCGCCGGAAAAGTAAAGATTCCAGACACATAGGAGCAGTACCGATTGATGAAATTATAGGAAGCACAAAATTTATATTCTGGCCGATCAATGACTTCGGCATGGTGGACTGAAAGAAAGGATGAAATCAATGACCATTCAATGGTTTCCAGGCCATATGGCCAAAGCAAGACGTGAAGTGACGGAGCAATTGAAGCTTGTCGACATCGTATTCGAATTGATTGATGCTCGATTGCCTCTCTCTTCTAGAAACCCGATGATCGATGAAGTCATCCAGCAAAAACCGCGATTGCTCATTTTAAATAAAATGGACCTTGCAGACGAGAAGGAAACGGAACGTTGGATCAAACACTTCGATTCGAAAGGAATCCGTGCTGTTGCCATCAATTCCTTCGAAGGTAAAGGATTGCAAACAGTGACGAAGGCGGCGAAGGAAATACTTGCTCCGAAAATCGAGCGTCTGAAAAAGAGAGGCATACGACCAGGAGCAATTCGCGCCATGATTGTCGGAATCCCTAATGTCGGGAAGTCGACTTTGATCAACCGCTTGGCAAAGAAAAATATAGCGAAGACAGGAAACAAGCCAGGCGTCACAAAAGCACAGCAATGGATCAAATTCGAAAAGGAACTTGAATTGCTCGACACTCCCGGAATTCTTTGGCCGAAATTTGAAGACCAGGCTGTCGGTTATAAGCTTGCCCTTACAGGCGCAATCAAGGATACGATCGTTAATATGGAAAGCTTGGCGGTATATGGGCTTCGCTTTTTGGAGGAGCATTACCCCGACCGACTCGAGCAACGTTACGGGATCCCGACTGTAGGCGAGGATATCCAAAAAGTATTCGATGTGATCGGCGAGTCCCGAAAAGCATATACACAAGGCGGCGAAATCGATTACGACAAAGTGGCTGAGTTGATTATCCAAGATATCCGCAATGAGTTGCTTGGCAAACTGACTTTCGATTTTACGTCTGATTTAGTACAGGTCGATGACGTCACGGAATAAACCCGTGACTTATCGACCTTTTCTTATTGAGGGAGTCACAATCCGGATTTTTGTCCGATATATAAATAGAAGGTGAAGAAAATGAAAACGATTAAAGAAATTTCCGACATACTGAATCAAACCACGAACCCAGAGCCATGGATGAAAGAATTGGAAGACGACTACCGCGCAGGCGTCAAAACCGAATTGAAAAAATGGTATCGCAATTATGCGAAAAAACAACAGTTGGAAGAAATGCTGCAAGAAAAAATCGATTTCGATGCTGCATTTAAAACAGCCGAAGACACACTTGTCGCAGGTGTCGACGAGGCCGGCAGAGGGCCACTTGCAGGACCAGTCGTTTGTGCTACTGTCATATTGCCAAATGAAGCTCCGCAACTGCTTGGCCTTAATGATTCTAAAAAAATATCTGCCCAAGAAAGAAATCGATTAGCTTCTATTATTAAAGACATCGCGATCAGTTATTCAATACATATTCAATCAGCAGAAAGAATCGATCAAATAAACATCTATGCAGCTACTCGAGAATCAATGGAAATAGCTGTAACGAATCTACACATTCAACCGGATATCGTCTTGGCGGACGCCATGAAACTACAGCTTAGCTGCAAGACAGTTTCGATCATTAAAGGGGACGCTCAAAGTCTTGCCATAGCGGCCGCTTCCATTCTTGCAAAGACAACGAGAGATCAATTGATGGACGAACTTCATGAAGAATTTCCGATATACAATTTTAAGAAAAACGTTGGATACGGCACTGGAGAGCATGTGGAGGCGCTGCACCTGCATGGACCGTGTAAACACCATAGAAAGACGTTTGAACCTGTAAAATCGATTTTAGAAGGAAGGTGAGCTCCAATATGAATTATCCATCGATTCCCCGTTTTAGCAGTCAGTCCATATCTGTATCACAACAGCCTTTGACGATTCGGGAAGGCCAAATGTTTCATGGGCAAATTAAACAGCTTTATCCTGGCCAGATGGCTGAAGTGCAAATCGGTGGACAAAAATTGATGGCAAGACTTGAAGTGCCCATGAAAGCGGGCGACGCTTATTATTTTCAAGTGAAATCAGTCACTCCTGAACTACAAATCAAAGTAATTTCAGGACCTTTACAAGCAACTGAAGGACAAGCGAGGCAATTGTCAAACTTAATGGATTCAATGCAACTCCCAAAATCTCCGGAGATGCAAAACGTATTAAATCATTTTTTGAATCAAAAACTTCCCATTTCCAAAGAAGTCTTGCTGGAAGCGGTTCAGCTGTTGAAAACAGTTCAACCATCTATTTATAATGACGCGCTCAACTCCATTCAGAAATTAGTCGATTTGAAATTACCACTTACCGAAGTCAATTTACAGTCACTACTAGGAGTAGAGATTAAAGAGGGACTCCACCAGAGCTTGAATGCATTAAGGAATGCATTAGCCGAAGATACAGGCATACAAACGCAGTTGAAGGAAACAATCCTTTCAACGTTAGGAGCTGGAGGCAAGCTGATAGCTTCTGCCATGGAAAGAGCGTTGTTGAGTACTGCGATGCTGCAAATGTTAAACGAAGCTGCTCCTCGAGAAGAACGATTCCAAGTTTTGCAGATACTGAAGAGCGCAGGGGTTATGCCTCCGAATGCAACGCTTGCCAATTTGCAGTCGATACTCCATTCAGATTTGATTGAAAGTACTGCAACGGTGCCGAAGATGGAATCAGGAAGTCAGACCATGGAGTCGCGCGCCATCAGCTCGTCGAACCCGACTCAAATAACGGCTTCCTCATTATTGGAAGCTTGGAAATCTATCTTACGAGCAGACTCTTCCGGTACCTCTGCAGGAGTAGAAGTCGAGTTAAGCCAACTGAAAAATTTACTCAAAAACGATTCTGTCCTGCAACAGCCCATTAGGCTTCAGCTGACAGCTCTTATAGAAGAATTGGAAAGCAATCCTTCTGTCGGAATTAGAAGCTCCCTAGTCGGTGAGCAGATCAGTAGGATGATGGTCAGCATGATATTAGAACAAAACCAAGCTATGCCGTTTCAGACTGAGATGACAACCGGTTTTGCGAAACTATTGAACTCTGAAAACGTTGATGTCAAGCTTCAAGAGCTTTTTCGGGCAATGGAGCAATCGTCTTTGCCTGTAACAAAGGAATTGATTCGGACTGCTCAAGCAGCTGTAGAGCTTGTGATTGACGGCAAAGTGATAAAAGAATCGATGCAAACCGTTTTCAAATCACTCGGACTTAATTATGAAGCGGAGTTGCTTCATCGAAATGCAGACGTTAGCAGGATAATGGAAACGCTCAAACCTCAATTGGTCGCTCTGTTGCATGACAGCATGGTTTCTCCTATATCTCGTGAAGCTGCAGAGATGGTAATTACGAGAATGAATGGTACGCTCTTACATTCTGGCGATACAGGTGTGAACCAGCAAATTATTATGCAGCTGCCCCTCGAGTTCCTCGGTAAACGGATTGACGCAACGCTCCAATGGAATGGAAGGAAAAAGGACGATGGTAAAATCGATTCGGATTTTGCAAGAATACTATTTTATTTGGAATTGGAATCGATTCATAAGACAGTCGTGGATATGCAAGTTCAAAATCGTGTCGTCACTTTAACGGTTTTCAATGAAACGCCACAATTAAGGGAGACCGGTCATCTTTTACATGAAAAATTACGTATGGGACTCGAATCGATTGACTATCGGCTGTCTGGAGTCACCTTTAAAAAGTTTGAGGAAGAAGGCAAAAGAGAGTCAAAAAGGCGGAATGAAATGATTTCAGATCAAGGTGGAGTTGACTTCCGAATATGACAGAACAAAAACACACTCGTAAAGAAGCAGTTGCGTTGTCCTATAATCCGAATGCTGGCGATGCACCGAAAGTTGTGGCAAAAGGAAAAGGAAAAATTGCGGAAAACATTTTGAACAAGGCGCAAGAGCATGACGTTCCAATACAAGAGGATCCGACACTGATCGAATTGCTAGGGCAGCTTGAGGTGAATGAAACAATTCCAGAGCAATTGTATCAGGCTGTAGCAGAAGTGTTTGCATACATCTATCAAGTAGATAGGGAGCATGAATCTCGAAAGAATAATAGGGCAGAATGACGAAAAGTATCAAATAATATCAAAAAATGCTTATATGCCTACAACAATTGTGGACATTATTTTACATCTTTACTACAATGGATACGGCAGTAAATTATGAGCTACAAGTTCGAATGGAGGATGTAAGATGAATATCCATGAATATCAAGGAAAGCAGCTGCTCAGAGATTATGGCGTTGCTGTTTCAAACGGTCGGGTAGCATTCTCACCCGATGAAGCTGTAAAAGCGGCAAAAGAACTCGGTACGGACGTTATCGTCGTCAAAGCGCAAATCCATGCAGGTGGACGTGGTAAAGCCGGTGGTGTTAAAATCGCTAAAAATCTTGACGAGGTACGCGAGTATGCAAAAGAGCTTCTTGGCAAAACCCTTGTGACCCATCAAACAGGCCCTGAAGGAAAAGAAGTAAAACGACTTCTCGTCGAAGAAGGATCTGATATCAAAAAAGAATATTATTTAGGTCTAGTCGTTGACCGCGCTACAGATCGCGTTACTTTAATGGGATCTGAAGAAGGCGGAATGGATATCGAGGAAGTCGCTGAAAAGACACCTGAAAAAATCTTCAAAGAAGTTATCGATCCTGTCGTCGGCTTAACAGGCTTCCAAGCGCGCCGGATGGCATTCAACATGAACATCCCTACACATCTTGTGAATAAAGCTGCAAAATTCATGTTAGGACTCTACCAAGTGTTTGTTGAAAAAGACGCATCAATCGTAGAAATCAATCCACTAGTTGTCACAGGTGATGACAATGTCTTAGCGTTGGATGCAAAATTCAACTTTGATGATAACGCACTATATCGTCATAAAGATATCGTGGAATTACGCGATTTCGATGAAGAAGATCCAAAAGAAATCGAAGCTTCCAAATACGACCTTAGCTACATATCTCTTGATGGCAACATCGGCTGCATGGTAAACGGTGCAGGTCTTGCTATGGCTACGATGGATACAATCAATTACTACGGCGGCTCGCCGGCCAACTTCCTTGACGTTGGGGGCGGCGCTACTGCTGAAAAAGTTACAGAAGCATTCAAAATCATCCTCTCTGACGATGCCGTCAAAGGAATTTTCGTCAATATTTTCGGTGGTATCATGAAGTGTGATGTAATCGCGGAAGGTGTAATTGCTGCTGCGAAAGAAGTAGGCCTTGAAGTGCCGCTAGTTGTCCGTTTGGAAGGTACGAATGTTGACAAAGGTAAAGCACTATTGAACGAATCAGGGTTAAATATCATCGCTGCTGACACAATGGCAGACGGTGCACAAAAGATTGTTGAACTCGTAGGCTAAGAAAGGCAGGGACAAACGATGGCAATTTATATTAATAAAGACACTAAAGTGATTGTTCAAGGTATTACAGGCTCAACAGCGCTTTTCCATACGAAGCAAATGCTTGAGTATGGTACGAAAATCGTCGGCGGCGTTACACTGGGCAAAGGCGGAACAGAAGTTGAAGGAGTTCCGGTTTTCAACACAGTTGAAGAGGCTGTAAAAGCTACAGGTGCAAATGTATCAGTCATTTACGTTCCAGCTCCATTTGCAGCAGATGCAATCATGGAGGCGGTTGATGCTGACTTGGATATGACAATCTGTATTACAGAACATATTCCGGTCATAGACATGATTAAAGTGAAGCGTTACATGGAAGGCAAAAAAACACGCCTTGTTGGACCGAACTGCCCAGGTGTCATTACATCTGATGAGTGTAAAATCGGTATCATGCCTGGATATATCCATACAAAAGGCCATGTAGGCGTTGTATCGCGTTCAGGAACATTGACTTACGAGGCTGTTCACCAACTTTCACAAGCGGGCATCGGTCAAACGACTGCTGTTGGTATCGGTGGAGACCCTGTAAACGGAACAAACTTCATTGACGTACTAAAAGAATTCAACGAAGATCCTGAAACTTATGCGGTTGTCATGATCGGCGAAATCGGCGGTACAGCTGAAGAAGAAGCGGCTGAATGGGTGAAAGCTAACATGAACAAACCTGTTGTCGGCTTCATCGGCGGTCAAACTGCACCTCCAGGAAAACGCATGGGCCATGCTGGCGCAATCATTTCCGGAGGTAAAGGTACAGCAGCTGAAAAAATCAAAGCAATGAATGCTGCAGGCATCGAAGTAGCCGACACACCTTCTGTAATCGGCGAAACGCTTATCAAAGTCCTTAAAGATAAAGGACTTTACGAAAAATGTAAAACTCATTGATCAACTGTACGGCATGCAGGTAAAACTGCATGCTGTTCTTTTACATATTCACGAATTGGAGGAGAAATCATGTGAAACTGTCTGATGTAGACCGAAGGTTGTTGGCTTTGCATTATGTTTATCCAGTACCGTTTAATAAAGATGCAGAAATTTTGAAGGTGGACCCCGAGCTTCATAACCTATTCAATTATCATGCAGATGAATTGGCAAGGCTGCTACATATCCCCAAACAGAAAGCAGTCCGTCTGAATGAACAGCTGAAAAGGCACGAACAAACCCCTTTTACTCTTCTTTATCATCATGAGAAAATCATCCCTATTCCAATTACGAACCCTGCCTATCCGAAGGCATTGAAATGGCTTGTAGACCCTCCTGCCGTCCTCTATGTGAAAGGCGATCCAACGATATTGGACACAACTTGTAAAGTCGCGATCATCGGTTCTCGAAAAGCGACCGACTATACAAAGAATGCGCTTTCATTCATCGTTCCGCCGTTAGTCGATCAAGGAGCCGTAATCGTTTCTGGTCTTGCGAAAGGGGCAGATACGATGGCTCACGAGTCCACAATCCATTTTGGCGGAAAAACGATTGCAGTCCTCGGCCATGGCCTATTCCATTTGTATCCGTATGAAAACAAAAAGCTTGCAGAAAAACTAGCTGAACAACACTTATTGCTGACGGAATATCCTCCTTATATGAGACCTGCCAGATGGACATTTCCAATGAGGAATCGAATTATCAGCGGCTTGTCCGAATCGATCATCATTACGGAATCTGAAGAAAAGAGTGGTACGATGAGCACTGTGGATCATGCCCTCGAGCACGGAAAGACCGTTTATGCAGTTCCTGGTCCGATTACATCGTCACTATCGCTTGGGCCGAATAAATTGATCGAACAAGGTGCGAAACCTATTTGGAACGGCTTTCAGGCGCTTGAAAACCACTCTATTCTCTAACGGGGAAAACATGCCTTTTATTGAAAAGGTTGATTTTAAATCAAATCTGTTATACATTTTGCAACAGATATTCTTTTACATCCGGATACACTGGTAAGGGGATTGGGCAAGAACAAATAGACAGCCCTGCGGAATTGTAAAAAGGGAACCTCTATGAGGAGGAACATGATAAATGGCAGATTACTTAGTAATTGTAGAATCGCCAGCCAAGGCGAAAACAATTGAGCGTTATTTAGGAAAAAAGTATAAGGTGCGTGCTTCCATCGGGCACTTGCGGGATTTGCCGCGAAGTCAGATGGGTGTAGATACCGAAAATAATTATGAACCGAAATACATTACGATACGAGGAAAAGGACCGATACTCCAAGAATTGAAAAAAGATGCCAAAAAAGCGAAGAAAATCTTTCTCGCGGCTGACCCCGACAGAGAAGGGGAAGCGATTGCTTGGCATTTGGCGCACCAATTAGGCATCGATATCGATTCGGATTGCCGTGTCGTTTTCAATGAAATCACAAAGGATGCTATTAAGGAATCTTTCAAACACCCGAGGCCGATCGATATGAACCGGGTAGATGCTCAACAGGCAAGAAGGATACTGGATAGACTCGTAGGCTATAATATTAGTCCGATTCTTTGGAAGAAAGTGAAGAAAGGATTGTCTGCCGGGCGTGTACAATCAGTCGCGCTCCGACTGATCATCGATCGGGAGAATGAGATCAAAGCTTTCGTTCCTGAAGAGTATTGGAGCATTTCTGGCCGATTCACCAAAGACGGGAAAACATTTGACGCATCATTTTACGGGGATGCATCGAAGAAAATAAAGCTTGAAAATAAACAGCAGGTTGACGAAATCCTATCCAAAATGTCAGGCGATGAATTTGAAATCGTCAATGTCGTCAAAAAGGAGAGGAAAAGAAATCCTGCCCCACCATTCACGACATCTTCATTGCAACAAGAAGCGGCTCGAAAATTGAATTTCAGAGCGCGGAAAACGATGATGCTTGCCCAACAGCTATATGAAGGGATAAACACCGGGAAAGAAGGCATCGTCGGTCTTATCACTTATATGAGAACGGATTCCACACGTATTTCAGAAGGTGCCAAAGGAGAAGCTGTTTCCTTCATCGAAACGATGTACGGCAAGGAGTTCGTTGCTACATCGAAAGCGAAGACGAAGGAATCGGCGAATACGCAAGATGCGCATGAAGCAGTAAGACCAACATCGGTCATGAGGCCCCCTGAAGCGATGAAAGCGTTTTTATCTCGGGACCAGCATAGACTCTATAAATTGATATGGGAACGCTTTGTTGCAAGTCAGATGGCTCCTGCTGTGCTTGACACGGTCACTGCGGATCTTATGAATGGCGATGTCAAATTCAGGGCAACAGGTTCTGAAGTGAAATTCCCTGGTTTTATGAAAGTCTATATCGAAGGAGAAGACGATCAGGAAGAGGAGAAGGATCGCATTCTTCCGCCGCTCGATAAAGGGGAGCATGTGAAAGGAAGCGAAATCGATCCGAAACAGCATTTCACTCAACCGCCGCCAAGATATTCAGAAGCTCGACTTGTTAAAACATTGGAGGAGCTTGGAATAGGACGGCCGTCAACTTATGCTCCTACACTCGACACGATCCAGAAACGAGGGTATGTCACGTTAGACGCTAAACGGTTCGTTCCGACAGAGCTCGGGGAAATCGTCCATCAAGCGGTGAATCAATACTTCCCAGATATCATAGATATCGAGTTCACAGCCGAAATGGAGAAGAACCTCGACGGAGTTGAAGATGGTGAGGTTGAATGGAAGCAAGTCATCGATGAATTTTATAAAGAATTCGAGAAGCATGTCAAAGTTGCTGACGAGGAAATGGAAAAAATCGAAATCAAGGACGAGCCTGCGGGTGAAGATTGTGAAAAATGTGGATCACCAATGGTATTCAAAATGGGCCGGTATGGAAAATTTATGGCTTGCTCAAACTTCCCTGACTGCAGAAATACAAAAGCGATCATCAAGCCGATCGGAGTTACTTGTCCTTCTTGTAAAGAAGGGCAGGTCGTAGAGAGGAAGAGCAAGACAAAAAGGATTTTTTACGGATGCGACAGGTATCCTGAGTGTGAATATGTCTCATGGGATAAACCGATAGCAAGGCCTTGTCCGAAATGTCAAAGTACATTAGTTGAAAAAAGACTGAAAAAAGGTGTGCAAATCCAATGTACGGAATGTGACTACAAAGAGGATGCGCAAGAATAAGAAGATTGAAAAGAGGATGGCTGAATGACACTAATCGTAAATGTCATCGGAGCAGGACTGGCCGGGAGTGAGGCGGCTTGGCAAATCGCCTCCCGGGGAGTTCGAGTCCGTTTATATGAAATGAGACCAGTAAAGCAGACGCCAGCCCATCATACAGATAAATTTGCGGAACTAGTCTGCAGTAATTCATTGAGAGCGAACAATTTGACGAATGCGGTAGGAATTATCAAAGAAGAGATGCGCAAGCTCAATTCCCTCATCATCAACGCAGCAGATGCATGTGCGGTTCCTGCTGGGGGAGCACTTGCGGTCGATCGTCATGAGTTTGCAGGGAATGTGACAGAAAAAATTAAAAACCATCCGTTAATTGAAGTCATCAATGAAGAAGTGACGGTATTGGATGAAATGATGGAAGGCATCACAGTCATTGCAACAGGTCCTTTAACTTCACCTGCATTGGCTGAGCGCATTCGGGAATTAACGGGAGAGGAATATCTCTATTTCTATGACGCTGCCGCTCCAATTGTCGAAAAAGAGTCTATCGATATGGATAAAGTATATTTAAAGTCACGATACGATAAAGGTGAAGCCGCCTATTTGAACTGTCCAATGAACGAAGAGGAATTCAAGCGATTCCATGAAGCGCTGCTTAATGCAGAAGTCGCCCCTTTAAAGGAATTTGAGAAAGAAGTGTATTTCGAAGCTTGTATGCCTGTCGAAGTAATGGCTCGACGGGGAGAGAAAACACTTTTATTCGGACCGATGAAACCGGTCGGTCTGGAAGACCCGAAAACGGGAAAACGACCGAAAGCTGTCGTTCAATTGCGTCAAGACGATGCTGCGGGAACTTTGTATAACATCGTTGGGTTCCAGACGCATATGAAGTGGGGAGCGCAAAAAGAGGTGCTTCAACTTATTCCTGGGTTGGAAAACGTTGAAATCGTCAGGTATGGTGTTATGCACCGGAATACATTCATTAATTCCCCTCGCGTTCTAAATTCTACTTATCAACTAAGAAAGAACAGCAAAATTTTCTTTGCTGGCCAGATGACGGGCGTGGAAGGATATGTCGAATCGGCAGGCTCCGGTTTGATTGCCGGAATCAATGCCGCAAACTTGGCGTTGGGTAAAGAGCCGCTCCAATTCCCGATAGAGACTGCGTTAGGGAGTATGGCCAGATATATAACGGAGGCCGATTCAACGAACTTCCAACCAATGAATATCAATTTTGGATTATTCCCTGATTTAGGCGAGCATATCAAGTCAAAAGTCGAACGCGCAGAGAAACATGCTGAACGTGCATTCAAGGCACTTGAGCAGTTTCAACCTTCATTGCACATGTAAACTAAAGACTGCACATGTCGGATACTATTCCGCATGTGCGGCTTTTTAATGTGATACATATAAAAATTGAACAAACTGTGTCTAAAAAATAGCAGATGTCTGACATCCCAAGACGATTAAGTTGCCGTCGCAATATATTTTACGTTATAGTGAATCGTGGATGACTTTTGAATTTCTGAATTAGTCCTCCTATTCGATTAATGGCAGTATCAAGTGGGTTCAAAAAAAGAAAAAATAACCACTATTCAAACATGTTCCAATTTTGCTATAATTGACAGAGTGATTCATATGGGGGTGAAGCACTTGCGACGAATTGGTCCAGAGACTGTTCTTGACGAATACATATCTTACATACGACTGGAAAAGAACTATTCATCTTGGACGGTTTCTGAATACAGCAATGATATTCAAGAGTTTTTCACTTTTTTATCCCAAGAAGGAATTGCTGATCTGAATGATGTCGAGTATCCTGAAGCAAGATTGTATATAACAACGCTGTACGATAAAGGTTTAGCTAGGAAGACAATCTCAAGAAAGATTTCATCGATTCGGTCATTTTATAAGTTTGGCAATGCTCGATTCGGGATAAATGATAATGCATTCCGATTATTGCATCATCCAAAGAAGGAAGAGCGGCTTCCGGCTTTTTTTTATGAAAAGGAATTGGCGTCGCTCTTTGAAGCATGCAATGGAGATGATCTGAAATCATTGCGAAATAGCGCTCTTCTTGAACTGCTGTACGCCACTGGAATCCGGGTAAGTGAGCTGACATCCATTGAATTGGGTGATATCGATAACTCTCTCGGTATCGTCAAGGTAATGGGAAAAGGCAGGAAAGAGCGCTACGTCCCATTCGGAAGCTTCGCACAGGATGCACTTGAATCCTATATGGAAAAATGTCGTCCTGTATTAATGAAGAAGAAAAGTCATCAATCACTGTTTGTCAATTTACGTGGCGATCCTATAACGGACAGGGGTGTCCGTCATGTGCTAAGTGCAATGATGGAAGAAGCGGCTATCAATGGAAAGATTTATCCGCATATGATCCGCCATTCCTTTGCAACACATCTGTTGTCGAATGGAGCAGACATTAGAACAGTGCAAGAATTGCTTGGTCATAGTCATTTATCATCGACACAGGTGTATACACATGTCACTAAAGAGCATTTACGGAAAACGTATATGAAAACACATCCGCGAGCTTAGGAGGATGAACTGATGGAATTTCATTCTACAACGATTTTCGCCATACGGCACAAAGGTGTCTGTGCGATGTCGGGTGATGGACAAGTGACGATGGGAGAATCCGTCGTCATGAAACATACTGCAAAAAAAGTGAGAAGACTATTTGGCGGGAAAATTATTGCTGGATTTGCGGGATCGGTTGCCGATGCCTTTACACTTTTCGAACTTTTCGAAGGCAAGCTCGGTGAATTCAATGGGAATTTGGAACGCGCCGCTGTAGAGTTAGCTAAAGAATGGCGGGGCGACCGTATTTTAAGAAAGTTGGAGGCAATGTTGCTTGTTGCTGACAAAGATCGGCTTCTGCTCGTATCGGGAACGGGTGAAGTAATCGAACCGGATGACGGCGTTCTTGCGATCGGATCTGGTGGCAACTATGCATTGGCGGCAGGACGCGCGCTGAAAAAATATAGCGGCGACACACTTACCGCCGAGCAGATTGCCAAGGCGGCGCTTGAAACTGCAGCTGAAATATGTGTCTACACAAATGACCGGATTATTGTGGAGGTACTCGAATGAATAAAAAACAGGAATTGACCCCTCGCGAACTTACTGCTTACTTGGATCGATATATTGTAGGGCAGGATGCTGCAAAACGGGCAGTTTCCGTTGCAATCCGGAACAGGTATAGAAGAAGCCTTTTGACAGATGATGAAAAGAGAGAGATCATCCCTAAAAACATTCTGATGATTGGACCGACAGGTGTAGGGAAGACTGAAATAGCAAGAAGGATTGCAAGACTAGTCAACGCTCCTTTCGTAAAAGTCGAAGCGACTAAGTTCACCGAAGTCGGATATGTTGGCCGAGATGTCGAATCGATGGTTAGGGATTTGACAGAAGCAGCAGTCCGAATCGTCCGAGACGAAATGCGCGAATCCGTCAAGGGCCAAGCAGAGAAGCTTGCAGAAGAGCGGCTTGTCGAATTGCTCGTTCCTGAGAAAAAGCGCAAAGCCAATATGCAAAATCCTTTTGAAATGCTTTTTGGGCAAAAGACTGAAGAGGATGATAAAAACCCTGAAGAAGCGAATGATCTCAGTAGAAAAAGGTCGGAAATTGCCCGTCGTTTAGCAGCAGGTGAACTGGAAGAAGAATCAATCACGGTGGAAGTTTCTTCTCAACAACCATCGATGTTTGATGCACTGCAAGGTTCGGGAATGGAACAAATGGGTGCAAGTATGCAGGATGCTTTATCTTCGCTCATGCCGAAAAAGATGACGAAACGCAAAATGAAGGTGAAAGATGCTAGAAAGGTCCTTCAAGCCGAAGAAGCGGATAAGCTGATCGATCATGATGAAATCGCAAGAAAATCAGTTGAATTGACTGAGCAATCCGGCATCATCTTTATCGATGAGATGGATAAAATTGCGAGTCGTAGCAATGGCGGCGGTTCATCTGCAGACGTTTCGAGGGAAGGGGTTCAAAGGGATATACTACCAATCGTTGAAGGTTCAACGGTTACAACGAAGTATGGTCCTGTGAAAACTGATTTCATCCTATTCATTGCGGCAGGCGCTTTTCACATGTCGAAGCCGTCAGATATCATTCCTGAACTTCAAGGACGCTTTCCAATCAGGGTGGAGCTTGAGAAGCTCTCGAAAGAGGATTTCGTCCGGATTTTAAAGGAGCCTGATTTTTCGTTGATTAAGCAATATGAAAAATTGTTGGCGACGGAAAATGTCGAAATTGAATTCTCGGATGATGCAATTGAAAGAGTTGCTGAAATTGCATTCGATGTGAACGATAATACCGAAAACATCGGCGCAAGAAGATTGCATACGATACTGGAGAAATTGCTTGAAGAATTATCGTATGAAGCTGCAGAGATTGGACCGTCATCGATTAAAATAACAGTTGCTTATGTCGATGAAAAGTTGAAAAATATCGTTAAAAATAAAGATTTGTCACATTTTATATTATAATGAGGGCGTTTTAGTTTATTTAACGATTGAAAAGCTTTAGAATATTCTTAAATACAAAAGGAACTTTAGGAGGAAATATTTATGTCTTTATTAGCGAAAACAAGAAAAATTAATGCAATGTTACAAGAAACAGCAGGAAAACCGGTTAACTTCAAAGAAATGGCTGAAAAACTCAGCTTAGTTATTGAATGTAATGCTTTCATCGTCAGCAGAAAAGGGAAGTTGCTCGGCCTTGAGATCCATCATCAAATCGACAATGAGCGTATGAAACAAATGTTCCAAGAACGAAAATTCCCTGAAGAGTATACACAAAAACTTTTCGAAGTGAGTGAAACATCTTCAAACATTGACGTATACAGCGACTACTCAGTATTTCCTGAAGAGGAACGTGAACTGTTCAAAGACGGTTTAACGACTGTTGTTCCGATCATCGGAGGCGGTGAGCGTCTTGGTACACTTATCCTTGCACGACTTAAAGAAAAATTCACTGAAGATGACCTAATCCTTGCAGAGTACGGTGCAACAGTTGTCGGCATGGAAATTCTTCGTGAAAAGGCTGAGGAAATTGAAGTGGAAGCGCGTAGCAAGGCTGTAGTACAAATGGCTATCAACTCATTGTCCTACAGTGAACATGAAGCGATTGAACATATCTTTAAAGAGCTTGATGGCAATGAAGGCCTTCTTGTCGCTTCGAAAATTGCAGACCGTGTAGGGATTACACGTTCCGTTATCGTCAATGCTTTGCGTAGGCTAGAAAGTGCTGGTGTAATTGAATCGCGTTCACTTGGTATGAAAGGCACATACATTAAAGTATTGAACAGCAAATTCCTTGAAGAACTTGAAAACCAAAAGAATTAATATTCTAAACACTTCGGTTGTTAGTCAGCCGAAGTGTTATTTTTATGGGAAGGAATGAGTAATCGGTCTACTGGTGAATAATACTAAATTGCTACGATGAGAAATTAGTCCTAAGAACTATAAAGGCAACGATTTAGCGTGGATAAAAGGGTTGTTTTGAACTAATTCTATTTTAATTAATATGATGGACAAAGTTCGCCAAAATCCGATACAATAAGATATGTGTTTTCATTGAAAGTTTTATAGAAATGATTATCTACCTAATAGAATCTAGTAAACATTTGAGGTGAAATATAGTTATGAACATTTATGGTTCAACGATTTCGCTACTTGAGAAGGGTTTGGACTTTTCTTCTGCAAAGGGAAAAGTTATTTCGCAAAATATAGCAAATATCGACACGCCAAATTACAAGGCGAAACATGTCAGTTTCAAGGAAATGATGCATGAAGCCCAAAGTAAGCCAATCAATGCGTATCGGACGAATGAACTGCATTTCGACTTTGCTTCCAAAGCTTCTCAACCGGGTATAGCCAAATATGCCGACTTTCGATATAGGCAAGATGGCAATGGTGTTGATATGGATAAGGAGCAGGCAGATCTTGCAGCAAATCAAATTTATTATAATGCTTTGGTCGACCGTCTCAGCAGTAAATTCAACTCGTTACAAAACGTCATAAAAGGAGGCCGATAATTCATGTCTATTTTCCATAGCCTTAATACTTCAGCCTCGGCACTAACAGCTCAGCGACTAAGAATGGACGTCATTTCATCCAATATGGCTAATATCGAAACCAGCCGTGGAAAGATGGTAGATGGTGAGTGGCAGCCGTATCGTCGAAAGACAGTCAGCTTACAGCCGGCAGAAGGGCGTTTTTCATCTATGCTTCAAGCGGCGATGGGGAGCCGGGATAGAGGGGCTGCGGGTTACGGGGTAACAGTCTCACGCATTCAGGAAGATGTCGAAACTCCATTCAAGCTTGTCTTTGATCCAACCCATCCAGATGCAAATGAGGAAGGGTATGTCCAAATGCCGAATGTGGATCCATTACGAGAAATGATCGACCTTATGTCGGCGACTAGGTCTTATGAAGCGAATGTCACAGTGCTGAACGCTAACAAAGCGATGCTTATGAAAGCCCTTGAAATAGGGAAATGATGAACGGGAAGGGGATTGATGACTGATGCCGATACAATCCATACAAGGTGCAGGGAATCCTACAGGTTTGATGAAAATCAATCAAGGTATTCAACCAACGCCATTTGAATCGCAAAAAAGCTTCGGTACATTTTTGAAGGATGCTATCCAAGAAGTGAATGTCAAACAGATCGAGTCAGATACAATGACCCAAAAACTAATCTTAGGTGAAAATGTTGATTTGCATAACGTCATGATCACCGCACAAAAAGCTTCAATCGCATTAAACGCAACAATGGAAGTGCGGAATAAGGTTATCGAAGCATACCAAGAGATTATTAGAATGCCAGTTTAAAAGCGAAGGCGTTCACTTTTACTCGCAAACGCCGTTCTTCGAAACGGCAGGGCAAAGATGTGCTCGTAACGTTTCTCTTTTACTCGCAAACGCCGTTCTTCGTAACGGCGTTGACTATGTAAGCAGACCGGGGGATCAGAATGAAAGAAAGATTGACGAAAATTGGGACTGACTTGAGGCAGTTCTGGTCGACTCGCACAAAACGACAAAAAACAACATATATCGGTTCCGCGGCTGCTGTCATTATTTTTGCTGCATTTTTAACGTATTTTCTGTCAAGGACGGAATTTGTCCCTCTATACAGTGACGTTTCGCGTGCGGAAATAGGACGGATCAAGGAAGAACTGGATGCGCAAGGCATTCCTAGCCAAATTGCGCCGGGAGGCACGTCCATCCTCGTTCCGAAAGAACGAGTTGATGATCTCCTTGTCACCCTTGCCGCGGAAGGGTACCCGAATACGGGAACAATCGATTATTCGTTCTTCTCTCAGAACGCTGGTTTTGGAACGACCGACAATGAATTCAATATGATCAAACTTGCTTCGATGCAAACCGAATTGGCGAATTTGATTAAAGGTATTCAAGGCGTGCAGGATGCTAATGTAATGATTACATTGCCGACGCAAAGTGTCTTTTTAAATGAAACTGTCCAAAGTGCAAGCGCGGCAATCATGTTGAAGACAGAACCTGGACATCAGTTTACAGAATCTCAAATAACGGCCTTATATAATTTAGTTTCAAAAAGTTTACCGAATTTATCTACAGACGATATCGTTATTATGAACCAGTACTCCGAATACTTCGATTTGAAATCACCCGGCCAATCTATTGGCACTAATATTGTCGACCAAATGGATTTAAAGAAGACGATAGAACGCGACTTGCAAAGAAAAGTCCAAATGATGCTCGGAACAATGGTTGGTCAAGACAAAGTCATCGTCTCTGTTACAACAGATATCGACTTCAAACAGGAAAACAGACAAGAGAATCTAGTTGACCGCGTGGATGAGGACCTTGATAGCTTAGCGATAAGCGTGCAACGGATAACAGAATCATTTTCTGGCAACGGTGCTGCCGCAGGAGGCGTACCGGCGGCAGAGGACGGCACTGATAACGTAACAAGCTACGTGGAAGGCAACAACGCTAATGGAGATTACGAGCGGTTGGAAGAGACTATTAATAATGAAGTGAACCGGATCCGGAAAGACATTGTAGAAAGTCCTTATAAAATTCGTGACATCGGTATTCAAGTGATGGTGGAACCGCCGGACGTAAATGATATCGCTTCATTGACACCTGGTGTGGAAGAGGATATTCGAACGATATTGGAAGCGATTATTAGCACTTCCATCGATAAAACTTACGTGCCTGTTAATGTCACGGACGAGTATTGGGAAGATAAAATAGCAATTTCAACACAAATTTTCAACGGAAAAATGACAACAGTTCCTCAATCGGCTGCTAGCGTAATTCCGTGGTGGGTATATGCGATAGGAGCAGCATTGCTCGTTGTCATTGCAATATTGGTCGTTGCCTACTTCCGTAAACGTAAACAAGAAAGAGAAATGGAAGAAGCTCTTATACTCGAGGAACAACGTGAAGCATTGCATGTAGAAGACATTAATATTGAGCATGAGACGGAAGCTTCCCTTCGCAAAAAGCAACTTGAAAAGATGGCGAAGGATCAGCCTGAAGAATTTGCCAAGTTATTAAGAACATGGATAGCCGAGGATTGACGGAGGGATGAAATTTGGTAAAGAAAGATAAAGAAATGACTGGAAAGCAAAAAGCTGCACTCCTGCTCATATCGCTCGGCCCGGAAGTTTCGGCAGCAGTCTATAAACATTTGACCGAAGAGGAGATTGAGCGCCTAACACTTGAAATATCCGGTGTGAAGAAAGTTGACTCCTCTGTTAAAGAAGAAATTATTGAGGAGTTTCATAACATTGCACTTGCACAAGATTATATTTCGCAAGGTGGAATAGGTTACGCTAAGACTGTTTTGGAAAAAGCGTTAGGGAAAGAGCATGCCCAGGCAATCATCAATCGTTTGACATCTTCCTTACAAGTTAGGCCGTTCGACTTTGCAAGAAGAGCAGAGCCGAGTCAAATACTTAATTTCATCCAAAACGAGCATCCTCAGACAATTGCTCTGATTCTATCTTACTTGGAAGCGGAGCAGGCGGGGATGATCTTATCATCACTACCACAAGAAATGCAGGCGGATATTGCCAGAAGGATAGCGACGATGGATTCAACTTCTCCTGAAGTCATCAGTGAAATTGAGGCAGTCCTGGAAAGGAAGCTATCTTCAACAGTTACCCAAGATTTCACGGAGACAGGTGGAGTCGATGCAGTTGTCCAAGTGTTGAATGGTGTCGATCGAGCTACCGAAAAAACCATTTTGGACGCACTTGAAATCCAAGATCCAGAGCTTGCAGAGGAAATTCGAAAAAGGATGTTTGTTTTCGAGGATATCGTCACATTGGACAATCGTTCCATTCAGCGAATTGTGCGCGAGTGTGAAAATGAAGATCTCATTTTATCGATGAAAGTGTCCAGTGAAGAAGTGAGGGAAATCCTCTTTAAAAACATGTCACAACGGATGGCTGAATCATTCCAGGAAGAAATGGAAGTCATGGGACCAGTGCGTTTGAGAGACGTCGAAGAGGCGCAGGCACGAATCGTTTCCATAATCCGTAGATTGGAAGACTCAGGTGAAATCATCATAGCCCGTGGTGGAGGGGATGACATCATTGTCTAATATTTTTCGTTCTTCCCGCACGATTTCTGAAGAAGGCAACGTAAAGGAAATCACAATCAGAAACTTAAATATGCCGACAATTGACGGAAAAGAGGAAGAGATTTCAAAAGAAATCCTTTTCGCAGAACGCGATCGGATGCTGAAAGATGCGCGACGGCAGATCGAAGTTGAAAAGGCGGATGTTGAGCATTTACGGCAAATGGCACAAGAGGATATTAACGCAATGCACGCTGCATGGGAGCAGGAAAAGACTGAATTACAACAACGTGCTTATGAAGAAGGTTTCCAAGTCGGATACGAAGAAGGTCGAAATAAGGCAATATCCGATATGAGTGAATCTATTGAAATGGCCAATGAAGTCACTGCCCATTCAAAGGAAAATGCTGAGAAATACTTGGAATCGCAGGAAAGAATCATTTTGGAAATTGCAATGAAGACCGCGGAACGGATTCTCGGTAAGACGCTTGAAGAGGATGAAGAAGCTTTCCTTTCAATAGTGAAAAGAGGATTGAAGGAAGCGAGAGAGATGAAAGAGATCAAACTATACGTATCCGTTTCACATTTTGAACTTGTTTCATCAAACCGTTCCGAATTGGCTTCTATTTTCCCTCCAGATATTCCGTTCCTCATCTTTGTAAATGATGATTTTGATAATAACGATTGCATTATCGAGACGAACCAGGGCCGGATAGTTGTCAGTGTGGATGAACAATTGAATGAGCTTAAAGAACAGCTCGTTGAAATGTTGGAAAGTGGTGACTGACGATGAAAAAAGCGAAACAACTGCTAGAGGTCATTCCTAAAGTGAATTCCTTTCCGAAATTCGGGCGTGTCGTCCGGGTAGTCGGACTCATGATTGAATCACAAGGACCGGAAAGCTCTGTCGGAGATGTGTGCCATATTCATCTAAATAATAGCGGCAAAGAGGACGCTGTCATTTTGGCGGAAGTCGTGGGGTTTAGAGAAGAAATCGTCATCTTAATGCCTTATTCAAATATCACTGATATTTCAAGTGGATGTCTTGTTGAATGTACTGGAAAGCCGCTTGAAGTGAAAGTTGGGATGAATCTTATTGGAAAAGTTCTTGATTCGATGGGGAACCCTATCGACGAGAGTCCACTTCCGAAAGGTTTATCTACAGTAAGGACAGAACAAAACCCTCCAAATGTAATGACAAGAAAGCCGATCAGTGAAAAGCTGGCAGTAGGTGTCAAAGCAATCGATGGGATGTTGACGGTCGGTAATGGTCAAAGGGTAGGGATTTTCGCAGGTTCAGGAGTCGGTAAAAGTACTTTGCTCGGAATGATTGCAAGAAATACGACGGCTGATTTGAATGTCATTGGTCTGATTGGAGAACGTGGTCGTGAGGTCCGTGAATTTATTGAACGGGATTTAGGACCGGAAGGGTTAAGCAAGACGATTGTTGTCGCCGCTACATCAGATCAGCCGGCACTGATGAGGATTAAAGGTGCATTTACAGCTACGGCCATCGCAGAATATTTTCGGGATAAAGGGATGAATGTCATGCTTATGATGGATTCCGTCACCCGGGTTGCGATGGCTCAACGGGAAATTGGACTTGCTGTCGGTGAACCTCCCGCAACGAGGGGATATACACCGTCCGTTTTCTCGATTTTACCGAAGCTCCTTGAGCGAACAGGAACGAATGATGTCGGTGCAATTACAGCATTCTACACAGTTCTCGTTGACGGCGATGATATGAATGAACCAATCGCTGATGCGGTGCGAGGCATACTTGACGGCCATATCGTATTGGATCGAACTCTCGCTAACAAAGGACAGTACCCTGCCATTAATGTTTTGAAAAGCGTAAGCCGTCTTATGAATCATATCGCAAGCCCAGAACATATAAAAGCTGCCGAAAAGCTCCGTGAACTGTATTACACATATGACAAATCAGAAGATCTCATTAACATCGGCGCGTATAAGCGGGGCACTTCGAGGGAAATCGATGAAGCGATCGAATATGAACCGCATATTACGAACTATTTGAAGCAGAGCTACAAAGAGAATGTAAGAATGGAAGATTCAATCGAAGAGTTAATATCACTTGCTCCAGGAGGTGGCACATCATGAAGCCCTATGAATATCGATTTGAAAAAGTGCTCACATACCGGGAACAGGAAAAAACAGAAACTGAAATTGAATTTAAGAAAGCAGTCGATTCCTTCGAAACGGTCGCTACAGAACTATATGAGCTGTTGAAACGCAAGGAAGAGGTCATTGCCAATCATCAAGAGAAAATGAAAAATGGCTTTTCCATTAACGAAATCCATAACTATGCCCGATTTATTGAGAGTCTTGATAAAAGGATCGAAGTGCTGCAGCAAACAGTCATTAAAGCGCGTTCCAAAATGAATTGGTTCGAGGAAAAGTTGCTCGAAAAGACGATTGAAGTGAAGAAGTTCGAGAAGATGAAGGAAAAAGACAAAGAACATTATCGTACTGAAATGGAACAGGCGGAAGCTAGCTTGTTGGATGAATTATCAACATTAAAGTTCCATAGAAGAGAAACAGGGTGGTAACTTGGCGAGGAATTCAAAACTGAAAACTGATGAGAAAATCGTTGAAAAGAAGAAAAGTACCCGCCTCTTCCAAGAAGTGCTACTTTGGACGCTCATTCCGCTCCTCTTCACGACAATGGTGTTATTGATCATCGCATATGTCGCTGATGTGAATGTTTTTGACAAAGCGAAAGAGTGGACAAAGTCCCTGCCATTCATTAACGAGAAGCAAGTCGATGACGAAAATGTCGATGACTTGGTCATAGAAGAACGAGTCGTCGAATTGCAAGCGGAAATCCAGGACAAGGAAGCGCAATTATTTAAACTCCAAGAAGACTTAGCTAAATCGGATGATGAGAAACAGGCTCTTCTCGATGAGCAAAAAAGCTTATTAGCTCAAATTGAAGCGTTAAAAATGGAAAAAGACGATTATAAGCGGGATATGAAGGAAATCATATCTACCTTCGAAAAAATGTCTGCAAAATCTGCAGCGCCTGTCATTACAAAAATGAGCGACGCAGAAGCAATTGAAATACTTTCAAGCCTAAAACCTGAAGTTCTCGCACCGATATTAGAAAAGATGTCACCTGAAGATGCCGCAAAATATACGAGTCTCATGACAAAATAAGTAGAGGTATAGGTGACAAGCTATGAGGGGAGGTGAAAGAAAGAGTGAACATCGGAGCATTGCAGTCAATGATCGGTATGAATCAACTTGCAGTAAACAATGTGCAAAAAGGCGATCCTGCAACGACAAAGTTTGGCGCAATATTTGCTAGCATTTCAACGAACGCTCCAGAAACGGAGCTTGCTGGTACTGGAGAAATTCCGGTCGAGTTAATTTCAAATCTTTTCAATGCGACGACAGTCGAAGAGTTGGAGATTGCTATACAAGCAATTCCGGGAAGCGGAAATACCGAATTGCCTTCTAGTGTTGTAGCAACCGAGAACATCGAAAGTGTAGAAGACCTTGCGAATTTGTTGGATGTCAATCCCGAGGAAGTGCTCGTAAAGGTAAAACAATTACTGGAGCAAGCTGGATTGACGAAAATTGAAACAGATGAATTGACCGTGGCTACTGATATGTGGACTATATTAAGCATGATTGATGGCGTGGGCAGCCGTTTTATTAATGAACTAAATGGAGCTCTCCAAAAACCGGCTACAAGAAATGAAGCTATCGAACTGTTGGCATTTTTAAAGACAGTAGATGTGATGGCGACGAAAAAAGATATGGTTGTATCTATGGAACAGATAGTCGACAGTTTCCACCATATGCTAACCGGAGCTGCTGGACAATTTGAACAGCGGATCGTAGCAATGATGAAGCAGGAGCAGTTGCCGTTCATCCAACAAAAAACGGACTTCAGAATTGTTCTTGAAACAAACTCGTCAAATTCAACAAATGCTGAAAGCAATGGTAATAAACAACCTGATACTCCATCTCAAACGACTGCTGCACATGGAATTACCACAGCAGTCAAAGTCGAAGTGCCAATACATCAGACCGAATCGAGACCAACAAATGTATCAATTTCAAATAATGCCGATAAACAACCCGATATAACTTCCCATACGACTGTTGTGCACGGAACTTCTACTTCAGTCAAAGTCGAACTGCCAATACAACAATCGGAATCGAATCATACGAATCGAAGCGAGACGTTCATGAAAGAAATGCAGGCGTTAATGAAACGATCCAATTTCGGTCAAGTAGGCGGAACGAACCGGATGCTCATTAAGCTATATCCTGAACATCTTGGTCAAGTCCGGATCGAACTGCTTGAAACGAACGGGATCATGACAGCGAGAATACTAGCCTCAACCGCATTTGCGAAAGGGTTGCTCGACAGTCAGTTGCACCAACTGAAACACGCATTTAACCAACAAAATTTGCAAATCAACCGCATTGACATTACGCAAACAATCCAAGAATCGACTAGGAATGAACGTGAACAATCGTTCAATGAGCAATTCAAGCGTGAGCAGCATAATAGTGATAACAGACAGGACAAAACGTCTGAAGAAGACCAATCATTTGAAGAATATATGATTGAACTGGAGGTGTAAAGAATGGTAGAAGGACAAAAACCGATAACTGAGTCGATGTTCCTTATTAATAAACAACGGGATCAACGGAAAACAGGTCCAGAAACGATGGGCAAGGACGCTTTCATGAAAATCCTCATTGCACAACTGCAAAACCAGGATCCGACGAACCCGATGAAAGACAACGAATTCATCGCGCAAATGGCCCAGTTCTCATCCCTGGAACAAACGATGAACTTGGCGAGCGCATTTGAAAAGTTCGCACAAGCACAAAACCAATCCCAGCTGATCCAATACAACCAATTTGTCGGAAAAAACGTCCGCTGGCACGAACTGACTGATAAAAAGGATGAAGCTGGCAAGCCGATTGTCAATGAAGGAACAGGTGTTATCCAATCCGCGAAATTCGTTGATGGGTCTGTTGTCTTTACAATGGCAGATGGCAAGGAACTGACTCCAGGCAATATTTCAGAAGTGCTATCTGGGTCCGGAAGTACAAATAGTCTAGTCGAAGCAAGTCTTTTGATAGGCAAAACAGTCGGGTATATGGATGGTGAAGTGGAAAAATCCGGAACGGTCGTATCTGTTTCCAATAAAGAAGGAAAACTTCAATATATTTTGGAAGACGGCAGTCGTTTGGACGGAGACTCATTTACATCCATCAGCCAATAAAAAAAGAGGAGCGAGTGTATGGACAAGTTGAACATCCACCACGTTCCATCGCAGCCGCTTATCCGCCATGGCCAACCGTTGAAAGCACCGCAACAGCCGAAACAGTCGTTTCTTGAACAGCTGAACAAAGCAATACAGCCGCAAGAATTGAAAATTAGCAAACACGCAAACGACAGGCTGAAAGAGCGGAACATTCATATTACAGAAACTGAATGGGCACACATCACAGACAAGGTGAATGAGGCAAAAGTGAAGGGAATCAAAGAATCGCTTGTACTGATGGATCAAGCAGCACTGATCATCAGCGCAAAAAATTCCACCGTCATTACAGCGATGGATCGCAAGGAAGCGAAAGATCAATTATTTACAAACATCGACGGCACAATCGTGCTCAGCTAACACCGGCAGGACCTCAGAAAGAGGATGCCGACGTACTGCCGACTGACAGAGGCAGCACATTCTACTATCCGAGAGGGGAAAAACAAACATGTTACGATCAATGTACTCAGGAATCTCAGGCCTACGAAACTTCCAAACGAAATTGGATGTAATCGGGAACAATATATCAAATGTTAATACTTATGGATTTAAAAAAGGACGGGTTATTTTCAAGGATTTAATTTCACAGACAGTGGCGGGTGCCTCTGCACCAGGAGAGACTCGCGGTGGGGTTAACCCGAAACAAGTGGGACTCGGATCTCAAATTGCCGCAATTGATACAATCCATTCAGGAGGTTCGACACAATTTACTGGGAATACGTTGGATCTAGCTATTTCAGGAGATGGTTTTTTCCAATTAGAAGACGGAGATGGTACAGGAAGAGTTTATACAAGAGCCGGGAATTTTTACTTAGATAATGAAGGTAATTTAGTTAATAGTGAAGGAAAATACCTTGTTGGCGATGCTGTTCCGCTAAATATACCTACGGATGCACAAAGCATGTCAATTGGACAAGATGGCGTAGTTTCTTATGTTGATGTAGACGGTAATCTCCAAGAAGTGGGCCAAATTCAATTAGCGAAGTTTCCAAACCCTGCTGGTTTAACAAAAATAGGAGGAAACTACTTCGAGGAATCTGTTAACTCTGGGGTGCCTGAAGAAAATGTTCCTTTAGAAGGAGGAACTGGAGCAGTTGAATCCGGCTTCCTAGAAATGTCCAACGTCGACCTTGCAGAAGAATTTACAGAAATGATCGTTGCACAACGTGGTTTCCAAGCAAACACACGTATCATAACAACATCAGATGAAATTCTTCAAGAACTTGTCAATTTGAAGCGATAATTAACTAATTCTCTCACTATATAATTAGACTTATATAGGATTGAAGCGGAAGGCGGCGACTCCAGCGGGAACAGCATGAGCTGAAAGGCCCCGCAGGAACGCAGTGACGAGGAGATTGAAGCCGTGCCCGCGGAAAGCGTCCGCCAGAAGCGGAAATCCGTTACAGAAGACTGTTTTATGCATCATTAAACAAATATGCGTTATTAGCAAAGGAGGGTCGGGCCGGCCCTGTGCCCGGCCCCTTACATATGATTAAAGTTACACGCCTCAACGGCAAAGCGTTCATGTTGAACGCCCTATACATAGAAACTGTCGAATCGTTTCCCGACACGACCATCACACTGACGACTGGTACCAAATACATCGTCCTGGACCCAATTGACGAAGTCAATCGCCGCATTACTGAATTTTATCAGTCGGTCCAACTATTATCGAATCCGCATATCCGGGGTGAAGAAGATGAAAAATAAAGCATTAACAATCGCACTAATTATAGTAGTTACCTTGACACTCGTCGGGATAATCGGCTTAATCCTCACCTTGCAATTAAAAGGGGATTCGGTAGAAAAAGAACCGACGATCGATGAAATCCTTGAAGCGTCTGTGGACGTCCCTGAGATCATGACAAACTTATCGGGCCGACAATTCATCAAGATTTCATTGAAAATCCAAACAACAGATAAAAAAGCTGCAGAAGAACTAACGAAACGGGATTTCCAAGTTCAAAACATCGTTATCCAAGAACTTTCTGAAATGACTTCTAAAGACTTTGAAGGAAAAGCAGGGAAGCAGGCATTTGAGGATTCCATCAAATCGCAACTGAATCCTCTCATGCAAGAGGGTGAAATCGAAAAAGTGTACATCGTTTCTTACATTATCCAATAAGAAAATGATGGACATATACTATGCCGGGAGGTGGCCTTATGCCGGGAGATATTTTATCCCAAAATGAAATTGATGCCTTGTTATCGGCATTATCGACAGGTGAAATGTCCGCGGAAGAGATGAAGAAGGAAGAGGAGACCCGTAAGGTCAAAGTATATGATTTCAAGCGTGCCCTCCGCTTCTCGAAAGATCAAATCCGTAGCTTGACACGAATCCATGAAAACTTCGCAAGATTATTGACGACTTATTTCTCCGCACAATTGCGGACGTACATTCAAATAAATGTCGCATCGGTCGACCAAATTCCATTTGAGGAATTCATTAGATCCATTCCTAATATGACATTACTTAATATTTTCGAAGTCCCGCCACTTGAGGGCAATATCATCATGGAAGTCAACCCAAATGTAGCCTATTCAATGCTTGACCGATTGATGGGCGGCATTGGGGAAGGCCCTGGAAAAGTGGATAATATGACCGAAATTGAAACAAAGATATTAACTAATCTTTTCGAACGGTCTTTCGACAATTTACGTGAAGCTTGGGCAGGCATTATTGAAATGGATCCGTTCTTATCCGAAATGGAAGTGAATCCACAGTTTCTTCAAATGATTTCACCGAATGAAACCGTTGTAGTCATTTCATTCAATATTGTCATCGGAGAGTCGAGCGGAATGATCAATATATGTATTCCACACGTTGTCCTCGAACCAATCGTTCCGAATTTATCGGTCCGCTATTGGATGCAATCGAACAAGAAAGAACCGACGACAGAACAAAGTATCATTTTGGAAAAACGATTGAAACAAGCAACTTTGCCAATTGCTACTGAATTAGGGAAAGGTTCTATGTCGGTTGAGGATTTCTTGTATCTTCAAGTTGGGGATGTCATTTCTCTTGATCGGAAAATAGATGATCCATTACTTGTCAGAGTGGGAGACGTACCAAAATTCACTGCACAACCAGGTCATCTTCGAAATAGGATGGCTGTACAAATAATCGATATATTGAACGGAGGGGATGAAGATGATGAGTGATAATGTACTTTCTCAAGAAGAAATCGAAGCGTTGCTGCGCGGAGAACCAATCCGCGCGGAAGAAACGGCAACATCGTCCTCTGCACATCAGAATTTTGATAACCAATTAAGCGAAATGGAGAAAGATGCATTGGGGGAAGTTGGAAATATATCCTTCGGGAGCTCCGCGACAGCACTCTCCTCATTGCTTGGGCAAAAAGTTGAAATTACAACTCCCGCAATCTCTGTAGTAGATAGGAGTATGTTAGAAACTGAATTCATCCACCCTTATGTGGCTGTCCAAGTGGAATATACGGAAGGTTTAAACGGTACAAATCTACTCGTTATTAAACAAAGTGACGCAGCAATCATCGCTGATCTCATGCTTGGCGGAGATGGAATGGCTCCAAATGAAGAACTAAATGAAATCCATTTGAGTGCTGTACAAGAAGCGATGAACCAAATGATGGGTTCGGCGGCTACGTCGATGTCTACTGTCTTCAATAAGAAAGTTGATATTTCCCCTCCATCAATCGACTTGATGAATATGCAAAACGCTGAAGGCACTGAAAAGATACCGGAAGATGAAATGATGATCAAAGTCTCCTTCGAGTTGAAAGTCGGAGAATTGATTGATTCAAATATTATGCAGCTGTTTCCGCTCCAATTCGGTAAAAACCTTGTAGCATCGCTTATGGGAATGGGGGCAGAGGAAGAGGCCGCAGTTACGATTGAAGCGCCTTCCAGACCGGCTCCAACAATCGAGCAGCCGAAAAGACAAGAATTTCCTCAAGAGGATCATTCGACATTTCCAGGGCAGAGTGCTTCACAGCCGGGTGAACAGCCTTACTATGAACAACCTTATTACGAGCAGCCTGCTCAGCAACAGATGTCACAAAGACAGCAGCAACCTCCTGTCCACGTACAGCAAGCGCGTTTTGCAAGCTTTGATGCACCATCGCTTAATCAAGCTGAAACGAATAACTTGAATATGTTATTGGACATCCCATTGCAAGTTACTGTAGAACTTGGGAGGACAAAGCGGTCTGTTAAAGAAATCCTTGAAATGTCTAGTGGTTCCATCATAGAATTGGATAAGCTGGCAGGAGAACCAGTTGATATTTTAGTGAATAACCGTCATATCGCCAAGGGGGAAGTAGTCGTTATCGACGAAAACTTCGGCGTGCGGATAACGGATATTCTAAGTCAAACAGAACGATTAAATAACTTAAGATAGAACTTTGGGAGGTTATGAGAATGGGTAAACGTATTTTAATAGTGGATGATGCGGCTTTCATGCGGATGATGATAAAGGATATATTGACAAAGAACAATTTTGAAGTGGTCGGTGAGGCTGCGGATGGTTCACAAGCCGTTGAAAAGTATTTGGAATTGAAGCCCGATCTAGTAACAATGGATATTACAATGCCTGAAATGGACGGTATTGCAGCATTGAAAGCCATTAAAGAAAAGGACCCATCGGCGACTATCATTATGTGTTCCGCAATGGGGCAGCAAGCGATGGTAATTGATGCAATTCAAGCTGGAGCAAAAGATTTTATCGTCAAGCCGTTCCAAGCTGACCGTGTTGTTGAAGCGATCCAAAAAGCAATAGGTTAAACAATGAATTTATCATTAATTAAGAAACAACTATTACCACTGCTTCTAGTATTCTTCTTTGCTATTTTGCCAGGGATAGTACATGCCGAGACGGATGAGAACAAGTCGGTATCTGATTGGATGGAGCAAGACAAAAATGATGGCCAAGAGGTTAAGAAAGATAATGTGGAAGATTCCCCAGCTGCCGACCGCTCGCAAGACGGGGCAGCTGTCGGCTTGTCAGGGTGGGATTACTTCAGGACGTTTTTTGCATTGCTATTTGTTATCGGCCTTTTATTCGCTCTTTTGAAGTTCATTAATCGGAAAAACCGAATGTTTGACCAGCATCGATTAATGAAAAATGTCGGGGGACTTTCATTAGGACAGCAGAAATCCATTCAATTAGTAATCATCGGAGATTCCTATTACCTTATTGGCGTAGGTGACGAAGTTAGACTTTTGAAAGAGATTACCGATCCGGAAGAGATACGCGCGTTGGAAAGTTATTTTGATGATGACGAGCTTCAATCTCCGCCAGGATTCGTAAACAAATTGCTGGCGGCACTTCCGATAAATAAAGACAACTCATCGAATGAAAGCGATCAACCCGCTGATTTCAATAAAATGTTCACTTCCCGACTTGATGAATTGAAAGCGGAAAGGAAGAAACATTTGAACCGATTGGCAGAAAAGGAGAGCAGAAAAGATGAATGATTTCGTCCAGTTTTTTTCGGACAGCGACCCGTCTAATGTATCGACATCCATCAAAATGCTTCTTCTGCTCACAGTCCTTTCGCTTGCGCCGGCAATTCTCATTTTAATGACGTCATTTGCACGGATTGTCATTGTTTTATCGTTTGTCAGGACAGCATTGGCAACTCAGCAAATGCCGCCAAACCAAGTTATTGTCGGACTCGCTTTGTTTTTGACATTCTTTATCATGGCTCCGACATTCCAAGAAGTGAATGAAACAGCGTTAACTCCGTTATTCGCTGAAGAAATTACACTTGAAGAAGCATATGAAAATGCAAGCATGCCGTTCAAGGAGTTTATGAGTAAACATACAAGGCAGAAGGATTTGGAGTTGTTCCTACGATACAACGAGGCGGAGCGTCCCGAGTCATTGGAAGATATACCATTGACGATGTTGGTGCCAGCATTCGCATTAAGTGAAATAAAGACCGCATTCCAAATGGGCTTCATGATATTCATACCGTTTCTTGTCATTGATATGATCGTGGCAAGTGTCCTTATGTCCATGGGGATGATGATGTTGCCGCCGGTTATGATTTCATTGCCATTTAAGATTTTGTTATTTGTCCTTGTCGATGGATGGTATCTTATCGTCAAGTCTTTATTGCAAAGTTTTTAGCGCTGCTCACAATCACTTCCATTTAGGCAAATCGGCATTTTACAGTTTAGGAGTGGTAATGAATGACAGGCGAATTAATTATAGCGATAGCTGAGCGGGCGGTGTGGGTAATTCTTTTAACATCCGGACCACTGTTAATTGTCGCATTGGTTTCCGGTTTGATCGTCAGTATATTTCAAGCGACGACCCAGATTCAGGAACAGACATTGGCATTTGTGCCGAAAATCATTGCCGTCCTCGTAGCTCTTGTCTTCTTTGGACCTTGGATGTTAGCAAGGGTTACAGCATACGCGACTGATATTTTCGATAATCTAGTCCGGTATATCGGGTGATGGAATGGAAGAACTGATTCCTTCTTTAGCCGCATACTTGCTCATTTTAACAAGAGTGACAGCATTCATCGTAACGGTCCCTTTGTTTTCCTATCGGGCAATACCGACGACGCAAAGAATCATCTTTGCAGCATTATTATCGTGGATGATGGTGTATACGATTGATGCCCCCAGTCTCGAAATCGATGGTTCATACATACTTCTTGTGATCAAGGAGGCAACAACTGGACTGTTCATCGGCGTCATCGCCTATATCGTCATGTCGGCAATCCAAATTGCAGGCGGCTTTATCGATTTCCAAATGGGATTTGCTATCGCCAACGTTATCGACCCTCAAACGGGAGCCCAATCACCGTTGCTCGGCCAATTTTTCAATGTACTCGCCATGTTGCTCTTGCTGACATTGAATGGTCATCATATGCTCCTTGATGGGATTTTTTATAGTTATCGATTCATCCCTATTGATATGCTTTGGCCCGCTTACGGTGATGAACGGCTAATTGAATTTGTCATAAGAACATTCGCGACGACGTTTGCTATTGCTTTTCAAATGTCGGTGCCAATCGTAGCGACACTATTTCTTGTCGACTTGGCGTTAGGGATCACAGCAAGGACAGTTCCCCAACTGAATATTTTCGTAGTCGGCTTTCCTATTAAAATTGGTGTCAGTTTCCTCGTTCTTGTGACAATGTTCACGGTCATGATAGCAATGATGCGAAAACTATTTGAAGTGATGATGTCGGCAATGAGGGATTTGATGATTATCTTAGGAGGTGGCTGATGAATGATACGTTTGGACTTACAGTTCTTTGCGGGCGAAAAGACAGAAAAGGCCACTCCCAAGAAACGACAAGATTCCCGTAAGAAAGGACAGGTATTAAAGAGTCAGGATGTAACAACCGCAGTTGTCCTTCTCTTCGTATTCCTGTTCCTTTTTTTCGCTGCCGGCTTCATGCGTGACCGATTCTTCGTTTTCTTTACTCATTCATTCACAGAATCCATTTCTATAAAGGCATTAGATATCGAGCAAACTATGATTCTTTATGTAGATATGATTGTCCAAATGGCGTACATACTTTTGCCGATAATGGCGATCGCTGTCATTGCCGGCATCGCTGGAAATTTAATGCAATTCGGATTGCTTTTTACGGCGGAACCTATGAAATTCGATTTGAAGAAAATTGATCCGATTAAAGGTTTGAAAAGGATATTTTCCATAAGAGCTCTCGTTGAATTGTTAAAATCCTTGTTGAAAATATCGTTTATCGGTTCAGTAACGACATTCCTACTTATGACAAATATCGAAAAAGTGTTAGGTCTTGCGTTCAAGACACCGCATGACACTTTGGTGACAGTCGGACAATTAGTCGCTTTAATGGGCATTATCGCCTCTTTTGTCCTTTTATTTATTTCGGTATTGGATTATTTCTATCAAAAATTTGATTATGAGAAAAACTTGCGGATGTCTAAACAGGACATTAAGGATGAATATAAAAACACAGAAGGCGATCCAATCATTAAGTCGCGCATCAAACAACGGCAAAGGGAAATGGCGATGCGAAGGATGATGCAGGAAGTGCCTCAAGCGGATGTGGTCATCACGAATCCGACCCACTTTGCAATCGCTTTGAAATATGATGACGAAAAAATGGATGCGCCTGTCGTTATTGCAAAAGGAGCTGATTTCGTCGCACAAAAGATCAAGTTGATTGCGAAAGAGCATAATATTGTCATGGTCGAGAACAGGCCCCTTGCTAGGGCGATGTACGATGATGTGGAAATCGGAGATCGGATACCAGACCAGTTTTTCAAGGCGGTTGCTGAAGTATTGGCATATGTTTATCGCATTCAACGAAAGATTTAAGTACATTATGAGAAAGTGGGGATGACATGCAATTTAGAGATATCGGAGTGTTAGCAGCAGTCATTATGATTGTTGCCATGCTCGTCATCCCATTACCGCCTTGGCTTCTAAGCTTTTTAATTATCATTAATATCACGCTTGCATTATTGGTCCTTCTAACTTCAATGAATATGCAGGAAGCATTGCAATTTTCGATATTTCCATCTTTGCTTTTATTATTGACGTTATTCCGATTAGGCTTGAACGTCTCGACAACTCGTGCAATTCTTTCAGAAGGAGATGCAGGTGGAGTTGTTGACACTTTTGGTACGTTCGTAACCGGAGGAAATATTGTCGTTGGTCTTGTCGTCTTTGTCATTTTAATCATAATCCAATTCATCGTCATTACGAAGGGGTCAGAAAGGGTTTCGGAAGTAGCAGCCCGCTTTACGCTTGATGCGATGCCTGGTAAGCAGATGAGTATCGATGCCGATTTGAACGCAGGGATGATTTCGGAGGCAGAAGCAAGAAGCCGTCGAGAAAAGGTAAGTAATGAAGCCGATTTCTATGGTGCGATGGATGGAGCGACTAAATTTGTTAAGGGTGATGCCATCGCTGGGATCATCATCGTAATTATTAACTTACTTGTAGGGATGATTATTGGTGTGGCGCAAATGGGTCTGCCATTTGCCGAGGCTGCAACGACATTTTCTAAATTGACTGTCGGGGATGGAATCGTCTCCCAAATTCCGGCTCTGCTCATTTCAACAGCTACAGGTATTGTCGTAACACGTGCTGCATCCGAAGGAAATCTTGGTTCAGATATTACAAGACAGCTTTTAGGACAACCTAAGCTGCTCTATGTAACGGCAGTAACGGTATTACTACTAGGGCTATTTACACCGATTAATGATATTTTGACGATTCCAATTGCTGCGTTGTTAGCTATAGGAGCGTTCTTCATGTCAAGACAGCCGGAAGAAGATCCGGAAGAACTGCTGGAAATGGAAGAAGATGTTGAAACGGAAGGGATGAAAAGTCCTGAAAATGTTGTCAATCTATTGAATGTCGATCCGATCGAGTTTGAATTCGGTTATGGTCTCATTCCATTAGTCGATGCCCAGCAAGGTGGAGATTTGCTGGATCGAGTCGTTATGATTCGAAGGCAGCTCGCTCTTGAATTAGGTCTTGTCATACCAGTTGTACGGATCCGGGACAATATTCAATTGCAACCAAATGAGTATCGTATCAAGATTAAGGGAAATGAGATGGCAAGAGGCGAACTTCTACTGGATCATTATCTTGCCATGAGTCCGGGCGGCGATGATTCGATTGTCGGAATCGATACAATCGAGCCTTCGTTCGGTCTTCCTGCAAAATGGATTACGGAAGATGTGAAGGAAGATGCGGAAATTATGGGATATACTGTCGTTGATCCACCAAGCGTTGTTTCGACCCATCTTACGGAAGTCATTAGGGCGAATGCTGCAGATTTGATTGGACGTCAAGAAACGAAACAGCTAGTCGATCATGTCCGAGAGACATACCCTATATTAGTGGATGAACTTACACCGACACCTCTTTCTATCGGTGAAATCCAAAAAGTGTTAGCAAAATTACTGAATGAAAGTGTCTCTATCCGGAACTTGCCAATCATTTTTGAAACGTTGGCCGACTATTCGAAGTACACGTCGGATATTGATTTGCTGACGGAGTATGTACGCCAATCGCTTGCGAGACAAATTACGGCGCAATATTCGTCCGGAGTCGATGCATTAAAAGTATTGACCGTCTCAGGAAAGGTCGAGAAATTGATAGCGGATCATATTCAACAGACCGAGCAAGGGAATTATTTGTCGATTGACCCTTCACATTCACAAGAAATATTAGAGTCAATCGCTAGAGAAGTAGAAAGAGTTGCTTTGATGGACCAATCGCCTGTCATTCTTTGCTCGCCAGCTATCCGAATGTATTTAAGGCAAATAACAGAGCGTTACTTCCCGCAGATTCCTGTTTTATCTTACAATGAGCTCGAAGCTTCAATTGAAGTCCAAAGTGTCGGGGTGGTGGATATCTGATGAAAATGAAAAAATATACAGCCGACACGATGGTGGAGGCAATGAAGAAAGTGAGAGCTGATTTTGGGGTGATGCAATCATTCTAAGCTCGAATGTTATCACTTCCAAAGGATTTCTCGGTTTTTTTCAAAAAAAATCGGTTGAAGTCGTCGCCGGTTTCGATGAGCCGGCCATTATACCAGAACCTGCTTTCATTTCGAAACAAGCATCCTTATCTGTGGAGTCAAAGAATGATGAGGAAATTAAGAACGAAATGAATGAAATGAAAAGACTGCTTCAAGAAATGAGGCAGTCCGTTTCATTCTCCAATTTCCCAGACGAATTGAAGCCGTTGCTTACCTATTTAGAGAATCAGGGCTTGTCAAAAGAACTCATTCTCCAGGTCGGCAATGAAATCTTTGGACAAATGAAAGAGAATAAAAAGGATTTCTCAAAAGAAGAGCAGTTGCAAATTGCAATGACCGTATTGTCGAAAGAATTCTCGGAATTGCCTTTCGGCGGAATTACATTTTCTAGAAAATTCATTAACGTGCTTGGTCCGACCGGGGTCGGGAAGACGACAACAATCGCTAAAATCGCAGCGCGAGCACTTTTGGAACATAAAAAGAAAATCGGCTTCATTACGACTGATACATATCGGATAGCTGCAATTGAACAATTGCGTACATATGCAAACCTTTTGCAAGCTCCCGTTGAAATTGCTTATAACAGTAATGATTTTGAAGATGCCATCATGAAAATGAAAGATTTAGATTTGATTTTCATTGATACGGCCGGCCGAAATTATAAAGAAATGAAGTTTGTAGACGATTTAAAGCGACTGATCGACTTCTCACTTGATATGGAATCTTTCCTAGTTTTATCTGTCACTTCGAAAGAAGAAGATATGAAGACAATCATTAACAGATTTACTTCTTTCCCGGTCGAAAAATTCATTTTTACTAAAGTAGATGAAACGGGATCAATCGGTCCTATGTTCAATTTGATGAGACAATACAAGATTGGAACCGCCTATTACACAGATGGACAGGAAGTTCCAGAAGATATTGTTGAAGCAGATGTTGACAAAATGCTCAAATTGTTATTGGCAGGTGCTAAACATGCGTGACCAAGCGGAAGCACTTCGGATGAAAATGCTGCAGGCTCAAGGCAACTTGGCCAAATCCATTGCAATTGTCAGTGGGAAAGGGGGAGTGGGCAAGTCGAATTTTACGACGAATTTCGCCCACTCTTTACGTTTAAAAGGAAAAAAAGTTATCGTTGTCGATATGGACATCGGAATGGGAAACATCCATATTTTATTAGGGGTCGCACCGAAATATAGTTTGAAAGATTACTTGACCGGTCAACAAACTCTTGAAAATATTATTAATACAGACGAGCTTGGTCTTACATTCATTTCAGGAGGTTCAGGGTTGGACTCTGTACTCGATTGGTCGGAGAGTATGTTCGAAAGACTGCTTGCTGCATTCGAGCAATTGCAGAAGGAGTACGACTTCATCCTTTTTGATATGGGGGCAGGTGCCACGCAACGTTCCATTGAACTGATCATTGCAGTAGATGAAGTTATCGTCATTTCAACGACTGAGCCTACATCTATTACTGATGCTTATTCCATGATGAAGTTCATCTGTCTAAAGGATCCTGAAAAGAAATTCAACATCGTCAGCAATCGGGTGACTAAACACGATGACGGCAATGACGCAGTAACCCGTTTACAATATGCAATGCGAAAATTCCTTGATAAAGAAACGTCGATATTAGGATTTTTACCGGAAGACGCAGCTGTCCATAAAGCGGTAGTCGCACAAAAACCGTTTTTACTACTATTTCCAAACGCTCCTATTTCCAAAAGAATGACTGCAATCGCAGATGAATTCGTTATTGTAGATCGGAACAAGGAAAAGGACGAGACGGGATTCCTTAAAAAGTTGAAAGGAATTTTCTTGAAAGGGCGTGAATGATTTGGGATTAAGCACTGTGAAAAAAGTGCTTGTAGTTGATGATTCCGCGTTTATGCGAAAACTAGTTTCAGAAATGCTCTCGAAACATCCGCTGCTTGAAGTCGTTGGTATAGCGCGCAATGGGAAAGACGCTGTTGAGAAAGTTGTTGAGCTTCGGCCAGACGCCGTTACGATGGATATCGAGATGCCGCTCATGAATGGGCTTGAAGCTTTGAAACAAATCATGGAACAACAACCGACGCCGGTCGTCATGCTTTCAAGCACAACCGAAATTGGAGCGGAAAACACAATGAATGCAATGGAGTATGGAGCAGTCGATTTTGTAGCTAAACCAGGAGGAGCCATTTCACTCAATTTACATGAGGTTGAACAGGAAATTGTTGCGAAAGTTGTAGCAGCGACGAAAGTCAAAATCTCAACTCTTGTCAAACAACCGATAGTAGAGCGAGTACAAGCGATACAAAGAGATTTTCCTGACAAAGAGACAACCATTCGATCCATGTCTTCATTAACTACCTCGCAAGATAAAAAGATTTCCAAAGTGCTAGAGACTTTTGTTATAATAGGTACATCGACAGGGGGACCTCGGGCATTGCAAGAAGTGCTTACACGGTTGCCATCTGATCTAAATGCACCAATTCTGATCGTCCAACATATGCCGCCAGGGTTTACGAAGTCATTAGCCCAAAGATTGGATGGCCTAAGTGATATACAGGTGAAGGAAGCCGAGGATGGAGAACCACTCTTGAAAGGCGTCGCCTATATCGCTCCTGGCGGAAAGCATTTGAAATTCGAAAAATGCAAGACAGGCTATTGTGTCCGTCTTGATATTATGGAACCGCCGAGAATGGGCCATCGCCCGTCCGTCGACGTCCTGCTTGAGTCAGCTGCTGCCATCCAAGAATTGCAGTATGTTACTGCTATAATGACGGGAATGGGGCATGACGGCAGGGAAGGCATGTTGCAACTAAAAACCGCTTGTAAAACGATTACGATAGCGGAATCTGAAAAGACGTCCGTTGTATATGGCATGCCTAAAGCGATCAAAGAAGCCGGGTTGGCCGACCAGGTCGTTGATGTACAATATATTGCTGAAGCAATTACGGAAATCTTACATTCTTGAGGGGGCGTCATTATGGATACGAATCAATACCTTGAAATGTTTCTCGAGGAAAGCAAAGAGCATCTTCAAGCGTGCAATGAGCATTTATTAGAATTGGAAAAAAACCCGGAGGATTTGGCGATTGTCAATGAAGTATTCCGATCTGCCCATACATTGAAAGGGATGTCTGCCACTATGGGTTATGAGGATATTGCCGACTTGACACATAAGATGGAAAATGTGTTAGACGCCATCCGAAACTCAAAAATTAGTGTTACGACAGAAATACTAGATATCGTCTTCCAAGCTGTTGATTACTTGGAAGAAATGGTGATGGATATCGAAGCTGGCGGGACAGGTAAAAAGGATGTACAGGAACTCGTTTCCGCGTTAAATAAAATCGAAGCAGGACAACCGGCCATCGTTTCTCCAGAAATGGAGACAGCTGCTACTGTAGCGACGGTGGAACCGCAAACGGTACAAGAAACACCGATGCTTCAATATGATGATTATGAATTGACGGTAATTGGTCAATCGCAAGAACAAGGCTTTCATGCGTTTGAAATTTCTGTCACACTTCGGGAAGATTGTTTGCTAAAAGCTGCGAGAGTTTTCATGGTTTTCGGGATTCTTGAGAAATCAGGAGAAATCGTTAAAACTAAACCATCTGTTGAACAGTTGGAAAATGAGGATTTCGATGAAACGTTTACAGTTGTCCTCATTACAAATGAAGATGCGAGCTCACTGGAAGCAAAAGTATTGAAAGTGTCTGAAGTGGATAATGTTGAAATCCGTCCTATTACTAACACATCTTATCCAAAGAGCGATTTGCCTGCAGTGATTGAATCCGCACCTGAAGTGGCAGTCACGAAAGACAGCGGGAAGAGTGATGCATCTCCTAAAAAAAGTCGCCGTACAACGAATGCACATAGTGCGAATAAGACCATCCGCGTCAATATCGACCGGTTGGACATACTTATGAACCTTTTTGAAGAATTGGTGATCGATAGGGGCCGATTGCAATCAATCGCAAGTGAATTACATAATCCCGATTTGAATGAAACCGTCGAGCGGATGACACGGGTATCTGGCGATCTTCAAAACATCATCCTGAACATGCGTATGATTCCTGTAGAAACAGTATTCAACCGCTTCCCGAAAATGGTTCGTCAACTAGCACGTGATCTCAATAAAAAGATAAACCTTGAAATTATCGGTGCTGAAACTGAATTGGATCGGACGGTTATTGATGAAATAGGAGATCCTCTTGTACATTTGATAAGAAATGCATTGGATCATGGTATCGAGAGTCCGGAAGAGCGTCTAGCAAAAGGAAAGCCGGAAGAAGGCACAGTCACTTTAAGAGCATATCATTCCGGCAATCACGTATTCATTGAGCTTGAAGACGATGGTGCAGGCATCAATAAGGAAAGGGTTTTGCAGAAGGCGCTTGAAAGAGGCGTCGTTACGGAAGAGACTGCCGCCACTTTGACTGAACGACAGCTTGCAGAGCTCATTTTAGCATCCGGTTTTTCTACAGCTGAAAAAATTACGGATGTATCCGGTCGCGGAGTTGGTTTGGATGTCGTGAAAAGCACGATAGAATCACTCGGCGGCTACATTACAATCGATTCGAAGGAAGGGCAAGGCTCTCTATTCCAAGTTCAATTGCCGTTGACGTTATCGATTATTTCGGTAATGCTCGTTAATTTGGACAAAGATATTTATGCAATCCCGCTATCATCGATCATTGAAACAGCAATCATTCAAACTTCCGATATTTTGAATGCTCATAACCAAAAAGTGATTGATTTCAGAGGAAGCATCGTTCCACTCGTCAATTTGAAAGATATTTTCGAGATGAGGGAAGGGTCAGAACTGGAAGAATTCCAATCAGTAGTCATCGTACGTAAAGGCGATAAAATGGCTGGTCTCGTTGTAGACTCCTTCATAGGACAACAAGAAATCGTTTTGAAATCGCTCGGCAATTATCTTCAAAGCGTCTTCGCCATATCTGGCGCTACAATTTTAGGAAACGGCCAAGTTGCGCTTATCGTGGATTGCAACGCATTGATCAAATAGGCGGGAGGGGAAAAGCATGGCTGAAACAATTAAGAGCAGTAATGAAATGAAAGTGATCGTGTTCCAGTTGATGGATAAAGAATATGCCGTTGTTGTGGATGTTGTCGAGTCCATTGAAAAACTCATCTCCATTACGAAAGTTCCGAAAACACCATCATATATAAAGGGCGTTATCAACTTAAGAGGAGTTGTCACTCCGATTGTCGATTTGCGAGAACGTTTCGGCATGGAAGTGAAAACTCTAGACGACAGCAGCAGAATCATCATCGTTTCATTGGAGGAATTTGAGGTGGGACTCATCGTAGATTCGGCGAATGATGTAATCGATATTTCGGTTGATTCCATCGAACCGCAGCCCGAAGTCGTTGGTTCCATCGAATCCGAATTCATTTCGGGAGTTGCCAAAGTAGGGAAACGACTATTAGTCATGCTAAATTTAGAAAAAGTGCTACAGCCTGTGAAACGGGTGACGACAGATGAAATCTGATCACCAAATTACCGATATGCACCTTGACGTGCTAAAGGAAATTGGGAATATCGGGGCAGCTCATGCGGCAACTTCATTATCACAATTGCTTGGTAGGAAAATTGATATGCTCGTTCCGAAAGTTTCACTCGTTTCCTTCGACGAAATGTTTGATCTGGCAGGGGGCCCTGAGCGGATTGTGGCAGGCATTTATTTAAGAATTCAAGGCGACTTATCAGGAAGCATGTTCTTTGTCTTGCCGATCGATTCTGCAAACGAGTTCATCCGCAGATTAATCGGTGATGAGACGTTCGATTTCCATGCAGTGCCGATTCCCGAAATGGGTATTTCGGCTATGCAGGAGCTCGGCAATATTTTATCTGGATCCTATTTGTCTGCCTTATCGGATTTTACAGGATTAAAAGTCCATCCAACAGTTCCATCATTGAGTGTTGATATGGTCGGGGCTATTGTCAGTTTTGGACTTATAGAAGTATCACATTTTAGCGATGAGGTCATCGTTATCGATACGCGCATCGAAGAGGAAGGCGATAACGGACATTCGAGTGTGGACGGGCATTTCTTTTTGCTTCCTGATCCGGAATCTTATATAACGATTTTCCGTTCGTTAGGTGTACTCTAATCATGTTAAAAACAGTAGTTAGAGTCGGAATCGCCGATATGAATATCGTTCATGCACCGGACACAATCCGGACATCCGGATTAGGGTCATGCGTCGGTGTTGTACTTTATGACGAATCTAAGAAGATTGCCGGGCTCCTGCATGTTATGCTTCCCGAATCGAGTCTTGGAAGATCGGATAGTATAAATGTAGCTAAATTTGCTGATACCGGTATTTATTCATTAATGGAAATGCTGAAGTCGGAAGGGGTTCGCCCTTTATCCCTAAAAGCAAAAATCGCTGGAGGCGCCCAAATGTTTCAATTTGGCTCCAGTGATTCCATCCGCATCGGTCCGCGTAATGTTGAAGCTGTCAAAAAAGAGCTCGCCCGACTATCTATTCCAATAATAGCGGAAGACACCGGTGGTTCGAGCGGACGGACAATCGAATTCGATCCGTTAACGAGCGCATTAAGCATCCGGACAGTCAATTTCGGAACGAAGGAAATTTGAAGCAGTATCAATAGGCATAAACGTAGCAGAGCGACTGAACGGTTCAGTCGCTATTTTTTGTCGAAATTTGCTATAATAGAAATTATATAATTTCTCGTTTTGACGGAAACATCATGGAAGGTGAGGGATTCGATGTCCAAAGAGGATCTGACGGGAGAAGATGCATGTTGGAAACTATGGTTAAATGATCGGGATCCCGATGCCGGCGATAGACTAGTCCGGAAGTATACTCCTCTCGTCAATTACCATGTGCAACGAATCAGCTCGGGCTTGCCTCGGAATGTATCGAGGGATGAGATTATGAGCTTGGGCCTGCAAGGTCTATTCGACGCACTAACAAAATTCGATCCAAGCAGGGATTTGAAATTTGATACGTACGCTTCCTTCAGGATCCGAGGATCAATCATAGATGGTTTGCGTAAGGAAGACTGGCTTCCCCGATCCTCCCGAGAAAGGTCAAAAAAGCTTGAGGAAGAAATCGGCAAGTTGGAGCAGAAACTACTGCGTCACGCAACGCCCGAAGAGATTGCTGAACATCTTGGCGTTACCGTAGAAGAAGTATATCAGACAGTTCATGAACATTATTTTTCCAATGTGCTTTCCATGGACGAGCGTATGAATGATGACGAAGAGGAAGGGCAAAAATCATTTGTCCTGAAGGATGATCACGAGCGCACTCCTGAACAGCAAATCGTCATGGGGGAACTCGTCGGTGATTTAGCATCGAAAATTCAAGAATTGAACCATAATGAACAATTGGTATTAAACTTGTTTTACACAGATGAGATGACGTTGACTGAGATAGGGGAAATCTTGAATTTATCGACTTCTAGAATTTCTCAAATCCATTCGAAAGCGCTCTTCAAATTGCGAAAACTACTGTTGCCGGAAATTGTTGATGGAGGGATTTTATGAGCCTGAAAGGAATCGAACTCCAAATCGCCATACCAAAAACGTTTGAAGCAGGAAGAATGCAGGAACAGAAACAACAGCAAACGCAGTTGAACCAAGATCAGGCACAGCTCCAAAACGAAAAAGAGACATTGAAAAACCGGGAAAGTGTCCGGCGCTCCGAGAAATACGCCAAAACAGATAAAGATTCAAAAGGCAAAAATGGAGACAGGAATCAGAAAGAAAAAGAACATCAACATAAGGAAGAGGAAAAGAAGACAGTACACCCTTACAAAGGGTCGTTTGTCGACTTTACAGGATGATGGACATGCAAACAGTATTTTTAGTATTTTTATTCATAGTACAAGTGATCGGTTTTTATTTCATTGCATTGCTATATATGAAAGTTTCGAAATTCAACAACTTGGAGAAGAAGCAGCAGAAGCTTATGGCAGAGATGGATGATGCGATCGGCGCCTACTTATCTGAATTGAAAGAGGAAAACGAACGGCTTATCGCTATCATTGAAAAACGGCAGGAAAATGGCAAACGAGTTGAAAATGCACTTGATAGCCGCCATCAAGAGCCTGAAAGACAAGTGGAAAGAAAGGAATTCACCATCGTCACGCCAAGTTATCCTGTGAAAGCTGCAATGAAATCGTACCAGACTGCACCGACAGTAAAAGATAGCAAATCTTCCAAACCAGTACCTAAAGTGCATGAAATGGATAGTCGAACGCTCGCCATCCAGATGTATGATGAGGGGAAGCCAATTGAAGAGATTGCAAAAAAGCTCGGGAAAGGGAAAACCGAAGTGGAATTGCTGCTGAAATTCAGATGAAGTGAGTTGCAATCAGATTATCGGTATGGTATATTATCAAATGGTGTTACTACACACGTATGTGGATGATCGGAAAAGGTGCCGAAAGGTCATTCCGTCGCATGAAACATACGGAGGAATATAACCAAATTGGAGGAAAAACAAATGTCAGTAATCTCAATGAAACAACTGCTTGAAGCAGGTGTACATTTCGGACACCAAACTCGTCGTTGGAACCCGAAAATGAAAAAGTATATTTTCGTTGAACGTAACGGAATCTACATCATCGATCTTCAAAAGACGGTGAAAAAACTAGAAGAAGCTTATGACTTCATGCGTCAAGTTGGTGCAGAAGGCGGAAAAGTACTATTTGTTGGTACTAAGAAGCAAGCACAAGATGCAATCAAAGAAGAAGCAGAGCGTGCAGGAATGTACTACATCAACCAACGTTGGCTTGGTGGTACACTTACAAACTTCGGTACGATCCAAAAACGTGTTGCACGTATGAAAAAGATCGAAACGATGGAAGAGGACGGTACATTTGCTGTACTTCCTAAAAAAGAAGTTTCTGAACTAAGAAAAGAGCACGAACGTCTTGTGAAATTCCTTGGCGGTATTCGTGATATGAAATCATTGCCTGACGTCATCTTCGTTGTTGACCCTCGTAAAGAGCGCATCGCTGTGGCAGAAGCAATTAAATTGAACATTCCACTCGTCGGTATTGTTGACACGAACTGTGATCCGGACGAAATCGACTATGTCATTCCTGCGAATGACGATGCAATCCGTGCGGTTCGTCTACTTACTAGCAAAATGGCAGATGCATTGATCGAATCAAGACAAGGCGCTGATGAAGAAGTGTCTGAAGAAGCGACTGAAACGGCAGCTGCAGAGTAATATTAGTAATAAAACAGACGATAAGCGGCCAACCCCCTTATCGTCTTTTTTACAGATTGTCGTCTCAAATCACTCATACAGGAGGAACTAACAATGGCAATTACAGCACAAATGGTAAAAGAATTGCGTGAAAAAACGGGCGCAGGTATGATGGACTGCAAAAAAGCACTTACTGAAGTAAATGGTGACATGGATGCAGCAGTAGACTTCCTTCGTGAAAAAGGTCTATCAAGCGCAGCTAAAAAAGCTGACCGCATCGCTGCAGAAGGTACAACTGACATTATCGTCAACGGTAACGACGCTGTCATCTTCGAAGTAAACGCTGAAACAGACTTCGTTGCGAAAAACGAAGCGTTCCAAGCTCTTGTAAAAGAACTTGGCGAACACCTTCTAGCAACTAAACCAGCAACAATCGAAGAAGCAACTGAATCGAAAATGGAAAACGGCCTTACAGTCGCTGACCACATCTCTAATGCAGTTTCTAAAATCGGTGAGAAAATCACTCTTCGCCGCTTTGAAATCAAAACAAAAACGGACAACGATGCATTCGGTCCTTACCTTCACATGGGCGGCCGCATTGCGGTGTTGACAATCCTAGAAGGTTCTACTGACTCCGATGCTGCTAAAGACGTAGCAATGCACATCGCTGCTATGAACCCGCAATACATTTCTCGTGATGAAGTGTCCGAGGAAGAAGTAGAGCGTGAGCGCAAAGTTCTTACAGAGCAAGCGTTGAACGAAGGCAAGCCTGAAAATATCGTTGCAAAAATGGTTGAAGGCCGTCTTGGAAAATACTTCGAAGAAATTTGTGTTCTTGACCAAGCGTTCGTTAAAAACTCCGATCAAAAAGTACGCGATTTCGTTAAATCTACTGGCGGAACTTTGAAAGAGTTCGTTCGTTTCGCAGTAGGCGAAGGTATCGAAAAACGCGAAGACAACTTTGCCGATGAAGTAATGAGTCAAGTAAAAGGTAACTGATTAGATATAAAGATCAATTAGGGGACACAACTTTGTGTTCCCTATTTTTCGAGAAAACACTGTAGACGGAGGGTACATATGGGCGTCCCAAAATATAAAAGAATTGTCTTGAAGCTTAGCGGCGAGGCGCTTGCGGGTGATAAAGGCTACGGTCTTTCACCGGCAATCATCAAAACTGTTGCTGAACAAGTGAAAGAAGTTGTCGACCTTGGAGTTGAAGTTGCGGTCGTAGTTGGTGGAGGAAACATTTGGCGAGGGAAAGTCGGAAGTGAGATGGGCATGGACAGAACAACTGCCGATTATATGGGTATGCTCGCCACAGTCATGAATTCATTAGCTCTTCAGGACGCTCTTGAAAAATTAGACGTTGAAACACGTGTATCGTCATCAATCGATATGCGGCAAGTAGCGGAGCCGTATATTCGCAGAAAAGCGATTCGTCATTTGGAGAAAAAGCGAGTCGTCATATTTGCTGCTGGAACAGGAAATCCTTATTTCTCAACTGATACGACAGCTGCGCTTAGAGCTGCGGAAATCGAAGCAGACGTCATTTTAATGGCGAAAAATAATGTGGATGGTGTCTATTCGGCAGATCCGTTAAAAGATGAGAATGCAGTGAAATATACGGAATTGACTTACTTGGAAGTGATCAGCCAAGGACTAGAAGTCATGGATTCCACTGCTTCAACCCTATGTATGGACAATGATATCCCTCTCGTAGTATTCTCAATTATGGATAATGGAAATATTAAAAAGGCCGTGCTCGGTGAACCAATCGGTACGGTTGTGAGGAGGAATGGGTAAATGCCGAAAGCGATAATGGACCAAACGAAAGACAGAATGGATAAAGCGATCGGGTCTTTCACAAGACAACTCGCTTCCATTCGTGCAGGACGAGCGAACGCTTCATTGCTTGATCGGATTACAGTACTTTATTACGGAGCTCCAACGCCGCTAAACCAAATGGCAGGTATCTCTGTACCTGAAGCGAGACTTATGGTCATCCAACCGTATGATAAAACGACTTTAGGTGATATTGAAAAAGCGATATTGAAATCGGATATCGGTATCACTCCATCCAATGATGGATCGGTCATCCGTTTGGCAGTCCCCGCATTAACGGAAGAGCGCCGTAAAGAATTGGTGAAAGAAGTTAAAAAAGAAGCAGAAGACTCCAAAGTGGCAATTCGCAACATTCGCCGTGATGCAAACGATGAGTTGAAAAAGCTTGAAAAGAATGGGGACATCACTGAGGATGAATTACGCCGTGAAAGTGATGACATCCAAAAGTTGACTGATTCCTATATCGTTAAAATCGATGAGATTGCCAAAGATAAAGAAAACGAAATTTTGGAAATCTGATTGAAGAACTTTCTATACATTGGGGCGTCCTACTTTCAGGACGTCTTTTTTTCTGACCGTATATCATCCGTTTTACCGAATGATAAATATTTCACCATACGGCATGCATAATCTAAAAGGGCTGAACTCTTAATTTCAAAGAAACAATCAGCTGTATTAAATGAAATTTATCGGCTGATTTGATACGATAGACTAGGTACTTGCTCAAAAAGCAGGCGAGTGGAGGAAACGGAATGCTAGATAAACTGTTACGGAAAAAAACTGGAGAGAATGGACCGTCAATTTCCGACAGGCTAACGAAAGTCAAAAGTAGAACAATCCCTTCACACGTCGCCATCATCATGGATGGGAACGGCAGATGGGCAAGACGACGCAGTTTACCTCGGATTGCCGGACATCATGAAGGAATGAAAACTGTACGGAAAATCACCAGGATTGCAAATGACATAGGCATCAAAGTCTTGACATTGTACGCTTTTTCAACGGAAAACTGGAAACGGCCAAAAATGGAAATTGACTTTCTCATGAAACTGCCGGGAGAGTTCCTGACAACATACTTACCTGAATTGATCGAGCAAAATGTCAGGGTAGAAATGATCGGCAACTTCGATGCGCTGCCACCGCATACGAAAGAAGCAATCGTGAAAGCGATAGAGGCCACTTCAAAAAATGATGGACTCATTCTAAACTTCGCAATGAACTACGGCAGTCGCCTCGAAATGGCAATGGCAGTAAAAGAAATTGCACAATTGGCCGTAAACAACGAAATAGCAATCGAAGAGATTGACGAATCATTAATCGAGTCACATCTTATGACATCTCACTTGCCCGAACCGGATTTACTCATCCGGACGAGCGGCGAAGTGCGATTGTCGAATTTCATGCTTTGGCAACTAGCTTATTCGGAATTTTCCTTCACAGAGGTTCTCTGGCCGGACTTCGATGAATCATGCATGTTAAGTGCAATCGAAGAATTCCAAATGCGCAACCGAAGATTTGGAAGTGTGGAAGGGGATAAAGGAAATTGAAACAGAGAATTATAACAGCGCTCGTCGCACTGGCCGTTTTTTTTCCACTAGTGATAATTGGCGGACTCCCATTTACAATCGCGATTTATGTCATCGCTTCAATCGGCTTATATGAATTGCTGCGCATGAAGGATATTCGTATTTTTTCTATCGAGGGCATTCTCGTCTGGATTGCACTTGCGATTTTACTAATACCTTCAAAGTGGACTGTAGAATTTCAACAGTGGATTGGCTATACGAAAATCGAAATAATGTTTGCACTTATTCTTATTTTATTGATCTATACAGTCATCTCAAAAAACAAGTTCACTTTTGATCATGCGGCGTTCACGGCATTCAGTGCATTATACGTCGGCATCGGATTTTATTATTTGATAGAAACCCGATTTTATGGCTTCGAGTATGTATTCTATGCACTTTTAGTAATTTGGACAACAGATTCGGGGGCATATTTTGTTGGGAGAAAGATTGGTAAACGGAAGTTATGGCCGGAAATTTCTCCGAATAAAACAGTTGAAGGATTTCTAGGCGGAATCGTTTTTGCCGTATTGTTTGCATGTGTAATTCAAATCTTTTACCCAATAGCACCTTCATATGGAATGTTGATCATAGTAACGATCATTGCCTCAATTGTTGGGCAGTTGGGGGATTTAGTTGAATCGGCACTGAAGAGGCATTTTGGAGTGAAGGATTCCGGAAATCTTTTGCCGGGACATGGAGGAATTCTAGATCGTTTCGATAGTCTCCTTTTCGTGTTGCCGCTCATTCATTTTTTACACCTAGTCGGTTAATGGAAAGGAAGTTAATCATATTATGACGAAAAAAATAAGTCTGCTCGGTGCAACAGGATCGATCGGGATACAGACTCTCGATATTATTCAATCAAACAAAGAGCAATTTAAACTCGTATCTTTTTCTGCGGGGATGAATATTGGTAAAGTGCGGGAAATTACAGCGAAATTTCGTCCGGAACTCGTATCTGTCATGCATAAAGAGGACGCAGAATTGTTGCAATCGGAATTTCCAGAAACACGCTTTGTGCATGGAAAAGAAGGTCTCATTGAAGTTGCGGCACAGACGCGAGCGGACATGCTCGTCAATGCTGTAATCGGAAGCGTTGGACTAGAGCCTACTTTGAGAGCTATCCAAGAAGGCATAACAATTGCTATTGCGAATAAAGAGACACTTGTAGCAGCCGGTGATATCGTCATGGAAGAAGCGAAAAAACGGAATGTAACACTTCTACCTGTCGATAGTGAACACTCTGCACTTTTTCAGTCATTGAATGGTGAAAATCCGAAACGTGTTTCTCGTCTGATTTTAACGGCATCAGGTGGTAGTTTCAGGAACTTGACGAGAGAACAATTACAAAGCGTGACTGTAGAGCAGGCATTGGCTCATCCGAATTGGTCAATGGGAAATAAACTAACGATCGATTCTGCAACTATGATGAATAAAGGCCTTGAAGTGATTGAGGCGCATCATTTATTCAACATGCCATACGACAAGATCGATTGCTTGTTGCACAAGGAAAGCATCATCCACTCCATGGTTGAATTTGAAGACACGAGTGTCATGGCGCAACTTGGTTCGCCTGACATGCGGGTACCAATCCAATATGCAATGACATACCCGGATCGTATCACGATGCAAAACGCAAAACCGCTCCGCCTAGAGGAAATAAGCACACTTCATTTTGAAAAGATGGATTTCGAAAGGTTCAAAGCACTTGCTCTCGCTTATGAAGCAGGTAAGGAAGGCGGCACAATGCCGACAGTAATGAACGCTGCAAATGAAGTGGCGGTCCAATTGTTCATGCAAGGAAAGATTCCTTTCCTTCAAATCGAGGAGATTGTAGAACGGATGATGGACAATCATCAATCGATTTCCTCTCCGAATTTGGAAGCGATATTAGAAACCGATTCAATTACCCGTAAAATGGTGTATGATATGGTGAAATGAGTAATTCATAATCCGGCCGGATGGGCCAGTTAAGGTGGTTTTTTATGGAAACCGTTATAGCGTTTATTATAATATTTGGCTCTCTTGTCTTTTTTCATGAATTAGGACATTTCCTCTTCGCGAAAAAGGCTGGAATTATGGTGCGCGAATTCGCAATTGGATTCGGTCCGAAAATACTTGCTATCCGGAAAAAGGAGACCCTTTATACAATCCGTATTTTACCACTAGGCGGATATGTGAGAATGGCAGGCGAGGATTTCGACACGGTCGAGTTGCAACCTGGATATCGCGTTGGAGTCATTTTGAACGAAGACGATAAAATTGAAAAAATCTATTTGAATCGTGAAGTATCAAACCCGAACGTACTGTTTTTAGAAACGGAAACTGCAGATTTAAGCAAAGAGCTTTTTATCGAAGGTTATGACGAAGATGGAAACCTAATGAAATACGAGGTTTCCCGCAATGCAGTCATTTATGAAAAAGGGCAAGAAACGCTAATTGCTCCGTATGATCGCCAATTTGATTCAAAACCATTGAGAAGTCGGGCAATGGCTATTTTTGCAGGACCCCTTTTCAATTTCATTCTTGCATTCTTCATTTTTTTGGCGATCGGTCTTTTGAATGGAATACCTACAAACGAGCCTATCATTAAGGAAGTCATCAATGATAGTCCTGCTTTTGCTGCAGGAATGCAAGCCGGCGACTATGTTAAGGAAGTGGACGGCAAACCAATCGGAAGCTGGCAAGAATTCACTGAGACAATTCAGAAAAGTCCTGGTGAAAATCTTCAATTGAAGGTCGAGAGGGCAGGAGAATTGGTGACGTTAGCAGTCGTTCCAGAAACTTTGGTTGACGCTGGACAGAAATATGGACAAATCGGTGTAATGTACGAAAGTCCTTTAGAAAAAAATGCATTAAAAGCATTTGCCTTCGGTGCGGAGCAGACGTTTAGCTGGATGAAAAGAATCTTCGAACTGCTAGGTATGCTCGTTACCGGTAAGTTTACAATTGACGCATTAAGCGGACCTGTCGGCATTTATAAAGCGACGGAGACAGTTGCACAATGGGGTGTGTTCTCTCTAATGAACTGGGCTGCCGTGTTGAGCATCAACTTGGGGATTATGAACCTTTTACCTTTACCAGCATTAGATGGTGGAAGACTGCTCTTCTTCCTTTTTGAGGGAGTACGCGGCAAACCTATCGACAAGCAAAAAGAAGGTATGGTCCACTTCGTAGGCATCATGTTATTAATGGTCCTAATGCTCGTCGTCACCTGGAATGACATCCAAAGATTCTTCTTCTAATAAACATCACTATTATCATATAAGGAGAACATTTTATTTTTTCCAAGCAACAAATTATTTAAAAGAAATTCGAGGTGAAAGCTTTCATGAAACAATCACGGACATTCATCCCGACAATGCGTGAAATACCGACGGATGCCGATATCATTTCTCACCAACTTCTGCTAAGAGCAGGATATATCCGTCAACATATGAGCGGCGTCTATTCCTTCCTTCCCTTAGCGAAAAAAGTGATTCGAAAAATCGAGAACATCATCAGAGAAGAAATGGATGCAATAGAAGCTGTTGAAATGTTCATGCCGACATTGCAGTCATCTGATCTTTGGGAAGAAACAGGAAGATGGAATTCATACGGTTCCGAACTCTTCAGGATAAAGGATCGCCACGACCGCCAAATGGCTCTAGGGCCTACTCATGAAGAAGTCGTTACATCGCTCGTCAGAGATGAAGTAAAATCCTATAAGAAACTGCCACTGACGGTCTATCAAATCCAAACGAAGTTCAGAGATGAGAAACGACCAAGATTCGGACTGCTCCGCGGCAGGGAATTTATCATGAAAGACGCTTATTCATTTCATTCATCGAACGATAGTCTGGAAGAAAAATACAATGAAATGATGTCAGCATACTCGAATATCTTCTCGAGGCTCGGCTTGGATTACCGTGCTGTCATTGCTGATGGCGGAACAATCGGGGGCAAGGGTACTCACGAATTCATGGCTTTATCCGAAATAGGGGAAGATACGATTGCTTATAGTGATTCGTCTCCCTATGCAGCCAATATTGAAATGGCTGAAGTCAATGTAGAATATGAAATGCCAAAAGAAACTTTGAAAGAGATTATGAAAGTCGATACGCCAGGACAGAAAACGATAGCGGAAGTTGCTAATTTCTTAAACGTTGAACCTTCAAAAGTGATCAAGACGCTTATTTTCAAAGCGGATGATAAACTAATTGTCGTTTTATCACGAGGCGATCATGATATTAACGAGATTAAATTGAAAAATGCTATACAGGCAAATGATATTAGTCTTGCCACAGAAAAAGAGATTGAAGAAATGCTTGCATGTAAAGCAGGTTCAATTGGTCCTGTCAAATTGCCTCTTGATCTGAAAGTCTACGCAGACTATGCTGTTGAAAAGGTCGTAAACGGAGTTTGCGGAGCAAATGAAGACGGATGTCATTTAGTAAACGTGAATCCGGAACGTGATTTTGCAATCGACCGTTATTTGGACTTGCGATTCATCAAAGAAGGCGATCCGTCGCCTGACGGAAATGGAACGATCCGATTTGCCAAAGGGATTGAACTTGGCCATATCTTTAAATTGGGAACCGTTTATAGCGAGCCTATGAAAGCGACATACCTCGATGAAAACGGCAAGGCTCAACCATATATTATGGGTTGCTATGGTATCGGGGTTTCTCGGATTTTGTCTGCTCTTGCAGAGCAATATAATGATACGAACGGGTTGAAATTGCCGAAGCAGCTGTCTCCGTATGACATACATCTTGTGACAATCAACATGAAGGATGAAGCGCAAGTAAAATTGTCGGAGGAGCTCTATCATTTATTGAAATCGTACCGGTATGACATTTTACATGATGACCGTGACGAAAGAGCAGGTGTGAAATTCACGGATGCCGATCTTATTGGATTGCCAGTTCGACTTACAATTGGTAAGAAAGCGCAGGAAGGTATCGTTGAAGTGAAATTTAGAGAGACTGGCGAAACGGTTGAATGGCAAAAAGAAGAAGTGACCGAAAAGCTGCAAGCCTTTTTTAGTTAAAAAATAGATGGTTAGGAGGGGAAGGCCGAAAACGGCACTTCCCTTCTTTTCACTGTACGAAACGGGGGTATACATATGGATGCGAAAGTTAATTTGCTCACGTTGTTGCAACAGATTGGATTGACGGATGATCAAACGGTCTCCTATTTTGAGCAAGGAACATTGGAACGAGTAGATATTCATCGCAAATCGAGAATATGGCAATTCAATGTGGAGCTTGAAAAGACGTTGCCAGTTGCTGTCTATCAGTTATTTCAACAAAGAATGCGGGAAGCCTTTACTTCCATAGCGACGGTACGCCTTCAAATTAAAGTACGGACGACAGAAGGTAATCCCGAGTTGATCGTTGGCTATTGGCCACATGTAATTGAAGAAATGAGGGATATGTCACCTCCAATCCGCGAAAGGCTCATTAGTCAACAGCCTGTACTCGTTGGCGAGAAGATGACATTGACTTGTGCGAATGACTTTGAACGGCAGACGATGAAAAATAAGTATGGACCTCTCATCGCCGGAGTGTATGAAACTTTCGGCTTTCCTTCGATAGCTGTGGAATTCACGATTAAAGAAGGTGCTGAAGACAATAATGAGGCGGAAAGAATTGCATTTATGGCGCAGAAAAAAGCTGAAGAAGAAGAGTATGCGAAAAACGCCTTAGCCAACCTTCAAAAAATGGAAGCAATGAAGAAGGAGAATGGAGATGTCGGCAACAGACCATTTGTCTTAGGTGTTCCAATTAAACCTGATGAACCGATTGTCGGTATCCAAACGATTCAAGATGAGGAAAGACGCATTACGATTGAAGGCTATGTATTCGATACAGAAGTAAGAGAATTAAGAAGCGGTCGTTCATTACTGACAATGAAAGTTACCGATTATACTGATTCCATTTTAGTGAAAATGTTCTCTCGGGATAACGAAGATTCGGAGCTTATGAAAACATTGAAAAAAGGCGCATGGGTCCGTGCTAGAGGCAGCATACAGAATGATACATTCGTGCGTGATTTAATTATGATGGCTCAAGACGTTATGGAAATCACTCCAGTTATCAGAAAAGATAATGCTCCAGAAGATCGCAAACGGATTGAATTGCATGCCCATACAATGATGAGCCAAATGGATGCAGTGACTTCAGCATCGGCATTAGTTGCACAGGCGGCAAAATGGGGGCATCCAGCGATTGCGATTACCGATCATGCAAACGTTCAATCATTTCCTGAAGCATATTCGGCAGGCAAAAAGAATGGCATAAAAGTATTATTCGGCTTAGAGGCGAACTTGGTGGACGATGGTGTACCCATTGTCTATGACGAGCAGCATCGACAGCTCGAAAACGATACATTTGTTGTATTTGACGTGGAGACGACCGGCTTGTCTGCTGTCTACGACACCATTATAGAGTTGGCGGCGGTCAAAGTAGTGAATGGTGAGATTAAAGAGAGGTTTGAAAGGTTTGCGAACCCACATCACCCTCTATCTTCGACAACGACCGAACTGACTGGGATCACTGACGATATGGTGAAAGATGCACCTGAAGTATCGGAAGTCATAAAAGATTTCAAGGAATTTATTGGCGATGCGATCCTTGTCGCGCATAACGCATCATTTGATATGGGCTTCTTTTACGAAGCGAGCAAGAAGGCAGGATTGCACGATAAAAGCTATCCGGTCATCGATACGCTCGAGTTGGCTCGTTTCTTATATCCGGAGATGCGGAATCACCGCTTAAATACGTTGGCCAAAAAGTTCGATATTGAACTGACACAGCATCACCGCGCGATTTACGATACAGAAGCAACGGCATATTTATTCATTCGTCTTATGAAAGATGCGGCAACGGAAAAAGGAATTGAATACTTGGACGATTTCAATAAAAATATCGGTGAAGGGGATGCTTATAAACGATCAAGGCCATCCCACTGCACATTGCTTGCAACCGATGATGAAGGTTTGAAAAACCTTTTCAAACTCGTTTCCATTTCCCATATGGATTACTTTTACAGAGTGCCGCGTATTCCGCGCTCTTTATTGATGAAATACCGAAAAGGTCTTCTCGTCGGTTCGGGCTGCGACAAAGGGGAAGTCTTTGAAGGTTTAATGCAGAAGTCGATGGAAGAAGTCGAGGAAATTGCAGGATTTTACGATTACCTTGAACTTCATCCGAAACCTGCCTACTCTCATCTAATTGAACTGGAATTGGTCAGGGATGAATGGAATTTGGAAGATATTATGCGGAAGATGATTAAGCTCGGGAAAAAAGTCGGTCTGCCCGTCTGTGCAACGGGGAATGTCCACTATATCGACGAGACAGACGCTATGTATCGTCAAGTGCTTGTCCGTTCTCAAGGCGGCGCTAACCCGATGAATCGTCATTCCTTGCCTGAAGTCCATTTCCGGACGACTGACGAAATGCTCGAGCACTTCTCGTTTTTAGGCGAGGAAGTTGCCGAACAAATTGTCATCGATAATCCGCAGGCGATTGCTGACCGTGTCGGAGATGTGAAAGTAATTAAAGATGATCTGTATACGCCTACGATTGTCGGGGCGGATGATGAAGTTAGGGATCTCACTTATTCAATGGCTCGCAGCATTTATGGTGAACAGCTTCCTGAAATAATTGAAGCACGAATCGAGAAGGAGTTAAAATCGATCATCGACAATGGCTTTGCCGTCATTTATCTCATTTCGCACAAGCTCGTGAAGAAATCATTGGATGACGGATATCTTGTCGGTTCCCGTGGATCCGTCGGCTCTTCCCTCGTCGCGACGATGATGGAAATTACGGAAGTAAACCCGATGCCTCCACATTATGTTTGTCCATCATGCAAGACGTCCGAGTTCTTTGACGACGGGTCAGTCGGCTCCGGTTTTGACTTGCCGGACAAGGCGTGTCCGTCTTGCGGGACGATGTTTAAAAAAGATGGACAGGATATACCATTTGAAACCTTCCTCGGATTCAATGGAGATAAAGTTCCGGATATCGATTTGAACTTCAGTGGAGAGTACCAAGCACATGCACATAACTACACGAAAGAGCTTTTCGGAGAGGACTTTGTGTATCGTGCGGGAACGATTGGCACAGTTGCCGAAAAGACTGCGTACGGCTATGTCCGCGGATATATGAATGATAATAACCTTCATTTGCGCGGTGCGGAAATTGACAGACTCGTCCAAGGTTGTACGGGCGTCAAAAGGAATACCGGGCAGCATCCGGGTGGAATCATCGTTGTCCCAGACAATATGGAGATATTTGATTTTACACCGATTCAATTCCCGGCAGATGATACGGCTTCAAGCTGGCGGACGACGCATTTTGACTTCCATTCAATTGATAATAACCTTTTGAAGCTGGACATACTGGGGCACGATGATCCGACGATGATCAAAATGCTTGAAGACCTTTCAGGGATCGACCCGAAAACGATTCCGCCCGATGACGATGGAGTTATGGCGCTGTTTAGCGGGACTTCGTCATTAGGTGTCACGGAAGAGCAGATAGATTGCAAGACGGGAACTTTAGGTGTGCCTGAATTCGGTACTCGTTTCGTACGGCAAATGCTTGAGGAAACGAAGCCATCGACATTTTCAGAGCTCATCCAAATTTCCGGCCTTTCCCATGGGACGGACGTGTGGCTTGGAAATGCTCAAGAGCTAATCCAAAATAAAATCTGTCAATTGTCCGATGTAATCGGATGCCGTGATGATATTATGGTTTACTTAATATACCAAGGGCTTGAGCCGTCTGTAGCATTTAAGATAATGGAATCGGTCCGGAAAGGGAAAGGTCTGACGCCTGAATTCGAAGAAGAGATGAAGGCGAATGATGTGCCAGGCTGGTATATTGATTCATGCAAAAAGATCAAATATATGTTCCCGAAGGCACATGCCGCCGCTTATGTTCTAATGGCACTCCGAATCGCTTATTTTAAGGTACATCATCCAATTATGTATTATGCAGCCTATTTCACTGTCCGTGCGACTGATTATGATCTTGCGACAATGACGAAAGGCAATGCTTCCATCCGTGCGAAAATCAAAGAGATTAACGATAAAGGTTTAGAAGCATCACCTAAAGAGAAAAACTTGCTTACAGTACTTGAGATATCATTGGAAATGGTTGAGCGGGGCTTTTCATTCGCGAAGCCAGATTTATATAAATCCTCGGCATCCGAATTCATTATTGATGGCAACCAATTGATACCACCGTTTGATGCCATTCCTTCCTTAGGGACAAACGTCGCTAAAGCGATCGTAGAAGCCCGTAAAGATGGTATCTTCTTATCGAAAGAGGATTTGCAACAACGGGGAAGAGTCTCGAAAACGGTTATTGAGTATATGGATTCGTTAGGCTGCTTGGAAGGCATGCCAGATTCAAACCAACTTTCTCTTTTCTAATCCATTGGTCAATTGGCATCGTCTAGACTCCGGGTGGCACATTGTTTGCAATGATGCCCAGTAGATGGTATAATTGGAGCAACTTTTGCTATATGTCTTGCGAAAAGAGTGGGATTTCCCGCTCTTTTCTGTTGTTCAATTCGTATAAGACAAGTTTGAATCAAATTTCGGGAGGGTTATGATGAGTAAAATTACGGAAGAAGTTGAAAAGCTCGTCAATCCGATAGTGAATGACCTTGAGTTGGAATTGGTTGATATTGAGTTTGTGAAAGAAGGAAGAGACTGGTTTTTACGGGTTTATGTCGATACACCGGAAGGGAATATCGATATCGAACAGTGTGCACTCGTGAGTGAGAGGCTTAGCGAAGAACTGGATCGTACAGATCCAATTTCTCAGAACTATTTCCTAGAAGTATCCTCGCCCGGTGCAGAACGTCCACTGAAGAAAGAAGAGGATTTCCAAAAAGCGATCGGTCAATATGTTTTCATTAAAACGTATGAACCGATCAATGGCATGAAAGAGTTCGAAGGATACTTGCTATCTTACGGTCCGGATGCAGCAGAAGTTGAAATTCGCATAAAGACTCGGAAATTGCAAGTCGTCATCGACAAGGAAAAAATTGCATTTGCACGATTGGCGATCAATTTTTCCGCATAATTGAATATAGGAGTGATTAATTATGAGTAGTGATCTACTCGATGCATTAACAGCCCTTGAAAAGCAGAAAGGAATTTCTAGGGATGTAATTGTGGAAGCGATTGAAGCGGCACTTGTTACCGCATATAAAAGAAACTTTAACCAAGCACAAAACGTGCGTGTCGATTTGAATTTGGAAAAAGGGACGATGAAAGTATATTCCCGTAAAGATGTCGTTGAAGAAGTGGAAGATGAAAGACTTCAAATCGCTCTTGAAGATGCGGAAGCTATCAACCCCGCTTATGAGATCGGAGATATCGTCGAAGAAGAAGTGACTCCACGTGATTTCGGCAGGATCGCAGCGCAAACTGCGAAGCAAGTCGTTACGCAACGTGTGCGTGAAGCTGAACGCGGTCTTATTTATGACGAATATGTTGATAGGGAAGATGACATCGTCAATGGGATTGTAGAGCGCTTGGACGCAAGAAATCTTTATGTCGGTCTTGGAAAAGTGGAGGCAGTGCTGCCTGCAAGCGAACAGATCACTACAGAGTCGTACCAGCCTCATGACCGCATCAAAGTGTATATTACTAAAGTAGAGCGTACTTCAAGAGGTCCTCAAGTGTTTGTCTCCCGTACGCATCCTGGCCTTTTACGCCGTTTGTTTGAAATGGAAGTGCCGGAAATATACGACGGCACAGTTGAAATCAAATCAATCGCCCGTGAGGCAGGAGATCGTTCGAAAATTTCAGTCCATACGAATAATGAAGAAGTGGATCCTGTCGGTTCCTGTGTAGGGTCCCGCGGAGCGCGTGTTCAATCGATTTCAAATGAATTGAACGGTGAAAAAGTTGATATCGTGGAATGGTCCGAAGATCCAGTCATCTTTGTGGCGAATGCATTGAGCCCTTCCAAAGTATTGGACGTTAAAGTGAACGAAGAGGACAGATCTACAACTGTCGTAGTGCCGGATTACCAATTATCATTGGCAATCGGGAAACGGGGACAGAACGCTCGGTTAGCAGCTAAATTGACAGGGTGGAAAATTGATATCAAAAGTGAAACAGATGCGCGTGAGTTAGGCATCTATCCTCCAACTGCCGATCATTCGGTTGAAGAACGACTATTTGATAATGATGTATATGCCGTTACCGAAAATGGAAACGATGAATATAATGAAGATCCATATTTCGATGACGAACCAGAAGAAGAATCCGATTTGAAAACGATCGATCTATATTCTGAAACAAACGAAGACAATTGAGTTGAAAGGATGACTGCCCATGACAAGCAAAAAGAAAATCCCTTTGCGTAAATGTGCGGCGACGGGCGAGATGTTACCAAAGAAAGAAATGATTCGCATTGTCCGCACAAAGGAAGGTGAAGTTTCAGTCGATTTGACAGGCAAAAAATCAGGGCGTGGTACATATGTATCGAAAACTGAGGAAGCTGTTGAAGCAGCAAAGCGCAATCGATCGATTGAAAGCCAGCTTGGAACATCGGTGCCTGCAGAAGTCTATGAGGATCTACTGCATGCAATCCGTCGTGAGGCATTGAAATGAATCATCCTACGGAAATCTTCCAATTGTTAGGGATGGCTGCAAGAGCCCGGAAGCTTATCACTGGCGAGGAACTAGTCGTCAAAGAAGTACGTTCGGGTAATGCACGCTTAGTCATCGTTTCTGAAGATGCTTCAAAGAACACGCAAAAAAAAGTGAGTGACAAATGTAATTTTTACAACGTTGAGAAGCATGTATTCGGGAGCCGGGAAGCTCTCGGCCATGCAATCGGAAAAGAGTCGCGGGTCGTACTCGCGTTAACGGATGCCGGCTTTGCCAAAAAAGCGTCCGGGCTCCTCAACGAATATAACCGGGGGTGGGCTAATGACGAAGATACGTGTACACGAATACGCGAAACGAGTGAATCGGACGAGTAAAGAAGTCATCGAAGAGCTTGGAAAAATGAATGTGAATGTAACGAACCATATGTCAATGCTTGATAATGATGCAACAACAAAATTGGATCAACGTTTTGGAAAAGGTGGTTCAAACCAATCCGACAAGTCCAGAAACGGACACAGTGATCGGAAGCCAGCTTCAAATTCTGCACGTCCTTCAGGCAATGCACAAGACAATAAACAACAGGGCAATCGTCCAGCACAAGGCGGCCAACGTCAAGGACAAGGAGCGCAAGGCGGCAATCGTCCAGCACAAGGCGGCCAACGTCAAGGACAAGGAACACAGGGCGGTAACCGTCCAGCACAAGGCGGCAATCGTCCAGCGCAAGGCGGACAACGCCAAGGGCAAGGAAGCGCACAAGGCGGCAATCGTCCAGCGCAAGGCGGACAACGCCAAGGGCAAGGAAGCGCACAAGGCGGCAACCGTCCGGCACAAGGCGGACAACGTCAAGGGCAAGGAAGCGCACAAGGCGGCAACCGTCCGGCACAAGGCGGACAACGCCAAGGGCAAGGAAGCGCACAAGGCGGCAACCGTCCAGCTCAAGGTGGTCAACGCCAAGGGCAAGGACAAGGACAAGGAGCTCAAGGCGGTAATCGTCCAGCTGGACGTGGTGGAAGGCCACCTGCACGTGGTATTAACCAAGGACGTAGAAGACATCGTCCGGCACCGATGCCGAAGGTGGAAAAGCCATTGCCGGAAAAAATCACTTTCTATGAATCGTTGACTGTCGGTGAACTTGCGAACAAGTTAGGCAGAGAACCGTCTGAAATCATTAAAAAACTATTCATGCTTGGCGTTATGGCAACAATCAACCAAGAGCTCGATAAAGATGCGATTGAGTTGATCTGTGCGGAATATGAAGTCGAAGTGGAAGAGGAAATCCGCATCGATGTAACGGATCTAGAAATTTATTTCGAAGAATCTGAAGAAGCGGAAGGCGAACTTACTGAACGTCCGCCTGTCGTAACAATCATGGGGCACGTTGACCACGGTAAAACAACTTTGCTCGATTCGATCCGAGATACGAAAGTGACGCAAGGAGAAGCGGGTGGAATCACGCAGCATATTGGGGCTTATCAGATTGAAGCGGAAGGCAAGAAAATCACATTCCTGGACACTCCTGGACACGCAGCATTTACAACAATGCGGGCGCGAGGAGCGAAAGTTACTGATATTACAATTCTAGTTGTCGCAGCGGATGATGGTGTCATGCCACAAACGATTGAAGCGATCAACCATGCGAAAGCCGCTGAAGTTCCGATCATCGTTGCTGTGAATAAAATGGATAAACCTACCGCAAATCCAGATCGTGTCATGCAGGAATTAACAGAGCATGGTCTTTTATCAGAAGCTTGGGGCGGAGATACGATTTTCGTACCGATTTCTGCATTAAAAGGCGAAGGAATCGATCAGTTGTTGGAAATGGTACTGCTCGTAGCGGAAGTTGCTGAGTTGAAAGCTAGCAAAAATATCCGCGCTAGAGGTACTGTCATTGAAGCGCAATTGGACCGTGGCCGCGGTTCGGTTGCAACTCTTCTTGTACAGGATGGAACTTTACGTGTAGGTGACCCGATCGTCGTCGGAAACACATTCGGTAAAGTGCGCGCGATGATCAACGACCTTGGACGCCGAGTGAAGGATGCAGGTCCATCCACACCAGTTGAAATTACAGGTTTGAGCGATGTCCCGCAGGCTGGAGACCGCTTTGTCGTCTTCGAAGATGAGAAGACAGCCCGTCAAATCGGTGAATCGAGAGCAGGCGATGCATTACAGGAACAACGTGGTGAGAAAACACGTGTGACGCTAGACAACTTATTCGATCAAATGAAACAAGGGGAAATGAAGGAATTGAACCTTATCGTTAAAGCTGACGTTCAAGGTACAGTTGAAGCGATGGCAGCTTCCCTTATGAAAATCGAAGTGGAAGGCGTTAACGTTCGAATCATCCATACAGGAGCAGGTGCGATTAACGAATCGGATATCTCCTTAGCTGCAGCATCAAATGCAATTGTCATCGGATTTAATGTGCGTCCAGATGTCAATGCTAAACGTGCGGCCGAAGAAGAAGGCGTTGATATTCGATTGCACCGTGTCATCTATAAGGTGATCGAGGAAATCGAATCGGCGATGAAAGGATTGCTGGATCCTGAATACGAGGAAAAAGTGATTGGTCAAGCCGAAGTCCGTGAAACGTTCAAAGTATCGAAAATCGGTACTATTGCGGGAAGCTATGTAACGGAAGGCAAGATTACCCGTGATGCAGGTGTACGTGTACTGCGTGATAATATCGTCATCTTTGAAGGTGAACTTGATACATTGAAGAGGTTCAAGGACGACGTTAAGGAAGTTGCAAGAGGATATGAATGTGGAATTACAGTTAAAAACTTCAATGATATTAAAGAAGGCGACATTTTTGAAGCCTTCGTCATGGAGGAAGTTAAACGGACATGATTGTCTATGCTGAATGTACATTCTTCATACCTGACGTCCATTCGTTAAAAGGTAAACGATCCGTTCTGAAAAGAATGATGGATCGTGTGAAAAATGAATTCAACGTTTCCATTTCTGAAATCGATCATCAAGACTTATGGCAAAGAACTACAATTGCTATCGTTTCGGTTGCATCGTCAAAAGATGCTGCCGAAGGGGAGACAAGAAGGGCCATCCGTTTCTTGGAATCGAATCCGGAATGGGAAATGACAGAAATGATACTTGACTACTATTGAAACGGAATCGGGGTGACCATCCATGTCTATGCGTGCGAATCGTGTCGCTGAACAGATGAAAAAGGAACTTGGCGGAATCATTGGCCAAAAATTGAAAGACCCTCGCATCGGCTTTGTCACAGTGACGGACGTCGAAGTAACGGGCGATCTTCAACAGGCAACAATATTCATTTCAGTGTTAGGAAAAGATTCGGAAAAAGAGGCAACTCTTGCCGGCTTGACAAAGGCGAAAGGGTTTATCCGCACGGAAATCGGTCAGCGGATCAGACTTAGGAAGACACCGGAAATTGAATTTGCGTTTGATGATTCTGTCGAATACGGAAATCGTATTGAATCGCTGCTTCGTGAAGTGAAGAGCGAAGAAGAATGAACTATTGGAGGAAGTCGGCGTCCGAATGGACTTTCCGACTTCCTCCGTTTTGTATAAGTACGTTAAAATAAGGAGGATATACATGGATGGGATTCTTCCTTTGTGGAAACAAAAAGGGATGACTTCGCATGACTGCGTATTCAAGCTTCGGAAAATATTGGGGATGAAAAAAGTGGGGCATACAGGGACGCTCGACCCGAATGTGGAAGGCGTTCTCCCAATTTGCCTTGGACAAGCGACTAAGGTCGCCGAATACGTAACGGATGCCGGCAAAGAGTATATAGCAACAGTTTCGATTGGTGCATCAACGGAAACGGAAGATGCCGAAGGGGCTATCGTAGCAGCGGATGGGTCATATAAATCAATTAAACGAGAAAAGCTTCTAGAGGCGCTTGAGCAGCTCACCGGTGAGATTGTTCAAATTCCACCGATGTATTCGGCCGTAAAAGTGAATGGTAAAAGGCTGTATGAATACGCTAGAAAAGGGATAGAGGTTGAAAGGCCGAAAAGGGTCGTACATATATATAAAATCGAATTGCTTGATGACAGAGAGTTGTTCGAAGGGGAAGAAATTCGATTCATGATACGAATTGCGTGCGGAAAAGGTACATATATCCGAACGTTATCCGTGCAAATCGGAGAAAAACTTGGATTCCCTGCCCATATGGCAACCTTGGTCCGTACGGCTTCCGGAAATTTCCGTCAAAATGATTGCTTGACGCTTGATGAAGTGGAAGAACAGAAAAAGCAAAATACTATTCAACAATATATTCGACCTCTGGAAGATGCGCTTGCCGAGTTTGAATTTGTAGAAATTGATGATAATTTGTATGGTAAGATAATGAACGGGCAAGTGCTGCCTCAACACCCTTCACTCGTAGGAAGGGAGAAAATCGTTTTTACGAGAGCAGAAAAAGCGATTGCAATTTATTGCAACCATCCGACAAAAGAAGGATTGATGAAACCTGAAAAGATGTTTCCATTCAATCAGTAGGGGAGAATTATATGGAAATTTACCATTTGCAATATCCATCTCATACAACGATCGATGATAAAGGTCCTTTTTCACTTGCTATCGGTTTTTTCGACGGACTTCATAAAGGTCATCAAACAGTTATCAACGAAGCAAAAGCAAAAGCTGCTGAACTCGGAATCCGTTCCGCTGTCATGACATTCGACCCGCATCCATCGCACTTGTTTGGAAAAGGGAAGGATAAGGTCGGCTATATTACAAAATATCCGGAAAAATCACGTCTACTAGAAGAATTGGGAATCGATGCCCTTTTCATTGTTGAGTTCGATTGGGACCTTGCCTCTCTTTCGCCTGAGAAATTTATTAATATCTTTATTAAACAATTAGGAATCAGGCATGTGACCGCCGGATTCGATTTCACGTTCGGTTCAAAAGGTGCTGGCACGATGGAGCAGATGGCTGCGCTATCCAATGGAGAATACGGTACGACTGTCATCGAAAAAGTAATAGATTCTGACGAGAAAATATCATCGACCCGAATCCGGAAGCTTCTTTCCGACGGTGATGTTGAGAAGACGGCTACATTGCTCGGCCGACCGTTCAGAACGATCGGCACTGTCGTAGACGGCGAGAAAAGAGGCAGGCTGCTCGGATTTCCAACTGCTAATATCTCAATCGACGAAGAAACAATCTTACCTGCAAATGGTGTTTACGCTGTCAATTTTTCCTTCGACGGACAATCGTATAAAGGCGTCTGCAATGTCGGCGTGAAGCCAACCTTCCACGATCCTAATACAATGAAGCCAAGCGTAGAAGTCCATGTACTCGATTTCAATTCTGATCTATACGGAAAAAAAGCCGCTGTCGACTGGATCGCACGCATCCGGTCTGAGCAGAAATTCAATTCGGTTGACGAATTGGTTGAGCAAATTAGCAAGGACAAGGAGACGGCACGGCAGTTGTTAAATAAGGGAATTAATATGTCGTAGGTGATTCTAGCTATTTGGAGTGCAAGGCGGCGACTCCTGGGGGATAAAGCGGGACAGGTGAGACCCCGCAACGAAGCGAAGTGAAGTGAGGAGGCTCACCGCCCGCCCCCCGGAAAGCGCCCGCCTGAAACGTAAAGTAGCCATGCGGATTGTGACTTCTTAGTTGCATCCACAATCCGCACATGTTATGATAAATCAGTGCTAGCGCACAAACCTTTCCTTGGCAGAACGAATCACCAACGTTTGCTCGGGATTTGGGGATATTCAATTATTAGGAGGTGAAAAGGATGGCTATTACACAAGAGCGTAAACATGAATTGATCAACGAATACAAAACTCATGAAAACGATACTGGATCTGCTGAAGTACAGATCGCTATCCTTACTGAAGAGATCAACAACTTGAACAACCATTTACGTACACACAAGAAAGATCACCATTCTCGTCGTGGTCTTTATAAAATGGTCGGTACTCGCCGTAGACTTCTTAAATATCTACGTGAAACTGATGTTCAACGTTACCGTGATCTTATTGCCAAACTCGGCCTTCGCCGTTAATAAGATGTATACGAAAAAGCGGGCCATGCCCGCTTTTTTTTATTGAATGATTAATCTTATGTTATTTTTCGCATATGTCCTTCTTTTTTGATACACTACTATTTAATACATACTACGTATGATGTCCATGCTTGATATTAGAGAGGGGTACCGTAATGACAGAACAAAAAAAAGTTTATTCATTTGAGTGGGCTGGGAGACCGTTAACGATTGAAACGGGTCAGCTCGCGAAACAAGCGAATGGTGCTGTGCTCGTACGCTACGGAGATACAAGCGTGCTATCTACAGCGACAGCTTCGAAAAATCCGAAAGCGCTTGATTTCTTCCCATTGACCGTCAATTATGAAGAAAGATTATACGCAGTAGGAAAGATTCCCGGCGGATTCATTAAACGTGAAGGACGTCCATCGGAAAAGGCCGTTCTAACAAGCCGTCTCATCGACCGTCCGATCCGTCCATTGTTCGCGGATGGATTCCGAAATGATGTGCAAGTCATTTCACTCGTCATGTCAGTCGATCAGAACTGCTCATCTGAAATGGCAGCAATGCTCGGTTCTTCCCTAGCATTGTCGATTTCTGATATCCCATTTGAAGGTCCGATCGCAGGCGTGCAAATCGGACGCATCAATGGTGAGTTCATCGTCAATCCGACACCTGAACAATTAGAAAATAGTGAACTTGACCTAGTCGTCGCTGGAACAAAAGATGCCATTAATATGGTTGAAGCCGGCGCGAAGGAAGTTGCAGAGGATGTCATCCTTGAAGCGATCATGTTCGGTCATGAGCAGATCATCCAACTGATTGAATTCCAAGAGAAAATCATTGCTGAAGTCGGTAAAGAGAAAATGGAAATTACATTATTCGAACTTGACGAAGCATTGCTTGCAGAAGTGAAAGCAAAATGTGAATCCGATTTAATCAATGCAATTCAAACAGAAGAGAAGCATGCACGCGAAGAAGCGATCACAGCTGTGAAAAATGAAGTTATGGAACAATATGCAGCCGATGAAGCGGATGAAGAAACAATGAAGCAAGTGAAAAGCATTTTGGACCAACTTGTGAAAGAGGAAGTCCGCCGTCTAATCACTGACGAAAAAGTCCGTCCGGATGGCCGTGGTTTGGATGAAATCCGTCCACTTTCTTCTGAAGTCGGCATTTTGCAGCGCACGCATGGTTCTGGCTTGTTCACACGTGGACAAACTCAGGCGTTAAGCGTTTGTACGCTGGGAGCTCTCGGTGAAGTGCAAATTATTGACGGACTTGGACTGGAAGAGTCGAAGCGATTCATGCATCATTATAACTTCCCGAACTTCAGTGTAGGGGAAACAGGTCCAATACGTGGACCAGGCCGTCGTGAAATCGGTCACGGTGCTCTCGGTGAGCGTGCACTTGAAGCAATCATTCCAGATGAAAAAGAGTTTCCATACACAATCCGTCTCGTAGCGGAAGTATTGGAGTCGAATGGATCGTCTTCCCAAGCGTCAATCTGTGCCTCTACAATGGCTATGATGGATGCAGGTATTCCGATCAAAGCGCCAGTTGCGGGAATCGCTATGGGTCTTGTGAAGAAAGGGGACAACTATTCCGTTCTATCCGATATCCAAGGGATGGAAGACCATCTTGGTGATATGGACTTCAAAGTGGCTGGAACTGAAAAAGGGATTACAGCTCTTCAAATGGACATTAAGATTGAAGGACTATCCCGTCAAATTTTAGAAGAATCTTTAGCCCAAGCGAAAATCGGTCGGATGCATATTCTTGGTCATATGATGGCGACTATTTCCGCGCCTCGTGAAGAGCTTTCACAATATGCGCCTAAGATCATTATGATCCGTATTAATCCAGACAAGATTCGCGACGTCATCGGACCTGGCGGAAAAGTAATCAATAAAATCATCGAAGAAACAAATGTTAAAATCGATACAGAACAAGATGGCACAATCTACATTTCTTCACCAAATTCGGAAATGAACGAAAAAGCGAAAATGATGATTGAAAACATCGTTCGTGAAGCGAAAGTCGGAGAATATTATTTAGGTAAAGTGAAACGAATTGAAAAATTCGGCGCATTCCTTGAAATCTTCCCTGGCAAAGACGGACTTCTTCATATTTCCGAAATTCAAGAAGAACGTACGAAAGCGGTTGAGGATGTATTGAAAATGGGCGATGAACTTCTTGTGAAAGTTATCGAAATTGACAATCAAGGCCGTGTAAATCTATCCCGTAAAGTTGTTTTGAAAGAAGAAAAAGAAGCAGCAGAAAAAGGGAAAAACGAATAATCAATTAGCATATAATAATGGAAAGCCCCTCTTTACGATGGTGTGAAGACGGAGGCTTTTTGTTATTTTTATTAGCGGGGGGAAAAGAATTGCTACAAAAACAGAGATATCAAAACGGCGTTAGAATCATTCACGAAAAGATGCCATTTGTACGGTCTCTGGCAATCGGCCTATTTGTAAAGGCTGGTTCCAACGATGAGACAGAAGAGGAGTGGGGACTCGCTCATTTTATTGAACATATGCTTTTTAAAGGGACAACGACGCGCAGCGCAAGAATGATTGCAGAGCAATTTGACCGGATGGGTGGAGATATTAACGCATATACATCCAAAGAAATGACTTGCTTCTACACAACCGTGCTTGACCATCATGCGGAAGAAGCATTGACGATCATGGCCGACATGTTGTTCAATTCCCTCTTTGATGAAAACGACATTCAAAAAGAAAAGTCCGTTATATTGGATGAAATTGCGTCAGTCGAAGATACGCCGGATGATGATGTAGATGAACGACTTTGGTCTGTCATGTATCCTGGGCATCCGATCGGAAGATCTATAGGCGGTGTGAAAGATACAATTCATTCATTCAATAAGGAAATGATCGAACGGTATATGTCAAGACATTATTCAGCTGAAAACATCGTCATATCGATAGCAGGAAATTTTGATGATCAATTGATTTCATTTATTGAGACTCTTTTCAATTCGTTCATCAAGAATAGGTCAACAAAAACGAATGATGGCTTACTTCCAGTATTCCATAACGGCAGGACAACGAAATACAAAGATATTGAACAGGCGCATATTTGTTTAGGTTATCCGGGTCTTTCCATAACTGACGACCGGCTTCATGATTTAATTCTGTTAGACAGTATTATCGGCGGGACGATGTCTTCCCGAATGTTCCAAAAGATACGGGAGGAGAAGGGGCTTGCGTACTCAGTGTTTTCGTATTATTCATCATATATGACGACAGGTTCATTCGTTATTTACGGTGGGACCGGCCCCGAACATTTGGAAGAGATGGTCTCGACGATGGATCAGCTAATCGCTGAAATTGTAGCGGACGGCGTTACGGAGAAGGAGCTGCTCAATGCGAAGCAGCAATTGAAAGGCAGTTTCTTGCTAGGTCTTGAAAGTTCGGAATCCAGAATGCATCGTAACGGTAAGAATGAACTGATCCTTTCCGAGCATAAGACGATAGACGAAGTAGTCGGACTGATTGACAAAGTTCAACTTGAAAATGTGAATAACATTGCACGTGAGACGTTTACGAAAGAACGAGCAATTTCCATTATTGCTCCAAAGAAAGCGATGAAAAGGATCCGAATATAGAAATGTGCAGCTTTGCCCTCTTTGAATCATATGATAGACGAGGACATTTAAAAGGGGGCAATACTATGCTGCTATCCGAAATGGCTCAAAAAGAGCTAATCCAAGTGGAAGAAGGAATTCGTTATGGATTTCTTGCAGATACCGATTTGATTTTCAACCGAAAAACCGGAGCAATCATCGGCTTTGAAGTGAAAAAGAAATTTGGAAGGTTTCCATTCCGTAACAAAGAACAGGAAACGACAGAATTCATACCTTGGAGTGAAATCGTGTTAATTGGTGAGCATCGAATCCTATTTGGGAAAACGCATAGCTTGGGGGAATTTGACCTTGACGACAATTGACGAAAATTGGCTGTTCATCGGAACTGATCGTAGATTATCGGAATGTAGTCGAATTATGAAGCAACAAGGCTTCGACGTTTTCCATTATGATAGAAATGTTTATTCAAAACAGCTATCCGACATTCTTGACGAATTCTCTCCAAAACATATCGTCTTTCCGATATTGCAAATGGAAGGCACTATCCCAGTGGATAAGATTAATAAAGATACGATACTTTACCCAGGCGTCGCCTCTCAGGATTGGTTGGCGTCTTTCCATGATGCTAGCATTACAATCCGACCATATTTGAAAGAAGTGCAATTCGTCTGGGAGAATGCCGTGTTAACCGCGGAAGGATTTCTGATCGAATACTATTCTTCGGCAAAACGACGAATTTCAGGGGAGCATTTTTATATTGCAGGCTTTGGCAAAGTCGGCAAAGCGACAGCTGCTGTTTTATCGTCACTGGGAGCCTCTGTAACCATTTTAGCACGTTCTAAGGAACAGTTAGGGGAAGCAGCCGCAAACGGTTATAAAACAATGCTGCTGCCCGCTGATACGGTAAATGTAACAGGAATCCTCGTGAACACAATACCTGCGAAATGGCTTCAAGTTGGAACCGATTCCACATTGCGCATTTATGATTTGGCATCCGCGCCTGGTTGCCTAAGGGACAATGCCCCTGATGAATACTATACAATACACCTCGGATTGCCGGGAAAACACTTTCCGGCAGATGCGGCAATGGCTTTGTCAGAAGCGTTGCTGAGGATGAATAGTAAATGAAAGGGGAAAAAGATGCTACAAGGAAAAAGAATTGGCCTTGGTATTACGGCATCCCATTGTACGTATGACCAAATATTACCGGTCATTAGCGATTTACAGGACAACGGGGCGACCGTTGTTCCTATCATTACACATTCCGTGCTGACTGCTGCCACACGATTCGGCACAGGCGAGGAATGGATAGCAAGAATCGAAGAAGCGACAGGAGAAAAGGTCGTTTCGACAATTGTAGGGGCCGAGCCGTTCGGACCAAGCAATCCGCTAGATTGCATGATCATCGCACCGATGACAGGCAATTCCATAAGCAAATTTGCCAACGCGGCCACTGACTCTCCAGTTTTAATGGCTGCTAAGGCAACTTTGCGGAACGGCAGCCCAGTTTTGCTCGGTATTTCGACAAATGACGCTTTAGGCTTGAATGGTCCAAACATCATGAAGCTGCTAAACATGAAAAATGTGTTTTTCATCCCGTTCGGCCAAGATGATCCTTTTAAGAAACCGAACTCTTTAATCTCCGATTTCACTTTGATGGTTCCTGCAGCTGCAGCTGCTCTTGAACACCGACAACTTCAACCACTTTTAATTATTCATAAATAATATTAAAAATACAAAGCAGAAGATTTCTAGATATGTTATAATTTCTCCAATGAACTCTTATAGGACATAGGGTGAGGTTTTTATTCTTGCATAAATGAGCTAATGTTCTTTTGCATTAATAAACGAATAAATGTATATATATCCGAAGGTCCGTAAAACGAAAGGGAGATTGAAATGAAAAATGATAATTTGAATGTTGCAATTGTAGGTGCTACTGGAGCAGTAGGAACGAAAATTCTTGAAAAGCTTTTGGAACGAAAATTCCCCGCAACATCGATAAAATTGCTAGCTTCAAAACGTTCTGCAGGTATTGAAATTTCTGCAGGCGGTGAAACGTTTATCGTGGAAGAAACGGTGCCTGAGTCTTTTGAAGGTGTCGACATTGCATTTTTCAGTGCAGGAGGTTCTATTTCCCAAAAGTTTGCACACGAAGCGGTAGAACGAGGTGCAGTCGTAATTGATAATACGAGTGCGTTCAGAATGGATGAAGGGACGCCGCTAGTCGTTCCTGAAGTGAATCCGCAAACTTTGCAAAATCACTCGGGAATTATCGCGAATCCGAACTGTTCTACAATCCAAATGGTTGCTGCACTACAACCAATCAAAGAAAAATTCGGCATCAACCGTATTATCGTTTCAACGTACCAAGCGGTATCGGGAGCGGGTGCTGAAGCGATAGATGAACTTGCTCAGCAAAGTACGCAATTCGCAGAACGTGCAACTATTAAAGCGGAATTGCTGCCGAGCGCTTCTGCTGAACGCCATTATCCGATTGCTTTCAATGCTATTCCGCAAATCGATGTTTTCGATGAATCGGGGTACACTTTAGAGGAATTGAAAATGATGAATGAAACGAAAAAAATATTCGGCGATCAGCAAATGGCGGTCACTGCCACTTGTGTACGCCTCCCTGTAGTAACAGGGCACTCTGAATCGGTATATATCGAGTTAAACGATGAAAACGTTACTGTTGCCGATATCCGTTCTACTATGGAAGGTGCACCGGGCGTTGTCGTCCAAGATGACCCGTCTACACAATTGTATCCAATGCCGTTATTTGCGGAAGGGAAAGATGAAGTGTTTGTCGGACGTATTAGGAAGGATCCAAAACATCCTGCTGGATTCCATATGTGGATTGTTTCAGATAACTTATTGAAAGGTGCAGCATTGAATTCGGTTCAAATTGCTGAGGAATTAATTAAATAAATTTTTTTGAAGCGATTGTTCCGTCCTGTTACGTAGTAAATGAAACACGGAGCAATCGTTTCAACATCATAGCGATGAAAAGGAATGGTCAGAATGGAACTTGGGCAAATTGGCACAGCGATGGTCACTCCTTTTTCACATACTGGAGACATCGATTTTGACTTGACGGAAAAGTTGATCGAGCATTTGATCGCAACTGGGACGGATTCCTTAATTGTTTGTGGGACTACGGGGGAATCCCCCACGTTAAATCATCAAGAAAAATCGGATATTTTCAGATACGCAATTGAAATCGTCAATAAGAGGATTCCTGTCATTGCAGGGACAGGAACCTTCAATACAGCAGAAACAGTCAAATTGACAAAGCAAGCGGATGAGCTAGGTGCCGACGGAATCATGTTAGTGACTCCTTATTACAACAAACCCGACCAAAAAGGGATTGTTGCACACTTTACCCATATTGCAAGCATTACGGACCTGCCAATACTACTCTATAATATCCCCGGCAGATCCGCGGTCAATATGGAAGCTGAAACCGTAATCGAATTATCGAAAATAAAAAATATCCGGGCAGTCAAAGAAGCGAGCGGAAGTCTCGATCAAATGTCCGATATTATTTCAGGAACTGATAATGGATTTAAAGTATATAGCGGAGATGACTCGTTGACATTGCCGTTATTATCTATCGGCGGAGATGGTGTCATTTCAGTAGCATCCCATATCGTCGGGGCTGAAATGCAGCAAATGATCAATGCATTCAAATTAGGCGATACGACAAAGTCGGCAAAAATGCACAGGATATTACTACCGTTATTCCAAGCGGTCTTTTCCGCCCCGAACCCTGTCCCGGTCAAGTATGCACTTGCCAAGATGGGAATCGATACCGGAGGAGTGAGACTTCCGTTAATAGCAGGCTTCAAAGAAGGTGCTGCTGCATTCGACGAAGTATGGAATAATTTCAAAAAAAACGAGCATGTATTTCAATAAAAGAAAGCCGGGAGCATTCGCCGGCTTTTTTTGTTTGTGTAGTAAGGGCATTCTCACGTATAATGAAACTTAGTCGTTGTGGACGGGTATTCAACAAATAAGCAACAACATATATCATTTGAAAATTGACAGTTGGGTTTCAATTAAATAACGATAGGCGATTTAGTAAATGCCAGAAAACAATACATAGACGGTTCATGATCCAACACCAGTCTTTTTCAAACATAGTATAGGAGGAAACAATGTGGCAAAAACGAAAAATGAAGTAATAAAAGTAATCCCGCTAGGAGGAGTCGGGGAAATCGGAAAGGCGATGTATGTCGTTGAAATTGATGAGGAACTTTTCATCGTCGATGCGGGACTCATGTTCCCGGAAGGTGAAATGCTCGGCATTGATATCGTCATTCCAGATTTGACATACATCGAAGAAAATAAAGAGCGGGTAAAAGGGATTTTCCTAACGCATGGACACGAAGACGCAATCGGGTCCATCGCCTATCTTCTACAGAAGGTGCAAGCCCCTGTGTACGGTTCCAAACTGACACTTGCCCTTGCGAAAGAGCATTTAAAAGATATGCCTGCACCAGCAGGCGTAAAGTTTTTTGAGGTGACAAATAAAAGCCGGATGAATTTCAAGCAGACGTATGTGACGTTTTTCCATACAACGCATAGCATTCCCGATTCTTTAGGAATCGTTTTTCATACGAGCGAAGGTGCGATTGTCCATACAGGTGAATTCAAATTCGACCAATCCGCAAAAGGGAAATATCGTCCGGACATCGCAAAAATGGCGGCCTTGGGAGAAGAAGGCGTCTTCATCCTTATGTCAGATTCAAATGAAGCCGAACGTCCGGGCTATACGACTTCCGAATCCGTCATAGAAGATCGTTTGTCCAATACATTCCATAGCGTGGAAGGGCGTATTCTCGTTGCTTTGTATGCATCCAATTTTATCCGCATTCAACAAGTTTTCGATAAAGCGCTCGAAACGGGTAAAAAAGTTGCGGTCGTCGGAAAGAGCCTCGAAAGTTATTTTGAAGTAGGCATGCGGTTAGGGTATTTGCAAATTGACGAAGATACGGTCATATCCGTAAAAGACATCGGAAAGTATCCTGATGACCAAATCGTGATCATCGTCACGGGCAATCAAGGCGAGCCGCTTGAAGCTCTCGAGAAAATAGTCCGCAAATTCCATAAGGATATCAAAATTAAAAAGACGGATACAGTCCTTATTACATTCACGCCATCCCCAAGCATGGAAGTGTCTATGTATCAAATGGCGAATGAATTATCAAAAGCCGGTGCTCACGTCATTACAGCTTCGAAAAATGTCCATGTATCCGGTCATGGCAGCCAAGAAGACTTAAAACTGATGCTCAACTTGATGCAGCCTAAGTATTTCATCCCTATTCAAGGGGAATATAAAATGCTTATTGCCCATTCAAAGCTAGCGCAACAGGTCGGCTTGCAAAAATCGCAGATTTTTATAGCTGATAAAGGGGATATCGTCGAATATAAAAACGACAAGATGAGAATGAGCGGCCGTGTACAAGCAGGAAATATTCTCATTGATGGAATTGGGGTCGGTGATGTAGGCAATATCGTACTGCGCGACAGAAAGCTCTTGTCGCAAGACGGTATTTTCACTGTCGTCATTACATTAAGTCGTAGACAGAAAAGGATAGCTGCAGGTCTTGAAATCGTCTCACGCGGATTCGTCTATGTGAGGGAGTCTGAAGAGCTTCTTGATGAATCGAAGAACCTTGTACGGAAGATAGTGGAAAAGTATGTGAATAAAGATACGTTTGAATGGACAAACATAAAGCAAGAGATCCGTGATACATTAAGCTCTTATTTATTCCAACAAACTAAAAGAAGACCGATGATTATTCCGATCATTATGGAGTATTGAGCAAGGTCTCGAAAACGGAATCTGAACAAAACAACGATAGAACTTGAGAAAAGGATTTCCATGCCGTCCGCACGGCGGGAAATCCTTTTTGTAAAAGGAGGAGTTTCATGTCAAAAAAATCGAAGAAAAAGAAAAAGACCGCGTCCAAAAAGAATAATGACGGCCTCCATCCATTAGTATACGAAGTTGCCGGTTTAACGATGATCGGCTTCGCTATCATCATTATTTTTGAGTTTGGCATCGTCGGAAGAGGGCTCTCTTCTTTCGCAAGACTCCTATTTGGGAATTGGCATGGTGCTGTTCCACTTCTATTGATCGTTCAAGCGCTTCTATTCATGGTAAAACGGAAGACGGTAGGTTGGAAAAACCGAATTGTCGGCGGCAGCTTATTCATTCTCGCAAGCTTGCTATTATTTAGCCATATCTATTTATTCAAAGAGCTATATGAAAGCAAAGTACTTATGTCCAATTCGGCTTTTCAAGAGACGTGGAAAGTCCTTATTACGAATGAAGGAATCGCATCAAGAAGCGGAGCTCTAGGGGGGGGATTGGCTGGTGCAATGCTATTTGCGCTCTTCCATTCTTTATTTGATTCAGCAGGAGCAACAGTAGCCGGTGTTCTTCTATTATTAATCGGTATCGTGCTGCTCACCGGAAAGGCGCTTGTCCCTTATATAGCGGAGCATTATCCGAAGGTGCTTTCTTCTTTAAAAACGAAAACGGAACGAAAAGAAAAAAGGATTCCTAAAAAAGGGAACCAGCAAGCCTCTTCAAGAACTGAACGTCGCAAAAAGCAGACGCTTCAGGAGGTTAAGCAAGATGATCCAACAGTTGCCACACTTGAAGAACAAGAAGAAATCGTATCAAAACCGATCATTTCCGCTTTCAATGAACGAATTGAACCAATACCATCCAATGATGACACTGTCATTGAGAAACAAGTGGAAACATCGCCTGCAAATGAATCGGATGACGGAGATGTTCCGACCTATTCGGGTGTATCTGGCGAAGAGGAAAATGTATCATATATTTTACCGCCTCCATCATTGCTTCGGCAAACGCCATCCAATGATCAATCGGCAGAATATGATTCTATCCATGCAAATGCACAGAAACTTGAAAAGACATTCTTAAGCTTTGGTGTCAAAGCAAAAGTTACGCAAGTCCATTTAGGTCCTGCTGTAACGAAATATGAAGTGCTTCCCGATACAGGCGTGAAAGTGAGCAGAATTGTCAGTTTGGCCGATGATATTGCCCTTGCTCTAGCAGCAAGCGATATTAGAATTGAAGCACCAATACCAGGAAAGTCGGCAGTCGGTATTGAAGTGCCGAACAAAGCAGTTGCAATCGTCAGCTTGCGAGAAGTTATTGATTCCAAGGAAAATAATCGTCCGGACTCGAAATTGAGCATTGTACTCGGCAGAGATGTCACAGGACAAGCAATGATGGCTGAGTTGAATAAAATGCCGCATGTCCTTGTTGCAGGATCGACGGGAAGCGGGAAAAGTGTTTGCATCAACGGAATTATTATTAGTATTCTAATGCGCGCTAAGCCGCATGAAGTGAAAATGATGATGATTGACCCGAAAATGGTTGAATTGAACGTTTATAATGGTGTTCCGCATCTATTGGCGCCGGTCGTCACCGATCCGCGGAAAGCTTCCCAAGCATTAAAAAAAGTAGTATCTGAAATGGAAAGAAGATACGAGCTGTTTTCACATACGGGAACTCGGAATATTGAAGGGTATAATGAGCATATTGAACAATGGAATGATGAAAATGACGAAAAACATCCGCGTATGCCTTATATCGTCGTCATCGTAGATGAGCTTGCAGATTTGATGATGGTTGCTTCAAGTGATGTAGAAGACTCCATCACACGTCTTGCTCAAATGGCACGTGCTGCCGGCATTCATTTGATCATTGCAACGCAACGTCCAAGTGTAGACGTTATTACAGGTATTATTAAAGCGAATATTCCTTCGCGAATCGCGTTTGCAGTTTCTTCCGCGGTTGATTCGAGGACAATTTTGGACGGTGGAGGAGCAGAGAAACTACTTGGTCGCGGAGATATGCTATTTCTTCCGGCCGGAGCATCCAAACCGGTCAGGGTCCAAGGTGCATTCGTTTCTGATCAAGAAGTCGAGGCTGTCGTTGATTTCGTAATTGAACAGCAAAAAGCACAATATCAGGAAGAGATGATACCGACAGAAGTAGAGGAAGTACAGCCGCACGAAGAGACGGATGAATTGTATGATGAGGCCGTCCAACTTGTCATCGAAATGCAGACTGCATCTGTGTCAATGCTTCAACGGCGTTTTCGAATCGGATATTCAAGAGCTGCAAGAATTGTTGATCAAATGGAAATGCGAGGTGTCGTAGGACCTCCGGAGGGCAGCAAGCCAAGACAAGTCCTGATATCCGCCGTTAATTACGAGTAACAAGCTAGAAAAACATGACAAAAGCAGGACATTTCAAAAGAATTTATGCTAGTTTCAAGTTTTTTTGAAAAACAGATGTTTATTTTGGAGTATGGAAATGATATAGTATGGATGATTAGGAAATGAGGTAACACATCTGAGGTCTAACCTCATCAGGAGGGGGGATTTAAATGGTGGTGAAAACAGATCAAAGGCACTTATACGTGCAAGTGATCGAGCGATTGAAGGAAGATATCGATTCCGGCGTTTTCAAAGAGAACGAGAAGTTTCCATCCGAATTTGAGCTTGCCAGAAAGCTTGGCGTCAGCAGGGCTACGCTTCGTGAAGCATTGCGGGTCCTTGAAGAGGAAAAAGTAATCGTCCGTAAACACGGTGTTGGCACTTTCGTAAATCCGCGGCCATTATTTTCATCCGGAATTGAACAGCTTTCAAGCGTATCCTCCATGATTTGTGATGCAGGAATGGTTCCTGGCACAATCTTTATGGAAGTACAGGAAAGTCTTCCGAATGATGAAATGATTGGGAAGTTTGATTGTGAAGAAAATGACAGTCTAGTAACGATTAAAAGAGTTAGAACTGCAGACGGAGAGCCTGTAGTCTATTGCGTCGATCATGTGCTTGCCAAAGATCTTGAAGGTGGATCGGATGTCTTGTTGAACGAATCCATTTTTGAGTTGATAGAGAAATCTGGCCGCATCCGAATCGTCCAAGCTGTGGCAAATATTGAACCTGTCGGGTATGACGATGAAGCGTCTTCTATACTCAGATGTGGTGTTGACATTCCTCTTCTCGTATTGCTCCAACATCATTATAGCGAGGAAGGCGAAATGGTCCTTTACTCCAAAAATTATTTTAGGGCTGATAAGTTCAGCTTCCATGTAGTCCGAAAAAGGGTATAAGGCACAAATTCTTGAAGCTGTCGGCAAGCAATCTGGAATGATGGGCAAATTGCAAATGCAATAACTGCCTGTCATTTTGACTGTCTGCTGTTTGCTTCTTGAGTGTGCATTTAAGACGTTCATACGTCATATTTAATACCAAAATAAAAAAACAGGGAGGTCCAATCAGTGAGCAAACGTAAATACGGTCTTGCATTATCATTGGTTCTAGCAGCAGGTACATTACTTGGTGCTTGTGGTACGGACAAAGACAAAAAAGATTCTTCATCTTCTACTGGTGGAAACGAATCAGATTTTTCACTTGCGATGGTTACGGATGTCGGCGGTGTTGACGACAAATCATTCAACCAATCCGCTTGGGAAGGGATTCAAAAATTTGGTAAAGACAACAACATGAGCGAAGGGGACGGCGGTTACGCGTACCTTCAATCAAAAGGTGAAGCGGATTATACGTCAAACTTGAACGCGCTTACCCGTCGTGACTTTGACTTAGTTTTCGGTGTAGGTTTCTTAATGGAAGAAGCGATCAATACAATCGCGGAACAAAAGCCAGAAACGAATTATGCGATTATCGATGGCGTTGTTGATCAACCAAACGTAGCTAGCATCCTGTTTAAGGAGCAAGAAGGTGCGTACCTTGCTGGGGTTGCAGCTGCATTGATGACAAAATCCGATAAAATCGGTTTTATCGGTGGTATGGAAATTCCGGTTATCGAACGCTTTGAAGCTGGATTTGTTGCAGGTGTTGCGGCTGTAAATCCTGATATCAAAGTTGACGTTAAATACACTGGTGCATTTGACAAAGCCGAACTTGGAAAAGCTGAAGCGGGCCGTATGTACTCTTCAGGTGTAGACATTATCTTCCACGCAGCAGGTGGTACAGGAAACGGTGTCTTCACGGAAGCGAAAGAACGTAAAGCTGCTGACAAAGACGCATACGTATGGGTAATCGGTGTTGACTCCGACCAATACGATGAAGGTCAAGTCGGCGATGACAACATCACAATGACTTCAATGCTAAAACGTGTAGACGTAGCAGTACAAGACATTGCTGCACTTGCTAAGGAAGGCAAATTCCCAGGTGGCGAAACAAAAGTTTACGGTCTTCATGATGACGGCGTAAAACTTGCAGATTCCCGTGGAGCAATCCCTGAGGATGTCCTGAAGCAAATCGATGAATATGCTAAAAAGATTGCTGATGGTGAAATCGAAGTACCTGAGTTTGCAGAATAATAATTACAATGACAATGGCCGGTTCATTCCGGCCTTTGTTGTGAGAAAAGCACCATAAAATGATAGAGTAAAAGGTTTTTTGTACAAAAGAACCTTTTATTGTGTTCATTTTATTTTCCAATTACAAAGATAAACTATTATACAAGGAAGTGAATCCATTGGAGCATGTCATTGAGATGTTGAACATTACGAAGCAATTCGGTAATTTCCGGGCGAATGACAACATCACCTTGCAGTTGAGGAAAGGGGAAATCCATGCGCTTTTAGGCGAGAATGGAGCAGGCAAAACCACATTGATGAATGTGTTGTTTGGACTCTATCAACCCGAAGAGGGCGAAATACGTGTCAACGGAAAGAAAGTCAACGTAACGAATCCAAATGTCGCAAACGATCTTGGTATCGGGATGGTTCATCAACATTTCATGTTGGTTGAGAACTTAACCGTCACTGAAAATATCATTTTAGGTAATGAACCTAAAAAGATGGGCGTCGTAAATATTAAAGATGCAGCAAAAAAAGTTGCCGAGATTTCAAACACGTATGGATTGAATGTTGATCCCTATGCGAAAATCGAAGATATTTCGGTTGGGATGCAACAGCGTGTGGAAATATTGAAAACGCTTTATCGCGGTGCTAATATTCTAATCTTTGACGAGCCGACAGCTTCCTTGACACCTCAGGAAATACAAGAGTTAATCGGAATTATGAAAAAGCTCATTACAGAAGGTAAATCAATCATCCTCATTACTCATAAATTGCAAGAAATAATGGACGTATCCGATCGCGTAACAGTCATCCGGAAAGGCCAAGGGATCGGGACGGTCGTCACTTCCGAAACAAACCCTGAAGAACTTGCCACTTTGATGGTTGGTAGACAAGTCACATTCAAGACTGAAAAAGGCCCTTCTATTCCGAAGGAAGAAGTTTTGAACATCGAAAACCTAGTCGTCGTCGATTATAGGGGAGTCGAAAAAGTGAAAGGCTTGAATCTCTCAATCCGAAAAGGAGAGATTGTCGGTCTGGCTGGAATTGATGGAAATGGACAGTCCGAATTAATTGAAGCGATTGCAGGCTTGCGAAAAGTGAAAAGCGGAAAAATCACGATAAATTCAAAAGATATAACAGGATTGAAACCGAGAAAAATTACGGAAGCTGGATTGGGGCATATTCCGCAAGACCGACACAAACATGGCCTCGTCCTAGACTTCTCAGTCGGCTACAATGTCGCATTGCAAGAGTATTATCATGAGCCGTATTCGAAGAATGGTATTATGCAATATGATGCCATTTCAAATAAGGCAAAGAAAATCATTGAAGAATATGACGTTAGAACTCAAGGCGAACACGAGCTTTCCCGCGCTTTATCCGGAGGGAATCAGCAAAAGCTCATTATCGGACGTGAAGTTTCACGTGATCCCGATTTGCTCATTGCTGCTTTGCCAACCAGAGGTCTAGATGTTGGGGCGATTGAATTCATCCACAAAAGACTTATTGAACAGCGTGATAAAGGAAAAGCGGTTTTCCTCATTTCCTTTGAATTAGATGAAGTTATGAATGTGTCTGATCGCATTGCGGTCATTCACGATGGTCAGATCGTCGATACGGTCATTCCATCTGAGACGAACGAACAGGAACTCGGACTTTTAATGGCAGGACATTCAAAGGACGAGAAAGAGCAGCATGTTATGAAAGAAGGTGTGGATCGAGATGTCTAATAGAGTAATCAAAATTTTAGTGCCAGCCATTTCGATCATCCTTGGTTTACTCGTCGGAGCTATCGTCATGCTTTTCAGCGGCTATGATCCTATAGCAGGTTATATAGCATTATGGAATGGTATTTTCGGAGATAGTTACGCAATCGGTGAAACAATCCGGCAAATTAGCCCATATATTCTTGCGGGTCTAGCAGTCGCATTCGCCTTCCGTACGGGACTTTTCAACATCGGTGTTGAAGGTCAGCTCATGGTCGGATGGTTTGCAGCTGCATACGTCGGCTCGGCGTTCACATTGCCGATGTATATCCATTTGCCATTCGCACTATTAGCGGCAGCAGCTGCCGGTGCGTTATGGGGATTGATTCCTGGGATTTTGAAAGCGACGTTACGTGTTCATGAAGTTATTGTTACGATCATGATGAACTATGTTGCCCTTCATGTCGTTAATGCATTGATCAAAACAGTATCTGGCGGTAGCTATAAGACGGAAAGGATACAGCCGACCGCTTCCTTGCGTTCGGAATTCCTTTCGAATTTGACTGACTATTCCACTCTTCACTACGGAATATTCGTAGCTCTTGCTATGGTCGTCGTGATGTGGTTCATCCTCGAAAAGACGAAAACCGGATTCGAATTGAAATCAGTAGGTTTCAACGAGAACGCTTCCCAATACGCAGGGATGAATGTTAAGAAAAACATTATTTTATCTATGGTGATCTCAGGTGCATTTGCAGGTCTAGGAGGAGCCATGGAAGGGCTTGGAACATTCGGAAGTATGACAAACCAAGGTGGATTCACTGGTATCGGGTTTGACGGGATCGCCGTCGCATTGCTCGGTGCAAACGCTCCACTTGGAATCATCTTCGGAGCATCATTGTTCGGGTCGTTGAAATATGGTGCGAATAATATGCCGAATGCGGCAGGAATTCCACTTGAAATCGTATCAATCGTCATTGCACTCATCATATTCTTTGTTGCTTGCGGATATATCATCCGGGTGGGACTGCAACGGTTGAATAAGAAAAAGGAGGCGAAATGACATGGGCTTTTTAGAAGCACTTTATTTTATCGTGCCGACTTCGATCGCTTATGCAGCCCCCCTTATCCTAACTGCAATCGGTGGCGTTTTCTCTGAACGTTCCGGTGTCGTCAATATTGGACTGGAAGGCCTCATGGTCATGGGTGCATTCGTAGGAATTGTTTTCAACTTGGCTTATGCCGATGTCTTCGGCGGTTGGACGCCGTGGATTGCTTTATTAGTTGCCATGCTTGTTTCCGCACTATTTTCGGTTATGCATGCCGTTGCTTCGGTTTCATTCCGAGCAGACCAAGTCGTATCCGGGGTCGCAATTAATATGCTAGGTATTGCAATTGCTTTGTTTTCCGTTAAAATGATGTTCGGAAAAGGACAGACGGATTTTATTCAAAAGAAAATTCCGCGTGTCAACATTCCAATTTTGCAAGACATCCCAGTAATTGGACCAATGTTTTTCAAATCGGTATATGGAACTTCTGTTTTGGCGATACTCATTGCGATAATTGCATGGTTCGTTATTTATAAGACGCCATTCGGCCTTCGTCTCCGTTCAGTAGGGGAGCATCCTATGGCCGCGGATACGATGGGGATCAATGTGGCAAAAGTCCGTTACACAGCAGTTATTTTGTCCGGCGGTTTAGCTGGTATCGGCGGTGCTATCTATTCACAAACAATGACCGGAGATTTCGGTCATGCGACGATCAACGGCCAAGGATTCATGGCTTTGGCGGCAATGATTTTCGGTAAATGGCATCCAATCGGTGCAATGGGAGCGGCCCTTTTCTTCGGGTTTGCCCAAGCGCTTGCAATCAGCGCCGGTTCTATAAGCTTCATCGAAAATGTGCCGACAGTTTATTTCTATATCTTGCCTTATGTTTTGACGATCCTTGCGTTGGCAGGGTTTATCGGGAAGGCGAATGCTCCGAAAGCGAACGGTGTACCATACATCAAAGGGAGCAGATAATCGATTTTGTCGCCTGGATTCCTATCGAATGGAGTCCAGGCGTTTTGTTTTGTCTTTAATTAAAGAGGGAAATTGGTAAAAAGCGTTTATTTTGCCTTGTTGATATGATGAAATGTATATTGTAGAAGGGTATTCGTATAATAAAGAAAAAACGAGGTGTTCGTATGTTTACAAAGGTCGAGCTTCAAAAAGGAGTTAATTTATATATCCGTAAGACAGAACAATTTAAAACGATCACAATGTCTATCAAATGGTTGGCTGAACTGGATGAAAAACAAGCAGCATACCGGGCAGTTTTATCAAATGTACTCCAAGATTCGAACGCTGATTATCCAAAACAAAGTGATTTGCGAAAAGCGTTAGATGAATTGTATGGAACCGTTTTCTATATGGATGCAGGCAAGCGCGGCAGCTCACACATCTTATCGTTGAATATGGAATGTGTAAACGATGAATACCTCTCGACGACTGGCGTTTTTGATGAAGCGTTGAATATGGTCAACACGATCATCTTCAAACCGAACTTTAAAGATGGAACTTTTGATGAGTCGATTGTCAGCCGGGAAAAACGGACGGTGATTGAAAGAATCCGATCTATTTATGATGACAAAACTAGATATGCCCATAAGCGCATGCTAGAGCTGATGCGTCCAAATGATCCTGCTTCTATGTCATCAAGCGGAACGGAAGAGGATGTTGAAAGCATAACGAGTGCAACGCTCCTTGATACATACAAGAGAATGTTGAATGAAGATGAAATCGACATTTATGTCGTTGGAGATGTCCAAGAAGATGAGCTCGTTGAGAAAATAAAATCAATGTTCGATTTTCCTGCTAGAGAAGTGACGAAAAAACAATATGAACAAAAAGAGACTGAGAACAAAGAAGCCCGCCAAGTTTTTGAAAGGCAGGACATGAAGCAAGGGAAGCTGCAAGTCGGGTATAGAACGCCGATTTCTTTCTTCCATCCAGATTATCCTAAGATGCAAGTGGCAAACGGTGTACTAGGTGGATTTGCACATAGTAAATTATTCATGAATGTACGGGAAAAAGAAAGTATGGCTTACACGGTCAACAGTGCATATGCAGCTTATTACGGTATTGTGTATGTAATGGCAGGGATTGATGCGGAACTTGAGGAGAAGGCTGTCAAATTGATCGGCGAACAGATTGACGAAATGCAAAAAGGAAACGTATCGGACTTGGAACTTGACCAGACAGTCGCCTTGTTGTCGAACAGTATTCGGAGTGCATTCGACTCTGCAAGGGGCCAAATCGAGGTGTATGATCAGTACAAGCAGTTGGATGAGGATTTCACAGCCGATAAATGGATTGCCAAATGGGATGCGGTCTCCATCGAAGACGTAAAACAGATGGCATCACAAATCCAACTTGAACTCATCTATTTATTGTCGGGAAGAGAGGCGTAATGATGGAAAAGATCACTTTTGATAATTTACAGGAGACATTATTCCACGAAAGGCTCGACAATGGCTTGAATGTCTATATTTTGCCTAAACGCGGATTTTCAAAGACATATGTGACATTTACGACGAAATATGGCTCAATTGATAGGACATTCATTCCGCGGGGCAAGAAGGATTTTGTAACAGTGCCAGACGGAATAGCGCATTTCCTTGAGCATAAAATGTTTGATAAGAAGGAAGGGGATGTGTTCCAGAAATTTGGCGTCCTTGGTGCCTCCGCGAATGCTTTCACGTCATTCACACGTACATCGTACTTATTCTCTACGACAAATAACTTATATGATAACACAAAAGTTCTGCTCGATTTTGTGCAGGAGCCTTATTTCACTGAAGAAAAAGTGGAGAAGGAAAAAGGCATCATCGCACAAGAAATTACGATGTATGATGATAATCCGGATTGGCGAAATTATTTCGGGACGATTCAAAGCTTATATAAAGAATATCCAATCAACATCGATATCGCGGGAACGGTTGATACGATACAAGAAATTACAGCCGAGCACTTATATGAATGTTATGAAACGTTTTACCATCCTTCTAACATGACGGTTTTTGTCATTGGGGCAGTGGACCCGAAAGAAATGATGGATTTCATCCGCAAAGATCAAAGCAGCAAGGAATTTTCGGAACCGGAAGAAATTACGAGGAAGTATCCTGAAGAACCGAATGAAGCGAACAGGAAGAAAACAGTGCTTGAAATGGATGTCCTTCGTCCTAAATTCAATTACGGCATGAAGTGCCTTCATACAATGATGGAAGGCGAAGAAATGCTGCGCCAAGATTTGGCGATCAATCTTCTTCTAGATATTTTGTTCGGCCGAACGTCCGAATTTTACACGAAAGCATATAACGATCATTTAATCGATGAAACGTATCATTATGATTTCATATTTGAGAAGGGATTTGGATTCGCTATGGTTGAATCGGATACCGATAATCCATCAGAGTTAGAAGAAGCCGTCAGAGGTACATTGAAATCGCTTGCGGAAAATTGGACGATTACCGAAGAGGATTTGAATCGTGCGAGAAAACGGAGAATCGGTCAATTCATGCGCTCATTGAACTCCATCGAATTTATTTCGAATCAGTTTACTCAATACAATTTCAATGGCATGAATTTATTTGATGTCGTGCCGACCCTTGAACAAGTTAAGTTAGAGCATTTGCAGGATGCATTTAAGACGATTTCCAACGAAGAAAGCCACACTGTCATGACGATTGTTCCAGGCTCAAAAGAAGGCTGAAAATGAAGAGGTATGCTGTCGTTCTAGGCTCATCCGGAGGCATAGGGGAAGCGGTCAGCCGCCAACTCGCTGCAGATGGATGGTCCTTGTATCTTCATTATAATAGAAACGAAAGTCGCGCATTAGAATTGAAAAGGGCACTGCTTGAAAAACATCCAGATGGGGATTTCCAGATTATCCATTCGGATTTTACGAAACTTGACGGCGCACAAAAGTTGGCAGAGCAAGTCGGACATGTACAAGCGGTTGTCGTCGCCCTTGGTCAGTCGATGTTAAAATTATTGACAGACACGAATAGCAGCGATATGGATGCATTATGGCGTGTACACATGCAAAACCCTGCATTGTTCATCAGTCTTGTTTCGCCGCAGTTGCGCAGTCATCCAGTTTCCTACATCCTATTTATCGGCTCAATATGGGGCAATACCGGCGCTGCAGGGGAAGTGATGTATTCTGCCGTCAAAGGAGCACAGCATGCATTTGTCAAAGCATATGCAAAAGAGGCGGCATATACCGGGACAAGAGTAAATGCGATTGCTCCTGGTTGGATTGAGACGGAAATGAATGAAGAGTTGTCGATAGATGATAAACAGCTTGTCATTGATCAAATTCCTTTGCAGTCAACCGGACACCCCGAGCAAGTCGCGGATCTTGCAAGCTTCCTCGTAAGCGGAAAGGCAGATTATATGACTGGCGAAATTTTAAAGCTGAATGGCGGTTGGTATATATAGTGGTTGGTATATATAATAGGGGAAGGTAATTATCCCCTTTTCTTTTTTCCTTTTCTTCGCATCTCGAATCCGCTATTATAGAACTAAGTTGCGTCTTTTGCGTCCTACAAATAGAAGCGTTCCAAAAAACAGCCGGACAGTCACTTCCAGCTTTATGCGTTCATTATGAAAAAGGATCGAAAGGGTGTGTCGAATGGGTGAATGGTATGTCGAATATGAGATACAAGTGAATCGGCCAGGTTTGCTCGGAGATATTGCTTCCTTATTGGGGATGCTGCGCGTCAATATTGTAACGATTAACGGTGTTGACGGAGGACATCGCGGCATGCTTGTCAGGACGGAAAATGACGATCAAATCAAACGTTTCGAATTAATTGCATCCACGATGGAAACCATTCAGGTAAAGAAGATTCGTGAACCGAAACTGCGGGATATTTTAGCAGTGAGACATGGACGATACATCCAACGGGATATCGATGATCGGAAGACATTCAGATTTATTCGAAGTGAATTGGGAGTCCTCGTAGATTTCATGGCAGAGCTGTTCAAACAGGAAGGCCATAAATTGATCGGAATAAGAGGGATGCCTAGGGTCGGCAAAACGGAATCAGTCGTCGCTGCAAGTGTGTGTGCGAATAAGAAATGGATTTTCCTTTCTTCAACAATGATTAAACAGACCGTGCGGAATACTTTGGCGGGGGATGAATTCTCAAAGGATAATATTTTTATCCTCGACGGAATCGTCACGCGTAAATCCGGAGATGAAAGACATATGCAACTTGTCCGTGAAATGATGAGTATGCCTTCCATCAAAGTGGTCGAGCATCCGGACATGTTCGTTCAGCATTCTGAATATGACATGGAGGATTTTGATTATATTATCGAATTACGGACAGATCCTGACCAAGAAATTACATATGAAATGATGGAGAAAAACCATATGATGTCCGATGTCGGACCGATGGGCGGATTTGGTACGTTCAACTTTTAAACAGGCAGGTGATAAAATTGACCGGATTAGGTGATCGTCTTAAAGAGGCGAGAACAGCTAAGGGATATTCACTGGATGATTTGCAATCAATAACTAAAATTCAAAAACGGTACCTTTCCGGTATTGAAAATGAAGATTACAGCATGATGCCCGGCGCTTTTTATGTGCGTGCGTTCATTAAACAGTATTCGGAAGCTGTCGGTTTGGATTCCGATGAAATGTTATCTTTGTATAAAGAATCTGCAATGCATGAAAAACTCGAAGAAGAGAATGCTCAAATTACCCCTCCTATGACGAGGAGCCGAGGTATAAAAGGCAACAGCCGTCTGAATGAAGCAATCCCTAAAATTATCGTAGCATTATTTATTGTTGTAATTATTGTCGTTATATGGACATTCTTCCAAAAAGGCGCATCCAAAGATACCGGACTCGATGTGGAATCGGAACAACCAATTACAATGGATAGTAATCAGCCGCCGGCAGGTAATGTGGACGATGGTGCGTCGGAAGATAAGCCTGACGAGGAAGCAACTGAGCCGGATCCTGAGCCTGAAGAAGAGGTGAAGGAGCAAACTCTTACGTATGTAAATACGAGCGGAGAAGATTCCACATACACTTTGACGGATTCTGAAGAATTCAAGCTGAAGATCGATACGTTCGGAGATACGTGGATTGGCGTGCAGAATGAAAACAAAGAAGAACTTACGCCAGGTGCGAGAGTTATGAAAGATGGCGAAACGATTGAATTGGATGTTTCGGATGTTCAATTTGTCCGGATACGTGTTGCTGTAACTCCGTTTACGGATATTTATGTAAATGGGGAGAAACTTGAGTATGTATCAGATAAATCTACACAAAATATTTTTATAGAATATGAGAAATGAAAAAATAGTCATCTACAAAGATGACTTTTTTCATTCGGAAGGATAGTGAGACTAATGAATTTACCTAATAAGATTACAGTATCCCGCATTTTACTCATTCCTATATTTATCATTTTCATGGTTGTTGATTTTGGCATGGGATCATTTGCAGTGGGGGGCACAACTCTCTCTATGGAGCATCTGATTGGTGCTTTGCTGTTCATTATCGCTGCAGCGACAGATTGGTTCGACGGCCATTTGGCGAGAAAACATAATCTAGTTACGAACATGGGGAAGTTTTTGGATCCGCTTGCTGATAAACTTCTCGTTTCGGCTGCATTGATCATTCTAGTTGAACTTGGTTCGGCAGCTTCGTGGATTGTCATCATCATTATTAGCAGGGAATTTGCTGTCACTGGATTGAGACTTATTCTTGCAGGCGGCGGCGAAGTAGTTGCCGCAAATCAATTAGGGAAAATCAAGACTGCGACACAACTCGTTGCAATCTCCTTCTTATTGCTGAATAACATTTTCTTCGAAGCAATTAATTTCCCATTCGGTACAATCATGCTTTATATTGCTTTATTCTTTACGATTTGGTCCGGAGCGGATTATTTTTACAAAAACCGACGGGTCTTACTCGACTCCATGTAAGGGGATGGCACAATGAAAGCGGAAATCATCGCAGTAGGATCTGAGCTTCTATTAGGTCAAATTACAAATACGAATGCAGCCTTCATTTCAGCGCGTCTTGCTGAAGCTGGCGTCGATGTGTATTACCATACGGTCGTAGGGGATAATCCTAACAGGTTGGATGAAGCGATAACAATTGCACAAAATCGTGCCGATCTCATCATTTTTTCTGGAGGATTGGGACCTACAAAAGACGATTTAACGAAAGAAACGATTGCCAAGAAACTTGGCGTTGCACTTGAAAGCGATAATGATGCATTAATATCTATCGAAGCATATTTTAAACGGACAGGAAGGACGATGACCGACAATAATAAGAAGCAAGCGTTAGTGCTAAGCGGTTCGACGGTTTTAGCAAACAATCATGGGATGGCGCCCGGCATGGCGATTAAAAAGAATGGGAAATGCTATATTTTATTGCCTGGCCCTCCGCATGAAATGCAACCGATGTTTGAAAAGGAAGCGATACCTTATTTATTGGGAACTTCCGGCAATAAGGAAGTCATCGTATCACGAGTATTGAAGTTTTACGGTATCGGCGAAGCCGAGCTTGAATATCGTGTCCAATCGATTTTGGATAGTCAGACAAATCCGACCGTAGCACCTCTAGCATCCCCAGATTCAGTCATTTTACGATTGACTTCCAAAGCGGAATCGGTTGAGGCTGCTCATAAGTTGATTACGCCGGTGGAATCTGAAATCCGTTCATTAGTCGGCCAATTCATCTATGGTATCGATGAGGATTCGTTGTCCTCGAAGGCGGCTGAGCTTCTGTTAAGGAACGGGCTTACCATTGCCGCTGCAGAAAGCTTGACGGCTGGCCTATTCATGGCTGAATTGGCAGATGAACCAGGAATCAGCTCATCCTTAAAAGGCGGAGTTGTCGTTTATGATGAGAATGCGAAGAAAGAGCAACTGGATATTCCGGGGTCATTGCTTGATGAGTATGGCGTTGTCAGTTCGGAATGTGCTGCTGCGCTAGCCCGGAGTGTGAAACGAAAATTCAGTTCTGATATAGGCATTGGATTGACTGGTGCTGCCGGACCCGATCCGCATGACGGGAAGCCAGTCGGGACTGTATGGATCGGAATTGCTTACAAAGATGACGAAGTGAAAACGTATAAACTAGATCTTTCAGGTTCCAGAAATGCTAATAGGAAACGTGCAGCTCGATTCGCACTCTATTACGTAATAAAAGAATTGAAAAGTCGTTTACCCGAAAATTAATTTTTGACTCCTATTCTCATTTAAAATTGATTTATCCCCCTCATTCTCATTTAAAAATAGATTTTGATAAAATAAATCGAATAAGCGTTCGTTTTTTGTTTGAGTATTTCTCATAAAAGGAGTATAGTAGAGATAGGAAGAAAAGAATAACGCCTTTTAAGGGAGGAATCGTTTTTGAGCGATCGTAAAGCAGCTTTGGACCAAGCTTTGAAACAAATTGAGAAACAATTCGGGAAAGGGTCCGTCATGAAATTGGGGGAAAAAACCGACCGGGAGATTGCAACGTCTTCTACCGGGTCGCTTGCTCTAGATGCAGCATTAGGGGTTGGCGGTTATCCAAGAGGACGGGTCATTGAGATTTACGGCCCTGAAAGCTCTGGTAAAACAACAGTAGCATTGCATGCAATTGCAGAAGTGCAAGCATCAGGCGGACAAGCCGCGTTTATCGATGCCGAGCATGCGCTAGATCCAGTTTATGCACAGAAACTGGGCGTCAATATTGACGAATTGCTATTATCACAGCCGGATACGGGCGAACAAGCCCTTGAAATCGCTGAAGCACTTGTTCGAAGTGGAGCGATCGATATCGTTGTCATCGACTCCGTTGCAGCTTTAGTGCCGAAAGCGGAAATCGAAGGGGAAATGGGAGACTCGCACGTTGGTTTGCAGGCGCGCCTTATGTCGCAAGCACTTCGTAAACTATCCGGTGCTATTAATAAATCGAAGACGATCGCAGTCTTCATCAACCAAATCCGTGAAAAAGTCGGCGTCATGTTCGGGAACCCTGAAGTGACACCAGGTGGACGTGCATTGAAATTCTATTCATCCGTCCGCTTGGAAGTTCGCCGTGGTGAAGCGATTAAACAAGGAAACGACATTATGGGTAACAAAACTCGTATCCGTGTCGTGAAAAACAAAGTTGCTCCTCCGTTCCGTACTGCTGAGGTAGATATCATGTATGGAGAAGGGATTTCCAGAGAAGGTGAAATTGTCGATCTTGGCGCTGAACTGGAAGTTGTCCAAAAGAGCGGTGCATGGTACTCCTATGAAGGGGAACGACTTGGTCAAGGACGAGAAAACGCCAAGCAATTTCTTAAAGAAAATCCAGATATTCGTGCGGAAATCGCAAACAAAATTCGCGACTCCTACGGAATGGCTGCAGCCAACTACGTCATCGCAGGCCATGACGAAGACGACGAAGATGAACTAGATCTATTTGTTGAAGAGGAAAAATAATTGATCAACAAACGGGCTGCCTTTAAGGGCAGTCCGTTTTTGTCATCCGGTTCAGGTAACCAAAGGCGCCCTCCGCTTTTGTTTACGTCTAGACTCCAGGCGGCAGCTTCTCGGGTCATAAGGCAGATCTGCTGTACGGCAAAGATCGCCGTTTCGCAGATCTGCCTTATGCCTGTCGAAGCTAAACGCCGCCCTCCGCTTTTGTTTACGTCTAGACTCCGG
>NZ_JBQCKP010000003.1:144487-255704 GCF_051966875.1 Sporosarcina sp. SAFN-015 | reverse complement strand
TCGCCGTTTCGCAGATCTGCCTTATGCCTGTCGAAGCTAAACGCCGCCCTCCGCTTTTGTTTACGTCTAGACTCCGGGCGGCAGCTTCTCGGGTCATAATGCAGATCTGCTATACGGCAAAGATCGCCGTTTCGCAGATCTGCCTTATGCCTGTCGAAGCTAAACGCCGCCCTCCGCTTTTGTTTACAATCCTTGACATGGCAAATTTTCATAGATACAATTAGAATTGTATAATTTCACACCAATGAAATCATTATGGCAGTATGTTGAATGTTAATATACGAGCCGACTGAAAACGAAAAGAATAGCAGGAGGAGGTGACCTGGATGCCAGATGGAATCATCGGAAACATCATCTCCGCTTTGCTCGGTCTGTTCGTCGGTGCAGTTGTTATCTATTTAGTTATCAAAAAGGTGAATGATTCAAGAGTGACGGGTGCCAAAAACTCTGCAGAACAAATCGTCGAAGATGCGAAACGTGAAGCGGAGGCTATGAAAAAAGAGGCACTGTTAGAAGCGAAAGATGAAAATCACAAACTGAGAATTGAAGCGGAGTCAGAAGTCCGTGAACGAAGAGCGGAACTGCAAAAGCAGGAAAACCGCCTTTTACAACGGGAAGAAAATCTTGACCGCAAGGATGATGCTCTCAATAAAAGAGAAGCAGGACTGGAACGCAAAGATGATGCGCTTTCCAGTAGACAACAGCATATTGAACAAATGGAACGCAAGGCGGAAGATCTTGTTGCCATGCAACAGACGGAACTTGAAAGAATCTCGGCCCTCACACGGGATGAAGCGAAACGAATCATCTTGGATGACGTCGAGAAAGAGCTTTCTACAGATATCGCCGTAATGACAAAAGAATCAGAACAGCGTGCAAAAGAAGAATCCGAAAAGAAAGCGCGCGAAATCCTTTCCCTTGCATTACAACGTTTCGCTGCAGATCATGTTGCAGAAACAACCGTGTCTGTCGTAAACTTGCCGAACGATGAAATGAAAGGCCGAATCATCGGAAGGGAAGGTCGTAATATCAGGACATTGGAAACATTGACTGGTATTGATCTAATCATCGACGATACTCCAGAAGCGGTCATTCTATCAGGCTTCGATCCTGTCCGTCGTGAAACTGCACGTCTTGCACTTGAAAAACTTGTACAAGATGGCAGAATACACCCGGCACGTATTGAAGAGATGGTAGATAAGGCGCGCAGGGAAGTGGACGAACTAATCCGTGAAAAAGGGGAACAGACTACATTTGACGTAGGAGTTCATAACTTGCATCCGGATCTAATCAAAATCCTTGGAAGATTGCATTTCCGAACAAGCTACGGCCAAAACGTCCTGAAGCACTCCGTTGAAGTTGCTTATCTTGCAGGACTGTTGGCAGCCGAGGTTGGCGAGGATGTCACCCTTGCAAGACGTGCAGGTCTTCTCCACGATATCGGTAAGGCGATCGACCACGAAGTCGAAGGAAGCCACGTTCAAATCGGGGTAGAGCTTGCTACGAAGTACAAAGAGCACCCTGTTGTCATCAATAGTATCGCATCCCATCATGGTGATGAAGAAGCGACGTCTGTCATCGCAGTATTGGTTGCTGCAGCAGATGCATTATCAGCAGCAAGACCAGGTGCACGAAGTGAAACTTTAGAAAACTATATTCGCAGGTTACAAAAACTTGAAGAAATTTCGGAATCATACGAAGGCGTAGAAAAATCATTCGCCATCCAAGCGGGCCGCGAAGTCCGAATCATTGTTCGACCAGACCAGATTGATGATATTACTGCGCATCGACTGGCTAGAGATATTCGAAAACGGATCGAGGAAGAACTCGATTATCCGGGTCACATCAAAGTGACGGTCATTCGTGAAACGCGTGCAGTCGAATATGCAAAATGATAAAATGACTCCTGTCCAGCCATGGTTCAGGAGTCATTTTCTTATCGTTACATTTGAAGTTCGTATAAGTAGAAAGAGGTTACAATCATGAAGGTAATTTTTATTGGTGATATTGTAGGATCAATCGGCAGAGAGATGGTGTTCGATCATATCGCACGATTGAAAAGAAAATACAAAGCGGATGTCGTCATTGCCAACGGTGAAAATGCCGCTTCGGGCAGGGGAATTACAAAAGCAATTTTTGACGATCTTCTCCGTTCAGGCGTCGATGTCGTGACGATGGGCAATCATACGTGGGATCAAAAAGAAATATACGATTTTATCGATGATACCGATTATTTGATCCGTCCTGCAAATTTTTCAGATGAGGCTCCGGGAAAAGGCATGACGACGATTACTAAAAATGGAGTGACGTTATCAGTAATTAATTTGCATGGCCGAACATTCCTTCCGCCGCATGGCGATCCGTTTGAAAAGGCGGAGGAATTGATTGAAGAGGCAAGCGAAATTTCTCCACTTATTTTCGTTGATTTCCATGCTGAGGCGACAAGTGAGAAAATCGCTATGGGGTGGCATTTGGACGGAAAAGCATCTGTTGTCGTCGGGACGCATACACATGTTCAAACGGCAGATGACCGTATTTTGCCAGGCGGTACAGCCTATTTGACGGACGCCGGAATGACTGGCCCCTATGACGAAATATTAGGGATGAAGAAAGAGGATGTCATCTATCGATTCCGTACGAATTTGCCGACTCGCTTTGAAGTTCCGAAACGAGGCCGCGCCCAATTGAATGGGCTGTTTGTCGAGTTAAACGACCAAACAGGTAAAGCTGTCGCGATTGAACGTATTATGATCAATGAGGATCACCGATTCGAAGTATGAAGTGAGTCTATTCATCTCCTTCTTTTCATAAGATGACGTATGGATAAATACATTCCATAGACATCGTGAAAACAAGGAGGAAACATGGTGAGTCCATTGAAGGTATCATCCCGCTCTAATCCAAATTCCGTCGCAGGAGCACTCGTAGCGGTAATCAGGGATCAAGGGTATGCGGAAATGCAGGCGGTCGGCGCCGGCGCATTGAACCAGGCCATCAAAGCGGTCGCAATTGCACGCGGCTTTGTCGCTCCAAGCGGCAGCGACCTCGTTTGTGCCCCGGCATTTACCGATATTGAAATTAATGGTGAGGGACGAACAGCGTTGAAGCTGTTAGTTGAGAAGAGAAAAAGAAGTTAAAAACGTATTTGACAATAGCAATAAAATCCAAGGGGGCTATCCAGCAAGTCAGTGAAAACTGATTTTCTGCGATAGCCCCTTATTGTTGCAACGCCTATATAAGGTCTAATGTCCAAAGCAGATGGTTGCGCGTCCAAAGTAAGCCGTCTCGCGTCCAAAGCAGGTGGTCGCACGTCCAAAGCAAGCCGTCTCGCGTCCAAAGCAGGTGGTTGCGCGTTCAAAGCAAGCCGTCTCGCGTCCAAAGCAAGCCCACTCGCGTCCAAAGAAACCGCCAGTTGTCACACAGTTGCCTAAAACTGCTGAATTCCAGATGTGAAAAAAATCACACTACTTCAAAGTGGTAAGAAGTTCATGTATAATGGAATCGAATCTGTTCAATTCCCGCAAGGTTTGAAGAAAGGGGCTGTTTAAATGAATGAAGAACAACGCCTGGAAGCCGGGCTTGTCAAACCGGATACAGTGAAAACTGCATCTGCAACGGAAAAGGACTATAGTAAATATTTTGAAACAGTCTATACACCCCCATCCTTAAAGAATGCAAAAAAGCGCGGTAAAGAAGAAATCGCCTATCACGACGATTTCCAAATTGAAAAGCGTTTTATTGGCATGGGTGCTGGACGTAAATTTTATATCCGTACATATGGTTGTCAAATGAACGAGCATGATACTGAGGTAATGGCGGGCATCTTTACCGGTTTAGGATACGAAGCGACAAACATGGTGGACGATGCAGATGTCATTCTACTGAATACGTGCGCAATTCGAGAAAACGCCGAAAACAAGGTGTTTGGTGAATTGGGACATTTGAAGCCGTTAAAGCTTGAAAAACCTGATCTGCTCATAGGCGTTTGTGGCTGCATGTCACAAGAAGAGTCAGTCGTTAATAAAATCCTGAAAACATACGATCAAGTCGATATGATCTTCGGAACGCATAACATCCACAGATTGCCAAATATCCTTCATGAAGCATATATGTCCAAAGAAATGGTCGTCGAAGTTTGGTCTAAAGAAGGGGATATCATTGAAAACCTTCCAAAAGTCCGACATGGCAATATAAAAGCTTGGGTCAACATCATGTACGGCTGCGACAAGTTCTGCACATACTGCATCGTTCCGTATACCCGTGGAAAAGAGCGCAGTCGACGCCCACATGACATTATCCAAGAAGTTAGGCAGCTAGCCGCTCATGGATATAAAGAGATCATGCTGCTCGGCCAAAACGTTAATGCTTATGGAAAAGACTTCGATGATATTGAATATCGCCTAGGGGATTTAATGGATGACCTTCGTCAAATTGATATTCCGCGCATACGTTTTACAACGAGCCACCCAAGGGATTTCGATGATCATCTCATTGAAGTTCTTGCTAAAGGCGGGAACTTGCTCGATCACATACATTTACCTGTCCAATCAGGTTCAAGCGATATTTTGAAGATTATGGCGCGAAAATATTCCAGAGAACAGTTCTTGGAGCTTGTCGGTAAAATAAAAGCCGCCATTCCAAACGTCACGTTGACAACGGATATTATTGTCGGATTCCCGAATGAAACGGACGAGCAATTCGAAGAAACACTTTCTTTATATAAGGAAGTCGGCTTCGAAATGGCTTATACGTATATTTATTCTCCACGTGAAGGGACGCCAGCCGCCAAGATGGTGGACAATATCCCAATGGAAGTGAAAAAAGAACGTCTTCAACGTCTCAATAAGCTCGTAAATGATATGTCCGCAGAAGCGATGAAGCCTTATAAAGGTAAAATTGTAAAAGTGCTTGTAGAGGGAGAAAGTAAAAGGAATCCCGAAGTGCTTGCCGGTTATACAGAGAAGAATAAACTCGTTAATTTCAAAGCGCCGCGTTCAGTGATCGGCGAAATTGTGAATGTAAAAATTACAGAGGCCAAAACATGGTCGCTCGACGGAGAATTTATCGGTATCGTAAAAGAGGAAAAGGTGATGTCATAATGGAAAAGTTTTATACTAAAGAAGAGATCATTGCAAAAGCACGCGAAATTGCACATATGATTGCCAATACAGAGCAAGTTGAATTTTTCAAACGTGCTGAAGAACAAATTAATGAAAATCAAAAAATCCGTGAAAAGATTGCTAGCTTGAAATCATTGCAAACACAAGCTGTCAATTTTCAAATGTATGAAAAGGAAAGAGCCCTCCAAATTATTGAAGGGAAAATCGAGAAGATTCAATCTGAGATTGACGATGTTCCGATTGTACAGGAATTCAAACAATCACAGCTTGACGTGAATGAACTGCTTCAACTGGTCTCAAATACGATTTCCAACAGTGTTACAGACGAGATCATTGAATCGACTGGCGGGGATGTTCTACGCGGGGAAACTGGATCATACGTAAGAAGTACGAAACATAAGCCATTATCATAATCAAAACCGGTGAGGATAATTTCCTCATCGGTTTTTTCACTTTCTGGGCTTCTGGTGCATAGGATAAATAGACGTCAACGAAGGAGGAAACGAACTGAAGAATCTACGGCAAATTGTGACGAAGGCAGTCATTGCTAAAGGGAAACTAAGGACGGAATCGAATGTCTCTCTGAAGCCGCCGAATAATCCATCGAGCATTCTGGGCTGTTGGGTGATCAACCACACGCATCAAGCAAAAAAAGTGGGACGATACATTGAAGTGACAGGGAAATTTGATGTGAATGTCTGGTATTCGCATCACGATCACTCAAAGACTTCCGTCTATTCGGAATCGGTGCCGTATAAGGATAAGATACGGCTCCATTATCGGGATGAGCCGGTGTCCGGTCAGGAAGAAATTATCGTCAACGTCGTCCAGCATCCAAATTGCACCGAGGCACTCATCTCAGAATGCGGTGAAAAATTTATTATTAAAGTGGAAAGAGAATTGGTAGCGGAAGTTGTCGGGGAAACAAAAGTATGTATCACTGTTCATCCGCATCAATTTGAAGAGGAATGGTCATTCAATGATGAATCGTCTTCCCATCAAGAACATGACCATGACCATCACAAAGCAGATGAAGAGAAGCGTCATGACGATAGAGGAAAGGATTCACGTCCATTTTAAGCCGGATAAGCTTCCGGCTTTTTTTAAATTCGGGATTTTCCGCTTTGTACCTGTGAGGCTTCATGTTTTGATATAATAAAGAAAACGACAGATATTGCGAGGTTCTGGAATGACTACATATACACCAATGATTCAACAATATTTACAAGTGAAATCAGAATATGAGGATGCATTTCTATTTTTCCGTTTAGGAGACTTCTACGAAATGTTTTTCAACGATGCAATTGAAGCATCCAATATTCTTGAAATTACTTTGACGAGCAGGGACGGAGGAAGTACTGACAAAATCCCGATGTGCGGTGTGCCTTTTCATTCAGCTGAAGGATATATTGAGACGTTGGTCCAAAAAGGCCATAAAGTGGCAATCTGTGAACAAACGGAGGATCCACGGGCGGCTAAAGGGATTGTGAAACGGGAAGTCGTCAAAGTAGTAACACCGGGAACAATTATAGAAGGCAAATCTTTAGATGCCAATGCGAATCATTTCATCGGGGCTGCCGATCAGTTGGATGAACGACGGTATGCTTTGGCGTATGTCGATCTAGCAACGGGTGAAGGAAAGGCTGAAATTATTAAAGGTGATGAACGTACATTGATTGGCGAGATTGAAGCGCTCGGAATGAAGGAGATCGTCGTCCGGGAACGGTTGCATCTTACATTAAATGAATGGATGGCGAAAAGGGATATCGTCCTTTCGATGGAAAATGGGGAGGACATGCACTCTAAAACTGCTCAGCCGCATGTTCCAAGTGAATTGAATGAGGCATGCGATATTTTAGTTTCTTATTTGAAACGCACTCAAAAAACATCTTTGGATCACCTGCGTCCTTTTGAATATATCCAAAAATCCGGAAAGCTATCAATCGATGCCAATTCAATGCGCAATCTCGAGCTTGTCCAATCCATCCGGAGCGGAAGCAAAGAAGGAACGCTTTTCTGGCTGCTTGATGAAACATCGACAGCGATGGGTGCAAGGAAATTGAGAATTTGGATTCATCAGCCTCTGGCGGACAGGGTTGCGATAGAGGATAGATTAACGATTGTTTCCGACTTGATTGAAGATTACTTTCTTCGAGATGAATTAAAAACAGCTTTGAAGGAAGTTTATGACCTTGAACGGTTATCAGGAAGAATTTCCATGGGAAGTGCAAGTGGTAGAGATCTTGCACAACTTCGAAATTCCCTTCGACGGGTGCCGCATTTAAAAAATGCTTTACAACAATCTGGCCACGAACGACTCCAACGATTTTCTGAACAAATCGATCCGTGTCCGGAAGCGCTTGATCTTTTGGAAGTGTCTATTGCAGAAAATCCTCCGCTCTCTGTCAAGGAAGGCGGCATTATCAAAGATGGTTACCACGAAAAGCTGGACCAGTATAGAGATGCTTCGAGAAACGGCAAGGAATGGCTAGCTGGGCTCGAACGCGAAGAACGGGAACGTACGGGCATTAAAAACTTGAAAATCGGCTACAACCGCATTTTCGGCTATTTTATCGAAATTACTAAATCCAATATCCATCTTGCGGATTTGAGCCGTTATGAGCGCAAACAGACGCTTGCCAATGCGGAGCGCTATATCACTTCCGAACTGAAGGAAAAGGAAGACCTGATCCTGAATGCCGAAGCGGAAGGGCAAGAACTGGAATATACACTTTTTTGCACTGTGCGAGACGAAATGAAAAAATATATCCGCAAAGTTCAAAGGTTGGCTAGCGTCCTGTCCGAGTTGGACGTACTCTTATCATTCGCCGAAGTATCCGAGAAGCAAAGATTCGTCAGACCGCAATTCCATGACGGACGGGCCTTGGAAATTAAAAATGGAAGACATCCCGTCGTCGAGAAGATGATGGATCATTCATTATACGTGCCGAATAGCTGCAAACTGACCGAGGACGCAAACATGCTGCTCATAACAGGTCCGAACATGTCTGGTAAAAGTACATTTATGCGGCAAGTGGCATTGACAGTCATCATGGCTCAAATCGGCTGCTATGTGCCTTGCGAGTCCGCAACTCTTCCTGTGACAGATCAAATATTTACGAGAATCGGAGCGGCGGACGACCTGGCATCCGGTCAAAGTACGTTCATGATGGAAATGATGGAATCGAAATATGCAATTGCGAATGCAACTAGCAATAGCTTGCTCCTTTTCGATGAAATTGGAAGAGGAACGTCGACATACGACGGAATGTCACTTGCCCAGGCAATGATGGAATTCATCCATAATGAAATCGGTGCTAACACATTGTTTTCAACGCATTATCACGAGCTGACCAAATTGGACATCGAATTGGAAAGACTAGCGAATGTACATGTGGCTGCTATGGAGCAGGAAGGAAGAGTCGTCTTTCTCCATAAAGTGATGGCGGGTCCGGCGGATAAAAGTTATGGTATCCATGTTGCGCAGCTAGCAGGACTTCCGGACACAATCGTCGTCCGTGCTAAGGAGCTCCTTGACGCTTTTGAAAATGCAGAACAGGCGGCTGCCGCGCCTTCGGCATCCGAGCAATTGACGTTCTTTGATTTGCAGGAAGATCCTGACCCGGTGTCGGAAGTGGACAAGTCCGTTTTAGAGCAGATGAAACAGACAGACCTCTTGAACTTGACACCGATGCAGGCGATGAACTTGATCTTAGATTGGCAAAAACAATTAAGTACGGCTACGAAAGCGGATTGATGATTTACGACCAGCTTGCCTATTGCTATTCATTTTCATAACCAAAAGACATAAGGAGGGATTCAATGGATATCATTTCAGTCATGGATGATTCATTATCGAATAAAATCGCTGCAGGGGAAGTCGTTGAGCGACCAGCTTCGATTGTAAAGGAATTGGTCGAGAACTCGATTGACGCGGATAGCACATCGATTGAAATTGCGCTTGAAGAAGCGGGCCTTACATCCATTCGGGTGACCGATAACGGAAAAGGGATGTCACGTCACGATGCTGTCCTTGCGTTTGAGCGCCACGCAACGAGCAAAATATCGAATGAACATGATCTGTTCCGGATCAGGACTCTTGGATTCAGAGGGGAGGCGCTTGCCAGTATCGCTTCCGTATCCAAGGTCAGCCTCTTCACGTCTGATGGTGAAACGGAAGGGACGGAAGTGCAGCTTGACGGCGGCATCGTTCTGAAAGAATCCAACGCAGCATTCAGAAAAGGGACCGATATGACAGTATCGCAACTATTCTATAACACGCCGGCTAGGTTGAAATATATGAAAACAATCCAGACTGAGCTAGGACATACAATCGATCTCGTCAACCGTCTTGCGCTTAGCCATCCCCATATCTCTTTCAAGCTATCCCATCATAGCCAGACAATCCTGCATACATCAGGCAGCGGAGATCGGCGTAAAGTCCTTACAGATATTTACGGTATGGCGGTCGCGAAGAAAATGGTTCCGTTCAACGGGGAAAACTCCGATTTTAAAGTGGATGGATACGTTACTCTACCTGAAATGACAAGGGCATCCAAAAACTATATGACTCTTATCGTCAACGGAAGATGGGTGAAGAGCTACACAGCAAATCAAGCAGTGCTCGATGGATTGCACACCTATTTGCCGATCGGACGCTTCCCGATTGCAGTCATCAACGTTGAAACAGATCCGTTTTTAACAGATGTCAACGTGCACCCGTCCAAACAGCATATTCGCCTTAGTAAAGAGGGTGAACTGTTTGCCCTTATCAAATCATCAGTTCGCGAAGCGGTGAAAAGATCTATTATCGTTCCGGATGCTGTGAAACGTGAGCCTGTCAAAAGAATGCCTTCTGAGCAGGTAAGCATGTGGAATGAATTCCAGCCTTCAAATATTCGGAAGGAAACGACAGTTGAACGAGAGGAATTAGAAACGAAACAGGTAGTGGCTCAGTTTGAGAAGGAAAATTCTAAACCAGAAATGGAACTGTTCGAAAAGAAGCCAATCCAAACTGTTTACGAACCTATCGCCAAGCAGGAATATGTGCAAGCAGACTTGCCTGAGAAAGTGATGGAAGAACAAGAGGTATTGGATAATCTTGAAGTACCTGTTACCGAAACAATTGAAGTGAAGGAAAAAAGATTCCCTTCACTCGTTCCGGTCGGTCAAGTCCACGGCACGTATATCGTCGCTCAAAATGAAGACGGATTTTATATGATTGATCAGCATGCTGCTCAAGAACGCATCAAATATGAATTCTTTAGAGATAAATTGAGTAAAGTGGAACAGGATGAAAGGCAAATGTTGTTAATGCCGCTCATTTTCCATTATTCAGGCGATGAAATGGTGAAAATAGAAGAGAATCGGGAAGCGTTAAATGAGGTAGGCGTCTTTTTGGAGGAGTTCGGCCCTTCCTCTTATACAGTTAAGGAATATCCAGCGTGGTTTCCGGCAGGAGAAGCGTCGACGCTTATCGAAGAATTAATAGAGCAAGTGCTGACGAACCGGAAGACTGATATCGGCAAACTACGGGAAGAGACTGCAATTATGATGAGCTGTAAACGGTCCATTAAAGCGAATCATCATCTATCGATTGCAGATATGGAAAGATTGCTGAATGACCTGTCGCTTGCGGAAAATCCGTATACATGCCCTCATGGACGACCAGTCTTGGTACATTTTTCAACTTATGAAATTGAAAAGATGTTTAAGAGGGTAATGTAAAAAATGAATAGTCTCTTATATTGAACGAGGGGGAGGAATGAGGATGGGTGAGTTCATATTAACGATTGACCAAGGCACGACGAGTACGAGGGCAATACTGTTTAATCGGAAAGGCGAGATCGTTCATACGGCACAGCGGGAATTTAAGCAGATTTTTCCGAAGCCCGGCTGGGTCGAACATAATGCGAGTGAAATATGGGGTTCTGTCTTATCCGTCATCGCCTCAGTCTTGACTGAAAGCGGACATCAGCCAAAAGATATTGACGGAATTGGAATTACAAATCAACGAGAAACGACAGTTATATGGGATAAGAAGACTGGACAACCTGTCTACAACGCGATTGTTTGGCAATCAAGACAATCACAGCCGATTATCGATGAATTGAGGAATAGTGGTAAACAAGAAAGCGTCCGTCAAAAGACTGGGTTGCAACTTGATCCTTATTTCTCAGGTTCAAAAGTTAAATGGATTCTCGATGAAGTAGAAGGCGTTCGGGAGCGGGCGGAAAAAGGCGATCTGCTTTTTGGAACGATTGATTCGTTCTTAATTTGGAAGCTTTCGAATGGAGCCGTCCATGTCACCGACTATTCCAATGCATCAAGAACGATGCTTTTCAATATCCATGAGCTGCAGTGGGATAAAGATCTATGCGAAATGTTGGATGTCCCGATGAATATGTTGCCTGAGGTGAGAATGTCCTCTGAAATCTATGCTAATACCGACCCATCTGTTTTCTTTGGGGCTTCCATCCCGATTGCCGGGGCAGCGGGAGATCAACAATGCGCCTTGTTCGGGCAAACTTGTTTCCATAGAGGCATGGCAAAAAATACGTATGGCACTGGTTGCTTCATGTTGTTGAATACGGGCGAACAGCCGATGATTTCCGAAAATGGGCTTCTTACAACGATTGCATGGGGTCTGGACGGCAAGATTACATATGCACTAGAAGGAAGTGTGTTCGTCGTGGGCTCTGCCATACAATGGCTTAGAGATGGGTTGCGTATGATCAATAAGGCTGCGGATTCGGAAATGTACGCGAAGCGTATTGCATCCACGGATGGTGTGTACGTAGTTCCAGCGTTCGTCGGTCTAGGAACTCCGTATTGGGATTCGGATACGAGAGGGGCTGTATTTGGATTGACACGCGGAACGGAAAAAGAGCATTTCATCCGGGCTACAGTCGAATCGCTCGCCTACCAAACGAAAGATGTGCTTCTGACGATGGAAAAAGATGCAGGCATTGACATCGATATTTTGCGAGTTGACGGAGGGGCTGTCGCCAATACATTCCTTATGCAATTCCAAAGCGATTTGCTTCAAATCGAAGTGGAGCAATCGGCTTATTTAGAGACGACGGCACTTGGAGCGGCTTACCTTGCGGGACTTGCAACAGGCTTTTTCGAATCTTGCGAGTCTGTCGAAGCATTATGGGCAAAGGAAAAGACGTATTCACCAATAATGGAAGTGGAAGAGCGCGATGCCCTATACAACGGATGGATAAGGGCGGTTGAAGCGGCGCGGACTTTTAAATCTTGACTGGAGGAGAGCGAATGATGTTATCATCGATCACAAGGCCGAAAGTGAAACAGTTCATGCGCGACTATCAGTTTGACTTGCTCGTCATTGGCGGTGGAATCACCGGTGCAGGCATAGCATTGGATGCGGTTACAAGGGGATTGTCCGTTGCATTAATTGAGATGCAGGATTTTGCGGCAGGAACGTCGAGCCGCTCAACAAAGCTCATCCATGGCGGGTTGCGGTATTTGAAGCAGATGGAGTTAAAGATCGTTTCAGAAACTGGCAGGGAAAGAGATATCGTCTATCAGAATGCTCTTCATGTGACGGAGCCTGAGCGAATGCTGCTCCCTTTCCATAAAGGAGGCTCTTTTGGAAAGTTGTCAACTTCCGCAGGCCTCTTCGTCTATGATAAATTGGCAGGCGTCAAAAAAGAGGAGCGCCGTGAAATGCTATCCGCCGAAGAGACGCTAGCTATGGAGCCGTTATTGAAGGAAGATGGCCTGCTTGGCGGGGGACATTATGTGGAATACCGGACGGACGATGCGCGACTCACTATTGAAGTAATGAAAAAAGCTGCTCAAAAAGGTGCGCTCTGCTTAAATTACATGAAGGCAGAGCAATTTAACTATGATGACGGAAAAGTAAAAGGCGTGTTAGCTCGTGACATGCTCACTGGAGAAGAGATTGACATCAGTGCCTCAGTTGTCGTCAATGCGACGGGTCCTTGGGTAGATGAAATACGGGCGAAAGATGAATTGTCTAACGACAAACGATTACGGTTAACGAAAGGGATCCATATTGTCATCGATCAGTCGATTTTTCCTTTACGTCAAGCAATCTATTTTGATTCTCCCGACGAACGGATGATTTTTGCCATTCCAAGAGGCAACAAAACATATATAGGCACGACAGACACATTTTTTGATGGCGACCGTTCCAATCCGATTGCGAGCGAGGAGGACATTTCATACTTACTGGATGCCATTCATTACATGTTCCCGTCTGTTAAAGTCGAGCGAAAAGACGTTGAATCGACTTGGGCAGGTGTACGGCCGCTCATTTACGAGGAAGGGAAAGATGCATCCGAAATTTCGAGGAAAGATGAAATTTGGGAAGCGGGAAGTGGATTGATTACAATTGCAGGAGGCAAATTGACTGGATATCGTAAAATGGCCGAAACTGTCGTAGACCATGTAGTGAAGCGTCTACCAAAAACGTCGTTTGGTCCGTGTATAACGGAGCATCTACCGTTATCTGGCGGAGACTTTGGAAGTGAAGAGCAGTTCACTATTTTTACTGAAAGTAAATCGAATGAAGCGGAATTATACGGAATTTCGAAGCAAGAAGGTGAGATGCTCGCTTCCTTGTATGGCACGAATGTTGACCAAGTCTTTAATTATGTCAGTGCCGTTTCGACAGAGAATTCCATTTTACCAGCGATTTGGAAAGCGGAAATCCTCTATGCGATCCATTACGAAATGGCAATGACGCCTTCAGATTTTTTCATAAGAAGGAAGGGAGATTTATTCTTCAATATTTCGTATGTCAAGCTGTATAAAGAGGCGGCAACCGATTATATGGGAGCCATCCTATCCTATACAAAAGAAATGCGAGAGCGCTATCTTCACAAGTTGGAAGAACATATAAAAGAGGCTGAGGGGAAGGTTGGTGAACGAGTTTGAATGAACAAGCGTTGATGATGTCCGATCGTGTTTGCATCCATACGGTTTACGCGCAGCCTGATGTGAATCCAATCGCTCACATCCATATTATGCATGGGATGGCCGAGCATATAGGACGCTACGAACAGTTCATAGCATATCTCGTAAACGAAGGCTTCGCCGTATCCGGGCATGATCATCGAGGGCATGGCCAGACAGCCTCATTAAACGGGAAATTGGGACATTTCGGCGATTCGGTCGGCTTTGATCGGATTGTAGAAGATGCGCAAGAAATCATCGACTTTTACAAGGCTAAATTCCAAGCACCCCGAATGATACTGTTCGGCCATAGCATGGGCTCATTCGTAGCTAGAAGATATGCCCAGAAATTTGGCAGTGAACTTGATAAGCTTATTTGTTCGGGCACAGCAGGCGACCCTGGTGTAAGCAGAGTCGGAGGACAAGCGTTAGCGCATTTGAAGGGCAAAACAACGACATTCAGCGAGCCTGACTATTTTATTAATAAATTAGTATTCGGCGGTTTTAACAAAACAGTCGGCACGCAGAAAACACCATTCGATTGGTTATCGAGAGATAAAGAAGCCGTAGAAAAATATATTAATGATCCATTATGTGGATTCGTGCCGACTACCCGTTTTTTCATCGATCTGTTCGAAGGTCTTGAAAAAATAAATGATCATTACAACATAAGACAAATTCCTAACAGCTTGCCGATCCTTCTTCTTTCTGGATTAGATGACCCTGTTGGCAATAAAGGAAAAGGCGTCTGGCAGGCTGCAAGGCAATTTACCGATGTAGGCATCGAGGATGTAACGGTCATGCTATACGAAGGCGGACGGCACGAAATGTTGAATGAAGTGAATCGGGAACAAGTATTTAAGTTTATAAAGGATTGGATAATATAAGAATGAAACAAACAAATAAAGTCATTGCAATTGTCGGTCCGACTGCATCAGGTAAAACGGCATTAAGCATTGAACTTGCCAAAAGACTGAATGGAGAAATTATAAACGGGGATGCGATGCAAGTATATAAAGGCTTGAATATCGGTACTGCGAAAATCACCGAAGATGAAAAGGAAGGGATTCCCCATCATCTGTTCGACATTAAGGAACCGACCGATTCATTTTCCGTAGCGGAATACCAGTCTACTGTTAGAAATTGCATCGAAGAAATCCAAAATCGCGACAAACAACCGATCATCGTCGGAGGAACAGGATTATATATACAGTCAGTCCTATTCGATTTCAGATTTACCGATGAGGCAGGCGATGAAAAGATCAGAGCCGAGTTGGAAGAAGAACTGAAAACGGAAGGCGGGGCCGAGCGTCTATACAACCGTCTTCAGAAACTGGACCCTGCAAGTGCAGAAAAAATCCATCCAAACAACCATAGACGTTTAATACGCGCGCTTGAAATAATTGAAGTGACCGGTAAAACGAAAAACGAGCACGAGCAAGGGGCAGGTGCAGCGCCTAAATACGACCACCTCATTGTCGGTTTAGATTTGGAGAGGGAAGTCCTCTATGAAAGGATTAACCGAAGAGTGGATCTCATGATGGAGGAGGGTTTGCTTGAAGAAGCGAGAGGCCTATGGGAAAATGGCATCCGTGATGTCCAGTCAGTTCAAGCAATTGGATATAAGGAACTGTATCAACATTTTAAAGGCTTCCTCTCTTTGGAAGAAGCCATCGAGTTAATCAAAAAACATACTCGCCATTATGCGAAACGTCAAATGACATACTTTAGAAACAAGGTAGAGATTTCCTGGTTCGATGCACATTCAGACAAGGGAAAAATTATAGATGGAATTTTATCGATTTTAAAGGGTTTTGAAGAGGCTGAATCGAATAAGTAAAAAGGCAAGAGAAATATAGAAGCAATTGGAGGCTGGGGTGTATGTCACAAGGCAATATGCAAGAAACTTTTTTGAACTCATTACGGAAAAATAACACGTTTGTCACTGTATTTCTATTGAATGGTTTTCAGTTGAAAGGTCTTATCAAATCTTATGATAATTACACCGTTCTTTTGGAATCGGATGGCAAACAGCAATTAATTTACAAACACGCAATTTCCACATATGTACCTGCAAAACCAGTCGTGTTAAAGGACGAAGAATAACAAGCATATGTCCCAATGAAGGAACAGGTTCAACATACCTGTTCCTTTTTCTATTTGTTATATTCATTTTCGCCACGCGGCAATTCCCAGTGAAAACGATAAGAAAGAATACGTAAAGCCGCGACTACAACGAGCAGTGCGTATAATGCCCAATCGTAGCTATGAAGTCCGATGCCCACAAAAAAACCTGCTCCAGCCGCCCATATTGCATATATATCTTTCTTGAAGATAAGGGGGCGTCTGCCTGCAAGCAGATCCCTGATCACACCTCCGCCTGCACCGGTCAAAACGGCAGCAACCATAACCGCATAAAGTGACATATTCATATTGACTGCTAACATGGCCCCTTGAATTGCAAAAGCGGCTAGTCCGATGGCGTCAAAATAAGTGCCCCACCGATTCCAATGCCTAATAATAGATTTCGAAAAAAAGAAAATGAATGTAATTAATATCGAAGCGACGATGAAAAGAAAGTTCTGGTTCCATAATACAGTAGCCGGAATTCCGAGAAGAACATTTCGAACTGCACCTCCACCGAACGCCGTTACCATCCCTAATATATAGACACCGAATATATCATATTTTTCTTCTTGCGCAACTAATGCTCCGGAAACGGCGAAAGCTGCCGTACCGATAAAACTGAATACTTCCCAAGCCAATCATGTTCCTCCTAACTTCAAACAAAACAATTGTATATCAAAATACGTACTCCGCCAATACCAATCGTTTTTCATTGACCTATTCCATGAGACTGATAAGATATTATAGTGACTATTTGTAGGAATGAGGAAATTGAAATGATGATACATGAATTTGCTTCCGAAATCGAAAAGAAGGCGGAAGAAACGGAACAAACACTTGCCCCTTATTTTAAAGACGTGGAAAAGACAGCTTTTTTCAATCAAAGAAAAGTGCTGGCAGCATTCCGAAAAAATATGGTGAGCGATTTTCATCTAACCGGCTCGACAGGCTACGGATATGATGATAGCGGCAGGGATGTGCTTGAACAAGTATATGCAGACACTTTTGGCGCGGAAGCATGTCTCGTCCGCAATCAGATCATCTCAGGGACACACGCAATTTCTTTAAGCTTGTTCGGCGTATTAAGACCAGGTGATGAACTTCTCTATATAACAGGAAAACCATACGACACGTTGGAATCAATCGTATCCGGCAATGGTGAGGACACTGGGTCGCTCATTGATTACGGAATTACATACAAGCACATCGATTTGAAAGAAGACGGCACAGTAGATTTCGAAGAAGTAAAGAAGAATATCCATACCAAGACGAAAATGGTCGGTATACAACGTTCAAAAGGATATTCGGACCGTCCTTCTTTCCGTGTAGATGAAATCGGTGAAATGGTACAATTCATCAAATCGGTGAACCCTCACATTATTGTATTTGTAGACAATTGCTACGGTGAATTTGTCGAGACGAAAGAGCCGGTAGAAGTAGGGGCCGATTTAATGGCAGGATCGCTCATCAAAAATCCAGGAGGAGGTCTTGCAAGAACCGGTGGATACATTGCGGGACGTGCCGACCTTGTAAAAAAATGCGCTTATCGTATGACGTCGCCTGGAATTGGTGCGGAGGCAGGTGCATCACTTGATACGCTGCTGGAAATGTATCAAGGCTTCTTCCTTGCTCCCCACGTCGTTAGCCAAGCAGTGAAAGGCGCTCTTTTTACAGCTGGTTTCCTCGATAGCTATGGATTCGATACGACACCACATTATTCGGCTAAGCGAACAGATTTAATACAATCCGTAAATTTCGGCAACGCTGAGCAGATGATCGCTTTCTGTCGAACAATCCAAGAAAACTCGCCGATCAATGCGCATTACGCTCCCGAACCATCGTATATGCCGGGTTATTCCGATGACGTCATTATGGCTGCAGGAACATTCATACAAGGTTCCAGTATCGAGCTCACAGCAGACGGTCCGATCCGTCCGCCATACACGGCTTATGTACAAGGCGGTTTGACGTACGAACATGTGAAAGCGGCAGTCATGTCTTCTGTAGATAAGTTATTAAAAGATAAGATGATGTAAGGTAGTTAATGAAATAAGATAGGGCTGTCCGGACAGGTTAAGTATAATCTACCTTCTGGATAGCCTTTTGTATATTTGATTATAACAATCATCAAGCGCTCAACTATTCCGATAAGCGCTCAACAATTCGATAAAGCGCTCAACAAACGCGGCAAGCGCTCAACAATCCTGATAGTGCTCAAGAAACGCAGCAAGCGCTCAACAATTCGATAAAGCGCTCATAAGACGCAGCAAGCGCTCAACAATCCTGATAGCGCTCAAGAAACGCAGCAAGCGCTCAACAATCCTGAAAAGTGCTCATGAAACGCAGCAAGCGCTCAACAATCCTGAAAAGTGCTCATGATACGCAGCAAGCGCTCAACAATCCTTGAAAAGCGCTCATAAATCGCAGCAAGCGCTCAACAATCCGTAAAAGCGCTCAAGAAACGCAGCAAGCGCTCAACAATTTGATAAAGCGCTCAAGAAACGCAACAAGCGCTCAACAATCTAGAAAAGCGCTCAAGAAACGCAACAAGCGCTCAACAATCCAGAAAAGCGCTCAAGAAACGCAGCAAGCGCTCAACAATCCAGAAAAGCGCTCAAGAAACGCAACAAGCGCTCAACAATCCGTAAAAGCGCTCATGAAACTCAATAAGCGCTCAAAAGGCGCAACTCAATAGAAAAAAGACTGTCTCGCAAAGTCGAATCGACTTTCCAGACAGTCTTTATCAATTTATTTCATTAATGAATCTGACGATACACGCCTACGACTTTACCTAGAATGGAAACTGAATTGACGATGATCGGTTCCATCGATTCATTTTCCGGCTGCAAACGGAAATAATCCTTTTCTTTGAAGAAACGTTTCACTGTCGCCTCATCTTCTTCAGTCATTGCGACTACAATTTCTCCATTATTAGCTGTATGTGTCTGTTTTACGACGACATAATCCCCATTTAATATCCCAGCTTCTATCATACTATCTCCTACTATTTCAAGCATGAACAGCTTATCATCAGACGTGCCATATGTATCCGGCAACGGGAAATACTCCTCAATGTTCTCAATTGCAGTAATCGGCAATCCAGCGGTAACTTTTCCGACTAACGGAACATGCACAACACCAGATTTAAGCGCAGTCAAACCTTCCGGATCTAGTATCTCGATTGCTCTTGGTTTTGTCGGGTCTCTGCGGATATAACCTTTACTTTCTAATCTAGCTAGATGTCCATGCACGGTTGAACTTGAAGCTAGTCCGACAGCCTCTCCAATTTCACGAACGGAAGGCGGGTATCCTTTAAGTTTCACTTCATCTTTTATAAACGTTAGGATATCCTGCTGTCTTTTTGAGATTTTTTTCATTTTTCCACCCCTCCAATTAATAGAATCAATAATTAGCAAATGTGCGAACGAACGTCCGTATCCACAATTGTTTCTTACAAAGAGTATAACAGGTGTTCGGGCAATTGGCAAACAAAGGTTCGAAAGTTTTGTTGACTTCTAAAAATTCGTGTCCTATAATGGGAACAAGTATTCCGAACAAACATTCTTGGAGGGGTTTTTTTATGGCTTTCATTCAAAAATATGGCTTTATCCTTTTGATTCTACTTCTGTGCACTGCTTTTACAATTGCAGGCGTCATGAAAGAAACGAAGTCTGCTTCAGATTCGTTCATTGAAATTACAATATCGGAGGGCGATACTCTCTGGGGGTTAGCTAGAAATTATTCTGAACAAGATCACCCGAAAAAATGGATTGCAAAAGTAATGGAAATAAACGATATGGAATCCACGACGATCAAATCAGGAGAAACATTGAAATTGCCGCAATTGGATCCGCTCATGCATGATACAATGTTGACTGAATTGGCAGGAGAAGAATAAGGGGGGGAGAAAATGAAGACATGTGTCATTTATTGCCGTGTCAGCACGGAAAAAGATTCACAGGAAGTCTCACTAGCGAGACAAGAAGAGGAACTGAACCGGCTTGCGGACGAACTTAGTCTGAAGGTTGTACATATATTTAAGGAAAAGCATAGCGGCTATGATATGGAACGGGAAGGGCTGCTTGACTTATTAGATTGCATACGTGACGAAAAGATAGATGCAATTCTCATCCAGGACGAAACAAGACTGGGCAGAGGGAACGCTAGAGTCGCTATCTTGCATTTGCTTGCAAAGACAAACACCGAAGTCATTACAAACCACGATAACGGGGCATTGAAATTGAACGAAATGGACACAATGCTGCTAGAAATACTGGCGATCGTCGAAGAATATCAACGAAAATTACATAATGCCAAGATTCGCAGGGGGATGAAACGGGCGGTCCGCGATGGATACAGGCCAGAACGGAATTTAAAAAATAAAGGCAACCTAGAAGGACGCGAACGGAAAGAAGTTCCCGTTAGTGAAATCGTCTCATTACGGCAAAAAGGCCTCACTTTCGAAGAAATCGCAGGCGTATTAAGAGGCCTCGGCCATAACGTAAGCAAAGCAACGGTCCACCGCCGATATAAAGAATATGAACAAGAGCAGGAAGGCTGATTTGTTGCACTTCCTGCTCTTTTTGTATACCTTCAAAGTATAGTTTTAATGAGTTTCACTTCAATTGTTAATGGTATTATTGTTATTATTATTAAAGTTTTATTAGGATTGAAGCGGAAAGCGTCCGCCTGAAGCGTAAATCCGGTGTACAATTGCATGTGGACAACACAACTGGAGGAATTCGATGTTATCAAAAGATAAAATTAAACGTATCAACGAACTATCAAAAAAGTCGAAAACAATCGGCCTATCAATCGAAGAAGCAAAAGAACAAACACAACTGCGCAAAGAATACCTAGAAACATTCCGTTCATCCATGCGTGACACAATCGAAAACGTCAAAGTAATCGACCCCGAAGGCAACGACGTTACACCCGACAAAGTGAAAGACGCACGCAACAAGAAGTTCCTCAACTGAACATCTGGACATAGAATGGATTGTATTTCATCTATGAATTGACTACACTATAGATGGTATAACAATTGCAACTACAAGATAAAGCACGGGAAAGGATGTTCTGAATGACCGAAAAGATTGACCAATTAGCAATAAACACAATACGAACGTTATCCATCGATGCGATCGAAAAGGCGAATTCCGGCCACCCGGGATTGCCAATGGGCGCTGCTCCGATGGCTTACACATTATGGACGAAGCATATGCACCATAACCCTTCGAATCCTGAATGGTTCAACCGCGACCGTTTTGTCCTCTCGGCAGGTCACGGCTCCATGCTGTTATATAGCTTGCTCCACTTAAGCGGCTATGGATTGCCTATGGAGGAATTGAAATACTTCCGCCAATGGGGATCGAAAACACCTGGGCATCCTGAATACGGCCACACAGTAGGTGTTGAAGCGACAACAGGGCCGCTTGGTCAAGGAATCGGTATGGCAGTCGGTATGGCAATGGCTGAAAAGCATTTGGCAGCAACGTATAACCGTCCAGGTTTCGACGTCGTCGACCACCATACATTCGCTCTTTGCGGCGACGGAGACCTTATGGAAGGCGTGGCGGCAGAGGCGATTTCCCTTGCAGGTCATTTGCAATTGGAAAAACTAATCGTCCTTTACGACAGCAACGACATCTCCTTGGATGGAGATCTAGATATGTCATTCACGGAAAATATCCGTAAACGTTTCGAATCATACGGCTGGAACTATATCCGCGTGGAAGACGGCAATAATATCGGTCTGATTTCAAAAGCGATTGAAGAGGCTAAAGGTAATTCAGGAGGCCCGACAATCATCGAAGTGAAGACGGTTATCGGATACGGTGCGCCGAATAAATCCGGAAAAGCCGATGTTCATGGAGCTCCCCTTGGAGAAGACGAGATGAAGTTGACGAAGGAATACTACAAATGGACATACGAAGAAGATTTCTGTGTTCCTGAAGGCGTCTATGAGACGTTCAAAGAGGCGACTGATGAGTTGGGCGTTAAGAAGGAACAGCAGTGGAATGAGCTGTTTTCACAATATGAAAGCGAACATCCTGAGTTAGCTAATCAATTGAAAGCTGCCATCAAAGGTGAAATGCCTGAAGGACTTCAAGAAGCGCTTCCTACGTATGAAGCCGGATCATCCCATGCAACTCGATCAGCTTCAGGAGACGCAATCAATGCCATTGCTAACGTATTGCCTTCATTCTTCGGAGGCAGTGCAGACCTTGCTGGTTCAAACAAGACGACAATCAAAGGTGCAGGGGACTTCCTCCCAGGCGATTTCTCAGGCCGTAACATTTGGTTCGGCGTCCGTGAATTTGCGATGGGTACTGCTTTGAATGGTATGGCGCTTCATGGTGGTTTACACGTGTTTGGCGGAACGTTCTTCGTATTCAGTGACTATGTAAGACCTGCAATCAGGCTTTCTGCTCTTATGGGAATGCCTGTCACATACGTGTTTACACATGATAGCGTAGCAGTTGGTGAAGATGGTCCGACGCATGAGCCGATCGAACATCTGTCTTCCCTTCGTTCAATGCCAGGATTGACAGTCATCCGCCCAGCAGATGGCAATGAAACTTCAGCTGCATGGAATATTGCGGTTTCATCGAAAAACAGACCGACAGTTCTAGTGTTATCCCGTCAAAACTTGAAAGTATTGCCGAAATCGGGCGAACTTGCAATGGATGGCGTGAAACGCGGTGCTTATGTAATTTCTCCTTCCGAAAAGGAAGTGGCGGATGGGATCTTAATTGCTACAGGTTCAGAAGTGAATCTTGCTGTTGCAGCACAAACAAAACTACGGGCAGATGGAATCGACGTTGCAGTCGTTTCAATGCCTTCATGGGATTTGTTCGAGCAACAGGATGAGCAATATAAAGAAACTGTACTGCCGAAAGCAGTGAAAAAACGTCTATCTATTGAAATGGGTGCATCTTTAGGCTGGCATAAATATGTTGGCGATGAAGGTGGAGTCATAGCAATCGACACGTTTGGCGCAAGTGCTCCAGGGGAAAAGGTTATTGCGGAGTATGGCTTCACTGAAGAGAATGTAGTTCGTGAAATGAAAGAAATCCTAGGTCGTTAATTATTGCCGCTTCGAAATGTCATAAGACTACTATTTCGAAGCGGCATTTTTTTAATATCATTTAGACTCATTATTAAAAACCTTTCGACAACATTAGTGTCTTTCTTTACCGTGTTTTGACAAACTTTTTACTTTAGTTGGGATAGACTATGTAAAAGGAGGGAACAGTCGTGAGAACTTATGATATTTATAAAGTTAAGAAAAGATACCAATCATTTATTCTAGGCAGAGAAGGCCTTCTCTATGATTTGCTAAAGGATCATGCGCAAGAAGAGCCGATGCAGGAAGTTAAGTATTTATGTGATGAAATTGAAGAATCCGCGATTGACCAAGCAATCCTCAGCAATTTGGGAAAAAGCTTTACGACAGTCGAAAGTGATGATGGAGAATATAAATTATCTCATCCGATGAAAGGGTCGATCCATATCTCGCTGACCCCGTATTCTCTTCAAGCGTATTGCGATGGTTCACGCATGCTCGATCTAGACTTGTTCGTTGCATTATCTGGAGCGGATGATCGTTTTTTTGCCGTGATGGACGAGCATGGCGAATGGGGCTGGCTGAAGCCTATTAAACAAGAAGCTCAGCTCGGGAACAATCGAACATTCCTGTTTTAAGATTCAATTCGACATTATATATAATTATTTACTCCCAGTCATTGCTATCCTCCGTCCCTTTGTTGTATAATCCATCATGGTAGAGTATTCTCGAATCACGGTAGTGAAGGAGGTAAAGCGGATGAGCACGATTTGGGTAATCCTCATTGCCGTCGTCGCGTTAATCGCAGGTGTGGCCCTCGGATTTTTCATTGCACGTCAATATATGATGAAATATTTGAAGGAAAACCCGCCGATCAATGAACAAATGTTACGTATGATGATGATGCAAATGGGACAAAAACCTTCACAAAAGAAGATTAATCAAATGATGGCGCAAATGAACAAAGTAAGTGATAATGCAGGCAAGAAAAAATAAGCTAACTTATCTTCATTTGAAGTTTCGGACAAGCTATCGAAATCTCGATGTAATCGACAAAAACCACTTTTTACTGATCAGATCAGGAAAGTGGTTTTTTATATTGCCTTATTTTCTTCATTTGCTCTTTAAATAGCCAGTTGTACGTTCTGGTTGTGATGCAAATAGCTTTTATGTAATTGCGAATCCTGTTGATTGTGATGCGAAATGGTTAATTTTCGTTGCAGGCGGTTTTCTTTGTGTTGCAATCATTTCATTGTGTTATGGCACGCTTTCGTTTCATTGCACCATATGCAATCGGATAACCGGCTTTCTCAATACAATTTCCAACCACTCCTATCTATGAAAGGTACAGCGCAACTTTTTAAGATATGAAACGTATTACTAATAATCGGAAAATTATTATGTGCACTGTAAGAATCAGACCAGTTAGTAAAAAATAAAGGAGATGCAATATGAATAACTTTATGTATACATTATATGCCTTAATTTTAGGCATCATTTCTTTCTTTACTGGTGAAATTGTTACCTTTATAATGCTCGGGTTTATTTTAATCGCCCTGATTAATATCAATACAACTCTTAAAAAAATCACTACGAAAAAAGATGAATAGAAAAGTTAATGAAACCGCGGAAACGTTATATGCTCAGTTTACAAATCGCTCTACTAAAAATCGGCCTCTAATCGTCGGGATAGATGGACTAGGAGGCGCAGGTAAAACTAGTTTCATCGCAGAGTTGAGCCGAGAGTTAAAAGGTTATAACTGTGAAATCGATATGTTTCACCTGGATGATCACATTGTTGAAAGGAATAAACGTTATCAAACGGGTTACGAAGAGTGGTACGAATACTATTATTTGCAATGGGATATCGAAGGATTAAAATCGAATTTACTACAACCTTTGCATATTCGCGACCAACTCAATTTGCCACATTATGAAAAGTCTACTGACGTAATTTCCACTAGGCAGGTTGATGTGTTAAAGGACAGTATCGTACTAATTGAAGGTATATTTCTACAAAGGAAAGAATGGAAATGCTTTTTTGATTTTGTTATTTTCCTGAATTGTCCCTTTGAATTAAGGCGAGAAAGGGTATTGCGTCGTGATTCTTACTTAGGGGAATACCAAGCGAGATTGAAGAAGTACAAAGATAGATATTGGTTAGGAGAACAATACTACATGGAGACAGTCAACCCTCTCAGCACTGCGGATTTAGTAGTAAACTATTAAGGGGGAGAAAAGTGAATAAAAAGGAAGGTATTAACGGAAAAGCACTCGTATCTATAGTATTAGGGATTCTAGCATATGTAACGCCGTTAATTGGATTTGTTTTAGGGATTATTGGACTTTTTCTATCCATCGTAGTGATAAATGAGATCATTGGAACAAAAGTGAGTGGCGCTGGTATTGCAACAATGGGTTTAATTATTTGTATTGCAGGCATGGTACATCAATCACTTTCAGTCCTAAAATTAATTTGTTAAGTCGCTGATCGAATACAAGTCTAATGTAATAGGGAGGGGAACAAACTTTTGCTCCATAAAATCATTTATCCAATATTAATATTCCTTATTTCCATATTAGTGGTCCTTGTTATGTATTTGAATCACCGAGATATCCAAAATGACTATTATTACTTAAGACTCTCAGGAGAAAGCACACATTGGAAGCTAACTGATTATCAGATAGAAATAGATCCGAAAAACACATTTTCAGGAAACGGGATATTATATTTCAAATCAGAGAACGGTGATCATACTACCCAGTACTATAACTTGAGTATGCGCGCTATCATAAATAACGAAGAAACGTCATTACATGGTCAAATAGTATCAGGACCCGAATATTTTCAGAACGGAGTTAAAATAGGGAGTATCGAAGGTCCTTCTCCTATTACGAAAAGTGGAGATTCCTTAACGTTTAAAGATATAGATGAAATATACACAGTGATTCGATGGGATGAAACAGGTAGTGGAAATACGCAAGAAGAGACTATCCTATTATATTCTAAAGAAGTAAAAGAATAAGCGCGCGCAATATTAAACAATTTGACTGTCCATCAAATGAGTGCGATTTATTTCAGGCAATGCGGTAATTTAAATAGAGATGTAGAGAGGATGATTTAGATTCAGGGATTCCACCCTTGATACTGCGATAAATATTATATCTAAATGTTGCTTTACTCTAAGAGCATTCAGCTGCAAAGATGATTTTTTTCTTATTCATCTAACGGGGGAGTTTAGCAACTCATTTTTTATATCTAAAATATTTTTTCAATGGAAGGAAGAGTAGGGAAGATTACTAGAAAAAAACGCTCAAACATTAAATTTCTGAGCGTTTTTCTCTCTGTTTACCTAAACCGTTAAATGGACGACACAATCTTGTTATATCAGTACGCCAACCTAACTTCTAAATCCATTTCAATTTCACTCATAGAAAAGAAGGTTGTTAGTCTTCTTGTAATAGATTCAACCAACGCCTCCGCCATTTCATCTGGAATCGGCTTTTGATAAATCATCGTGAATCCGATAAAGCAGTCATCGATCGGATTAAAGGCCGTCCCACCTTCGCCTTCCCCTTTGCTAACGACTTCCACGAAGCCTGCGAGGACAATTGTATTCAGAATCCCTATATGCAGAATGTTTTTCTCCCGTTCAGTTAATCCTGTACGGTCTTTAATTCTAATGTGAATACCTTGTTTCAATTCTCCAACTCCCTTTGTTCGACTCTTCACAAGTTTACAATAGCATCTTTGGGAAGTACATACTTTTTCCAATTTTTCGCAACTATAGTCATACTGCCGCTTAACTTTTGAAGTTAAAATAAAAGCGGGGGAATGGGAGCATAAGTTTCGCAATGGAAATTTATTATGATTTCTAAAAACCTTTTTCCTAGTTGTAGGTCTAATAAATAGAGGCAAAGTAAAAGAGGTGACATTTTGAGTGAGGAAATACTAGTTCAGAAAGCAATTAAAGGCGACCAAGAAGCATTTCTTGCATTAATGCATTTATATGAAGAAGCATTATATCGAACAGCTATATCTTATATGAAAAATGAAGGAGATGCACTGGAGGCCATCCAAGAGGTGACCTATAGGGCCTATCGAAGTATAAAAACGGTAAAGCAGCCTGCCTATTTTAAAACTTGGCTGATCCGAATCATGATGAATTATTGTCAAGATATCCTCAAGAAAAGCAGGAGGGAAGTGTTGGAGGAAACACTACTTATGAAACATGGAATTATCGAAGACTTTACATTTTTGGAAGTTGAAGAGGCACTTTTAAACTTATCAGACTACGAGAGAGAGTTATTGCACTTGAAGTATTTCGAAGATGTAAAGATAAAAGATATAGCGATTATGTGGAATACCCCTGAAGGAACGATTAAAACACGTTTACATAAGGCATTGCGTGCTCTTCGGGCAGTATTTGAAGAGAAGGGGGAGATTAAGCGTGTTTGAGGAGGAAGAAAGGAAATTGGAGCAGAGAAGGAAATCCATTGAACAAATCGAAGTACCAAAGGACAAGCTGCATTCTGCCGTACAAAATGGATTCGAGAAAGCCAAAAAGGAACAGTTGTTAAAAAGAACGAAATTAAGGAAACGAAGTTCATGGTCAATCGTAATTGCTGCAATCCTTCTCGTCTCTTTTATTACAAGTATCTCTGTATCACCTGCATTCGCCAACAAGATCGCATCTATACCAGGGATGGAACGCATTGTTGGTTTAATATATCATGATAGGGGATTAACCGCTGCAGTTGAAAATGACTTTTATCAACCTTTGAATCTCTCTCAAGAAAAGAATGGTATTACAGTGACTCTTGATGGGGTAATTGCGGACAAAAAGGGTATGGTTATTTTTTACTCAGTCCGAACAGAAGATATGGACGTAGGCTCGCTCGAACTAACATACCAAAGGCTAAGGTCAAAAATGAATTTTTTATATAGTTATGAGTTTATAACTTCCACCTTTCCCTTAACCCCAAATACAGATGAAAAAGTTTTCAGCGGATCTGAATATATTGAGAAAATAGTACATGATAAAGACTTATCTTGGGCGATAGGATTAAAGAATGGAGAAAAAATTGAGCATTTCAATATTCCTTTCGCATATGAAAAGACGGAAGTTGACAGTAAGAATTTTATTGTGGATAAAGAGTTTGAAATTGAAGGTCAGCGTTTTAAAGTGAAAGAATTAATAGTAGATCCAATACGTACAGTTGTTCAAATAGAGGAAAATCCTAATAATACGAAGAAACTTCTTGCTCGTCCGTTTGATGAGTTAGAACTGGTGGACGAAAAGGGTAGGAAATGGTCTGCTCTTCCGGGAAATGCATATAAACCAATACCGACAAGTAATATCTGGGTAGTCCCATTAAAAGAAAGCTTTTACTTTTATGAACCACAAAAGTTATCATTATCGGTTGGGAAAGTATCAGCGATGGACAAAGAGGAAGCCCATATTTTAATTGACACGGAATCCGAAAAATTTATAGATCAACCTTCTCAATCGATATTTTCAAATTTACAGGTAAAGGATAATACTGTAAGTTTGTCAGTGAAAATCGATAAAGAGTACGATACGAATATGGTTAGGTTTATAAAATTTATAGATGCTAATGAAAAAGAATTTTATATACACTACGGTGGACGCACACCACCCCCTTCTAACTATGTAAAAGGTTCAAGAATGATCTCCCCGGGAGAAGTGAAAATCGAATTTGAGCTTCCAAACAAAGCGCTTTCTAATTTTGCAAGTCCAATCCGGTTGGAACTCGATTTTTACCCATCTTGGATAGAAGAGGACGTAAAAGTTGATATCAAACAGTGAAAAAATTCACGGAATCATAACAATACACCTTCCATGGGTAGAGGACGGCATCTAAGACTGGTGAAACGCCGTAATTGCAAACGGCAAAAAACCACTTTCAACTGATGTGAAAATCAGGAAAGTGGTTTTTATATTGATACGAAGGATATTAGCGACTATTTTCCCCATCCTATAAAAACACAATATTTAGGATGAAGGGATGGTGGAATTTTGAATTTCTATAAAAAGGTTTCTTTCCTGTTACTGATTTTTTTGGTTCTTGTAAATGTGAAGGGTAATGAAGGAATCGCTGCAAATGGTGAAGTTACGTTAAAAGAAGCGATTGACATTGGATTCCAGAGAGCAAAAGAATGGAATGTAAACGCCACTCTTACAGGAGCGAACAGTGTGGATGAAACGATGGGAGGATCCAGAGGCGAAACAGGAAAACGATTCAAATGGTTTGTAACCTTTATGGTTCCAGACACAGAGGATCATTTAATCATTGGTATCTCCGAAATGAAAATAACTGTGTTTGAACCAATTAAGCAATCTCCAAATCCGACAATACCTCACGGTGAGATAAAATTGGATAGCACTGATGCTCTCCAAATAGCAAAAGATAAATACAAATTAAAACAGGGAAAAGATTGGGCGACCGGTTATCATTTTACATTGGATAGTATCGAGGGTGAGCCTATTCTAACAGTGGTTGGAAATGATCGAGATAACCGTTTTACCCGGATTTCGATTAATGCTAAAAATGGAGATGTGGTCAGTGCCATTCATAAAGTACCGTACGGGGGAGGATTGCTATCCATACGTAATGGCTCGGAACATATTTCTAAAAAAGGGATGGCGATTACGGGAGTGGTTGCTGGAAATAACAAGTTAGTCGTATGGGGTGACAAAAAGCCAACACAATTTAGTACAACCAAGAAGCCATTTATTGAAATGAGTGATGGCAATGGAGAAACATGGAAAGTTCTGGAAGCTGGGGGGTATGTAACACATGCTTGGTTTGATAGGAATGATCGGTTATATGCAGCAACGGAAAAGGAGTTATGGACGGATATTACCTCAAAAAATAAAGGTTCGAAAATCCTTTCTTTAGACCAGGCGATTGAGCACGTAGATTATTCAAGTAATAACCATATAGCTGTGCTATCAAATGAAACTATTTATTATACAAAAAATCAAGGGGAGAGTTGGAAAGAGGCTCTTGTTCCTAAACCATTTTATGTAATTCAAATATCGGATAACGGTGATTTGATAGGACTCACCGAAGAAAGAAAGATCTTGCAAAAGAAAAAGGATGGGTGGAGCGAGATTCCCCTCCCGGATCTTAATGAAGCACCTTATGATATGAAGGTGATTCATAATAGGCTCTACATCACAACAAAGAGTGGAATTTGGTCCCGAAACTTAAAAGAGGAAACATGGAGTGAAATTCCAGCTGACGAAATGGTCGTTAAATTTATTAAAAAAGGTGAAAAACTATTCGGATACGGTCAGGGTGACGCAATTTATTCCATCGACACAAACGATGAAAGAAAACCTAAAAAAGTATTTGATGCGGTTGATCGTATCGTTTATGACATTGACTTCATGGGGGATACGTTATGGGTTGCAACCGTACCAAATTATTCGTGGGAAGAAATGACGGTGCCAAATGAATAAAACAATACTATGCATAACCATTCTTACTTTTCTTATCTTAAGTTTTAATGCAACACATTAAGAGTAATCGGTTTCGAAGGGGCACATAGCCCGCCATACCAGTTAATACGTATGACGATACTTATACCCGATGACAAAGGGAATGCCGGATATAGAGTTTTATCGTATTCTCATCGACATATCACGGATAAAGAATTTGAGGAGTTAACTAAATTTGCTAGGTATGACTAATGAAAAAGAAGAAACAGAGTTCAGGGACACAATTCTCATATGAATTGGTGTCCCTGTTTTGCTTGCTAATTGGATATTGGGTGGAAAAGTATAGATGGGAGATGAGAAATCTATAAACTGGTAAAAGGGGTTGAAGCGCAACCTATCGCTGAATAAGGAAATGGAGTAGACTAAATTATCAAGAACCTATAGAATACAACGGTTTTCTAAAAAATAAAAACTTTATTGAACGAAATGAAGAAACGCTGCGTCTAATGAAGGAAGGAGGCGAGAAGGATGGAATTTGAAATCGTGCAGCGTGCTATTCGTGGGAATCATCAAGCGATACTTTCACTTATTGAAATGGATGAAGAGATTTTATATCGCATGGCTTTTACATATATGAAAAATGAACAAGACACGTTGGACGTTATGCAGGAGCTTATTTACAAGGCACTAAAAAAAATGCATACCGTTAAAGAGCAAGAATATGCCAGAACATGGCTCGTCCGAGTTTTAATCAATTGTTGTAAAGATCATTTAAGAAAACGACAACCAACTGTTCCAATTGAGGAACATCACTTATCTGGATGGGCCATCTATTCTGATTTGGAGCGACTACTTGAACAATTATCTTTGTCGGAGCAGCAACTCGTCTATATGAAATATTTTCAGCAATTAAAAAACAAAGAAATTGCTGAGCTAAATCAAATTCCTGAAGGTACTGTAAAGTCTAAGCTTCACCACATATTAAAGAAGCTTAGAAATTACGCTGGAGAAAGGGAGGACTGGCTATGAGTAAACTACCGATTGACGTTCCAAAGGAGAAACTTCAACAAATCCGAATGAATACTTTTCGTAAAGTTCAGCGGGAAAAAAGAATAAAGAAGCGCATTGTACCAGTTGCAATTGTTGCTATGTTTTGCATAAGTATTTTATTTTCAATTCGTGTTTCTCCTACTTTTGCTGGTTATGTTGCAAAAATACCTGGCTTTTATGCACTTGTATCAGCGGTTAGACTCGATGCTGGGATAAAAGACATTGTGGATAATCAATACTTTGAAGAGATAAATGTAACGGAGTCTAAAAATGGCCTATCGTTAACATTACAAGGCGTTATTGCAGATCATTCGGGCTTTGTACTCTTTTATGACGCCGATGCTCTATTTGATATGGCAAAATTAGAGTTGAATGACGTTCAATTGTTCCAAGGAGACGACGAAATACCTGGTCCAAGTAGTTTTACCATGAATGCAGATAATCAAGAATACATTTCTTCTTTAGTAGAATATAGCTTTTCAGAACCAATCGTTTATACTTCGAAGGATTTTAAAGCTGTTTTTCATTTTAATGATATCGATAAGGGGAATATTGAAATTACGATACCGTTTACACTACAAAATGAAATAGCGCAGGAAAAAGTTATTGATACGAATCGTACTGTAGATGTTGACGGTCAGAAATTTACGATTACACAAATTCGCCGTTCTCCATTAAAAATGGCCATAGATATTGAAATAGAAGAAGCGAATACAATGCAAATATTAGCTTTTGATGATATTGCAGTCATGACGGATAGCGGTGAGCGTAGATACAGTATCATGAATGGCAGTGCACAACATGGGGACATTCGCGACGGCAAAATTACTCTCTATGTGCAAAGTAATTATTTTCATGAGGCAGATTCACTCATGATTAATATTGGTGGTGTTCAAGCCGTTCCGAAGGGCGAGGATTTTATTGAAGTTGATTTTGGCGCAAAAGAAGTACTCACGAAACCTGAGTTTTTCGATTGGGACATTTCCGTAACGTCTCAAGGTGTATCAGTTGCTATAAAGAAAGGGGATAATCAAGGTAGAGATCTAAGGCTATGGAATGCAGTAAAAGAAGATGGTACACCACTAGAATTTACACGCAGCACATTTTCACGAGATGGGCAGTACGAAATTGAGACGACGCAATTTCAAGATTATGATGGCAAAGCAAAAATATATTTCAGCTATTACTTCAATCCTATTGGAAAAGATATAGAACTGAGTATTCCATTGCAATAAAGTAGAGAATGTAATTTTATGGATGAATGAAGTGAAAACCGGAAGTCTACCAGTAGTTATCATGAAATACGATATAATTGAATTACGAGAAAGGGAAATCATCAATTGATGGTCTCCCTTTGTTTAACCAGAATAAAAGTGGATTCCTATTAATTATACTTGTAACCTTTATTCGTTCCGAACGTATGCAATAGTAAGGAACTAAGTCGTCTGTAGATCTAAATAAGACAACATTAAGGAGGGGTAGCTATTCCTAAGATTAATAAAAGGTTTTTACCTTATGTAATGTATTTTTCTTTGGTAACAATACTTTTGCTGGTAACAATGAAAACCAACTTCAATTTGACTGGTTATAATTACTACTTGTATTAGTTATTAAACCATTGATACCTCGAAAAAACATAAAATTGTATGTTGCAATATTCATTTTATTTCTTGCCGCCTTTATTATTTGGGATGTTTTTGTTCACATAGGAATTATAGAGGATATATCAAATGCTCTAAATAGTTGATAAAGTTAGAATGACCCATGCCCCTTGTTTTAGCTAACTTTTTTATGGGTATTTAGATCTATTTTAATTTATTGTCGATGTTGAGTATCCCTTTTGACCCCTCCCTTCTATATAGAGGGCAAAGGGGGAATTGTAAATGACACACTATCTGAAAGAATACTCACGATTTAACACGATCGAGGAAATGGACGCTGCAGCTGAACAACATGTGATGACCCACTGGGACGATTTAACGAAATCAGAACGCCTAGTGCTAGACGTCATCCGTCGATACTCTGTAAAGTATGGGGCTGCTCATTTGAAACATGGAACGATCGAAGAAGCGATTGGGAAATCCAACATAACGGTAAGACGCGCAATCCGAAAACTCGTCAACTTAGGCATCATTGAGAAAGTGCACTACATCCGCCCAGTAATGAGCGGGCTAGGCGCCAACATTTATATCATTTTACCTTTCGATGACCAGGGGAAAATGAACGGCCGGGATGATGACGAAAAACCGCATGAGGACGAGGAAAACGAGCAATTTCCAGCAGACGAAGCTCCTCTTTCTAAATCTCTATTAAAATCTAAAGATCTTAACTACACGTCTCCTACGGAATCGCCAAGGTTATCCACTAGTCTATTTAGTCGAATGAAAGATTTGCTTGCCACGACAATCGGCGAGATTAAACTAGCTCGTGAATTTTATGGAATTCATAGAGCCATATCGGGACGCATGTTGAAGTACGAAATCTACAAAGACGATCGTCATGTATTCGAGGATCTTGCATATCGTGCTTTGATGATCACTGTCATGGCCACAAAGAAGAAGGCAATACGTAATTTGCCGGGGTATTACAAGGGAGTGCTGGACAAGTTGGTTGATGAAACGTATTTCAAAGATATCTTCATGCTGTTTGATAAGCCGGTGGAAGGGTTTTATTGTCCTTGAGTATTATCCACTCAAAAAACACCTTTGTACAACAAAGTCACATTCGATGTGTCCATTTATTATACAAAGGTGTGAATTGCAACATACTTTATTTGGTTTCCGGGAAAAATGCTTGAGATGTCTGGATGTCCACGAGGGCCGGGGCTTTTGTTTTTAGAGCGGATTCTAGTACGGATTCAAGCTCCTGATCTGTTGCGACGTGGAATCCCTTCCATCCGCATGCTTCAGCGATTTTGATGAAATCAGGGTTTGTAAGATCAACTCCAACTTCTTTTTTGTCCATGACGTTGATCTTGTCCCTTTCCATTTGAAGTGAGCCATTATTTAATACAATGACGGTAATGTCAAGTCCATAGCGAGTCGCAGTCGTCAAATCGGCGAGCGTCATTTGAAGGCCGCCATCTCCAACGATTGCAACGACTTGTTTTTCCGGTTGTTCTAGCTTTGCCGCCATTGCTGCAGGAAGACCGAACCCCATCGTTCGCCAGTATCCGGAGAAAACTATTCTTTGCTGTTTTTGCCTAAAATTGCGATTCAACCACACTGTCCCGTCGCCTGTATCTACGCAAAGAACTGCATCTGCATCGACTGTTCTGTCAAGGGCACGCATAATACGGGAAGGATGCACGGGAGACCCCGCAGTATTGCCTTCCTGCTCATTTTGCTCAGCCCATTTCTGTTTAGCTTCCCGGCAACGGTCAACCCAGTCTTCAGCTCGGGTAAATCCTTGCAGGCTCTCCCTTAACAGTGGAAGAACTTCTTCTGTTGATCCTGTGATGCCAAGCTTCACAGGGATGCTCTTTTCAATTTTGTCGAAATGGGTGTCTATCTGGATAATTTGTGCGTCAGATGGGACATATCCTTCCGGCCACCATGCCGTACCTGCAAGAAGGACAACATCAGCTTCTTTCAAGACATCGGCGGCGTACGGATTGCCACCTTCGCCAATGCCTTGCAGCAGGAAAGGTGAAGATTCATCCAACAAACCTTTTCCGCCTAAACTAGTTAAGATGCCAGCTCCCCATACTTCAGCAAGTTTCTCAACCTCAACTGACGCAGCGGCTGCTCCGGATCCTGCAAGAATCATCGGACACTTTGCCGTCTTCATCATTGACGTTGCCTGTTTTAAGCTTTCCGTTGTGAAAGAAGAAAAGCCCTCTATCTGTTCAGGCAAAGCTCGCGGCACTGCAGAAGTCGATTCCATGAAAAGATCCTTTGGGATGGACAAATGAGTGACAACCCGCTGATCAAGTGATTTGCGCGCTGCTCTATGCAGAAGTTCGACTGTTGCATCCTGGTTGGCAAGAGTAGCGGAAAACGATGCGAAAGGTTTCATCAGCTCTTGCTGATCCACATATTGCGGAAAGTCTGTTCCGATTTTATCCGTCGGTGCTTGGCCAGTGATTGCAAAGACAGGTGCTTTGTCTGCATATGCGTCACCCAACCCATTAAGCAAGTTGGCTGCCCCGGGACCCATCGTTGCTGTACATACTGCAAGCCGACCTGTCAGCTTCGCTTCTGCAGAAGCCATGAAAGCAGCAGTCGATTCATGTTTAACTGCGATGAATTGAATTTGGTCTTGTTTTGCAAGTGCGTCAATGAGACCGATAATCGCATCACCAACTACTCCGTAAATCCGTTTAACACCGAATAACGACAGTTGATCGAGTACCAATTCTGCAACTGTCCGTTCACTTTTTTCCATGACTCAAACCTCCTCGATAGTTCTTATATGTGCTACTAGCTGTGTAGCAGTTAAGTTCACTCTTATAGTTCTTCCTCTATAAAGCAGTAGATAAACTTGAGGGGTAGACGCCTAAGAAAAGGACCTATTCAGGTCCTTTAGGTTTGCCATATCATTTTTAAGTAAACACACGTCCCTTAATACGTGTTTTTTGTGGAATCCCACCGTATCCATAATTGAAGACATCAACGAATGCTATTATTTGTTTTACCATTCTCCCCCTTTTTATTTGTTATCTTTTTAATGACATAAGTAGCAAACACACCCATTAGCCAAATTGCAATTACACTTCCTACCAACATTCCTATAAAAGCTAAAACTTGTTCTGGTGATCTAAAAAACATAAATACCAACCCCTTTTTCTTAGTTTTTTATCTCCTTCTCATTACGCATAACATATCTATTGGAATGTTTTTCAAATTAAGCTTTACCGTTAGTTGGGTAACAACAGCCTTAAACTTGATACGTTATTAATGGATGGAAAGTTTCAGTAATTTGTAATAAACAGAAAATGTCAACGCAGTGAAAGAAGGAGTTTTAGCGGGAAATATAGAAAAGGTTACGTATGATATTTCTTTTTGCGTATGTAATACTTGGATGAAATTTTAATAAAATATGGATAATAGGCATGTCAATTTTGGAAGGAGTGGATATAAATAAAGGATTTTCAGAAGCTATTGTTTGCTGCCTTGTTTGTAACTTCAACTGCTCTTCTTGTTATTATGTTATATCAGATTCAGAAACTGACTTCTAAAAAAGAAGAGGTTGAAAGTTTATTAATTCAAAAAGAATTATTTACAGCTGAAATAGAGAATCTACAGAAGGAAAATAAAGAGCTAGGTAAACGACTAGAAATGAATAATAAAAGTGGTTCTTCTCCGAAAATATCATATACTCAACCAGGATTTTTACAAGTTGAATGGGATGAAGTGATGCTTGAGGCTGAGGACGAAAAGGTAGTTATTGATTCAAAGCCAATCGTTGAGGCGTTTCGGGGGCAATTTATTGGTATTACACAAACAGAGAATCCTTATCCAGCAGGTTTTCCAATAGGTTTTACCTTTCACATCTTTTCAGGCGATCTTATGGAGACATATAACACGATATCTACTTAAAACTTAAATGAATTATTAGAAAAGTATAATTGTTTTCTGGTATAATCGCCTTGAGAGTACTAGATAAAATCAATAGAGAAAAGGGGAATTGAAAATGGATGTTACATTTCCGATTGGAGAATTACAAGTACCAGAAAAAACAACACTCGCAAATGTTCAAGAATGGCTTAAAGACATCGAAACGTACACGACTCGCTTACGACAAGTCGTTGACTCATTAACTGATGAAGAATTAAGCAAAACCTATCGGGATGGTGCGTGGACCGTCCTTCAACTTGTACATCATATTGCAGATTCCCAGTTGAACATGTACCAACGTTTGAAGCTGGCATTGACAGATGATACCCCTACAGTTCCTGCATTTGATCAAGATAAGTGGGCGGTTCAGCCTGATACACAACTTCCTGCGGAAAGCTCCATCAAAATGCTGGAAGGCATCAATGAGCGCATCGTATTTTTAGGAAACAATATCACTGAAGAGCAATTAGTTCGTACTTTTACACACGAGGAAATCGGAGCAATAACTGTAGCTGCAAAACTTGCAAAATTAGCTTGGCACGAAAATCATCATTTGGAACATATAAAGATTGCGTTAAAAACAGACATAAAATAAGATTGCTCTGTCTATGAAAAATGAATATAAGTAAAAGTTTTAATCTGATACACCTTCCTAAAGAGTAGGGGGTGTATTTTTTTGTTTGACTTGGATGAATAGTACGAAATTACATGCTGCCTTCATGATATAATTGACTTAGGTAGTACTAATACTTGCTAAGTAATATTTTTAGTAATACTTCTTTGTTGGAGTTGAGCATATTTGAAAAAACATTTAATAGTGAATAGCTTGTTAAAGAAGTTGATCGGCGCTAGCTTCTCTATATCCATATTTTTATCAGCATGTTCGTGGGGAGTGGCTTTAATTTATTTCAATTTCACCATACGGTGACAGAACCGGCAATATGGATCGTGTTTTTTGGTTATGGAATTGTTAGTTCTCTTATTATTGATGTTATCGGTAAAATCTTGCCTTCTTTTTCTTTGGCTAAACAGATAGTGTTTTATATATTGTTCGGCTACATTATTTTTCTTGTTTTTATGCCTATCGAATTTGCATTACTGGCGGGAACGATTGGCGCATTGTTCTCTCTCCTTTTTTTACTTGGGAAAGAAAAGTTAAAACCTTCGAAATGGTATAGCTGGATGGTACTTGCTGTTCCACTTGTTTGCTTAGGGATGATGCCTTTCGATCATACAAGTAAGGCCGGATGGCACGAGATGGTAGGTGATTCATCTGTGGAGGTAGAATACGAGTATTTTAATGGCGAGCACTTGATTCCCATTCATGGAGCGCAAGGTGAAAAGATTTACTTTGCTGTCGAGCATCTATTTAGTACCGGCGATAGCTATGGAATATCTGTTTATGATCAGGATGGAGATTTTGTAGGGATGAGTGAAGAAAGTAATGACGTATACAGCATGGAATTTGAAGAGGATTCAACAAAATATATTGTTATAGAAGCGATTGATGGAAAACGAGGGGGATTTCAGGTGAAATGGTGGAATGAGGAGTGATCAGCCTGGTTCTATTGGGCTCAACACATCGTCTTCCGTATTTTGGTTATTCACTAGTATTGCGAGTAAAATGTAGTGATCGTATTTTACGACTCATTATTTCTTTGATTTTTATTTCGCTGACAATACAAATCATTTTACTTTTTCGTAATCAAATGAAGGGAAAAACAATGTTCTCTGAGTAACAGGGAGGAGGAGTTTGAGGTGGGTTTATTAACTTTACTAGCCATTATAGCACTCGGATTTACAATCTTATTGTCATTTCTCTCACTATTCTATGCCGTGATTAAACAATCATGGAAAGCCATGTTAATTTGTTTTATCGCGAGTCTTCCTATTTGCATGTATTTCGTTGGTGGTAATTCGCCAATATCTTTTTTAGGTTTATTGCCTCTCTTCTTTTTATTGTTAACCGTTTATTTCCGCAAGCGTTCTAACAAAGCAATTATCCAATAAGATAATTGTTTAGGCACAAGAGTAGGAAATTAGTGTGCTAGTCAATCATGTAAGGAGTTGTTCGAAATAATAACGAAAGTCAATTATCCATTTGTTTATTTTTTTATAGAGCCTGAAGGAGTATTGGTTTATCAAATCAAAACACAAAAGTATGTAACTGTTTTAGATGTAAATGAAAATGGGGACTGGCAAACGTTTGAAGTGGAACATGAAGATGCTTTTGAAGCTTTTAATCACGAAACAGGCAATCTCCTCGAAGGCCAAGGATTTGTGATGGATCAAAACGATCTGAACCAAATAGTAGATATCATAAATGAATCTATTCAAAAGCACCGACAATCTTATTCACGAAGCCCGATCGACGAGTTTGAAGTTATGCCTGTACATATTGTTTCTTCAGAATCTGCAGCTGGCTCCTTACAAGTAGGGCTAGATAGGCCAAAGATTGTTATCGGTTTTCCCGATTCCTTTTCGATTGGTCCATTGTATAACTTACATGAAAAAGCGGGGCAAACGTTTCGCAATGAATGGATATATGAACATATTAATTATGAACAAGATGATTACATATATGAAAATAAATTTTCCAGTACAGTGCGGGAGATAGACGATATTCCTAGTCAATATCCTATCTACATTTGGTATGGCGATAATGTCGATGAACAAATCGCTCTTCGGTTTCTTCTTTTTTTACTGCGCGACAAGGCAAATGATATTTTTCTCTTGAACTCAACTGAACTCTACGCAAAATACATCACTTCCCAAGGTGAAAATCGAAAAATATCATATACAAGTCAAATCGAGTCAAACGATTTACGTATCCTTTTTGTTAAGGGAAAGAAGGACGCACCTCTATCCGAACAGTTAAGAAGTCAGCTACTAGAAGAGTGGCTGTTCTTGGCGCAAACGAAAGAAGACCTTCGTATATGGGAGAAGGATGAAATAAAGGGTGTCAATGAAGATTACTTCGACTCCCTGATCATAGATACCCTTGAAATGCTGCATCGCAAGCAGGAGAAAAAGGATTTTATCATGGCTGGAATGGTGATTGGGGAAGTCTTAGCAGAGACAAAAGAATTGATAAATGTTTTCTTCTTAGAATATAGAATCCGGAATTTACTATATAGCGGATTTCTTGAATTTAAAGGAATCCCCAAATCAATGAGACATTATAGTGTTAAATTGCGGTACTGACTTCAACAAATTCTGGAATAATTAATAGGATAGGTGCGTTGCATGAAGAGTTTTAAAAAGTTCATTGAACTCCTAAATAGACTAAAAAAAGTTGATATTTGGGGGGATAAATATGAAGGTCTTTCTGATAAAGAAAAAGAATATATGGACAAAGTTCCAACACAAAATCCCTATGGACTAATAGGATTGATATTTGGAGGAATTGCATTTACTTTCGGACCGAAATACGGAATTATCCCAGTGATGACTTTAACATTTTGCGTGGTGACACTATATACATTTGATAAAGAAAAAGAAGACAATCCTTGGCCATTTTACTTGGGTATCGCACTTTCCGTGATCGGTTTGGTTATGTTTATCATAGGAGAGGCGCACGATCTTATTTTCTAACTTAAGGGCAATGAATTTCTACAATCATGCAATTAATTGGAGAAAACGTTTTTTGGAGGAAGTCAACCATGCAAAAGAATAAATCCTTGAAAATAGTATGTTCAATAATTTTTATCAGTTTTCTCTTGGTCGGTTGTACAGCCGATCAAACAAACTTAAAAAAGACAAAAAGCGACGGTTTAACATTTAGTGAGTACTTTCGTGCATTCGATAGGCTGGATGAAAGACGAAACAGTAAATTTTATAAACCGCTTTCGATGGATGAAGTGCAGTCGACGTCCTTGCCTGATGAAATGAAAAAAGTTATACATCCAGTCGATTTGAAAGATCTGCCTTTTAAGGTTGATGAGGAGAATGTCTATTTCGTCACTTCGAAAAGTAAAGAAGGAAAAGATATTAACCAAGTCCAAGTCAGTTATCTTGGCAAAAACGAGTATGGCAGCATCGAACGGTTTTTTATCATTTCCGTTACCGAAAGCGATCGAAATCCACTGGAGGCTCATGACATTTCAGATGAAGTGGATTTGGTTGGAAACAAATTAAAGAAAGAACACCTGACGGATAACTTCCCGATCTACCAGCAGGTCCTCACAACAAATAGCGCCTTGCTGTATAGGTATTACAATTATGATGAATCGGATAACAAAATAACAATCGCCGGCACTTCTGCAAATGAGTTTTACGCTTACTATAATGGTTACATTTATCATGTCGGCTATTTGATAGACAGGGAAAAGAATGATGAAGAAATGCAAGAGAAGATGCTGCAAATTACAAGGGAATATATTTTGGGAAGTTCGCAAATTAGATGAAAAGATTTTCCTGTAAACAAGAAATAAGAATGCTGGGGGAATGGGCTAATGAAAAGCTGGACAGGTTCAGCGGGTATTTGTATTAATGAACAAATGGAAGTCTTGATGGTTAAAAGTTTCGATTCAGAGCAATGGGCAATACCTTCAGGTGGAGTTGAAGAAGGGGAGACTCCAGAAGAATGTTGCGTCAGGGAAGTGAAAGAAGAAACAGGTTATGATGTGAAAATCATTAAACAGCTAATGGTTAAAGAAACTGTCATCCAAGGTATTCAAGTAACAACCTATTATTATAGAGTAGACAAATTCGGCGAAAGCAGCGGAGTGAATGATCCAGATAACCTCATTGCTGAAGCTGCATGGAAGTCGATCACGGAATTAAAACAATTGAAACACGTCTATCCTGAAGATTTAGAACTTTTGCTAGAGCAATTAGATAACAGCCAGAATCAAATCGATACTAATACGAGGTGAACACATTATGAAACGATTGAAAAAAGGAGATGCGATTGGCATATTTACGCCATCCTCTCCCGCATCGGTTACGGCAAAACAGCGCTTTAAACGGGCAAAAACTTTTTTGGAAGAAAAGGGATTTGAGATTATCGAGGGTAAATTAACTGGACAAATGGATGGATATCGGTCGGGAACACCGAAGGAGCGCGCTGAAGAATTGAATGAATTGCTACGAAATCCAAATATCCAGATGATCATGTCCACGATTGGTGGGACAAATTCGAACAGCATGTTGCCCTATATTGATTATGAAGCATTTAAGAATAACCCTAAATTGGTAGTAGGCTATTCAGATGCAACTGCCATCTTGCTTGCCTTGTATGCAAAAACAGGCATTACAACATATTATGGCCCTGCGCTAATTCCTTCCTTTGGTGAATTTGAACCGTTAGTTAATGATACATACCGATATTTTGAACATTATTTTATGGACAATAATGAGCTCCCGTACGAAATTCCAATGCCGCCATACTGGTCTGACGAGCCGGTAAATTGGTTGGAAAAGACAACGGAGAAAAAACTGAATGAAAATGAATGGACGACTGGACATAGTGGGTTTGCTGAAGGAAGACTGATGGGCGGCAATGTGAATGCTATGTACGGATTCATCGGCTCACCTTACTATCCTGAAATTAAGAAAGGCGACATCTTATTATTGGAGGATTGTATGAAAACCGCTTCCGTTGTGGAAAAAAACTTTGCGATGTTAAATGTACACGGCGTTTTCGATAAGGTGGGGGGCATTATCTTAGGGAAGCATGAGCAATATGATGACTTGGGCACAGGCAAACAGCCTCTGGATTTATTGCTAGAACAATTGGATGGGAAGGAAATCCCGATCTTAGCTGAATTCGATACATGCCATACTCATCCGATGCACCCACTGGCGATTGGGAAAACAGTGAAGTTAGATGCCGACAGAAAAAAAGTATTTTGTACGGAAGATTGGATAGGGAAAATCTAACAATCATATTCGGGGGAAATCAACATTCCGTATTGCAGAATGCAATTCTTTGATAGATGCATCGCTTGAAATACAAGTTACTATTCTTCCACCACTTAGTAACAGTAATATGTTCGGCAAATGAGAAATGAAAATGACTAGTTGCAGTATAATACACCTTTCTTTGTTAGAAAGGTGTATTTATTTTTATTTAGAAGAATAGTTAGAAAACAACCTATGCCATCGTGTTATAATTGAGTGTATTGAACAAACACCATTAGAAGGAACAATTTATTTTATCGAGTTTATTAGGGAGAAGAGGGATGAACATCAGTATTTCAAAAATATACCCTAACTGTGAAACCACTACAAGGATAGTCGAGGTAGGGGGTCTTACCAAACCACAGCTTATCGATAAAATGCAGCAGGAAAATATCTTGCTGAATGAACTTGGTAAAAAACTATTCGCTGCTGATATTTTTACAACTTCTATTGATCCGTATGTATTGAAAACGGTTGAGCTTTCGATACAAGATCTAGGATTGTCAGAGGGAGGGACGATAACTGAGATTTATAGGAGGGCGGATCAACTTGGTTTGGAATTATGCCCATTGGAACTTGGTCCTTTTTTGAGACTTGGCTATCTGGATCAACCGGAAGGCTTCTTGGATAGTCAACAGCAAAACCAAGCTCCAAACGGATCTGTTTCTGTAGCATCAAAAATATTAACTGAGGATGATAACTTTCCCAAAGGTTTTTACTTAAGAAAGATCAATGGCGTACTTTGGCTTCGTGGTTATGTGTGTGACGATCAGCACGTTTGGGATTCTAGTGATCGCTTTATTTTTGTTAAGTAAGATTGAGATATTAGGGGAGGGATTGCATGAATTATATTCAAGATATGAGAAAGCTGATTGGTCACGAAACCCTCTTTACTGTGGGCTGTGGTGTAATTATAGAAAAAGAAGGCCGTATATTACTGCAGCATCGTACTGATGAGGATAATTGGTGTATTCCTGGCGGCGTAATGTAGATAGGAGAAACGTTTGAGCAGACAGCTAAGAGAGAAACTTACGAGGAAACGGGATTGGATGTTGGTGAGCTGAAGTTATTCGGTATGTATTCAGGAGAAAGCTGTTTTGTTCAATATCCAAATAACGATCAGGTGTATAGTGTTCAAATCATCCTTACGACATCTACATATAGCGGTGAACTGAAGCAGAAAGGAATCGAAAGTAAAGAGCATCGATTTTTCAAGAAAGAAGATTTACCCGAAAACTTAAACCAGCGCCAAGAACAGTTTATTCGTCATTGGGCTGAAAATAAAACTTTACCGGTAATTCGTTAAGTCTGCAATCGGGCGTACTCATAGATCGCCAACCGTTTGGGTTCATTTAATATTAAACTAACGGGGCAGTTTAGTACAACAAGAATGTTGGTTATTTGCCTGTTTAAACGAACATACTCTTTATCAGGAGAGGTGTTTGTATGAAAAAAAATGTTATTTACATCGTAGGCATTTCGATCCTTTCGTTGGCTTTTATGTTTAGTTATTTACAGGAATCTAAAGCAGATGAAAAACCTCAAATTTTAACTGAGGAGGAACAAAAGGAATTAGTTGAATTCAATAATTTTCTTTTTAAAGAGGGAGGATTCTTTTCCTCGGTAGGGGAAGAATTGAGCAAAGCAGGTTACAACTATCAATCTTTTGGAACTATTTATTCAATGGATGATATTAGGATTTATGTAATTGTGCCAAATAACGAAGTAATTACTGTTGAAAAACAAGCAGAAATAACTAATATATATCAAGACACGGTAAGTAAGCACAATCTTAATTGGGAAGCATTTATGATTGAAGTTGTCAATGAAATAGAGTAACTAACGGAGCGTTGGTCCAAAAGGATTAACGCTTTTTTTGTAGAACTTATTTAACTAACGGGGCAGGTTAGTTGAACAAGAAATATATGTATTGGAGGACGTCTGATGAAAAAGGTATTGATGTTGTTTTCCATATTAATATTTATGACTACTTCAGTACAGGCACTAGATTGGGCGTATTCTTTTGTTGTTTGGAAAGGGAATGTTTACGAAGTCACCAAGGAAAAGATATCGGAAAATGAAATTGGTCGTTTTTTAGGAAAAGTAAGGACGAAATCAAATGATATGACTGGCAGTTACTATGGAAACGCTTCAAATGCATATCCCATAGGAACAAAATATTTCGAGATAAATGGGGAGTTGCCTGAGAATTCAATTGCAGTCGAAATTGAAAATAACCAATGGTTAAAAGCTATCTATGTCCATAAAGCATCTTTTCATTGGATGAATTTATTTACGAAAATTCTGCCTGTATTAATTATCTTAGTAGCTGTCATAGCTTTAATTATGTATAGAAAGAATCGAAGAACTCAGTTTCACTAACGGGTAGCTTTAGTTCAATGAGAAAAGTAGAATATTTCGCCAAAAGTGCTCAAATTTTGTGAGCGCTTTTAATTTTTTTATATAGCTATTTCACTGTTGAATTATATACTGATTAAACTGTTATGTCGTTAATTGTACTTTTCTCCCCATAAACCGTACCTGTTAAGCTGCTTCGACGGCTCATTTTTCTTGTTCAATATAAAAGGCAGGATTATTGAATAAACAAGAGGTGGGATTTATTAAGGTAGATATTTCTACATCGTAAAGTTTTGGCAGGTCAAACAGGCTTTCTTGTCGAAACTTAGACATATGAAATTCATTGAATTGGAGGAAAAACGATGGCAGAAGTTTTGTTGTTACACCATGTTTTAGGAAGAACGAAAGGGATTGAAGCAATCGCTGATCAACTGAGAGATGCAGGGCATACTGTGCACGTGCCGGATTTATTTGACGGCCGCATGTTTTCCTCGCTGGAGGAAGGCTTGGTATTTGTTAAGGAAATCGGATTTGAAGAAGTGACGGCGCGCGGCGTTCGGGCGGCCAGCGAGCTTTCACACGATGTCGTCTATGCTGGTTTCTCACTCGGTGTCCCGGCAGCACAGGAGCTCGCCCAAACTCGTGAAGGCGCTAAAGGTGCCCTGTTTTTTCATGCCTGCCTCCCGACCTCGGTGTTTGAATCACAGTGGCCGGCGGACCTGCCTGTTCAAGTTCACGCTATGAGTGCAGATCCTTTTTTCGTTGAAGACGGCGACATCGACGCGGCCCGTGAGCTTGTGGCGACGGCCAATCAAGCTGAACTCTTTCTGTACGAAGGCAAGGAACATCTCTTTACCGACAGCAGTTTACCTTCTTACGATGCTGACGCTACGAAACTTGTGATCAAGCGGGTTCTCGACTTTCTCGCATAATTGTTAACGAATATTTTCTGCAGCTGGATCAAACCTGTCCAATTAAAGTCAATTGATTTTTGCAGAACTAGCCAGTCATTTAGTATATCTTGATAGACCACATACGGTAATAGATGCCATATCAAGAATGGATGATAAATGTAAAAGAGCAACCTAATTTAAGTATAATTCTCGTTGTAGAAACGGGTGCTTTAATTGAAGATCGTTGAGTTGCTTAAACGGCTTTTTTCCTTTTCAACTAACGCGGCAGGTTAGTTTTAGTAGAAAAGTGAAAGTATATAACGGGAACTAAATTGGTACTAACATTAGCGTGTGGAGGTGAAGAAAGAATGAAAGGAAAGGTCTTTTTTAAAAACGCCATTCTACTATTTACTTTTGGACTGATATTGCTAAGACAGTATCAGAAATCTTTAGGGTTCTAAAGCCAGAAGGAGTTGTAATCCTTATTTTTTCTGACGGGAAAGAAGAAGAAACTTGGGAAGAGATAAGAGGCATTACTGAAAATCAAGTACTTCCGTATATGAAGTATGCAGGATTTAAGCACGTTTCTTTATTTAAAGGCCCAGATTCAAGGGGATATCATACCGTTGCAGTGAAGGGGACTAAATAACCTTTTAGTCTTCAGCTAACGGGTACATTACTCAAGGATCAGAGCTGCTTAGACGGCACTTTAAAAGTCGGACATCAAAATAAAGGAGATTATCAATGGATGCTTTTCGTGGTTTTCATGTAGATATGTCAAATTATCCAAGTGTACTCGCAGCCTTTCTAATCGTGAGGTTGATCTTAACTGTATTACTGAATGACAAAAAACAACTAAAAGAAATAGTGACCGTAGTCTGGGACCTGCTATTATTTATATTTATTTGCTACTTTACGTTTAAATATCGTGAATATATGCTGGACGGTTTTGGTTACAAAGTACATTTTGTTTGGTTGCTTATGATAGGGCTGTTTGTACTTCATGTAAAAGATATTTATTCGCTAATCAAATCTAAAAGTACAAAAGAAGAAAAGCAAATACTATAATGCATTTTTTTTGCTTCGGGTGCTTTACTTGATGATCGTTGCACTGCTGGGGGCTCATTTCTTATTGGACTAACTCGGCAGGTTAGTTCAAGCGTAGAAAAACATTTCAGTCCTAAATAAGAATAGGCATTCTGTTTTAGCATAAAGGAGGATAATATGAGCGGAAAACGAAAATTGGTATTGTATATTGCCATGAGTTTAGATGGGTATATAGCTACAGAAGACGAGTCTTTAGATTGGTTATTTAATGTTGAGGGTGAAGGAGATAACGGATACTTAGAATTTTATGAAACAGTTGATACAATTTTAATGGGCAATAAAACGTATGAATGGATAAAAAAACATGAAACAAGAGAATTCCCCTACAAAAATAAAGATTGTTATGTATTTACAAGATCTTCACTTGAAGATACCGAAGACGTCAAATTCATTAATGATAATGTAGGTAGTGTAATTAATGAATTGAGGAATCAAGAGGGAAGAAACATTTGGATTGTTGGCGGAGGAGAGTTGTTGCAATTCTTGTTGAAAGCAAAATTGGTTGATGTAATTATTTTAATAGTCGCCCCAGCTATAATCGGGAAGGGAATTCCGCTATTTAAAAAAGGGGATTATCAATTAGATTTAACGCTGCAAGGAACGAGGAACTTCAATCAATTCGTGGAATTACGTTATAGCGTTAAAAAATAATAATAATATGTTAACTAAACATCTGGATGTCTCAAGTTGAGTTTGAGTGCTCTTTATTAACCTGAAAAGAAGACCTTCTTTCTGAATTCACAGAAATAGAAGGTCTTGTTTTATTCACGAAGTCGCAAAGCCGTAATGATGTAAGAAGTGCAACACTTCCTTTTCATATTCCACTGGGTTTTCATTGAACGACTTTGCATGGGCACCCTTTTCGAATAGCTTCAACATCTTCTTGTCTTCCTTCAGCTCATACAATTCCTTCGTCATCTGTGGCAAAATGAAATCATCTTCCATGCTATGAATGAACAGCATTGGTTTTTTGATATTCCCGATGGCCTCCCTTGGTGAAATGAGACCCGTTGTATAGCCGTCTCTTATTTTCAAGAACAGATTCGCCGCTCGTAATGTCATCGAAGAGCGAAGGGGTGTATTCGTCCGTAAAATATGAAGGATTTGCTCGGTAAAATCAGAGAAGGGGCAATCGACAATATAAAAATCAGCTTCGTCTTCAAACTCTCCCGCGTACAGGATCGTTGTCGCCGCTCCCATCGATTCGCCATGGATGCCAAGCAATGCGCGGCCGCCAATCCGGTCGCGTACAGCGGAGACTAACGCATTCAAGTCGATCTTTTCATAAAATCCGAAGCTCGTCGTCTTTCCGCCAGAATCGCCATGCCGCCGATGATCATAAATGACGGAATTGAATCCAAGTCGCTCGAATAATCGGGCATACTTGATCGAGTTGATCTTATTTTCTGTGACCCCGTGGCAAATGATCATCGTTCGCGTCGTTTCAAGTGGTTGCAAAAAAACGGCACGTAGTGGATAGCCATTTGGGGTATCGACCCAAAAATCCTCTTTCCGCACCGTTTCATACCAATGTTCATCGAATCGCTTTGCAATGATTTCACGCTTTACGATCAAATCATGGTCTTTCAGCTTCATAAACATTAACCGATTCGCCGCATAAAAACCGAGAATTGTAAGAATGGCGGTATATATGCTTCCAATAATGCCTGTAATGTATAGGAAGCGCCGTTTCAATCAACTTCAACTCCTTCAACAGCTGCGATTTTTGTACAATTTGTACATTCCTGTTTCAATAGGATGCGAAACATGAGGAGCTATCATTCCAACAGCTTCACAAATCTTTTCCACATCGATGCCTGTTTTAATTCCTAACGAATCCAGCATATGCACGACATCTTCTGTCGCTACATTTCCAGTCGCGCCGGGGGCAAAAGGGCATCCTCCTAGGCCGCCTGCAGACGTATCGAAACGATCGACGCCTGCCTGCATTGCCGCGAAAATGTTGGCGATTGCCATTTTACGTGTATCGTGGAAGTGGGCTGTCAATAACACTTCAGGGAATTGTTCTTTTAACAGCTTGAACAGCTCATAGCTTTCGACGGGATTTGCCATCCCAATCGTATCGGCTACACTTAACTCATCCACTCCCATTGAAACAAATCGGCTGCATAGATTACTAACTTCCTCTTTCTCTATCTTCCCTTCAAACGGACAATAAAACGCGGTTGAAATGCAAGCCCTTACGAAGATGCCTTCGCTTTTCAATTTTGCGATGACAGGTTCTAGTGCATCCATGCTTTCCGATGTCGTCCGATTGATATTTTTTTTATTGAAACTATTGCTGACTCCGACAAAGACGGCGATGTTTTCTGCGCCTGCTTCGATAGCAAGTTCTGCCCCTTTTTCATTCGGCGCTAATACGAATTGACGTCCAATTTTCTCTGTTTTTTCTACGATGTTTTTGGCATCCGCCATTTGCGGCACCCATTTTGGAGAAACGAAAGAAGTAAGCTCCATTTCCGTAATGCCTGCCCCTTGTAATAAATGGATGAATTCCAATTTTTCTTTCTCATCCACGTGGCTTTTTTCATTTTGAAGACCATCCCTCGGTCCTACCTCGATAATTGTGACGTTCTTTGGTAAAATGAACATATCATCCCTCCTGTATATATTGTACTGAAGGGGTGGGATAAAGGGAAACGCAGAATGCACAAATCTACGTAATTATGAAAATGCAAATAAGGGATAGGGGGAAACGACATGTCAAATGAAGTAGTGATCGTAAGTGCAGTACGTACGGCAATCGGATCTTTTTTAGGGTCTTTGAAAGATGTTTCTGCACCGGAACTTGGCGGAATCGTTATTAAGGAAGCTCTTTCGCGGTCTGGCGTAAAAGCGGAAGATGTTGATGAAGTAATCATGGGGAATGTGCTGCAAGCAGGGCTAGGTCAAAATCCGGCTCGACAAGCGGCAATAAAAGCTGGATTGCCCGAGACAGTTCCAGCGATGACGATTAATAAAGTATGTGGATCCGGTTTGAAGGCGGTTCACTTGGCGCGACAAGCGATCCTTGCAGGCGATGCGGATATCGTCGTTGCAGGCGGGATGGAAAATATGAGCCAAGCGCCATTTTTGCTTAAAAATGCAAGGGAAGGCTTCAAAATGGGGGATCAGAAAGTCGTCGACAGTATGATTTCTGATGGGCTTTGGTGTGCTTTCAATGATTACCATATGGGCATTACTGCAGAGAATCTTTGCGACCGCTATTCGATCACGCGAGAAGAGCAAGACGCATTTTCAGCGGCATCCCAAGAGAAGGCGGCAACTGCGATTGAAAAAGGAATGTTCAAAGATGAAATCGTCCCGGTTGAAATTCCACAACGTAAAGGCGATCCTATCGTGTTTGACACGGATGAGTATGTAAAAGCAGGAACAACTACCGATAAACTGGGTAAATTGCGTCCTGCGTTCAAGAAAGATGGCAGTGTCACTGCAGGAAACGCTTCAGGCATTAACGACGGTGCGGCTGCATTCGTCATTATGTCTCGTGCGAAAGCTGATGAGCTTGGCATTGAACCGTTAGCAATATTGACAGCAAACGCAAATGCTGGTGTCGATCCTGCTGTCATGGGAATCGGACCTGTCCAAGCAGTGAAAAACGTACTCGCGAAATCAGGAATGGAACTTGCGGATATTGATCTGATTGAAGCAAACGAAGCATTCGCGGCCCAATCCCTCGCTGTGGACCGTGAACTTAATTTCGATAAAGAGAAATTGAATGTCAACGGAGGAGCGATCGCTTTGGGTCACCCAATCGGTGCTAGCGGTGCGAGGATCCTTGTCACTTTATTGCATGAAATGAAGCGACGCGATGCAAAAACTGGCCTCGCTACATTATGCATTGGCGGCGGACAAGGTGTTGCGACAATCGTTCAACTTCCTTGATATGAAAGAAGGTGGATGGAATGGCAAAGAAAAAATCGAGAACAGCAACTCCTGTAAAACAGGAAAATGATAAAGCAACACTGTCTGAAGCACTTGATAATGATGTTTTATTAAAACTGAAAGCTGCCAAAAAGGAATTGACAGCAAAAATCGAAGCTGAAGAAGAGGAGCGTCAAGAAAAGCTCCGTCGTGAACGAATAGAACGTGAAAAGAACAAAAGCTTCGCAGAATTGCTTGATGAATATGGCGACAGCGGCAAGAAATATTGAAACGTTAACCGGATGGAATTTTTCATCCGGTTTTATAATGCATAAAAAATGAAACAAGTCGAATAGAAGAGGAAATGTTACACATCCTATCGATATCATAAAACAAGGAGTGAACATCAATGAAAAGATTATCGATCTTTCCGCTTGCGTTGTTGCTCATACTTTCTTTAGTAGGGTGTGCAAACAATAACGACACAAACAATGGGAATGGAAAAGGCACGAACGATCAAAACAATACATCTACTAATACAACAACCGGCGAATCAGCTAGCGGTACGAATGATGTCAATAACAATGACACAATGAATAACAATGGAGAATCGAAAGTAGAAGTGGCGGATGACGCAGCAGATAAAATTGCAGCTTTGGATGAGGTAGACAGTGCCAACGTTCTTGTGACAAATAATAATGCTTATGTCGGTGTTGTTTTGAATGAAGGCATCAAGGAAAATGACGAATTGAAAAATAAAATAGCGGATGAAGTGAGAAGTGTCCATTCCGAATTCAACAACGTTTATGTATCATTCAATCCAGATGTTGCCAACCGGTTCACAGAGTATGGCAATCAAATCCGTTCCGGAGAACCCGTTGAAGGATTTTTCGATGAATTTATGACGAGCATTAATCGTATGTTCCCAGAAGCGAAATAGTATAAAAAGTACGTAAATTTTAAATTTAGTGTTTATGTATGAAAGGGAAGGGGTATATATTTTTATCTCTTCCTTTCAATTGTGACGGATTTATGACAAGTGTGTTATTTTGCAAATTACACACACAATTCGACATTTTTTTCAAACGGTCTACATTATGATAGGCAAGGGTATAAAATTTGACGGAGGAAATGCGATGCGATTGATTGGCAAACAACTTTTATCTTTTAAGATCCATATGAAAAGATCTAAGATGGTCAAGATAGCAAAGGACCGGGGGTTTACTCATCCGGCAGTAGTAGCATGCAGCCAAGAATTAGATTCTCTATTGAATCGTTACCAAAATATAGCATAAAAAAGACATACCGAGCGACGGTATGTCTTTTCTAATTAAGCTAATTTCGCTAGTTCACTCTTCATTTCAACGACCCAATTGAAAGGATCTTCTACCTTACCGTTTTGGATGTTGCTAAGCGTGTCGAATAAACGTGTTGCCAATGGCCCAGTTTCGCAATTATTGACAACCATTTTATAGCCATCCCAATTTAATTCACCTACTGGAGAAATAACAGCTGCTGTGCCAGTTCCGAAAACTTCTTCAAGTTTTCCTTCATCATAGGCTGACCTTATTTCATCCATCGAAATTTTTCGTTCAGAGACGGGGATCTCCCAATGACGCAGCAACTGTAAAATCGATTTCCGCGTGATGCCTTCCAAGATACTGCCGTTGATAGCGGGGGTAATGACTTCACCATCTATTTTGAAGAAAATATTCATGCTTCCCACTTCTTCGACATATTTCCGTTCGACGCCGTCCAGCCATAGCACTTGCGAATATCCTCGCTGATCTGCAACTTCCTGTGCTTTCAAGCCCGCTGCATAATTGCCTGCAGTCTTTGCACCGCCCGTACCGCCTTTTACCGCTCTCACAAACTCGTTTTCGACAAGAATTTTTACTGGATGGATACCTTCTTTGTAATAGGAACCAACCGGTGAGAGGATGATGAAAAATTGATATTTTTTCGCGGGAGCAACACCTAAAAATGCTTCATTTGCTATAACGAAAGGCCTTATGTACAAAGAGGTGCCTTCCAAAGTAGGAATCCAGTCTTTTTCAATATGAATGAGCTGCGTCAAAGCATGCAAGGCTGTTTCTTCATCAATGCGAGGCATGCAAAGCCGGTCCAATGAATGGTTCATCCTTTTCATATTTTCCTCAGGGCGGAATAAACGAACAGTACCATCTTCAGCCGACCGATAAGCTTTCATTCCTTCAAAAACGGTTTGACCGTAGTGGAATACAATCGATGCAGGGTCCAAAGAGACTGGCGTGTAAGGGATAATTCGATGGCTATGCCAACCTTTTCCTTCGTCGTAATCTGCGACGAACATATGATCCGTGAAGGTTCTGCCAAATATGAGATTCTCGGGATTCGGTTTCTCTTTTTTCGAATCGCTTAGTTTAATCTGGATGGGTAGTCTTGTCATTCCGATCAATCTCCTCGTTAAATAGTCAAAAAGACCATGTAATATTGAATAAAATAATTATACTGCTTTTTTAGAAAAATGGAAGAGTTAAGTTGTTTCATTATTATTACGATTTTGAAAACGTTTACAACATGGCTATGTTTGTATGTATGATTTTTCGCTTGTACAATAGACCTAAAATGTAGAAAAGGTGTTTGATATGGAACCAATCATTATTATTGGTGCTGGAGTACTTGGCGCATCGGCAGCTTACCATTTGGCGAAACTAGAGACTGAAGTAATTGTCATCGATCGAAAAGATAAAGGGCAGGCAACTGATGCTGCAGCAGGAATCATTTGCCCTTGGATTTCCCAGCGTAGGAATAAAGCTTGGTACGCTTTGGCAAAAGGAGGAGCTTCCTATTATCCCGAATTGATACGACAATTAGAAGAAGACGGTGAGACTGACACGGGTTATCGGAAAGTTGGAGCGATTAGCTTGCAACGTGATGTGGACAAGCTTGAAAAGATGGAAGTTCGCGCTTTAGAAAGAAGAAAAGAAGCTCCGGAAATCGGACAAGTGAGTTTGCTTACTGAAGACGAAACTTCAGATCTTTTTCCACTGTTAGCTGAAGGTTTTTCATCAGTCCATGTAGAAGGCGCGGCAAGAGTAGATGGAAGAGCGTTGAGAGACGCTTTGCTCAATGCATCTGAAAAACATGGGGCGACGATTATGCATGGTTCCGCATCGCTTGTTATTGAAGAGGGTGAACTTTTAGGAATCCGTGTTGGTGAGGAATCGATTCAGGCATCGAAAGTGATTATCGCCGCTGGTGCGTGGGCACCGGAATTATTAGAGCCACTCGGTTTGCATATCCAAGTGACCGGGCAAAAAGCGCAAATTGTCCACTTGCATATGGATGGACATCATACAGAAAAGTGGCCTGTTGTCATGCCTCCGACAGATCAATATATTCTGCCTTCTGATAATGGCAAGGTCGTCATAGGAGCGACACACGAGGATGAGGCAGGCTTTACGCTGCACCCTACAGCGGGGGGAATCCATGAAGTGCTGGATAAAGCATTGAATATCGCGCCAGGTTTGGAGGTAGCCGAATTTCAAGAAATACGAGTTGGCTTTCGTCCGTTCACACCAGGATTTCTGCCTGTTATCGGAGAAGTGCCGGGACATCCTACGTTGCTTTTCGCAAACGGGTTAGGTTCTTCGGGGTTAACTGTCGGTCCATATCTCGGTAAACAATTGGCTAGTATGGCTCTTGGGTTAGAAGTCGACATTGATCTAACTTTATATGAAGTGAAAAAAGCGATTAGTTTGTAAAAAAAGATTGTTTTAAAGGATATATTTTTCTGTTGCAATCGGCAAAACAAAAGTTTACAATTAAAACAAATGTTTAAAGGGTGATGGAATTGAATGAAAAGGAAAGGGCTGTTCTTGAATTAATTCGAGCCAACCCTTATTTATCACAACAGGAAATGGCTGATGCCCTCCGGATTTCCAGACCCTCCTTGGCAAATATCATTTCCGGTTTGATTAAACAAGGAAAGATTCAAGGACGGGCATACATCCTTCCTGAGGAAAAGGAAATCATCTGTATTGGCGGAGCCAACATAGACCGGAAATTCCATCTGAATGAACAAACCCAACTTGGAACTTCCAATCCGGCTTCGATGTCCGTTTCTGTCGGAGGTGTTGCTCGGAATATAGGGGAAAACTTAGGTCGCCTCGATCATCATGTTCGACTATTGACAGTTGCGGGCAATGATAGTGATTGGGATGTGATCGTCAGGGAATCCTCATCATTTATGGATGTTTCGGACGTTGGCCAATTGATCGGAAAATCGACAGGTTCATACTCGGCTGTTTTGGATCCGACGGGTGAGCTTGTGATCGCGTTAGCGAATATGGAGATTTATGATTACTTGACTCCTGTCTATTTGGAGGAAAAGTCGAGAATCATTTCAAACGCATCTATGATTATCATCGATTTGAACTGCCCGAAGGAGTCTGTCGATTATATTAAAAACTTGGCAAACCAAAAAGGGAACCCACTCGTTATCATTCCTGTTTCTTCTCCGAAAATGAACAGGATGCCGACTGATTTGAAAGGCGTTACATGGTTCATCTGCAATCGCGATGAAGCGGAGACATATACCGGCCTGATAATCGACAATGAAGAGGACTGGAAGCAAGCTGTTCAAAAATTGCTTGCATTTGGTGCGGAAAATGTCGTCGTTACTTCCGGATCAAAAGGGATCATGGCAGCGACTGCTGGCGGGGAAGCGATCCGTTTCCCCGCAGTGCAAAATGTGCATGTCGAGGATGTAACAGGAGCAGGGGATGCATTTGTATCTGGATTGCTTCATGGCCATTTGATTGGCGAGCCATTTGAAGAGAATATCCGAATGGGATTATTGAATGCAGCAAAAACGTTGGAATGCTCTTCTACGGTAAGACCAGAATTGACACGAGATCTTCTTAAAAAAGAATTGGAGGAATTACAATGAAACAATACCTAACGTATTCACAAGAAGTACAAGAAGCAATGGCGGCAGGAAAACCAGTAGTCGCTTTAGAATCAACAATCATTTCTCACGGTATGCCTTATCCGCAAAACGTGCAAACTGCTCGCGAAGTAGAGCAAATCATCCGTGATAACGGCGCTGTTCCTGCAACGATCGCCATCATTGATGGAAAGATCAAAATCGGCCTTTCAGACGATGAGCTTGAAATGTTCGGCAATAGCCAAGGAGTTGCAAAAGCGTCAAGACGTGACCTCGCGTATTTAGTAGCAACGAAACAATTAGGGGCTACAACAGTTGCCACGACAATGATTGCTGCATCACTTGCGGGCATTAAAATCTTCGTTACTGGCGGAATCGGCGGTGTCCACCGTGGTGCTGAAACGACAATGGATATTTCTGCTGACTTGGAAGAGCTTGCACAAACGGATGTTGCTGTCATTTGTGCGGGTGCGAAATCTATTCTCGACCTTGGCCTAACACTCGAATACTTGGAGACAAACGGTGTACCAGTCGTTGGTTATGGTACGGATGTCCTTCCGGCATTCTTTACACGTGAAAGTGATTTTAGTCTCAATATCCGTGTAGACAACCCAGAGACAGTCGCTGACATTCTTCGTGTGAAATGGGACCTTGGCTTAAAAGGCGGCGCGGTCATCGCAAATCCAATTCCGGAAGCTGATGCAATGGACAAGTCCTTCATCGACGGAATTATTAATGAAGCACTAAAAGAAGCAGATGAGCAAAATATCGCTGGAAAAGACGTTACACCATTCATGCTAGGCAAAGTAAAAGATCTTACTGAAGGACGCAGCCTAGAAGCGAATATTGCATTAGTTAAAAATAACGCAGTCGTTGGTGCAAAAATTGCTGTTGCATTGAATGCGTAATAATTTTGAATGGGCTGTCCGGGAAGTCATCCGGACAGCTTTTTTATTGAAATGATAAATTCAGTGCTCAAGAATGTCCGTCTCGCGCTCAAGAATATCTGTCCGCGCTCAAGATCTCCGTCTCGCGCTCAAGAATGTCGTTCCGCGCTCAAGATAGACCGTCTCGCGCTCAAGAATGTCGTTCCGCGCTCAAGATAGACCGACTCGCGCTCAAGAATGTCGTTCCGCGCTCAAGATAGACCGACTCGCGCTCAAGAATGTCGTTCCGCGCTCAAGCATATCCGTCCGCGCTCAAGATCTTCGTTCCGCGCTCAAGATAGACCGTCTCGCGCTCAAGAATGTCGTTCCGCGCTCAAGATAGACCGTCTCGCGCTTAAGAATGTCGTTCTGCGCTCAAGATAGACCGTCTTGCGCTCAAGAATATTCATTCCGCGCTCAAAATAGAACGGCCCGCGCTCAAAGCAAGCCATCCCACAACTATTATTCTTTGAAGACACTCCCTTTTCTAGTACAATGAAAAGTATTGTGTTTTAATGAAGGAGTTTTTAGCATGAAATTGATCTCATGGAATGTTAATGGCTTGCGAGCTTCTGTAAGAAAAGGGTTTCTGGACTATTTCAAAGAGCAGGATGCCGATATTTTCTGCGTTCAGGAAACGAAATTGCAAAGCGGGCAAATCGAGCTTGAGCTTGAAGGGTATCATCAATATTGGAACTATGCGTTAAAGAAAGGTTATTCGGGAACAGCCGTCTTCACGAAAGATGAGCCGATTGCTGTAACATATGGGGTTGGCGAATCGGCAACTGAAGAGGAAGGCCGGATCTTAACGCTGGAATTCCCCCTATTTTATTTGGTCAATGTATATGCGCCGAATGCGCAAAGGGACTTGGCTCGCCTTCCTTTTCGCTTGGAATGGGAAAGAAAATTGAGAGATTACTTGAGCCGGTTGAAAAGCACAAAATCTGTAATTTTCTGTGGGGATCTAAATGTTGCCCATCAGGATATTGATATACGTAACTACAAATCAAACGTAGGGAATTCAGGTTTCACACTTGAAGAAAGAAGAGAATTTACGGCTTTATTAAATGAAGGTTTTATTGACACTTTCCGTCATTTATATCCGGACAAAGAAGGGGCATACACTTGGTGGTCTTACATGCGAGATGTCAGGGCGCGGAATATTGGTTGGCGGATCGACTATTTCCTCATATCGGATTGTCTTCTGCCGTCTTTGAAAACAGCTGATATACATGCGAGTACGATGGGAAGTGACCATTGCCCGATCGTTTTGGAGATGGATTTCACGTGAAAACAGCTGGAGAAGGTTGATAAAAACCTGCTCCAGCTGTTTTATTCAGATTGTTAACAGGGAAGTAGTCGCCTATTAACGGTTGTTGTTGTTGTCATTTTGTTGAGCGCGGGCTTCTCCGCCTTTGCGACCGATTTCTTCGTAGAAATCTCTGTCATGATTTTTCGCAGTAGCTTCTCCGCCTTTGCGACCGATTTCCTCGTAGAAATCTCTATCATGATTTTGTGCAGTAGCTTCTCCGCCTTTGCGACCGATTTCTTCGTAGAAATCTTTGTCGTGATTTTTTGCAGTAGCTTCTCCGCCTTTACGGCCTGCTTCCTCTAAAGACATTTTTCCTCGGTTGTTATTGTTGTTGTTTTTGTTATTAGCCATAATAAATATCTCTCCTTTTCGTTTGATATATTTGTAGTGGCCTACAGTCCATCTATAGCCCGTCATACGGAATGATAAACTAGATGTCGTGGTAATTAATACTATTGAAACATTATTAACTTTATTGAGATAATAGTTATAAAAAAGTAATGGTAAACTACTATATTATTTCTCGAATTACCAGATAAATCAATTTGTAAGCACTATCTTCCTTTGGTCCCTTAAAAAGCATTTCTGTTCATCAATTTAACATATTTAAATGAAAAAAATCCGTTGAAAACTGGTTTATGCGTGATATAATAAGACCCTAAATAACACATCCACTCATATAATCGCAGGGATATGGCCTGCAAGTTTCTACCGGTCCACCGTAAATGGACCGACTATGAGAAGCAAAGTAAAAAAGGTACATGCATATGCATGCCACTTTTTTATTCATTCGGCGATTGTAAACCCCGAATGGCCTTGCTCCACTCATGTCATGAATGGATGCACGGTCATATGGGGTTTTTTTATATTCAATTGATCGTGACTAAAAAGGAGGAACATCAGGTTGAAGCAGTTACAGGAGAAAATCATGCAGGATGGTAAAGTGTTATCCGATCAAGTGTTAAAAGTGGATTCGTTTTTGAATCATCAAATCGATCCTCCGCTTATGAAGGCGATCGGAGAGGAATTTGCGGAGCGTTTCAAAGAGGGCGGGGTAACAAAAGTGCTATCCATCGAATCTTCCGGAATTGCGCCTGCTATGATGACCGGATTAGTATTGGGCGTTCCTGCAATTTTTGCTCGTAAACGCAAATCGTTGACGATGAGCGAGCATTTATATACAGCCGGCGTTCATTCATTCACGAAAAATGAAACGAATGAAATATCCGTCTCTAAAGATTTCCTGAAAAAAGGGGACAAGGTTTTAATTCTAGATGATTTTCTTGCGAATGGACAAGCGGTTCTCGGACTACTTAATATCGTTGAGCAGGCGGAAGCAGAACTTGTAGGTGTAGGGATTGTCATTGAAAAAGGATTCCAGCCCGGAGGAGCAATGATTCGGGAAAAAGGAATCCGCGTCGAATCTTTAGCGATTCTTAAATCACTTGCAGAAGGTAAAGTCGAATTTAAGGAAGAAGGTACCTCAATATGAAATCGGTTGTATTAGGATTTCAGCATTTACTTGCCATGTACGCAGGCGCGATTCTAGTCCCTCTCATTGTAGGGCAAGCAATCGGCTTAACTTCCACTCAGCTGACGTATCTCGTGTCGATTGATATTTTGATGTGTGGGGTTGCTACGATTTTCCAAATTATGAGCAATCGATTTTTCGGAATAGGGTTGCCAGTCGTTTTAGGATGTACATTTACAGCAGTAGGTCCGATGATCTCCATTGGGGATAAATACGGAATATCAGCAATTTATGGCTCAGTTATCGCATCAGGATTAATTATTATTCTTATTAGTACGTTTTTTGGGAAGTTGATCAAGTTCTTCCCGCCTGTCGTAACGGGTTCTGTAGTCACGATTATTGGTATCACTTTAATTCCTGTCGCTTTGAATAATATGGGCGGGGGAATGGGTGCGCCTGATTTCGGATCCAGTACAAACATTCTTCTGTCGTTTGGAACACTTCTATGCATTATCCTCTTATATAGATTTACAACAGGTTTCCTACGATCGATTTCGATTTTACTTGGGATGGCAGCAGGCACGGTAGCAGCGATGATGATGGGCGTCGTGGATTTCAGTGCTGTGAATGAAGCTTCTGCATTCCATATGGTAATGCCTTTCTATCTTGGCGCACCGACGTTCCATCTCTATCCGATTTTGACAATGACATTAGTCGCGATGGTTTCATTAGTGGAATCAACTGGCGTGTACTTTGCATTAGGTGATATTACGGAGAAGGATATTAAAGAGAAGGATTTGGAGAAAGGGTATCGTTCTGAAGGATTGGCTTCGTTGATCGGCGGAATCTTCAACGCATTCCCATACACGACATTCTCTCAAAATGTCGGTTTAGTACAAATGTCTGGTGTTAAATCACGCAAAGTCATTTTAATAACAGCGATCATGCTTGTATCATTGGGCTTCATGCCAAAAATCGCAGCAATGGCAACAGTCATTCCGACTTCTGTGTTAGGTGGGGCGATGGTGGCGATGTTCGGTATGGTTATTTCACAAGGAATCAAAATGTTAAGTAAGGTTGTAGCTGAATCGCAGGAAAATGCGATGATCATCGCTTGTTCAGTAGGTCTCGGTCTTGGCGTATCCGTCGTTCCTGATATTTTCGCAAACCTTCCTGAAAACTTCCAAATGTTAACGAGCAACGGCATCGTAGCTGGCAGCTTGACTGCAATTGTGTTAAATATCATGTTTAATATGCTTCCTTCGAAAAAGCGCAAGAGAGCAACGCAGGTACAGTTAACAGAGCAAGAGGTATAAAGATTAATAGAACAAACAAAAACGAGACTCCTTCGCAGAGTCTCGTTTTTGTTTCGTTTATTGGCTGCTATCGTCAGTATCCGTGTCAGTACCGGTATCAGTGTCCATATCAGCATCGGTACCATCATCTACATCAAGATCCACATCAGTATCTGTGCCGTCGTCTACGTCAGCAGGTGGATTATTGACATCTACATCCGTATCATCTTCACCGTCTGCACATGCAGCTAGAAGCCCTACGGAAAGGAATGTTGCTGCTCCAAGCTTCAACCATTTCTTGTCTTCAGTAAGTAGTTTCATTGAAATCTCCTCCAAGGTGTAATCTTTAATTGTTGCCTATTTGTTAGATACCCTTGAAAGAGTTTCCTAATCATTACAGATTTATTGCAAAAATATTACAGACTTATGATCGATGCTGTTCGTACCGATGTGCTTCGGTCAATTGGGGAACGGAGGATAGTTCGGATTGCTCCACTTCCTTTTCATACGCAACAATCGAGTCAAGAAGCTGTTCCTTTGAGCTTGCACCGATTAATGCGGATGCGATTGCATCTTCCTTCAAGTTGAATGCTAGTGCTAGCGCATGCATATCTTTGGCAGATTCATGCAACTTGTCGACTGTACTTTTCAGCGCTTCAGAATCATAGGCGACAAAGCCGTCCATCTTCCTAACCCGAGTGAGGCCTTCATCCGTCAATAATCCTTTTGCTAAAGTCCCTCTAGTGATAACGGATGCGCCCGCTTCACGGATCATCGGGAACCATTCCTCTGGCCGTCGATCTAACAGGCTATATTGCATCATGACGGAAATGGCGGAGCTGTTCATTAAAAAGCGTTTGATGACATTCGGTCGAATTGACGAAATTCCATACTGTCTAATGACGCCTTCCTTTTTTAATGCCTCGAACGCTTCGATCGTTTCGGACACATTATCCTCCATCGTTCCGCCATGCAACTGATAAAGATCGATGTAGTCAGTGCCAAGACGTCTCAGACTGTCCTTTACAGCTTCCATTATATAAGCTTTCGAAGCATCCCAATGCCAACCGTCTTCTCCAGGTGAACGTCGGTTGCCGACCTTCGTTGCTAGAATGATTTTATCCCGTCGGCCTTTCATTACATCACCGACCAAAGATTCATTTTTGCCGTCAGCATATAAATCTGCAGTATCAAAGAAATTGATGCCTGCTTCTAATGCTACGTCGATAATATTTTTCACTTCATCCAAGTCATCAGGGAATGACATGCACCCGAGTCCTAGTTCAGATACATAAATGCCGCTATTGCCAAGCTCTCTCTTTTTCAATGGCGCACCTCCGCTATTGTTTTCATCTACAATAAATAAACTGTACAATGTAGAAGTTGATAGGGAAAGTTTGTTGCTTGAGTGAATGATAAGGAGTGTTGGCGAAATGAATCGTTTTGAGGAAAAAACCGTTTCATCTAATCTTTTGTTTGAAGGAAAAATCATCTCCCTCCGTATCGACGAAGTCGAATTGCCAGATGGGAAAAGAGCGAAGAGGGAACTCATCGATCATCCCGGAGCTGTTGCAATTATCCCGATTACAGATGATGGAAAGATAATTCTTGTTGAGCAATACAGGAAGGCGTTGAATCGTTCCCTTATTGAAATTCCTGCAGGCAAGATTGAGCCTGGTGAGGATATTAACGTTACGGCGCTCCGTGAATTGGAAGAAGAAACGGGTTATGGGGCTAATCGATTTGAATACTTACAGTCATTTGCCACATCACCTGGTTTTGCAAATGAAATCATTCATATTTTCGTAGCGCAAGGACTATATAAAATAGACAAGCCTGCTGCGGGTGATGAGGACGAATTCATCGAGCTTTTCGAATGTACAATCGAAGAGGCTGAAGAGATGGTGCTGGATCAACGGATTTATGATGCGAAAACAGCTTTTGCGATTCTTCACGCAAAAAAACTTCTAAAAGATTGAGCTATTTTGGAACGGACAAGCATACGTTATAGTAACGATGCGGAGGTGAAGCCTATGGTCCGTTCCTTATCTTTTATCCATCTTTTTATCATACTAGCCGTCGGATATATCGGCGGGGCATTGTTGTTCAGGGAAATTCCGATAGCTGCATCCGAAAAATGGATCGGCTTTTTCGATTCAAGGGTCATTTCAACTGCCGATGGGTCAATATGGAAACCTCTTCTAATATTGCTAGTGTTTTTTGCTGTGACATTCCTTCTATCAATTAATAGCAAAACAAGACACGCGATATTATTTTTTGGTGCAGTTAAATGTGTTGTTTTCGGATTGTCATCTTCCTTCCTCCTTTATTCAGGAATGAGTATTTGGCAATATGCAATTTGGTGGTTCCCGTTCCAATTCATTTCCTGTTTACTTTTTCTAATCTATTGTGTCGTATTAAGTCCGCCTTATTTCAATAGAGTATCGAGGAAAGCTAGGAATCTACAAGCCATACCCGTATTAGCGGGACTATCTCTATTCATTTTTTTATTGGAAATAACAATATTCCATTTTCTCATACGCTGACCGGAATAGTAGTCTACTATTTCCTTTCTGTTGTCACATAGAACGCCTCTTTGGTATAATGGTATCAGTGTTGAGGGGGGCGTCATATGGAGAGCCGGATTGAACGGATTAAAAAGCAATTGCACGGGGCCAGCTATAAGTTGACGCCTCAGCGGGAAGCTACGGTCTTGGTCCTTCTTGAGAATGAAGAAGATCATTTAAGTGCTGAAGACGTTTTTTTACTTGTTAAAGAGAAAGCTCCCGAAATCGGCCTTGCCACTGTCTATCGGACATTGGAATTGCTGACGGAGCTGAAGATTGTCGATAAGATCAATTTTGGTGACGGAGTCTCCCGATATGATTTGCGTCAAGAAGGAGCGTCACGTTTTCACCATCATCTCATTTGTATTGAATGCGGAAAAGTTGCTGAAATACAGGAGGACCTTTTGGGCGACGTTGAGAAAATTGTCGAAAGCCGATATGGATTCAGTGTGAAGGATCATTGGTTGACCTTCCATGGAATTTGCGAGAGCTGCAAATCCGCTGGTAATGATAGTAAAAAGTGAAATGGGGATGGCGAGATGCTGTCCCTTTTTGTCATTTGAGAGGTGGATTCTATGAAAGATAGTAAATTTGCGTTGGAGGATTATATCCACTTTCTGAAAGTTGAACGGCAGCTGTCGCAAAACACGGTTGCTTCTTATAAGAGAGACCTTTCCGATTATATTCATCAGCTCGATAAGGCGGGGGTTGAATCAATCGATAATATCGATCGTTCCGCAATTCTGCAATATTTACATCGATTAAAAGAGCAAGGAAAGTCGTCAAGGACGGTCGCAAGGCATATCTCCTCAATACGTTCATTCCATCAATTCCTTTTACGGGAGAAAGTGACGACTCAAGATCCGACCGTTCATTTGGAAATGCCAAAGCTTGAGCAAAAGCTGCCATCTGTTTTATCCGTAAACGAAGTGGACAAATTGATATCCATGCCTCAAAGCTGCAAGCCGCAAGGAAAAAGAGATATTGCGTTGCTTGAACTGCTATATGGAACAGGGATGCGTGTCAGTGAACTCATCGGTCTAAATGTAGATGACATTCATATTTCAATGGGGTTCGTTCGTGTGTTTGGTAAAGGCGGCAAAGAAAGGATTGTCCCGCTAGGCGGAGGTGCAATGAAAGCGTGCTCAATATACATACGGGATGCTCGCCCGACCTTCATTGCAAAAAAGCCAGGGACGGACGCGCTTTTCGTCAATATGAGAGGGACACGCTTGACTCGGCAAGGCTGTTGGAAAATAATTAAAGGATATGCATTGGAAGCAGGTATACAAAAAGTGCTGACCCCTCATATTTTGCGTCATTCTTTTGCGACTCACCTCATTGAAAATGGGGCGGATATTCGAGCGGTACAAGAAATGCTCGGCCATGCTGATATTTCAACAACACAAATTTACACGCATGTGAGCAAATCAAGGCTGAAAGATGTATATGTGAAATTCCACCCTCGTGCTTGAAAACATAGAGGACATTTTGGAGAGTATGAATCTTGGAGGTATGGATATGAAAGAAACAAAATTTAAGCGCGTACATTTGATCGTCCTTGACTCTGTCGGAATAGGCGAGTCACCTGACGCCCACCTATTTGGTGATCAAGGAGCGGATACGCTCGGCCATATCGGCGAACAGATGGGTGGCTTAAAAATGCCGAATATGGGGCGACTTGGCTTATCGAACATTAAAGAAATCAAAGGTATCGAAGTCGAAAATAATCCCCAAGGCTTGTACGGAATGATGCAAGAAGCTTCTGTTGGTAAAGATACGATGACCGGTCATTGGGAATTGATGGGATTGAATATCGATAAACCATTCAAAGTCTACCCGGATGGATTTCCTAAAGAGCTTATCGATGAGCTGGAAAAACGGACGGGAAGAAAAGTGATCGGCAATAAGCCGGCAAGCGGAACTGGCATCATTGATGAGTTAGGCGAGGAGCATATGAAAACAGGCGCTATCATCGTCTACACGTCTGCGGATCCTGTCTTGCAAATTGCTGCGCATGAAGGAATTATTCCGATTGAAGAACAATATCGCATATGTGAAATCGCTCGTGAACTAACGTTGAAGCCTGAATTCCTTGTCGGTCGTGTTATCGCAAGACCGTTTATCGGAGAGCCTGGCAACTTTACACGTACAACTAACCGGCACGACTATGCATTGAAGCCTTTTGGCAGGACGGTCATGAATGAATTGAAGGACGCTGGGAAAGCGGTTGTTGCAGTCGGTAAGATCTCAGACATTTTCAATGGCGAAGGTGTGACGGAAGCTGTACGGACGGTTAGCAATATGGACGGCGTTGACAAATTGATCGAGGTTATGAATACCGATTTCACTGGCATGAGCTTCACAAACCTAGTTGATTTTGATGCTCTATATGGCCACCGAAGAGATCCAATCGGCTACGGAAACGCTTTGCAAGATTTTGATGCTCGCATGCCGGAAATCCTTAATTCATTGAAACAAGATGATTTGCTCATCATTACAGCGGATCATGGAAACGACCCTGTGCATAGTGGTACAGACCATACGAGAGAATATGTCCCTCTACTTATATACTCACCGTTATTCAAAGCAGGCGGAGAATTGCCGTTGCGACAAACATTTTCAGATGTTGGCGCGACGATTGCGGATAACTTCAATGTAAAGTCACCAGAGTTTGGGGAGAGCTTTTTACGTTCATTAATTGAAAAGGTGTGATGATTGTGTTCAGGATGGTTGATATCATCGAGAAAAAAAGAGATGGGGAAGTGCTTTCCAAGGAGGAAATATCGTTTTTCATCAACGGATATACGGATGGTTCTATTCCTGACTATCAGGCGAGCGCTCTATTAATGGCAATATACTTTAAAGGTATGACTGCAGAAGAGCAAGGTCATTTAACGATGGCGATGGTTGAATCTGGCGATCAGATCGATCTATCGGCTATTGAAGGGCTTAAAGTCGACAAGCATTCAACGGGAGGCGTTGGCGATACGACAACGTTGATACTTGCTCCGCTCGTTGCAGCGTGTGGCGTTCCAGTCGCCAAAATGAGTGGCCGCGGCCTTGGTCATACTGGCGGTACTCTTGATAAGCTGGAAGCGATTGAAGGGTTCCATATCGAGCTTACAGAGGAGCAGTTCGTCAACCAAGTAAATAATTTGAAAGTAGCGGTCATTGGCCAAAGCGGCAATTTGACACCTGCCGATAAAAACCTTTATTCCTTACGGGACGTGACGGCAACTGTCAGCAGCATCCCACTCATTGCGAGCTCTATTATGAGCAAAAAAATTGCAGCTGGTGCAGATGCAATTGTCTTGGATGTGAAAACAGGCGATGGCGCATTCATGAAAACGTTGGAAGATGCTGAAGCGCTAGCACATTCCATGGTGGCAATCGGTCGACAAGTCGGAAGAAACACGATGGCAGTCATTTCAGACATGAGCCAACCGTTAGGCTTTGCAATCGGAAACGCGCTCGAAGTAAAAGAGGCAATTGAGACGCTACAAGGCCAAGGTCCTGAAGACTTAACGGAGCTTTGCCTTGTTCTAGGAAGCAAAATGATTGTAGCCGGCGAAAAGGCAAAAACGGTTGAAGAAGCACGCGCTATGCTAGAAGCAGTCATTAAAGACGGTTCAGCATTGAACCTATTTGCGCAATTGATTGAAGCGCAAGGTGGGGACGCTAGGATTGTCCAAGACCCATCACTGCTTCCTACAGCGAAGTTCCAAATCGAAGTCCCTGCTTTATCGTCCGGAACGATTTCCAAGATGGAAGCAGATGAAATCGGTGTCGCAGCAATGCTTCTAGGAGCTGGAAGAGCAACAAAAGAAGACGAAATCGACTTAGCGGTCGGCATTGTCCTAAAGAAAAAAATCGGCGACAAAGTAACCGTCGGCGAACCAGTTGCAATTATCCACTCCAACCGTGAAGACGTCGCAAAATCGATCGACTTGATCCAGAAACACATACACATATCAGACCAAGAACAACAAAAACCAGCCTTGATTCATGAAATGGTTACAGGCTGATATTAATTAACATGGGACGGCCATAGAAAGTCGAAAAATCGACTTTCTATGGCCGTCTTTTTCTATGTAGGATGACCCGCGTCCAAAGCAAGCCTTCCCACGTCCAAAGCTAGCCTCCACGCGTCTAAAGTAAGCCTTTGCGCGTCCAAAGCGAGCCATCCCGCGTCCAAAGCAAGCTACGTATTGGTATCTATTTATTCCTAACATGTGTAAACCGTCCTAAAAATGGATAGACTTTTTCAGGTAGAATGCTTTGTCGAAACATAGGAAAAATACAAAGTTAATGACTAGTTATGTCAGGTGAAAGGGTTTTCCCTGCCCGATGTTGAATGGTTCCGCAAGAAGGAGGGATTCAGCATGGCTGAAATTAATCAAATTGATAGCATTGTGGTCGTAACATTGGCAGGGGAGTTGGACAATCTTGAAGCAAACAGGATCCGTTCCACGATCTCTTCTTCCATTTTCACAGGAAAAGTGAAAGGGATCGTCTGGGATTTGAGCCGCCTTGGATTCATGGATAGCGCAGGCATCGGGCTCATACTTGGCAGGATGAGAGACTTGGCACCATTCAACGGCGAAACACTTATCTTGAATCCATCCCCAACAATGGAGAAAATCTTCAATTTTTCCGGCTTAGGTTCCAACATCAGACACGGCTCGGTCGACAGTGTACTTGGCGAAATCGGAGGGGTCTTACATGAGAAATGAAATGACATTATCATTTGTTGCAATTGAAGAAAATGAAGCGTTAGCGAGGATGGCGATGACGTGTTTTATCACACCGTTGGATCCTACCCTTGAAGAAATCTCGGAATTTAAGACAATCGTTTCAGAAGCAGTCACAAACGCCATTATCCATGGATATGAAAGCGATGGGACGAGCTTGGTGACAATCCATGCTGTAATGGATGAAAACAAAGTGACGATGACAGTCGAAGACAAGGGCAGTGGAATATTTGACGTACAGCAGGCGATGGAGCCGATGTTCACGACAAAACCGCTCATGGAGCGATCGGGTATGGGATTTACGATTATGGAAAGCTTTTCGGACAATCTCTCAGTGGAATCGTCCATTGGAAATGGAACAGTAGTAAGATTCGAGAAAACGTTTTCTCCGGTCACGGAAGCAAGCAGAATGAGGTGACCGATGGATACATCAGTTGAACGGCAAGATGCCCTATTGTCACAGGATAGAATGAGAGTGCTCATTCAACAATCTCAAGATGGCGACAAAGATGCAAGAAGAATGATGGTGGAAGGGAATACAAGGCTCGTCTGGTCCATCGTTCAACGATTTGCGTCGAGAGGAGCCGATCTAGAGGATCTGTTTCAGATCGGCTGTATCGGCCTCATGAAATCGATTGATAAATTCGATTTGTCATATGATGTGAAGTTCTCAACCTATGCTGTACCGATGATTGTCGGGGAAATTCAGCGCTTCCTGCGAGATGACGGCATGGTTAAAGTGAGCAGGTCGATTCGTGAATTGAGTTTCAAAATCCGGCACGCGACGGATGACTACATTAAGAACCATGGGAGATCACCGTCCGTATCTGAAATTGCCGAAGTGTTGGATGTCTCGATCGATGAGGTCATTCTCGCTTCAGATGCTTTACGAGACCCGGCATCCCTGCATGAGCAACTGTACGAAAACGAAGGGGATAGTTTGACGCTGATGGATCAGTTGAGAGATGACCGATCAGAAAGGTTTTTCGATCACATACCGTTACGGGACGTTGTTTCAAAGCTGAATAAACGAGATCAGACAATCATTTATATGCGGTATTATTTGGATTATACACAGAGTGATATCGCCGAACGTATTGGTATTTCGCAAGTGCAAGTATCCCGCTTGGAAAAAAAGATATTGGCCCAGTTGAAAAATTGGATGAGCGCACAACCAGAGGAAAGTGACAGTAAAGTGAGGACGGAATAATACATGGCTAATTTATTCACATCTTTGAAAGACGGAGAAGAATGGTTCCATAGTAAATTCGGGGTGAACGAAACATTCGATGCTACGGCGAAGACCGTGCATTTATGGGGAATGCCTGCATTATTGCTTTATATTAACGGACTCGTTGATGGAGGAATTTTGACGACACTGTTAACAGAAATGCAAGAAGGGATGCAGCCTGAGAAGGATAACTTGGATGATCCCGAATGGTTCCTTACGTATTTTCCTTATTACGCTCTTTCGGATGTCGATGAGAAAGAGAAATTTCTTAATAACATATTAAGCGGACAAGTAGGCTTCATACTCCCCGATGGCTTTGCGTTCATCGGGGATATTCGAAGCTATCCGGGCAGGTCGCCTGAAGAGCCCGACACAGAAAAAGTCATTCGGGGATCTAGAGATGGCTTTACTGAAAATATCATTACGAATACGGCTCTAGTAAGAAGACGTTTGAAGACGGAAGATCTTCGTTTTGAAATGCATCAGACGACTGTTAACGGCAAGACGGACGTTGCAATCACGTTTATGAAAGGGGCTGCAAGTGAAGAGCACCTATCCTATATTCGTGGAAGGCTAAATGACATCAAACATGATGGACTTACAATGACTGATAAATCATTGGAAGAATTTCTATTCAAGCAACGCTTTCATCCGATGCCTTTCGTCCGTTTTACAGAACGTCCTGATATTTGTGCCGCCCATCTTTTGGAGGGCCACATTGCAATCATTGTGGATACGTCTCCATCCGTAATTTTGGTTCCTGCAACGATTTTCCATCATTTGCAACATGCGGAGGAATACAGACAAGCGCCTTTCATCGGGACCTTTGTCCGTTGGCTCCGTCTTTTAGGAGCGTCGCTCAGTCTGTTATTGCTTCCATTTTGGTATTTGCTTTCAACATACCAGCAATATTTGCCGATTTCCCTAAGTTATATCGGGCCAAATGATCCGGGATCAGTCCCTCTTCTCGTCCAATTATTAATCGCGGATATTGGCATAGAAGTATTGCGGATGGCCGCCATTCATACCCCTTCACCGATGACGACGGCAATGGGCCTCGTTGCTGCAATTGTAATCGGCCAAGTGGCGATTGATGTAGGTCTTTTCACAGGAGAAGTCATATTATACGTCGCTGTTAGTGCGATTTTCACTTTCGCCATACCATCGTTTGAATTGAGCATTACAACGAAAGTGTTCAGGATCTTTATTCTAATATTGACGGGTCTACTCGGGGCACCGGGTTTCTTCTTAGGAATCGCTTTCCTCTTTTATTATTTGGCATCCCTCAAACCGATGGGCATTCCTTATTTATGGCCGGCTGTACCATTCTTCCCAGAGGCTATGAAGCGTGTATTGATCCGCTATCCAATGACGATTGATGCACCGAGACCCTTTATAACGAAAGCGCCAGAGCGTAATAGGCTTTCGTAGAGGATTGATAACATGCTTCCAGTTATGATAAAGTTTTAACAACATGACTTGGAGGAATGAATATGCATCTATATGGAACTCAATCGGTGAATAATTTAGGCCACTTGACGATAGGCGGAGTAGATACTGTAGATTTAGCTCATATATATGGAACGCCTTTGCTTGTTTATGATATTGCTCTCTTCAAAGAACGTGCTACTGCCTTCAAGGAAACTTTTTCCAAGGCGGGGATAAAAGCACAAGTAGCATATGCAAGCAAAGCTTTTTCTTCCATTGCCATTTATGAGATTGCTAAGCAGATGGATCTCTCGTTGGATGTTGTATCTGGCGGGGAACTTTATACGGCGGCTGCTGCCGATTTCCCACGTGAAAAAATTCATTTTCACGGGAATAACAAAAGTTATACAGAATTGCAATTTGCATTCGATGAAAAAATCGGTTGCATCGTAGTAGATAATTTCTTGGAAATTGAAATGCTGAAGGAGATTTCAGAGTCACGCAAGGAAAAGATGAACGTACTTTTGCGTGTCACTCCTGGTGTTCATGCGTCAACCCATGACTATATTACAACGGGGCAAGAGGATTCGAAATTCGGTTTCGATTTGAAGAACGGTCAAACGGACGATGCGTTTTTGAAGCTGTATAACCATCCTTACATTAACATGCTCGGCATGCACTGTCATATCGGCTCCCAGATTTTTGAAACAGACGCATTCCGCTTCGCTGCGGAAGCGCTCATGGAAAAAATGATCGAATGGCGGGAGAAATTCAAATTTGTTTGCACGGTACTCAACTTGGGCGGTGGTTTTGGCATTCGGTATACAGAAGAGGATACACCGCTTCATCCTTCCGCTTACGTGGAAGAAATGGAGGACGTCGTGCTTTCAATGACACGTAAGCATAATTATCCATTACCGGAAATTTGGATTGAACCGGGTAGATCATTAGTCGGGGATGCTGGTACAACGTTGTACACTGCGGGGAGTAGTAAAGAAGTTCCGGATGTTAGGACTTATATAGCTGTCGATGGCGGGATGTCTGACAATATCCGTCCAGCCTTATATGAGGCAAAATATACAGCGGCGACGGCAAACAGAATGTTGGATCCTCACGCGGATAAAGTAACAATAGCGGGTAAATGTTGTGAATCCGGGGATAAATTGATTGAAGATGCTTATATTGCAGAACCTGCTGACGGAGATATCATTGCGGTTTTCTGTACAGGAGCATACACATACTCTATGGCTAGCAATTATAATCGACTTCCCAAACCAGCAATCGTATTTTGTGAAAACGGTCAACATCAATTAGTTGTTCGCAGAGAAACATATGAAGACGTGATTAGGCTAGACATCCCATTACAAAGGACTGAACAGGAAATTTCATCATGAAAAAACGGAATATAATACTTTTCTTGTTCATACTTTTAGCTGCAATCATTTGGGGAGGAGTTTACTGGTACTTTATTGCCCCTTTTGCCGGCCCGAATAAATGAACTTTCTCTATCATTGAAAAAGCCCTGGCTATCATGTACGATAATGAGAAACTTCACTCGGTGGTCTATCTTCCTCCACAGAGTATTAGTTGAATCATATCGTGCATTTACTGGCAGTTTAGCTTTCTGAATATGTGGAAGTTGTTGTGCTAATGAATGCGTGATAATTGTAATTCGGAGGCAATCCTTTTACCGGGATGACAGCTTAGGATTTTGAAAAGAAGGGATTTCAATGATGCTTTTACGATACAAGAAGGCGTATGAGAAAATCGCAATGGGCTTGCTTTCTTATATGCCCGGAGAAAAGTCTGTTAAAAAATTGCAGGAAACGATTCAACAGTACGAAAATGATGAAGACTGGCAGTTATTTCTTTTAAAAATAGACGAAGATTTTATCGGCCTCGCCGGCATCATGTTGGATGAAGATTCATACACGGTCATGCACCTATCTGTGAATCCATCGTTTCGTGGAGAAGGAATCGGTAGCAAGATAATCGAAAAACTAGGTGATTTATTTCCCGACTTGGAATGTAAGAGTAATGAGTATACAGAATCGTTCATGAAGAAATGCCGTCAAAAGGAAGAGCAACAACAATCCGAATAGAAAAAGAGTGTAGACAAAGTTAATTTTCGACTTTGTCTACACTCTTTTTGGGGAAGTTATGATGAATAAGGATTTCCTCAGCCTGATTGAAAACGCTTGCCAACAGGCTGGGCGCAGATCATTGTGGTCTGCGCCTTTTCTTTTCGCGTTCTGCAAGTATATTGGAACGATCCCGCAGCATATGTTTATGAATGACAGCATCACTTCCCGCAGGGAGAAGTTCCATTGTTGCGGCCATCTCATCGACAGAGCGTTGAAGGACTTCCGATGTGAGTAGGATAAGGAACGGAGAGAACGATTTCCCGTTATGTAGTTCGTGGATGGATCTCTCTATATCCTGGACAAGCTGTCGAAAATCGATATCTTCCGTATAACGCGCGTCATTCTCACCAAAGTCGAGCATCCTATTTTTCGCTTTTATGATCGTTCGGTATGCTCCTTCAATATTGTCCCTTCTCCAATGATAAAGACCGGTTGATAATAGGATAAAGGCAGTAAGCGGGTGATCTTTCGAATATCCAGGTATAGATTTCCAATACTCTTCAAGCACTTCATGACACTCAAAGTAGTCTTGATTCCTATTGAAATAAACAATAAAATTTAAGAATAACGGATGATGATACGGATGCATGAAATCATTCCTTTCTGCAAAAGATGCAAACATACGTAATGGAGGAGTCAGATTGACTTACAAAGTTAAATTAGAGGCGTTTGAAGGACCTCTTGATCTATTATTACATTTAATCAACCGACTTGAAATCGATATCTATGATATTCCCATGGCGGAACTGACACATCAGTACATAGAGCATCTCCACACGATGCGTGTTTTAGAATTGGACGAACTAAGCGAATACTTAGTATTAGCAGCCACCTTAATTGAAATCAAAAGCAAAATGCTATTGCCTGTCCATGAAGGCGAAGTATTGGATGAGGACAATGAATACCATCTAGAAGAAGACCCACGGGATGAATTGGTTGCCCGTCTCATTGAATATAAAAAATACAAAGAAGCTGCACATTCATTAAAAGAATCAGCCGATGATCGTGCAGGACATTTTACAAAACTGCCAGCAGACTTATCCGAATATGGTGAAGTGGCTGTAACAATGACTGAAGAAAAGATGAACGTCTTTGACCTGATCGGCGCATTCCAAAAAATGCTCGAACGAAAAAAGTTACGCGCTCCGTTAACCGCCAAAATCGCGAAATCGGAGCTTTCGGTAAGTGAAAAGATGGATAAAATCATGACATCACTTGAGAGAAGAGGCGGCAGTTGTGACTTTGAAAATTTATTCGAAAAAGATGATGTTGAAGATTTAGTTGTAACATTTTTGTCATTGTTGGAATTAATGAAACGGCTAGACATTATAGTTAAACAAGAAAGCAATTTCGGTAAAATGATGGTCATGGTCGGAGGGGTGTGAATTATGGAAACGATTAATGAACGACTTACTGGAATGTTGGAAAGCTTTTTATTCATCGCAGGTGATGACGGTCTGACATTAAGCCAAATCGCTACGTTGCTCCAAGTTGAGACAGATGCTGCCGCAGCGATCGCTGAAGGGTTACGTGTGAATTATGAAGATAGGCCAGACTCAGGTATCACTTTGCGTCTGTACGGTGGGCATTACCGGCTCGTGACGAAAGCCGAGTTCGCGGATGACATTCTACGTATGCTTGAAAATCCGACTCGAAACTCAATTACACAAGCCTCCATGGAAGTGTTGGCTATTATCGCGTACAAGCAGCCCGTTACTCGGGTCGAAATCGACGATTTACGCGGTGTGAAATCCGACGGTCCAATCCAGACGCTCGTTGCAAAAGGATTTATTATGGAAAAAGGACGTATGGAAGCAAGCGGCAGACCAATACTTTACGGGACGACTGATTTATTTTTGGATAGATTCGGATTGGAATCAATCGAAATGCTCCCTCCATTGGTTGAAGGCGATCAGGAGGAGTCATTCGGGGATACAGATCTGTTCATGACGAAATTCCAAGAAGCATTTGAAATGACAGAAGAAGGAGGAAACAATGATTGAGGCAGGCGATAGCCATTGTTCTGTTCCTATCGGTTTTATTGACTGCACTTCCAAAAGAAGCGGCGGTAGGTGGAAGTGCCTGGGTGGTCATAGACGCGGAGACAGGGCGTCTATTGGACGGGTCCAATGAAAATCTCCAATTGCCAATTGCGAGCTTGACAAAAATTTGGACTGCATTGACGTTCATTGAAAGCGGGAATGTAGATGGCGAAATTGTCATTTCGCCCGAAGCTGCTTCTGCTGAAGGCTCTTCTATCTATTTGGAGCAAGGCACTAAAATGGATGCCGATGCATTGTTGTATGGCCTCATGCTTCGATCTGGAAATGATGCTGCCTACGCACTCGCGGAGCATGCTGGAGGTTCGGTTGAAGGTTTTGTCGACTTGATGAATAAGAAAGCTGAATTGCATGGCTTGGAGAGGACAACTTTTATCAACCCATCAGGGCTTCACAATGATGAGCATCTGTCAACGGCTTACGAGACGGCATTAATGCTCTATTTTGCAATGAAGAATGAGAAATTCAAAAAAATCGCCTCTGCAGAAAACTTCGTCTATCGCAAAGGGGATGAAGTAAGAAGTTGGAGGAATAAACATCGCTTAATCCATACGAATGACAATGTCAAAGCCGGAAAAACAGGTTTTACAAAAGCTGCTGGAAGAACGCTTGCCACCTATTTTGAGAAGGACGGTAAAAAAGTGATAGTCGTTACGTTGAACAATGGGAACGACTGGAATACGCATGAACAGTTGGCGAATGAGACGTTCCGCAAGTATGAAAATGTTACGGTTGCGAAAAAAGGTAAATACCGTATCCTTCCCGGGGTCAAAGGTGAATTAAAAAGACCGATCGTTTTGCTATTGAACGAAGACGAAGTGGAAAGAGTCTCTCATGTCGTTTATATACCGAGGAAGAACGACCGGAAAGTGAAAGGGACTTGGACGGTATCGCTTGATAATGAATTGCTGATTACAGCGGAAATTGATATTGATAAGTAACATTTCATTGATCTGAACATGAAACATTTAGGGAAGACTGACTGAATATAGGTCGGTCTTCTTTTCATTTGCAAGGAAATATGACATAATTTTTTGAGGTAGAAGGAAGGTGACGAATTGGAAAGATTACAAAAAGTATTGGCACAAGCGGGCGTAGCGTCGCGTAGAAAAGCGGAAACACTGATCGTCGAGGGGAAAGTGAAAGTAAACGGGAAAGTTGTTACAGAATTAGGGACAAAGGTGACACGCGCAGACCGAGTGGAAGTCGAAGGCGTGGAGCTTGTCAAAGAGCAATTTGTTTATTATTTGCTATATAAACCTAGAGGCTATATATCGACTGTCAGTGATGAAAAAGGCAGAAAAACGGTGTTAGATCTCCTACCAATGGTTGAGGAAAGAATTTTTCCTGTAGGTAGGCTTGATTTTGACACGTCCGGAATCATCATCATGACGAATGATGGAGATTTCTCATATCTTATGACCCATCCGAAATTCGGTATTCAGAAAAAGTATGTTGCAAAAGTGAAAGGAATACCAGAAAGAGACGCATTGAAAAAATTGGAACGGGGCATAGAGCTTGAGGATGGTATGACAGCGCCTGCCCGAGTGAAAATGCAGTCGTTTGATAAGAAGACTGGCACAGCGATTGTTGAAATCACCATTCATGAAGGACGCAATCGTCAAGTCCGTAGAATGTTCGACGCGATTGGCTGCCCGGTCCAAAAATTGAGACGTGAGACATTTGCAATGTTGACGACACAAGGTTTAAATGCGGGAGAAGCGCGTGAATTAACAACCCATGAAGTAAAACAACTACGAGTGCTTGCTGAAACTGGGAAAATCGGATAATTGTCACAAACCTATCACGACTTCACAAATACTTCACTACTTGTTTTGCTATAATTAAAATCGGAATCTTATTACGTTAGGGGGCTATCAATTGTCCAAGGCGAATAAAAAGCGATCGCGCCTCATTTTCAGAGGGGTAGTTTTACTTTTGCTTGCTTCAGCCATTCTATTTTCCATTTTCTCGAAAGACAAAGTCAAAGTCCTGGCAGTCGGTGACAAAGCCCCGGATTTTGAACTCGTCGATCTTGAAGGGAACAAGCATCGGTTATCCGATTACGCAGGAGAAGGCGTTTTTCTAAACTTTTGGGGAACGTGGTGCCCTCCTTGTAAACGGGAAATGCCTTATATTGAAGATCAATACAATGCCTTCAAGGAAAAAGGTGTCCATGTTTTGTCCGTGAATATCGCCGAGTCTGATTTGAAAGTGGATACATTCCGTGATCAATACGGTCTTACGTTTCCAATCGTTATCGACAAAAAGAAAGATGTAAAGGAACTTTACAATATTGTTCCTTTACCGACGACATTTTTGATTGATAAAGAAGGGCGGATTACGAAGGTTATCACGACAGAAATGACTGAGGATGAAATCATTTCGTACATGGAAAGCATCCAACCTTGATAAGGAGTTCGAACAGATGAGTAAAATCAAATGTCAATGCGGTCATGACAATCCATTCGGAACAGTACTTTGTGAAAAATGCGGCCGACCATTGACCGAGGAAGCAAAAAATAGTGAAGTTGTCGATATGCGTTACGAAGGATCTGCCCGTAGATCTCAGACGTATAAACGATCGATCATCGACAAGATTTGGAATTTCTTTTCGAGTGTAAAAATTGGGGTAAGCATTATTATCGCGGTGCTTGCCACCTCAGCGATCGGTACGCTTTTCCCGCAGAAATTTTATGTGCCGGTGAATCAGGACTCACCAGCGGAATTATTAGCATATTATGAACGCCTGTATGGAATTGTGGGAACGCTCTATTTTAAATTAGGCTTCTATGATATGTATAATAGCTGGTGGTTTAAAATACTGATCGGCATGCTCGGAACTTCCATTATCATTGCGAGTGTCGATAGGGTGATCCCGCTTTATAAATCATTGAAGAAGCAGCGAACGAAACGACATACTTCTTTCATGAAGCGTCAACGGATTTACGGTACAGGCCCGTCTGACGATGCAGATTCATCTCTTGCAAAAGCGGAAGAACAACTTAAGAAAATGAAATACAACGTAAAAACGGAAGATGGAGCAATTTTAGCTGAAAAGAACCGTTTTTCGCGTTGGGGTCCATATGTTAACCATACCGGCTTGATCATTTTCTTATTCGGTATCCTATTGCGAGGTATTCCAGGATTCTATGTCGACCAGACGATGTGGATTCGGGAAGGTGAATTACGATCGATTCCTGGTGCTCCGGACTATTATTTAGAAAGTAATGATTTCAGCATTGAGACGTATTCGAAGGAAGAAGCCGATGAAGTTTTTGGTAAAGCGATCGATCGTGTCGGTACAATTGTGAAATCCTATCAGACGGATGTTTCGTTATACAAAAAGAAAGAAGGCAGTTTGCCGGGATCAACAGATCTAGAGCATGTCAAAGACTATCCAATCATCGTCAACAAGCCATTGAAGTTTGATGGATACAATATTTTCCAAATGGATTATCGTTTGGACGAGTTGAAATCGATGACAATGCAGTTGATCGAAAAGAAAAGTGGAAAGTCGTTCGGACAATTTACAATCGATCTGGATGACCCAGAAGGAGTATATGAACTGAACGATGGAGCAAGAGTCGATTTAATCGGGTATTATGCGGATTATGACGGTGTCGAAAATGGCGAGCCTGTTTCCAAATCACCAATTCCGAACAACCCTGCATTCATCTTCAACATGATTACTCCCGAAAAACCAAAAGGAGAAAAAAGCTTTGTCGCAATAAGACAAACGCTTGAAACTCAAGAAAATGCATATCAAGTAAAGTTTGTCAGTGCTGAAACTCGGGATATTTCCGGCTTGACGATTCGCAAGGATAAAACATTGTATGTTCTTCTATTAGGTGGAATCATTTTCATGATCGGTGTTATCCAAGGATCTTATTGGAACCATAGACGGATTTGGATCCAGAAAGGTGAAAGCGACGAATTGCTTGTCGCTGCCCATACGAACAAAAACTGGTTCTCATTGAAAAAGGAATTGGACACGGTTAAAGATTATGCAGATCTGCCGGGATATGAAGACAGATTGGACAAAGAGTCGTCACCTGCGGAAGAGGAAGGAGAAAAATAATTATGGGATTAGCATCGTTAAGCGCTAACCTGCTATTCGTTTCTTTCGTTGCTTATTTAGTAGCCACTCTTTTTTTTGGCGGAGCAGTGAAAGGCGCTAAATCGGAAGCATCCTATAGAAACCATAGATGGGGCAATGTCGGCATCACGATTACGATCATTGGATTCATCACGCATCTCGGTTATTTCATTACGAGATGGATGGCTTCTGGCCATGCTCCGGTCAGTAATATGTTTGAATTTACGACAGCGTTCGGCATGATGCTCGTAGGGGCATTCATTCTACTGTTTTTCTTATATCGCACGCCATCCTTAGGATTGTTCGCATTGCCGATTGCAATTATAATCATCGGTTACGCAAGCATGTTCCCTCAGGACATTACACCGCTTATACCGGCGCTGCAAAGCCACTGGCTGACAATTCACGTCATCACTGCCGCGCTTGGTGAATCAATTCTTGCAATAAGTGCGGTTGCGGGTCTCATATATTTAGTGAAGAATGTCGATATGACAAAACCGTCTAGACAGCGATTTTGGATAGAAGCCGTTATGTTCACTCTCGTTTTAGTTCTTGGTTTTGTCATATCTTCGACAACATTCAAGCTAACAGGATATGAAGCGCATTTTACGTATATTGATAAAAACGAGGCACCTGCGAAAATCGAGTATAATTACCCACCGTTATTTGGGATGAACGAATATGAAGCACAAACACCTGGAGCGATGAAGCCATGGGCGGAAATGCCAGCGATTGTTAATGCAAAAACGCTGACTACATTTGTTTGGTCTGTCGTGACAGGAACGATTCTTTATATTATATTACGACTTATCTTCCGCAAACCGATCGCTGCCTTATTCCAGCCATTTGCGAAGAAAGCGAATTCACAGCTCATGGATGAAATCGGCTACCGTTCCGTTTTGATCGGCTTCCCGGTCTTCACACTTGGAGCTCTAATCTTTGCGATGATTTGGGCGCATGAAGCTTGGTCCAGGTTCTGGGGTTGGGACCCGAAAGAGGTTTGGGCCCTAATTACATGGTTGTTTTATGCGGCATTCCTCCATCTCCGTCTTTCAAAAGGATGGGAAGGAGAGAAATCTGCCTGGCTTGCGGTTATAGGATTTGTCATCATCATGTTCAATCTAATCGCCGTGAATCTCATCATAGCAGGCCTGCATTCATACGCGTAATCCGATTTAGGACTGCACAAAGCCGTAAAGGTGCTGTGCAGTTTCTTTTTTTATATGCTACTTGTACAATAAGAACAGAAGTGTAGTTGAAAGGGGACTTGGATGATGGAAGAGACTGTTAGGTTATTAGTGGTGGATGATGAGGACCGGATCCGCCGTCTTCTCACTATGTATTTATCCCGTGAAGGCTTCGAAATTGATGAGGCAATAGATGGAGCCGAGGCGATTGAAAAAGCGCTTGCGAATCATTATGACTGTATTTTGCTGGATTTAATGATGCCTGAAAAAGACGGTTTAGAAGTATTGCAGGAACTTCGAGATGAAAAGAAAATGACACCTGTCATCCTATTGACTGCGAAGGGCGAGGAATCGGATCGAGTGACAGGTTTTGAAACGGGTGCAGATGATTATATCGTCAAGCCGTTCAGTCCGCGTGAAGTTGTATTGCGCGTAAAGGCGATTTTGAGAAGATCGGTCACTTTCCCAGATTCAACAGCTGCGAACAGTTCAAAGGATCTCGTTGTCTTTCCGCAATTGACGATCGATCATGACGCACACCGTGTGACGGCGGAAGGGAAAGAAGTGAACTTGACACCGAAAGAATACGAATTGCTCTATTTCCTTGCAAAATCACCAGACAAGGTGTTTGATCGCGAGCAATTATTGAAGGAAGTATGGCACTATGAATTTTTTGGAGATTTACGCACAGTCGATACACATGTAAAAAGGTTGCGCGAGAAGCTGAGCCGTGTATCGGAAAGCGCTGCTAAAATGATTGTTACAGTTTGGGGTGTCGGCTATAAGTTCGAGGTTCCGAATGAATAGGATATGGCATTCAATCGTCGGGAAGCTATGGGCAACCATATTGCTTCTCGTTTCCTTTGTTCTCTTTATCGTCACTGTCCTACTACTTGAATTTCTAGACAATTTCCATACGAATCAGGCTGAGGATTCATTGCGCAGGGAAGCAACGACAATCGGAAAAATCGTTCTTGATCACGAAAACGAATCTGCGATGCGGCTTATCATTCAGGACATATTGGATAATGAAACGAATGCGATGATCATTGATTCAGACAAAGAAGTCCATTATTCATTTCATAAAGGATTGAATCAAGAAAAGATCGTGAAGAAAATTTTATCGGAACCAAAATTTTTCTCGAATATTGAAATCAATAAAAAAGTAGTAAAAGAAATGATTCTCCCATCTCTTGGAGATGAGAACGTCATGGAACAATTTCTTGTTCTCGTGTATCCGTATGATGAAGTTGACGGTAAAATCCAATCAATTGTCATGTACCAAAGCCTCGATGCCGTACACCGTACGACGAAAAGGACGACGAATATCGTTTTCCTATCAGCTTTCATCGCTTTCATTTTAACGACTATATTCGCTTTCTTCCTTTCCACGAAAATTACTTCTCCATTGCGCGGAATGAAGCAAGCCGCCTTTGAATTATCTAAAGGAAACTTTGAAACACGTCTACCGGTCATGCAAAATGATGAAATCGGCCAGTTGGCGACTGCATTCAACCAGATGGGCAGACAGTTGAAATACCAAATGGAATTGATCAAGCAGGAAAAGGAACAATTATCAAGTATCCTCACATCAATGACAGATGCAGTCATCACTTTCAATCGAGACTATTCGATTCTTTTAAGCAACCCGCAGGCAGAACGTTTATTGCAGAAATGGTATTTTGCCAATGGGGCCGATGATAAAGTGTTGCCGAAGGAAATTTTTCATATGCTGGAGCACGCAATCACATTTGCGGAGGAAGTCGAGGATGAGCTTGAAATAGGCGGCCAGTTTTACGGTATCTCGATAAGCCCCCTCTATAGCGAAAATAGCATTCGTGGTGCAGTAGCCGTGTTGCGGGATATGACTGATCAGCATAAGCTTGATAAGCTGAGATCCGATTTCATAGCAAATGTGTCTCATGAATTGAGGACGCCAATTTCCTTACTGCAAGGGTATAGCGAAGCGATCATTGATGATGTAATGACGAGTGACGAGGAACGAAATGAAATGGTGCAGATCATCCACGATGAATCGAAACGGATGAGCCGTCTCGTAACAGATCTGCTCGACCTCGCAAGGATGGAATCGGGCCATATGCGACTATACAAATTGAATTTCCCTCTCATTCCTTTCTTGGATAGAGTTCGAAATAAATTTATGCAAATCGCCCGTGATTCAAATGTGATGCTTACATTGGATTTTGATGAGAAAGACAAGGATATTGCCCTTTTTGCTGATGATTTCCGTTTGGAACAAGTGTTCACAAATTTGATTGATAATGCAATCCGCCATACGCCAGATGGAGGAAAAGTGACAGTTGGTGTCGAAAGAAAAGGGGATATGGTTGAAATTTCCGTCGCCGATACGGGGAGCGGCATACCGAAAGAGGATCTCCCGTTTATTTTCGAACGTTTTTATAAAGCTGACAAAGCACGGACGAGAGGTAAAGGCGGAACCGGTCTAGGGTTAGCGATTGCGAAAAACATCGTTGACTCGCATGAAGGACGGATTACTGCGGAACTAGGTGATACATCAGGTACCATCTTTAAATGCGTATTGCCAATCGGTCCGAAAGATTCAAATGCTGAAGAGTAAGCGACGGGAAAAAACGTCAGCAGGAAAAGTAAACGGGGATGAAACTTTTCATCTTGAATTACGACTAATGTATTGAACGGGGGGATTTTGTGGATGACTCCGTTTTCCACAGGCTATACGAGCAATATCATCAGGATGTTTTCAATTTCCTCATCTATATAACAGGAGATCGACATTCATCCGAAGATCTTATGCATGAAGTGTATGTCAGAGTGCTGAAAGCCTATGCTGGTTTTGAAGGGAAGAGCTCTGAAAAGACATGGCTCTTTTCCATCGCGAAAAATGTCGCCATTGACCACTTCAGAAAGAAGAATGTACGGCAAAAACATCAATTCGATAAGTTCGACTGGGAGCAAAGTGAGTTGCCTTCTACAGGAAATACTCCCGAAGAAATTGCATCGTTAAATGAAGAGATGAGACAGTTGCTTCGAATATTAGATACGTGCACAGGCGACCAAAAGATGGTGATCGTTTTGCGTTATTTCCAAGAGCTCTCTATAGCAGAAACGGCAGACACTCTTGGTTGGACCGAAGGAAAAGTGAAAACGACACAGCATCGAGCAATTAAAGCATTGCAAAAGAAATTGAATGCTCTTTCGGCAGAGGAGGGAAGATGAATGACAAACAATCAATGGGATGACGACAAACTGGAAAACCTTCTTCATTCCATGCCGAAAATTGAAGATAACCGTTCAAAAGAACAAATTTTGGAGCGGCTTAAACAAGATGAGCGCATGAAAAAAACGCGCCGAATGAATCCAAAGAAATGGATGCCTGTCATCGTGGCAGCAGCTGCATTGCTTCTCTTTAGTTTTATTATCCCTTCCATGCTTAACAGTAACAAGAATGATGGGGCAATGGAGGATTCGGGTGCTCCTCGTGCATTTAAAGCCGAACGGGCGATAGACTCCTCAACTGAAAATGAAGCAGCGGTGGAATCTGCAGATCCCTTTAATGCTTCTGATGCAACGGAGTCAGCAGCGCTGTCATCAGCAAATGTTGAAAGCCATGTCGTACTTGCAGACGAGTTTTTTGATTTTACTCCTTTTCAAATTGGATTAGTGGAATCTGCAAATGTTGTTCCTATCACATTCTTGATTCCTGATTCGCAGATCCGTTCTGATTTTCCTGATGGAAGTCCGTCAAGCATCGAGCTGTATAATAAATATGCAGCTGAATTTCCGGAAGAGGAACTTGGTTTCGACGACTATCATCCGTATAAAGGCAAGGTATATGAGGAAAATGGTATACTTCATCATCAAATCCCTGCCGAGCATTCGTATGATCTGTCATCTGCTATAGTAGATTTTTATTTCAATTCAATGAAAGAAACTTTTCTTGAATTTGAAAAGCTGCAGCTCGTCGATGAAAAAGGCAATCCGACTTCTTTTGAGAGTATTGGTAAATCCAATGCTGTCGACTTGAATAATCCGTTTCCTTATTATCGATATACAATGCCTTCCGGTAAAGTCTATTTAGCTCCATATGAGCCAGCTGGCACTGTTAATACAGTAGCGGAAGGACTCCTCGAAATGAAAGAAGTCAATGGGGATATTGTACAATCACTAATTCCCGATAATATAGACTATGAAGTACACATGGATGATGAAATAGCTGTTATTACGTTCAAAGAGCAATTGGATGTCACTGCTTTTGATCAAAATATTATGAATCAGATGATAGAAGGATTCATGCTTACGGCAAAAGGTTATGACAAGCAAGTCCGTCTCGAGAATGTAACCGAAGATAGCTTTGGCAAGTATGATCTGACAAAGACATTGCCAATGCCAATCGGCGGCAATCCAACATGGTTCACTCCATAATTAGGTAGGCAAGCGTTTTGTAAACAGAAGAGTTTACAAAACGCTTTTTTCTGGATACAATAGAGTTGTAATATAATATTGATTCATCTTCGGGGCAGGGTGTAATTCCCGACCGGCGGAAATGGAAGTTCAACTTCCTAGCCCGCGAGCGTAACAGCTGATTCCGGTGAGATTCCGGAGCCGACAGTATAGTCTGGATGGGAGAAGGTGAAGGTGCAGCCGTCTTTTTGTGTTGTCTACAAAAAGGGTGCTTATTTAAGTATGGGAATGTGTAAAGGGAATTCACCTTTATTGCAAACCTCTATTTAATGTTGCCTTTTAAAACTCTCCCTAAAGCTCAGTTGCTTTAGGGATTTTGTTTTGGACAACAAAAAGCGGTTAGACCTTTCCTCTTTTGAAGTGAATCGCAAAAGGAGAGAGGAACAAAATGAACAATAAGAAATTACGCAGGATGATTCTCATCGCAATCCTGGGAAGCATTTCAACGGTATTGATGCAATTGAATTTCCCGCTGCCTGCATTGCCAGCATTCCTGAAAGTCGATTTCAGTGAAATTCCAGCTGTATTGGCGATCATGACGATGGGTCCTGTGGCAGGTATCGCAGTTGAATTGCTTAAAAATGTATTGCATTGGTTTTTATCGGGAAGCCCTACAGGTGTACCGGTAGGCGAGCTTGCAAACTTTGTAACTGGCGTCCTTTTCATTATGCCAATCTACTTCATCTTTAAGAAGGTTCAAAATACAAAAGGCCTGACAGCTGGCTTAATTACCGGAACGGTTATTATGGCTGTCGGAATGAGCGCATTGAATTATTTTGTGTTCTTGCCAATGTACACGTACTTTTTGAATATGCCTGCTTATACAGGAGAGGCAATGTTCAATGTTATCGTACTAGGGATTCTTCCTTTCAATTTAATAAAAGGCATTATGCTGATGGTTATTTCGTTGCTGCTGTATAAGAGCATGAGCAAATGGATCGACCAACAAAACCGTCAGTTGACGATGTAATAACTATAGATTTCATGGGTATGTGAACAGATAATTGTTCACATACTCTTTTTTTATACTTCTTGAATCTCCTTATAACTTGCAGATATTACTAATATTATCGATTATAAAGTGTTATACTTGTTGTACAAATTCGAATACTTTTAACAGGTGAAAAGGACAGATACTAAATTATATTACGAGAGTTAGACAACTTAAAGGGAGCAAAACAATGTTTTTCTTATCACGTGAACGACAGGAAGTTTTTGAGGCAGCACATACATATCCGTTTGAGGAAGAGATCGATGGTGAATTTGAAAAATATTTATATGAAAATTTAGTGCACTACATAGATGTCTTTCCACAAAATTTTCAATCTCAAATTATAGAACGAACATTATTTCGAAATGATACGTCAATGCATGAATTTAAAGAATGGTGTAAAGAGATTATTGAACAGTTCATAACTAAGAGCAATGCGATTTATGAAACGCGTGATTCAATAGTAGAACGCTTTCATCCATCTGCACAAACCGTTTTTTCTCAGTCATTTCATGACGGTGAGATTATTAATGCTGAGGAACAAGGAACTGAATTTACGCTTCTATTAGATATGAGAGGCGGCTTTTCAGTTGAGTCAATTGTGCAGTTAGTGTTTCATGGTGCACAAACTGAGGGCGAGCTTGAAGGCTACTATGTATATGACGAGCTAATAAAAATTGAAGATAGATTTGGATTACGAGTTTTGTCTAGCTTTGGAAGTTCTTATAGCGAATGGACGATTTATTTCAAAGAAGTCACAGCAAATTACTTATACCGTCCTGCTGTTTATATTGAACCGGGAGAAATTGTTACGTGGGATGATTACGTTTCTGCGCTCAATCAAGACGACAAATATTATATTATAAAAGACATGCGCTTTATAGAGATTGATTTGGGTAGTCTCTCACAAACGAAGAATGGTATTTTCGCTGGAGAGATTTTCGTAGGAGAAAATTTTAATGAGGCAAGAGAGCGAATTTACTGCGCAACTTACGAAGATCCTTATGCACATTTGAGTGAGCCGATTCCGACTGATGAATTGATAGTTGCTATGTTTGATCCTGACCAAAATATTCGAGTACGTGCCTTCAATACGATTTTTGCACTAGGAGAAGATGTAGCATATATCGTTAATATGGCGCTTCGTAAAGCGAATGTAAGTCCAGATGAAGATATGTATTTTGACATTCTAGCAAGTCATTTTAATCAACTTGGTTGTTTAGAGGATGATGTAAAACTGAAATGGCTTATGAAATAAGAAGAGAGATGTTAAATAAAACAAAGAGGTGTGACTGATGAGCGATCGATTTGAATTAAGTTTTAAAAACAAGGTAGTGAGAATGTGGTTGCTTCTTATGATACCGACTGTCATTGTACAAATATGTCTCACACAGTTTACTGCACTACCGAGAGAAATCCCTGCACTAATTCCTGCCATTCCATTGACGATCTTTTTTATATGGCTTTATCTGCATAAAAGGAAACAAAAGAAAGAGCATTTTGTTGTCTAATTGTTTATTTTCAATAATCGGATTGGTACTGGCACAAATGAAGCATAAAATTAGTAATTTCAAATCGTTTCCAAATACGCAATATGCTTTTTCTATTAACGGAGTTCTTATTGAATAAGTAGGTGCGCCTTTTGGTGTGGTAGCTTTGCTGTTTAGGGTGGAAGGTGAAAGTAATGACAATAGAAATTAGACCAATCCAACAAACAGATCTCATGGATGTAGTCGGATTGATGGGTGAATTAGGTTATCCTACAAATCTCGAAGAATTAACGAAGCGGTTCGGGTTACTTCAAAATCATCTAGATTATGAAGCGTTAGTAGCTGTTCAAAACAATCATGTTATAGGTTTTGCGGGGGTATGTAAGGCACTTGCATTTGAGTTTACAGGTATATATGTGCGTATTATTGCGTTTGTTGTAAGTTCCAAACAACGTCAGCAAGGGATTGGAACAAAGCTATTAAAAGCATGTGAAGAATGGGCAATTCAACAAGGTGCAGTAGCTATAACTTTAAATAGTGGCAATCGAGAAGAGCGTCACGCGGCACATCATTTTTACTCTAGCAATGGCTATGTAGGGAAAAGTACAGGATTTTCAAAAAAGTTAATTTGAGATCAAGTGGTAGGAGGGAGCAATAATGTTCACTGATTTTTATGGTGATTTCAATTCAGTAGTTGTTGCTTTGTTGTGTTGGTGGATAGCTTTGCTTTTTTTTCAAAGGGTTGCGTATCGTTATCCTAAAAATAGTAGTTGGAAGAAAGATGTTGTTTTCACTTTTTTCCAAAGCATATTTGTCATACTTTCTCTTCCTATCTTTGCCTATTTCATTGGCCCTTAATAAATATGTCATTGAATTAAGACTCAATTTTTACTCCATAGCAACTTACTTAAAAAGAAAGAGACAAAGATATACTTTGGGGGAATTCAAATGAAAAAGCCAGTAATAGTAATCCTAACCATGTTAATAGAAATGGGATTGTTGTGGGCTATATCCATATTGATCAAATGGAATCTTATGGAGTTTCTTTTCATAGGGAGTTTATTACTATTTGCTATACCATGGTTGTTTCTATATTTTAATAATCAAAACCAAAACGTATATAACGCAAGTGTAAGAGGAATGACGGGGCAGGATGCAGGAGGAGTTAAATTGTTCCGATTTCGTTTTTCACCAATCATTCTAGGTTTAGTCTTGTTTATGGTTTTAAGTTTTTGTTTGACTGTTTTCTATTACTACGAATACTTTATCGAACTGACATTGTTTATACATGTAGCAAAGGGATAAAATCGGCGAAAAGTGTCCACCTGTAACGAAAGCAACGATTGATAGACTGGGTATACAACAAAAAGAGGCTATCCGGATTACATATCTCCGGCAGCCTCTTTGATTGCTTTACGTCCAGCTTCAGGCGCTATTAGGGTGCCTTAATTTTTGCCAAAAACGCAGAAATACGGCAAATCGAACCCTTCGCAGTTCCATTTGCTCAGGTCATAAGCCAGCCCTGCTGCAAGGCAAATTGCGCCGTTTCGCATGTGCGTCTTATGCATGTCGCATCTGAGCGAGCGCCCTCGGCTTTTGCTTATTTAGTCTTCATATTTTAATGGATCGCCATCGAACGGTGCGTCCGCGACTTTGATCGAATCAGTCGGGCAGCCGTCAAATGCGTCTTCCATATCTTCCAATAGTTCTTCTGGAACTTCTGTAACGCCCGTGTTATCATCAAGAATAACGTAGGCAATCCCCTCATCGTCATAATCGTAGATGTCAGGTGCAGCAGCGCCGCAAGCTCCACATGCAATACATGTGTCCTGGTCAACGATGGTGTATTTTTTGCAAGTCATTGACGTTCTCTCCTCTTTTCTCCGCACTATCTGATTAGTTCCCTTATCATTCTAAAGCTGTTTTCATTTGTTTTCAACAAAAAAACATACTTTTCAGGGGGGCATGTCATGAATTTGTCAATAATTCTACTATTTATCATAAGCAAAATGAATGGACAACGGACTTTGAATGCTGGACTCCATTTGCTTCGTGGAAAGAAATCCGGGCAAACTTTGCAAGATGTTGACTATTTCAACGTCAAACATTTATTTGGCATCTTGCCAAAATTAGACGAAGCAACCTATTTGGAAGTTGCAGATGAATTAAAGGACATGGGATTCATTGTCCAAGTTGAAAAGTTTATTCGTATCACTGAGGCGGGGGAAAAGGCATTAAAAGGGATTCCCGAATTCCACTTCAGCGGATGGGATTATAGAGGACGGGAAATGATCTTTTTCAGCAGACTTTCATTGCTCGTCCAAACCCTATCTTATATGCGTGAAAGGGACACGTCATTCATACCGATTCAAAAAGATCGGGAAATCCAGCTTTTCGTTAAGAGACTCTTAGATAGACAACCGGTTACAGATCCTAGTTTTGCTAAATACATAGGTTATGAATTAAAAAAAGCTCTTAAGATTAGCGGAATGACAAATATACAAAAATATATATTCGCTTGCCGGTTAACTGGAAGATTAGAAACTGCGAAGACGTGGGAGCAATTGTCGATCGACCTAGATGAGCCGACCGATACGCTTCGTCTGCTATTCATCGAAAGCTTACATAGACTTTTACGTGCACTTGAACAATCGGATGATTTTCCGTATCTTAAACAAATTGCCTACGATATCAAAGTGCATACGTATTTGACTGATTCCGCTTTGCAAACGAAACGGTTATTTGAACAAGGGTATTCCATGGAAAGCATCGCGACCATACGAAAATTGAAAATGAGCACGATTGAAGACCATATTATCGAAATAGCAATGGATGATAAGAATTTCCCACTAACACATTTCGTTGCAGAGGAACAAATCCGCGCGGTAGTTTCGAAATCGGCTGAAATGGGGACGAAGCGACTAAAACTTTTGAAAAATGAATTTGAAACACTTTCCTATTTTAAAATCCGTCTCATTTTGGCAGCTAGTAACGAAGGGAGGGTGGATGAATGATGGATTTGAAGGAGATTTTACAAGAGCGATTTGGATATGAAAACTTCCGCCCGGGACAAGAAGAAGTGATTCGTCACGTTTTGACCAAAAAGGACACGATTGCCATTTTGCCTACAGGGATGGGTAAATCTCTTTGTTATCAGTTGCCAGGGACTCTTATGGAAGGCGCTGTCCTCATCATCTCTCCGCTCGTCTCATTAATGGAAGACCAGACGATGCGGATGCGGCAAAGTGGCGAAAAACGTGTAATCGCATTGAATTCTTTCCTTCATTACCCTGAACGGCAAAGAATCGTCGCCCAGCTTCATCACTATAAATTTATCTTTATTTCTCCTGAGATGCTTTCCCAAGAATCATTTGGACGACAATTAAACCGATTACAAATTTCGTTAGTTGTTGTCGACGAAGCACACTGTATTTCCCAATGGGGTTTCGATTTTCGTCCGGATTATTTACGCATTGGAGACTTCTTGAACGAAATGGGCCGTCCTCCAATATTAGCTTTGACTGCTACGGCAGATGAAAAGGTGTTGAACGATATTCAGCAATATCTTCGAATGGAGAAGCCCTATGTAGTACGTCATTCATTGGACCGTCCGAACATTTCCTATTCAATTCACGAAGTGTATTCAATTGCTGAAAAAACTGCTTGGATCAAAGATAGGGTAATGCAAACGGCAGGACCTGGAATCATTTACGCGTCCTCGAGAAAACGTGCAGATGAATTGGCTTTCGAACTCCAGTTGGAAGGTGTAGCTGTACAATCCTATCATGCTGGGAAGGACCAAGATGACCGAGCCATCATTCAAGATCAGTTTCTCAATGGCACTCTTGAATGGATATGTGCAACGAATGCATTTGGAATGGGGGTCCATAAAGACGATATCCGACAAGTGATCCATGACCACCTTCCCCCCACAGTTGCCGCATATATGCAAGAAATCGGTAGAGCGGGAAGGGATGGCCGTCCGGCTGCAGCAACGTTGCTATATATGCCGACTGACGAGCATACGACAAGTTTCATCATTCAATCAGACATGCCTAGTGAAAACGAAATCCGTCATTACTACAAGTTGATGGATGAAGGACACACTTCTGAGAAAGCAGCCGAGTTAGCTAGTTTGACAGAGACGGGAAAACGGGTAATTGATTATTATACGGAGCGATATTCACTGGATGAAATACTGTTACGATTTGAGGGGCTTTCAAATGAAAAGAACGTACAACTTCAGCAAATGACCCATATAGTCAAATGTGGAGAATGCATCCGGCAAGCTGTTCTATTGTATTTTGGGGAAATATGTCGGAGTAAACCTGACGAATGCTGTTCGAATTGCGGGCTCAGTCCAGTTGGTTGGCTTACGGAAAAAGTAATTAGGAAGAGTAGTAAGGAGAGAGTTAGCTGGGATGAAAGAATTACGATTCTACTTGGATAACAGGTCTGATTCCCGTTTACTTTTACGACAATATTCGTCATAATATAAAGAAGAGCACCACTGAATAGGAGAATATGTCGATGAAAAATAATGATTACAAAGTTGAATTCGAAGAGCATCGAAGAGAGATTGAGCTTGATCGCGATGAAGAGGCGATTTTGCCATCGCGAGCAGAACGGCATGGAAAACGCCGCAAGCAGAAGACTGCTTCCAGTCATACGACAATCAATGTAATCCTAGGCATTTTTACATTCATTCCGATTTTAATTTTTGTCTATGTCATTTATAACTTTTACTTTGGATCAGATAGCGGATCCGCAAAGGTCGATAACCCGGAATATTCTGTAGAGTATGGTATGAATACATCTTCTGGGAATAGTGAGAAACCCAGCTCGATTGTAGCGGATTCTGAAGAAGAAAAAGAGGATGAGCGCCAGTCCGAAGGGGATACTGACAAAGCAACTGCGGAAGAGTCGACAGCTGATTCCAATAAAAAGCCTGTAACTGTTACTCCGCCTACCGTTGAGAAAAAAGAAACACCGAAAGTTACGGAGAACCCAAAAGCGGAAGAAAAACCAAAATCCGAAAACAAGACAGAGACAAATACGAGTAGAACGCATATTGTAGCAGCGAATGAAACACTTTATCGAATTTCCGTGAACTATTACGGTTCCGATGCAGGTATCGATAAGATTAAAAAAGCGAATGGACTTTCATCCAATGATATAATGGCAGGGCAAAAGCTAATTATCCCGTGAATGACTCCAAAGAAATGAAAGAAAAGGCAAAGTCGGTTCTTTGCCTTTTTCTTATGGCAGGTGCGAAATGAAAATTGTGTTAACGAGTTTAGCGAGTGTTTTTGGGATATTCGTAAGTATACTTGCATATATGTTCTTTTATGCAAACCGTAAAAATGTCATCCACCACTCTTTTTCTGTTCGAAAAAAAAGCGGGGAAGGCAAGGAGTTGTCCGTTTTTTTTATTTCGGATATTCACAGACGACGGATCGATAGACAACTGTTGAAAAAAATTCAATTACATGGAGTAGTTGATATTGTAATAATAGGCGGAGATCTTGCGGAAGGTGGGGTTCCGCTTTCGACGATTGACCGTAATGTAGAAAGACTTTCAGAGATTGCTCCGTTATATTTCATTTGGGGAAACAATGATCGTGAAGTCGGTGAAAATGTAATTCGAGATATTATTAAAAAGCACGGCGGTACGATACTGGATAATTCAAATGCAAAAATTGAGAGTCACCCGCTATGGGGGATTTGTGGGACAGATGATCCTTCGAGCGGCAATGTCGACGTTGAGGCGGCTCTGCAAGACGCTGAAAATTATTCTTACTTAATTGTCGCGACCCACACGCCATCCCTATTCCGGAAAGTGGAGAGAATTTGTACACCTGAATTGATGGTTGCAGGTCATATGCACGGGGGGCAAATTAGACTCGGCAATATTGCTATGCATCCATTAGGTCAGTTTACAGAAGCCGATGGAAAGGCGAAACTAATAAGTAATGGATATGGCACATCTATAGTCCCGCTACGTTTGGGGGCGGCTCCGGAAAGCCATGTCATTACGATAAAATATTAAATGACGAAGCAAGCCGCGTTTGATTGTAAGGAGAATGATGAAATTGATTTACAAAGATGCAATTGTGATTGGCGGCGGGCCATGTGGGCTATCCGCTGCGATTGAATTGAAAAATATAGGTTTGGATGTATTAATAATTGAAAAAGGAAATATCGTCAATTCGATTTACCGTTATCCGACACACCAGACATTTTTCAGCTCAAGCATCAAGTTGTCTATCGGGGATATTCCATTCATTACAGCGAAGGAAAAGCCGAAAAGGAACGATGCACTAGTCTATTATCGAAAAGTGGCGGAGCTGAAGGAGCTTCCGATTAATAGTTTTGAAAAAGTTGAAACGGTAGAGAAAATGGATGGACATTTCACTGTGAAAACGGATCTGGCTAGCTACAAAGCGAAGTTTGTTATCGTCGCGACAGGATACTATGATAACCCGAACACGTTAGATGTTCCTGGAGCTTCGTTGCCGAATGTGTTCCATTACTTCAAGGAGGCTCATCCTTACTTCGGTAGGAAAGTCGTTGTCATCGGAGGCAAGAACTCTGCGGTAGATGCTGCCATCGAATTGGCAAAAGCCGGTGCGTACGTGACTGTTATTTATAGGGGTGCCGAATATTCCCCTAGTGTTAAACCATGGATTCTTCCTGGCTTTGACAGTTTGGTTCGAAGCGGGGAGATCGATATGCATTTCAATTCGCAAGTCGTAAATATTACTACTAACTCTGTAACATTTGAAAATGATGGAGTTTGCACAACAATTGACAACGACTATGTATTCGCGATGGTCGGTTATCACCCTGACCATAGTTTTCTGAAAGGGATGGGCATCGCGATAGACGACGAGACTGGCAGGCCATTCTTTGATGAAGAGACGATGGAATCGAATGTGGAAGGGCTGTATATTGCGGGTGTCATTGCTGCAGGCAATAACTCCAATGAGATTTTCATAGAGAACGGGCGCTGGCATGGTAATTTGATTGCCAAACATATTCAACTGACTTCCAATTCTCAAAAATAACGGTTGCGATCACATCGCACGGAAGGGGGCGTGAGGGTTTGATCATATTGCTGACTGTAGCGATTGCGCCGGGCTTGGCGTTATTCAGCTATTTTTACTTGCGAAAACAGATTGCAAAAGAACCTTCACGCACATTATTTCATACGTTCATTTATGGAGCGATGATGACCTTTCCGATTATGTTCATACAGCACGTCTTTGAAGAGGAAAACATCATTCCGAATGATTTCTTTCGTAATGCAATCTTTACTAGTTGGATTGAAGAATTTTTCAAATGGCTTATCTTATTAATTGCGATTTTCAAGCATGTTGAATTCGAAGATGCATACGATGGCATCCTGTATGGTGCAAGCGTGTCTCTCGGATTTGCAACAGTCGAAAATATACTATACTTATTCATCTTCGGCTTAGACACGGCGTTTATAAGGGCTCTTCTACCCGTATCAAGCCATGCGCTTTTCGGAGTTGTTATGGGGTATTACTTAGGAAGGGCAAAGTTTACTACGATCTCCAATCGAAAAGGCATGCTGTTCTTCGCCTTTTTTGCGCCATTCATTCTCCATTTCATATACAATGGCATATTAGGTGTGAGTGACTTATCACTCTATTTAATAATTCCATTTATGTTCTATTTATGGTGGTTCGGATTGACTCGTGTTAAACGCGCTCATACATTTGCGATGCAACAATTCAGGAACAAGGCCCAAATAGAGATGAAATGAATTGCATTTGAAAAGAATAATAGAAGAATTTTTTTTTATGAAGATCCGGCGAATCAGCTGGATTTTTTTTTATGCCCTCAAGATAATAAAAAGATTTTGTTTGGACAAACTGAGAGAAAGGAGGGCATGAAATTGAAGAAATTAGTAATGCGATTAGTGGCTATAGTGTTATTGCTTGGAACAGCATATGCAACTTCCCCGGTTACTATCGATGCATTCAGTGCGCGCGATCTTGCTAGAGGGGCAACAGGGGATGATGTTATCGAACTACAGGCGAGACTTCAATACATCGGATTTTATAACGGGAAAATCGACGGTAAATTCGGTTATGGGACCTATTGGGCTTTACGTAATTTCCAAGAGAAATACGGTTTGCCGATAGATGGTATTGCAGGCTCGACAACAAAAAAGAAACTGACTGCAGCATCCTCATACGATGAAAAATTTGTTATGGATAACTTGAAACAAGGAAATCAGTTCACCCACTATGGAGGGACAGCGCTTTCCGCACAGGTGAAGAAAGGGGGAGGTGCAAACGAAAACGTCCATCTACCTTCCAAATATACTGAGCAAGACTTAAAGCTATTGGCAAATGCCGTTTATGGGGAAGCGAGGGGAGAACCTTATGAAGGGCAAGTAGCCGTTGCGGCCGTCATCTTGAATCGGGTGGAGCATCCCGATTTTCCAGACACGGTCAGTGGCGTCATCTTTCAACCTTTAGCTTTCACTGCGGTAGCTGATGGTCAGATTTGGCTGGAGCCGAATGAACGGGCGAAGGAAGCGGTTCTAGATGCATTGAATGGCTGGGATCCTTCTGAAAACGCCATTTATTATTTTAACCCAGTCACTGCGACGAGTAAGTGGATTTGGTCGAGGCCACAAATTAAAAAGATCGGCATGCATATCTTCTGCTATTGATGTTATGTGAAAGGTGGATTGAAAATGGCTCTGTAAGGAAGGGCTGTTATATTAACTATGAAAAAAATAATATTTGTGCTTGCCTATGCGTTAGTCGTCGTTTCCGTCTTCGCTTTTACGGAAGCGAAAGAAAATCAAAAGTTAGCCATCGTATTGTCCAACCAATATGCAAACCAAATGGCGGAAGCTTCGGAAAAGCTGGATGAACTTAATTCCGCAGTGAAACAAACGCTTCTATTCAATAATTCAGAGGGATCGAAAAAGGCGAGGGAGAATATTTGGAGACTCTCTTCCGATATTAAGAGCTCTGTTGCATCGCTCCCATTAGATTCGAGTTTTTCGACATCTTGGATGAACTATCTTGGGAGGGTCGGTAATTATGCAAAAGAAGCGGATCGACTATCGGACCCAGATGAATATTACAATGTAATGTCACAAGCCTCAAAAAATTTAGGAGTAATGCAAGATGAATGGAGAGTAGCGACAACAGGGCTTATTGACGGTCAATATTCGATGAAAGAATGGACGAATCGGTTGAGTTCGGAAAAAAATGATTCCAATTGGTCAGGTATGGGTGCTTCCGTTAAACAATATTCAGAAGCGGACTTCCCACTCACAGCTAGTGAGTCGGATGCTATGAAAAAGAAGGAATTAAAAAATATTGATGAAGCGAAAGTAACGCAAGCAGAAGCGGTAGAGCGGTTCAAGACTTTGTTTCCCCAAGTATCTAACGATGTGATTGGTGTGGAAAAGAGTAAGCCAGGATCTCCGTATCCGTTCTATCATATACGATTCTCCGATGGTGAATCCATCGGCTATATCGACATTACCGAAAAAGGCGGTCATGTTCTTTCTTATCTTTCCGAAAGGCCATTTGGCAAGAAGGCTCTTCCATTTGAAGACATTAAACAAAGCGCGTCGGAATTTCTAAAGGCTGCTGGTTATAAAGACCTCGTCTATGAAGAATCGAGAGAGAACAGCACATCATGGCATTTTGTATTTGTAAGGAAAGATCCGTTTTACGATGCAAAAGTGTTTTCAGACGTTATCCATTTGAAACTTGCAAAGGATACAGGAGATATTATCGGCTTGAACGCTGCAGAATACATCCGGAAAGAGAAATTGCATAGACAGTCCATCAAGAAAATTGACTGGAATGAATTCTTCCATAAAGATGTACAAATCGTACAAGATGAGTTCGCTTATGTGGAAAATGAAAGACTAGAACAAAGACTGGCTCATTATTTAAAAGTCACTCGTGATGAACATGGCCATACTGGAACATACAATGTTATCGTTGATACCGAAACTTTCGAAGTGATCAAAACGGAAAAGCTTGAATGATACGAACGTAGTTCAAATGGTCTGAAATTCAATATTGGAATTTATGCCTACTCATGACATAATAGATATATCTATTTAAAGGTAGGTGTAATCCAATGCGGCTTTCAATTGGTGCGACTTTAACAATCGATAAGGATTTCACCGAACGCGGTGACAAGTTTAAAAGTAAAGTGGTCGATTTTGGAGATGGCTTTGTCATGATCGATTACCCGGCCCATATCGATTCGGGCAAAACCGCATTCTTCATGGATGGGACTCAGTTACTAGTCTCCTTCATTGAGAATAAAATGTCTTATGCTTTTCGTGCTGAAGTGACAGGTAGGGTGAATAATGGAATTCCGATGTTGAAATTGACGTATCCGGGTGATGACCAATTAATCAAAATACAAAGACGTGAATTTGTCAGAGTGGAAACTGCCATTGATGTCGCTGTCGATTTTGGAGGCTTCTTTCAACAATTCGTAGCGGAAGATATAAGCGCTGGCGGTGTTGCACTGAATATCGGTCAAGCGGATTCTTTTGACGAGGTTGAAACTGTTGAGTTGACAATTGTATTGCCATTTGTCAATGATGATATTAAGTATATTCGAACTGAAGCGAAAGCGGTGCGAATTTGGGAAAAGGATGAAAGGCGGATTGCCTCTATGCAATTTTCCGGAATCGATACGACAGATAGGCAGAACATCATCCGATTTTGCTTTGAAAGGCAATTGCAGGCAAGAAATGCAAAGTAAAGGATTACTTAGGGGAAAGACCTGTTTGTTCAGGACTTTTCCCTTTTCTATTAAAAAGCTGAATATGGTACAATGTTTTCGAATTGAATTCGGGGGTAGATGATATGTTAAAAGGTTTTATCATTGCAATTGACGGACCTGCAGCTGCAGGTAAAAGTACGATTGCAAAAAAGATTGCACAAAAATTACATTACACCTATATCGATACAGGGGCGATGTATCGCGCTTTGACGCATAAAGCAATTCAGTCTGGCATAAATATGGATAGTGATCACGATTTGGCGAAGTTACTCGAGGAAACTGAAATTCTTTTAATTCCCGATAATAATGGCGGCCAAGCTGTATTGATCGACGGAGTAGATTGTTCTGACGAAATTAGATCACAGAAAGTGACTGCTTCCGTATCCAAAGTAGCTGCACATTCAACAGTCCGGAAATTAATGGTGGATAAGCAGAGGGACCTTGCGAAAGGTACAAGTGTCGTCATGGACGGTCGTGATATTGGCACAGCAGTTTTACCCGACGCTGATTTGAAAATTTTCATGACTGCTTCAGTCGATGAAAGGGCGGAAAGGCGTTTTCAAGAAAATGAAAAGCGTGGAATCCATTCATCGCTCAGCCGTCTGAAAGAAGAGATCGAACAGCGCGACCGTGCTGACAGTGAACGGAAAGTGTCTCCTTTGAAGAAAGCGGAGGATGCAGTCCTACTCGATACGACGTCGTTGTCCATCGAAGAAGTCGCCGACAAAGTGATAGAGCTCGCGGAAATGAGGATGGAACGATGAATCTATATCCATTTGGAAAATCTCTCGTTAGTACGATATTCTATCCCCTTTACAGGATCAAAGTAATAGGCAAAGAGAATTTCCCTACAAAAGGTGGGATACTTCTCTGCACGAACCATATAGATAATTTTGATCCACCTGTTGTCGGTATTACTTGTCCGAGAACTGTTCATTTCATGGCGAAGGAAGAACTTTTCAAAGTTCCTATCTTGAAAACTATTCTTCCTCAAGTAAACGCATTTCCCGTAAAACGGGGGATGAGTGACAGGGAAGCATTCAGAACCGCTTTGAAATTATTGCGTGGCGGCGAAGTTGTCGGCATGTTTCCTGAAGGGACAAGAAGCAAGACTGGAGAGCTTGGAAAGGGGCTTGCTGGTGCGGGCTTCTTTGCGTTAAAAGGCGATGCAGACGTAATGCCTTGTGCAATCATAGGGCCGTATAAGCCATTCCGTAAGTTAAAGGTAGTCTACGGCAAGCCGATAGAGATGGCTCCTTACCGCGAAAGGAAGGCATCTGCGGAGGAAGTGACGGAAGTGATCATGAACGAAATCCGCAACCTTTTGGAGCAACATAAATAAATTGATAAGGGTAATTTTTTGTTTTTATGCATCGATTCGAATAATATAGAGATAGGATTCATTATGGAGGAGGACTACATATGACTGAAGAAATGAATTTAGATGAATTGAACGGATATAAAGAAGGTGACCGCGTCACTGGAAAAGTCACAAAAATCGAAGACAAATCCGTTTTAGTCGAAATTACTGGAGCGCCTTTTGATGGTGTCATCCCCATCAGTGAACTATCGAGTCTGCACATTGAAAAGGCTTCTGACGCAGTACAAGTCGGTGATGAACTTGAATTGATCATCACGAAAGTGGAAGATGAAAATTATGTCCTTTCCAAACGGAAAGTCGATGCGGAAAATGCATGGGATTCCTTGGAGGAAAAATTCAATAATCAAGAAACTATTGAAACAGAAGTGAAGGATGTCGTAAAAGGTGGACTTGTTGTCGACCTCGGCGTTCGCGGTTTTATCCCGGCATCACTTGTAGAAGATCATTTTGTTGAATCATTTGAAGATTATAAAGGCCGCACGATGGAATTTAAAATCGTAGAAATGGACAAGGAAAAAAATCGTCTTATCCTTTCTCATCGTGCTGTCCTACAAGAGGAAAAGGCGAACAAGAAAGAAGAAGTGCTTGAACAACTGAAAGAAGGTCAAGTGCTTGAAGGAACAGTTCAGCGTATCGCTTCTTTCGGAGCTTTCGTAGATATCGGCGGAGTCGATGGCTTGGTTCATATTTCACAACTTTCCCATGAGCATGTCGAAAAGGTGTCCGATGTCTTGAAAGAAGGCGAAAAAGTGAAAGTGAAAGTCCTTTCGGTCGATCGCGATTCAGAACGGATTTCATTATCAATTAAAGAAACATTGCCTGGACCGTGGGAAAACATCGAAGAGAGAGCGCCAAGAGGCTCAATACTTGAAGGTACTGTGAAACGTCTCGTTTCCTACGGCGCATTTGTCGAAGTATTTCCTGGAGTGGAAGGCCTTGTCCATATTTCTCGAATTTCCCATCAGCATATCGGTACGCCGCATGAAGTGTTGGAGGAAGGTCAAAAAGTTGATGTGAAAGTTGTCGATGTGAATGCGGAAGAGAAGCGCCTTTCCCTTAGCATCAAAGATCTTCTCGAGAAGGAAGAAACCGAGTCATACGGTGATTATGAAATGAAAGAAGAAACAGGTTTCTCCTTGAGCGATGTCATCGGAGATCAGTTGAAAAAGTTCACTGAGTAATATTTGTCAAATTATCGAACAAACGAATGAAACACAACTGTATGGGTGATGGTGCTTACATAGGCATCATCCCTTTTTTGTGCGTCTAGACTCCGTGCGTCAGAGTCTCGAGTCGCTTGGGCCCGCACGATGCGGGTCATGCAGTCGTTGTCGCAGGAAGCGACGGTCTTAGACTGCCTTCCTGCCGCCAAAAAGGCAAAGTGCGCCTTTCCGGCATGTCCTCCAGCTCTTGTCGGGACTAGGCTGGCGCCCTGCGCTTTTGTTCTGTATAATACACAAGAGATATACTGGAAGGGTGTTTTAATTATGAATAAACCAACCGTAGCGATCGTTGGAAGGCCGAACGTAGGAAAGTCTACCATCTTCAACCGTATCGTTGGAGAACGAATTTCGATTGTAGAGGACGTGGCCGGCGTAACGAGGGACCGGATATATAGTTCGGCAGATTGGCTCTCGCATGATTTTAATTTGATTGATACTGGCGGTATTGATATTGGGGATGAGCCATTCCTGGAACAGATTAGGCTCCAGGCGGAAATTGCGATTGACGAAGCGGATGTCATCATCTTTTTGACGAATGGACGAGAAGGTGTGACGGATGCAGATGAGCATGTTGCTAAAATTCTGTACAAAACGAAGAAGCCGATCGTGTTAGCGGTGAATAAAATCGATAATCCGGATATGCGTGATATGATCTATGATTTTTATTCACTCGGTTTTGGCGACCCGTATCCAATTTCAGGCTCTCATGGAATCGGCCTTGGTGATTTGCTCGATGCTGTTGCTGCAAGTTTCCCGGAACCGGGTGAAGAAATCGAAGAGGATGATGTCATCCGCTTTTCACTGATCGGTCGGCCGAACGTAGGTAAATCATCGCTCGTTAACGCACTTCTTGGAGAAGACAGGGTTATCGTAAGCGACGTTGCCGGAACGACTACGGATGCTATTGATACTTCTTATGAGTTCGAAGGTCAGAAATACAAGATCATCGACACAGCAGGCATGCGGAAAAAAGGCAAAGTGTATGAGAATACGGAGAAATACAGCGTGTTGCGTGCGTTGAAAGCAATCGACCGGTCTGATGTCGTCTTGATCGTCATTAACGGAGAGGAAGGGATCCGCGAACAAGATAAGCGTATTGCTGGCTATGCAGAAGAGGCTGGGAAAGGCATCATGTTTGTAGTGAATAAATGGGATGCTATCGAGAAAGACGATAAAACGATGAATCGTTTTACGGAAGATATCCGTAAAAACTTCCTCTTCCTTGATTACGCGCCAATTGCCTACGTATCAGCAAAAACGAAGCAGCGTGTCACAACATTGTTCGATCAAATTAAAATGATTAGTGAAAACCATGCAATGCGCATCCAATCGAGTGTTTTGAATGAAGTAATCGAAGATGCAGTCGCACGCAATCCAGCCCCTTCGGATAAAGGTCGCAGGCTGCGTATTTATTATGCGACGCAAGTGGCGATTAAACCACCGGTCTTCATTGTGTTTGTCAATGAACCGGAATTGATGCATTTTTCTTATGAACGTTTTCTACAAAATCGTCTAAGAGAATCATTCGGGTTTGAAGGGACACCAATCCGACTTATAACACGAGCTAGAAGTTAAATGAGGTGAAGATATTGGAAAGAGTGTCAGTAATCGGGGCAGGAAGCTGGGGGACCGCAATTGCGTTTGTCCTTGCAGAAAATGGACATGATTGCCTGCTATGGACGAGAAGGGCTGAACAAGCCGCTGAAATCAATGACCAGCATACGAATGCTTCGTATTTGCCAGGCATAACATTGCCAGCTAATTTGAAAGCAATCTCGGACTTGGAAGCGGCAGTCAATCATTCCGATATGATCGTCATTGCAGTTCCGACGAAAGCGATTCGGGATCTTTGTACAGATATTGATAAGATTGTCAGTAATCCAAAGTTGATTGTCCATGTTTCTAAAGGAATTGAGCCGGATTCATTAAAACGAATCTCCGAAGTGATTGAAGAGGAAATCTCCTCGGACAATCGACAGGCAATCGTCGCACTTTCAGGACCAAGCCATGCCGAAGAGGTTGTCCTTCGCCATCCGACGACAATTACGGCTGCCTCCTTCGATAGTGAAGCAGCAAAGCGCGTACAAGACCTATTCATGAATCAATATTTCCGGGTTTATACGAATGATGATCTGATTGGTGTTGAAATAGGGGCTGCATTGAAGAATGTCATCGCCCTTGCTGCAGGAATCTCAGATGGCATCGGCTATGGGGATAATGCCAAAGCAGCGCTTATTACGCGTGGGTTGGCAGAGATCACAAGACTCGGCATGAAGATGGGAGCGAATCCGCTAACGTTTTCGGGTTTGACAGGTCTTGGGGACTTGATCGTAACTTGCACAAGCGTCCATTCGCGGAATTGGAAGGCCGGCAATCTATTAGGTCAAGGAAAGTCATTGGATGAAGTGATTTCAGGTATGGGAATGGTCATTGAAGGGGTCCGTACCACAAAAGCTGCCCATCAACTTTCCGAGCGATACGGTGTGTCGATGCCGTTGACCGAAGCACTGTATTCAATCCTTTTTGATAATGTACCGCCGAAGGAAGCTGTCGATCAGCTTATGAGCCGGATGAAAAAACAGGAAATAGAGGATATATTTTTTAAATAACGTGTTCAGAGACATGAAAGGATGATTCGTTTGTCCTCATTAGATAAAATGTGGCTGTCGTTTTACGCAATGGGTTTCATGGCAATTTCCATGGGACTCATTTATTTGAGCAGACATAAGCTATCAAATAGATTAGTAAAATTCCTATTTGCCCTTATCGCTTATTCTTTATTGATATTCTCATTTTTTGCAATGGTATACCTTGTGTTTAGCGGGCCGACTGGGGGAGCAAGATGAAAATGATCCGAAAAAAAATCACTTTGTTTTTCTTGGTATCAGCCATTTCCCTTGTGCTTTCGGGATGTTTGTATCCGGAAGATGAAAAAGCAGCACAAGAAAATCCATATGAAGAACAAATTGATGCTGTTCAAAAAGCAGTCAATTCATTTAAGGAAAACACCGGTGGACTTCTTCCAATCAAGACGAGGGAAAATGAAACTGATATGTACATAAAGTACCCGATCGAATTTTCCAAGATCGTACCGGCATACACTGAAAAAATCCCCTCCAACGCCTATGAAACAGGAGGTATTTATCAATATGTTCTTATGGATGTCGAGGAAAACCCGACTGTTAAACTTGTCGACTTGAGAATAGCCGAACGCATACGTGATTTGAATCTAAGAAGACATATTAATGGGAAGCTCCCTTTCAAAGATCCTGTAGGGGAAAACGTGTATGAAATTGATTTTGAAGCGATGGGATTCAAGGAGCCTTTGAAAGTTGAAAGCCCCTATTCAGACGCTTTGCTTCCGATTGTCGTAGGTGGGGACGGACATTTTTATGTTGACTATTCCATCGACTTGAACAGGATTTTGCAAGAGCAAAAACCGGATGTAAAAGAAGGAGAGGACATCCGTTATCTTTTAGCGGATTCGAATCCGATTTTGCCAGCTTATTCCTTGCCATACACAGTAAATGAAAAAAACGAACCGATTTTTATGAAGAAGAAATAATAAACATCATAGGGAAATCAAAACGTTTCATGCATTTTTAGCATGAAACGTTTTTCGTTTACATAAACTAATATGCGCGAAAAAAGGAGGGCTAAGTATGAAAGAGGAGTTATATGAAAATCTGGCTAGGAGAACGGACGGGGATATTTATATAGGTGTGGTCGGCCCTGTTCGTGTGGGAAAATCGACTTTCGTTAAAAGAGTGATGGAGGAGGTCGTCATACCGAATATGACGGATGCAGGTGATAGGGCAAGAGCACAGGATGAATTGCCACAAAGCTCACCAGGTCCGATCATCATGACGTCTGAGCCGAAATTCGTTCCAGCACAAGGCACCCAAGTTTCGATCGGGGAGGGGGAGCTATCATTCCAAGTAAGGCTTGCGGACTGCGTCGGTTATGTGATTGATGGAGTGAAAGGATATGAGGATGAGGATGGTCCAAAATATGTCCATACTCCTTGGCATAATGAACCGATTCCTTTTGAGGAAGCCGCACGCATCGGAACGGACAAAGTGATTCGAGACCATTCCACAATCGGCATCTTAGTAACGACGGATGGGACAGTGAACAATATTCCAAGAGCGGCTGCGGAGGTGGCTGAAGAGGAAATCGTCGGAAAGCTGAAGGAAATCGGCAAACCGTTTGTCATTGTCTTAAACTCCAAAATGCCTGCTCATGAAAAGACAGCTGCCCTGAAGGAACAGCTGCATGAAAAACATGGAGTACCCGTCATAGCAATCAGTGCCGACCAACTGAATGCACAAGAGATTCAATTAATTCTAAAGGAAGCACTTTATGAATTCCCAATTACGGACATCGAAGTGCAAAAGCCTGATTGGATGGACGTGCTGGGGTCCGACCACGAATTGAATTCAGCGATTGACAATGTCATTAATGAAGGGTTTCTCGTTGCATCGAAAATCCGGAAAGTACAAGAGCTTGCCGAGCGGTTGAAAGATGAAAAATACGTCAGACATGCAGAAGTCGTCGATGTAGACGCAGGGAAAGGGAAAGCGACTGTCAATATTGAAATGGATGAACAGGCATTCCGTGAAGTTTGCGAAAACATCATGCAACAAGAATTGAAAACGAAAAAAGATTGGCTCCTGTTTGTCAAAGATGCTGTCAAAGCGAAAAAATCATATGATATGTATTCGGAAGCGATCGAAACCGCCAAGAAGAGCGGTTATGGAGTCGCATTGCCGACAATCGATGATTTCCAACCATCGCCGCCGGAACTCATCAAGCAAGAGAATTTCTATGGCGTCCGCATGAAGGCGTCGGCACCATCCCTTCATATTATCCGCATTGACATGGACGCAGAATTCTCGCCGTTAATCGGCTCTGAATTCCATAGTCACCACTTGTTGAAGGAATTGAAGAACGCTTATCTGCATGATAGAGATGCCCTTTGGCAAACGCAGCTCTTCGGCACGCCATTGCACGAAGTGATGAAAGAGAGTATCCGATTCAAAACGTCTTCAGTTCCGCCAAACGCAAGGAAAAGACTTAGAGAAACGATTGAGCAAATGGTTAATGACGGCAATAAGGGCATGATTACATTTATCGTGTAAGATAGATTTTTTAGGAGTATGCCATCGACCTGTTTTAAGAGGCGTAAAGCTTGAAATGTCAAGTAAAATACAACGTTTTCTTAGAAAAAGATCCGTTTTTGACGGGTCTTTTATTTTTTTGCTAAAATTAACCGAAAAACCCTTATAAACGTTGATAATATTGTTGCACCGCGGTTTTGAGTGTGTTACTCTTTGTACAGTAAAGAAAAGCGGAGGGCGCCTGCCTAGAGGCGACAGGCATAAGGCGGAGATGCGTCGTGGCGCTTTTTGCCACAGAGCAGCTTTGACTTATGACCCCGAGCCTTTGGCGCCCGTAGCTGGACCTTAAAAAGCGGACGACATCCTTTGAGAGGAGGTGAATGGTGTGAACAAAACAGAATTGATCAACTCAGTTGCCGAAGCGGCAGGTTTGACGAAAAAAGACGCTACTAAAGCGGTTGAAGCTGTATTCGATACAATCCAATCGACACTTGCTAATGGTGATAAAGTACAATTGATCGGATTCGGTAACTTCGAAGTACGTGAGCGTGCTGCTCGTAAAGGGCGTAACCCACAATCTGGTGAAGAAATCGAAATCGCAGCAAGCAAAGTTCCTGCGTTCAAAGCAGGTAAAGCGCTTAAAGATGCTGTTAAGTAATCTTTAAGTTTACATAGGAGCCCCTCCGCAATGTCTCATGACATAAATGTGGACGGGCTCCTTTTATGTTAGCACTCAATATCTGCGAGTGTTGCCATAATTCTTGCTCGCAACGCTGCGCTTGTGCTCGCAAACGCCGTTCTTCGTAACGGCGTTTACTGTACGTATTCGTACGAGTATGCTACTATCTTTGAAGGTATAGGATTAGATTGCGATAAGGAGGAAGTCTGTATGACTGAAGTGGATCTCGGTAAAATAGAAAAAGCCGTTTCGATGATCCTAGAAGCAATAGGGGAAGACACCGAACGGGAAGGGTTGCTCGACACCCCGAAACGGGTCGCGAAAATGTATGCAGAAGTTTTTGATGGACTACATAAAGATCCCAAGCAATATTTTGAAACGGTATTCCATGAAAACCATGACGAAGTGGTTCTAGTGAAAGATATTCCGTTCCATTCGATGTGCGAGCATCACCTTGTTCCATTCTTCGGACATGCACATATCGCATACATACCACGTAACGGAGTCGTTGCGGGACTTAGCAAATTAGCTAGAGCTGTTGAAACAACTGCGAAACGTCCACAACTACAGGAAAGAATCACATCCAGCGTTGCGAACGCCATGATGGACATGCTGAATCCAATAGGAGTCTATGTCATTATTGAAGCGGAACATATGTGCATGACGATGAGAGGCATTAAAAAGCCGGGAGCTAAAACAGTAACAACAGTCGCTCGTGGAATTTATGAGCATGACGATGTGAAAAGAGCAGAAATTCTGTCTCTTCTGAAGTGATCTGATGCCTTTGCGGATCAATTCATTTCTATGATATGATGGGATGTATATGGATGACAGGAGATGAAAACATGTCACAACCTGATTTTATCATGATCAAAGCACAAGAAGACGGAGTGAACGTCATTGGGCTGACTAGAGGCAATGATACGAAATTCCATCACACCGAAAAATTGGATCGTGGGGAAGTGATGATTGCCCAATTCACTGAGCATACATCCGCCATGAAAATTCGCGGAAAAGCCGAAATCCACTCGGCGCATGGTATTGTCTACAGCGAAGGGAAAGAATAGTCATACTGGACCACTATTCACTTGGTCTTTGAATGGAGAACCGTAGATGGACAGACAAACTATCAATCGATATATTCAAAATTATATAAGCGAAGTCGAATGTTCCATACAAGAGCCTGTTGTGAATCGGGATCTTGGGAAGATGCCACTTGACGAAGCGAAGGCGTTCTTCCTCCTTTTACCGTTTTTAAATGATGAGGAATGGACCTCCGAGCTGAATATATCTGCGATTGCAGTGGGCGCTGTACACGCGGCCTTCGACATGCATGACAGAGTGGACATCTTGGACGCCACTTCAAGAAAACAGCAGCTAATGGTCCTTTCAGGGGATCATTTTAGCGGCATTCACTATCGTTTATTATCATCGCTTCCAGATTTCAATTTCATTACATCATTGTCAGAAATGATCGGATACATTAACGAGACAAAAACGAATCTGTTAATGGAGGAAACTGATGGAATTGAAATGCTGATCGACTCGAGGATTTGCATAGAATCTGGATGTATCGTTGAATTCCATAGAACATATGGTTTTTCAAGATATTCAAAAATTACAGAAACAGCTTTGGGGCTCATTTGGTTTTTCAGGAAGTTGAAAAAAGATCCTGCGATTGATCAAGCTTCTACAGGAAAAAGGATTAAAAAGGCTGATATGGAATATGCTATTTCTGAATTATCAACGAGGTTGCATAAACAGCTTGCGGAAGCTGAGTTTCTGAACCCGTTTTTAAGACAGGAAATCCATAGGTTTGCAGCTCCGCTTTTAGGCAAGCCTATTTAGAGAAAGAAGGGAAGACTCATGGGGACATCAAAGGAAGAGAAAGTCCATCACGTCTTTGAGAAAATTGCTGTTGATTACGATAAGATGAATTCTGTCATTAGCTTCAATCAACATAAAAAATGGCGAAATGATATTATGATTCGAATGAATGTGCAAAAAGGATCGAGTGCTTTGGATGTTTGCTGTGGCACAGCGGACTGGACAATTGCATTAGCCGATGCAGTCGGGCCGGAAGGGAAAGTTGTCGGACTTGATTTCAGTGAAAGCATGCTTGCATCCGGTAGACCTAAAGTCGCCGCTTATCCTATGATCGACCTTATCCAAGGGAATGCGATGGAATTGCCTTTTCCTGATAACAGTTTTGATTATGTTACGATAGGATTCGGGCTGCGCAACGTTCCTGACTATGGACAAGTTCTTAAGGAAATGAACCGCGTATTGAAACCAGGTGGAATGGCAGCTTGCTTGGAAACATCACAAACTGAAATTCCGGTATACCGTCAATTATTCCGTTTTTATTTTAAATATATCATGCCTTTCTTCGGGAAGCTCTTTGCGAAAAGTTATAAAGAGTATTCTTGGCTTCAAGAGTCGGCAGATGATTTCCCAGGAACGAAGCAGCTTGCACAAATGTTCGTAGATGCAGGTTTTCGGGAAGTATCTTATAAGAAGTATAGCGGTGGAGCTGCAGCAGGGCACATCGCGTTCAAATAATTGCAAGTAGGGGAAGGTAATCGTCTTGGAGAAATTGAAGTTAATGTCGCTTTACGCAGATTTCCGAAAAGATCTGTCATTCATTGAAAAGGAACTTGAAAGATCCGTCGACTCCTCTTCCCCGGTCATTCGACAAGCTTCCCTCCTGCTATTAAGGGCAGGTGGAAAAAGGATCCGCCCTATATTTGTCATACTTTCATCCAAGTTCGGTGAATATTCAATGGAGAATGTGGCGAAAGTAGCTGTATCCTTGGAATTGATCCATATGGCATCGTTAGTACATGACGACGTCATCGATAATTCGGATTTTCGTAGAGGTTTTGAAACGGTAAAGGCAAGATGGAATAACCGGATTGCTATGTATACAGGCGACTATATCTTTTCGCGTGCGCTCGTTTCCATCGGAGAAATTGAAATATCTGCAGTACACCAACTACTTGCTAAAACGATGTTGGAGATTTGTAAAGGTGAAATTATTCAATTTGAATACCAACAAAAAACAGATCAAACATTCCGTGACTATTTGCGGCGTATTAAAAGGAAAACAGCATTATTGCTCTCTTCTAGCTGTGAATTAGGTGCCCTCGTCTCTAACGCTAGTCCTGATGTCGTGGGCAAGTTAAAAAGGTTCGGCTACTTTGCAGGGATGGCATTCCAAATCGTTGACGATATTTTGGATATTACGTCGACAGATGAAAAGCTCGGTAAACCTGCAGGCAGCGACTTGTTGAATGGGCATTTGACTTTGCCGACATTATACATAAAAGATGAACCAGAATTCCAACCCTTTTTGAAACGTTCTTTCGCAGGAACGTTAACGGAAGATGAGCGCGTTAAGATGCTCGCCTACATTCGCAAATCCGGCGCTATCGAAAAATCACAGCAAGTGAGTGATATGTATTTGAGGAAAGCGATTGCGGAAGTGGAATCTTTGCCGGATAATGATGCGAAGAAAGCACTTTTGCAAATTGCTGACTTCCTTGGAAAAAGAAAGTTCTGAGCATAAGGATACTAGTTGAAAGATTGTGATCCGAGTGGTACGATCAGTAAGGAGAAAATTCCATACATATGTGAAGGAGTGTTTATAAATGGAAAGAACATTTTTAATGGTTAAACCTGATGGCGTTCAACGTAACTTGATCGGTGAAATCGTAAGCCGTTTTGAAAGCAAAGGATACACATTGGTCGGTGGTAAATTGATGCAAATTAGCCAAGAACTTGCTGAACAACATTACGGCGAACATAAGGAGCGTCCTTTCTTTGGGGAGCTTGTAGACTTCATTACTTCTGGACCAGTTTTCGCAATGGTTTGGGAAGGTGAAAACGTTATTTCAACAGCACGTTTGATGATGGGTGCGACGAATCCTAAGGAATCTGCTCCTGGAACAATCCGTGGCGATTTCGCTGTAACTGTCGGCAAAAACATCATCCACGGTTCAGATTCACCAGAATCTGCAGTCCGTGAAATCAATCTTTTCTTCAAAGAAGAAGAGCTTGTCAGCTATGACAAATCAATCGTAAGCTGGATCAACTAATAAATTCTCACAAACAGCCTCGCAGTCAAATGCGGGGCTGTTTTTTTAGTAAATCAAAATATCAGCAATGTGGTTTCGC
>NZ_JBQCKP010000003.1:0-144387 GCF_051966875.1 Sporosarcina sp. SAFN-015 | reverse complement strand
GCTCAAGAATATGGTTTTGCGCTCAAGAATATGATTCTGCGCTCAAGAATCCGTTTTTGCGCTCAAGAAAACGGTTTCGCGCTCAAAAATGTGGTTTTGCGCTCAAGAATCCGTTTCTGCGCTCAAGAATGTGGTTTCGCGCTCAAGAAAACGGTTTTACGCTCAAGAATGTAGTTTCTGCACTCAAGAATGTGGTTTCGCGCTCAAGAATATGGTTTTGCGCTCAAGAATATGATTCTGCGCTCAAGAATCCGTTTTTGCGCTCAAGAAAACGGTTTTACGCTCAAGAATGTAGTTTCTGCGCTCAAGAATGTGGTTTCGCGCTCAAGAATGTGGTTTCGCGCTCAAGAATGAGGTTTTGAAAGCACCGGCCCTGCCGGAAATCCTGTTATTTGGACATTAACTTGCAACTTCATAATTATCTTTGTCCAAAAGAGGACACATTGGAGAATTGTCACATTTGTTACCTTCTATCCGGTATAATAGGTGAAAAAGAGTGTCAGGGGGATTATGCATGTCAGACTACATCGATTTCATATTGAAAATAAAGAAAAAGACTGGAATCGACTTATCATTATATAAAGAAGCACAGATGAAAAGAAGGCTTACGTCCCTCTATGAAAAAAAGGGTTTCCACAACTTTTCGGACTATTATTCCGCAATACATAACGACGACACACTGCTCGATGAATTCCTCGATCGGATGACAATAAATGTTTCGGAATTTTACCGGAACGCACAAAGATGGGACGTTCTTGATAAGAAAATTTTCCCGATGCTGCTTGCCAATAACAAAAAGTTGAAAATATGGAGTGCCGCTTGCTCAACGGGTGAGGAACCGTATTCACTTGCCATGGTATTGTCTTCTCACGTTCCTTTAAGGGATATATCAATTTTAGCGACAGATCTTGATGCAGGCGTATTGGAGCGTGCGAAAGTCGGACTGTATCAAGAACGATCGTTGAAGGAAGTCCCCAAACCCATTTTGGACAAATACTTTGTCAATGAAGGACAGCACTACCAAGTGAAAGATGAAATTAAAAAGACAGTCCAATTCAAACAGCAAAACCTATTAGGGGATCCGTACGGCTCAGGATTCGATCTGATCGTATGCAGAAATGTAATGATTTACTTTACGGAAGAAGCGAAGGATCAGATCTACTCCGATTTTTCAAAAGCGCTAAAGCCAGGGGGAATTCTATTCGTCGGAAGTACCGAGCAAATTTTTAATCCGTCGAAATACGGATTTGAATCAGAAGAGACATTCTTTTACAGGAAACTTTGAGAAAACGTTTTCATATCATATTTATCTTTAAATCCGGAAAATATCCGGATTTTTTCATTAATACCTATAGTCAAAATTGTTTTAGTTTGATAAAGTGCTATGAAACGGATGTTTAATCCATCCTTAAGAAGAGAGATAAAGGAGGAAATGGAATGAGGTTTTTTACAGCTGGCGAGTCACACGGTCCACAATTGACAGCCATTATTGAAGGGTTGCCCGCTCAAATGCCATTGACGGCAGAAATGATCAACAACGAATTGAAAAGACGTCAAGGCGGCCATGGACGTGGTCGTCGGATGCAAATAGAAAAAGATCAGGTGCTTATTACCTCCGGTGTAAGACATGGGAAGACGCTCGGATCGCCTGTAACATTGACGGTCGTTAATGACGATTGGAAACATTGGACGAGTATTATGGGAGTCGAACCATTGGCGGACGATGTAAATCCCGAAGATATAAAGAGACAAATTTCAAGACCACGGCCAGGTCATGCGGATCTTGTGGGTGGTATGAAATATAGACATCGCGATTTACGAAATGTCCTTGAAAGATCCTCCGCAAGGGAGACGACGATGCGAGTAGCAATTGGAGCTGTAGCGAAACAATTTCTTCGTCAGTTAAACATCAACACAGTTGCACATGTGACGGAAATTGGCGGCATAACGACCGATCCTGAAACGTATTCCGGATTGTCGATGGATGAGCTGCGAACAATCATCGAGAATGATCCTGTCTATTGCGCGGATAAAGAGGCGTCTGCCAGAATGGTTGCAGCGATTGATGATATTAAAGGACGCGGAGATACGCTTGGGGGAGTCGTAGAGGTCGTTGTAGAAGGCTGCCCGCCAGGAATCGGCAGCTACGTCCAATTTGACCGTAAAATGGATGGAAAGCTTGCTGGAGCCATGATGAGCATTAATGCTTTCAAAGGTGTAGAGTTCGGATTGGGCTTTAAAATGGCACAAAAACCGGGAAGCGAAGTGCATGATGAGATTGCATGGTCAGAGGAGCTCGGCTACTATCGGAAATCCAATCGCCTAGGTGGACTTGAGGGAGGCATGACGACAGGAATGCCGATTGTCATCCGGGGTGTCATGAAACCGATCCCTACATTGTACAAGCCGCTTGAGAGCGTAGATATCGATACGAAGGAACCATTCGTAGCGACAATCGAGAGATCAGATCCTTGTGCAGTACCGGCTGCGTCAGTTGTTGCGGAGCATGTAATTGCAACCGAAATGGCAAAAGCGATTATGGATGAATTCCGATCCGATACGATGGATGGCTTGAAGGAAGAGATCGAGCGCTACCGACAATATGTAAAGGAGTTCTAATATGGGGAAACTGACCGTTCAATTGCCTGACGCACAATATGATGTTCGTATTGGAGAGCATGTGTTTGACTTGTTATCGACAGATTATCTCGACTTGCTGGAAAGTGCTGATCGAGTGGGGGTCATCGCTGATGAACAGGCAGCCGACCTTCACTTGCCAGTACTTCTTGAAGCCCTGCAAAAATCTGGAGTTGAACCTTTTATAAAGATAGTCCCTCAAGGGGAAAGTTGTAAGACGCAGGAAGTATATTTTGAATGCCAATCCTATTTAGTAAGAGAGAATTTCACCCGGAATTCCATCCTTATCGCATTTGGGGGAGGGGCATGTGGAGACTTGACAGGATTTGTTGCCGCCACTTTCATGAGAGGGATCAAATTCATCCAATGTCCGACGACTATCCTTGCACACGATAGTGCAGTGGGGGGGAAGACCGCCATCAATCTTCCGGAAGGGAAAAACATGGTCGGTTCCTTCCATCAGCCGTCAGTAGTATTATTCAATACGGAACTGTTACGAACATTGCCGCCTCGTGAAATTCGCTCGGGTATGGCGGAATTGATCAAGCATGCCTTCATTTCTGATGAAAAATGGTCTGTAATGCTGCTGGAAGAAGAGAATTTTACTAAACCAGCAGAAGAATGGTTATCGGAAGAACTGTTAAAAGGAATTAGAGTGAAAGCAGATATCGTCGCAGCAGATGAATTTGAGCATTCCACAAGAAAGTTTTTGAATTTCGGCCATACTTTCGGCCATGCTGTGGAAGCGGTTTGCGGCTTTGGAGGTCTGAGTCACGGGGAATGTGTTGTTATCGGTATGGCATACAGCTTCATTCTAAGTGAACGCCATGGAAAGATTAACCCGTCATTTACAAATCGTTATATTCAATTCGCAAGAAAGAATGGATATTCATTCGAACCGGTTTTGCAACATTCATTTAGCAGTTTCCTTGTCTTCATGGAAAAAGATAAAAAAGCTGCATTCGGCGAAATGAATTTCGTCATGTTGGAAGAGCTAGGCAAACCATTTGTAATGAAAGTTTCATCCGAAGAATGTGAACAGGCTTTTCTTGATTTGCAGAGAAGAATCAGAATGGGGGAACAGTCATGACTGTGAGAGGTGTAAGGGGGGCGACTACCGTTGTCTCAGATCAAACTGACATAGTACTTGATGCGACGAGAAATTTAGTAATGGAAATGGCAAAAGAAAATGCAGTTGCACCTGAAGAAATCGTTTCAGTCATCATTTCAACGACACGAGATATTGAATCAGCTTTTCCTGCTAAAGCAGTCAGGACGATTGATGGATGGAAATACGTACCGGTCATGTGCACGCATGAAATGGACGTTCCCGGTTCATTGTCACTATGCATCCGCATCCTTATGCATGTCAATTCCGAAACGAATCAAAAAGATATTAAACATATTTATCAAAACGAAGCAGTGAAGCTACGACCTGATTTGCAAAACTAAAAGATATTCAGACCGGAGGAATACATATGCAGTGGAAAACAGTTCTCAACACTATGAAGCCCTATACACCGGGAAGATCTATTGAAGCAGTGAAAAAGGCTTACGGATTGGACAATGTCATCAAATTGGCTTCGAATGAAAACCCGTACGGCTGTGCATCTACTGTAACTGAGTTTTTAGGCAGCACGACGATGCCGTTTGAAATTTATCCGGATGGACATGGGACAACTCTACGCGCAAAACTGGCAGAAAAACATAAAGTGGACGAATCATCAATCCTCTTCGGAAATGGATCTGACGAAATTATTTCAATCATTTCGCGCGCATTGCTTGATGAACAAGTCCATACAATCATGCCGACTCCGTCTTTTCCTCAATACGTTCATAATGCTAAAATTGAAGGGGCAGAAATTACAGAAATTCCTTTAAAGAAAGGTTATCATGATTTAAATGATTTCGCTAACGCGATAAATGAACGGACTGCCATCATTTGGGTATGTAATCCAAACAATCCGACCGGAAGCCTCATTCCAAGCGATGAGTTGGTACAATTTCTAGTACAAGTACCTGAAAATATCCTTGTCGTCCTAGACGAAGCATATTTTGAATATGTAACCGATCCAAATCATGTCGACTCCATTACATTGTTGGATCGTTTCCCTAACATCCTCATATTGCGCACATTTTCAAAAGCGTATGGTCTTGCGTCTTTCAGAATAGGGTATGCAGTTGGCTCATCTGATATTATTACCGAGTTGAATAAAGTGCGAAACCCTTTTAATAACAATACACTTGCAGTGGCAGTTGCAAGCAAGGCTTTGGAAGACGATGCATTCATCGAAAAATGCCGGACATTGAATGAAAAAGAGAGAGTGCGCTTCAAGAAATTTGCTGATGAAAAAGGAATCCACATGTTTGATTCAGAAACGAACTTCGTCTTACTAGAAGTCCCAAACGATGCCGATGAAGCTTCGGAATTCCTATTACAGCATGGCTTTATCGTTAGAAGCGGCAATGCACTTGGAACTCCTGGATATGTCAGAATTACCATCGGGACTGAATCACAGAATACTGGGTTGCTTGAAGCATTTACTCTTTTATTACAAGAAAAAGGTAGATGAAAATGACTGATAATGTAGCAATTATAGGCTTGGGTCTCATAGGGGGATCACTGGCGCTAGCATTAAAACGTGGCGGCCGTAATATACAAATAACAGGTTTTGACCGTTCTTATGCAACTGCAGACGAAGCGTACCGCCGAGGTATCGTTGATAGAATTGCGCCTTCCGCAAAGGCGGCATGCGAAAAGGCGGATTTCATTATTTTTGCAACTCCGGTGAATACGACGATTGCCTTGATGGAAGAAGCTTCGGAATGGACATTCAAAGAAAATGTCATCATTACCGATACGGGCAGCACGAAAAATCCTATCATGAGGGCTGCCGAAAGACTCCAGAATAGAGGTTTGACATTCATCGGAGGACATCCGATGGCTGGATCACATAAAAGCGGCATCGCTGCAGCTAAAGGGCATCTTTTCGAAAATGCATATTATGTGTTAACACCTTCCGAACATGAAAGCTCTGAACAAATCGATAGGTTGACTGATCTGTTGGCTCCTTCAAAAGGCAAAATCGTTGTCTTAGATGCAGCCGAGCATGATCGAATGACTGCAATTGTAAGTCATTTTCCTCATATCATCGCGTCATCACTTGTTGGAAGACTGGCTGATCAGGAAAAAGAACAGCCTTTTGTGAAAAATCTGGCGGCTGGCGGTTTCCGCGATTTAACACGTATTGCTTCCGCAGATCCTACAATGTGGCGGGACATTACGATTCAAAATCGTGACGAGCTACTTGGGCAATTGGATGGATGGCTAGAGGAAATGCAGTCGATCCGTTCTATGATCGTGGAAAATGATCCCGATCGAATATACAATTTCTTTTCCGATGCTAAGGAATTCAGGGACCACTTGCCTTCCACTTTCAAGGGAGCAGTACAAGGCGCCTTGTATATGACGTTTGATTTACATATCGACATCCCAGATCATCCCGGTATTATTTCTGAAATAACGAAAATCCTTGCAGATGAACAAATAAGCATAACGAACATACGAATTGTCGAGACACGGACGGATGTCTATGGGATTCTCGTCATCAGTTTCCAAACGGCTGACGATCGTAAAGCTGCAAGGGCGGTTCTTGCAAAAACAACGGATTATAGTATGCATATTCTCTAATAAGGGGGCTTCTTCATGGTTGAAACGAAAACAGTGGAATACGATAAGCCTTTAGTAAAAGGTTCAATTAAAGTACCTGGTGACAAATCTATATCCCATCGTGCTATTATGTTAGGGTCGATAGCGAAAGGCCGTACTGCAATTAAAGGTTTCCTAGATGGAGAAGATTGTTTGCGGACGATCGAGATTTTTAAGCGATTGGGCGTCTCGATCGAACGAAAAGGAACAGATGTTGTCGTAGATAGTCCTGGGATTGGAAAGTGGACAACTCCGAAGGAAGAGCTATATGCTGGGAATTCAGGGACGACTGCAAGATTGATGCTCGGAATCTTATCCGGTTCACCGGTCACTTCCACAATGACCGGGGATGACTCTTTGTCGAAGCGACCGATGAAAAGAGTGACTACTCCATTGCAATCAATGGGTGCGTCTATCGCTGGCGCAGAGAGTGGAGATTTCCTTCCGCTGACAATTGAAGGCACTGAGCTCGAAGGAATTGACTACAACATGCCAGTTGCAAGTGCGCAAGTGAAATCTGCGATTCTGTTTGCAGGATTAAATGCAGAAGGAGAAACGGTTGTCAGGGAAACTGCTGTGTCAAGAGATCATACAGAGCGGATGCTCAAACAGTTTGGGGCAGAACTTGTTCAAGATGGGAAGACTGTAAGCATCAAGGGCGGTCAGGCTTTGACAGGTACAGACGTCACCGTTCCCGGAGATATATCCTCGGCAGCCTTTTTCATGGTTGCTGCAGCCATGATAGAAGGCAGTGAAGTAGATTTCTTGGATGTTGGTCTAAATCCGACAAGAACAGGGATTATTGAAGTGTTGCGTCAAATGGGAGCTAAAGTGGATATACTCGAACAAAACGGTGAAATGGGCGAACCTTATGGGGTAGTAAAAGTTTCTCACGACCGTTTGGAAGGAATAGAGATAAGTGGGGATATCATACCGACGCTGATCGATGAATTGCCGATCATCGCATTGCTGGCCACTCAAGCAACAGGAACAACCGTCATAAAGGATGCCGGGGAACTACGCGTCAAGGAAACAGACCGCATTGCCGCCGTCACTGACGAACTAACGAAGCTAGGTGCCAATGTCAAAGCGACAGACGACGGTATGATTATAGAAGGGCCTACAGCGCTATCAGGGGGCGAACTGAAATCGTATGGCGATCACAGAATAGGAATGATGGCTGCCATTGCCTCATTGGTATCGGATGGTCCTATTCATATTGAAGACCCTTCTTGCATAGCGATTTCTTACCCGAACTTTTTTGATCATTTGTCGCAAATCGTCTCGGCGCGCATTGAAGAATAATTTTCCTAGTGTATACATTTTGAAGGATCAGGTGAAAATATGAAGCAGTTACATGATTTTGAAAAAGCGGTACACGATGGAGATATAGGGCAAGTTAATGACTTGATTGATCGTGTGGAAAAGTCCGGAGACTTCGATTTACTATATGAAGCTGCGGGATTATTAGTCGATTACGGATATGTCGGCCAAGCCGACCATATTTACGAAACATTGATCTCCTATATGCCTGACGAACCGCAATTGAAGATTGACCGGGCAAATACTTTGATGGAACTTGGCGATGAAGATGAAGCGTTGCTGTTGCTTTCAGAAGTAACGCCTGACCAAGAGGAATATGTCCAAGCGCTATTAGCTCTAGCCGATTACTATCAGATGATAGGGATGGCAGAGGCAGCTCTCGGAAAGGTGAAAGAGGCTCTCTCTCGTTCGCCGCATGTACCGGTCATCCGATTTGCTTACGCTGAACTTCTTCTCGATTCGGGGAGATATCTCGAGGCCGCGAAGCTATACTCCGAACTTTATGATGAAGGTCATAATGAAATCGCTGGTATGTCGATTCCGCTTCGGCTCGCTGAAACATATAGTGCAGGCGCGGCTTATGAGGAAGCGCTCCCTTATTACGAAAAAATTTTGGCAGATGAGCAACTACCCGACACGCTGTTCGGAGCTGCATACGCCTACTATCAGAGCAGTCAGCCGGATAGGTCGATAAATTTGCTTGAAGATTTAATTGTAATGGATCCCGATTATTTCTCTGCTTATATGCTAGCTGGTCAAGCATATTCCCAATTAGGGGACGACGAGAAGGCATTTGAATTATTCAAACAAGGCATCAAACGTGATGAATTTGACAAGGAACTTCGACTCTCAGCGGGCAAATCAGCGCTCAAGCTAGGATTGCCTCTTGAAGCGGAAGAACATTTGCAGCATGCAATTGCACTGGATCCCGAATATATCGATGCCATTGTAACACTTGCTTCTCTCTATAATGAAAGGGAAGAGCATGGGGAACTGCTGAAACTTCTGACTGAAATGAATGAAGAACAAATGGACATTCCACTTTTATCTGCATTCAAAGCTTATGCTCTTGAAAGAGAGGAACAATATGCACATGCATACGTATCTTACAGTAAGGCATATGCTGGAATGAAGGATGATCCATCATTTTTGGATCGATACGCAAGATTTCTTTTGGATGAAGGAAAAAGGGATGAAGCTATCGAAGTAGTTAAGACGCTAGCAAGCTTTACACAACATGAGGAATGGACCGCTTTTCTTGAAACGTTGAATGACGAGGAGGTGTGATATGACAGCCATGATTCCTGTCGCTGCCAAAAAAGACTTCGTGCGGTGGTTTTTAAAGCGCTATAAATTGAAGCGCCGGGAATGTGTGTGGATTTTGAATTATCTATTGAGCCATGAGCAACTTCTTCAAAACGTCCACTTTACGGATGAAGCACATTACTGTCCGCGGGCGATGGTTATTTCAACAATAAATTCGGAAAGCATCCCTTTCCGTTTTTACAAAGGCAATCTAATGACTGCCGATGCGGAAAAATCATTTCATGATTTGCGTCTCCACCCGGAGGAAAAAATGTATATCCAATTGAATTTCCCGAACAGCCATGCATGTCCAGAATATGCAAGCGTACGGGAGGAAAACCCGTTTCTTCCTGTAGAGCTCCAAGTGAGCGCGCGGGATCGGAAAATTGCCGAGCAGCTTCTAGAGGAGAGTGTAGCCTCATTGTCCATGGATCTGCTTATGAAAAGAGTCGATGAGGCACTTGACGCCAATGACCGGGAACGGTTCCTCATCCTGTCGGCAATGCTGAACGATATGAAGATTACAAAAGACTAATGACTCCGTCTTCCAGATGGAGTCATTTGCATGAATATTATTAGGGGGCTGGTTAAAGTGAATTGGACAGGCAAGGATATGGATACATATTTGCTTCAAAAAGAATATATCGATACGTTGGTGATTCCGCTTGTAAAAGTTGAAACGAAGATGGATAATATGAAGACAAGCGCTTCTTCGACAGAATTCGTCATGCATCTCGCGTCTTTGATTGAGACTCAATTCAAAGGGAGGATGATGTTTGCGCCTCCTTTTGCTTATACTTCAGCAACGGATAAACAGCAAATGGCCGAAACGACAATGCAGGAATTTTCCGATACAACATTCAAGCACGTTTTCTTCTTGACGACCGATCACACTTGGACGTCAATGGATCTGCCTGGACAAGTTATTTGGATGCCTTCAATCCCGTTGGAAAACATGGATGCCTCTTTGCGGCAATCAATCCTGGAAGATCAGCTGCGTCAGTCTTTGCCAATATTCACCGAGCAATGGTCGAAGCAATAACTGCTCCATTGTTAGTCGTCTTTCCCACTTAGCTTAATTTAACTGTCGAGTGGTTATGTATGGAATGTGTGTAAAATTCATGAATTGTTCACAATCTGTACATACAGCTGAAAGCATGATTGAATTTACACTAATATTGATATATCATAGATATGTCCTAGTTTTACAATTAGCAAAAGTATGTCCGTTGGACTGATTTTGGAGTAAGAGGAGGGAAACTGATGAGCAGCAAAGTGTCTAGACGCCAATTCCTAAGCTATACATTAATGGGTGTCGGTGGATTCATGGCTTCAGCAATGTTGATGCCGATGGTCCGCTTTGCGGTCGATCCAGTATTGCAACCAAAAGGTGAAGGTGAGTTCGTTCCGACTCCGCAAAAAGCGGACGATCTAACTGAAACGCCTGTACGTGTTGACTTTACTATTAAAGATCGTAAAGATGCATGGTACAAATCCGATGTATCGAACACCGCTTGGGTCTACAAAGAAGGCGATACGATCATCGCACTTTCTCCTGTCTGTAAGCACCTTGGATGCACGGTGAACTGGGAAGGCGACGAAAAGCATAAGAATGAATTCTTCTGCCCTTGCCATAATGGACGTTACGAGAAAAATGGTAAAAACATACCAGGAACTCCACCACTCGGACCGCTTGATGAGTTTACGGTCGAAGTCGTGGATGGCTATGTACATCTTGGAAAAACGGTTCCAAACACATTAGTTTAATATGTAAGGGGGTACGACCGAAGTGCTGAATAAAATTTATGATTGGGTTGACGAACGGTTGGATATCACCCCGATTTGGCGTGATATCGCTGACCATGAAGTACCTGAGCACGTGAACCCTGCACATCATTTTTCTGCATTCATTTATTGTTTCGGAGGTTTGACGTTTTTCGTAACGGTCATCCAGATTCTTTCAGGCATGTTCCTTACAATGTATTACACCCCGGATATTGAAAATGCATGGAAATCCGTTTACTATCTTCAAAACGAAGTTGCATTCGGTGAGATTGTGCGTGGGATGCACCACTGGGGAGCATCGCTAGTTATCGTAATGATGTTCTTGCATACATTGCGTGTATTCTTTACTGGCTCATATAAAAAGCCTCGTGAATTGAACTGGATCGTCGGAGTATTAATATTTATCGTTATGCTTGGTCTAGGTTTCACAGGTTACTTATTGCCATGGGATATGAAAGCGTTGTTCGCTACTAAAGTTGGTATTGAAATTGCTGCATCGGTGCCATTCATCGGTGAACAAATTAAAATCCTTCTTGCGGGTGACTCCACAATTCTTGGAGCTCAAACATTGACACGATTCTTTGCGATTCATGTATTTTTCCTACCTGCTGCTTTGCTTGGGTTGCTTGCGGCACACTTTATCATGATCAGAAGACAAGGTATTTCCGGTCCGCTATAAGATTAACATGCAACAATATGTTGATCGTCTGAAATTAGAATAAGGAGGGGACAAAATGCAACGCGGAAAAGGTATGAAATTTGTTGGTGACTCGCGCATCAAAGCAGAAGGCAAGATGCCGAATGTCCCTAAAGATTACTCGGAATATCCGGGTAAAACAGAAGCTTTCTGGCCGAACTTCCTCTTGAAAGAGTGGATTATCGGTGCCATCTTCCTAATCGGATATTTAATTCTGACAGTTGCCCATCCGTCTCCGCTTGAGCGTCAAGCTGATCCTACGGATACAACATACATACCGGTTCCTGACTGGTATTTCCTATCCATGTACCAATTGCTAAAGTATGAGTTTGCATCCGGACCGTTTAACGTAGTCGGTGCGATTATCATGCCTGGTTTGGCTATTGGAGCTTTAATGCTTGTTCCTTTCATGGATACTTCGAAAGAGCGTCGTCCATTCAAGCGCCCTCTTCCGACTGCTTTCATGCTCCTTACTTTCGCAGCACTTTTCTATTTGACATGGGAATCAGTCGTGAACCATGACTGGGAAAAAGCGAAAGCACAAGGTGCAATTGTTGAAGAAGTTCAATTCGATCCAGAATCTGAAGGTTATCAGATTTACGCAGGATCTTCATGTATCGGCTGTCATGGTGACGCTTTCCAAGGTGGTCTAGGACCAGCATTAATCAACACAGGACATACACCAGAAGAGATTGTCGACATTGCACATAATGGTATTGGTACAATGCCACCAGGGCAATGGACAGGCTCGGACGAAGATTTGCAAGTCCTAGCAGAATTCCTTGCAGGCTTGAAAACTGAAGAGTAATATCAACAGGAAAAAGAGTCAGGAGACTGACTCTTTTTTTTTACAAATTATTATACATAAACGTTTTAATTAACTGCTGAATGACATTTCTTTTTGGGGAGATGGCGATGATTTCTATTTATAATCGTATTTGGTTTATATTATCACATAAATCATTTCTATGGATTTTATTATTCGTCAACATAATTGGCACGGTATACGGCTATGATTGGTATATGTGGCAATTGGAGTTGACGGAACCGAAATTTTGGATTTTTGTTCCGGATAGTCCAACGGCAAGTCTGTTTTTCTTACTTGCAATTATTGGTTGGCTAATCGGTCGGAATTTCAAATTGATCGAAGCACTCGCTCTCATCACTCTCGTTAAATATGGATTATGGGCAGTTGTCATGAATTTGCTTACTATGCTAGAACTGGGCGAATTAGATCCTGTCGGTTGGATGCTCATCGGCTCTCATTTTGCAATGGCAGTGCAGGCTATCCTCTATAGCCCATTTTATAAATTTAAGCTTAAGCATATCGCCATAGCGGGAATTTGGACATTACATAATGATGTAATCGATTATGTATTCGGACAGATGCCGATTTATCATGATTTGATGAAACATATGCAACAAATCGGCTATTTCACATTCTGGCTCTCCATCGCATGTATAGCTTTGGCAGTTGCTCTATGGAAAATAAGGAAGAATCGGGAAGTAGCTATAGTATAATAGTAAAAAGTTGCGGTTCAATCGTGCTCATTATAAAATAAGAGTAGACATAAAAGGGAGGGGAAATAGGATTGTCTTTTATCGTTTATTTGGTTATCATCATGCTGCTTCCGTTGTATACCCAATTCAAAGTAAAAAGTACGTATAACAAATACGCACAAATTCGTTCGACATCAGGTATGACAGGTGCACAAGTTGCACGTCTTATCCTCGATCGCAACGGTTTGCAAGACGTAAAAGTCGTTGAAAGCAAAGGGTTTTTGAGTGACCATTATAACCCGTTGACAAAAACGGTCGCATTATCATCTCAAAACTATCATGAAGCTTCAGTTGCTGGTACTGCTGTCGCGGCACACGAGGTCGGACACGCCATTCAAGACGCAGAAGCATATGCATTTTTGCGATTCCGCCATCGATTGGCTCCGGTAGCGAACATCACATCTAACGCTTCATGGATTTTCATTATTATCGGGATACTTGCATCTAGCATGAATTACATGCTCGGAATAGGAATCGCGTTAATGGCAGTAGGTGTTTTATTCCAAGTTGTAACATTGCCTGTAGAGTTTAATGCATCAACGCGTGCAATGAATCAGATTGTTGAGCTAGGCATCATTCGAAATGAAGAAGAACCTCATGCGAAGAAAGTATTGAGCGCTGCCGCAATGACATATGTCGCTGCCACAGCTGTTGCCGTAATGGAACTGCTTCGACTTTTGCTGATTTTTACGAACAGAGATTAAAACGAAAAACCCGACCGCAAATGGTCGGGTTTTTATATGGTCAATGATCTAACGGTTGTTTCTGGTCATCGAGTGTGAAACCTTCCCCTAATACATCATGTACATCTGAAACCGACACAAATGCATGAGGATCAATCGAAGTGACAATATTTTTCAATCGCATCATCTCATTTCTACCGACGACGCAATATAATATTTCACGGTCTGATTTTGTGAAATGGCCATATCCCTTAAAAACAGTAACACCTCTGTCCATTTCCATCGTAATCTTCGAAGCAATCTTGTCTTGAGCTTCTGAAATGATAAAAGCACCTTTAGCGGCGTATGCACCCTCTTGAACGAAGTCGATCACACGAGCACCGACGAACAGTGCGACAAGCGTATACATCATAGACCTATGATCCAAGTAGACTGCCCAAGAAAGCAAAATTACGAACGCGTCAAACATAAACATTGTCTTTCCCATGCTCCAGCCTATGTACTTATGCGCCAAACGTGCGATAATATCTACACCGCCAGTTGTTCCGCCATACCTGAAAATGATGCCGAGCCCAATACCGATGAAAACACCAGCGAAAAGGGCCACAAGGAACATATCGCCTTCCAAATGGATGTTGAACTGGTATTTCATAAAGACTTTCAAGAAGACGGATACAGCGACGGTACCGATAATCGTATAGATGAAAACTTTCCTTCCTAAAAGCTTCCAACCGATGATGAACATCGGAATGTTTAACACTAAGTTCATAATGGCCGGATCCCAGTTGAAGGCAAATAAGAGGATAAGCGTAATACCGGTAAATCCGCCTTCTGCTAGTTCGTGCTGAATATTAAAATGTACAAGGCCAAAACTGAATATCGCCGCTCCGAGGATAATGAAAAAAACATTTTTGAATTTTATTCCGTGAAGCAAATGATAACCACCTTTCTTTCTTACGTCTAGACTCCGGGCGCCAGAGACTCGGGTCATAAGTCAAAGATGCTCTGTGGCAAAGTGCGCCACGCCACATCTTTGCCTTATGCCTGTCGCCTCTGTGCAGGCGCCCTCCGCTTTTGCTATTATCAATGATTACAGATTTTTTGACAATAGTCCTATGAATGAATACGATAACAAATGAAGGAGACGGAAGCAAATTGGAACAAGCAAAAACGATGAAAAACTTGCAAGAAGAAGTTCATACGTACATATCGAGTTTTGAGGAAGGGTATTTCCCTCCGATGGAGATGCTCGCCCGCCTTACAGAAGAGCTTGGTGAACTTTCGAGGGAAGTCCAGCATGTATATGGCGTGAAAAAGAAAAAGGAGAGCGAAGAAATCAAATCGCTAGCAGAGGAGACAGGTGATTTATTGTTTGTTCTCATCTGTTTCGCGAATTCACAAGGAATCAGTCTAGAGGATGCATTAATGAATGTCTTGAATAAATTCAAAGAACGTGACGCAGACCGCTGGACGAAAAAGGAGGAAATTTGATGAAAATAAAAGTAGCCATTGCAGGGGCCCGTGGAAGAATGGGGTCTACAGCGATAGAAGCGATAGAAGCGGCAAATGACGCAGAAGTAGTAGCTGCACTGGATTATAAATATGACGGTTTGCATTTACATAATGGTGCGATAAATGAAGAGAAAAAGGGTATTCCAGTATATACATCGTTTTCAAAGCTTTGCGAAGATCATCAACCGGCAGTGCTGTTGGATGTAACTGATCCGGATGCCGTCTTCAATAATGTGAAAGCAGCTTTGTCACTTGGCGTCCATCCGGTCGTCGGAACTTCCGGTTTGTCGAAGCAGGAGCTGGATTCCATCTTTGAATTGGTGGAGTCAACTCATGTCGGTGGAATCATTGCTCCGAATTTCTCCATTGGAGCCGTTCTCATGATGAAGTTTGCCGCACAAGCAGCCCGCTATTTGGGGGATGTGGAGATTCTCGAAATGCATCATGACCGAAAACTAGATGCACCTTCTGGAACTGCCGTAAAAACCGCAGAAATGATTAAAGAAAATAGACCAGCGCATATTCAAGGGCACCCAGAGGAGCAAGTCCATTTGGAAGGGGCAAGGGGAGCTGATGTGGAAGGGATGAAAATCCATAGTGTTCGGTTGCCAGGTTTGCTAGCCCACCAACAAGTCCTCCTTGGCGGAGAAGGGGAGTTATTGACGATTCGTCATGATTCATTTGACAGGAAAAGCTTTATGCCAGGGATTATGATGGCGATCCGGGAAGTGATCGATCGAAAAGATCTCGTATATGGCTTAGAAAATATAATCGATTAACGTTGTTCGGAAGAGGTGCAGTATATGAAAAAATTGAAAGTCGGTATAATCTGTTATCCCACGCTTGGGGGATCCGGGGTTGTCGCGACAGAGCTTGGATTGAAAATGGCGGAATGGGGACACGAGATGCATTTTATCACCTCAAGTCGTCCTTTCCGAATTCCCGACGGACACCCCAATGTCTACTTTCACGAAGTAAAGATTGACGGTTATGCCGTTTTCAAGTACCCGCCGTACGATATTGCCTTAGCAAATCGGATTGCTCGAGTGATTGAAGAGGAAGAGCTGGATCTATTGCATGTCCATTACGCAGTGCCTCATGCTATCTCAGCAGCTCTCGCAAAGGATATGGCGAATTCAAATATTGGTGTGATCACGACATTGCATGGAACTGATGTAACAATACTTGGCCATGATCCCGGATTGAAAAACACAGTCCGTTATGGAATTGAAAAATCAGATTTGACGACAGCCGTTTCTGAATCACTACGGCAGGATACGCTTTCGTTAATTGAGCCTGATAAAGAAATACTGACAATTTATAATTTTATCGACGAAGAGAAATACAAGCCGGTCGATCCTGGTTCATTAAAGAGTGAACTAGGTATCAAGGAAAATGAAAAGGTTATCATTCATATTTCGAACTTCAGAAGTGTGAAAAGGATTTCGGATATAATTGACAGCTTTAAGCTTATCCATAAGGAAATTGATTCGAAATTAGTATTAGTCGGCGCAGGTCCTGAAAAGATTGAGATGATGGAGAAGGCGAAAAGCGAAGGGCTTGAAAGGGATATCATCTTTACCGGGAAACGCGATGACCTTCCGGAACTTTTGGCAATTAGCGATGTCATGTTCTTATTATCGGAGAAAGAGGCGTTCGGGCTGGTTCTTCTAGAGGGCTTTGCATGCGGCGTACCGGCAATTGCAACTGAAATCGGTGGCATTCCTGAAGTGATTGAGGACGGCAAGAACGGATTCCTCGTTGAACTGGGAGATGTGAAGTCGGCTGCGGAGAAAGCGAAGATGCTTCTTGAAGACCCGATCCTACACAGAGAATTCCGGGAAAATGCATTACGGACAGTGGATGATAAATTTAATTCAACCTCGATCGTTCTTCAATATGAAGAGCTGTACTATAGAGTGGCGGGTTTGAAATGACTTCGCAATTTGGAACAGCATCGAGCCGAAAAGTCATTCGCCAATTGGAGGAAGCAGGTTATGAGGCGGTGTTTGTCGGTGGTTCTGTCCGGGATTATTTACTTGGTAAAGAAGCTTCGGATATCGATATAGCAACGTCTGCCACACCAGAAGAAGTAAAGCATGTGTTCACTCATACGATTGACGTCGGAATCGCCCATGGGACAGTTATGGTTTTGATGGATGGCGAACCGATCGAAGTTACGACGTACCGTACGGAAAGTACATATTCAGACCACAGGAGACCTGACGAAGTGGAGTTTGTCAGATCATTGAAGGATGATTTGCAGCGCAGGGATTTTACGATGAATGCAATCGCGTTGACGCTAACTGGTGAATTAATCGACCCGTTTAGTGGAATGATAGATCTTCAAAATCGCAAAATCCGGGCAGTCGGAAAAGCAGCTGACAGATTCCATGAGGACGCGCTGCGTATGATTCGTGCAATCCGTTTTTCGTCTGTTTTAAATTTTGAAATCGAGGATGAGACGTTGCTGGCCATTCAAGAAAACGCCGCCAGCATAAAGCATATTTCTGTAGAGCGTATCAAAGTTGAAATGGATAAGTTATGGAAAGGTGTCAACCCGGCAAAAGCGCTTGAGACGATAGCGGATACCCGCCTATCTGAGTACTTGCCGCTATTTCCAAACGATGTCCAATGTTTAATCGCTTGTGCCCCTTTTGAAACAGCAAAACAAGGTTGGGCGGCAATGATGCTTGCAGGGGATTTTTCAGTCATGAATCTTGCAAAGGCATATAAGCTTTCTAATCGAGAGAAAGCTTTTCTGTCGGATGTTCTTGCTGCATTTAATAGAAGGCAGTTCAATCAATTCACGATAGATGATTATTACCAATTTCACATCGAAGTGCTGATCACCGCAGAACAAGTATGGCAAACCTTTCATCCGAATGAACATAAAATTTCTATCGAGGATATGATACGAATGCAAGAAAACTTGCCGATTCGTTCAAAGGAAGACTTGCAAATCGATGGGAAAGACTTAATGGCGTGGACAAGCCAAAGAGGCGGCAGATGGCTCGGCGAATGGATGGATAAAATCGAAAATATGGTTTTGCATCGACATTGCCCAAATGATGCTGAAAAGATAAAGGAATGGTTTCTTAATGAATACAAACGTCAAGGATGAATTGCTAAAAAGACTTTTTGAATCTCAAGGAACTCCAATTTCGGGGCAGGAGGTTGCAGATGAATTTGGCCTTTCGCGAACAGCTATTTGGAAATATATAAAAGAATTTGAAGAAGAAGGCTATGAAATCGCTTCGATTAGGAAAAAGGGGTATGTACTCATCTCTTCGCCAGACCGTGTGAACGCCGCAAACATTCACAAGTTTTTACAGACAAAAACTTATGGAAAGGTCATCGATTATTATAATAGCTGCGAGTCGACTCAAAATATTGCACACGATGCTGCACAAGCTGGAGCATCTGATGGGACTCTCGTCGTATCGGAAGAGCAGACAGCCGGCAAGGGGAGACTGTCACGTCCATGGAATTCAGCAGCGAAAAAAGGAATTTGGATGAGTTTGATTGTTCGACCGTCCTTAATCCCTCAACAGGCGCCGCAAATGACACTTGTTGCAGCTGTTGCTGTCGTCCGGGCGATTGAAACTGTCACCGGTGTTGAAGCGATGATCAAGTGGCCAAATGATATTTTAATCAACGGTAAAAAGATGACTGGCATACTAACTGAACTTCAATCAGAACCTGATCGAGTGAAGGCTATCGTTCTTGGAATCGGCATGAATGTCAATCATGACGAAGAAGATTTTCCGATGGAGCTGAAAGAGATAGCTACTTCACTGAAGATAGAAAGTGGAATGGAAATCGATCGTTCGAAGCTTATTGCTGAAATTCTAGGTTTTCTGGAATTGTATACGGGAATGTATGAAAAACACGGATTTGGACCGATTAAGCTGCTTTGGGAAAGTTATTCGAACACAGCAGGCAAACGGATTCGTGCAGTCATGTTACATGAGACGATCGAAGGCACCGCTTTAGGTATTTCAGAGGATGGTCTTTTGGAGCTTCAGCTCGATGACGGGACCGTGAGAGGCATTTATTCGGCTGATATAGTTATTAAAGATTGAACTATACAAAACTTCCTTGATTTGCTATAGTAATGGCGAAGGGCAGTATCAATCGGAATTGCACCTTCAAGGACGTATGATTGACAGTCAAAACCTAATAAGTTCTGCCTTGATCTTGCAAAAGACAGGGACGGAGGAAACCAAAAATCGTAATTACACAATCCTTCTGCCCATTTTTGGCCAGAAGGTTTTTCAATTTTCGGTTTTCTTCATTTTGACAAACAAAAGGGAGAGGATACGGATGAAAAGTAGTACGGATTTTACGAAAATGAAACGCCTGGGGGAGAAAATTGCCATGCTTACTGCGTATGATCATCCAACTGCGCAAATGGCTGAGGAGGCAGGAATTGATATCCTTCTCGTAGGAGATTCGCTCGGAATGGTCGTATTAGGTTATGACTCGACAGCATCTGTTACGGTCGAAGACATGATACATCATGGAAAAGCGGTAAGACGTGGTGCAAAGGAGACATTCGTCGTCGTCGACATGCCTTTCGCTTCGTATCACGGTTCTGTTGATAGGACGTTGGAAGCTGCTGTCCGCATCTTTCAGGAGACTGATGCGAACGCATTGAAACTGGAAGGCGGAGGAAAGGTGATCGACACTATACGCCTGCTGACCGAAACAGGGATTCCAGTCGTCGCCCATCTAGGATTGCTTCCTCAGTCGGCTGCTGTCGTTGGGGGATATAAAGTGCAAGGGAAGACAGCCGAAGCTGCGGAACAACTTATTAAGGATGCAATCGCTTGTGAAGCAGCGGGCGCATGCATGATCGTTCTGGAATGTATTCCGTATCAGTTGTCGGAACAAGTTTCGAAAGCCGTCTCCATCCCTACGATCGGGATAGGGGCAGGAGCAGAGACAGACGGTCAAGTGCTCGTTTTCCATGATACAGTCAAATACGGAAACCACCACATCCCTAAATTTGTAGAAGCGTACGCCAATATTGGAGAGGATATCCGGAATGGTTTGCAGAAGTATGCCTCAGCCGTCAAGTCAGGTGAATTTCCAACTGAAGCACACCGTTTTGCAATGAAGGAAGATGAATTGGTCGCATTATACGGAGGAATGACTGATGTACGTTGAAAGTAACGACATCCAAGTAATTGAAACAATCGAAGAACTCCAAAAGAAACTGAACCGAAATGAAAGAAACCATAAAACTGTCGGTTTCGTCCCTACTATGGGATTTTTGCATGAAGGACATCTATCTCTCGCCAAACATGCAAGGGAGCAAAACGACATCGTCGTCATGAGTATTTTTGTTAATCCGGCACAGTTCGGACCAGGCGAGGACTTTGAATCCTATCCACGTGATCGTGAGAGGGATATCCGTCTTGCGAGAGAAGCTGGCGTCGATATTGTATTCATTCCCACAGTGGAAGAAATGTATCCTATGGATGGCGGCATTCGCATATTGCCGGGAATGCAGGCGAGTGAACTTTGCGGTGCTGCAAGGCCAGGACATTTCGATGGGGTGCTCAAAGTGGTATTGAAGCTTTTCAATATCGTTGATCCGGATCGCTCCTATTTTGGCATGAAAGATGCTCAGCAACTAGCCATTATTGAAACATTTGTCCGTGACTTCAATTTACGGACAGCTATCGTGAGGGTTCCGATTGTAAGAGAAGATGACGGCTTGGCAAAAAGCTCTCGCAATGTGAATTTAACAACGGCAGAGCGTACAGAAGCTCCTATCATTTATCGAGCATTGCAAATTGGAGCGCAGATGTTTGCTGAGGGAGCCGACCCGAATGCTATTGAACAGGAAGTATCGGATTGGATTGTCTGCAATAGCTCCGGGAAAATTGATTATGTCAGGTTACTTGCATATCCTCAATTGGTACCAGTTTTAGAAGGTACACAGGAAGTTATTTTAGCATGTGCAGTAAAATTCTCGACAACGAGGTTAATAGATAATATTATTATGTCAACAAAGGATGGTACTTATGTTCCGTATGATGATGAACAGTAAACTGCACCGCGCCACGGTGACGGAAGCGAATCTGAATTATGTAGGAAGCGTAACGATCGATAGCGATTTACTGGATGCTGCGGGAATGCTTCCGAATGAAAAAGTCCATATCGTCAATAACAACAACGGAGCGCGTTTTGAAACGTATATCATTGCAGGCGAACGCGGCAGTGGAGTCGTTTGCGTCAATGGCGCTGCAGCGAGGCTCGTTCAACAAGGTGATATTGTTATTATCATTTCTTATGCTTATGTTTCAGAAGATGAAGCTAGTACACATACACCGACAGTGCTCCTTATGGATGACAATAATCGGATTAAAGAAGTAATCACGGAAGCGCCTGGTGTTATTGCTTAATTGAATACAACGCTGATGGAGGAGGGAATTTCCTTCATCAGCATTTTTTTTTGCTAAGAACACCTAATCGAGCAAACGAGCGCCGGAATATGATACAATCTGCTGTAGTATTCAATACAGGAAGTTGATGATTGAATGGATAATAGTACATATGCAGTCGTTGACTTGGAAACGACTGGACATTCTCCTGCAAAGGGAGATCGGATTATACAAATCGCGATTGTTTTCATTGAAAACGGGACAATCACGAAAACGTATGCCCGATTTGTCAATCCAGAACGTGAAATACCCGCGTTCATCCAACAATTGACCGCAATTACGGATGAAGAAGTTCGGACTGCTCCGACATTTGAAAAAATTGCGCAAGAAGTTTCCGACATGCTCCAAGGAACGGTATTTGTAGCGCATAATACAGATTTCGACCTATCGTTTTTGCAAAGTGAATTTAAGCGTTGCAAAGTATCTGGATGGTCCGGTAAGAAAATCGATACTGTCGAGTTATCCAAAATTCTTTTCCCGTCCTCCTCTAGCTATCGTCTTCAAGACTTGGCAGAGGACCTCGATATTGAGCTGCCAACTGCTCATAGAGCGGATGATGATGCGGAAGCGACAGCAAATTTGCTGCTGACAGCATTATCCAAACTTCGGACATTGCCTGAAGAAACGTTGAACTTGTTGCATAGACGTTCATTCTCATTACGTTCGGATATTTCAACACTCATCTATGAAGCGTTGAGGCACGTCCGAACATCCGCAAACGGTCGTAAGCTTCCTTTATTTAGAGGAATTCCATACCGTAAAGTGGAAAATATTGGAGGGGCGATCGCAGCCCGGTCCTCGTACCCGTTGAATGAAAAGGAAAAAATCGATCTTTTAAAGAAAGGTTATCCTTCTTTCGAATATCGAAAGTCCCAACTGTCTTTCATGGATGCAATATGGGAAACGCTGAATTCACATGCTGAAGTTATAGCTGAAGTCCCGACTGGGGTAGGAAAGACAGTCGGCTATTTGCTGCCTGCAACTATTCATTCGTTTCAAACAGGGAAACCAGTAGTCATTAGTACGTTCACAAATCACCTTGTCGATAAGATTTTAGAAGACGAAGTGGAGCGAGTTCGTACAATGCTTGGCATTGATTGCACCGCTACAGTTCTAAAAGGCAGAGAGCAGTATTTATCGCTCGGCAAGTTCGAGGAGTTATTGAGAATTACAGACGAATCGTATGATGAGACGTTTACCATCATGCAAATCCTTGTTTGGCTGACAGATACGGAAACAGGTGATTTGAATGAATTGAATGTTTCTGGCGGTGGACAATTATTTGTTGATAGAATCCGCAAGCGGAATAATCGGCTGAAGGACGATGAGAAAGCGGCAGATTACCACCAGCGGATGATAGACGCTTGTCGGCATTCGAATCTCATCATTACGAATCACTCGATGCTATTGTCGGATTCCAACCGAGAACAAAAGATATTTCATAACTTTTCGGGCTTGATCATCGATGAAGCCCATCAATTCATTCATACAGCAGCGAATTCCAATGAGACAGTGTTGTCCTATATGAATTGGAAGTATGTCATGGGTCAGCTAGGCTCTGATGCAGATGGCCAGCTTCTTCATCATTTGATGAACCTTCATCGAAAATATAGTAACTTTGGAAATCAACTATTTGGGAAGCTCTCAGCCTCTTATGAGAAATTCTCCAATATATTTGATGAAGTTGCTTCGCTAATGTCATCCCATAAGCCGCAATCTGGCGGTGGCCAGCAAGGAAATCGAGTGGTTTTCAGTCTTGAAGAAATAGCCGGAAATAAACCGGTCTTTTCACAAATGGCTGACAAAATGAATGAATATATACAGAATGTGCAAACGATTAGTTTACGATTGGAATCATACAGAGAAAAAATGTCGATGAAAGAACAGGCGTTTTTATCCGAATGGAATTATTGGTTACGAGAATTGAAAATCAAAGCCGGCGAATGGGTTGAAATATTTTTGGATGATGAAACAGATAATTTCACTGTTTGGATTGAAAAAGATAAAAGAAGCTTGCCAGGAAGCTTGAATGTAGTGAAAAGTCCTGTAGATGGCTCTGCAATTACGAAGGAATTCATTACTAGCTTAAAAAATGAAAACATTGGAGTCGTTTGGACGTCTGCTACGATGACGATCAATCAAGATGAGCGATTTGTTCCAAGGCAGCTAGGCATTGAGGATCACGTGCCTGTTTTGACATTTGATGCTCCAGCTCATTTCTATGACAACGCTGGGATATTTATCGTTGAAGATATGCCTTCAATCCAGCATGTTTCACAGAGCGACTATATCGAGGCTGTAGCGGATGCTGTCGTCCAAACTGTAATCGCGACTGGCGGAAGGCTCTTCGTTTTATTTACTTCTCAAGATATGTTGCGCAAAACATATGAATTGATTTTAGAAAGTGAATTATTGAATGATTATGCTCTAATCGCACAAGGCGTCAGTTCGGGCAGCCGTATGAAACTTTTAAAGTCATTCCGCCAGTTCGGTAAATCGATCTTGTTTGGAACGAACAGTTTTTGGGAAGGCGTTGATGTCCCTGGAGAAGCATTATCCGCTGTCATTATTGTCAGACTGCCATTTTCATCGCCGGATGAAGTTGTTTTCAAAGCGAGGGCAGCAAAGCTTGCAGCGAACGGTTCGAACCCATTTACTGATTTATCTCTACCAGAAGCAATTTTAAGGTTCCGCCAAGGGTTCGGTCGATTAATACGGTCATCTGGAGATAGGGGCTTTTTCATCATTTTGGATAGGCGAATTGAAACAAAATCATACGGAAAGCGTTTTTTAGCTGCACTGCCTTCCGTTCCTATTCAGAAAGTGTCATTAGAACATATGGTGAATGAGCTCGAAGATTGTTATAATAAATAGGAATCCAGTAGATAACGGGATGCGGTTGCATTCTAATGGCAGTTTTGTGTATAGGAAGTGAGACGAATGATGAATTGGGTCAAATTCATCGCAGCTTTCCTTTTGGCATTATCACTTGTCATCATTGTCATCGTTTTTTATAATGCCAACAAACCTTTTTCGACCGCCCAACAAGATGCGGAAACGGCTGCTTTGAAAACTGGCGCTTTGCAATCTGTTGAGCACTCCGAAATTTACAATGGTACCGTATCGATGGTAACGGTGTTTGGCAAAGATGATGAAGGCAATGAGAAAGCGGTATTCATTGAAGGGAAAACAGGGGAAATCATCGATGAAGTGGCGATGAAAGACGGAATTGAAGCAGATGCAGCGATCAAAACAGTCAAAGCAGAACTGCAAGTGGAGAAAATCCTTCATGTGACACTCGGCTTGGAAGAAGGCCATCCTGTATGGGAAGTCGCATTTAAAGGTGACAATGGCAAGTTGAATTATGTGTATGTCTTTTTTGAGAACGGTGAATGGTGGAAGCGGATTTTAAATCTATAAATGCATTCATTCAAGAGATGAAGGGACAAAAGGGAGCGATTCTGTTGACAAAGAAATTAGCGGCTAGAGTGAATACATTATCACCATCAACAACCCTTGCCATTACGGCGAAAGCGAAAGAGATGAAAGAGTCGGGTATCGACGTTATCGGGTTAGGTGCAGGCGAGCCTGATTACAATACGCCGGAAAACATTTTGGAAGCAGCTTATCAATCGATGAAAGAAGGCAAGACAAAATATACGCCTTCTGGGGGGCTTCCTGCATTGAAGGATGCCGTCATTGCCAAATTGAAGGCGGATCAGCAGTTAGATTATTCAAGGCAGGAAATTATGATCGGTATTGGCGCGAAGCATGTTTTATACACACTCTTCCAAGTCATACTGGACCCTAGCGATGAAGTGATCATTCCTACTCCATATTGGGTAAGCTATCCTGAGCAAGTGAAGCTGGCTGAAGGTGTTCCTGTATTTGTCGAAGGCACTTCCGATGCCCAGTTCAAAGTGACGGCTGAACAAATCAGTGGCGCAATCACGTCTAAAACAAAAGCTGTCATTATCAATTCTCCAGGAAATCCTACTGGTATGATCTATTCTCGTGAAGAACTTCAACAAATAGCAGAAGTTTGTCGAGAAAAGGACATTTGGATCATTTCGGATGAAATCTATGAAAAATTGATTTATGGTGGAGAGAAGCATGTTTCGATCGCCCAGCTTTCGGAAGATGCGAAAAATCGGACGTTCATCATTAATGGCGTATCCAAATCACATTCAATGACTGGTTGGAGAATCGGTTATATCGCGGGCGATGCACAAGTCGTCAGCGCTATGACGAATTTGGCAAGCCATTCGACATCCAATCCGACAACTACGTCACAATATGCTGCGATTGAAGCGTATAACGGCCCTCAAGATGCAGTGGAAACGATGAGGAAAGATTTCGAGTCGAGATTAGAGCGTATTTATCCCCAGCTTGCAGCAATACCGGGTTTTACAGTCGTCAAACCTCAAGGTGCATTCTATTTGCTGCCGGAAGTTTCGGAAGCGATAAAGAAAACCGGTTTTACTAATGTGGACGATTTTGCATCCGCATTATTAACTGAAGCAAAAGTGGCAGTCATCCCAGGGTCCGGATTTGGTTCACCTGAAACGATCCGATTGTCCTATGCAACATCGATCGACCTGCTTGAAGAAGCGGTAAAACGTATCCGCTCATACGTAGAAGCTAACTGGAAAGAATAATAGTCATACACTCACGGAGGTACTTATGAAAACAATTATGATTCACGAAATGCCCGATCACGTTGGTGAAACTGTCCGGATCGGAGCATGGTTATCGAATAAAAGATCAAGCGGCAAAATCGCTTTCCTTCAACTTCGCGACGGTTCTGGATTTGTCCAAGGTGTTGTCGTCAAGGAAGTTGTCGGGGAGGAAGTTTTCGCTAAAGCGAAATCTCTGCATCAGGAATCTTCCCTTTATGTGACAGCAGAAGTGACGGAAGATGAACGTTCTTCATTCGGAGTCGAACTGCAAGTAAAAGATATCGAAATCATTCACGAAGCAATCGATTATCCAATTACGCCGAAGGAACACGGAACAGAGTTTTTGATGGATAACCGTCATTTATGGCTACGGTCTCGTAAACAGCATGCCATCATGAAAATTCGGAACGAAATCATCCGCTCTACATTTGAATTTTTCCATATGAACGGTTTTGTGAAAATAGATCCTCCGATATTGACAGGTTCTTCACCTGAAGGGACTACAGAACTATTCCATACAAAATACTTTGATGAAGATGCTTATTTATCACAATCAGGACAGCTCTATCTTGAAGCTGCAGCGATGGCTCTCGGAAAAGTATTTTCATTTGGACCGACATTCCGTGCAGAGAAATCGAAAACACGCCGTCATTTGATTGAATTCTGGATGATTGAACCTGAAATGGCATTCGTGCAACATGAAGAAAGCTTGGAAATTCAAGAGCAATATGTTTCGCATATCGTCCAATCCGTATTGCAAAACTGCCCATTGGAACTCGAGCGACTTGGTCGGGATGTTTCGAAACTTGAAAAGATCCAAGCTCCATTCCCTCGTATTTCTTATGATGATGCAATTAAGTTCCTTCAAGAAAAGGGCTTTGACGACATTCAATGGGGCGATGATTTCGGTGCTCCGCATGAAACTGCGATTGCCGAAAACTTTGATATGCCTGTCTTCATTACAAATTATCCTAAGGATATTAAATCGTTCTATATGCAACCGCACCCAGATCGCGATGATGTAGTTCTTTGCGCAGATTTGATTGCTCCGGAAGGCTATGGGGAAATCATCGGCGGCTCAGAACGTATTTATGACTATGATTTAATGAAGCAACGCATCAAAGAGCATAATTTGGATGAGTCTGCTTATGAATGGTATTTAGAATTAAGTAAATACGGCGCTGTTCCACATTCCGGCTTCGGACTTGGGTTGGAACGGACGGTAGCGTGGATTTCCGGAGTCGAGCACGTTCGGGAAACAATTCCGTTCCCACGTTTGTTGAATCGTCTATATCCGTAATAGAAGTAAGAAATAAATAGTGAGGTGTTCGCCATGCAAGATGAAGAACGGCTCCGTATTTGGATTGAGCAGGGAAATGTAACTATTTCCCAGCTCTTTTTTCAGCACTATAAAGCGTTGGATATAAAAGATGTCGATGCCGTTCTCTTGTTGCATATGTATGCATATCAAGCAGAGGGTTCACAATTTCCTACGCCATCTGATCTTGCAGCACGTATGCATTTAACCGAAAATGAAGTGTCCGCCATCCTTCAACGCTTCATGCAGCGTGGATTATTGGAAATCAAGCAAGGTCAGGACGAAAACGGAGTACTTTACGAACAGTTCTCGATGCAGCCATTATGGAACAGATTAGTAAGTATTGTACTAGCTGAAAAGAACGTAAAGGAAGAACAGAAAGACAAGGAAGAAGAAGGCGAAATCTTTACGTTGTTCGAGCAGGAGTTCGGAAGACTTTTATCACCAATGGAATGCGAAACGATTACAATGTGGCTGGATGAAGATGGACATGCCGTCCAGATTATCAGGGCAGCATTGAAAGAGGCGGTTCTTGCCCAAAAGCTCAGTTTGCGCTATATTGACCGGATATTGTTCGAATGGAAAAAGAAAAGAGTAAGAACGTTGAATGACGTGGAAAAGCAATCTAGGTCGTTCAGGACATCAATGATACGTCCAGTTCAAAATCAGGAAGCCGCTGTAAAAAAGGTTCCTTTTTATAATTGGCTGGAAGAACGGGAATAGGTGATTGTCTATGTTGACGAAGAAACAATGGGAAGTCTGTCTAGAAGAATTCGGGAAGATGTTTCCCGACGCTCATTGTGAGCTGGTGCACGAAAACGCTTTTGAGCTGCTCGTCGCCACATTACTCTCCGCTCAATGTACAGACGTGCTCGTAAACCGGGTAACAGCGGATTTATTCAAAAAATATAAAACGCCTGAAGATTACTTGGCCGTTGATATTGAAGAGCTCCAAAACGACATTCGTTCCATTGGCCTGTATCGGAATAAAGCGAAAAATATTCAAGCGTTGAGCGCTCTTTTGATCGAAGAATTTGATGGAGTAGTGCCAGCGGATAGAGATTTACTAACGACGTTTCCAGGTGTCGGCAGGAAAACAGCCAATGTTGTCGTTTCGAACGCTTTCGGCATTCCGGCAATGGCAGTTGACACTCATGTTGAGCGGGTTGCCAAGCGCCTCGGTATGAATCGTTGGAAAGATACACCTCTCATGGTGGAAGAAAAAATCATGCGCTGGACCCCTATGGAAAAATGGACGGACACGCACCATCAAATCATTTTTTTTGGAAGATATCATTGCAAAGCCCAAAATCCGAATTGCAGTGAATGTCCACTCCTTCCTTTATGCAGGGAAGGGAAGAAAAGGATGAAAGGCATTGCATAATTCCGAAATGGATAAGAAGGAGTTGCTTTATTCCTTCTGGAACAATTGGTTGGACATGAAAGCAAGTATCGAGGATGCATATAAGCAAAAGGATCCTAAAGCTGCCCACATGATGGAAATAGCCATTGACAATTACTTGGAAATGGTTGAGTCGTTTTTATTTGTCGAACCTTTTGTTACAGACGGTAAAAAATCGTCAATTGAACCACTGAATGGGGAAGAGCGTCTAGCATTCATACGAAGTAAGATATCTGGGTATTATGCATACATTCAGTTGGATGCATTATATATCGAGGCGATGAAAAAAGCAGTGAGTCAAATAGCGAAGAATAAATAAAGTCGGAAGGGAGTTAATCCCTTCCGACTTTTTACATATTACTTATCTGTTCCCGCCATCGTTGGTTCCGTCATCAGAGACATCATCTCCTCCGGAGCCCGAGTCCGTTGTATCATCTCCCGAACTTCCTGAACCGTCTCCGGTCGAATTATCGGAGTCTCCATTGTTTCCACCATTTCCATCATTGGTGCCATTGTTGTTATTGCCATTGTTACCATTATTACCATTGTTGTTATTACCGTTGTTGCCATTGTTCCAATTTCCGTTATTCGAATTTCCATTATTGTTGTTATTGTTTTCGCCGTTATTTTCTTCATCACTTCCGTCATCCATCCAAGAGTCATCTTCATTTTGTCCCTCAATCAATAGGGATGTGGAAGCTGCACTACTTTCAATGTCTCCCGAGGATGCTGTCACGTAGAAGATATACGTACGACCCATTTCAACTCCGGAGAACATCAACCCATGATCGGATGTCGTCTTCACGGCCTGCGGTTCGCCGCCGTCAACTGCAACAGAGACGTTGAATTGAATAGGTTCCGGAAGCACAAATGCATCTGGATCTTCATATGACCAATTCAGTGATATCGAGTTCGTCTCTGCATCATATTCTGCAGATAAGCCGCTAGGAGCTTCAAGTTCAGTAATCACTTCTTCATCCATTTCGGTTGGAACCGTTCCTCTAACGAATAATTCAGTGCTCTTTAACGCATCAGGAGTCGAATTGCTCGCAAGGATTGCCGGATTGGACCCTTTCACGATGACAGCTTCTTCAACTGAGCTCGGCTTTTTGAAATGAGGCGTATTCTTTCCGGCTACAAGATCGGTCATCACAGTCCTGAAAAGGATTTGCGGCACATAGCGACCTTTATCATATGTTGTAATCGGAGTTTTAAAATCTTTGTATCCGCCCCATGCAGAAATGGTATATTCCGTCGTATAGCCAGTGAACCAGCTATCCGGTACATCCGTACTTTTCATTCCTTTTTCTTGCATCGTTTTTGAATCATAGTTTGTCGTACCAGTCTTACCGGCCATATCCAGTCCTGATACGCCCGCCGTCTTACCAGTTCCGTAAGTAATGACATCACGTAATATATCCGTCACCATATAAGCCGTTGAATCTTTCATGACCGTCTTAGGATCCGGTGCCAAGTTACGCTCGGAGCCATCGCGGTAAACGATTTTCTTGACTGCATGCGGTTTTGTATAAATCCCGCCGTTGCCGAACGGAGCATAGGCGCCTGCCATTTGAATAGTGGAAAATTCAGCATCCCCTCCGCCAATAGCAAGCGTGGAAGTCATATCACCATATTCTAGACCAAGCTTTCCAGCAAATTCACGAGCCCGTTTTGTTCCAACTTCTTCAAATACTTTGACGGCTGGAATATTTCTAGAGCGGTACAAAGCTTCTCTAGCAGTAATCGGTCCCAAATATTTCCCGTCCACATTTCGAATCGATATGTCAGTGCCTTTGTATTTATATGGTTCGTCAACTACGATATGTGCAGTCGACCAGCTTTCATTTTCAATGATAGGACCGTAGGAAAGGATTGGTTTGATGACCGAGCCGGGCTGTCTGAGATTATCTCCAGAAGCGAAGTTCAAATTCCGTCCTGTGAAATTTCTCCCGCCACCGATTGCAACAATTTCTCCTGTCTTTGTGTCGAGCACGGTCATTCCTGCTTGCATTTCCTCTGACTCATAAATAGATGCATTGTTAATCGCCTTTTCAACAGATTGCTGAGCTTTTGGATCAAGGGAGGTTTGGATCGTTACACCTTCTGCCAAGATATCCATCATGCCTTCCGCTTCTAATTCATCCAATACGATGTCGACATACGCAAGATACTTCGAATCCTTGTTTTGTTGACGTTGATCTTCTGGAAGAAGTGTTTTAGTTACAGGGATGGCTTTCGCTTTTTCCATTTCGTCCTTCGTTATTTTTCCATGTTTGTACATTAGGCTAAGGACTGTATTCCGACGTTTTTCAGCCCGCTCCGGATTTTTAAACGGATTGTATCCGTTCGGAGATTGAGGCATCCCCGCCAATAGTGCCATTTCATGCAATTCAAGCTCATCCAGATCTTTACCGTAAAATTCTTTTGCGGCTGTCCCGATTCCGTAAATATTGCCTGACATAAGGATTTTATTGAAATACATCTCAAAGATTTGTTCTTTGTCATATTCTCTTTCTAATTTAAAAGCGAGCCATGCTTCTTGAGCTTTACGCTTCAATGTCTTTTCATCGGAAAGGAAAGAGTTCTTAATGACCTGCTGTGTAAGCGTTGATGCTCCTTGAGAACCGAAGCCGCTTTTAAAGTTTGCAAGCACTGCACCACCGAGTCGCCAGAAATCCATACCATGGTGTTTGTAGAATCGTACGTCCTCGGTTGCGAGAACAGCGGCTTCCATCTGTTCCGGAATTTGATCGTAAGGTACGAATTCCCGGTTTTCCGCACCGAATTTCATAAAGACATTGCCGTTTCGATCAGCTATATGGGACGTTAGCGGATCTTTCAATAAGCTTTCATCGAGGTCGGGTGCACTGCTTGCATAGAAAGCAAAAAGTCCCGCTCCGCCGATCAACATCGCAATACCAAGTGCAACTATCCCAAGAATGACTTTTTTAATGATATTGCCGCCGTTCTTTTTCTTTTTATTCTTCCCGCGCTTTTTTTCTGCCTCTAACTGCTGGCGTCGGGCTGCTCTTGATTTTGTCTGATCACTCATAAGTTTTCCTGCCTTTCAATCGTTTCTTATTCAGGTCTTTGCAAAATTGTGTCCAAGGCGGCTAAATAATCAAGCCGTGGATTAAAACTTGCTTTTATTTCTATGGATATCTCTTCCATTTCATTAAGTGTAATAGATTTTCTTCCTCCTGCTATCATTCTTTCCCACTTTTTTTCGAAGTACTCGTAGGGGATGATGAAATAGCGATCAAGAACGGCAAATTTCACTAATAGAAATGCGATTCCATCTTGCTCAGTCACTTTTTTCATATGCTCGACCTGATGCTCATGAATATTTTGCAACGGAAATGAAGTTGTATTCTTCGTCTCCTTTGCTTCAAAGTCAATATATTTCCCTTTCCAAACGCCATTATAGTCAGTCGTGGAAGGAGATCTGAAATATGCTTCGGTTATGACGGCTGCGCTTCTAGCAGGATATTTTACGTGTACGATTTGGATAGGGACCGGCTTCTTGTGGATGACTGCTTTATTGTTGGCCAAATAATACTCATTCGTTTCGTTCAACTCGTCCTCTAACGATTTTCCTCGATTACTGAACGATAAATTTTTTTTATTCACTCGGGCAGAGCGTTGTGCCGGAACATATTTTTTTCCGTTCGGATATCGAATTGTCATTCCTACCACCTCGCAGAACTATCATACCATAATGATTGGACGGATTATCGCTTTAAAAGTTGCGCGAAATTAGTGTTCAGATCATATTAAAGAATGCACGTTCGTTGAAGTTTGGTGTCTAGGTGCAGTTTTTGATAGACTATAGGAAAGACTTCGGAAAGGAAGAAATAACTTGGTAACCTTAATAGAGAAAACGGAACGGCTCCTTTCTGTATGTGAAGAGTGCTTGAATAGACTTCCCGCTATGCGAAAAGAGGATCGAGAGCCTGATTTTTTTACAGAAGTGAAACCTTATGCAGATATTAATCATAGATTGCTTGACGAATGGACTGAGGAAATTAGGCTCTTAATTCGAAATGAAAGGCCGAAATACATTCATCCTCATCAAATCGAATCATTGAACGAATCGATGAAGCAATTCATCGTACAATCTTTTTACCCGAAAACAGGAAAGAAACGGTTTATCCTTTCCATCAATTCTGCCACATACACATTGAAAACGGTGCTGGATGAATTGCGATCTAAAGGAGGGGGGCAAGGATGAAGAAGACAAGCGTCCGTGAAACGGTTGATCTCTTCTTATCCGATCCTGAACTGTCCTCCAATATTCGACATTATGAAAAAATTGAAGGGAAATCTGCCGAATATGCATCATTTCCAGAACGGCTTCATCCATCCATCGTCAAGGCGCTGGCAGACAAAGGGATTGAACGCTTATACAGTCACCAACGAGAGGCGTTCGATCTTGCGACGTCAGGAAATTCAATAACAGCTGTGACGCCGACTGCTTCTGGGAAATCATTATGCTATCATCTGCCCGTCCTGCAAAGTATTTTGGAGGACGATTCATCCCGTGCGCTGTATTTATTTCCAACAAAAGCTCTCGCACAAGACCAATTGGCGGATTTGCATGAGTTGATTGAAGCGAGCGGGGAGACAATCCTCAGCTATACGTATGATGGAGATACGGCACCTGGGCTGAGAACGAAAGTTCGTAAATCAGGACATATCGTTTTGACGAATCCCGATATGCTTCACTCGGGCATATTGCCTCACCATACAAAATGGGTATCTCTCTTCGAAAACTTGAAGTATATCATCATAGATGAATTGCATACGTATAAAGGGGTGTTCGGAAGCCACGTTGCCCATGTAATTAGAAGACTAAAGCGTATTTGCAATTATTATGGGTGCGATCCGATTTTCATCTGTACATCTGCGACAATTGCCAATCCGAAAGAGCTTGCCGAGACGTTGACAAACTCACCGATGCGTCTCATCTCGAAAAATGGCGCTCCTTCAGGCGTCAAGCATTTCATATTTTACAACCCGCCTATTGTCCATAAAACATTCGGCATCCGGCGAAGCGCAATCCTCGAAGTGAGGGATATCGCGTCGTTTTTGTACAGAGAAGGTGTCCAAACAATCATCTTTGCAAAAAGCAGGGTTCGCGTTGAAATGCTTGTTACGTATATGAAGGAATTGACGAAGAAAAAACTATTTGATCAGACAATCATGGGATACCGAGGCGGCTATTTGCCTTCGGAGCGTAGAAAAATTGAAAAAAGGCTGCGTGACGGGGAGATCAAAACTGTCGTGAGCACGAATGCGCTCGAACTCGGCATCGATATCGGCCAATTGCAAGCATGCATCATGACTGGCTATCCAGGTAATATCGCAAGCGCCTACCAACAAGCCGGACGAGCAGGAAGAAGGCAGGATGATGCATTGATCATTTATGTTGCGCAATCGATGGCGCTTGACCAATACATTATTCAGCATCCTGAATACTTGCTCGGCCAAACACCGGAAGAAGCGAGGATCCATCCTGATAATATGCTTATCCTCATGGATCATCTGAAATGCGCCTCATTTGAATTGCCGTTCACGATGTCGGAAACATACGGAGAATTCGAAGTTCAAGAGCTGCTCGCCTTTTTGGAAGCGGAAGGGGTGCTCGTCAAAACATCCGATAAATGGCATTGGATGACAGACAGATTCCCGGCAAGCGAAATCAGTCTACGTTCAGCCTCCCAAGAAAATGTCGTCATCATCGACAAGACGATTCCTAAAGGAACTGTCGTCATCGGAGAAATGGACCGCTACAGCGCAATGACGTTATTGCACGAAGAGGCGATCTACATCCACCAAGGCAAGCAATATCAAGTCGAAATGCTAGATTGGGATGAAAAAAAGGCATACGTCACGGAAGTCGATGTCGATTATTATACAGACGCTAATTTGGCTGTGGAATTAAAAGTTATTAGCGAAGATGAAAACAGCCAACTAGGGAAAGCGGAAGTAGCGTATGGAGATATTGCTGTTTTGGCGATCCCGACGATTTTTAAAAAAATTCGTTTCGATACGCATGATAATATCGGTTCCGGTCCAATTTCACTGCCTGCCGAGGAACTTCATACTTCATCCACTTGGTATTCATTTGACGCTCCGGATGGGTGGAAGGAATCCGAATTGACGGACGCGCTCACTGGTGCCGCTTACGCAATTCAATCATTTATTCCATTATTTGTCCGCTGTGACAGGACGGATATCCACGTCGTGCCACAAGTGAAGGCAATCCATACGGGGAAGCCGACAATTTTCATTTATGATAGTTATCCGGGCGGCATCGGTCTAAGCGAGAAGATTTATGGTCGGTGGGATGAACTCTTGCAAAAGGCGGCGGAGCATGTACGCGGTTGCCTTTGCGAAAACGGTTGTCCGGTCTGCATAGGAGCGCAAGAAGAAGGAATCCGGATGAAGAGAGATGTCATTTCCCTTTTGCATTCTCTCATTAGGGGGAAGAGCGATGTCTTATGAAGCTAAAATGATGGCAATGAAGAAGCTTCTGAAAAAGAAAGCTCCTCAAGTCGAAGCAATAACCCCAGCTCCGAAACGTGAAACCCCTCCGTCTCCTTCTTACGAGAAAAGATGGCTTTCGGCCGGATTGACGAAAGAGGAGAACGAATACGGCGTCGTGTATAAACGGACGGTTGTCTATAAACCAAATCATCAGCATGGGAACTATTCGCTTTCCGGATTGTTGGACACAGTGGAAAGATGGCGTAAATCAGAGGAAATTCATCCTCTTGCTCCTGACTTTACAAAACCGCTCGTCTTTTTCGATACGGAGACGACCGGCTTAAAAGGTACCGGCACACTTATATTTTTAATGGGATTCATTGAATATACGGAAGAGGCGTTTACTTTAACGCAATATGTGTTGCCGGGGCCGGATCATGAAGCCGCATTCCTTTATGCTACAAATCTATGGAAAACACCGATGTCGATCGTCATGTACAACGGAAAAAGCTTTGATATGCCACAAGTGCAAACGAGATGGACGATGAATCGAAATGTGCTCCCGCAGTTACTGAAGCATACTGAAATTGATTTGCTGCACGGATCGAAAAGAATCTGGAAAAATGAAATGGATACATTCAAATTGACTGCAGTCGAGGAGGAACAGCTCGGTTTTTTCCGTGAAGGCGATATTCCCGGACATATGGCGCCGATCATTTATCAGGACGCGGTTAAAAATGGTCGTGCCGAAATATTGATGAAAGTCCTTTTGCATAATGAATGGGATATCCTATCGCTTGTCACCTTGTATATCCGGTCAACGGATCTTCTTTTGCAAGGCGACGTGCTATCATCTGCAAACGCGCAAACGAATATCGGAAAATGGTATACAGACTTGAAATCGTTTAGCCGCAGCAAAGATATACTTATGGATGTCATCGAGGAATATGGTGTGGAAGAGCCGAAAGCGCATTTTCATATCGGATTCCTTCTTAAAAAAGAAGGGCGTCATTCAGATGCAATTGACTCATTTGAAATTGCCTCAGCAGGATTGGCAGGAAGAGAAAAAATCATTGCCTTTGAGGAATTGGCGAAGCTGTTTGAGCATAAATTGAAGGAGCCAGAAAAGGCACTTCATTACACAAAAGAAGCGATACGTCATTTGCGGCAAGACCCGGACATAACGAATCGATTCAAAGTCCGGATGGGAAATGTATTCAATCACCGGGAAATGAGATTGAGGAAGAAGCTATTTCCCGGGGAAGCGCACTAACCGACAAAATCTTGCGCGCCAACCGAAATAGAAAGACAAAGTTGTACAAAATATGCTATACTTGCGACATGTAAACATAGATGGAAGGGCGTCATTTCATGGAAATAAAACTTGATTCTAAGACGATTCTTGAGAAAGAGTTTAAAACGGGTTTACGAGGATATAATCAAGAAGACGTAGATCTTTTCCTGGATCAGGTTATTCAGGATTATGAAGCTTTCAAAAAAACAATTTCAGAATTGCGAATGGAAAACGAGAAGCTGAAAGATGAGCTAGCATCAGCAGCGAAACGACCAGTTGCAACGAATGCCAATACAACAAACTTCGATCTGTTAAAACGGATTTCCAATTTGGAGAAACATGTATTCGGCAGCAAGTTGTACGACCACGAATAATTTGGACAATCGACGGCATAAAGAAATCCGTTGATTTTTGTCGAAAATTGCAGTATACTATTGTAACCATAGTGTGAATTCAGGTAATCGCTGCAACGTCAAGTTGTAGAGGAAAGTCCATGCTCGCACGGTTCTGAGATGACCGTAGTGTCCGTGCTCGGCGAAAAAATAAGCCGGGGCAGTGCGCATAGCGCATTGACGGCGGGGATAAATCCTAAGTGTGCTTTTGCACATATGGATGAGGTCCCCTGAAAAGTGCCACAGTGACGTAGCTGATTCGGAAACGGGTCAGATGGAACGCGGTAAACCCCACGAGCGAGAAACCCAAATTATGGTAGGGGCACTCTTCTGAAGGAATCAAACTGATGAAGGGACAGACACCTTCTTTTGATGGGTCTGTAGATAGATGATTACCACCCTAAGTACGAGGCGCAAGCCGTTTGAGTACACGGGAACAAAACATGGCTTATCGAATTTACGATGGTTCCACATAACAATCAATGCTCTCCTTATTCGTTTGGAGAGCATTTCTATGTTATCGGGATAAAAATTATACGAACTGACACTATAAGAATGAATACATAAAAGATGTAATTAGAATTGGAGTTGGAAATGCATGGCAAACTATAAATTGGTCGCTACATCCGCTATGGGGCTTGAATCAATTGTTGCGGATGAAGTGAAAGACCTCGGCTTCGAAACAAAAACCGACAACGGAAAAATCTACTTTGAAGGCGACGAAAATGCAATCGCCAAAACAAACATGTGGCTCCGAGTCGCGGACCGCGTCCGGATCATCGTCGGTGAATTCACCGCCACCACATTCGACGAACTTTTTGAACAAACAAAATCCCTGCCGTGGGAACAATACTTACCAGTCGATGCAAAATTCCCTGTCGCAGGGAAATCAGTCAAATCGACCTTGTACAGCACACCTGACTGTCAAGCAATCGTCAAGAAGGCAATTGTAGAACGTATGAAATCCGCTTATAACCGGATCGGCTTTTTAGACGAAACTGGTCCGTTGTTCAAGCTCGAAGTATCCATCTTAAAAGATAAAGTAACCTTAACCATCGATTCGAGCGGGGCCGGTTTGCATAAACGAGGCTACCGTGTCGGCCAAGGTGATGCACCACTTAAAGAAACGATGGCAGCTGCACTCGTCAAATTGACACGATGGAACCCCGATCGACCGTTTGTTGATCCGTTTTGCGGCTCTGGCACAATTGCGATCGAAGCGGCAATGATTGGTCAACAAATCGCGCCGGGCTATAACCGTGATTTCAGCAGTGAGGAATGGCCATGGATCGATCAAGCGATATGGGACCGTATAAGGGAAGAAGCGGAAGACGTCGCAAAATATGATCAGCCGCTTGACATTACAGGCTTTGACGTCGATCCGAAAATGATCAAGATTGCCCAGCAAAACGCAGTTGAAGCGGGATTTATGGATTTAATTAAGTTTGAGCAACGTGATGTCAAGGATTTGACTGTTGAAGGTTTGAACGGCGTGCTCGTCGGCAATCCTCCTTATGGGGAGCGATTGGGTGAAATTGAAGAGGCTGAGGAACTTGCTCGTGTTATCGGGCATATAATGGATAGGTATCCGTCATGGTCCGTTTACATGCTTTCCTCCCTTGAAAACTTTGAGACGATGTACGGGAAAAAAGCGACGAAGAAACGAAAGCTGTTCAATGGTTTTATTAGAACAGATTTTTATCAATATTGGGGTCAACGAAAATAAGTGATCAGATTAAACGGAAGAGGCCTGCCTCTTCCGTTTCCATGTGCGAAAAAGAAAGGGGAGCGCAAATGAAAAGGAAAATGCCATTTTCATTAACAAAAGAAAAATCATTCTATGAATCCTTGAATGACTGGATTGGCGATACATTATATGATGATTTGACCGAAAAGGGATTCGAATGCAGAGACGAACAAATCTATATGGCATTTCAAATTGAACAAGCGCTGAAAGAGAAAAAAGTCCTTCTTGCAGAGGCAGGCGTCGGAACAGGGAAGACGATTGCCTATTTATTGCCGGCTATCGCATATGCAAGATATACGGGGAAGCCAGCCCTTATTTCCTGTGCGGATGAAACGTTAATCGACCAGCTCGTAAAAGAGGAAGGCGATATCCGCAAAATTAGTGATGCATTGCAAATCGATATTGACGTCCGTCTCGCAAAAGCGCGGAATCAATATTTATGCTTGAAAAGATTGGATGAAGCTGTTGACGCTTCGATGGATGATTATGCCGAAACCGTGCATAGCGGATTACCTGATTTCGTTAACGGCAATTTGTCGCTGCAATCGATTTTCCCATACGGAGAACGGTCAGACTATCCTCATTTGAACGACGACCAATGGAAAACGATGAATTTCCATCCTGTTCAGCAATGCGCAGCCTGTGATGTCCGAAATCGATGCGGACAGACGATCCATCGGAATCATTATAGGGAAGCGGCAGATTTGATCATTTGCTCACATGATTTCTATATGGAACATATTTGGACGAAGGAATCGAGAAAGCGACAAGGTCAAATGCCATTGCTTCCTGACGTATCGATGATTGTTTTCGACGAAGGCCATCTGCTCGAATATTCCGCCCAACGCGCCCTCACGTATGAAGTTCAAAATCACACACTTCTCACCTTGATGGAGCGTGTCATGGTTGACGGGGTACGGGAAGAGACGTTGCAATTGATGGAACGGTTAATCGATGTCCATGAAGATTTCTTTCGACTTTTGCGATCCGCAACGAAAGAGAGCGGGGATGAAAGGAAAGCAATTAGGAAAAACGGGGAAATCCTTTCTGTTGGAAGGGAAGCGGTCTCCATTTCAACCGCCCTGCTGGAAGAGTTCGTGTTTGAGGGCGAATTATTTATTATTCCAGAATATGATTTGAAAATGGTCGAGGAATATTTGGAGCAATATATATACTCGATGGAATTATTTGTTTCCGAAAATGACGCTGTCGACTGGCTGCAAGATAGCAAAGACGGAATGACACTCACGATTATGCCGCGGCTTGTCACAGATATTTTAAAAGAAAAGCTGTTTTCATCTAACATACCGATCGTCTTCTCTTCGGCCACACTTTCGGTCGAACAGGATTTTTCGTATATATTGGATAGTCTCGGGATTGACGATTTCCTTTCATTTTCAGTAGAATCTCCTTTTGACTATGAGGAGATGATGGAAGTCATCGCCGCTGATATCGATGAGGGAGAAAAGCCGAAGTATGTACTTAATTTGCTGAAGGATGATGAGCAGACATTGCTGCTGTTCAAATCAGAACAGTCGATGAAAAGATTCCAGACAGAGCTGAATGAAGAGCAAAGAAAAGTAATCGCTTTTGAAGGGGAACGGGAATTATCCTCTATCATTCGTGATTTCCAGCAGAAAGAAGTTTCTGTCCTTTGTTCCTATCACTTATGGGAAGGTCTCGATATCCCTCAAGACGCACTTACTCGGGTGATCATCTATGATCTGCCATTCCCTCCACATGATCCTTTATTCGATGCGCGTAGGAAGCATGCAGAAAATCCGTTTGATGAAGTGGATTTGCCATTCATGCTTCTCCGCCTACGACAAGGAGCCGGACGTCTCATTCGGACTTCGCAAGATTCCGGAACTGTCCACGTCCTGATGGAAGGTGAAGAACAAGAAATGAAAGATAGGATTGCCGGAATCTTTCCGGTGGATATCCAGACTTTCGTGAAGAAATGAGTTCTAAAAGCTGTCTTTATATCCGAGGGAACTCGTGTAAAGACAGCTTTTCCTATTCATGGATAAAAAGGATTGCAAACGCAAACTTCGAATTTTCAATCAAAGTCGTTCAGTTAAGAAAAATGGTATAGTAGATAGAGAATGTTAGGAAGGATCGAATATTATGTTTACTACTGATATGTTAGAACGAACAGCTATTTACGGTCATTTATTTAACAAGAATCATGATGAGGAACGTGTAAGGAAAGCAGCTTCATTAGCTAAGAAATTAATGGATGAGGAGTTCGTCATAGGATTTGCCGGCCATTTCTCAGCTGGGAAATCCTCGATGATCAACGCGTTGACTGGCGAGGATTTTTTGCCGACTAGTCCAATTCCTACGAGCGCCAATATCGTCAAGGTGAAGAAGGCTGATGAAGAGTTTGCCATCATCCATCGGACCGATGGCTCGCTCATCAAATATAAAGGTCACGGCTTCTTTGATGCAATCAAGTCTTTCAGTAAAGACGGTGCGGAAATTTCTCTTATTGAAATCGGACATCCTGGATCCAAACTATCGGAAGCGATAACGGTCATGGATACGCCAGGAGTTGACTCGACTGATGATGCGCATCGCTTGTCGACGGAATCGGCACTTCATTTAGCTGATCTCGTTTTTTACACGATGGACTACAATCATGTCCAGTCGGAACTGAACTTCAAATTCACGAAAGAATTATTGCGATATAATGCCAACGTTTATCTGATTATTAATCAAATTGACAAGCATCGGGAAAGTGAATTGCCTTTCGAAGACTTCAAGAAATCAGTTGAAGACTCCTTCAAACTCTGGGGCGTTGAGCCAAAAGGAATTTTTTATACTTCTTTGAAAGCCAAAGACCTCCCGTTCAATGATTTTGAAAAAGTGAAGGGGATCGTTGAAGGCTCGATTGTAAATTGGAAAGATCATTTTTTGGAAAACGCAGAACAATCGTTGTTGAAATTAAAAGAAGAACATATGAATTTCTTGGAAAGTGAGAAAGCGGACTGCAAATCGGCGTATGCAGAAATCGTCACAGACGATGAGTGGAATGAATACGAAGATCTCTCTTTAGAATTGAGCGAGTTGAAGAAGCGAGCGTCTCTTCTTTCGGGAGATGAGTTTTACGCTACATTTGAAAGAGAACGAAATGAATTGCTGCGCAATGCATCGGTCAGTCCATTTGAAACGCGTGAGCTTTTGAAAGAATACTTGGAGTCGAAGTCCCCGAGATTCAAGGTAGGCTTATTATTTGGGGCGAAAAAGACTGCGGAGGAAAAGGCAAGAAGAAAAGAATCCCTAGCTTCCAACTTGTCAAATCTAATACATACACAAATCGAAGTGCATTTGAAAGCGCTTATGAAAAAAACGCTCAAAGATGCTGGACTCATGAACGATGAGCGGTCCATTGGTATTGATGAAATGAATATGTCAGTTCCTTTTGAGGAAATTGACGCACAATTGAACGTTTCGGATGTCGTGACGGGTGAAACCGTATTGAATATGACAGAGCAAATGAAAACAGCTATCCAACAAGTATTCCGCAAACTGACAGACGATTGGAAACAAGAAATGTCGACAATTGCCGCTTCAGCAGGAAATGAACAATCAGGACCGCTTCTTCAAACGATTCAAACGCTTGAACAAAAGCTGGCAGCCATTGCGCAGGTGAATGAAATCGATCACAAAAAATCCGAATTCATCTCCAGTCTCGCCACGCCAACTGCAAGTGTGAAAACGTCCGGCGAAACATTGCTGCGTCAGTGGGAAATGAAATCAGATATTGAAACAGTGGAACTTGATGGACTGGAAACGGCTGCAGACGAGATGGTTGTTGAAGTCGTTGAACAAGCTCAAGAAAGCGACATTGATGCGTCTGCGAAAGGTCTTGATGCAAATAGCATCATAGATCAAGCGCTTCATATTGCGCAATCAGTAATGAATATTCCTGGTTTTGCGGAGACTGCCGAGTATTTGCGGAACAAAGCAGATCGCCTTTCTCACCAGGAATTCACTGTCGCCTTATTTGGGGCGTTCAGCGCCGGAAAATCATCCTTCTCTAATGCGTTGATTGGCGATCGCGTTCTGCCGGTTTCTCCTAACCCAACGACTGCTGCCATCAATCGAATTAGACCGCTGTCAGCCGATAAAGAAGATCGAACAGCAGACGTACATTTGAAAACAGTAGATCAGATGACCGGCGATGTTGCATTTTCATTCGAAGCGCTCGGCATGCCTGTTTCAACTTTGGAAGAAGCGTTCCAAAAAGCGGGGGATGTTCTAGGGAAAGAGCTAGAAGACGAAAGCCTCCATATTCATAAAACATTCATCCGTGCCTTCAAGACGGGCTACCCAGTTTATAAGGAGAGTCTTGGAACAGTCATGAATGTTGATCAAACCGAGTTCACACGATTCGTGGCCGAAGAGGAACGCAGCTGTTTCGTCGATTCCATCGATTTGTATATTGATTGTCCGTTGACGAGGCAAGGCATTACACTCGTCGATACGCCGGGGGCGGACTCGATCAATGCTCGGCATACCGATGTTGCATTCGAATATATAAGGAATGCGGATGCCATTCTTTTTATTACTTATTATAATCACGCCTTCGCGCGAGCCGACCGTGAATTTTTGATCCAGCTTGGCCGCGTGAAAGACGCTTTTGAATTGGATAAAATGTTCTTTATCGTCAATGCGATCGATTTGGCAAACAATGCGGAAGAAGCGGAAACAGTTCTTTCATTCGTCGAACAGGAATTGGCTGCTTTCGGCATCCGTCATCCACGAGTCCATGGCATCTCTAGCTTGCAAGCGTTGGATGCGAAGCTAGATGGTCGTCACGATAGCTCCATGAAAGCATTTGAACAGCACTTCAGCCATTTCTTAAAAAATGATTTGAAAGGTCTCGCCGTTCAAGCGTTGGAAGAAGAGGTTGCTAAAACGGTCAATCGTCTTGCGATTTTGATTGAACGAACAGAATTGAACAGGTCACGCAAGGCGGAACGAATGGTCGAGCTTGATCGCTTTGAACAGGAAGTGCGGGCTCGCTTCGCAAACGGTTTTGCTGAAGTGATCCGCAAAGCTTCCTTCAATGAATTGAATGAATTGGTCTATTATATTTTACAGCGGGTATTCCTTCGTTTTGGAGACTTCTTCAAGGAAGGCTATAGCCCTTCAACGTTTGCCAATCATTCGGCTGACAGAGCGTTAACTTTGGCGCTCGCTGAAACTGTTCAGATGGTAGGCTTCGATTTGACGCAAGAGTTGAAAGTGACCAATTTACGTATGCTGAATTTTATGAATAAATTATTGAAAGAGCGGGAGCGTTCCGAAATGCGGTTCCTCGCTGAGAAGGATAGCTCCATTTCACCTTCCCCGTATGAAGCGGAAGACGCTGAGATGCTATCGTTCCCTGTACCTTTCGAAAATCCGGCTGTGTATAAAGATGTCAACCGTTCATTCAAAAACCAGAAATCGTTTTTCGAAAAAGGAGATCGTCTCGTTTTGAAAGACAAGCTGGAAGAACGGTTAAAACAAGACGCCTCGATCTATTTAGGCAAAGAAAAGGAACGGATAGAATTTTGGTCTGAGCAGTGGGTCGAAGCGGAGGCGGAAGGACTGCGTCTTCATCTATTGAAGCAAAGCATTCAGCAAATCGAGTCCGAACGATCCCTTCTGCAAGATATGGATCAATTAGAAGAATGGCGAGCAATTCATAAGAAAATCCAATTGAAGGAGCTGGATTGAAATGAGTGAAGTATTCAAATCGGTCAAAGACGTGGATGTTCAAACTATAAAATGGATAGATGCCCGTTTTTCGTTGCAGGACGTTAAAGCAGGGAGAAAAAATTACGAAAAAGGGCATATTAAAGGAGCGCTGTACTGGGATCTCGAGGCTGACCTTTCTGATATGTCGAAGAAAACAGGACGGCATCCATTGCCAGATAAAGAAACATTGACTGCGTTATTCCGAAAAAGCGGTCTTGAGCTCCATGATCGGATAATCATCTATGACGACGGAGGCAGCCCTTTTGCGGCGAGAGCTTGGTGGATCCTCCAATACGGCGGTTTTAAAAATTCCATCATCTCATTGGAAGGATATGAAGAGCTAGTGGCAATCGGCATCCCAACTTCCGACGACGAGGAAGTCGCAGAACAATCCAATGTCGATCCTGTCTGGGATGAAACAATTTACGCTCCTCGTGAATTCGTCGAGAAGACGGTAGAAGGGGGAACGGGAAATGTGTTGCTTGATGCGCGTTCGGCTGAACGGTATCGTGGGGAAGTTGAACCGATTGACAGAATCGCAGGACATATTCCGGGGGCTCGTAATTTCGACTGGGAACAGCTGAAAAAAGATGGCTCTTTCAATTTACATGACGAAGTTGGAAAGCGACTTTCACAAGTTGTGACGCATGATGACGATGTCGTCGTCTATTGCGGCAGCGGCGTAACGGCCGCTCCGTTATTTGCGATGCTGAAACAAAATGGATTTGAGAACGTCAAACTATACGTCGGAAGTTATAGCGACTGGATTTCAAGGGAAACTATCGAAGTGGAAAAAGGGTGACCCGAAGGTAGAGGTGTAAATATGAAATATGCGATTATAGGGGATATTCATTCCTCTAAAGGAGATTTGGAGGCCGTCCTCTCCCATATCAAAGAACAGGCGCCCGAGGCTGTACTAATCGGAACCGGGGATCTGTTCGAATGTATAATTAGCAAGCGTAATGTGAACGAGCGCACGTATAGCAAGCTTGAAGAAGTCATGCTTATACCTGATGATTTTGTTGAGTTGTTGAACTTCCCATCAGTAAAAGGGAACCAAGAAGAACGTATTTTACTCATTACGGAAACGGATGATTCATTATACGGAATTCTTTCAGCTATGCCCGAAAAAATTGAACTTGGTGCAGCTGAAGTGATTCATGGTCATCAATGGCAGTGGGGTGGCGAACCGTGGTCACTATTAGAAGCGGATGTGTCGAAAAACGTGACGTTCTACGGTCATAGTCACCATTCGGGCTTACGACGTAACGGGAGCGGGGAAGTGGCCGTCCAATTCAATCATCCATACGATGTGAAAGACGGCCAGACGCTAGTCAATGTCGGTGCTGTCGTGTTCGATAAAGAATGGGTGCTGTATGACGATGAGTTGGATACCGTAACATTTATGAAAGCGAAGTAGGGTAGGAGCGTTTGCTATCATGCAAATGCTTCCTCTCCTTTTTACTTGTCTTCATCTTGTTTATGAATCGCTTCGCGGGCAAGTGCGTCCGCGGCGCGATTTTCACTGTCCGGTATCCATTTAATGAAGAAGAAATCAAACGTTTTTGCAATGGATAAGATTTTATTCAAATAATCCTTATGTACCTCGTTTTTTACAAATTCATTCTCCACAGCCGAGACGACTATTTTCGAATCGGATCGTGCCGAAACGATTCCGGTCGTCAGTTTTGCAGCTTCCTCCATTCCTCGGAGAAGAGCTATGAATTCGGCTGTATGGTTGTTCGTCGGATCAATCGGTTCGGAGAACTTGACGATGTTCCCTTCACCTTTGATGAAGATTCCGATGCCGCTTTTACCAGGGTTTCCGGCACTTGCGCCATCAACATATAACTCGATCATATTCCATCTCTCCTTATCATTGTTGCAACCGGCAAAAAAGAATATTAAAATGAATGAATGACCTGACTTGGAGGTTGCTATGGATAAATTAACCGTCATGAATGAAATTAATGAAGTGCTTGATACGTATTGTGAAGGATGTTTTGTCAAAAGGCAACAAGTGAAGGACATTGGGAAAACCGGTGCACATCAATTTTGCATTCGAACTTGTACAATTGGGGAACAGCTTCAATTTTTAGGTAATGAAATGAATAAATTGACAAAATAATATCCCGCCAGGATTTCTAGGCGGGATATTGCATGTTTACTCATTCAATATTCATGTTATAGTCAAGACATTTGCCGCTTGGGGTCCGCGGTTACCTTCTATGATTTCGAAGGATACGGTCTGGCCTTCATCCAACGTCTTGAATCCTTCTGACATAATGCCAGTATAGTGGACAAACACATCTTCGCCATTATCGGTTTCAATGAAGCCATATCCTTTTTCGTTGCTGAACCATTTTACTTTACCTTGGTACATGTTTATTCCTCCCTCGGCATTTCAATGTCTTTCCCATTATTAACATGGATGCATTAACTATACATGAATCGACAATATACGTCAATGACATGCCTAAATTTTCTGCGAATTGATTCTAAAAATATGAAAAGGGTGGATGCTATGGAAACGATAATACGTAATATAACGGAGCGAGTGACAAATATATATAGACAGTTCGATGCAAGCCATGATTATGATCATATTTTACGGGTTATGAAAAATGCGGAAGAGATTGCGCAGTCGATGCCTGACGCGGATATGACCGTCATTAAGCTTGCCGTCCTACTGCATGACATCGATGATCCGAAATATAAAGAAGTTGGCAACGTGTCTGCTTCAGAGCTGCTTCGTTCCGCCGAAGTAGACGACGAGTTGGCTATGAAGGTTTTGGAGACGATTAAAAGTGTTTCTTTCAACGGTGGAAATGAAGAGGAAATCGTATACATTGAAGGGGCAATTGTAAGGGATGCGGATCGCCTAGACGCAATCGGTGCAATCGGCATCGCCAGAACTTTCGCATACGGCGGGGCGAAAGGTAGGAAATTATATGATGCGGCTGAAATCGCGAGAACTAAAATGTCCGAAGATGAATATCGCTCAAGACAAACAGCTTCTGTCACACATTTTTATGAAAAACTGCTTTTATTGAAGGATTTGATGGTGACTGCAGAAGGGAAGCGTCTTGCGGCGGAGCGCCATGACTTCATGGTCGCTTTTTTGAAGCAGTTAGATGCAGAAATAGGAACAGCAAATTGAAGAGCAGAACAAGCGGGTATCCTTCATTCAACGAGGATACCCGCTTTTTTCAATGCAACTTCGGCATTGTCGATTTGATATTGTTCATTAGCGATGACCGTATGGAGGTGAATGCCTCCCTCGGCTAGATTGGAAAGGTATACCGCATTCGCTTCATGTATCCGTCTCATGAATTCTTTCACTTCCAATCGGTTCGCGACCATGATGGAGGCGCTCAAGTCCCCGTATACCGGGTGCTCGATTTTCACGTCTTTCACAGTCAGTCCGTGGTCAACGAGGATGTTCAACTCTTCTTCCGTTTGCTCAGGTGTATGGTGGCAAACGAGTACTTTTTCGATTTTCTCCGGTCCTACTGATGCATGCACATAGATGTATCCTTGGCTCGTCGCAAGGATCGGTTCCTTTTTCGCTTTTAATAAAGTAATATCTCCGACGATGACTTGGCGGCTGACATTTGTCAGTTCACCAAGCTCTTTGCCCGTCAATGGGTTTTCAGCTTTCTGCAATGTTTCCAAGATTAATTTCCGGCGTTCTTCTCCGGGTATTTTTTCAGTTCCAGTCAATGTCATCACTCCATTTCAATCATTTTAACATATCTGTCTTCACAGTTTCGTGTATAATGAAAAAATACATAACAAAAGGGGGATTTACGATGACGAATGTAATCAATGTTGAAAAGACCTTACAACCGAAACCGAAGCCGGCTTTCGATCAGCTTTCATTCGGTACTGTTTTTACGGACCATATGTTTACGATGGATTATACAGAAGTGCTAGGCTGGCATGATCCGAAAATTGTTCCGTATGAACCGATCACGCTTGATCCCGCGGCAATGGTATTCCACTACGGCCAAACAGTTTTCGAAGGTTTGAAAGCATATGTAACGGATGATGAAGAAGTTCTTCTTTTCAGACCTGATGAGAATATGAAAAGATTAAACCGTTCGAATGAAAGACTATGCATACCCGCGTTCGACGAAGAACTCGCTCTTTCTGGCCTTCGGAAACTGATCCAAGTCGATAAAGATTGGATTCCAAATATCGAAGGGACATCCCTTTACATCCGGCCTTTCATCTTCGCGACACAGCCGTACTTAGGTGTCGCTCCGTCGAAAACGTACCGCTTCATGATCATTCTTTCACCGGTTGGCGCTTACTATAAGGAAGGCATCAACCCTGTGAAAATTGCGGTAGAATCTGAATTCGTCCGTGCTGTAACAGGCGGGACTGGCAGTGCAAAAACGGCAGGCAACTATGCAGGCGCCATGAAAGCCCAGGAAGTGGCCGAAGCGAAAGGGTATTCACAAGTACTCTGGCTTGATGGGAAAGAACATCGATACATCGAGGAAGTCGGTGCGATGAACGTCTTCTTCAAATTGAACGGAGAAGTTGTCACGCCCGAACTTAATGGAAGCATTTTAGAGGGAATTACCCGGAAATCCGTCATTGAATTGCTGCAGTATTGGGACATCCCTATTACCGAACGAAAAATTTCCATGGAGGAGCTTTACGAAGCTCATCAGTCGGGAATCTTAGAGGAAGCGTTCGGCACGGGAACAGCAGCGGTCATCTCTCCGATCGGGGAGCTGTATTGGAATGAAAAGAAAATCACTATCAATAACGGAGAAATTGGTGATTTGGCTCAAAGGGTCTATGATACGATGACAGGCATCCAGACGGGAAGAGCGGAAGACCCGTTCGGCTGGCGGATGACAGTGGACGTTGAAACCGTAAAGTAACTAGTACAGACATCCTGTCGCAACGGCAGGGTGTTTTTTACGCATTTATTAGGGAAGGTGAATCAATTTTGCGAATTACAGAAGTGACGATCCGTAAAATGAAAATGAGGATGAAAGAGCCTTTTTCAACAAGTTTTGGGACGATGCAAGATAAGCATTTTCTGCTGTTGGAAGCTCGTGATGAGATAGGGAATACTGGCTGGGGAGAATCGGTTGCATTTGATGCCCCGTGGTATACCGAGGAGACTGTGGAAACGAGCTTGCATATGCTTCGCGATTTTCTTATCCCCCTGCTGCTTGGAAAGGACATTAGCCATCCCGATGACGTCGGCAGTCTCTTTGCACCGATTCGCGGGAATAATATGGCGAAGGCTTCCCTTGAGGGCGCCGTTTGGGATCTGTATGCAAAACGGAAAGGGATTTCATTGGCTGAAGCGTTGGGAGGCGAGCGCCAGCGAATTGAAGTCGGCATCAGTATAGGGATTCAAAAAAATTTAGCGGCTTTGATCGATAAAGTGCAGAGGAAGTTGGAGGAAGGCTATAAGCGGATTAAAGTGAAAATCAAGCCGGGAGCTGATGTTGAAGTCCTTCGGGGATTGAGGTCCGCTTTTCCGGATGTGCCGCTTATGGCGGATGCCAATTCGGCCTATACATTAGAAGATATCGATTTATTGAAGCAACTGGACGAGTTCGGCTTGCTGATGATCGAGCAGCCGCTCGCACATGATGACATCGTCGATCATGCCATCTTGCAAAAACAATTGAAGACGCCGATCTGCCTTGACGAAAGCATCCATTCCGTAGAAGATGCACGGAAAGCGGTCGAACTTGAAAGCACAAAAGTCATCAATGTAAAAATAGGAAGAGTCGGCGGCTTATCTGAAGCGAAGCGGATCCATGATTACTGCATGGGGAAAGGTGTTCCCGTCTGGTGCGGTGGTATGCTCGAAGCAGGAATCGGTCGTGCTCATAATATTGCTTTGACATCACTTCCGAACTTCATTCTTCCAGGTGACACCGCAGGGTCATCCCATTATTGGGAAAAGGATATAATTAAGCCTGAAGTGATGGTGGAAGATGGATATATCACTGTTCCGACTTCTCCCGGAATCGGTTTTTCACCCGATTTCCGTACGATCGAGGAATTCATGACAGACATATGGCACTTTAGGGAAGATTGATCGGGAATTCAGTTCGGTTTTGTGACAAATGCAACTTCTCCTGTGGAATATCCGTCTAATGCATTGATGAAGTCTGCAGATTCCAGTAAAATGAACGTAGGTTTTGTAGAGAGGAAGTTTACATGTGAAAAAAATAGTTAGTGCCCTTGCGATTGGTTCGCTCGTTTTTCTTTTGGCTGCTTGCACCAATTCAGGAGGGGCTCAAAAGAAATTGACAGCCGGAGATTTATTGGACAAGTCCCAAGAGGCGATGGATACGTCACTGAAAGCTGTCCATTCCCATGTTGTTTATGATGATTATGCGGTGACCGTCTATGATGGCGATATTGAAAACCCCGAGAAAGCTGGCGTGAAATTCGATATGCAGGTTGAGGCTTTCCTTGACCCGGCAAAGATACACGTGAAGTCAAATGTTCTTCCGCGTGGCGAGAAAGCATGGGATATGGATTTGTACCAAGTGGAAGACCGAGTATTTGTCTCTGACGACCGTAAAGGCGAATGGGAAGAATTAACGTCCGGTTCGGTTGAAGAACTGTTTGGTGCATTAGCATCCGTTACATACCCGACCCTCGACTTGTCGAAGTTCAAAGAGTTTGAAGACGAATTGATTCTAGAGCCGATCGAGTACGGATACGCCTTGAACTTAACGTTAGACCGCGATGGGGTCAAGCGGTTCAAGGAGATTTTCCCAGACTTTGGTCCACGTGAGGACGGATTCAGCATCGTCGACAAAATGGAATTAGTCATTACGTTCAATAAAAAAACTTCGTATGTGACGAGCTTTAAAATGTCCTCGGATATGAGGAATTACAGTGGCGGAAACTCTTATCGATCCCGTCAGAAGTTGAACGCCACATATAGCTATTTCAATGACATCGAAGATTTCAATTTGCCGAAGGAAGTCAGTGTTCTAGCAGCGGAATAAAAAGAAGAACTAAGTACACCCAAGAAGTTAACTTCTTGGGTGTTTTTGGTGATGGAGTTGTTGAGGTAATGTGACCGTAATCAAAATTTTCTATTGATTCCTTGTGAATGGTTATGCCACACTGTAGAAGTGACATTGTATTTTTTACGTTTCTCTGCGAAACGGCAGCTTCTTCGGAGGCTGCTTGTTCGCGGTTTTTTATGTCAAAAACAACTTTAATTTATGTACGGGGAAAAAGGGAGGATGCAAGAAATGAACAACCATGATGAAAGGTTTGTAAAGCCTGAAATACTGACACTTGTTTTGAGTAAAATGCTCGACAATACGATAACCCGCGCAAATTATCAACTGGAAGAGTTGCAAGGCGGGACAATAGGAATAGTTCAGCTTGTAACAGGCACGGCTGAAACATCTGATGGTAAACATCTGCCGTATAAGTTGGTTTGGAAAACACAAAAAAAATTTGAGCGTTATGGTGATCCGGATTCTTGGCGTAGAGAATACGATCTCTATGCATCGGATGTCAAAACGGTTTTCTTCGATTCGTTCCGTTGGCCGGAGTGTTACCACGCTGAAATAAATGGCGATGAAATTCAACTGTGGATGGAATATATTGATGGTGTGTCAGGCTTACATCTGACCTCGGAAATGTATGAACGTATAGCCGAGGAATTGGGGCGATTTCAAGGCAAGTTGTACACTGAACGACCAAACGTATTGCAAACCTTACCTAATCTAAGCATGGTTGAGTTTACGAAAAACTACTACAAGCGATATCGGTCATGGGATGTTTTGTATGATTACATACGCTCCGATGACTGCGAAATTCCGAAGCACTTGTGCAACATGCTCATAGACATAGATGACAATGCGGAAGAAGTATTCAGTCGGATTGAAAAGCTACCAATAGTGCTTTGCCACAGAGATTTTTGGGTGGCGAACATTTTCTATTCGGACAGTAAAGTAGTACTTATCGATTGGGATACTGCCGGATGGGGGTATATGGGCGAGGATATCGCGAGTTTAATAACGGATGAAGCGGACGTCAGTCATATGACTGAATACTATCAAAAATGCATTCCGGCGTATTACAGAGGTTTTTCGGAATATGCGGATGTGTCCCATGTCTCCGATCATTGTATCTACGAACTAATCCTTGTCATGTTTGGATACAGGCTTGTGGAGTGGCATAAATTCGCTGAGTCACCCGAAGATAAATCACTGCACCTTAACACCTTGCAAAAAATACATGAGATGAGAGATATGGAGATAAACATAACGCTTTAATTGAATAAGACCGATTACGCGAAATGGGACTTCCGAGCAATCTGAAGACCCATTTCATCGTATTATCGGCAAAAAGAAAGTAAAGGAGGTACCGTTCAAGCAGCTTCTCTATAGATGGAAATTGTGAAATGTAAATAACTTCAAAGAGACTGTATACACCCAATAAAGTCGTAAGTAATAAAGGGTTGTCGTTTTTACAAGGGACACTCCTTTCGTAACACAACCGTCATAATTTTAACGACTTCGCAACATATGTAATAATTAGACTTAAAAATTGAAAGTACACTTCTTTTCTAACAGCATTTGCTATTGTTTGCAAGCAATTCGAGAAGGAGTTATACCATCACTCATAAGATTACTTTAAAATGAAATTAAGTGCCTTTAGACATGTCATATGGGCAAAAACTCCAATACGTTCGGTATCTAAACTTCCCTTCTTTTAATGTGTTATTAATCTAAATGAAACCAACTCCTTGAAGATTCTAGATACAATTATCTATGTATGAAAGATTTCAATTGGGGAAGAGGGGATAGTTTTGAAGGAAACAATTAATAGCTATGAAGATTTATTGGTGATGTTAGACGCTTTATTACGTGAACCAACTAATTTTTGGGATGATTTCTATTCCAATCGTGAAAAAGACATACCTTTTTTCGCCAATAAACCCGACGAAAATTTAGTTGGTTATTTCGAGAATGTACTTATAGGAACTTCAGGAAAAGCACTTGAACTCGGTTGTGGACCAGGTCGGAATGCAATTTACTTTGCCGAAAAAGGATATGCTGTTGACGCAGTTGATTTATCGGAGCAATCACTTCAATGGGCAATTGAACGAGCGAAAGAAAAGAATTTACAGGTAAACTTTATCCAGAAAAATATTTTTGATCTTCAAATTGAAGAAGGATCATACGATGTTGTCTATGATTCAGGCTGTTTTCATCATATCGCTCCTCACCGAAGAATGAGTTACATAAATTTGGTACAAAAAGCATTAAAACCGGGTGGTTACTTTGCAATCACTTGTTTTGTCCAAGGGGGTGAATTAGGGGGAGCCGACATTACTGATTGGGAAGTTTACAGATTACGAAGTCTTCAGGGGGGCTTAGGGTTTACTGAAGATCGATTAAGGACCATCTTTAAAGACTTTGAAGAAATAGAAATACGAAAAATGAAAGAAGTAGACCCAACAAATGAATTGTTCGGGATTTCCGCTTTATGGTCTGCTTTATTTAGAAAGTAATGATTTCTATAAGGTTGTCTGATGTTTAAACAAAGAATAGGGATAACACATATTACTCATAAAATACACGTTATCCCTTTTCGGGTTTTCAAAAAGTTGATATTCACACTCTCATATCTGACGTTTATGCGAGATTAACGTTTTCTTCGTTTGAAGGGAAGCGATTATGTAATAGAACCCTGGCAAAATAATGACGGAACCGATTCCGATATAAATATGACGAATATTTAATGTTAAGAAAGGCAGGGAAGCGAACAGAATTCCTAATGGCATGGAGGCACGTAGGAACAGAAAACGAACTGCGCTTAACTGTGCCAACCGGTCTCTTGGGGCTTCCCGCTGGAAAATGGCTGCACTTTGGGCGTTGAAAAGAGGAAACAGGATACCACCCATCAGTTCACATAACCATGCTAGAGTGACCGAGTGGACAAAGTACAATAGTACAAAGGAAAAGCCGCCACCAATCAAACCGAGGTACATCGTTCGGGGGCTTTTCGGAAGCTTGGTCAGAAGAAGCATTCCGATTACATAACCGACAGGAAATGCCCCCTTGAAGATGCCATACTCCCATGTCTCGCCCCCCAATTCTCCCTGGATGAAGGGAATACTCAAGACCAGCGTTGCCCCCACCGCAAATTGGACTGTAGAAGACAGGAATGTTAAACGCAGGAGTTCAGGATAACTAAAGAAATTCCTGTACCCCTCTTTCATTTCAGACCACCAGAACTTTTTGGTCCAAGTTGCCACTTTTTGCGTGCTCGTTTGCGGAATTCGGGACAGTGCCAGGAAACTGATGAAGAACAGGATTGCCGAAATACCGTATATCCAGTGCATGGGCAGTAACAATAACAAGAGCGAAGTAACACCCGGAGCAAGAAAGCCCATTAGCCGAAGGGTTCCGTCCAATAATCCGTTGGCATCGGCCAATTCATCTTCTGTGCAGACTTCCGGCAGCAAAGAAAACGAAAGGCTGGCAAAAATGGGCTGAAGCAGGCCTAAGATGCATTGCAGAATAACCAAGCCGATGATGGACCCTGTCTCCGTTCCAATCCAAAAACCGACTAATGGCAGTAGATAGGCACCCGCTCGTATCAGTTGGATATTTTTGAGCATTTTTTCTTTGATGACATGATTAAGAAAAGGCGAGCTGACACCTTGCAGCACCAATGAAGGAATAAAATAAACGAGCCACAGGATGCCCATCCACTCCCGTGAACCTGTCAGTTCATATAATAGCAACCCATTGACAATAGCGCCGGCGGCACCACCAAATTCGGAGACAATCTCACCAATCCATAAGGATCTGAAGGACTTGGAATACTTCTTCATAATTCTGTTCCCAAATATCGCGTCAATTGGCTGGAGAAATCTTCAAGCTTTCTGGAGTTGATGGAATAGATCCCTTTTTCCACACTGACGAATTTGGCAGCTTTCAATAATGCCAGTTGATGATGAAGCGTTGTTTTCGATATGTTGAATTGGCCACTTAATTCTTGCAAGGACAAAGGTCTTTTCTGAAGTTGAAACAGCAGTTTTAGGCGAAGTTCGTCCCCTAATGCCTTATGGCCACGAATCAGCTCATTTGAAGGAATACCCGGTTCGAGCAGATACTCTTCTTTAACAGGATAAAAGAAGAGCTTAACATCAGAAGTACGAATGGTTAGCACCCAAGGCCGATAGGAAACCTGTGGGATGAGTTTAACCGACCAAATGGATGGCTCTGGCAGGTATTCAACGCCGCCCGTCACACGTTCGATTTCAGAAACAGGATTTTTCATATCCAGTTGACGATGCTGTTTCTGTTCAAAGGCAAGTGCCTGTAGCCATTTCTCCCAATCATCCTTTTTCGACATCCAACTTTTCCACTCTACTAATACACAAGTAATCAAGTCACATATTTCATGTTTGGATCGATGATGAAGCTCGCGAACATATCCCCCTAAATAGTCATGTCCCTCAAAGAGGCTGGCGTATTTTTCCCATACTTCCGTTTGTTCTGGATTACAGGCTGCTTCTATTTTTAATGACTCAGACTGTCGATCATGATAGGGGAGGAGCCATTTATAAAAATCATCCGTTGAAGAAGCGTTCGTAAGCAAATTCGAATATTCTTGAATGGAAACGGCGGAAAATTGATTTTGCAGTAAAATCATGCCATACCAAAGATTAGTTTCTTCAATCTCTTTTAATAGCTTGACCAGTGAAGAGGGCATCGCGTTTTCGTCTGTCCTCCATTCTTCATTCATTTCAAACGTGTGCCTCATCCGCTCATGTGTATAGCCAGCAATCCCCATTATCAATTCCCAGACTAGCGACTGTTCCACTTTAAGGATAATGGTTTCTGCGTGTGACACTGAATTTATTATTTTCAAAGGGTACCTCCTAAAGTTCCAATTTTATTTCATTCTATATTATTGGAACTAAGGATTCAATAAACATTAAATTTTTACACTGAATAGTAGTGGATGTTTTTCTTTGTAAAATGTAAGGCTAAAAGACTATGTCGCTACAATTCACTTTCCATTTTTCCCAATTGGCATTAAGAACCATTGAATATGAACATCCGTTCTGGGTATACTATACAGAACGGATGTTCTTTTACTTTCGGGAGGGATGCATATGTACGAAAATTTGCCAGACCGGAAAATCGTATGCCTCGATATGCGAAGCTTCTATGCCAGTTGTGCGGCTGCGATTGAAGGACTCGATATCATGGATACGCCGATTGCCATCATCGGCAATAAAGAACGGAAGGGTGGCATCGTCCTAGCGGCTTCTCCCGCCTTGAAAAAGGAATTCGGCGTGCAGACTGGAATGCGGCTTTATGAAATTCCCGATGATCCATCCATACGACTGATTGAACCGAAAATGCAGTTTTACATCGATGTCTCGATGGAAATCGCCAAAAATTTGAACCGCTATGTGCCGAAAGAGGCAATCCATGTGTATTCTGTCGACGAAAGCTTTATTGACTTAGGTGGAACCGAGCGGCTATGGGGAGACCCTGAAAAAACCGTCAAGAGAATTCAAGATGAACTTGTCAGCCAATACCAGCTCCGATCCGCCTGCGGAATGGGGCCGAATATGCTGATGGCAAAGCTAGCCCTTGACTTGGATGCGAAAAAGACCGGATTTGCCCGCTGGACGTATGAAGACGTGCCGAAAAAGCTATGGCCGGTCGCGCCGCTCAGCCGGATGTGGGGTATTGGCAGCCGGCTTGAAAAGACGTTGAACAATATGGGAATCTTCTCAGTAGGCGATTTAGCCCGCACGCCCCTTGAACGGCTTGAAACGAAATTTGGCGTCATGGGCAATCAATTGTATTATCATGCGCATGGCATCGACTTATCCGATCTCGGCGCGCCGCTCGTCGAAGGACAGATCAGCTATGGAAAGGGACAGATTCTGTATCGCGATTACACAAAGCGGGAAGACATCCTCATCGTCATCCTTGAAATGTGTGAAGACGTCGCATTGCGGGCAAGGGTAGCGGGCAAGGCAGGGCGAACGGTCCATCTGTCAATCGGCTATTCGAAGAATTCACTCGGAGGGGGATTCGGGCGCTCCCGTTCAATGCATGAAGCGACGAACGATACGATGGCCATTTACCGGATTTGCACGAAGCTGCTCGACGAATTCCACGATGGTCGCCCTGTACGGCGCATCGCCATTAGTCTGGCGAATCTTGAAAACGAATATGCCATGCAGCTTAGCTTTTTCGATGAGCATAAATGGCGTAATCGCCAGCTTGGCGCGACGATGGATTCCTTGCGCAAAAAATACGGCTCCACAGCTGTATTGCGAGCGGTTTCCTACACAGACGCAGGAACCGCCGTCCATCGCTCGAAACTCATTGGCGGGCATTACAAGTAATCTTGCAATTAAAGAGGGAGATGATCTGATGATCCGTGACCGAGGACGTATCAAATGGACGGCGATGATGCTGCCGGAGCATGTAGCAGAGCTACGAAAATGGACAGACCTTGATAATTACATTGCGAGACCGGAACTGAACGAGTGGGATCTGCAATTAGTTCAAGAAGAGCTTGAACTAGTGTGTAAGATGAAATGCGAGACCTTAATTAAAGTATGGAATAACGGACGTATTATTTATTATCAGGGAGTAGTTGAAGATATTGATTATCCAGGAATGTGTATTGTGCTAGAAGGTTCATTCAATTTACAGAGGGTACCGGTAGCCGATATCCTAAACTTGCAATGCATGGGATAATAAATCAATATCCTTAATGAAACAAGAATTAGTGCTAGATTGTGCTAATTCTTGTTTTCAATTTTTTCTGTACTATAGGTAATAATTCAGACTCTTCCAATCCCTTTTACTCCTTCCTTTAAACGTGCCAAATAATTGGCATATTAAAAGGGTATTTTTTTGATCATTTATAAAGCGGATAAAATTGATTGGAAACACAATAATATGGAGTTAAATGTATATACTTCAAGTTACCTTCAAGGTAATTATTGAGAATTTACTTTTGTTTAAGTAATTTTCCCAATTTAGAATGGTAATACATCAACATTTAGATATGATGTCAAGTTAAAAATACTTGGAATTGGACTATTTGCTCAATGAAATTTCCCGATATTTCTTTTCATAGAATATATTTCCGATTCAAATTTTATGTTGTACGGTTTATGTAATACGAAAAAGGAGGAAAACAAAATATGGTAAATTCCGTAAAACTATTGACCGATTTTTCTTTCTTAGCTCAACTGTAGCATTGGCAACAACCTTAAATTTGACACGAGATTAAAAAAAATGGCTTTAATATGTTGATATTATCGCAGAATAGAGTAAGCATCGACTAAGCGCAATATTTAAGTCAAGTGGGATGCAGATATTGACTCTAAAGCAACTAATAGAGTAGAAAGGATGGAAACCTATTCCAATGGCGGCGAAGGGGATATTGGACAACCACACAGTTTTTATAAAAATAGAAAGGAGTAAAAGTATAATAAAGGCCGAGAATACAAAAAAGAGGTGGAGAGATTGAAAAACCGAAAAAATTTGTTTTTTGCATTAATCTTTACATTATTAATATCTATTTGTTTGCCAGCATATGCCTATGATCTTAATGATCAATATGTAGGATCGAATGCATATTATTATAACTATGCGTCTGTGTCACCGTATCAAAGTCATATGAATAAGGTAACTACTTGGAATTACCAAGGAGCTTATGTCTTTCTCGTGAATGCAAACACGGGAGGTTATAATCCCAACATATATCAAGACTTTTTAGATATTGATAATGGATACTTTGGTTATGCTGCACCTTTAAATACTAGGCAAACTCATATAACTTATTACAGAGCTTTTAAAAATGGAACCCCTGATGAAAAGGATGAAACTGTGGTTCATGAGGTTGGTCACGCAATTGGATTACATCATACACAAAAAATAAATGATATTAATGCTGTTATGCGTGAAAATGGTTTTAATGGAAAGGCATACCCTTTACCTGATGATAAAGAAGGAATGAAAGCAAAATATGGGAGATGAGTAGATGAAGAAAAGACTAATAATTGGTTCATTGATATTAATAACTTTTCTGGTCCTTGGTAATAAAATTTTTGTCAAATCAATTGTTTCAAACGAGAGTGATTTTGATAATGGCTATGAGGATCATATATTTGATGATAAGTATATGATTTTCGACGGAAAAATGTCCGAATACTCAGATTTAAATGATGTTGAAAAAGAAAGTAATTTAATTGTCATTGCAAAAAAAGAACATGAAAATGATGCGACAATTGAAAGATTCGAAGGTACTCCTGTGGTAATTTATACATTATCAGATATAAAAATAACAAAGGTTATTAAAGGGAATATCGATGTGAATGAAACAGTAGCCGTATTAGAAAACTCGGGGTATGACCCTGTAACTGATAAAATGTATTATATCGGGAACTACGAACCAATGGAACTTGATAAAGAATACTTATTATTTTTAAGAAAATCAGAAACTGGAGATAATTACGTTCCGTCTGGTGTTGGATACGGAGTTGTCCCGTTAAGCAATGAAAAGAGTGCATTTCGCAAAGCGATTGCCGAAGCAAAGACTGAGTATGCAAAAAGTCTGTTACAAAACAAACAGCACGTAGATGAAATACATGAAAAAGCACGGAATAAATACAAAGAATACTTGCAATGAGTTTTTTAAAAGCAGTCCTGTACTGGATTGCTTTTTTAGTGTGCCCACTTGGGCATAGCCTATAGGATGCAAATCCCGAACTGCGAAAGCAGAAGTAACAGTTAAGTGTCCGTGGCGGCATGGAATCAGTAGGAAGGAAGCGAGCGGCAAACCTTCGGTCGGAAGAACACTCGGGCATTCAATATATTCAACCAATCGGGACCATTGATCCAAGACGGATTATTGCCCTTTTTAAAAGAGGCATTGCATATTTTGAAATAGACGAATTAGGATGATTTTGAATATATTTTGTTAGTTGAATCAATTTCATAATTACTAACTCAACTTTCGCAGAGAGAAATAGGTAAATAAGCCTTGATATAACTGGGTAATCCAGCCATCCATTGCTCTAGTTGACTTTGCATCATTCTCTTAAATACTCGGCTTTCCTTTTTTAGGACATTTGAATAAGCTCGATCAACTGCTGCATTGCGACAGCCCAATCAAGTTCGTTCACTTCATCACATAACTCATAGAAAAGCCCGCCTATCGTGCGATCATCCGTATTGCATCGATTTTGCCAGGACAGGACGATGTAGCGGGCGAAGACGATTGTCGTATGGCTAATTAAGAGGTCGTAGGAGCGCCCATGAAACTCCTTTTGGAGTTTTAACAACGACTTCGTCGCCTTGAAGAACATTTCAATATCCCAACGCATGCCATAAATACGAACAATCTCTTTTTCGGTCAATGAACAATCCGTGCTCAAAATAGCAAGCCATTCACTCTTCTTGTTTCTGTTTTGGATAAAGACCACTTTTACGGCCACAGCCGTTGTTGTCATGGTTGTCTGAATTGAGCGCAGAATGTCCTTTTTTCCTTGGCATGGTATGATGGCGTAGCGATGCTGGGAAGCGAACATGTCCCCAATGTTGAACATCACGTCTATATAACATCTGGATATGTGATTGAAGTATTAAGTGAGTATGAACCGAAAGTGAATATCATTGGGTAATCGGATTGAACGCCGCGGAAACCTTTATCTTTAACGGTTATCGCCTGCTGACAAAAGGCTATGGAATGAAAAAATTCCATAGCCTTTTATAATTTGCAATTTTATTCTCGGTTATCGACAGCTACGCTATCTTCACGCTCTTCCGTTGTAAATGTCGGTAGAATTGTCCGTGTGTTCGATGTCCCTGAGATCGGCTATAGGTTTTATATTTTCCATGAGTTCTAAAATACTTTTTCTTTCAGTAGTGTTCTCTGGAGCACAACTGCCCAATGGAGTTCAAAATCCGAAAAACGCTCTTTAAAAGACAAATACTATATAACTACTTGACAACAGAATAGATGAAAGCTTCATTGACTTAGGACGGACGGAGCGACTATGGGGACTGATTCTATACCGCGATTACACAAAGCGGGAAGCAGGCAAGGCGGGGCGCACAGTCCATCTATCAATCGGCTATTCGAAGAATTCGCTCGGAGGGGGATTCGGTCGTTCCCGTTCGATGTACGAAGCGACGAACGATACGATGGCCATTTACCGACTTTGCATGAAGCTGCTCGACGAATTCCACGACGGTCGCCCCGTACGGCGCATCGCCATTAGTCTGGCGAATCTTGAAAACGAATATGCCATGCAGCTTAGCTTTTTCGATGAGCATAAATGGCGTAATCGCCAGCTTGGCGCGACGATGGATTCCTTGCGCAAAAAATACGGCTCCACAGCTGTATTGCGAGCGGTTTCCTACACAGACGCAGGAACCGCCGTCCATCGCTCGAAACTCATTGGCGGGCATTACAAGTAATCTTGCAATTAAAGAGGGAGATGATCTGATGATCCGTGACCGAGGACGTATCAAATGGACGGCGATGATGCTGCCCGAACATATCGAGCAGCTGCGTGAATGGCAAAAGGAAGACGAACTGCAAATTAGGCAGCAGCCTGATGAACAGCAACTCGAACAATGGAACTATCAAATCCATGAAGCCGCAGAAAGAAATTTACAAATCTCCATACACTATTGGGACCACGAAAAAGTAACAGAAGGAAAAGGACACATCCAAAAAATTAACACATTGGACGGGACGCTGCACCTCGTTTCTGACAACGGTGAAACACACAGTATCCCATTTGTCCACCTGAAAAGTATTTCAGAATCCGAATAATTTACGTTTCGTACCTTTTCTATTGTTCGGACTTTTGATAGACTATTCAAAGATAGAGAAAAAGGGGGATTACTTTGAAAGTTTTACTACAGCTTGGCTGGTTTTTCAAACAACGGAAGAAACAATATGGACTCGGGGTCGCAGCGCTCGTGTTCGTTTCCTTATTGCAATTGCTTCCTCCGAAAATCATCGGCTTGATCGTCGACGATATTACGGAAGCCACATTGACAGCTTCCGAGCTGACGAAGTGGCTTATCATCCTGGCGATTGCTGGAGTGTTGATGTATCTGTCTCGCTATTATTGGCGCGTCATGATCTTTGGCTCCGCGGTGCTATTATCGCGAACGATGCGAGAGAAATTATTCAATCATTTTACGAGAATGTCACCTTCTTTTTATCAAAAGAGGAGAGTCGGGGATTTGATGGCACATGCGACAAATGACATCAACGCCGTTCAACAGACGGCAGGAATGGGAATTTTAACCCTTGTCGACTCCATTTCCACTGGAGGTTTCGTCATCTTGACGATGGCATTGACGATCAACTGGAAACTGACAGTCATTGCACTCATCCCGTTTCCATTTATGATTTTCCTCACAAGTTATTACGGAAGATTGCTGCGCAAGCGTTTCCGCTTCGCTCAAGAAGCATTCTCCAATCTAAATGATAAGACGCAGGAAAGCATTTCTGGCATTAAAGTAATCAAAACATTTGGACAGCAAAAGGAAGATATTGAAGATTTCACGGATCTATCGACGGATGTCGTCGCTAAAAATATGAGAGTGGCGAAAGTGGATGCACTTTTCGATCCGACAATCACAGGCATCTTTGCGGTATCATATATTCTATCTTTCTATTTCGGAACTAAATTTATCATAGCAGGAGATATGTCCATCGGTGATATGGTGGCGTTCAGTACATACCTTGGGTTGCTCGTATGGCCAATGCTCGCTTTCGGGTTCCTGTTCAACATCGTGGAACGCGGAAATGCATCGTATAGCCGTATTACGGAACTATTATCGATCGCTCCGGATATTAAAGATGTCACAGGGGCTATCGATCGACGTCCAGAAGGGGATCTCCACTTCGACATCGAAGAGTTCAAATTCCCTGACGATGAAAGTCCGGCGCTACATAACGTACATTTCACTATAAAACGTGGGGAGACACTTGGAATTGTCGGGAAGACCGGCTCTGGAAAGACAGCAATTTTGAAATTATTGCTGAGAGAATTTGAAGGATATAAAGGAAGCATCGTATATGGCGGGCATCCGATCAACCAATATAAACAGCAGCGTTTACGTGAATCGATCGGTTACGTGCCACAAGATCATTTCCTATTCTCTACGACGATTGCAGAAAACATTGCATTTACCAATCCGAAATTAGATCGGGAAGAAATTTACGAAGCGGCAAGGCTTGCGCATATCCATGACGATATTACAGGATTTGCTGAAGGCTATGAGACAGTCGTAGGTGAACGCGGCGTTTCCTTATCGGGAGGCCAAAAGCAACGTGTATCTATTGCACGTGCGCTTATCATGCAGCCTGAATTGCTCATTTTAGATGATTCACTGTCCGCGGTCGATGCAAAAACCGAGGAAGCGATCCTTGAATCGCTGAAACGAACACGGACAGGTGAAACAACAGTCATTACGTCTCACCGATTAAGTGCCATCCAACATGCGCATAAAATAATCGTCATGCATGAAGGAACGATCGTCGAGGCGGGAACGCATGAAGAATTACTTGCGTTGAATGGAAGGTATAAGGAAATGTATGACTTGCAGCAATTGGAAGTGCTTGTCGAGCAAGGAGGGGAAGAATAATGCAGATGGAAAAACAGCCTAAATTGACGGCAAAGGACCAGTGGATCGTTTTTAAACGGTTGATGCGCTATGCAATCCCGCATAAAGTAAGCATCACGGTCGCATTGTTCTTCCTTGTATTAACGATAACGGGGAGCATTGTCGGGCCGCTAATCATCCAATCATTCATCGACGATTATTTGACGCCTCTTCATTTCCCTAAAAACGAAGTGTTGACATTAGCGCTCGTCTACATCGGTTTGCAGATTTTCATTGTCGTTGTGTCCTATTTTCAATTGCTCCGTTTTCAGGACATAGCCTTAAAGATTATTCAACAAATGAGGATTGATGTATTTACAAAAGTACAGGGGCTTGGCATGCGTTATTTTGACCGGACACCGGCAGGAAGCATAGTCTCGCGTGTGACGAATGATACGGAATCAATCAAGGAAATGTTCGTTAGCGTCGTCGTCACTTTCCTGCAAGCGATCTTCGTCATTATCGGTGTTTACATCGCGCTCTTTTCACTTGATGTGAAATTATCATTTGTATCAATGATTTTATTGCCGTTATTTATGGCGATTATCATAGTCTATCGTCGTTACAGCGCCGATTTCTATCAGGATATTCGCGAACGATTGAGCCAATTGAATGCTAAAATCGCCGAGTCATTATCAGGCATGGGCATGATCCAAGCATTCCGGCAGGAGGAACGGTTGGCAAGTGAGTTTGATGATATTAACGAAGGCCATTATCGTGCAGGAATGCGGAATATTAAGTTCGATAGTATTCTTCTAGGGCCGTTCATCGACTTGCTTTACGCTTTCGCTATCGTTTTCGTTCTCGGTTATTTCGGATTCATGTCACTTGATAGTGCAGTCGAAGTAGGGATCATCTATGCATTCACGACGCTGATTGGTCGTTTATTCCAGCCGGTCCAGCAAGTAATGCAGCGGATGTCCATTTTCCAGCAGGCGCTCGTTTCGGCATCTCGAGTATTCAAATTAATGGATGATCCGGATATGGAGCCTGCCCAACAGGAAACAGAGCATAAGGAAATCCAAGAAGGAACGATCGAATTCCGAAATGTGACGTTTTCTTACGATGGCAAGAATGATGTGCTGAAAAACATCTCCTTCAAAGCGAATGCCGGCGAAACAGTTGCGTTGGTCGGTCATACGGGAAGCGGGAAGAGCTCCATCATCAACTTGCTTATGAGGTTCTATGAATATGGCCAAGGTGAAATCCTCATTGATGGAGTCTCATTAAAAGACTTGCCAAAGGCGGAACTGCGGAAGAAGATCGGGCTTGTCCTACAGGATCCATTCTTATTCTATGGAGATATTGAAAGTAATATCCGTCTGCATAATAAGGAAATGACTTCCGAGGAAGTCCGAGCTGCAGCTGAATTTGTTCAAGCGAATGAATTCATTGAAAAACTGCCGGATAAATATTCGCAAAAGGTTACAGAGCGAGGGTCGACATTCTCGAGCGGACAGCGTCAATTGGTCGCATTTGCGCGGACAATTGCGACGAACCCGAAAATCCTCGTATTAGATGAAGCGACTGCGAATATCGATACGGAAACAGAAGTTGCCATTCAGGCAAGTTTGGAAAAAATGCGGAAAGGCCGTACGACAATTGCGATCGCCCATCGATTGAGCACAATCCAGGATGCAGAGCTCATCCTCGTCCTCCATCAAGGGGAAATCGTCGAACGCGGAACGCACCAGCAGCTTCTGTCACAAAAAGGACTCTATTACATGATGTATCAATTACAAAATGGTCTCGTGGAAGACGCTATGTAACATAACGGTTCGCCAACGCATTCATTGCGAGGGCGAATCGTTTTTTTTATTGCAGTTCAGAGCACCTACGATACGTTCATTAATTGTTCACAGTCAAATTGAGCGAATTTCGGCTTCGGATTTGGTACGATGGGAGAAGAAAAATGAAGGGGAGAGAATGATGGGAACTGATTTGAATATATTTCTAGCATTTGGCGCAGGTTTCCTGAGTTTCATTTCGCCTTGCGTCCTGCCATTGTATCCGGCATTCATATCTTATATCACCGGCATGTCGATCGAAGAGCTGAAATCAGATTCAAAACGGATGAATCGGAATGGTATGCTCCATACACTGTTCTTTTTACTCGGATTCTCAATCGTCTTTGTCTTTTTAGGATTCAGTACATCATTTGTCGGCAATTTTTTCGTACAGTACAAAGATATTCTTAGGCAAATCGGTGCTATTTTCATCGTATTGTTTGGTTTAATGGTCATCGGATTGTTTACACCGAAATTCTTAATGAAAGAGCATCGCCTGCAATTCAAAAATCGTCCAGCTGGTTATTTAGGGACGGCTTTGATCGGACTTGCTTTTTCAGCAGGCTGGCAGCCATGCATGGGACCAATCATCGGAGCGATTATCGGATTAGCAGCAGCAAATCCGGGTTCCAGCATGCTGTATATGATGATGTATGTGCTCGGGTTCGCGATTCCATTTTTCGTCTTGTCGTTTTTCATTACACGACTTGGCTGGATTCGCAGAAACAGTAATCTTATTATGAAAATCGGCGGTTATATTATGATTGCCTTTGGACTATTACTGTTCTTTGACGGCATCGTTTTCCTAACAAGCTTACTAAGCCCGATATTTGGAGATTTCCAAGGGTTTTAAGATTCATTCCAGAGCCTCCGAGTGTTTTGCTTGGAGGCATAATTGATTGTGAAACGGAGGAAGTGCCGGTGAAAGAAATCGATTCTTTTGACCAATGGCTTACTATATCAGCAAGCGAGCCGAAGCTTCTATTGTTTGTAAAAACGGATCATTGCTCTGTTTGTGAAGGGCTTTATCCGCAAGTGGCCGAGCTTGAAAAAAAATATCCTTTCCCATTTTATAAAGTCAATGCGGCACAAGTCCCCGAAGTAGCTGGGCAACTCTCATTATTCACCGCTCCTGTCGTTTTGCTGTTCCGTCAAGGAAAGGAAATGACCAGGTTCGCCAGGTTCGTTCCGATGGAGCAACTGAAACATCGGATGGATGAGTTAGGGGAATGGGGGGAGGATTATGCTTAAACTTCAGGAGTTCGTTGACTTCATTTTCAATGAAATCCCCTCTATTTACTTGATTGTCGGTTCGACTTTTCTATTCCTCTTTATGGGGACAATGGCATTCATCGTGCGGACAAAAGCGGCAAAAAGACCAATTTCACCGAAACGAATCATTTTGCCGCCACTGTTCATGTCGACAGGGGCGCTCATGTTTTTATTTGAAGAGTTCAGGGTGCCGTTTCCTCAAGTCATCGAAGCGATCTGTGTCGGATTGCTATTTTCCGTTGTATTGATAATAACGACGAATTTTGAAGAAAAGGACGACAAGCTCTATGTCAAGAAGTCCAAAGCTTTTATAATCATCCTTTTCAGTTTGCTTATCATACGTTTTGTAGCAAAATTGATATTAAGCAGTTCTATTAATGTGGGAGAGCTTGGCGGCATGTTCTGGATATTGGCATTCGGCATGATTGTCCCATGGCGTATCGGAATGCTAGTTAAGTATTACAAATTAAAGAATTCCATTGAAAAAACCTCCTAATGCAGGAGGTTTTTTTGAGTGACGGTCTAGACTCCGCTTTTGTTAATCAAATAAATGCTCATAAGGTGTGAGATCGATTTCCATAGAGTCCAATTTTCTTCGTAAAAATTTATGATCGCGTTTAGGAGTAGCGACGATGTAGCCGCGGATAATATGATCAAAGCCTATCGTCTTTGCGCGGTCCTCTAACGCAATCTGGCCGATTTTTGCACCGATCTTCTGTTTCGCGACATCGCGGAATAATTCCGGAACGGGGCTGACAAGTTCATTCAAAAGATCTTTCGCTTCCTCATTCCAGAGATGAAGGGATTCATTCACATAATGTTCTTCCCAGTCAAGCGTCGATTTGCCGTCTGCTTTCGGAAACACTTTTAGGAATTTGCGGAACATGAAAAAGCCACCGATTCCGAAAAGCCCGATTAGAACGACACACCAAAAAATGATGAACCATATAAACAAGTCTTGCAACTGTCTTCACCTCTTCCATTCTACTCCCCATTATAAGAGCTTTTTCAAAAAAGTACACGGACAAAGTATCCTTTTTCGCTTCCGCGGTCTATATAACGTGTGAAAGGAGGGGAAAGCAAATGGCGACAATCGAATTCAGGCATGCAGTCGGAAAAGTGTATTTCGACGGAGGTATGACAGAAGATGGGAAAATGATTCGCAAATCAAAAACCTATCGCAATCTAGCAGAAGGGGCAACTGCAGAAAATCTGTATAACGCTCTTTTACAATTGGCACAGTTGTCCGAATATCCGTTTATCGGGGCGGAGAAAGTGGAAACAGCAGACATTATGAATTAATGAAAAAGGGGGAATGAGAAATGGCAACAACATTACAATTGAACTTTCTAACAGCTGCAGGGAAGCAGACGTCCATCACTGTAGATGAGCCGAAAAACGGATTGACACCATCCGAAGTGGAGGCAGCCATGCAGCAAATCATCAGTTCGGGTGTATTTGAAGTAGATGGTTCTCTGCTTGAATCCGTGAAAGGCGCACGAATCATCGAGCGTACTGTCACCGAACTTGTAAAAGCATAATCGTATTCGGCTCCCAGTCCCGCGCTGGGAGCCTTTTTAAATTGAATCTAGCTACAGGCGCCCTGCGCTTTATGGGAGAGGAGGTTTCAAAATGGAACAATGGCTGGAACTTATACAGCAGATCGGATTTCCGATATTTGTATCATTCTATCTGTTGCACCGGCTTGAAACGAAGCTGGAAGCGATCCATAGTGCCCTCGTTTCATTAAATGTGAAATGAACTTCACTGAAACGTCAATGTTTCGACAAGAAGGATTGGTCCGTACGGTTGTTTGATAAGCACCTATCCACTATGATAAAGTAAGTATTGAAAGTGGAGGAGTCTGTATATGCGCAAAAAAATCTTTTTATCATTCATCATGATGCTTATGCTATTATTGAGCGCATGTTCAATGGGCGGATTTAAAGCGGATCATAAGTATAAGATTGATCCGTTTGAGTTTACGAATCAGCATCATGAACAAGTATCTCTCGACGATTTGAAGGGAACTGTCTGGATTGCCCAGTTTGTCTTCACGAACTGTGAAACCGTCTGTCTGCCGATGATGGCTAATATGGCAGATCTTCAGCAGATGTTGCATGACGAAGGTGTCGAAGATTATAAAATTGTTTCATTCAGTGTAGACCCGAAAATTGATACGCCAGAAACATTGCAAGAGTACTTGGATACATTCGATCCTGTCGATCAAAGCAAATGGGAAATGTTGACCGGCTATAGCCAGGAAACGATTGAAAACTTGGCAATTGGTTCATTCAAGACATTCGTCAGTAAAACGCCAGGAGTGGACCAAGTCACTCACGGTACTGCATTCAGTTTGATCAATAAAGACGGAGTGTCTGTGAAGACGTATAACGGCGCAGAAGACGTGCCATATGAAGATATTATAAAAGATATGAAAGCGCTCATTAAAGAAGAGCCTAAATCGTAACATTTTGAACGGAAAAGGGTGGTGCAGTGAAGAAGAAGAAAAAGGGGTTATCCATTAAAACGAAAATCTTTATGATCGTTTTGCTCATCCCCGTCGCTGTAACCACCTTCACCTTATCGGCAATCATTTATACAGGCATCCAGAACCCCGAACTCATAAAGAAATCGGCAAGCACTTTGCTGGAATACCAAGATCGTCACACTTCTTTAGTTATTCCAGAGGAGTATATTCCGATCTATAAAGCAGCGGCGGAGGAATATAGTGTTCCTTGGACACTACTCGCTGCCCATCATCGAATAGAAACCCGGTTTTCAACGATGGATCCATTGTTATCTCCTGCGGGTGCTGAAGGGCATATGCAGTTCATGCCTTGCACATTTGTAGGCTGGGGATATCCAGGGTGCGAAGGGCTTGGAAAAGGGAATATACCTGACAAGGACAAGACAGATCCTGCTGTCATTCAAAAGTATGGCGGGTATGGAGTCGATGCGAACGGAGACGGGATTGCCGATCCTTTTGATATTGAAGATGCTATCTTCAGCGCAGCCAACTATTTATCCAAAAGCGGTGCTGCCGACGGTGAAATTGAAAAAGCGATATTCCATTACAATCATAGCGACAAATATGTAGAAGACGTATTATGGTTTTTCAATGAATTTGAAACCCAAAGACTTCAGAACGAATAAAAAAGCGTCAAGGGAAAAATCCCTTGACGCTTTTTGTTACCTTTTAAAAATTAAGTAGCTCTACGCATTGATTTCATGATCAAGCTCACAATAAACACTAGAATAATCGCGCCGAGTAATGCAGGAAGGATATAGAAGTCAGACACTCTAGGACCCCATTCTCCTAGCAACATTCCACCGATCCATGCGCCGATAATACCTGCAATGATATTACCGATGATTCCGCCTGGAATATCTTTTCCTAAAATAAGTCCTGCGAGCCAACCGATAACTCCTCCGATAATTAGAAACCAAATAAAACTCATTTGCTCCATCTCCTTTTTAGTGATTCATAATTGCTTATGTAGTATTTGAATATCCGTTTTTTCCATACATTAAACATCTATCGCAATTGAATCACCAAAAAAGGATGATCGTCACTGTATGACTTTAGCTCCCAAGGTCTTCTCAAAATGACGTAGTGCCCAATCGTGTCCAGCTGGATCAAAGCTTGCTACACCTTTTTCATGGATGACGATAGAAAAGCCACGATTATAGGCATCGACTGCTGTGTGAAGAATGCATATATCTGTGCAAACGCCCACGAGGTGCAATTCAGTTATGCCACGTGCACGGAGCTGCAATTCAAGGTCGGTGCCTGCAAAAGCGCTAAATCGTGTTTTATCCATCCAAATAATTTTATCTTTATTTTCCTCGTACAAAGTGTGTAACGCACCATAAGGAGATCGTCCTGCAGTACCTTTAATATTATGCGGAGGAAACAGCTTCGTTTCAGGATGGTATGGATCATTCTCTTCATGAAGATCGACAGGCATAATGACAAGATCCTCTTTTGTCAAAAAATCTTTTGTCAAGTCGACAATATACGCTTCCAGGTCGATGCCGGGTTGACCGCACGTCAATGCGCCATCCTGCGCAACGAAATCATATGTGTAGTCAATTACTAATAATGCTTTTTTCAACAATCCCACTCCCTTTACCTAATCTTCCTTATCATCATGCCACAAAGATAGAAAAAATTCAGTAGAATTCTATCAGTATGAAACCAAACCTTTGCATGAATGAGTTTTTCAGAATATACTTGACGGTGAGCTGGTTCTCTATGCCTTCATACATATGGTCATCATGTTTTCTTATGAAAGACTATAATTTTTATGTATTTTACTTATCAACGTACCTGTACTATGATGGAATAGAGAAACGCTTACACACAACCTTTTCAATAAAGGAGGAATTACAATGGCAAAAAGCAATTTGCACAATAGCCGCCAATCATTCGAATTGAATGGCAAGACGTATAACTACTATCGTCTGAAAGCCCTCGAAGAAGCTGGCATTGCAAACATTTCCAAACTACCATACTCAGTAAAAGTGCTACTTGAATCCGTCCTGCGCCAACATGACGGTTATGTGATCAAAGATGATCACGTTGAAAACTTGGCAAAATGGGGCAAAGATGCAGATAAGGACGCAGAAGTTCCTTTCAAACCTTCCCGCGTTATTCTGCAAGACTTCACTGGAGTTCCAGTAGTCGTTGACCTTGCATCCCTTCGTTCAGCAATGGCAGAAATGGGCGGAGACCCGAACAAAATCAACCCGGAAATCCCGGTTGACCTTGTCATCGACCACTCGGTACAAGTTGACCGATATGGTTCTGAGGATGCGCTTCGCTTGAACATGGAACTTGAATTTGAACGCAATGCTGAGCGTTACCAGTTCTTGAGCTGGGCTCAAAAAGCTTACGATAACTATCGTGCTGTTCCTCCGGCAACTGGTATCGTTCACCAAGTTAACCTTGAGTACCTTGCAAGCGTTGTACACGCAATTGAAAACGAAGACGGCACATACGAAACATACCCAGATACACTTGTCGGAACTGACTCCCATACAACAATGATTAACGGTATCGGTGTTCTTGGATGGGGTGTTGGTGGTATTGAAGCAGAAGCAGGCATGCTTGGTCAACCTTCATACTTCCCAATTCCAGAAGTAATTGGTGTTAAGCTTGTTGGCGAACTTCCAAACGGAACAACTGCAACTGACCTTGCGTTGAAAGTGACACAAACACTTCGTGCCCATGGCGTTGTCGGTAAATTTGTCGAGTTCTTCGGTCCTGGCGTATCGAAATTACCGCTTGCAGACCGTGCGACAATTGCCAACATGGCTCCTGAATATGGTGCAACTTGCGGTTTCTTCCCAGTTGACGAAGAATCCCTTGACTACATGCGCCTAACAGGAAGAGAAGAAGACCATATCCAAGTTGTTAAGAAATATCTTGAAGAAAACGATATGTTCTTCACACCAGATAACGAAGAGCCTACTTACACAGAAGTAATCGAAATCGATCTTTCTAAAATCGAAGCAAATCTTGCTGGTCCGAAACGTCCACAAGATATGATTCCGCTAACAGAACTACAACGTTCTTTCAAAGATTCTGTTGTAGCTCCTGAAGGGAACCAAGGTTTTGGTTTGACTCCGAAAGAATTCGAAAAGCAAGGAACAGTTGAATTTGCAGACGGCCGCACTGTCGGCATGAAAACAGGCGATCTTGCAATCGCAGCAATTACTTCTTGTACAAACACATCCAACCCTTACGTTATGTTAGGTGCTGGACTTGTTGCGAAGAAAGCTGTCGAAAAAGGTCTTACACCTCCTGCATACGTGAAAACGTCATTAGCACCAGGTTCAAAAGTCGTTACAGGCTATTTGGAAGACTCCGGTCTCTCAAAATACTTGGATCAAATCGGATTCAACACAGTCGGTTACGGTTGTACGACATGTATCGGAAACTCCGGTCCTCTTCTTCCTGAAATCGAAAAAACGATTACAGAAAACGACCTATTAGTTTCTTCTGTACTTTCCGGTAACCGTAACTTCGAAGGACGTATCCATCCGCTCGTAAAAGCGAACTACTTGGCTTCACCGCCACTTGTTGTCGCTTATGCACTTGCTGGAACAGTTGATATTGATTTTGAAAAAGACCCGATCGGTAAAGCGAAAGACGGTACAGATGTTTACTTTAAAGACATTTGGCCATCTTCGGAAGAAGTGAAGGAAGTCGTAAAAGCGACAGTAACACCTGAACTATTCCGTAAAGAATACGCTCGCGTATTCACAGAAAACGAAGCTTGGAATGCAATCGAGACAACTGACGATTCTTTATACGATTTCGATGAAAACTCGACATATATCCAAAACCCTCCGTTCTTCGAAGGTCTTTCAAAAGAGCCTGCTGACATTCAAGCTCTTTCCGGACTTCGCGTCATCGGTAAATTCGGTGATTCCATTACGACGGACCATATTTCTCCTGCAGGTGCTATCGGCAAAGATACACCAGCCGGTAAATACTTGCGCGAGCGCGGCGTAGAGCCACGTTACTTCAACTCATACGGTTCTCGCCGTGGGAACCACGAAGTAATGATGCGCGGTACATTCGCGAACATCCGTATCCGTAACCAAATTGCAAAAGGTACAGAAGGCGGATTCACAACATACTGGCCAACAAAAGAAATCTGCCCAATCTATGATGCAGCAATGCGTTATCAAGAAGATGGAACTGGCCTTGCAATCCTTGCAGGTAAAGACTACGGTATGGGCTCTTCACGTGACTGGGCTGCGAAAGGTACTTCATTGCTCGGTATCAAAACAGTCATCGCTGAAAGCTATGAGCGTATCCATCGTTCAAACCTTGTCATGATGGGAGTTCTTCCACTTCAATTCTTGAATGGGGAAAGCGCTGAAACACTTGGCCTAACAGGCGAAGAGGAAATCAGCGTAAACATCGCGGAAGGTGTAAAACCACGCGATATTCTGAAAGTGACAGCAACTGCAAAAGACGGCTCCGTCAAAGAATTCGACGTGTTAGCACGTTTCGACTCTGACGTAGAAGTAGATTACTACCGTCACGGCGGAATCCTTCAAATGGTTCTTCGTGATAAAATGAAAAACAATTAATAAGCAGAACAAAGGCGTCCGAGTAAATCGGGCGCCTTTTCTATATGTTTTATTTATAAAAGCAGCGCATTTAATGTCATGTAACTTGGTTTCGGTATTTTCTTCATCGGACAATCATACAATCTATCGATTGCTTAAAAACGTACTAAGAAATGCAATTTAGGAGGATTATATTGGCGAATGTAAAAAAGCTAGGTATGATTGTTACTTCTACCGTCTTGTCTTTTGGCATGTTTTCATCGATTGCAAACGCTTCAACTACGAATAATGGACAACCAGAAAAAGTACGGATCCAAGTTGCTTCCACTGACAATGTCATATCGAAAGAACAATTGGTACAAAAGTTTAGAGAAATGTTCCCAAACCAGTTTGATTTCTTAAAGATTAGTGATTTTCAAATGAACAGTTCTCATATTTACCCTGAGGACGAAACGGTGCGGCATGACCTTTATTTCACTAAAATGATTGATGGAAAGCGAGTGTACGGGAATATTGGATTTGTTGGTGAGGACTTGGACATTGAATACTTTTCCTATCAACCTCCTAATGTAAAAGATGCTTTGTTTCCTGCAAAAGTATCTAAAGAAGAAGCAAAGAAAATTGCAGAAGATTTTATGAAAAAATTTCTTGATGGAAAAGACTATCAGTTAGAAACTGACATATACAATTATTATCCGCAGCAAATCTTAACAGAACCGATCCGTTATTCATTTACATTCTCACGAACAAAAAATCAAGTTTCCATCGCTGACCAAAGAATGGATGTGTCCGTATTAGGAAACGGGGAAGTCGTCAGCTTTTACAAGATGTTTTCACAATCTAAAAACTCTACTTTTGCTGATGTTACACATTTAAAAGATAAGAATGACATGGTAAAGCAAGTGAAAGCGAATCTATCCGTAGAGTTGAATTATCAAATTAACTATGATTATCAAACAGGTGATCGAAGTGCAGAGCTCATCTATCGACCAACTGCAAAACTGCAAGGGATAGAAGCGGCAACAGGAAAATGGATGACTGCAGACGGATATACAACTGATCTTCCGGGCAAAACAAAAATTGAAGCAATTACAGAGAAACCTCTTCCGGTAAAACAAGACGGGATTACGGTAGAAGAAGCAAAGAAAATCGCTGAAAAATTTCTTGCCATTGATTCGGATAAAGTAAAGTTAAAAATCGAGTCGATCCATGAAATGGAGAATTACAATGGGCAGGAAGTCATTTACGTTCAATATATGTATCAACATGCGACTGGCGGTTCAGGATCAGGCATAGAGATTAATAAGAAGACAGGGGAAGTTCTTAGCTACTACAATATGAAAGATCATCTACTTACCGAAGTTGGGGAAGATCCTGAAAAAAATAACGCCCTTTCCAAGCAGGAAGCGCTTAAGCAAGCTGTGAAATATGTAAAAGAATGGATCCCTTCCTATCTTCACATGTATGCATTGCCTGTCGATGAGCCTTATTTTGACGATAGATTAGGCACGTATCAATTTGCCTTCCCAAGAATTATGAATGGTATTATCGTTACGGGCGATCAGATTCATGTCGGGGTTGCGGGTGACGGTTCTTTGAATAGTTTAAATGTCAATTATCAAGAGATGGAAAACTGGCCATCCAGCGACAATGTCATTTCAGAACAAGAGGCAAAAAAGATTTTAGAAGAGGCACTTACGCTTAAGCTCACGTATATGAAACATGCTAAAAATGAAAAGGAAAATCACTATGACCTCGTATATTTGCCTGTTTTCAACGATGACCCATTTAGTTATGTAAATGCCAATACCGGGGAATGGAATAACTTATTTAATGGCAAAGATTCAATTACCGTAACACATCCTTCGGCGGAAGAGGAGCTCAATTATCTTATTAACGCCAAAGTGCTGGATGTGAAAGATGCGAACACTTTTAACGGCGATGCTTCCATTTCGAGAGGAGAAGCATTGAACGTGCTTATAAAATCACTCACATATTTCTATCACGGCAGTTATTTTTACGGTCAGGAAAACACAAACCAAACATTTGAAAATATCGATGCGAAACACCCGTTATATCAAGAAATTGAACGTGCGGTTGAAACTGGAATCATCAAAGCGGATAGTAAGGACTTTGATGCCGATGCACCAATTACAAGAGAAGAGCTTTCGGTTTGGATGATCCGTGTAATGGGGCTTGAGAAAGCTGCAAAAGATAGCAGCATCTTTTCGTTAGGCTTTGAAGATGCTGATAAGATAAAATCTGCGAATGTAGGCTATGTAGCGATGGCGAATTCGATGGGCTTATTGCAAGAGGAGCAAAATCGGTTCAACCCTGAACGCGAAGTGACGTATGCGGAGTTGGCGGTGTCGACGATTCGGCTAGCCCATGCAATTGCTGAAAGTGGAAGAGGCATACAATACTATTAACCGATAGACGGTAGTAGTTAATTAATCACCTGTTAGCATCATACCGCATTCACCCCTTGATTGGGAGGAATGCGGTTTTTTCATGTCTCACCAAAATATACAAAATTTTACTTTACATAATAGTATTAAAAAGTTACAATATACATAATTATTGAAAAAATATAGACTTTGTAATTTATAAGAGAGAGATATAAATTACAAAGGGAAATGAACTTAGGAGGGGTATTTTGGCGAAGTTTAAAAAAGCAGGTATAATTCTAACTTCATCTATTTTGTCTATTGGTATGTTTTCATCACTTGCGGATGCTACAACTACAGAGAATGGACAACCAGAAAAAGTACGGATTCAAGTCGCTACTACAGATGTAGTAATCTCGAAAGATGAGTTGATCAAAAAGTTTAGGGAAATATTCCCGAATCAATTTGACTTTTTGACGGCTAATGATTTTCATGTAAGCAGGGCGCATATTTTTCCGGAAGATGAAACAGTGCGACATGATTTAGTTTTTACAAAGACCATTAATGGGAAGCAGATTTACGGTAATATAGGTTTTGTTGGTGAGGAACTGCAGATTGAGAATTTTTCCTATCAACCACCTAATGTGACTGATGCTTTGTTCCCGCCTAAAGTTTCAAAAGACGAAGCAAAGAAAATAGCGGAAGATTTTATGAAAGAATTTCTAGATGGTAAAGACTATCAACTCGAAACGAACACTTTCAACTACTATCCTCAACAGATTTTAACCGAGCCGATTCGTTATTCATTTACTTTTGCGCGTACAGTAAACAAAGTCTCCATTGCTGATCAAAGAATGGAAGTATCTGTTCTAGGCAACGGTGAAATCGTTAGTTTTTATAAGATGTCCCCACAGTCTACACAGTCCACCTATGAAGACATCACAAACATAAAAGATAAAAATGAAATGGTAAAGAAAGTAACAGAAAATCTATCCGTTGATTTGAATTATCAAGTTAACTATGATTATCAAACGGGCGACCGTACTGTAGAGCTGGTCTACCGTCCAACTGCAAAATTCCAAGGCATTGAGGCGTCTACAGGGAAGTGGATGACTGCAAACGGATACACATCGGATGTTCCGGGGGATACAAAAATTGAAATGGTTACAACAGATCCTCTTCCATCAAGACAGGACGGCATTACTGTAGAAGAAGCGAAACAGATTGCGGAACAATTTCTTGCGATTGATTCTGATAAAATAAAATTAAATATCGAGTCCATTCAGGAAATAGAGAACTATAATGGATTGCCGGTTATTTCTGTGCATTATATGTATCGGTACAGAACTGGCGGAAGTGGATCAAGTTTAGAAATCAATAAAAGTACAGGCGAAATTGTCAATTTTCATAATATGAGAGATCACCTACTCTCGGAGTTTGAAGAGGATTCTAAAAAAGAAAACGCCATTTCACAACAAGAGGCACTCAGCCAAGCAGTGAAGTTTCTGAAAGAATGGGTCCCTTCAAATCTGCATAACTATGCAATGCCTGTAGGAGAACCTTATTTCGACGAACGATTAGGTTCGTATCACTTCACATTCCCAAGAATTAAAAATGGCATTATCGTCAATGGCGATCAGCTCAGTGTAGGAATAGCGGCTGACGGTTCTTTAAATAGCCTGAATGTTGATTATCAAGAAATAGAAAACTGGCCATCGAGCGATAACGTGATTTCCATGGAGGATGTAAAGTCAATTTTTGAAGAGGCACTTGACCTTGATCTTACGTATATGAAACATGCTAAAAATGTAAAGGAAAATCATTATGATCTCGTCTACGTGCCTGTATTTAACGAGGAACCATATGGTTATGTAAATGCGCATACAGGGGAATGGAATAACCTCTTTAGCGGCAAAGATTCAATTACCATTTCACATCCTTGGGCAGAAGAAGAGCTAAATTATCTTATTAAAGCCAAGGTGTTGGATGTAAAAGAAGAGAAGAGCTTTAATCCTGATGCTGCCATTTCAAAAGGGGAAGCATTGAAAGTCATTATGAGCTCACTTACTTATTTCTACCGTGGCGGTTATTACCCTGGACAGCAAAACATGAACCAGACGTTTGAAAATATAGATCCTAAACATCCGTTATATCAGGAAATTGAACGTGCGGTTGAATTGGGTATTCTTAAAGCGGATCGTCAGAACTTTGATATCGATTCGCCGATTACAAGAGAAGAACTTTCGGTATGGATGATCCGTGTACTAGGTTTAGAGCAGGCAGCAAAGGATAGCAGCATCTATAAGGTAGATTTTGAAGATGCCAATAAGTTGCAATCTCCGAACATTGGTTATGTAGCTATGGCAAACTCCATTGGCTTAGTAAAAGCGGAGCAAAACCAATTTAATCCAGATCGCGAAGTGACATATGCGGAGTTGGCGGTGTCGACGATACGACTAGCACATGCAATCGCTGAAAGCGGGAGAGGTCTGCGTTATTAAGTAATCTCTATTGACATTAATAAAAACGTCCCATATAATACAATACAATTAATTATCAATAATTAAGCGTTGAGAAGGATATGAATCTTTTTGGAAGCTTAACCAGAGACCAGGACCATGGCTGGAAGTCCTGTAGCGGAAAAGAGGGTTTACCACCTTCGAGCTATCATGGAGGACTGTTTAGCAGGAAACTATGATCGGGAGACCGTTATCATTTGAAGCGTCATGCTTTTTAAGTATGGCGAAATCAGGGTGGCACCACGACCGCATTCGTCCCTTTACAGGGGAAGAATGCGGTCTTTTTTAATTTCATACGAAGCGTTGAGAAGGACATGAATCATTTAGGAAGCTTTACCAGAGAACAGGACCTTGGCTGGAAGTTCTGTAGCGGAAAAATGATTTACCACCTTTAAGCTATCATAGGGGACTGCACTTTGCAGGAAACTATGATCGGGAGACCGTTACCAATTGAGCGCCACGTTTTTTTAAACACGGCGGAATCAGGGTGGTACCACGACCGCATTCGTCCCTTAACTAGGGAGGAATGCGGTTTTTTATTTTATATACACAACATAGGAGGAATAACAATGTCAATACAAATGGATATCGAAAAAAGGAATCATCGTAAATTAGGCCAGGAGCTTGAATTGTTCATGTCGTCAGAGGAAGCGCCAGGCATGCCGTTTTATTTGCCGAAAGGAATGATTGTACGAAATGAGTTGGAACAGTTCTGGAAACGGAAGCATCAGGAGGCGGGGTATGAGGAGATTAAGACGCCGATTATGATGAAGCAGGAGCTTTGGGAGCAATCCGGACATTGGGATCACTATCATGAAAATATGTACTTTTCCGATGTGGATGAACAGCAATATGCATTGAAACCGATGAATTGCCCTGGGGCGATGCTCATATTCAATCATAAACGGAGAAGTTACCGGGAGTTGCCGATCCGTTATGCGGAATTAGGTTTAGTCCATCGTCATGAATTATCCGGCTCATTAAATGGACTATTGCGTGTTCGTGCATTTACACAGGATGATGCGCATCTATTCGTACGGAAAGATCAAATTGAGCGGGAAGTCGATCATGTATTGGATTTGATTGACGATATTTATTCGGAATTCGGTTTCAGTTATGAAGTTGAATTATCGACTAGGCCCGAAAATTATATGGGGTCCGTCGATTTGTGGAATGAAGCGGAACAGTCATTGGAAGAGGTGTTGAAGCAAAGAGGAATGGCCTACCGCATTAATGAAGGGGACGGCGCATTTTATGGTCCGAAAATTGATTTTCACATTTTGGATTCGCTAGGACGAAGCTGGCAATGCGGCACAGTTCAACTGGATTTCCAAATGCCCGAGAAATTCAATTGCCGATACATTAATGAAGAGAATGAACTTGAGTTTCCGATCATTATCCATCGAGCTATTTTCGGTTCAGTTGAGAGATTCCTTGCCATTCTCGTTGAGCATTATGCAGGAGAATTTCCATTGTGGCTTGCACCTGAACAAGTAAGGATCATTCCGATTGCCGATAAGCATGTATCTTACGCTGAAGAAGTGAGGAAAGAGCTTGTGGTAAAGGGATACCGTGTGAAAGTGGATGATCGTGCTGAAAAAATGGGGTTGAAAATTAGAGAATCAGAGAAGCAGAAAGTTCCGTATATGATGATCGTTGGTGATCAGGAGGTTGAAAAGCAAATGGTTTCCGTCCGGAAACGGAAAGAAGGGGATATCGGGCAATTGAACGTAGAGGAAGTGTTTGATGTACTGAAAAAAACTGATGCGTTGACTTTATAAAACAAGGACTAGGCAAATGAACAGCTTAGTCCATTCTATGTTTCATTTCAAAATCGATAGAGCTATAATTAACTATAGTTAGAAAATATAGAATTATGGGGGCTTTAATATGTGGGTACAACGTTTTGTTGAAACAGTACGAGGGACTTTTGAAATTTTTGAAAAAGGGGAAGGCGAGCCATTAGCCGTCACTCATCTATACAGCGAATACGATGAACGGGGAAATGCGTTCGCGAATCCATTTACGGATCATTATCATGTCTATCTTATCAATTTGCGTGGAGCGGGTAAATCGATTGGAGCACAATCAGAAGAGCAATATAGTATGAAAGAATCCGTATTGGATTTGGAAGCGATACGGGAAGCACTCCAATTACCGAAATGGGGATTTGCGGGACATTCGACAGGAGGCATGTTAGCTCTTGTGTATGCTGTCATGAGAGAAGATTCTTTAACGAAAATCATCGCTGGCGGAGCTGCGGCAAGCGTTGAATATAGTGCGGATCCAGGCAGTATTTATTGCAGGGAAAATCCGAACTTCGAACGCATCGTTGACATAATGAATCGACTGGATACTCCGGATGTAGCATTGGAGGAAAGACGAGCTTTAGGCCGTGAATGGAATTTGATGTCTTTTCATTATGAGGAGAAAATGGAGTCGGCTTTTCAGAAGCCGAATAGTGGCAAAACAGTCGGGGATCGATTGACGTATTTCCGAAAAGTGGACTGCAAGACGTATGATGTCAGGGAAGATTTGAAGCAAATCAACTTGCCGGCTTACATATACGCAGGTAAATACGATGCCCAATGCCCGCATAAATTCGGTGTTGAAATAGCAGAGTGCCTTCCAAATGCTCAATTCACCTCGTTTTTACATAGCAATCATTATCCTTTTTTTGAGGAAGAGGAAGAATTTAATCTTTTTGTAAAAAGAACTTTGAATAGTCTAGAGAGCGTTACTGCATCGGGACAGTCAGAGGGAAAAGATGAACTATTTGCATACCATCTCGTCACGAATAAGATATTGGAACTTGGACAGATCATCAACTTTGAGTATGATCAACACAACACATTGTATCGCTTCTTTTTTGAAAAGGAACTAGTGAATTCTCAAGGAGAGGACGCTTTACAGATCTTACAAGGTCACTATACAAGTGACGGCTTACATTTGAATAAGGCAGATGCCGAAGTGGTTAGCAGATATACGGGCCAAACGATCAGAGCCATTAGAGAAGTAATAACAGAAATGGTGAGATTACAAGAGTATCCCCATTATCCTTCCAGATTATCGTGCTTATACGCTGCCAAAACATACGCTGACGCATTAAAGTGGAAAGAATTGTTCGACTCCTATAATCGAAACGTTTTACAGATTGTTAAATTGCGAGTGAAAGGAAGTTGCTTTGAAGGGGATGCCAACCTTCTGCCAAAAGAAGATGGCGTGCCTTTCGCTCGAAAAATTGCCCAAGCAAAAGAATATTGGAAGGGCAATGTGATTAGTGAACTTCCCGAGCTATTGATTAATGGGGAAATTGAGGTTGTAGAAATCATTGATGATTTTTCATAAAGATCTATTATTACTTTTATCCGTATCAAGTTACACAAACAGCAATATTCCTTCCTCTTTTGTATAATGGTCAACAGAGGTGATGAAAGTGTCAGTGTTTGTCAGCGAAAAAGAAGTGGAGATCCGTTATGCGGAGACGGACCAGATGGGCGTTGTCTATCATGCCAATTACTTAGTATGGATGGAAATTGGCCGAACGAGCCTTATTCAAGATCTAGGCTTTACATACGCCGGTCTCGAGGCCGAAGGATATCTTTCCCCTGTTATTGACTTATCCATTCAATATAAGGCGGCCATGAGATATGGGCAAAAAGCAACCGTTCGTACTTGGGTAGAGTCCCATGGGAAACTACGGACTGTATACGGCTACGAAATCCTTCATGAGGATGGGACCGTCGCGGCAACCGCCACTTCCGAACATATTTTAGTGAAAAAGGACAGTTTTAGACCGGTTTCATTGCGGAAAATCGATCCTGAATGGGATGCCAAATATATGGAAATCTGCCGGGTGACAGACTGATGGCGTTCGGTATTAATCGCGCCGAATTGAAAGCGTGGAAAGAAGCGGTCCTAGCTGGAGAAATCGCTTTTCTCACCCACTATTGGCTCGATGATCGTTTCCCGGGCTGTAAAACGGTAACGAAGGCGGGTTGTACAGATCTTGCTAAATTAATCGAATGGGGAAAAAGATACGGGTTGAAGCCTGAATGGATTGACCATCGTGAAGATTATCCTCACTTCGATCTTTTCGGCAAAACAGAGTTGCAAGCATTGCTTGATGCTGGTTTGATGGAGCAAATAAATCGATTCAACCTATTGGATGAGCATGAGGGATAGCCCTTCATGCTTATTTTATTTGCCTAAAGCATGATTGTATATTCGCATACAATTGAAAGAAGAGGATTGTCTTCATGGAAGGATGAAATAATGGGGGCAATTGTGTTTATCGGATCATCTACAACAGGTTCGAGCATGGACGCATTAGAGGCTGCTGGTCGGTTAGGGCATGCGGTGATTTTGATAACGAACCGAAAATCATTTTTACGAAGACAGCTTGAAGACGTTCAACTCATCTATATGCAAACATTGGAAGAAGATATAGTTCGGAAGCGCATTGTCGAAATCATACATTCAGGTCTCGACATTAAAGCAATCATCAGCTTTGTAGACCCATATGTTTCCACGGCTGCGAAACTTTCCAATGAATTTTGTGGTTCTGCCATTTCCTATAGGGCATTGCAGTTAATGGAGGATAAAATGACGACTCGTCTTGCATTGAAAAACAATCGCGCCTCATGCCATTTTGAAATAATCTCTACAGAAAAAACTAAACGACCTACTATGAAATATCCTTTCATTATAAAAAATCCGTTTTCTAACGGGTCAAAAGATGTTTATTTCATTGAAAATGAAAAGAGTTATGAACTAGCTGTAAAGAGACTAACAAATCGATTACCAGGCAGGCAGCTTCTTGCTGAAGAATTCATAGAAGGACCTCAATATATTATCGAAGTCGTCGTCGTAAAAGCTACTCCGATTATCGTTGCCATTATTCAGCAGGAGATCAGTCATAATTACTCATTTATTGTCACTGCGTACGATGTTGTTACGACGATGGATGAAGCGGATTATAGATGTTTATGGAGGACGGTCAATAGCATTGTTCAAGAAGTAGGCCTTCATCATGGGGCATGCCATTTTGAGATGCGTCTTTCTCAAGATGGTTGGAAACTGATAGAACTGAATCCCCGAATTTCAGGCGGTGCGATGAATCGCATGATTGAAGAAGCTTTTCGTATAAATCTCGTTCAAGAAACGATCCAACTTTATGTTGGGGAAGAGCCGAATTTAATAAGAAGGAAACAGATGTCTGTCCACACCACTTATATAACGGTCAACAGTACAGGATATTTATTAGCGATTGATGGAGTCGAACATGCCGCTCTATGCACGGGAATTGTAGATGTCCAAGTGAAACCGTCGATTGGTTCAAGCTTAATGCCGCCATTGTCAATGGGAAATCGATATGGTTATGTGATGGCGGTTGGCGAGTCTTCAGAAGTGGCAAAGGAACGAGCAGAACACGCGGTCAAGTTAATCAAATTCTATTTGGAACCTTTTTAAAGGATGGAAAAAAGGAGGGGTTCAGTTGAAACGGTGCAACTTATGCGAAGAGATGAAAGATTTATGGAAAGAGCAACAATCACTTGCGGAATTCGGCAAAGGATTTCGTTTCATTTATATGTCTGAATCGAAAGACACAATCCCCTTCATGCTGCACACGAAGCAATCCACCCCTTTCACCGCAATGACGAACGGATACAACACGCCCTATTTTAGATTGGAAAAAATTATTGTAGAAACTTGCATTGCGCAATTATCGTTACTCCAACCAGTCGATTTGAAAGGTCACCCTCCTCTTACTGAAGAGCATCTCTATGCGTTTAAAAAAACTTCCGATTTCATCTTCGTAAAACTTTGCAGCTTCAGAGAAATCATCCCGCTATCTCACGAACTTGTAGATCGTCCATTGCCGATTATCGAGTCGAAATCCTAGTATAGGAAAACAAAATCTATCACATGTAAGCTCTTGTCCTTATCACTTCATATGCGCATGAATGTACTAGAGAGAACCGTCAATACGAGTAAAGGGGGATTTTAATGACGATTATAGGCATGCTGCATCATCGGAAGGATCCGGAAACGGTCATGAAAGCATATGCATTTGCATCGGTAGCGCAAGCGGAAGGAGCGACATTTTACTATTTCTCGCCCGGGGAAGTGAACTTTTTGAATCGTACAATCAAGGGACAAGTGTACGAAAAAGGTGAATGGAAATCGAAAGTCATGCCATTTCCTAATGTCATTTACAATGCGGGGAGTCCAGAGAAATTATCGAAGTCGAAAGAGATAATCGATAAATTGAGAAAAGAAATACCTTTTACAACATATTCTATCGGCAATAAATGGAGTGTCAGCCGCCGATTGAAAGAAGCAAAAGATTTTGCTAGCTATTTAATACCTACTGAAGTCGTGAAGAATGCTGATCATTTTTTCAAATTTATAACCGCCTTTGAAAAAGTAGTATTCAAACCGATCGATGGACGGAAAGGAAAAGGGATTTTTTTTATTGTGCAAGAAGGAGGACGTTTCACTGTCAAAGGAGAAGGTACGAACAGGACGTACGGAAAATCACAATTAAATGGATTCATCAAACAGAAATTATCGAAAGAGACATTCATCGTCCAACCGTACATTCAATCGGTGACGAAGACAGGGCAAGTTTTTGACTTCAGACTACATGTTCAAAAAGATGGCAATGGCGAATGGGTCATTACAACAATTTATCCACGGATCGCACCTCAAGGTTCCATTATTGCGAACATCAATAGTGGCGGCTACACGAACTATTTAGATCCTTTTTTGGAGCATGAATTCAAAGACGAGGCATTCAACATTCGAAAGAAACTGGAGTTCTTTTCATTATCGTTAGCAAAGCACTTGGATGAATTGCAAATGGAGAAATTCGGTGAAATGATCGATGAAATAGGAGTCGACGTCGGTATGGATGAACAACGGAAGCTATGGATCTATGAAGTGAACTGGCGTCCGGGCTGTCCACCGGCATTTTATTTGGAGTTGGACGTTGTCAAAAACACAATTAAGTATGCTATGTATTTGGCTAAAAACCAAAAAGCGATCCAGCTGAAAATCAAGGAAGCAAAGCAGAAAAAAGCTGCCAAAGCTATAGAAACGCCAATCATCGCCATTACCGGAAGCGCGGGAAAAACAACGACGAAAGCATTCCTATCATCCATCCTATCAAAGAAATGGAATGTCTTCGAATCGAAAGATTATTGGAATACGACGGAACATACGAAAAAGCATGCTGCAGAGATCAATTCCTCCCATCAGGCAGTTGTCTTAGAATACGGCATGGCCTATCCGGGTGTTATTACCGAGCATTGCCGGATCATCCAGCCCAATATGTCGATAGTGACGAATGTTGGATTGGCGCATGTCGGAAACTTCAACGGAGATCCAAGGGGAGTTGCAAAAGCAAAGTCCGAATTAATTCATGGAATGGATCAATATGGAGTGCTCTGCCTCAATCGTGACAACGACAATTCACGATTTTTGGAAACCCAGAATTTCAAAGGAAAGACTATTACGATCGGTATTCAAAGGCAAGCGGATTATCGTGCATATGATGTCCAATACACGGACCAAGGCATGAGCTTTAAATTGAAGCTTCGCAATGAGGAAGTAGAGTTGTTCATCCCAATTTTCGGTGAACATCATGTGTATAACGCATTATCAGCAATTGCGATAGCGGACCAATTAGGATTTTCACCAATGGAAATTAAAACAGGTCTCATTTTCAAAAAACCGCCACGCCGATTAACAATCTATAATTGCAAAGATAATATTACCATGATTGACGACACCGTCCACTCCCATCCAGAAGGGGTCCGAGCAGCAATCGACGTACTTGTCAATCTTGCGAAACATAGAAAGATCGCCATCATTGGCCAAATGAGGGAACTTGGTGATATACGGGAAAAGGAATATCGGAAACTCGGAGAATATATTAAGCAGCAGGGGATTGATGTGTTAATCACTTACGGTTTCCGTACGGAGGAAATCGGTGCCCAAGCTTTAAAAAGAGGAATGGCTGCAGATAAGATTTTTCATTTCACGGATCGCGAGAAGCTGCATGCCTTGCTGTCAAAACTGATTGAAAAAGATGATACTATCCTTATTAAAGGAGCCAGTAAAACAAATATGTTTGAAACCGTGAAATTCATCGATCAAAACTATAGTTGAACGAAAGAAAGGACTCCGTTTTTGCAGGAGTCCTTTCTTCTATTGTTGTAAGTGAAATTTTATTTGTTCAGCAGCCTTTTTCGCCAATGCTTTTGCAGTTTCCATCGTTCCACCCTTAGCAATTACGTATGCGTATCGGTGACCCATTGACAGTGGCGGCATGAGTTGTGTCCCTTTTTTCGGCTTCACATAAACTTCCACGACACCAGGGGAATTTCTTGCCCTTTTTTTACCAGTCACTTTTTCCAAAATCCCTTTTTGATCGATAATGACATACTGAGTGAATACAAAATATCGATGCTTTTGGATTAATGAAGGTTTTTCTCCTAAATATAATTTTAACGTTTCTTCGACTAAGTCGAAACCGAAAGCAGCTTTCAACATATTGTTCATTGCCCCGCCTGAAATCCTTGGATTGATTTCTATAAGACGCCATCCATTTTCCGTCAATCGCATTTCAACATGCATCGCTCCATTTCGGATGTCAAATTGCTCGACGATGGATTCAAGCACTTTCATAATGCTATCGTTTAATGGCTTCGGCACAATCGCAAATACGCCATACCCAGTTACGATAAAACGCTTGCCATACGTGATTTCCTGTTGAATGACACCTGCAATATGAATTTTCTTTTCATGGACAATTGCTTCTACTAGATATTGATCTCCCTCGACGAATTCCTCTATAATAATCGATTCCAATGGATCCTTTTCTTTCAATTTTCGAATGTGACGCTTCAGCTGCTCCAAGTCGGCAGCTTGTAAAACATCTTTTGACCCCGTTGATGAAGCTGATTTCACTATTAAGGGGAAATCAGGCAAGGTTTCTAATAATGCTGGATCCAACGTCGCGTTAGGGGTTATTGTTATATGTTTAGGTGAATAGGGCAGCCCGCTTAATGAAGCCCTTGTCCCTGCTTTGTTTTCCATAATGTCTACCGCTTTTGAAGATGTACCGTTCGGACAGAACTCCTCACATAGTTTCAAAGCACGACCAACATTCGAATCGACAAAACTGGCGATCGTCATAATCTCATTTCCTTTAGTTTTTAAAGAACGGATCTCTTTTTGCATCGCAGCCAGATTAGTCGTGTCGACGAATATCATTTCATGGACGTCTACATATTCATTTCGTTGCTTAATTTGCTTTTCATTATTTGTAAATAGCACTGTATAATAGCCGAGACGTTCGGCAGCCCTGATTGCTTCTCTACTCGAACCCGATTTATTTGTACCAATAAAGATGATCGTTTTCAACAAGTCCACTCCTTCATATAAGACAACTCTATATAGGTTATGACCGAATAGTTTATGTACATGGTTATACATCTATAGGTCAGTAACTATCGTCGATTTCTTATACGCAGGTTTTTCGTACAGGCTCTTCAATAGGAGGGGCATACAATAGAAAAGGGGGAAGGGAGTGAACTACATGAAACCTCTCACGACAGGATATATCCGCAAAATCATAAGTGGTAAATTGATGCACGGAAGAGATGATCTGCTTATACAACACGGAGCTTACCGATTAAAACAAGTAAGGCATACCCATACGATATTATTTTTGAGTAGAAAAATTGTCAGATGGGAAAGGCTGCAGCCTTTTTATCCGATAGCAATCGTGACAGACCGGGATTTGGAAGTAAGCGGAAGAACCGAGGATGTAACAGTCATTAAAGTTGAAAATCTAGAAGAATCTTATTGGAAGTTCATCAACAACTACCGAGCCTCTATCAATATACCTGTCATCGCCGTAACAGGGACTTCCGGGAAAACGACGACAAAGGAAATGATTCGGCATCTATTATCTTTTAGTCGTAAAGTCGCTCATACAAACAGTACAAATAATTCACGCACCGCACATTTGTCCTATTTGCTCGGAATGGATGACACGACAGAAGCAGCTGTGTTTGAAACGGCGGTCGGCGCACCGGGGGATATTACAAATGCAGCAGCCTATTTGAAACCGACAATCGGGATTATCACAAACATCGGCGAACATCACCTTAATTACTGTAAAACCTTAGAAGGCTATATCGCTGCAAAAGGAGAAATGTGCAACGCCCTACAACCAGATGGAACTCTCATTATTAATGCGGATGATCGAAATACGAAGAAATTAGATTTGAAAAGCTTCAATGGAAAGATTATAACAATCGGCATCCATTCTAAATGCGATTTCAAAGCAAGTGATGTATGCTTTTCATCCGAAGGCATGTATATGACGCTCGAACATCTGCAAAAGAAATACAGAATGCTCGTGCCAGGTCTCGGTGAACACCAGATTTACAATGCACTGGCGGCCATTGCATCAGCCCACCAAATAGGCATGGGGCTTGCCGAAATCGCGGTCCGGATGAGGACTTTTCAGACGCTCAATAAACAATTGCAGCTAGTGGATGGGATTAATGGTGCAACGATCATCGATGATACATGGAGCATTACTACGACTTCATTGCAGGCGGCATTAAATGTGTTGCAGGCAGTAGAACCCTCTAAAAAGAAAATTGCTGTCATTGGAACAATAACCGACCTTGGTTCTTGGGGATATGCGATTCATGAAAGAGCAGGCGAAATTATCGCAGAAAGCAAAATCGATATGCTTCTTACTATTGGTAAGCATGCAAAAATAATGGCAGATACCGTCTCTAAAAAGGGAGTCGCAATGGAAGTCCATTCATTCAATAATCATATTCTCGCATTTGAATTATTAAAAAAAGCGGCAACAGAGGATTCACTTGTGCTCGTTAAGGGTGATATGTTCAGTGAAGCAATTAAAAAACTCTCTACCCTATTAAGAAAAAAGAATATGCGGGCGGATAGGAAAATTGATAGGCCATCTACTTGAATCGATCTATTCGAAAATATTTTAACTACCCGATTTGGGACAAACACCAAGCCGTCTCCTTTCATTTATCAATATAGTAGAAGTAGTTCAAATAGAAAGGAGGGATAGCATTATGGGTATGGAATGTCCTTGTGGTGTAATAGTCAACGCGGTCTCGAGAAGGAATAATGTTCGTTTCAATGGACAAATGGGCACTGTAAAAGGGAATTTGACGTACATGGCGAACGTATGTGCAACGAGACTTGAATCGTCAACATTGTCCTTAGAGTTCGTTGACACTGAAACGATGGGAGGTGTGAACAGCTTCACGTTTAAGGCTAATTCAATCACTTCCGTAGATTGTGACAGAGAAGGTCAAAACTGTGAAGTGACCGTCACCGGAACGGGACTTATTAACGGTGTACAGTTTCCATTCACAGCTGAATTCAGAGACCAAGTCGCCTCGGCGAACGTAGACATCGTACAAAGTTTCGTCATAACTGGTTTCTTCAATCAAAATGGTGCAGCTCCGGTTGCACAAGGTTCAATAATGGCACTCGGCTGCAATGATGATTGATTGATAATCCTTGGACTCCCGATCTCGGTCGGGGGTTCCAGCTCTTTCAGATAAACGTAAAAGGAGGGTAGTCTGTGAAGGGGATTCGGGGTCGTTATGGTCAACAAGAAGTGTTGGAATCAGAATCTAATTTATCAATGCATCTGTTGGAAACAAAGCTATTTTCTGAAGAGGTGTTCTACAGTTTTCTCGCCACTCACAATTACTTCATTATCAAACCGATAATAGGGGCGCAAGAAGTCCTCATTTCAGTAACTGATGCGATTGAATTGAAAACAGGAGATCAAGTTTTACGTTTTAGTAACAAAGAGGAAATATACGATTATTTACGCGAACAAGTTTGCATAAAAAAATTTTACATTATTCAAGCTATCCCAATGAATCCTTCCACTCTCTGCCTATGCCGTTTCACCCTTCACAGAAAATCCCCTGAAGCCGTCTGGAAAATCGTCCATAGTACTTCTGTAAATGATAACTGCGTTCAAGATTCACTGTTTTTCAAATGGAAGTTAAATAATTTCTTGCTAAATACAGCAAAACGTTTAGGCGCAGCTTATTCAAGCTGCCAAACAATCGTTGTAGAAATTGCTAAATATGGAGCCGAAAAGTTTTGGCTTACTGATGCAGTTTTACATGAACGCAATAGTAAATGGAGTCAATACCATTCACTTCATCAAAAAAAGTCTTTACGACCATTCTTGCCAGCTACTGAACTATGCACAAAACAGACATTGCTTTTCTATTTGAACACCTACCCAGAGGTGATCATCAAGCCATGTGTAGGGCAACAAGGGAGAGGAATCGTAAAATTATCGATAACAGAAGATATGACTTTCGAGGTGCATGAGAAGCAAAACAAAACATTCAAAGATGATTTTGATCAACTTTACAAATATATATATGAACTATATCTATCAAAAAAAGATTATATTGTTCAACAGCGCATTTCGCTTACAGAAATCAATGGAAATCCATTTGATGTGCGGGTCATCACTCAATTCGATGAAGGCAAATGGATTGTTTCAGGGACGGTTGTGAAAGTGGCGGCGAAAGATTATTTTGTCTCAAACCGGGCAAGTAAATTGCTAACATTAGAAAATGCATTATCCAAAGTGGAAAGTGATATTTCAGTTGAACGATGTGCTAAATGGATTGAAACAGTTTGCAAAAGGGCGTCTAAAAGCCTTTGTAAAAATAATCGAGGACTTTCGATTATCGGATTTGACATTGGAATCGATAGCAAAGGGGCGGTATGGGTGATTGAAGGGAATTATGCTCCTTCTCTATCTATGCTTTACATGTTTGGCAACAATGAAATCCATGAAAAGGTTTCTTACTATATAAGGAAACATAAAAAGAGTGACTGATCGAAATTCAATGGAAGGGAGGAAATGCAATGAAGCCGATAGCTGTCAACGACATCAGGAAAGTACTCGGAGGAAAAATCATTACCGGACCTGTAAATTGGAAAGTGGAAGATGCCATCTATTATAAGCGCCATGATCATACGAAACGAAATTCCCTTCTTTTTGCAAGCAAGGGGGATGAGATTAACTGGGTAGCGATCGATAAAAAAGGCCCTTCCCTTGTCATCACGGATAAGTCCTCAATTGAATTGAAAGACGTGTTGCCAAATACGACAGTCATGCAAGTGACAAGCCTTGTGCAAAGCTATTGGAAGTTCATCGATTACTATCGGAATCTGTTTCACATACCGGTTGTAACGATAACGGGAACTTGTGGGAAAACGACAACAAAAGATATGATCAAACATATGCTCTCTGGCATGTGGAATGTCCATGCATCACTCAGCAGTAAAAACGAACCTAGACGTTCATTTCCATACTTGATGGGAATTGACGAACATACGAAAGCGGCTGTTTTCGAACATGGCCTCGGCAATTCAGGAAATATAAAACACCAATGCATGATTTATCAACCGACAATAGGAATCATTATGAACATCGGTGTACATCATTTGGACGGGTGTGGAAATCTTGAAGGGTATATAAAGGCCAAAGGAGAAATCATCGAAGGCATTAAGGATGGCGGCACACTCATATTAAATGCAGATGACCAGAACAGTAAAAAGTTGAAGATATATGGGTTCCGGGGAAAAATAATTTACTTTGGCCCTGATGAAAAAGCTGATTTCAGGGCTTCCCGAATCGCATATGGGGATGGCGGGATGGACTTCATTCTCCATACGAATGACAAAGAATATAACGCTTTTGTTCCAGGCTACGGTGAGCACCAAGTAAGCAATGCACTTGCGGCGTTCGCTGCGGTTCACGAAATGGGAGTGGATTTAAAAATTGCGATTCAACGGCTGAGAACATATCAAAACATGGGCAGGCATTTGGAATTCTCGAAAGGGAAGAACGGCTGCACTGTCATTGATGATACGTGGACGAATAATCCAACATCAGTGGAAGCTGCACTCAGGGTGATTGATTCGATCGGGAAAGGGAAGAAGGTCATCCTAATATTAGGTGATATCAATAGGCTCGGGAATTTCGAAAAGAAATATCATCGAGAGATCGGAAGCTTAGTTGCCGAACGGAACATCCATACACTCATTACAATCGGTAAGAAGGCAGAGGAAATAGCGAGGCAAGCGATGCGGGACGGTAGTACAGCAAACATAAGGATTTTCGATAAGGTAGAGAAAATCGGAAATCGATTGGATCATTTATTCGATGACGAATCTCTTGTGCTGATCAAAGGGCCAATGTCTAGCCGTGGCATGATTGAATTTGCAAAGTCATTGAAGCGATAAATGAAAAAGAAGCATCTAACGACATAGCGTTATGATGCTTCTTTTCTAATATTAATTTAAAACTCGGCGCGCTTTCACAAAGTTCTGCGTTGCCCATGTGGAAGATAGGCTCTGTTGTACTACTTTGCCAGAAGTGGAAAGGCTTAAAAATTGATTGCCACCAATATAAATGCCTGTCTGGTTTATTTTTGTTCTTTTATTATCTAACGAGAAAAAGAGAAGATCTCCTTTTTGAAGATTAGATTTTGAAACAGCTGTTCCAGCTTGTGCTTGCTGACTTGCCAACTTGCTTTTTAAATCGATTCCTTGCTTAGTATATACATAATACGTAAAGCCGGCACCTGTAAATGTCAAAGTGTTTTCATTGTATCCATAACCGAATTTCGCTTTAGTCTTTAGGCTGTTTGCGAAATTGACGACTTTATCGGCAGCTGATGTTGAAGTCGTGCTTGACGGTTTAGACACAGTTGGCATAGTCGTTGTATTTGACGGTTTGGAAACAGACGGAGTAGAAGCCGTATTGTCCGTGAAGACCCTTTTTGCCGTAATGTATCGATCATTATAGTAGTCTACAAATTCAACCCGGCTAATGACTTTGCCAGTAGTAGGAATGATCAAACGATGATCACCAGCATAAATAGCAACTATCGATGGGATAGTCGAGCCTTTCGAGCTGCCGAAGTAGACAAGATCACCCTTCTTCAAGTTGGAACGGGAAACTGTCGCCCCCTTGGCTTTTAGATCTTTCAAGTTGGACGCATTCAATGTGACACCATTGTTTTTATAGATATAGTTGACGAATCCTGTGCTCGTAAATTTCTTTGTACTTTCATTATTGACAGACCCAATGACCGCTTCATCTTTCATGTCATAAGCGAGTTCAACGATTTTGTCGCCCTTCGTTGCCGGGTTGGCCGACATGAGAGTAGGAAGCACACGTCGTGCACCAATATAGCTCTCTGTATAGTATGGTTTGTCACTTAGGTCAGAAATGATAATATGCTGTTTTGGATCCGCCATATGGATCACTTTATTATCACCGATATACATGGCGACGTGATCTGGAATCTTCGATGCTTTACTACTGAAGAAGAGTAGATCCCCTTTTTGCCATTGTCCTTTTGCAACCGAAGTGCCTTGCTGCATCATGAAGTCTTCATTGTATGTAGCTAGGTCCACGCCATTTTTCTCGAAAATGTACATAAGGAAAGTCGCGCATGAAAACTTATACGGATATGTAGGCTTGTACACCTCCGTGCTGTAAGTAGATTTACCGATCAAGCTTTTAGCTGTCTGAATTAATTGGTCCGCCTTCGCAGCAACTGCTTGCTGGGATGCCTGAGATGTAACCGTAGCTGCAGAGACTACTTCCGGTTGACTGAATGATGGAACTGCCACAGAACTGACAGTGACACATGTGAGTAATGCTGCTGAAAAAAGTTTATGTTTCATAATTTACCTCCGAATAATAGTAATGCCTTACCTGAGATTGATAGTATCACGGAATAAAGAGGGGATATGGAGGGAATATTTGCCTCTTCGAATGTTACAATGCTGGACTACAAGCCAGCATTATATTTATTGGACTTTTTTACAAATAGATTACAGCGTTATAAAGGAAAATAACGGAACAACAATAGCACAAAGCTTAAGGTTAGACGTAAAAAAAGCGGATGGCTGAGCCATCACGCTTTTTCATACGTATAAACAAGTTCATTCAATTTCTGGTTTACAGTTACGTGCAAGTCATGTTCATCGAAAAACCAGTAATCCCTATTTTCAATATAAAAATGAACACCTGCTATTTCTGTCTCGACCGCTACTTCGTCCGGCGACTCTTTCATAATGCCGAGCGAGAAACCATCATGCAGCGGACTAGACCCGCCGTATCTGGCGAAAAACTTAATATAATCACCAGCTTCGGCTTCCATCTCTTCTGTAAACCATTTTAGTGCATCATCCGATAAAACGATTTTCATATTTATCACGCCTTTCGGTTGTTGCTTCCATTGTATTACAACCACTTCACTTTTGGCTCGGTTCCAGCTTTGATCCTAGCAATATTCGCCCTATGCCGATAGAAAATGAAGACACCCATCAGCCCGACGATGATCATTAGATAAATATCTCCTGTCCATACATAGTAGGCAATGCAGTAAATGAATCCAACAACTGCCACGATCATAGACGATAGGGATACCATCTTCGTGAGTTTTAAAGCAAGGAGAAATGTCAGCAGGACGATAATAAAAATTGGCCAATTATATCCGAGCAACACACCACCCGAAGTGGCAACCGCTTTACCGCCTTTGAACTTCGCAAAGATAGGGAACATATGGCCAATCACTGCGCATACACCAAGTAGAAGTGGATGGATTTCTGCCGAACTGAAGTATGGCAAGAGGGGAAGTAGCACGGCAGCAGTTCCTTTTAAAATATCGAGCACAGTAACGATCAGACCTGCTGTTTTTCCTAACACCCTGAAAGTGTTCGTGGCACCGAGATTTCCGCTTCCATGCTGCCGTACATCGGTTCCATAAAACAGTTTACCGACCCATAATGCAGATGGGATTGATCCGAGTAAATAAGCGATTAATATAAGAATGATAATTTCCATGGCGCTCCCCTTTATTATAATGAGTATATATGTGATTTTAGTTTAGCAGAACAGATGAATACCGACAATGGAATGTGTCAAGTAATGTAATAAGCATATTGTCTAGATTTTCCTCATCTCATTGCATTCAGGAGGTTTCTTCTATACAATTAATTGAGCGAGCTTCCTGAAACGTTGATTTGACAAGCTTTACAGGAAGCGATACGATAGTATATAAAGAAAAAGAGAACATTCGTTTGATGGGGGTTGCGATTTGACGAAGAAAGAAGAAATTTACACATATGATGATGATTCGATTCAAGTGCTGGAAGGCCTTGATGCTGTAAGGAAACGCCCGGGAATGTATATCGGTTCTACGGATTCCAGGGGGCTTCATCATCTTGTCTATGAAATCGTCGATAACGCAGTTGACGAAGCGCTTGCTGGATTCGGTTCTGAAATTGACGTTACGATACACAAAGACGGCAGCATCGGTGTACGAGATTATGGACGCGGAATGCCGACCGGAATGCATAAGACGGGAAAACCGACAGTTGAAGTCATTTTGACCGTTCTTCACGCTGGCGGAAAGTTTGGGCAGGGAGGATACAAGACGAGTGGCGGCCTGCATGGTGTTGGTGCATCAGTCGTCAATGCCCTTTCCGAGTGGCTGGAAGTGACGATTTTTCGTGATGGCAAGAAATTTAGACAACGGTTCGAAAATGGCGGAAAACCGGTTACTACATTAGAAGAAATCGGAACGACAAGAGAAAAAGGGACATTGATCCATTTCAAGCCAGATCCAGCGATTTTCTCAACGATCAAATATCAATATGAGTTGTTGTCCGAGCGTTTGCGGGAATCTGCATTCCTATTGAAAGGTTTGAAAATCGACCTAAAAGAAGAAGGCACTGAAAAGCATGATGTTTTTCATTACGAAACCGGCATCGAAGCATTCATCTCCTATTTGAATGAAGAGAAAGATACTCTGCATGATGTTGCGTATCTCGAAGGGACAGCCGAAGGTATTGAAGTAGAATTTGCATTTCAATTCAGCGATGGCTATTCTGAGACAATCCTTTCATTTGTCAATAATGTGCGAACAAAAGATGGCGGAACACATGAAACCGGCGCAAAGACCGCAATGACACGCGTATTCAATGAATACGCGAGGAAAACCGGCATATTGAAGGAAAAAGATAAAAATCTCGATGGTTCAGATATCCGGGAAGGTATATCTGCGATTATTTCTGTCCGAATTCCTGAAGAGATCCTTCAATTCGAAGGACAGACGAAGGGGAAATTGGGGACGAGTGAAGCAAGGACAGCAGCGGATGCAATTATCTCCCAACAGCTGCTCTATTTCTTAGAAGAGAATGCCGAGCTAAGCGGAAATCTGATCCGAAAAGCGATTCGTGCCCAGCAGGCTAGGGAAGCAGCGCGCAAGGCTCGTGAAGATGCGCGTTCCGGAAAGAAACGCCGCAGGTCGGAAACACTTCTTACTGGGAAACTGACGCCTGCACAATCGAGGAACGCTTCAAAAAATGAGCTTTATCTTGTCGAAGGGGATTCTGCCGGTGGTTCAGCTAAACAGGGCCGAGACAGAACGTTCCAAGCGATTTTGCCTTTGCGTGGTAAGGTAATTAATACCGAAAAAGCTAAATTAGAAGATATTATGAAGAACGAAGAGATCAATACGATCATCCATGCGATTGGAGGAGGGGTCGGCGCAGATTTTCAGATCGATGATATCGCTTACGATAAAGTGATCATCATGACCGACGCCGATACCGACGGAGCGCATATCCAAGTACTACTTCTTACGTTCTTCTATCGTTATATGAAGCCGCTAATCGAAGCAGGGAAAGTGTTCATCGCACTTCCTCCGCTTTATAAAGTCTCAAAAGGGACAGGCAAGAAGGAACAAGTCGAGTATGCATGGACCGAAGCCGATCTTGACGATGCTATTAAAAAAATCGGCCGCGGTTATATGCTTCAGCGTTATAAAGGTCTCGGTGAAATGAATGCCGATCAATTATGGGATACGACGATGAATCCTGAAACCCGTACACTCATCCGCGTCACTATAGAGGATGGAGCACAATCGGAAAGACGTGTCACCACACTCATGGGAGACAAGGTTGAGCCTCGTAGAAAATGGATTGAAACGAACGTCGATTTCGGCACCGAGGACCATAATATTTTGGAAAATGAATTTTTACATGTTGAGGGGGATTTTGAATGACTTCAACTGAGCGATACCAGGACTTGCCTTTGGAAGAAGTAATAGGCGACCGTTTTGGACGTTATAGTAAATACATCATTCAGGACAGGGCACTTCCGGACGCTAGGGACGGATTGAAGCCAGTTCAAAGAAGGATTCTTTACGCGATGTTCCATGAAGGGAACACTCACGATAAAGCATTTAGAAAAGCTGCGAAAACAGTCGGGAATGTCATCGGCAACTACCACCCGCATGGTGATACTTCTGTATACGATGCGATGGTGCGGATGAGTCAGGAATGGAAGCTTCGTCATCTGATGATTGAAATGCACGGGAACAACGGTTCGGTGGATGGAGATCCAGCAGCTGCCATGCGTTATACGGAAGCAAGGCTTTCTGCGATTGCAGCGGAAATGCTGCGTGATATCGGTAAAAATACGGTGGAGTTCATTCCAAACTTCGATGATACAGAGCCTGAACCGACCGTATTGCCTTCCCGTTTCCCGAACTTGCTTGTCAACGGGTCAACAGGAATTTCTGCGGGATATGCGACTGATATTCCGCCGCATGCCTTACATGAGGTCATTGATGCGGTACTCATGCGAATGGATAATTCGGATGTATCTGTTGAGGAATTGATGACGGTCTTAAAAGGACCCGATTTTCCTACTGGCGCAATTATCCAAGGGACGGATGGGATCAAAACGGCCTATGAAACAGGAAGAGGCCGATTTGTCATCCGTGCTAAATCGGAAATCGAATCGTTAAAAGCAGGTAAATCACAAATCGTCATTACCGAAATTCCTTACGATGTTAACAAAGCGAATTTAGTAAAGAAAATGGATGAACTCCGTTTAGACCGAAAGCTCGATGGTATTGCAGACGTTCGTGACGAATCCGATCGTACAGGGCTTCGGATTGTCGTAGAACTGAAGAAGGATATGGATGGCAATGCCATTTTGCAATATTTATTAAAAAACACCGATCTTCAGGTGACATATAATTTCAATATGGTAGCGATTTCAAATAGAAGGCCGACTCTTATGTCGCTGCCAATGCTATTGGATGCTTACATCGACCACCAAAAGGATGTCGTTACGAGAAGATCCGAGTATGATATTCAAAAAGCGAAAGACCGGTTGCATATTGTAGAAGGTCTCATGAAAGCTCTATCTATCCTGGATGAAGTGATTAAGACGATTAGAGCATCGAAAGACAAACGCGATGCAAAAAATAATATTATATCGAAATTCGGATTTACAGAAGTGCAAGCGGAAGCGATTGTATCCCTTCAGTTGTACAGATTAACAAATACGGATATTACTGAACTGAAAAAAGAGGATGCAGAGCTTAGGAAGTTGATTGAACAGCTTGACGCCATTCTGAAAAGTGATAAAAAACTTTCTTCGGTCATTAAAAAGGAACTACTTGAAATACGCAAACAGTTCTCCGAACAAAGAAGATCTGTCATTGAAGAGAAGATAGAAAACATTAAAGTGGACCTTGATATCCTCGTACCGAGCGAAGAAGTCGTCGTATCGGTTACAAAAGATGGCTATGTGAAACGCACGAGCATCCGTTCGTATAGCGCGTCAAACGGCACTGGACAAGAGATGAAAGAGTCCGATTACAGTCTGCTAGAAACCGTCATGAATACGCAGCATCACCTTCTATTGTTCACATCGCATGGCAATTACTTGTATCAGCCCGTGCATGAACTCCCTGATATCCGATGGCGTGATCTTGGTCAGCATATATCAAGCATCATCTCATTGGAATCGAATGAGGAAATTATCTCAGCAATCGGTATCGAAAACTTCGATGACGAAACACTCGTTCTCACTGCTGCAGATAATGGAAACGTAAAAGTATCAAAGCTGTCGGACTTCCAAGTGCAACGTTATTCTCGGACGTTTAAGGCGATGAACATGAAAAAAGAAGATCGCCTTGTCGATGTACAGCTCGTATCAGGTGATGAAGATATCATCCTATTCAGCGAGCAGGCATATGGATTACGTTTCTCACTTACGGAATTGTCGGTTACAGGTGTACGGACAGCGGGTGTAAAAGGCATTAATTTAAAAACGAATGATAAGCTTGCATCCATGCTTGTAGTGCGCGACGAAGCAGAATCCATCTTGATAGCCACACAACGCGGCTCAGTCAAGCGGATGGCATTGAAGGAACTTGAGGCAGCAGCAAGGGCACAGCGTGGGGTAGTTGTATTGAAAGAGTTAAAAACGAATCCGCATCGGATTGTCGGCAGTCAATTAGTGAAACCAAGCGATACTACAATCTTATTGACAACTAAAGATGCTAAAATCGCAGTCGAGGCAGGATCGTTGAGGCTCGTCGATCGCTATTCGAATGGCAGTTCACTTGTGGATGAAAGCAAACACGGAAAAGTCATCACAGTCTATAAAGAGGCTGAAACGAAGGAATAACGGAATGCGCCTACTAGCAGAATTAAATCTGCAGTAGGCGTTTTTTCTTGGTCAATTTATAGGTAAAGATTACCGTGACAATTCTACGATTTTACCGTATAATAATTCGAAAGTCGAAATATATAATAAAAATGAATAATGGGGAATGAGTATGTGGAAAAACCGTAACGTTTGGATCATTTTATCAGGTGAAATGATTGCCGGACTCGGGTTATGGACTGGAATCATCGGAAACTTGGAATTTTTACAAGAGAAGATTCCATCGGATTTTGTGAAAGCACTCATATTATCAATCGGTTTATTGGCAGGCATCATTGCTGGTCCAACAGCTGGACGTATTATTGACCAATCGAGGAAAAAGACAGTCTTGATAGTAGCAGGACTTGGAAGGCTTGTCAGCGTTGTATTCATGTTACTCGCTATTGGAACAGGGTCTGTCTGGTGGATGGTAGCATTCATCATTTCAATTCAATTGTCCGCAACTTTCTATTTCCCTGCACTGCAGTCGGCAATCCCGCTTGTCGTAAAGGATGACGATCTATTGACGATGAATGGATTGCATATGAATGTAGCAACGGTTGCTCGGGTCGTCGGTACAGCCCTGGCAGGGGTCATGCTCGTATACTGGTCATTGGCTTCGTTGTATTGGGTGTCAATGATTGCCTATGCAGCTCTTTTGGGCTTCACGATGATGCTCAAAATCGATGAAGGGGAGGGGAGTGCAAGTTCCCGGAGAAAAGACGGTGAAAAAGGTGGATTCATGGAAGTTTTTCCAGTCTTAAAAGCATATCCTGCTGTTGGTATGACGCTAATTATGACAATGATTCCATTATTATTTCTCGGTTCATTCAATCTGATCGTTATTAATATAAGTGAAATACAAGACTCTTCGTCGATTAAAGGATTAATTTATACGGCTGAAGGAATTGCCTTCATGGTCGGTTCCTTTGCAGTAAAATTCATTACTCGAAAATGGAAGACGACGGTTATTTTATTTTTCTTTGCTTCGATGGTAGCAATTGCTGAATTCATGCTATTTTTTGCTGCTAACATCGTTTTGACACTGAGCGCATTTGCTGTATTAGGCTTTGCATTAGGATGTTTTTTCCCGACAGCAATGGTCATTTTTCAGAAACAAATGCCAAAAGCATACCATGGACGATTTTTCTCGTTCCGTAATATGTTAGAAAGGGTCATGTTCCAATTCGTATTGTTGAGCGCTGGGGTATTTTTGGATATTGTCGGATTACAAGTGATGGTTATTATTTTCGGTCTAATTAGTCTCAGCATGACTTTGTTATTTTTTATTCAAATGAAACGAAGAAATATCGTATTGGAACAAACGAAAATAGAACCTGCAGCCGAAATCATTTGATGATTCGCTGCAGGTTTATTTATGATCAAAAAAAATCGGTTTCGTCTCAATGTTATGAGTATACTTTAATGTGATATTTAACTTCCACTAATATATATTATGGCCACGGCACTGAGTTAAGTATTTAATCATACCTCTATTCTGTACCTATGACCTTTATTTTTACTTTTTTCTACATCAATGAATTGTGCGCTGTATTCGATTACATCGTTTATATAAAGTTTGTTTTCCTTTGCCAACTCTTTTATTTCTTCGAAAAGCTCTTTATCGTAAGTTGTCTTATAATGTTCACGGTCCTTTGGTCGCTGCTTTTTATCAAATAAGATCCCATCATTACTTGATAATAAGTTGATAAAACCGCTTTCCAATAAATAATTGATATGCGTGTCATGACTTTCCGCTAAATTGTTTAATTCATTTATCAATGCTTTACTTATCGTAGTTCTGAATTCAATTCGAGTTGTATCAATAGTTTGTTGTAATTTACCGTTAACTAATTTCCACATTTGTTTCACTCCAATTCTAAAATGGCTTGTTCAAATTCAGCTGTGTATTGATGCTTAATCATTCTTACTTTTTTGTTCTTGTTATACAGATCACCAGCTCCATCATAAATGATATCAGCTAGTTTAGGAAGGTCTTGTTTTCCTTTTACCCAGACCCGGTAAATGGTTTTCTTAGATTGTGTAACCTCTGAAGTTATTTCCGTTCGCAAATTCCATTTTTGAAATACAGTAAAAAGTCCACCTGCAAACAATTCGCTCGCTGTAGTTATATTCATAACATATCCTCGATTTTGCACCCATCCATCTCCGTCTATAACACCTCTTATAAATGCAGGCATGAACTGATCTGGCACGTCAGGAAAAGGTACATTATGTGATTTATTCGGTGTTACACCAAGCCGCTCTAGATCCTCCTTAATGGTTTTTGAATTTATTATCAACATCGGTGTTGTTCTCGTGCCGCTTGGTTGAGCAATCGTCGGATTCGCATCCATTAGTTTTGCTACTTTCATCAATATCGTCTCATCTTTTTGCGATAAGCATATAGAATGTACTTTGCTATTCACATGGCCATCTGTAATAAATAATCCCAATACCCAAGCCATCTCATGAGACCATGTTTTAAAGAAATCTTCGTTCACTTTATGAATGCGCCGACGTCCTATAGGACGCAATTCGACTCCATGCTTTATCAATACATTACGAATTCCACGATCTGACAACCCAATAATAGTGCAAAGTTTTTCATACGACAACCCGCTTTTATAAAGTTCAATGATTTTTTCGTCTGTCATACCCGGATTACGCGCCATCCCACCCACTCCTCCTTTTATGCTGTCTATACCCATTAGACAAACTTATGTTCCTATTTTCAACTAATTAACTGAATGTTATTTCAACTAAAAAAACCACTCGCTTTTGCAAGTGGTCTCTCAACTATTCATCTTTTCACATATTGTACTCTGTCAGTCGCTTGAAGTTCTTCCAATGTAGATGCGCCTACGCCGAACATAGCCATGCGCAGCTCTAATTCTTTCGTTTCCATAACTCTCATGACATCTTCTGGAGTTTGTGTCGCTTCTTTCAAGATTGATCTCCCAAAACCGACAATATTAGCACCTAATGCTATTGTTTTTGCAGCGTCCAGGCCAGTCGACATGCCGCCACTTGCAACGACCGACTGCCCGCCGATCTTCTCACGTACAGAAACGACACAATCCACTGTCGGTGTGCCCCAAACGCTAAACGTTTCAGCTGCAGTCTGTTTAACAGGATCGGTCGACCGGTATTTTTCCACTTGACTCCAAGATGTTCCGCCTGCGCCTGCTACGTCTATGAAAGACACACCGACGTCACACAGCTTTTTAGCAGTAGCCCCGTCGATTCCCCAACCGACTTCCTTTACACCGACTGGAACTTCCAATTCTTTTGATAGAGCCTCGATTTTCATTAATAAATCCTTGAAATTCAAATCTCCATTCGGTTGAATAACTTCCTGAAGGCTGTTTAAGTGAAGTACCAATGCATTAGCATCAGTCATTTCAATAATTTGCCGGCATTGATCAATGCCAAATCCGTAATTCAATTGAACCGCGCCTAAATTGGCGATAATCGGAACGGACGGCGCGTATTGTCTCACTTGGAATGAAGCTCTATGCTCCTCGCTTTCGATCAATGCACGCATAGATCCTAATGCTAATATCCACCCTTTTTCTTCAGCGGCAAGCGCCAAATTACGGTTGATCGTTTCGGCAAAAGCAGCTCCGCCAGTCATGGAGCTTATCATGAATGGTGTTGGTCGTACTTGTTCAATAAAGGTACTTTCAATGGAAATTTCATTAAAGTTAATTTCAGGTAAAGCGTTATGAGTGAAGTGAACCCTTTCCAGTCCAGTTGTAATATGGTTTCCCGTCACTTTTTCGTTGAGCGTGATTTCAATATGCTCTGCTTTCCGTTGATGGATAGACCCAGTCATTAGCAAACAATCCCTCTTCCCTAGCACGAAGATATCCATTGAGTTTACATCCTCGTTTAACGCTTTTCTTTACATTTCATTATAGGTTACCTACCTTGTAATTTCAGCTATTAGGATTATTTTATTTGGCAACCATTTAAAAAGTATGTTAAGTTTGAGTCGGTCAAATCAAAACGACACTTCGGGGCAAGGTGAAATTCCTTACCGGCGGTGATCAAGCGCAATGCTTGTCAGTCCGTGACCCGTTCTTCCATACGGAAGACGGTGGAGCTGGTGTAAATCCGGCACCGACAGTGAAAGTCTGGATGGGAGAAGCTGCTCGAGTTTGATGACTATGCCCAAATGAAATATCCGCCCTTTCAAATATTAGAAAGGGGGAATTCGATGGACCACGCCGATTATATGAAGTTAGCTTTAGATCTTGCGAAGCTTGCAGACGGTTATACGTCACCGAATCCAATCGTCGGTGCTGTTTGTGTGAAAAACGGCCAGATTGTAGGGACAGGTGCGCATATGGAAGCTGGAACACCTCATGCTGAAGTGCATGCCCTCCGTATGGCCGGTTCGAATGCAGTCGGTGCAGATCTTTATGTCACTTTAGAACCTTGTGCGCATGTCGGAAAGACGCCTGCGTGCACAGAGACAATCATTGCCAGCGGCATTCGCCGTGTTTTCATTGCATCCACAGATCCGAATCCTTCCGTAAATGGAAAAGGGATTAGGCTTCTTCGGAATGCCGAAATTGAAGTGATCACGGATGTTTGTAAAGAAGAGGCGGATTTTAGCAACCGGGCATTTTTTCATTTTATTCAACACAAAAAACCCTACGTCACTTTAAAGGCAGCCGCCACTCTCGATGGCCGCCTTGCAACGCAAAACGGGAACAGCAAATGGATCACGTCTGAAAGTTCGAGGCTAGATGTCCATACCCTCCGCCATACCCATGATGCAATTTTAGTAGGTGTTAACACAATTCTTCAAGATAATCCTTTCCTCACCACCCGTTTGCCCCATGGTGGAAAGAACCCAACACGTATTATTTTAGATAGGCATCTACGGACGCCTGAAACCGCAAATGTAATTCAGGACCAAGCTGCCGAAACGATTATTTTTACACTTGAATCGAATCGTTCGCGTACCTTTACCGATTTCCCATTCGTTCATGTGGAACTGATATCGGAACAAGTTAACTTTTTGGATGAAGTTCTCACTCGACTTGCTGCACGAGGAATCATGACACTATTAGTGGAAGGCGGAAGCAAGGTCCATTCCAGTTTCATTCAAGCGCGTCTTGTAAATGAGCTGTATTTATATATGGCTCCAAAGTTGATAGGTAACGGCCCTTCCCTTTTCATGGATGAGAGCAGAACAACGATTGCGGAATCAGAACCGCTGCGTATACTTGACGTAAAGCAAATTGGAGAAGATATCCGTCTTCATGCACTTTTTCAGAATGGAGGTGCAAGCTGATTGTTTACTGGAATTGTTGAGGAAGTTGGAACCATTCATGCGATTAAGAAAGGTTCTTCATCGATGCAATTACTAATTACCTGCGGTCTTGTGCTCTCTGACGTAACAAAGGGAGATAGTATTTCCGTCAATGGTGTTTGTTTAACCGTCTCAGAATTTTCAACAACACAATTTGCAGCGGACGTAATGCCCGAAACTTTCAAGGCAACGACCCTTTTCACGTTGAAGTCCGGAAGTCAAGTGAATTTGGAACGTGCGATGGCAGCGAACGGCCGTTTCGGCGGCCATTTTGTTACAGGCCATGTTGATTGCATAGGAGAAATTATTGCAGTCAGATATGTCGAAAACGCCATCTATATGGACATTCAAATCGATTCCGCGTTCCAATCACATCTTGTTCCGAAAGGTTCTATAACGGTAGATGGTACTTCTTTGACTGTTTTCGATGTCTCAGAACAAGGGTTTACAATATCCCTCATTCCGGTCACCCAAGCTGATTCCGTACTCGGACAGAAGCGTGTCGGCGACTATGTCAATGTGGAATGCGATATCCTTGCGAAATATTTGGAGCGGATCGTCTCTAGGAAAGAAACTAAACCGCCAGGCGGCTTGACAATGGATGTACTTGCCAAAAGCGGATTTTTGGAATAAGAGGTGTAATAGATGTTTAGTACGGTTGAACAAGCAATAGATGAATTGAAAAAAGGTAAAGCAATTATCGTCGTTGATGACGAAAGCCGTGAAAATGAAGGCGATTTTGTAGCACTCGCTGACTTCGCAACCCCTGCTATGATTAATTTCATGGCTACTGAAGGACGGGGCTTAATATGTGTACCGATTGAACAACAGCTGGCAGACCATCTTGGACTAGCCCCGATGGCCACTACGAATACCGATGTCCACGGAACTGCTTTCACAGTAAGCATTGATCATGCGTCTAGCCACACGGGGATATCCGCATTTGAACGATCAGAAACGATATTGAAAATGCTTCATCCCGACTCGACTTTTTCTGATTTCAAAAGACCTGGTCATATCTTCCCGTTAGTCGCAAAAGCAAACGGCGTATTGGAACGGCCGGGACATACGGAAGCTGCGGTTGATCTCGCCCGTCTAGCCGGTGCATCTAAAGCCGGCGTCATTTGCGAAATTATGAACGAGGATGGGACGATGGCGCGTGTTGGCGATCTTATGGAAATTGCTAGGAAGCATGGACTTGTCATCTTGACGATCGAACAATTGATTGCATACCGTAAGCAGAATGAAAAACTCGTTGAAAGGGTTGTCGATATTCACTTGCCTACGAAATATGGCGAATTCACCGCAATTACCTATGTAGAAAAGCTGACGGGCCGTGAACATATCGCTTTTGTAAAAGGCCAAATGAATGAAACCGAGGCGACAGTTGCTCCACTCGTCAGAATCCATTCCGAATGCCTGACGGGTGATGTATTCGGTTCCTGTCGGTGCGACTGCGGTCCACAACTGCATGCGGCACTTGCCCAAATTGAAGAGGCCGGGAAAGGAATCCTAGTTTATATGCGTCAGGAAGGGCGCGGAATTGGCCTAGTCAATAAAATGAAAGCATATAAGCTGCAAGAACAAGGATATGACACAGTCGAGGCGAATGCCCGCTTAGGCTTCGAAGACGACTTACGGGAATATTTCATAAGCGCCCAAATTCTAGACGATCTCGGCTGCAGTCGAATTCAATTGTTGACGAACAATCCGCGAAAAATCGAAGGGCTTTCAGAACATGGGATAACGATTGAAAATCGGATCCCTATCGAATTGCCTGTCATAGATGGCAACCGGTTCTATATGGAGACTAAAAAGACGAAATTAGGACATCTATTGCATAATTGAGGAGGAAAAACCAATGACTTTGACATATGAAGGAAATTTAATCGGAACAGGACTTAAAATTGGAATCGTCGTCTCTCGTTTCAATGAATTTATTACAGGAAAGCTTCTTGGTGGAGCGGAAGATGCATTGCGCCGCCACGGTGTAGAAGCAAATGATATTGAAATCGCTTGGGTGCCTGGGGCTTTCGAAATCCCGCTCATCGCGAAACGAATGGCAGCTTCAAAGAAATATGATGCGGTCATTACATTAGGTACCGTCATAAGAGGGTCTACTCCCCACTTCGATTACGTCTGCAATGAAGTGGCTAAAGGAGTTGCCGCTCTTAATATGACAGAAGGAGTGCCTGTCATTTTTGGCGTATTGACGACCGATTCAATCGAACAAGCTGTTGAGCGTGCTGGTACGAAAGCTGGCAATAAAGGATGGGACGCAGGAGTATCAGCCATCGAGATGGCGAACCTCATTAAGCAGTTTTAAATGGAAAAAGCAAGTCCCCCGATTTTGTTGGGACTTGCTTTTTTTTAATCAGACACCCATTTTCCGACTCGATTGTGTGACTTTCTTTGCCTGTTGGCTTTTCATTTTTGGTGTTTGTTGAATTGGATTTCCTTTGGTCTTTGTCGACTGGGACTTATTCTTCTTTGCTTCAAGCTGCTGTTTAATTGCGTCTTTTAAGCTAATTTTCGCTTTTTCCCCTGTTTGCTCGTTCGATTCCATTTTCGTCAACTCCCTTCAGATGCTATCGGTTAGTAAATTTTAGCATTCCCTTTCAATAGTGTCCATATAGAAAATAAACAGAACGATAAAACTATCTTACAATCTTTCTCTCCTTTTTTCGCAAGGACAGCCAAATGACTGTAAATAGTATAAACGCCACAGCTTCCAACGATAAAATATACCAAGGATAAGGACCGAGAAAATCAAGCAGGCTGCCATTCTGAGGTTTCATTCGCAGAAACATATAGTTCCCGTCAAACAGCCAGTTTACCGTTAGAATTATCGGCAAAATCGCATTGATGATCAACATTGTTTTCAATACGCCTTTAAATGTAGGCTCGTAACCTCTTACCCAAACAAAATAAAGTCCCGTTAAAATGATGCCGGCGTGTGTATAGAAAAAGTGGAAAAAGCGGAAATGCGGAAAATCCATATCAAGAACAGGCGTCGCTAATGCTTGTAGAGCGCCGCCAATTCCGGCAAAAATGACGAAATCGATTAAATGTCGATTCCCTGTCAATAGTAGTATGATCGAGACAAACAAAGAGATGCTGCATAACTCGAGTGGAAGTGCATCATCTAGTCCCCATCGCCCCGTCGAAATGAGCCAAATATGATAACCAATATCCATTGCCAATAAAGAAAGCGCAAAAAATCGCTCCAACATCTTCAATCTCGCAACATTCTCTTGTAAATTCCTTCGTTGCCAGTAAAGCGTGATAACAAGAAATGCAATTACAATTAGAACCGACAGATGCACTGTAGAAAACATAATAAATTGATGATCCATTCCTCCACCCAAAGTCATCCCCCATTCACGTTCGGCATGTACCATACATTATAGCATCGCTAGCTACTAGTAAGAAGAACGGTTTGTTTAACCTCGTTCCTATTCACACATACTATGATCAACCAGAATGAAAGGGGAATAAAAGGATGGTACAACAAAATACGGAGCAATCGTCACTACAACAGATGATCGAGCAACAATTCCACACGGAGAAAAAGCAGATCCTCCAAAAACTGAATAAAGCATCTCAGACGATACAACAGATGAGCACTTTGTTCGATTCACAGTCGGTTCAGCAAGCACAACAGCAACTTCAGCAAGCCTCACAGCTGTTGAATCAGTTGCAAGGGCAAGCGGCGACTCAATCACCTTCCACCGTCCAGCAACAGCTCGAGCAAGTTCGTAAACAGATTGACCAAGCCGCCCAAACTTTGCAGTTAATTGAAACGTTGAACGTTGGCAATAAAAGCTTTAAAAAATAGAACAGAACCCTTGGCTTACATTCCAAGGGTTCTTTTTTACTGCACGTGATCTTCCAGCTGATTGGAATCTGCCAGCTTATTTGCAGCGATGACAGAACTGATTGCATCTTTTATTTCCTGATAACCGGTGCACCTGCAAAGGTTTGACTGCAGCCATTCTTCAACCCGTTCATCATCAGCATCGGGATGTTCCGTCACTAACGCATGTCCATTGACAATAAAGCCAGGTGTACAATATCCGCATTGGATCGCCCAATTATCAACAAAAGCCTTCCTCACCGGTGAATGTGTCAAACCTTCTATTGTCGTTATTCCACTGTTCAATGTTTCAATCGTCAATACGAGGCATGAATGCATAGGCTTCCCGTCAACCAATACTGTACATGCCCCGCAATCCCCATTTCCGCAAGCTTGCTTTGCACCTGTCAATCCGAGCTGTTCGCGCAATGTGCAAAGCAATGTATCAGCAGACCTTATCATGACATCAGTGGAAGATCCGTTGACTAGCAATGGAACTACCGTATATTTACTCGTATTCGTGCTGATCATCCGTTCCCCTCCCAAGCAGTATCCATTTCTGTTAACAGTTTCTCCAAGATAAAACGACGGAAGTCTTTTGAAGCAATGAAATCATCCGTAATGTTTGTTGGCAGCTTGGCGATCGCCTTCTCAACTCGTTGTTCATCGCCGATTGTCGCATCGTTCAAAACTCCTTCAACTACTGCGGATCGGAACGGGTGTTCATGTAAGCCGCTGAAGGCAATTCGAATACGGTTTTCTTTCCGTAACGCAGCCAAACTGACAATTGGATATCCGACATTCGATGATCGAGTCCGTTTCAAATGGACGAACGGCAGCTCAAGATTCTTGGAAGACACTTTTATTTGCGTTAAAAACTGGCCTTCTACCAACTCAGAAGCAGCAAGGTTGTCTACCGACATGACATCCGTTCCTTTTGGACCATTGATGATAGCTAGAGCATCCGTTACGAGTAAAGGCAAAATCCCTTCCCGGTATCCGAGTTTGCTCATGAGATTACCACCGATTGTAATTTTATTTCTCGAAGTATGATCGGCGATCGTACGTACCGTTTTTCGAAGCAACGGAAATAGATTTGATTCCACCAATCGGTTCAATGTTACAGCGGCTCCAATGACTAGTTCTTCTCCTTGCATTTCAAGCACATTGCACTCTGGAATCCCTTTCAGGTCGATGACTGTATCAACAGTCAATTTTCCGCCCCGAGCAAAGGTGATCACTTCGGTTCCCCCTGATAAATAAACGACTTTCTTGCCTAATTTCCATTCGTTTGAATAGATTTTTAATGCCTCTTCCACTGATTCAGGTTTATAATAATCAAAATTAAACGGAATCATTAGTTGCTCTCCTCGTCCTCCAAATGAGTTCGGGTGTCAATGGCAGTTGAGTCAGCTCTGCATTTGTTGCCAATGAAAGGCTATTGGCCAATGCCGCTGCAGCACCGATCACCCCATATTCACCGATTCCCCTCGCGCCGTACGGACCGTCTTTTGCAGGCGTTTCGATGAATTCCACAATATATTCGCCAGGCTGCTCACCGAATCTCATTAACTGATATGTCCGCAAGTCTGGATTTTGAATAACGCCTTGATCGTTGAATTCGAATGATTCTCCGCTTGCGATGCTAAGTCCAAGGAAAATTCCTCCTCGCATCTGTTGAGTCGCGGTCATTGGATTGATGATCGTGCCGCCATCCATCACTGTTACAGCCTTCACGATTTTATACGTGTATTTGCTTTCATCCCATTCAATTTCAACCGCTTGTGCGCCGACAGACCACCATGGACCGGGGTCTCCAAAGCCGGTATCTTTATCCATCGGGGTCAAATGCCTTTGCACATGAACGCCGACTCCAATAATTTGTCCGCCGACAGTATGGCCGTTCGGATATTTATAGCCAAGCGCAATGGTTTTGATAGTAATGCCGAAGTCCGGTTTTGCTTTTACGTAAACCCGCCCATTTCCAACGTCCAGATCTTCTTCGGAACATTGCAAAGCGACAGCACCGATTCTCTTTAATTGCCGAATGGCGTCGTCCGCCGCCGCCAACACGGCATTTCCTGCTAAAAACGTCGTGCTGCTTGCAACGGTTCGCCATTGATGCGGAGTGTATTGCGTATTCACTTCCATTGTGACGTGAATATCAGAAACATTCATTTTCAATCGTTCTGCAGCAAGTTGGGCCAAAATCGTCTTCGTCCCTTGTCCGAGTTCAACAGCTGCACAACTCAAGTTCACCGTGCCATCCGCTTCAAACTTCAGCAGTACACCAGCTTGTGCGTTTGTCGATGTCGTGGATGTCTTCCAGAACAACGCCACACCTTTCGCTCGAACTACTCCGTCTTCACCTACCGGCTGCTTTCCATCCCAGCCGATCAGCTCCTTCACCCGCTTCATGCATTTCGCTGCATCACCAATATTGTTGGCATTCAGCACGGACTGCGTCGGTGTCGTATGACCTGGTTTAATAACATTCAGCAATCTGAATTCGATGGGATCCATCTTCAATTTTTCGGCAAAGCGATCCATTGTCCGTTCGATTGCGAAAGTCAGTTCAGGATGACCGTAACCCCTGAACGAAGTGGCATATGGATGATTCGTGTACATGCAATAAGAATCACACCAGACGTTTGGAATGTGATAAGGACCTGTACAATCCAGGGCGGCAGCGCGCGTTATGCCTGCAGCTTGGTCTGAATAAGCACCAGCTTCAATTAGAAAGGTGTATTGCCCTGCAATGAGTTTCCCTTCTTCATTCACGCCTAGTTTGACCGTAGCATTAAACCCGATATGACAAGGAGCTGTCATCATATCTTCTTCTCGCTCGAACTGCAGTTTGACGAGTTTTCCGCCTACCGCACTGGATGCCAAGTATGCAAGAGGCTCCAGTTGCACCGCTCCCTTTCCACCGAAAGCCCCTCCTAGCATCGGAATATGGACGATGATTTTGCCGACATCTATATTAAAGAACTGATTGAAGATCTTTTTGATCGTAAATGGCGATTGGCTCGTTGAGTGAACGATGACTCGCCCATCCGGATTGATTTCAACAGTAGCGGTTCTCGTCTCCATCGCCGCGTGGTCTGACAAATTGAAGGAATATGTAGCGGAAAATGTATCTTTGCATGTTGCCCATGCTTTTCCGAATTCCCCTTTTCTAATTTTTATATGGCTTGCAATATTCGTCCCGGGTACAGGATAGACATTATCAATGATCTTCGTATATTGGCCAGATTGTTCGTGAATCAACGGTGCATCATTCTGAAATGCCTGTTCGACTGAATTGACGATTGGGAGTGACTCATACTCGACAATTATTTTGGCCGCCGCCTGCTTTGCCTGGTACGGATGGTCAGCAACGACGACAGCGATTGGCTCTCCGAAATAACGAACTTTCTCGAAGGCGATCGGCGGTCGATCGGCGAGTATCGGGCCTATCGGAAAAGGATATGTCTCACCCGTGACGATGGCTTGTACGCCCGGAACTTTCCACGCCTCGCTCGTATCTATCGATTTGATGCGTGCATGTGCTTCTGTGCTCGTCGCTACCTTAGCATGCAACATTCCACTTGAAAATGTATCAGCTAAGTATTTCACATTTCCGGTGGATTTCTCGATTACGTCGATACGTTGCTCTGCAAATCCGACTGTCGTTCGATTTCCAAACTGCAAGATCTTGTCCTCCCTTACTTATTCAACCTATTTTATCCAAACTGTTAAATAGGTTAGCCACTTCGCCCGGCTTTTATAAGGACAGTCGAATAAATAGACCGCCAATTGATGACACTGAGCCTATTGAATGCCATGTAGAGGTGATGAAAATGGGAACGATTCCACAATTAATAGGTAAATATGTTGAATGCGGGCAGGCGGCAGTCCTTGCGACGGTCATCCATGTAGAAGGATCTGCTTACAGGAAGGAAGGTGCATGGATGTTCATTCTCGAGGACGGCAGTAGAATCGGTTTGCTCAGCGGCGGATGTCTTGAGCATGATCTCCACTCCCGGGCGAAGGAGATGTTCCATACGGGAGACGTGAATATTTGTGACTTTGATTTGCGTGCGGAGGATGATTTAGGTTGGGGGCGAGGTGCTGGATGCAACGGCATCGTGACAGTAATGCTGCGTGCCGTCGATGCTCGGTTCAAAGAGTCTCTCCAATTCTTATATGAACAACTTCAACAAGGAGAACCTGTACAGTTCCTGCAGTGTTTGGAAAATGGATTTGATTACTGTTTCGCCAGCAGATCCGAGAACGACGGACCTTTGAAGAAGGTACTTCCGATTGTTGACAAACAGCCTACTCAGCACACGGCTGGCCGTAAATGGATTCAAGACGAGTCTATCTATCAACAATGGATTTGGCCGGCGCCTTCTGTTTATTTATTTGGGGCAGGGGCCGATGCTCGCCCGTTTGCCAAATTAGCTTCTTCTGTCGGATATACCGTACATATATGCGATTGGCGTGAAGCGCTGTGTACGAGTGAATATTTTCCAACCGCATCGTCTTTCCAGATTGGACCTATAAATGAAATAGTTAGCCGTCTAACGTTTAACGGGTTTGATTCAGTCGTTATCATGACGCACGATTTCCAAGCAGATCAACAAATCCTTCATGCTTTAAAAAATAAGTCGTTATTATATGTCGGTTTATTAGGCTCGAAAAACAGAACAAAGCGTTTATTAGGACATTCGATTCCTGATTGGCTTCATTCTCCCATCGGCCTGCCAATCGGTGCAGACGGGCCTGAAGAGATTGCGGTCAGCGTTATTGCCGAAATGATTGCCGTCCGGAAAGGAAAAGCGATATGTCCATCATTGGCATCTATTTAGCTGCCGGAAAAAGTCGGCGGATGGGCACGAATAAATTATCGCTTGCGGTTGGAAAAATGGCGTTAGGCAGCTTGGCACTCGACACCGCAATACAATCTTCATTAGATAGCATCTGTATCATCGTCAATAAAGATGATGATTTAACTTGGATTTCCGAACGGTTGAAGTCGCATGAAAAGTGCAAAGTCATCACGTGTGCAGATGCAGACATAGGACAGTCCGCTTCTCTTCGTTGCGGCATTGAGTATGCAATGGAAGCCGGCGCTTCAGCAATCGTCGTCCTCTTGGCGGATCAGCCGTTTATTACAATTCAGATGATCGATGAAATCGTTGCGTGCTGGAAAGAGCATCCGAATAGTAAATATATCGCCACTTCTCATGACGGAATGATGAAACCTCCTATTCTCTTTACTCGAGACCTTTTCCCTGTTCTTTTAGGAGTCCATGGCGACCAAGGTGCAAGGGAGATTTTACGGAGAGCGTCAGTTGTTGCAGGAAAACAGTTGCCGTGTCATGATCCAAGGCTCGTATTTGATGTAGATGATGCAAAAGATTACGCTGTTTTGCTCTCCCAATTGGAATAAAACGAAAAACAAAATACCCTGTGCTCTTTAGAGAGTGACAGGGCATTTCGCATTATTTTTCATCAATAATCTTTCCACGGTCGAGAAATAAAATTCGGTCCCCAAGTTTTTCGGCTTCCTCAACATCATGCGTCACGATAATGAACGGGATTTTCCATATATCATGCAAGCGGATCAGTTCATCTTGACACTCAATGCGCGTCTGTTTGTCCAAAGCGGAGAGAGGCTCGTCCAGCAATAGAATGGATGGTTCTGTTGCCAATGCACGCGCAAGGGCAACCCGTTGTTTTTCACCGCCGGAAATTTGGTGGGGGTATTTTCGCAATAGTGGTTGGATACCAAGCACTTGCAGAAGCTCGTCGAGGACGACTGAATGTCCTTCTTCCTTTCGTTTCATACCGTATCGAATATTGTTCTCAACTGTCATATGAGGGAACAGAGCGTAGTCCTGAAATAATAGCCCGACATTTCGAGCTTGAACTGGCAAGTAGTTGTTTGGGCTTTCAAAAAATGGTTTACTCCCTAATTTGATCGATCCTTCATTTGGCTTTGTCAGTCCGGCGATTGAATGCAAAATGGTTGTTTTTCCGGATCCGGATGGGCCGAACAGAACGAGAATTTCATTACCTACCGAAAAATCAACTTCCAAGTCATAATGGGATAACCGTATAGTAATATTCACTTCCAGCATTCAATCACCTGTTTCGATTTTGGTCTGTATAACGTCTCATGTTTCGTCGACTCCACCAATTCAGCCACATAATTGTGCTGAATCCTAAAGCGACAATGATGATGACCCAGAACGTCGCTTTTTCCATCTGCCCTGCTTCGACTGCGAAATAGATGGCCATCGGAATCGTATCAGTCTTTCCAGGTATATAACCAGCAATCATAAGAGTGGCACCGAATTCTCCAAGTCCCCTCGCAAATGATAAGACGAGACCCGCAAGAAGGCCTGGCCATGCAAGTGGGAATGCAATCGTCCAAAACACGCGCCATTCTGAAGCTCCCAGTGTTCGGGCGGCATTTTCGAGACGATTGTCCAAATTGTCAAATGCAGCTGCCGCGCTTTGGTACATAAGCGGAAATGAAACGACGATGGATGCAATGATGGCACCGAGCCATGTGAAGACGATTTGTACGTCAAACCATTCCAATAGCCATTTGCCGATCCAGCCATGCTTTCCAAATAATATAAGAAGGGCGAATCCGACTACGGTTGGTGGCAGTACGAGAGGAAGCATAAAAACAGACTCGATGACCGTTTTGCCGAAGAAATGTTTTTTTGCAAATAGCCGTGCGAAAAATACCCCTGCAATGAAGACGAACGTCGTCGATATGGCAGCGACCTTTAAAGATAGCAGTAAAGGTGAATAATCGATATCTGTCACGTTTTCCCCTCTTTCATCACTTGAATCCGTATTTCTGAAGTATTTCTCTTCCCTCTTTACTCGTTAAAAAATTGAGGAAATCCTGTGCCTTTTCCTCATGCTTCGTGTCTTTCACGACCGCTCCCGGATAAACGACGGGAGTATGCGATGACGATTCGGCTTCTGCTACAACGCTCACTTTATCAGATACAAAAGCATCCGTCGAATACACAATTCCGTACTCCGCATTTCCCATTTCAACATGTGTCAACACTTGACGAACATCCGAGCCCATAACGAGCTTATTTTGCAATGGCTGCCATAAATGGAAATGCTCCAAAATTTCTTTTGCATATCTACCAGCCGGAACGGAGTCCGCTTCACCGATTGAAAGGTGGTCGAACGTAATGGAATTTAGTTGTTCAAATGAAGAAACTGGATCCTTCAAAGACTTATTCGCAATAAGAACAATGGAGTTTTCAGTGAAATCTACAATAGATGACTCGATTACTAGCCCTTCCCCTTTCATTTTATCCATGTCCTCTTCACTTGCCGATAAAAATATATCGGCAGGTGCGCCTTGTTCAATTTGTGTTGCAAGCTTTCTAGAACTTCCGAAATTTAAAGCTATGGAAACATCGTCATTCTTGCTTTCATATACATTTTTCATTTCAGACAATGCATCTGACAAACTAGCAGCAGCTGAAATTGATAGTTCTGTTTTTCTTTCCCCTTCATCTGATTGATTACTGCACCCTAAAGGAATGGCCGTTATAACAAAAAGAAGGATGAACTGAACTAGCTTTTTCATATCGACTCTCCTTTCATCTATTTATCATTATCTATATTTATATATATCACAGTATATCTATATATATCTACTTATAACGAAATATAACTTCAAACTATTAAATATCATTAGTTATATCTGAATATATTGCATTTACTATTTAGATAGGAGAAAATAGAAGTAGAATAGGAACAGGAGGGCGGTTATGACAAATCAATATGCAGCTTCATATACGACCGAAGAAATCGCTGATCTTTTGAAAGTCTCCAAATTGACCGTTTATGATCTTATAAAAAAAGGTGAGCTTCGTGCATACCGGGTCGGTAGGCAAATGCGTATTGATGCGGAGGATCTTGAAGCTTATAAAGAGAAATCAAAAAGTGGCGGCCCAATTGCAAAAGAAGATAAGAAGAACGAACAAACGTCGGCACCTTCGATCCAACCAATTGATCCCACTCCTCCCCAACGATTTCAGCAAACCCCTGCACGGCAGCTGATCATTAGCGGACAAGATATCAGCTTGGACCTACTCACTAATGCTATCGGGAAGTCCGGTGCGGTGATTAGTCCTCTTCGCTCATATACCGGCAGTCTGAACAGCTTGATAGCGATGTACAAAGGAGAAGCCGACATCGTTAGTACCCATCTTTTCGATGGAGACACAGGAACTTATAATCTTCCATATATCCAAAAGATACTGACGGGACGTCAATACGTTGTCATCAATTTATTATCACGATCTGCAGGCCTCTTCGTACAAAAGAATAATCCGAAAAATATACAGACGTGGAGAGATTTTAGTAACCAAAACATCAAAATGGTCAATAGAGAAATTGGATCGGGAGCAAGAGTACTGCTAGATGAGAAATTACGCTCGGAAGGCATCATCCCTCATACAATCGACGGATATAATACAGAGGAAATGAATCACATTGCTATCGCAAGCAAAGTCGCTTCCGGATTTGCAGATGTAGGTGTAGGAATTGAAAAAGCTGCGACATTGGTAGGAGTAGATTTCATTCCTCTTGTTCAAGAGCAATACGACCTCGTTATGTTCAAGACGCCTGAAAATGAATTTGTCAGAAAGACAATTCTATCTATCCTCCGCTCGCAAGATTTTCAGCGGGAAATCGGTGCGCTCGGAGGATATGATCTTTCATTGACCGGCAGTATTATATATGAAACCGAATAGGAAAAGGACTTCGATAGTAAATCGAATTCCTTTCTTAATTAGGTTTACATAATAATATTATTATGACAAAAAATAAACGTCCTATATTGGACGTTTATTTTTTGGGTTGCGCCACATCTTCATAATGCATTGTCCGATCTGGCTCATAATTGTTATATCTAATTTTCAGCAATTTAAACAAATGCGTAAAGACTACTTTCAGTAGAGCATATCCTGGTATCCCTAAAACTACTCCGGCAACTCCAAATAAAGAACCAGCAGTCAATAAAACAAAAATGATTGTAATCGGATGGATTCTTAATGATTTCCCCATGATTTGCGGGGATATGAATTTTCCGTCCACTAATTGAACGATTGTCCACACCGCAGCCAGTTTCACGAGCATGAATGGCGAAGTGACAATGGCAATAATAACCGCGGGCGTAATTGCGATAAGAGGTCCTAAATACGGTACAACGCTCGTGACCATCGCTAACGCTCCTAATAGCGGCGCATAATCCATGCCTATGATGTAAAATCCAATCGTGACCATAATTCCAATACTAATAGCTACAAGAATTTGCCCTTGGATATAAGCCCCAATCTGATGATCAGCATCTTTTAGTATAGAATCAGCATCATCCCGAAGGCGTGGGGGCAGCATTTTTTTAATCATCTGCGGAAGCTTTTCCCCATCCTTCAATAAATAAAAAAGGATGAATGGAACTGTGACAATTGCAAGAATGAATCCGGTCAGCGCTGAAATGAAAGAGGTGATGCCGGTAGCGATTCCGCCGACAGTGTCTGTAAAAATTTTACCGATATTTCCTAAGCCATTATCTAACATACTATTGATATTAATATTCATTTCCTTATAATACGTTTCAAAGATCGATGTTCTTAAAAACGTATCAACATTTATTAGCATTTGATTGAAATATGTAGGGAATTCCTCAATAAGATTTGCAAATTGATTTTTCAAAAAAGGGTATATGAGAAATACGATTAAAGTGAGTAATCCGATGAGACCGATGAAAATTATGAAGATCCCCCATATCCTTGGAATTCTAAAACGTTCCAATATACGAAGAATTGGCCTCAGTAGATAATACGCAATCGTCGCCAATATGATCGGCAGTACGACCGTTGAAAAGAATACTTTAATAGGGTAAAAAACGAATGCGACGTTGCTGAATACTAAAATGATCAAGCCAATTAACAGAATGGAAAGGAGCACGAACATTGTTGCTCGTCCTCCAAGAAATCGGATAATCCGAGGTGTACCATCATTCATTTCTTTCTTTTGCTCCGACGATTTTATGTTATCCATTCACTCCCCCACTTCCCTTCAATCAAGTTCAGTATTAAGAAAAGCGGCTAACATCTCTTTATTCTTTTCAATGTCAAGTTCAATTACTGACCCTGCATGTGAATAAGAATTGAAACGATATGTGCCTTCAACAGGAATCGTCATCGTTTCTAGATCCGCTTTGCCTTTCATGATAAGCGTAAATGCTTTTGAAATTTCATCCTTCGTCGTTAAGTCTGTCTCAATAAAGCCCGACAAAGCACCGGCCAATTTCGGTACATGAAGAAGCATTCCCGGTCTAAGTGCTTCATCTTTCAAAGCCGAAATAACTTCTTGCTGCCTTGCCACCCTGCCGAAATCCCCTTCTGCATCAGCACGGAACCGCGCATATCCAAGAAGTTCCTTGCCATTCAATCGTTGTTCGCCTGGCAAAAGAGTGACGCCGATCTTTTCAGACATCTCTTTTTGAACATTGATTGTTATGCCATTTGGAAAGGCAATATCGATGATTGACTCGAAATTATCAAAATCTACAATGGCATAATGATGAATAGGAATTCCGAACATGCCGGTAATCGTATCCTTCACAGTCTGTACTCCGTTTAAATAATAAGCGGTATTAAGTTTATATGATTTATACCCAGGAATATCTGCGTAAATATCACGCATGAACGAAACAAGCCGGATTGACCCTTCTTGTTTATTCCATGAAAGGACCATCATCGTGTCAGTGCGAGACTTACCGCTTCCATCATCGTCAACGCCTAATAGTAAATAATTTTCGACTGATGGGTTTTGAGGATCGGTAATATCGCCAGAAAACGGACCGGGATCAATAGCATTCCCTTTTGCCAATGACTTCCCTTCTTTATATTGAAAGTATGAAAAGAGTCCCGCCACGATGAAGCAAAGGAAAAGAATCGTGAAAAAAACTCTGCCGATCCGTAATTTTCTTCTCCTTCTTCTTCTAGGCACCGGGCCTTCGTACTGGTCTTCGTTCAAGTTTGATTCCTCCAAATTGTAAAGTCAGCAATAGGACGATTGTTAAATGTTATTGGTTGCCTATGTATATCGATAGTATACCATGTCAGACCTCAAGTATATGCTTTGATTATTGGTCGATCCCCCATGCATTCATCGATAAAGAGCATAGTCTATATCGAAGGTGGTGGTATAAATGGGACGTGAATGCGGAGGCGGAAGCGGATACGGTTCTTCCTTTGTTTTGATAGTTGTGCTTTTCATCCTGTTGATCATTGTCGGGGCAAGTTTCGTCTACTAATCGATTAAACTAAAAGCACAACCACTCATTGGCACTTCGGGGAAAGGGTGTACTACGGTCTATGGTGAATGGCCGTATGCAGCCTTTCTTTCTTATGCTACAATTTACATAACGAATTAGAGAGGGGTTGCAAACCGTGACAAATAATGTAATTGAAAAAGCGACTTTTGCAGGTGGATGCTTTTGGTGCATGGTAAAGCCATTCAAGGAATGGGACGGCATAATTGATATCGTGTCCGGCTATATGGGTGGACATGTTGAAAATCCAACGTATGAGGACGTGAAAAAAGGAGATTCGGGACATTTAGAAGTCGTCGAAATCACTTACGATCCTTCTATCTTTACATACGAAAAACTGCTAGAGCTGTATTGGCCGCAAATCGATCCGACAGATGCAGGCGGACAGTTCCATGACCGTGGGCATTCGTACACGACTGCCATCTTTTATTATAACGAAGAGCAAAAGAAGGCTGCAGAGCATTCAAAAGAAGTGCTCGCAAATAGTGGCAGGTTTACGAAGCCGATCGTAACAGACATCCGGCCAGCAGAAACCTTTTACCGAGCTGAAGAGTATCATCAAGACTACTATAAAAAAGAACAAGCCCACTATGAAGAAGATCGCGCAAAATCCGGCCGCGACGAATTCATAAATGAGCATTGGAAATAAGATACTAGAAAACAGGTGAATGAAGCTTTATTGCATAATCATTCACCTGTCTTTAATGAAGCTTTATTCGATTCCCGCTCCCCGATCATAAACGTTAATATTATCATTGCAACAAACAACCCCATGAAAATCATCAATGTATAATGATGATCTCCAGTCCAGTCGTATATCAACGCAATCAATAACGGTAAAAACCCTGCAATCAAATATCCGCCTGTCTGCATCATAGCTGTCCAAGCATTTGTATCATCCGCCGTTTCAGTCGCATCCAATGGAAACAATAATGCAATCGGGAATAAGCCGGCAAGCGGTATCGCCATGAGAACAGCGCTGACCCACATAAGTTTACTCTCTCCAGTCCAAAGCAAACCAAATGCAATTAATCCCATCGTTAAAAAGAGAAGCAGCCAGAACTTCCTTTTCGGAAAACGTTCATATACAATCGGAAAAATAAGATTCAATACGATCTGAAGCGTCATCATAAAAGATAACAGCATACTCGCTTGAACAAGTGACATGCCCGCATCAGTCACAACAGGTACAATCCACGTAATGATGCAAAAGAAACTCGACGCCTGCAAACCGAAAAATATCAGATACAGCCAAGCTTTCTTCTTGCGCCATGGAGACACTGCATCGGCTGACCTTATTTCCACCTTGCCAATTCCCTCTTGCTGAACACTCATATCCCTTTTCACTGAAACCTTCCAAAGGAATATGCCCACAATTGTTAAAACAGCCCAAATGCCAAGTGCAAACGGATAGGATCCTGTTGATTCGAAAAATATTGCAGTCAGACCTGCTCCTAATGAAGAACCGACCCCCATCCCGAATGAATAAACACCAATAACACTTGTCGACCGTTCCGGAAAACTTTGTTTAATCATTGCGGAAAGTAATGGTCCCATGACTGCAATTGCAATTCCTATAAAAATCGCTGAGATGAGCAGCGATATGTAGTTCGAATAAAACCCTCGCAACATCGTCATAAAGCCGATAATTGTAAGCATGAGATACATGGAACGAGTCAAACCGATAGTACGATTCAAAAAGGGTGATAAAGATGCAAAGAGACCCATGCAAAAGACTGGCAATGCCGTCAATAAGCTCACTTGTGCATTTGTTAGTGATAGGTCATCTCTTATAATATCAAGCATTGGCCCAATTGATGTTATGGCTGGTCTCATATTGACCGCTACGGCAAAGATCGTGACGATGAGCAAAATGGCGTTATGTTTTGGAATTCGTAGTGACATCAATAATCTCCTTTATATCAGACTCGGGAACTTGTGTTCTTCCCCATTTTCTACTATACTAATCTTGAAAGGAAAGATTAGTATGAAACTTCTCCATTGGGAATATACACGCAAGTACCAAGTAAAATGTATATTTGATGAATTCCCCCACACCGTTTTCCTTTTTCGGAAAGTGAAGGACTATTATTTTTTGTTTTCAATGTCCGGATTGGATAAGCATGCTGTTCCGACTAAAAAAGATTACGTACGGATGGAATATTTACTGAATAAAGAATTATGCTTATTGGACGCCTACCGGCAACGGAGCGTTTTCAAATGTTGAATCCCCTAATATGGGGATTTTTTTGTGGAATCGAAACGAAGATTGAATAGAATAATTCGACGGTGCAAAACTTCCAATACAATCATACACGAGATAAGTCGAAAAAGTGCTTAAAACGAATCGAACCCATACCACTCGGGAAAGAATCCATGTTATAATAGGAGCATTGTGAATTTAGGAGGATTTTTATGATAGCAGTCAGTAATGTAAGTCTTCAATTCGGTGACCGTAAACTGTTTGAAGATGTGAATATACAGTTCAACCCTGGTCATTGTTATGGATTAATCGGTGCAAATGGAGCTGGTAAATCAACGTTCCTTAAAATTTTGTCCGGTGAACTGGAACCTCAAACAGGTAACGTCATCATGAACAAAGATGAGCGTTTAGCAGTCCTGAAGCAAAATCACTTTGAGTATGAAGAAAACGAAGTGCTCGACACGGTCATTAGAGGGCATCAACGGCTTTATAATATTATGACCGAGAAAAATGCAATTTATATGAAAGAGGATTTTTCAGACGAAGATGGTATGCGTGCTGCGGAACTCGAAGGCGAATTCGCTGAATTGAACGGCTGGGAAGCTGAATCGGAAGCAGCTATCCTTCTTCAAGGGTTAGGCATTCCGGAAAGCCTTCACCATGTGAAAATGTCTGAGCTAAGCGGTTCCGAAAAAGTGAAAGTGCTCCTTGCACAAGCACTATTCGGTAAGCCGGATGTCTTATTGCTGGATGAGCCTACGAACCACTTGGACTTGAAAGCAATTCAATGGCTGGAAGAATTCCTGATCAATTTCGAGAATACAGTCATCGTCGTTTCGCATGACCGTCACTTCTTGAATAAGGTATGTACTCAAATTGCCGATCTTGACTTCTCAAAAATCCAGCTTTACCCAGGAAACTATGATTTCTGGTATGAGTCCAGCCAATTAGCGTTAAAAATGGCACAAGACCAAAACAAGAAAAAAGAAGAAAAGATTAAAGAATTGCAAGCTTTCGTCGCTCGCTTCAGTGCGAATGCTTCTAAATCGAAACAAGCGACTTCCCGTAAAAAAGCGCTTGAAAAAATCGAATTAGATGATATCAAGCCTTCTTCACGCAGATATCCGTTCGTCAATTTCCAAATTGGCCGCGAAATCGGAAATGATGTACTCGCTGTTAAAGATCTGTCTAAAACACAAGATGGCAAAGTGATGTTAAAAGACGTCACATTCACGATGAATAAAGAAGATAAAATCATCCTTTTAGGGAATCCGCTAGCTAAAACGGCATTGCTGGAAATCCTTGCAGAAGAGGCTCAACCGGATTCCGGAACATTCAAATGGGGTGTTACGACAACACGTTCTTACTTCCCTCTAGATAACAGCGAGTATTTTGAAGGATCAGAACCCTCATTAGTGGAATGGCTTCGCCAATATTCACCTGAAGATCAGACTGAAACATTTTTACGCGGTTTCCTTGGCCGTATGCTATTCTCCGGTGAAGAAGTTAAAAAGAAACCATCTGTTTTATCTGGTGGAGAAAAAGTTCGTTGCATGCTTTCAAAAATGATGTTGACGAATGCTAATGTCCTTTTGCTTGATGAGCCGATGAACCACTTGGACTTGGAATCGATTCAAGCGCTGAATAATGGATTGATCGCTTTCAAAGGAGCTATGATTTTCACTTCTCATGACCAGCAGTTTATCCAAACAGTTGCAAATCGAATTATTGAAATTCGCGAAGATGGCACGATTTTTGATAAAATGATGCAGTATGACGAATATTTGGAATGGAAAGAGCAGCAAGCTGTTTCCAACTAACTCAAAAACCGTTTTCCTTTGAGGGAAAGCGGTTTTTCATTTTGAAATCGCAATATCGGTTATGGAAATGTAAAAGGATATTCATGATGTAATCGGTAATACTACAAAAAAGGAGTGTGAAAACAATGAGAAGGAAATCCAGGTTCGCTATCATCTTGCTTAGTAGTGCATTATTATTTGGTTGCACAAACAACACAACGAGCTTAAATAATTCAGGAAATAGCGATGAAACGACAGATCCGAACAGGACAAAAGCGCAAACCGAAAAACCGGTCGAAAAAACGAATCAGAACGAACAATCACTTCTTGACTACTTTCTACCTGCAGGATCAAAAGCCCAATTTCATGGTGAAGGAAATGAGTATGCGGGAATGGATATAGATTTCGCTCACCCGTATGAAGACTACGTAATTCTTAATGAGAATAACGGTGGAACACTGATTAGGCGAATTTATAAGATTGAGGAAGATCAAATAACGAAAATGGAAGAAAAAACTGTGGATCTAAATGCTGACTTCCCTTCATTGAAAGAGATTGAAGAGATGGAGCCGATCGGAGTGTACTTAAAAAAGCCGTTAAAAGTTGGAACTACATTCGACGGATGGAAAATCGTCGAAACCAATGTAACTGTTGAGACACCCTATGAAACGTTTGGAGATGCATTTGTCATAGAAGAAAAAGGCGACGACTACATCAACCGTAAATATTTTGTGAAAGGGTACGGTGAAGTAAAACGCGAGTCCATTATGCAAACAGTTAATGAAGATGCGGATTTCATCGTTACTTCATCATTAAAATCCGTTTCAAAACCAAAATAGGAAGTAAGCTCCCAGCGCTGTAATATAGTAAAAAAGAGGCACCGGTTAAGGCGCCTCTTTTATCTGACGAATTATAGTTTAACTACGTTAGCAGCTTGAAGACCACGGTTGCCTTCTACAACTTCGAACTCAACTTGTTGACCTTCGTCCAAAGTTTTAAATCCGTCTCCCTGGATTGCGGAGAAATGTACGAATACATCGTCTTCGCCTTCAACTTCGATAAATCCGAAGCCTTTTTCAGAGTTGAACCATTTTACAGTACCTTGTTTCATCTGTGACTACCTCCAAATAATTGTACTTTACTAATACATGAACAAAAAAATTCACATATTACAAAAAGCACCGACAACGCCGATCACCTTTTGTAATACGTGAATACGTTTGCTTCGGTCAATCATTTTATATTACTGCTACTATACCATACCCAATGAATTTGTCAATATAACAATATCAAATATTCGAATTATTTATCGATGCAATGGAAGTTGGTTTACCATCCGCCAAGAAAATGATTCCATGGTACATTTGCAAATCTTCGTCACAGCCCTCACAAAATATGCGTTCACTATCTGTCCAATAAGCAAAAAAACAATCTTTCCTCTCTTCTTGGTACTTATATTTTGCCCCGAATTTCTTTTTTAAATCAAATAAATACTCCAAAGCTTCGTTAGCGGTTTCAAAGGCTTGTCTCAATTGGATTGTTTTCTCCCAGTCTTCAAACATCCACCACGGCTCGTAGTCTGCTTTCATATAGACAACTTCATAATTCATATTTCGTTCCCCCTATCCGAAAGGCCATGAGTGGATTCATTTTAACAAATCCAGAGAAACTATCCAAGTAAATGAATTCGCACATTCATTAAAATGTATTTCGCTCGCAAATCAGGTATAATTGAACTAAAGGGATGAAACTTTTGGTCATTTCAAACGTAATAAAGAGTAAAGAAAATATAAGGAGGCCTGTAGACGATGCAAGAAGTTAAACAGTTTTTCCAAAGGCATTTAATAGCAGCGCCAATCAGCTTCGGCTCTTGGTTAGCGATGATACTTGCTGCAGGCATGAATCCATTCGCTGCAACAGGCCTGATGATTGCAATATACTTAGGCGGCAACTTCACAATTAAACAAATACAGCTTTCGTCGAATGTTAAAGAGCTCGGTATGTCAAGGTCAGAATATAAACATATTAAAACTCAGATAACCGAGGCGAAATCGAAGATCAACAAATTGAACGGATTATACGGTCAAGTCCGCTCTGTCCAAGCATTCAAACAAGTATACGAGATGAATAACTTGGCAAAAAGGATTCTTACCATAGTACGTAAAAACCCTAAAAAATTCTATCATGTTGAAAAGTTTTTCTATTCCCATCTGGATTCAGCAGTCGAATTGACTTCCAAATATGCGATGCTAGTTAATCAACCACTAAAAGATCAAGAAATTAGAGTCGCCCTCCAACATACAAGGGAAACATTGACTGAAGTGAACAAACAATTGGAGCAGGATTTAAGAGGTGCATTAGCAACTGATATTGAACAGCTTCAGCTCGAGCTGGATTACGTGGATGTAACGATGAAAAAGAATACACCGTTGCTTGAGATGAAAGGAGAAATGCAGAATGACAGAAAATAATATGACAAATTCTGATGTGACAACAATGGACGACCTTTTAGACAATCCATTTAACATGAATGAACCTCTATTGCCGAAAGAAATGCAGACGGAGCAAACAAAAGGCCAGGTCGCTGTAAAATTGATGGATCGTCTATCGCCTGAGGAGCAAGAAAAGGCGAAGCAGCTGGCAGAGCAGATTCCTGTAGGCAATTATGAAGCAATTATCACATACGGTGCAAATGCACAAAATCAATTATCAAGTTTCTCCCATAAAATGTTGGACCACGTACAAAGCAAAGACATCGGCCCCGTCGGAGATGTATTAAGCGATTTAATGAGCAAGCTTTCGGAAATTGATCCTGAAGACTTGACCGAAAAGAAAAAGTCCGGACTTAGCCGTATTTTCGGAAAAGCTAAAAGATCTATCCAAGAAATGATGACAAAATATCAAAAGCTGAGCACGCAGATCGACCGAATCGGTGTTCAATTGGAGCATTCCAAACGTGGCTTGCTTGAAGATGTTCAAATGCTTGATAGCCTTTACGAGCAGAACAAGACTTACTTCCAAGCGTTGAATGTCTATATTGCAGCTGCAGAGCTTAAACGGGATGAAATTGCGAACGTCATTATCCCTGAAATGCAAAGAAAAGCGGAACTTTCTAATGACCAAATGGCATTCCAAGAAGTGAACGATATGGGTCAATTCCTTGATCGGCTGGAAAAGCGTCTATATGACCTTCAGCTTTCTAGACAGATTACAATTCAAAGCGCTCCGCAAATCCGAATGATTCAGCAGACGAATCAGACGCTAGCTGAGAAGATCCAATCTTCCATCATGACTTCGATTCCGTTATGGAAGAACCAAATTGCAATTGCTTTGACATTAAATAGACAACGTAAAGCCGTTGAATCACAACGTCTCGTCACAAAAACAACGAATGACCTTCTTTTGAAGAATTCCGAGATGTTAAAAGTGAATTCAATTGAAACTGCGAAAGAAAACGAACGCGGCATTGTCGAAATTGACACATTGAAGAAAACACAAGAAAACCTAATTCAAACAATCGAAGAAACGCTTGTCATCCAAGCGGACGGTCGCGCGAAGCGAAAAGCGGCTGAAGTGGAAATCGCCCGTATGGAAGAGGAATTGAAACAACGCCTCCTTGCTGTACATGAAAAAACACAAACGCCAAATCGTCCACTATAAATGAAACAAAAAACCGCCTTAAGGCGGTTTTTTAATTCTCATCCAACTACAATCGCAAGCAGTTTTCTCAAAATCCTTAACGTTTGATCCGTGAAATGTTCAACTGATTGGGACGATGCAGATTTATTGCCGAACATCATTGAAAACAACGCCCGCTGATCATCCGTAGGCTCATCTGATGCTAAAAACAAATGTATAACAGAAACACCTTCTTTCTCAGCCTCTAACACAGATTCCCTCGTATCCAAAATCCCGTTCCGATCATAACCGAATGCTGATGGTTCACCATCCGAAAAAACGAGAAGAAACTTATGCTTCTCCGGTCTAACTAATAACCTTTGCGTCATCCATCTGATCGCAAAGCCGTCCCGATTGTCTTCATTTGTCTCAAATGAAAGAATCGTAAGCCCATCATCTTTCTTCTGAGCATCAAATGTATGCATCTTTCCAAATACATTCGGCTGAACATCTTTCGACGCATAATTTGCATCTTCATAGTAGGAAGATATTTCATGTTGAACGGATAGCTGCCGTAGAACATCGTGAAAAAGCAAAACCGCTTTCTTCGTCTCATCCAGTTTATCCATCATAGACGCAGAACCATCTACAAGCAAACCGAAAACAGCATCAAGCTTATTCGAAGGGATATTTTTCCGATAAAAAGGTCGAGGACGTTCATCTACAAGCAATGTCGTCAGTTTTGTAGATAGCCTGCCTTTCATCAATCGGCTTCGTCTTGTATCCTCTTTCAATTCGATTCGTTTTTTCATTTCCTCAACAAATGAACGGACAAGTGGCTTCTGCTGTTCACGCCATTTTGATAATCGCGCCAGATTTTCTGCATCAACTTTAGCTTCAACCGTCAGTTCTTCGTAAACGACATTCACATGCTCTTTCCCAAAATCATGTCCTGCTGTTTTACGTTTTGTTTTTCTTCCGGTTTTGTCCCTCTCTTCATCTGACCATTTATCGCTTACATTTCCCTCTGATTGGCCGGTCCCAGTTTCTTGAATTTCAGCATCTTGATTGCCTTCTGTCGTATTATCGCCATCTCCCCTGCCAGATCTGCCATGCTCCAATTCATATTCAAGATGAACTCCAGACTCGCTTTCGCTTTCCCGATGCCAAGTGCGGAAGATTTCCTCAATCGTTTCCTTCGGTTCCTCTTCCCCTTTTTCTGCATCAGTCATTCCTTCATGATAATGAAACACAGCAGTTGTTTCTGAAATGGAGTCACCGACTGCATAATACTGGTGAACAAGGTCATTTTCTATCATCTCTTCTACCATGAACACAATACGTTCTGCAAGATTGGACATATCAGACGTTGTTTTCATATCTGAGGCATACGACGCAATCGTCATTATTTGACTGATTGGTAAATTCCAATCGATATGAGAATCTGCTAACAGCCCTTCATGCAACGCAAGAAACAGCTGATTCAGCAATGCATCAGCTATAAACGCCTTCTGAACATTGGAGTGGAGGCGATCTCGGTGAAACCCTAGCAATAGCTGTCTTCTAATAGAAAATGCCTTGGAAGTGCCCGGTCTTTCTTTTTCAACAACGTCCATTAGTCTAAATTCTTCTAATAATAGCAGCAACTCTTCAGCAAACTTACGTAAAGGATGACTCTTGTACTTATTCCTGAATCGGATCCAATCTGGAACCGAAAAATGCTTCCAAAATCCTGCTGTTAATAAATACACATCTGACAATCGACCCGCATGCGTCATTTCATCAGAACGATGCCTCCAATAGACACTTATCGAGACAACGCCTTCCTTCGGTTGGAACTCGAACAGTTTGCGTTCCGTCAACTCCAAAAATTCCGCACCGGCAAGCGCCCTCCCCAACCGTTCATAAAGCAACAGCTTGTTGGCATCAATTGTTTCATCATTGAATTGAATGAACCGATTTAATTTAACCATCTAATCAGCCTCACTTCACCCACGTTTCCACTAGTTCCATGACGAGTTCTCTTTCCATCCTATCTTCCAGCTTTTCTGCAATCGCGTACTGAATCGCACGTCTCACTGGTATATGTTCCGCGAGCGCAATTGCATCCAACAAACTTCTTACGGACGCTGCTTCTTCTGCTAATAAACCGCTCATCACTTGCTTTTTCAAGTCTTCATTAATATTCATAATCGTAGCAACTAATGCAGTATTGACTTTCGGGAACAAAGTTTTAATAATTTCTTGTAATTGTTCGCCGGACAAATAAGGGATCGAGAAGGATATGAAGCGGTTTTTCAATGCTTCATTCATTGGCGATGTTCCTACATATCCTTCATTGATAGCCGAAATGACTGTAAAATCAGGATGCGCATGAATAACTTCGCCTGTGAAAGGGTTTGTTAACATTCTTCTATGATCGAGAACGCTATGCAATATCGGAAGCGTTTCCGGTTTAGCCATATTAATTTCATCGATATACAGGATATGGCCATCCTTCATTGCACGTACTACTGGTCCTTCCACAAACTCAATGATGGATTGTCCATCCCGTGCATTAATGGTCTTAAATCCTAGAAGTGATTCCGCATCCAAGTCGACAGAGCAGTTGACACTATGCATCGGCTGATTAAAAAAATGTGAAATACTTTGTGCAAGTTTCGTCTTCCCGGAACCGGAAGGCCCTTTCAAAAGAACAGGCTTCTTCAATACAATTCCAATCAAAATATCCTCCCACAGATTTGGGACAGGAGAAATATAGCCTCCCTCTTGAATTAGAGCCGTCTCTTGCTTATCATAATCTCTTGCATTACGGTTCAATTTTTCATTTTCTATAAAAGGAATCATAGATCGTTCACTCTCCTAAAAAATGCCCAATGCCAATATTAATGGCAGAGGGCAAAAAATCATTCAAAATAAGTTTTATAAAAGCCTCCGACTTTACCGGTATTATCAACAATGAAAATGAATTCATCTGTTTCATTTTTCACGTCATATTCTTTGCCCGGTGTTAAACAATCGGTTACAACATATTTTTCTGCATTCGCATGCGTACAAACGACTTTCCGAAGTGTTGGTGCGGTCGTCCAATCTTTAAAAGACATATAGATCACCATCCAATTGCAAGTATTTGAAAAAGCCCGAGAATCTCGGGCTTTTTTCAGTTATTACGAAATTAGTTACGTCTAAACTTCGGTCCGCTTTTGTTAAGATCCAAGTAGGAGATCTTCTGGGTTTTCAATTAATTCTTTGACCATTTTCAAGAAGCCGACTGAATCTTTACCATCGATAACACGGTGGTCGTAAGATAATGCGACATACATCATCGGACGGATTTCGACTTTATCGCCGACAGCGATAGGTCGTTTTTGGATTGTGTGCATTCCTAGTATACCCACTTGAGTGCCGTTTAAGATCGGTGTAGATAACAATGATCCGAATACTCCACCGTTAGTAATAGTGAAAGAACCGCCAGACATATCTGCAATCGTCAATTTATTGTCTCTTGCTTTTCCAGCAAGCTCTCCGATTGTAGATTCAATTTCTGCAAAGTTCTTACGATCTGCATCACGTACGATTGGAACAACCAATCCACCTTCAGTCGATACAGCAATACCAATGTCGAAATAGTGCTTCAAGATAATATCATCACCATCAATTTCCGAGTTGACATAAGGGTATTTTTTAAGAGCTGCAACAACTGCTTTTGTAAAGAATGACATGAAACCAAGGCGCACATCATTTTTATCGTAAAATTCATCTTTTTTACGTGAACGAAGTTCCATAACTGCAGTCATATCGATTTCATTGAACGTTGTTAGCATTGCAGTTGATTGTCTTACTTCCAACAGGCGTTTAGCAATCGTTTGACGACGACGAGTCATTCTTTCCCGTGTTTCGCGGCCATCTTCTACTGGTGCAGCTGCTTTAGCTGGAGCTGGTGGCGCTGCAGGTGCTTTAGGAGACGAGCTATGTGCAGCTACGTCTTGAGCACGAACGCGGCCCATTGGATCTACTGGCGAAACAGCTGCGAGATCGATTCCTTTCTCACGAGCAAGTTTTCTAGCAGCAGGGCTTGCGATTGTACGATCGGAAGATGTATGTTCAGTTGTTTCTGCTGCAGCTTGTTGCGGTGCAGGAGCAGCAGAAGCCTCTTCAGCTTTAGGTGCAGTGGCTGCCGGTTGAGCAGCTGGTGCTCCAGAACCTTCACCAACTACTGCAATGACTTGCCCTACTTCAACTGTGTCACCTTCTGCAGCAAGTAGCTCTTGGATGACTCCTGCTTCTTCAGATATAACTTCCACGTTAACTTTATCCGTTTCCAATTCTACGATAAATTCGCCTTTGTCAACACTTTCACCAGGTTGTTTCAACCATTTCGCAATCGTTCCTTCAGTAATCGATTCTGCCAGTTCAGGTACTTTGATCTCAGCCACAATAAATTCCTCCTCTGTTCTACCGTTTCAACGGTGGTAACAAAAATCTTTTATTAATGTGCAATCACTTTTTCAAAGCTTCTTCAATGATGCGCTGTTGCTCTACTTTGTGCGCTTCCCCATTTCCTTCGGATGGGCTTGCACGATGAATACGACCAACATAAGAAACCGATTTCGTATCACCTGCGATTTCCTGCATGTATTCTAACGCAAATGACCAAGATCCCATGTTTTTAGGTTCTTCTTGTACCCATACAAGCTCCTTCGCTTTTGGATACCGTGATACGATTTCTGCAATTTTATCGGACGGAAATGGATATAGCTGTTCCACGCGCACGATATGCAAGTGGTCGAACCCTTCGCCATCCTTCACTTTTTCAGCAAGATCGATAGCCATTTTCCCGCTAGCGAAAAGGATCTTTTTCACTTTATCCGGATTCTGACCTGTTCCAGGCTGTTCAAGAACCGCTTGGAAGTGACCGTCTGCTAGATCGCTAACATCAGCGCCGACGAGCGGGTGACGAAGTAGTGACTTTGGAGACACGATGACTAGTGGACGTTCCACTTCAGTTCCAAGCATCATTGCCTGTCTGCGCAAGACGTGGAAATAGTTGGCTGCGCTTGAGATGTTGGCAACCGTCCAGTTGTTTTCCGCGCTTAACTGTAAATATCTTTCGAGTCTTGCACTAGAGTGTTCCGGTCCTTGGCCTTCATAAGCATGTGGAAGCAAAATGACCATCCCGGACTGTTGTCCCCATTTCGAATGACTTGCAGAAATGAATTGGTCGAACATGACTTGTGCCATATTTGCAAAGTCTCCATATTGAGCTTCCCAAATTGATAGAGCCTGGTCTTTTTCCAAATTATAACCGAATTCATAGCCGACAACTGCAAACTCCGTCAATGGACTGTTATAAGCTACAAACGAAGCGTTTGAATCACTAATATGATGAAGCGGGACAAATTCTTCCCCTGTCTTTTCATCATGAAGTACAAGATGACGATGAGCAAAAGTACCCCTTTGAACGTCCTGTCCTGTTATGCGAATCGGCTTACCATCTTGGAGGATAGAGCCGAATGCCAATTGCTCAGCATGTGCCCAATCCACTTTCCCTTTGCCTTTGAAAGGCTCTTCACGACGCTTCAAAATACGATCTAACTTGCTGAATACTGTAAAATCTTCCGGGTAAGAAAGGAGCTCTTCGTTCATCCGCTGCAATCTCTCTTGGTCTACACCTGTTTTGAGATCTTTCGGATAACCCGCCATAACAACTTCTGGAGTCGCATTCGATCTTTCTTGCGCTACTGAAGAATTTTCCTTTACTCTGTCGTATGCGGCTTGCATCATCGCAAAGACGTCTGTATCCAATTTATCGACATCCTCTTCTTTCAGGATGTTCGCTTCCACAAGCTGTGAACCGTAGATTTGACGTGCGGTAGGATGCTTATGGATTAGGTGGTACATCATCGGATTCGTCACGAGTGGCTCATCCATCTCGTTATGTCCGTATCGGCGATAGCCGATCAAATCTATTAAGATATCCTTGCCAAATTTTTGACGATATTCAAATGCAAATGCAGCTGCCGCGATGACGTCTTCCGGGCTGTCTGCATTAACATGCAATACTGGCACTTCGAAGCCTTTTGCAGGATCCGATGAATAATGAGTCGATCTTGAATCGTAAAATTCTGTTGTAAAACCGATCGTATTATTGGCGATAATGTGGATTGAACCGCCTGTTTTATAACCGCGGACGCGACTATAGTTGAACGTTTCAGGAACGATCCCTTGACCAGGGAATGCTGCATCCCCATGGATCATAATTGCATAAGCCGCTTTCATGTCTTGCTCAGGTTGGCCTTCATGGTCTGTCGTCTCCTGCGCAGCACGGGTTTGACCCGCTACGACTGGATTAACAACTTCCAAATGGGAAGGGTTATAAGCTAAGAAACGTTCAGTTCCTGATGGAGCTTTATATAGAGCCCCCATATGATATTTCACATCACCGAACCAGCCATGCGTCGTTTTAAGCGATCCATCTTCTGGGAGGAATGGTGCAGAAGGAACGCCGGCAAATTCAGCGAACATCATTTCATATGGTTTATTCAAAATATGGGTCAATACATTTAAACGGCCACGGTGTGCCATACCGATCAATACTTTTTTAACTTTATCTGCTTCAGAACGGCGCACTAACTCGTCTATAAGGACGACTAAAGAGTCAAGACCTTCAATAGAGAAGCGTTTTGCCCCGACAAATGTACGATGAATGAATTTTTCAAAGCCTTCAACTTTAGTAAGTCTCTCAAGTAATGCCTTTTTATCTTCTTCGGAAAGCTGTACGGAGATTTCGCCATTTTCAATTTTAGATTGAATCCAAGCACGCTCTTCTTCATCGATAACGTGAGAGAATTCATAAGCGATTTTCCCTGTGTACAGTGATTTTAGATAATGCACCGCATCCAATCCATTTTCTACATTGGCTGGCGGAGTTTTCAGGAATAAGGAGGCCGGCATCGATTGCAAATCATTTTCGGATAATCCATAATACGAAAGTTCCAGACGTGTTGCGTCTTTCGGTCGATCGTTCAACGGATAGATATCCGAGGCGAGATGCCCGTATGCGCGGATAGCGTCAACTAGCGTGTAAGCAGCCAATACTTTTCCAAAATCACCTGCTGGCACAGCTGGCAATGCTCCAGTTTGTTCAACTCCATTAATAGTAGGTGCACCATATCTTTTGAACATTTCAGCAAGCTCTGGATCTACTGATTCGGGTGACACTTTGAACTGATCATACATTTCCATTACATACCCAAGGTTCGGACCTGAAAATACCGAATAAGGGGAACGTTGGGTACCAACATTGTTCGACATGTAAAATGACCTCCACATTTTGCCTAATGGCCTGTTGTGTTACTATTTTTTATCCGTATCCATATTACCACGCAAATAATAGAACGGAAAGGGATTAGTACTATTTTATTGACATTAATGCATTAAATAAAAATAGACTCCTTGCTGCTTAGTTTACAAATCTCCATCTCTATTTTTTGCTAACGTAACGTCCAGTCCAGCTAATTTTTGTATGATAGTATCAATTCGACCATCTCTTCAGGAGATTTTGTGCTCGATACTTTTTTCATATTGGTAGTTAATTTTTCACTATCCTTAATGAGAGCTCCAAAAAGTTCCAGTATCGATAATCCTTCCAGCTCCTCCTCTTGAATTACGTTGGCTATGCCAAGAGACTTGAATAATGAAGCGTTCAACAACTGATCTCCTCTGCTTTGCGAAGCTGATAACGGAATGAGAAGCATCGGCTTTATAATAGACAGCAATTCAAATATTGCATTCGAACCTGCCCTGGATACGGCATAATCGGAAGCCGCCAATAAGTGAGGCAACCCATCTGTTACATATTCAAACTGTGTGTAGCCTTTTGTACGTTCTAATTCATCATCAATATTGCCTTTACCACAAAGATGGATGATTTCATACTTTTCCAAGAGGGTTTCCAAATTCTTTCGAACTGCTTCGTTCAGCACAACTGATCCTTGGCTCCCCCCCATAACGATGAATACAGGCTTCTCCCCTGTCAGACCTGCGATGCGCAGCCCTTCTTTTCGGTCTCCTTGAAATATTTCCGGTCTTATGACAGCTCCCGTACAGGTCGCTTTCCCTGCTGGTACATAGTCAAGCGTTTGCTCAAAGACCGTGAAAATATGTTTTGAAAACGGTAGTGCAAGTTTGTTCGCTAGCCCCGGAGTAACGTCCGATTCATGCACGACGACTGGGATTTTCGCAAGCTTTGCCGCCAACACTACGGGGACTGAAACGAATCCACCCTTTGAAAAAATGATTTCCGGTTTTACTTTGCGCAATATCGAATATGCTTGTAGAACTCCAGCTCCAACGCGAAACGGATCAGAAAAGTTCTTCATTGAAAAATAACGTCTTAACTTTCCACTTTGGATGGCATGATATATCACTTCTCGATAGCCATCCTTTATCAATTCTTTTTCGATTCCGTCATGGGAACCGATATAATGGATTTCATATCCTTTTTCATTAAACACGGGAATCAATGCTTCGTTCACCGACACATGACCTGCAGTGCCGCCCCCGGTTAGTAATACGACAGGCCGTTTCATGGCCATTCACCTCATCTATTCTCAAAAATATGAATTCACCTTGTTTGAACTCCATAGTCATTATAGCAAACGAACCATGGTACAATGGGTGTAATTTTGTATTAAAGGGTGATTTACTTGCAAACCACTGTTCCATTTAAGAAAAAACCATTCAAACTAGCGAAGATTGTAATTCCGATTCTCATTACTCAAGTTGCTCTGTATATGATTACCTTCTTCGACATTCTTATGACTGGGCGATATGATACATACCATCTTGCAGGTGTGACGATCGGTTCTTCATTTTGGGTACCTGTTTATACCGGTCTAGCCGGCATCTTAATGGGGCTTACCCCCATAATCGCCCAGCTAATAGGCGCGCGGAAGAAAGACGAGGTAAAATTCTCTGTTCAGCAAGGTCTTTATGTGTCAATCGCGCTTGCAGCCATCGTTTTTTTAATCATTCGATATGGGGTTTCACCAATCCTTGAATCAATGCCGCTCGAAGAGGAAGTACGGATTGTAGCAGCCGACTATTTGGAAGCTATGAGCTTAGGGTTGTTCCCGCTTTTCGCATACACTGTATTACGCTGTTTCTTCGATGCACTTGGCGCAACTCGCGTCTCCATGGCTATCATCCTTTTATCAGCACCGCTCACCATTTTTACAAACTATCTACTTATTTACGGGAACTGGGGCTTTCCCGAATTAGGTGGTGTCGGGGCGGGTTATGCGGCTGCGATCACGTATTGGCTCATTTTTTTCGTCGCTTATGGTATCGCTTGGAAACACAAGTCGTTCAGCCATTATCAATTGTTTAATAAATGGGGAAAGCTTTCATTTATTAGATGGAAAGAGATTTTGTTCATCGGCGTACCGATCGGGATTGCCATTTTTGTTGAAACGAGTATTTTCTCCGCTGTTACATTAATGATGAGCAACTATTCGACCACGGTTATTTCGGCGCATCAGGTTGCCCTGAATTTCTCATCCCTACTCTATATGATTCCATTAAGCATTTCGATGGGCGCAACAATTCTAGTAGGCCAAGCAGTCGGTGGAGATCAGTTCCGTGATGCAAAACAATATAGTTTTCTCGCTGTCGGCCTTGCCATTGCTTTCAGTACTATAGCTATCACTATCCTTCTTATATTCCGCGAGCAAATCGCCTCTCTCTATTCGACAGACGTGCAAATTATTGGATTGGCGGCTCAGTTTCTTATCTATGCAGCGCTCTTCCAATTATCGGATGCGGTTCAAGCACCCGTCCAAGGTGCGTTGCGTGGATATAAAGATGTCAATATGACATTTGTTATGGCGATTGTGTCGTATTGGGTTCTTGGTTTGCCTATAGGCATCCTTATGGCGAAATTCACCGATTTAGGCCCGTTCGGATATTGGATTGGTCTTATTGCAGGTCTGACGGTCGGTGCTATTGCATTGACGATTCGATTGCTGCATATACAGAGGAAGAAATTTAGTTGAAAGGGCTGTCCGGAAAGTCAGCGAAAACTGACTTTCTCGGATATCTCCTTTCTTCGTTTGCCCGCAGTTCCAACCCAAGAAGCAACTTTCGTGATCTATTTCATCAGTCAAAAGTGGTTTTTACCTATATCCAATTCAATTCAATATACCAGTTCGCATAACTTCTGCCTCGACTTTAACATTGATTTTGAGTCCTGAAAACGTATCATGCCAATCTCCTTTATTCCATAATCTAGGATGGAAAGCGCGGGCATGTCTGCCAAAGCCGACAGGGTCACTTTTCGCTTCCTGCAATTTCTTGATCACTTCGTTAAAACTCTTCGTCAGCTCTGTTGAAAGAAACTCCTGTAGGTCTTTCCTTGCTTTTTCTTTATTCAGATGATCATAGGCAAACTCATTTATAGAGAATTTCATTTTATATATGGCATCGATTTTATCGTCCTTTATATCCCATTTCTTGTTGTACCTGACGAGAGATACAGTGACCGGATAAATTTTTTCTCCTTTCTTCTGCTCATACGTGAACAATACATATTTTCCGGGTTTCTTTTTAAGAACTTGGACGATGGTCGATTCCTTCGCGTTCAACGTATGACCGGAAAAGGTTTTTCCACTAAACAAAGCGACTCCTGTCACTTCAGGCAACCCTGTCCTTTCGGTCATTTTCATATAAGGCAATTGAAGATCAATTCCTTCATCCAAAAGTAATCGGATAGCCAGCTGGATATCACCGTCTGGAATGATAGATGCGTATGTGGCAGTTTTCAAAATTTCATCATAATAATCGGGAAGCATTCTGCCCATTATTTCCGATTTCTCCATATATGGGGCCATTTCACCTTCTACCACCGCGAATCGGCTGCTCAAGCGGGTGCGGGGCATTCTGAAGGCCACATCGAACGTCTCCAGGAGATCCGTCTTCACCGCTTTCGTAGTAAGGAGTACTGCGAGGACTTGTGAAGGATCAAGCGCTTCACTCGTTTTCTGATTTGCATCAATCCGGGCCGCCTCTATCGAAACGCCGCTTCCTTCCACAGTTTTAAAACTGATGTTGTCGGGAGCAGGAATGTCTGCATGCGCAAAGTATCCCGTCCATTTTCCGGGTTCACCATCATAACCAATAACCGGTACGAGGGTTACATCCTTGAATAGACGTTCATCCCAACAGCCTGCCAAGAATAAAGAACAAACAATAGATATAAGTACGATTTTCTTCATTTCCGTTTCCTCCGATTCGCTATGATGACAATGAACGGAATGAGAATGCCAAAAGCAAGATACACATAAATGATCACGTCATTCAGTTTTTCGATAGCTGCCTTGGGTAAAAAGAGCAAAGGCAACAATACGAGCAGTACATGCCAAATGATTGTATCCCTTTTATGGTGCTCATTTGCATGAATCCGGTGGACATACAAAGCGGCAAAGGAGAATAAAGTCACCGTAACGATCGTCCATACCGTCCAAATGTATAGGAAAAACAAGTCCAGGCGCTCGGCAAATGTCACTTCTTGAGCTTTTAAAAGAAAAAGAAGCGGTTCAGGAATCCTTTTCAATCCGGGGAGAGTGAAATATAGTTGCGCCAATACGACAGAGAACCAAAAGAAAATCAGCCACACCAGTTGGTAGATGAATAACGGACGGCCCTTTATTTTCTGTTTACTGTCAATGTATTTTCTGAAAAACAAATACATCTCAATGCCAATGAAAGCAGTCTGTGCTTTTAAAAAGCCTTTTACCCATTCTGCACCCGTCGACTCCCCGATCGGAAAAAGATTCGTCCATACAAGATCCTTCCAAGCAAACTGCAGGAAAACTAAAAATAGTAGGATGAGCGGAATCAGAATGACAGACAAATTGATGACCGTTTCCGCCCTGCTCAAGTTCGCATATAAAGATACACTCACCAGCACTCCAATCACAATAATTTGCGGCGTTTCCGGAAATCCCCACACCGCCAAAGTGTAATCGACATAGGCAAGATAAACGATGGAAACAAAAAGCCAGTACCCTTTATATAGCCAACCGACAAATCGACCTATAATGAAATACGGATAGTTTTTTTCATATAGAAGCAGAAGCATATAATGAAATGCTCCTGCAATGAGAAAAATCAGCCATGAATCCCTACCACCCGCATTGATCAACGGCGCTGGAAAAGAAAAAAAAGACGATCCGGTCTGGACAATAAAAAGAAGAAGGAAAAACTGGTTTCTTGACAAATTAAAGTTCAAGATCTTCTCACCTTCTTCTTCCTGCCCGCGCCGCCATGTGTAAATGTTTGCTGTTGTTTATGGTTTTTATAATAAGGGAGCCTGAAGAAAACGTTTTTGAAACGGGAAGGATCGAATGGCACGACCGGTGACAAATAGGGCTGATTCAGTGAAGACCTATTCATCATATGGATGAATAGGATGACCGTTAACATCGCAATGCCAAAAAAACCAAAAAAAGTGGCTGCAAGCATGAATGGGAATCGAATAATTCGTATTGTCGTATTCATCTCGACACTTGGCACGACAAAGCTTGAAATTGCTGTCATCGCTACGACGACAACAATCAAATTCGACACAAGACCTGCATTGACAATTGCATCTCCGATGACAAGCCCGCCGACGATTCCGATTGTAGGACCGATAGGAGCAGGCAGCCGGATCGTCGCTTCCCGGATGATTTCAATGAAGAGCTCTACAATTAGAGCCTCAATAATGGGACGGTACGGGATGAATTCCACAGCTATTTTCACTTTTCTAGCTAGTTCAAACGGCAGGATTTCAGAATGGAAACCGACGACAGCAATATAAAATGCAGGGAGGAAAACAGCGATCAGGAAACTGAGCATTCGAAGCATCCGAAAAAAAGAGCCGACAATCACACGGCCATTAAAATCATCCGGTGTCTCGTAAAACGAAAAAAAAGTGACCGGTGCAATGAGTGCCGAAGGAGATTGGTCGGTGAAAATAGCAATTTTCCCTTCCAGTATATTCGCCACAACACGGTCCGGCCTTTCTGTATTCAAGAACTGGGGAAATGGAGACCAAACTGAATCCTCCAAATAATCCTCGATTTGTCCGATGCTGTATATATTAGGTCTATCTATTTTTTCAAGACGTGTTTTAACTTCCGTTAGGACATCCTTTTCAGCGATAGATTCGATATACACATACGTAACTTTTGTATTCGTTTCTTCACCGAGCTGTACATTCTTCACAACGAGATCCGCGATAGTTAGATGTTTTCGAATAAGTGAAATGTTTTTATCGGTGCTTTCTACGAAACCTTCGTGGGGCCCCCGAATGACAAGTTCATTGTTCGGCTCGGATGTAGCACGCACTTCAAATGAGGGGATTGTAATGGTCATCAGCAGATTCGTTGCAGGAAAAAAGATTGCAACAAATCCATTCGTCACACTTTCAATCAGTTTCTGATCTGAAAACGTTCCAACACTTGAGGTTGCCGTTCCTGCCCAATTTGGGAACTCAGCAATTGAACGAAGACGAAGAATTTCAATTTGCTTGTTCACTTCACTGCTTTCCGTCATTGTATTGTAAAAGCAGATGATGGCATCGCCATCTTTCCAAGAGACATTCCGCACAATAAGATCCGCGGAATTATAGAAAAGGTTTTGTATATATAAAATCAAACTGTCATTTGATTTCACTTCATCCATGACATTCACCTCTTGAAAAAGTATGCACCCGTCATAAATGTTTTAAACAAAAAGACACCCTTTGTACCGTGCGGGAACAAAAGGTGTCTCTTACATTGAAATTATTTTTGAATAAACTGTTGTGTCCAATAGTTCCCATTTGCATCATAACCGATTCCGATATGAGTGAATTCCGGAGTCAAGATATTTTGTCTATGACCTGGGGATTCCATCCAAGCTTTCACAACTTCTTCCGCAGAGCGCTGACCCATTGCAATGTTTTCAGCTGCTGCACGGTACGAGATTCCATTCGCTTTCATTTGGTCAAATGGAGAACCGTAAGTTGGGCTCGTATGAGAGAAATAGTTTTTTGTAGCCATATCCGTTGATTTTTGACGAGCAGAATTCATCAACTTATTGTCGATTTGCAATGGTTGCAATCCTGCTTTTTGTCTTTCAGCGTTTGTTAAATTAAGAACCGCTTGTTCAATAGCTGAGATGTTTTCATTTTGTACAGTATTCTCAGCTGGTTTTGCTTGTTCTGCTGGTTTCGCTTGCTCTACTGGTTTCGCTTGCTCTACTGGTTTCGCTTGTTCTACCGGTTTTGCTTGCTCTACTGGTTTTGTAGATTTTTGAATCTTAACCTCTATGTTTTTGCCATAATATTTTTCTAGGTCATTTACATACTTGTTAACGAATTGGTTCATTTCCTTGGAATTATAGGAAGAAAATTTCCCTTCATAAACGTAGTATTGTACATTGTGCACCGCTTTTTGGACTTCCAAATCATTATTTTGGTAAGCAGCTTCAGCACTATTATTGTTCGACAGTAAGAGGGCCGAACCGAGCAAGATGACAGACATCGATTTTTTCATCTTATAACTCCTCCCTTCGCAAACTATCATAACGTATGGGAGAAGATGAGAATCGGAATGAAATACCAACCAACCCAATGATTTTCTTAACACGATGACAAAGGTGATTTCAAAAATATAGAATTGGATTGTTTTGGTCAATTCAACTATTATTTCATATGATACGGGGTTGACAATAAGTTGATCGGCTGTCTACTTAACATATTCTATTTGACTGATTCCTTCTCCAATGATTACAAGTCTCGGATCCATTTTCACATACTCAGGAAGCCAATTGACCATTCCGTATGCATATTGGAAAAGGTAAGGGTTTGATACCCCTTTAACTGGTACATAACCTTTCATCCGATACACAGTATCCGGCAATGATTTAACCCATTCTTCAAATTCGTCTTTATCGACAGGGGTATCGAATGTAATATGAATATGTGCAATATTGTTATCGAGCATTTCTGCATACACCGTTTCAATTGGAATGACGTCTCTTTCGA